>NZ_JBVKAV010000012.1:161558-302921 GCF_055639295.1 Streptomyces sp. NPDC107528
CGCGGCGGGGCCGCACGGCCGGGGCCCGGGCGGCCCGACCGGACGCCCGAAGCCCGGTCCCTGCGTGAGGAACCGGGCTGCCGTGTGCGCCGAGCTGGTTCGGTACCCGGCCAGTCGGGCGGGAGCCGGGTCTGGTGCCGGTGTTGGGGTGGCCTTGCGTGGCGGGGCTTCTTGTCGGGGTTGTGGTGGCCTGGGTGGGATGCCGGTGGCCCTGCCCCCCTTTGGGAACCGGGTTGCCGGGCCGGGTGGGGTCGGTTGGCGGGAGTCGCGTGAGGTGCCGGGTGTTGGGTGTACTTGCGCGGCGGGGCCGCACGGCCGGGGCCCGGGCGGCCCGACCGGACGCCCGAAGCCCGGTCCCTGCGTGAGGAACCGGGCTGCCGTGTGCGCCGAGCAGTTCGGTGCCCAGCCAGTCGTGCGGGAGTCGGGTCCAGTGCTGGTCTTGGGGTGCCTTTGCGTGGCGGGGCTTCTTGGTCGGGCTTGCGGTGGCCTGGCCGGGACGCCGGTAGCCCGGCCCCTGCGCGAGGGACCGGGCTGACGGGGGGCGGACTACTTCAGTACCTTCTCCAGCGTTCCCAGCGCCCCCACCAGTTCCTCCGCCGTGATGGTCAGGGGCGGGGCCAGACGGATCGTGGAGCCGTGGGTGTCCTTGACCAGGATGCCCTCGCGCATGAGGCGCTCGCCGATCTCCCGGCCCGTGCCGACCGCCGGGTCGACGTCGACGCCGGCCCACAGGCCCCGCGCACGGAAGCCGACGACGCCCTTGCCGACCAGGTCGGACAGGCCGCTGCGCAGGATCGTGCCCAGCTCGGCGGCCCGGTGCTGGAACTCGCCCGTCTCCAGGAGCCCGACCACGGCCGTGCCGACCGCGGCGGCCAGCGGGTTGCCGCCGAACGTGGAGCCGTGCTCGCCCGGCCGCAGCACGCCGAGTACGTCCCGGCGGGCCACCACCGCGGACACCGGCACGATGCCGCCGCCCAGCGCCTTGCCCAGCAGCACCATGTCCGGGACGACACCCTCGTGCTCGACGGCGAGCGTCCGGCCCGTGCGGCCGAGGCCCGACTGGATCTCGTCCGCGATGAACAGGCAGCCCTTGCGGCGGGTCAGCTCGCGCACGCCGGCCAGGTAGCCCGAATCAGGGATGAGGACGCCCGCCTCGCCCTGGATCGGCTCCAGCAGCACCGCCGCCGTCGTCTCGTCGACCGCCGCCTCCAGCGCCGCCAGGTCGTTGTACGGCACGACCCGGAAACCCGGCGTGAACGGGCCGAAGCCCTGCCGCGCGGTCTCGTCCGTGGAGAACGACACGATCGTCGTCGTACGGCCGTGGAAGTTGTCCGCCGCGACCACGATCGTCGCCTGGTCGGCCGGGACGCCCTTCACCTCGTACGCCCACTTGCGGGCCACCTTGATGCCGCTCTCCACGGCCTCGGCGCCGGTGTTCATCGGCAGCACCATGTCCAGGCCCGTCAACGCGGCCAGGCGCTCCGCGAACTCGGCGAGCCGGTCGTTGTGGAAGGCACGCGAGGTGAGCGTCAGGCGGTCGAGCTGGGCGTGCGCCGCCTCGACCAGCGCCGGATGGCGGTGACCGAAGTTCAGCGCCGAGTAGCCGGCCAGCATGTCCAGGTAGCGGCGGCCCTCCACGTCCTCCACCCAGGTGCCCTCGGCACGGGCGACGACCACGGGCAGCGGATGGTAGTTGTGCGCCAGGACCGGCTCCTCGGCGCGGATCAGATCGGCGGACGAACGGGTCTGCGCGGGCGCGGTCATGAGCGGATCTCCTGGGTGCAGCACTTGATGCCACCGCCGGCCTTGCGGAACTCCGACAGGTCGACGGGGACGGGGACATAGCCGCGCTCGTCCAGCTGGGCCGCGAGGGCCTCGGCCTGCGGCGCGATGAAGACGTGACGGCCGTCGGACACGGAGTTCAGACCGAAGGCCGCGGCGTCGTCACGGGTGGCGAGCACCGCGTCCGGATACAGCCGCGCGAGCACCTCACGGCTGCCCGGCGAGAACGCCTCCGGGTAGTAGGCGATGTTGTCGTCGTCGAGCACGAACAGCGCCGTGTCGAGGTGGTAGAAGTACGGGTCCACCAGCGTCAGGCTGATCACCGGGTGGCCGAAGAACTCCTGCACCTCGCGGTGCGCCTCCCGGGTGGTGCGGAATCCGGTGCCGGCGAGCACATAACGGCCCGTCCAGACCAGATCGCCCTCTCCCTCGCAGACGGACTCGGGCCGGTACACGTCGAAGCCCGCCGTCTTGAACCACGTGTCGTAGTGCGTGGACTCGGGGCGGCGCTCGCCGGCGTGGAAGAGGGAGCCGAAGACACGGCCACCGACGACGACGGCCGAATTCGCGGCGAAGACCATGTCGGGGAGACCGGGAACCGGCTCCAGGGTGTCGACGGCGTGGCCGTGGGAGCGGTAGGCGCTGATCAGCGACTGCCACTGCTCATGCGCCAGATCGACGTCGACGCGGACGTCGGGCTGCATCCAGGGGTTGATCGCGTACTGCACGGCGAAATGTCTGGGTTCGCAGACGAGGAAGCGCCGCCGGCGCGGCACACGGGTATCGGTCACAGAGGGGTTCCTCCGCTTCCTGCGGTGTCGATGAGGATTGACACCAAGGTAAGAAGGCACCCTGACGAGCGACAAGCAACGAAAATTGCGTGTCCACGCAGGAATGCTGCGTATTTTGCCGACCTGGCGCACGCCTGCTGCGTGCCCTCAGATTCCTGCGCCTTCCTCCGGCGCGGCGAGGCCCGCCGCGCCCGCTTCCGGACTCTCCGGGAGGAGATGGGACAACACCATCACGCTGATCGTCTTGCGGATGAACGGCTCGACACGGATGCGCTCCAGCACCTCCTCGAAGTGCTCCACGTCCCGCGCCCGCACATGCAGCAGGGCGTCCGCGCCCCCGGTCACCGTCATCGCCGCCGTGATCTCCGGATGGTTGCGGACCACCTCCGCGAGCCGCCGCGGCGGGGCCGCGCCCTCGCAGTAAACCTCGACGTACGCCTCCGTACGCCAGCCCAGCGCCGACGGCTGGACCGTGGCCGAGAACCCGGTGATCACGCCCGTGTCGCGCAGCCGGTCCACGCGGCGCTTGACCGCCGTCGCGGACAGTCCGACGCTCGTGCCGATCTCGGCGAAGCTCTTCCTGGCGTTCGCCATCAGGGCGGTGATGATCTTCCGGTCGAGTTCGTCGAAGGACGCCGCGCCGCTGTTCATGAGGGCACTGTAAGCGGCCCGACACCCAGCGCGAACGTCCGACCGGAGCACATGTCCAAGCGTGCGAATTGCTCCTACACTCCGGGTTCATGCTGCGCGCCCTGGCTGTCGACGACGAACGCCCCTCGCTGGAGGAGCTGCTCTACCTCCTCAACGCCGACCCCCGCATCGGCAGCGCGGAGGGCGCCGGCGACGCGACCGAGGCGCTGCGCCGCATCAACCGCGCCCTGGAGTCGGGGCCGGGCGGGCCGGAGGCGATCGACGTCGTCTTCCTGGACATCAACATGCCCGGCCTGGACGGTCTGGACATGGCCCGGCTGCTCACCGGCTTCGCCAAGCCGCCGCTGGTCGTGTTCGTCACCGCCCACGAGGACTTCGCCGTCCAGGCCTTCGACCTCAAGGCCGTCGACTACGTCCTCAAACCCGTCCGCAAGGAGCGGCTCGCCGAGGCGGTCCGCCGCGCCGTCGAACTGCGCGTCGCCGAGCTCCGCGACGCCGCGCCCCGCATACCCGTGAGCGAGCCCGACCCCGACCACATACCCGTGGAACTCGGTGGCGTGACCCGCTTCGTCTCCGTCGAGGACATCACCCACGTCGAGGCCCAGGGCGACTACGCCCGGCTGCACACCGACAAGGGCAGCCACCT
The DNA here is from genome assembly GCF_055639295.1 of Streptomyces sp. NPDC107528. NCBI lineage: Bacteria > Bacillati > Actinomycetota > Actinomycetes > Kitasatosporales > Streptomycetaceae > Streptomyces > Streptomyces sp. NPDC107528. Next base: position 165,429 of record NZ_JBVKAV010000012.1, read on the forward strand.
CGTCCGCATCCCGCTGTCCACCCTGGAGGAGCGCTGGCGCTCCCGGGGCTTCGTCCGCATCCACCGCCGTCACCTCGTCGCCCTGCGCCACATCGGCGAACTCCGCCTGGACGCGGGCACCGTCAGCGTCATGGTGGGCTCCGAGGAACTCCAGGTCAGCCGCCGGCACACGCGCGAGCTGCGGGACCTGCTGATGAGGAGGCCGTGACGATGCCCCAGAACCCCGCCGAACGCCGCGTCGTCGTCACCGGCCCGCCCCGGCAGACCCGCCGCGTCTCCGGCTACTACCGGCCCCGCACCGAGATCGACGAGCAGACCACCCTGGGCCACACCTACGTCCGCTCCCTGATGCGCACCCAACTGCGCACCGCCCTCGCGGTGTTCGCCGTCCTCGGCCTGCTCATCGGCCCGCTGCCCCTGCTCTTCGCGGCGATGCCGGACGCCCGCCCCCTGGTCTGGGCGATCCTCGGCTTCGGCCTCTACGCACCGCTGGTCCTGCTCGCCCGCTGGTTCGTGCGCCGAGCCGAGCGCAACGAACGGGACTTCGTACGGCTCGTCGAAGACCGCTGAGCCCGAAAGAACCGATGCGGACGTGAACTCCAGCTACGCCGTCCCCGCCGTCGCCCTCGTCGTCCTCGCGACCGTCCTCGTCGGCGCCTTCGGCCTGCGCATCTCCCGCACCACCTCCGACTTCTACGTCGCCTCCCGCACCGTCGGCCCCCGCCTCAACGCCGCCGCGATCAGCGGCGAGTACCTCTCCGCCGCCTCCTTCCTCGGCATCGCGGGCCTTGTCCTCGTCCAGGGCCCCGACATGCTCTGGTACCCGGTCGGCTACACCGCCGGCTACCTGGTCCTGCTGCTGTTCGTCGCGGCCCCGCTGCGCCGCTCCGGCGCCTACACCCTCCCCGACTTCGCGGAGGCCCGCCTCTCCTCGCAGGCCGTACGGCGGCTCGCGGGCGCCTTCGTCGTAGGCACCGGCTGGCTGTATCTGTTGCCCCAACTCCAGGGCGCCGGGCTGACCCTGACCGTCCTCACGGGCGCGCCCGACTGGCTCGGCGGAGTGATCGTCGCCGTCGTCGTGGTCGCCATCGTCGCCGCCGGCGGCATGCGCAGCATCACCTTCGTGCAGGCCTTCCAGTACTGGCTGAAACTCACCGCCCTGCTCGTCCCCGCCCTCTTCCTGATCCTCGCCTGGCAGGGCGACGGTGCCCCCCGCCACGCCTTCGACGAACCGGCGACGTTCCGGGAACAGAGCGTCGTCCGCGTCGACGACACCGTCGACCTGAAGCTCGACAGCCCGTTGACCGTCACCGTGAGCGGCACCCTCGACGGCCATACGCACGAGGACCAGAAGGTCCGACTCCCGGCCGGCACCCACCACATCGAGGCCGGCACCCGCCTGACCTTCGACAAGGGCGCCCCCGTCCCCGACCCGGACCGCGGCGGCAGCGGCAGCCTGTCGCCGTCGCAGGCCGAGAGCCGCGGCGAACGCCCGCTGTACGCCACGTACGGACTGATCCTCGCCACCTTCCTCGGCACCATGGGCCTGCCGCACGTCGTCGTCCGCTTCTACACCAGCCCGCACGGCGTCGCCGCCCGCCGCACCACCGTCGCCGTGCTCGGCCTGATCGGCGCCTTCTACCTCCTGCCCCCGGTCTACGGCGCCCTCGGCCGCCTCTACGCCCCCGAACTCGCCCTCTCCGGAGATGCGGACGCCGCCGTCCTGCTGCTGCCCGAGCGCATGATCGGCGGCCTCGGCGGTGACCTGCTCGGCGCGCTGGTGGCGGGCGGCGCCTTCGCCGCGTTCCTGTCGACGGCGTCGGGCCTGACCATGGCCGTCGCGGGAGTACTCACCCAGGACGTCCTCCCGTCCCGCGGCGTACGCCACTTCCGGCTCGGCACGGTCCTCGCCATGGCCGTCCCGCTCGCCGCGAGCGCCCTGGTCGGCGGACTCCCCGTGGCCGACGCGGTGGGCCTCGCCTTCGCCGTGTCGGCGTCCTCGTTCTGCCCGCTGCTCGTGCTCGGCATCTGGTGGCGGCGGCTGACCCCGCCCGGCGCGGCAGCCGGGATGCTGGTGGGCGGCGGCTCCGCACTGCTCGCCGTCGCGGCGACGATGGCCGGCTTCCCGGGCTCCGGCGCCCTGCACGCGCTGCTCGCCTGGCCCGCGCTCTGGTCGGTGCCGCAGGGCTTCCTCACCATGGTGCTGGTTTCCCTGGCCACGCCGAGCCGGGTGCCGGCCGGCACGGCGGCGATCCTGGCGCGGTTCCATCTGCCGGAGGAACTTCGGGCGGAGGTGAAGGCATGAGGTGTCTCATGGCCGGACGGCGTGCGACGGAGGCGATATGAGCGGCTTCATCGCAGGCCTGTGCGTGGCCATCCTCCCGCTGCTCGCCGCAGGCTTCTGGCTCGGCCGGCGCACCGCCCGCCCCGAGAACTCCGGCGGCCTCGGCACCCCCGTCGAGCACGCCACCTTCGAGACCCTGCACACCGCCTCCCTCGCCGCGCCCCCGCTGCGCGCCGGGCTCACCGAGGAGACCGCCCGCAAGTCGGCCCGCAGGCTCCGCTCACTGCTCGGCACGGACGCGCTGTGTCTGACGGACCAGAAGGACGTCCTGGTCTGGGACGGGGTCGGCGGACATCACCGTACGGAGATCATGGAACTCCTCGCCGGCCCCCTGGAGTCGGGTCGTGGCGAGGCCTTCCCGCTGACCTGCGCCACCCCCGACTGCCCGGTGCGCTGGGCGGTGGTCGCCCCGCTCACCGTCGACGACCGGGTCCACGGCGCCCTCGTCGCCTGCGCACCCCGGGAGTCGGCCGTGCTGGTGCGCGCGGCCGGCGAGGTGGCCCGTTGGGTCTCGGTCCAGCTGGAGCTGGCCGACCTCGACCAGTCCCGCACCCGCCTGATCGAGGCCGAGATCAAGGCCCTGCGGGCGCAGATCTCCCCGCACTTCATCTTCAACTCGCTCGCGGTGATCGCCAGCTTCGTGCGCACCGACCCCGAGCGCGCCCGCGAACTGCTCCTGGAGTTCGCCGACTTCACCCGCTACTCCTTCCGCAGGCACGGCGACTTCACCACCCTCGCCGAAGAACTGCATGCCATCGACCACTACTTGGCGCTCGTGCGGGCACGCTTCGGCGACCGCCTGTCGGTCACCCTGCAGATCGCCCCCGAGGTGCTGCCGGTGGCCCTGCCCTTCCTCTGCCTCCAGCCGCTCGTCGAGAACGCCGTGAAGCACGGCCTGGAGGGCAAGGCGGCGTCCGCGGGCAGGAGCCACATCAGCATCACCGCACAGGACGCCGGCGCCGAGGCCCTCGTCGTCATCGAGGACGACGGCGCCGGAATGGACCCCGTCCTGCTGCGCCGCATCCTGGCCGGCGAGGTCAGCCCGTCGGGCGGCATCGGGCTGTCCAATGTCGACGACCGGCTCCGGCAGGTCTACGGCGACGCCTACGGGCTCGTCATCGAGACCGCCCCGGGAGCGGGCATGAAGATCACCGCCCGGCTGCCGAAGTACCAGCCGGGTGTGCACTCCGCGGGGCGGCTCACCCGGGAGTGAGGCTCAGCTGCCGCGACTGGCCACCATCCCCAGCGTGATCAGCCCCAGCACCACCCACCCGAACCACAGCCAGCCATTGCTCCCGAGCGCCACCGTGTAGGCAGTCACCACGACGAGTCCGCCGACGGTGACCACCCCCATCGCCTTGGTAGAACCGTCCGTAGAACCGGGCATCGCAACACCCTCCTAGGCTTCGTCCCCCTCCATGGTGCCCCCGTTCTGCTTCCTGACGGTGCACACGACGAAATGAGTGCCCGTCTTCCAGGCCCCCTCGCTCGTCCAGGAGCCCGCCGTGTAGACGGAAGGATCGAAGCCGTAGTCGCGTGGCGGCACCTCGCGGGCGCACGCCGTGTCCGACTCCGTGCGCGCCTCGGCCAGCGTGACGTCGGCGCCCAGTCGGGTGAACCCGAGCACCTGCTCGTCGTGCGGGCCCGTGCAGGACACCAGGCGGGCGTCCCGGCGGGAGCGGACGTCCAGACAGTCCCTGCGCTGCATGGTCGCCGTGTCTGCGAAGGCCGACCCCGGCTTCCGATGCCCGCCCAGCGGCCCGTACACCGGCCCGTGCGCGCCCAGCACCAGACAGGCGGTGCGTCGCCCGGCCGCCTCGAAGCCCGCCTCGGTCGGTACGACGGCGAAGCTGCGGACGTCCGCCAGCCTCCCGCGAACCTCCTCCGTCCGCTCCTCGCACGCCCCCGGCCCCTTCTCCCGCGCCTCGGCGGCGGACGCGGCCGAGGCGAACGCCAACACCTGCCCGTCGGGCACCTTCTCCCGGCAACCGGGATCAACACTGAGCCGGGGCGTGCCCCGGAAGGGAGCCGTGCCGGGCCAGTCGGCGAGCACGCAGTCGCCGTCCTTCAGCGCACTGCCGAGTCCGACGGTGTCGCCATACGGCCGCGCGGACCCCGTGGTGTCCGGCGACCGGGCCATGGCGTACCAGACGCCCACTCCCGCGAGGGCCAGCCCGAGGGTGCCGCCGAGGACCGCGTGGAGGATGCGGGGACGGGCTCGGCGCCGCCCGTCGGGGTCGGGACCGGGACCGGGGCCCTGTCGAACACCGTGTGCACCGGACGCGGGACCGAAGCCCGGTGGGCCGCCGGGCCGCTCGGGCATCGGCATGGGCAGGGAGCCGAGGCCCGCCGCGCCGGGCATGCGCCCAGGCGGCGCCCCGTCCCAGTGCGGCTGCGAACCCAGGTCGGTCTGTGTCCGCGCGTACGCGTCGACCTCCGGAGTGACGATCCGTGACAGCGCCGCCTCCGCCTCCACAGCGGACATCCGCAGTGCCGGATCTTTCTCCAGCAACGCCCGCAGGACGGGCCCCAGCGCCCCGGCCCGCACGGCCGGCGGGGGCTCCTCCATGACCACCGCGGTGACCTGGGCCAGATGCGACTCGCGGTCGAAGGGCCCCCGGCCCTCGACGGCGTGGTACAGCGTGCAGCCCAGCGAGAACAGGTCGGTCGCCGGCGTCGGTGCCCCGCCCGTGACCCGCTCCGGTGCCAGATAGCCCGCCGTGCCCACGAGCACCGACGCCAGCGTGTACCGCGTCTCACCGGCGTCCGGCTGCACCGAGATGCCGTAGTCCGTGAGCAGCACACGCCCGTACCGCGCCCCGGTGCGGTCCGGGGCCAGCAGGATGTTCGCCGGTTTCACGTCCCGGTGCATGATGCCCCGCTGGTGTCCGGCGGTCAGCGCGTCGAGGACGGCGAGCCCGATGCGGGCGCACTCCGCGGGTGCCAGCGGCCCGCGCTGGTCGATCAGGTCACGCAGATCGACGGCGCCCGTCACGTACTCCATGACGATCCACGGCAGCCCCTCGTGCTCCAGCACGTCATGCACCGTCACCACGTGCGGATGCCCGCGCAGCCCCGCCGCGTGCCGGGCCTCCGTACGGGCACGGGCCACCCGGGCCTCGCGCTCGCCGGCCTCGACGGGATCCCGGAACACGATCTCCTTCAGCGCTACCTCGCAGGCGAGTCTCCGGTCATGGGCGAGCCAGACATGGCCCATGCCGCCGCTGCCGAGCCGGTTCAGCAGCAGATAGCGGCCGGCGACGACCCGGCCCACTCCCGACGTCGATGATCCTGAAGGCATCCGGTGACTCCCGGGTTCTGCGGGTGCGCTACGTGGTTGTCAGACGGTCGAGCTTGCGCTGGGCCCGCCGGTGGACGGGGCGCTCGTCGCGGGCCGGCTGGTCTCGGGCGGCGGCGCGCTGCTGGTGACCGGAGCGCTGGTCGGGGCCGAGCTGGTGGTCTCCGGCGGTGAGCCGGTCGGGGACGGGGGTGGTGCGCTGGACGTGGGGTCCTTGGACGACGGGGGCTTCGCCGAGCTGGACGGCGGGTCGGAAGAGGCCGGCTCGGACGAGGGCGGCGTCGCGGAGGACGGCGGGCCCGCGGACGGGGGCCCGCTGGTGTGGCCCGGGCTGCTCGGTCCGGAGCTGACGGATCCGGAGGACGACGGCGGTGGAGCCGAGCCGGACGGCGGGGACGTGGAGGACGACGAGGACGTCGACGGCGTCGAGCCCGACGCATCCCGCGTCGACTCGGAAGACCCGGGCTCCGGCCCCGACCCCGAACGCGGGGGAGTGGACGTCCCGCTCGACGAGCCACCGGACGACGTCCCTCCGGCCACGCTCAACGTCACGTACTCCCCGAACCGCAGCTCCGTCCCGGCCGGCGGATCCGATGCCGTGACCCGGGCGTGGTCCGGCGGCAGCCCTCCGCCGGCGATGGCGGCCGCCAGCCCCTTGCCGGCCAGCCGCCGACTCGCCTGCCCGAACGTCGTCCCGGTGAGGTCGGGCACCGCACGCCGCTCCCGTGTGTCGAACTCCGTGTCGTCCTCGCCCGTGGTGCCGACGGGACGGTTGACGCCCCGGTCGGGTTCTTGGACGTCGACGAGAGCGAGCTGCTCCACTTTCCGCGTCGCGGGCCGCACGGCCACCACGGACGACCTCTCGTAGCCCTTCCACTCCTCGTTGCGGTCGTCGAACTCGACCTTTATCCGCGTCGTGTCACCCTCGAAGGGCCGCAGCGGATTTCCGCACGAGCACTTCACCGCGGGAAGCCCCCGCTCATCGACGAGAATCGCGATTCCCGTCTGCAGCAGCGCGTTGAAGGGGACGGCCTTTCCCTTTTTGTAGTCGTGGTTCTTCACGAGAGTGTCGTGACGCAGGAGTACGGGTGTGAGGCGGCCGAGATATCCCGGAATCTCTGCTGCACTGATGGAGAGCGCGGCTGCCCAGGCCTGTGCCTTGCGCTCATTGGCCGGGTCGGTGAGGAACTCCTCCAGCCGTACGACGTCGCAGATCGTCGGCTGTTTCGAACCCCCGTACAGCCCAGGAGTGTCGCCCTGTTGCAGACCGCCGTGTGCCGTCGGCGCCCGGACCTGGGCGTCCCGCCCCAGCCCCTGGTTCTCGTCGAAGAAGGGCGCGAGCGACGGAACTCCCGCGGCCACCGCCTTCACCACGGACAACGGTGTGTTCCGATCGCACCCACTGAGCGCCAGAACGAAGACCAACAGGACGGCGATCCTCCGAATCGCCGCTATTTCGGACCTGTGCACGAAAACGCGAAGCGCCATTACCGCTCCCCCCGGCGGTTCCCCCGACGCGCTTCATGCTACTGAAAGACGCAGCCTTTCGGTTTCCTCAGTTCCCGCGTGCGTTCAATGAGGCCAAATAGGCGTTGTACGCCTCGAGTTCCTTGTCACCGTCCCGGTCGGCGGCCCGGTCCTTGCGCTTGGCCTGCCGCTGCTCGGAGCCGTACCACTGGAACAGCAGCGCGATCAGCACCAGCACGGACGGAATCTCACTGAACGCCCAGGCGATGCCGCCGGCCGCGTTCTGGTCGGAGAGAGCGTCGATGCCGAGTGAGGCGGGCGGGTTCTTGAACGTCTCGACCATCGGCTCCGACGCCATCATCAACGCGATGCCGAAGAACGCGTGGAACGGCATTCCCGCGAACAACTCCAGCATCCGCATCAGATACCCCGGCCGATGCGGACCGGGATCCACGCCGATGATCGGCCAGAAGAACACCACACCCACGGCGAGGAAATGCACCATCATCGCGATGTGGCCCGTCGTGGAGCCCATCAGGAAGTCGAACAGCGGCGTGAAGTACAGCGCGTAGAGACTGGCGATGAACAGCGGAATGGTGAACGCCGGATGCGTGATGATCCGCATGTACCGGCTGTGCAGCAGGGCCAGCAGCAGTTCCCGCGGCCCCTTGCGCCCCCGCCCGGCCGGCGGCATCGCACGCAACGCCAGCGTCATCGGCGCACCGAGCAGGAGCAGAATCGGCGACAACATACTGATCACCATGTGCTGCACCATGTGCACGCTGAACATGACCATCCCGTAGTCGTTCAGCCCGGTGCACATGACCAGCATCACGGACAGCACCCCTGCGACGTACGACACGGTCCGCCCCACGGGCCACTTGTCGCCGCGCCGTGCGAGCCGCACGACCCCCCACGCATACAGCGCGAGCCCCAGCAGACAGGCGACGAGGAAGAACGGGTCCGCGGACCACGCGAGCCCCCGTCCCAGCGTGAACGGCGGCAGATCCATCATCATGCCGTGCCCGCTGTGATCCATCCGCCGGCTCCTGTTTCGTGGGGGTTGTGCAAGTCTGTCCGCAGACAGACTAGAACTGCCCCCGGTCGCCATTGCGACCGGGGGCATCAGTTCGAGGGCGAACCGGAGCTACAGCACGCACTCAGCCTCTTCGTACCGGTCCTCCGGCACGGTCTTCAGCGTCTCCACGGCCTCCGCCAGCGACACCATCACGATGTCGGTCCCGCGAAGTGCGGTCATCTTGCCGAACTCACCCCGGTGCACGGCCTCCACCGCGTGCCACCCGAACCGCGTCGCGAGGACCCGGTCGTAGGCGGTGGGCGTACCACCGCGCTGCACATGTCCGAGGATCACCGGCCGGGCCTCCTTGCCCAGGCGCCCCTCCAGCTCGATGGACAGCTGACGGGCGATCCCGGCGAACCGCTCGTGCCCGTAGATGTCCTTGCCGCCCTCGTCGAACGCCATGGAGCCGGGCCTCGGCTTCGCCCCCTCGGCCGCCACGACGATCGCGAAGCGCTTGCCCGCCTCGAACCGCGCGCCGACGACCCGGGTCAACTCCTCGATGTCGAAGGGCCGTTCCGGCACGACGATGGCGTGCGCGCCGGCCGCCATGCCGGAGTGCAGCGCGATCCAGCCCGTGTGCCGGCCCATGACCTCGACCACGAGCACCCGCTGGTGGGACTCGGCGGTGGTCTTGAGCCGGTCCAGGGCCTCGGTCGCAACGCCGACGGCCGTGTCGAAACCGAAGGTGACGTCCGTGACCGCGATGTCGTTGTCGATGGTCTTCGGCACACCCACGACGGGCAGGCCGTTGTCCGACATCAGCCGGGCCGCCTTCAGTGTGCCCTCGCCGCCGATCGGGATGATCGCGTCGAGGCCGAGCTCCTCGAGATGGCCCTTCGCCCGCTCCACGCCGTCCCGCAGATGGGAGGGCTGGACCCGGGAGGAGCCGAGAATCGTGCCGCCGCGAGCCAGGATGCCGCTCACCGCGTCGAGGTCGAGCTTGAGGTAGTCGCACTCCAGGAGGCCCTTCCAGCCGTCCCGGAAGCCGATGACCTCGTCGCCGTGGTCGACGACGGCGCGGTGCACGACGGACCGGATGACGGCGTTCAGGCCGGGGCAGTCGCCGCCGGACGTGAGGACACCAATGCGCATAGCCCGAAAAACCTTCTCAACGTGGGCCGGGACCGGACCACGCTGTCCGGCTCGAATCCCCGCCACCCTAGCGGCATCAGGGGGCGGGGCCGAACCCTGCGTCCGCCTGCTGGACGACCCCGCTCACCTGTGCGGACGCACCGTCAGACGGGCTGGTGACAGCAGGCCGGCACCCAGGTGTACGAGCAGGTGCGAGGACCGTCAGGCAGGCTGCTGCGCGGCAGCGATGCGCTCGTTGCGGAGCGCCTCGTACCAGCGGTCGTCGGTCGGCGGCAGCGCGTTCACGTCGAGCGCGAGCTTCAGCAGCAGGTCGGCGATCAGCGGGTTCCGGGCGAGCACGGGCCCGTGCATGTACGTACCGAAGACGGTGTCGTTGTACGCGCCCTCCGTACCGTCGCCCGTGCCGTTGCCGTTGCCGAAGCGGACCTTGGCGAGCGGGCGGGCGGTGGGGCCGAGGTGGGTGACGCCCTGGTGGTTCTCGAAGCCGGTCAGCGGGGGCAGACCGAGGCGGGGGTCGATGTCGCCGAGCACGTCACCGACGCACCGGGCCCCTTCACCGCGCACGGACACCACGTCGATCAGGCCGAGACCGGGCTCGCGCTGGCCGAGATCGTTGATGAACTCGTGGCCGAGGATCTGGTAGCCCGCGCACACCGAGAACACGATGGCACCGTTCTCGACGGCCCGGGACAGACCGCCGTCCCGGCGCAGCCGCTCGGCCGCCAGCCGCTGCGGCCGGTCCTCGCCGCCGCCGATGAGATAGATGTCGCCGGAGGTCGGGATCGGCTGGTCGCTGCGCACGTCGAGGCGGGCCACGTCCAGGCCGCGCTGCCGCGCCCGGCGCTCCACGACGAGGACGTTGCCCTGGTCGCCGTACGTGCTGAGCAGGTCCGGGTAGATCCAGACGACCCGCAGACTGTTGTCGCTCATGAAGTCACTGTCCTTGTGAGTACGTCTGAGTACGTCAGTTGCCGACGCGGCGGCGCAGGTCCTGGAACGCGGTGTAGTTCGCGATGACCTCGATCCGGCCCGGCGGGCACAGCTGCACGGCCTGGTCGAGGGTGTCGCAGACCTGGAACTGCTGGTTCGCGACCTCCAGCCGCACCGCGAGGTCGAGTCTGCGGTCGCCGACGACGCAGATCGGGTGCCCGGTCAGCCGCGTGTAGTCGACGTCCCACAGCCAGGAGGTGTCGGTGCCGTCGGCGCCGCGCGCGTTCACGGAGAGGATCACCGGGGTCGGCGGCGGGTCGATGAGGGAGAACGTCTCAAGCCAGCCGGCCGGATTCTTGGCGAGCAGCAGCCGCAGGTCCCGCCCCTCGAACTGCACGACGTCGTAGCGCCCCGCGACGGCCTGCACCTGGTACATCCGCTCCAGGGCGACCTGCGGCGGCACTCCGAACACGGCGGCCACGGCGGCGGAGGAGGCGGCGTTGGCCTTGTTGGCGCGCCCGGGCAGCTGGAGGTGGATGGGCCAGGCCGACCCGTGCGGGTCGAGGACGTGATCACCGGACAGCGCCCAGCTCGGCGTGGGACGTCGGAAGCCGCACTCACCGCAGAACCAGTCGTCGCCCGGCCGCTGCATCACACCGCCGCACGACGGGCAGGACCAGGCGTCGTCCTTCCACATCTGCCCGGCGGCGACCCAGATCACATTCGGGGACGAGGAGGCCGCCCACACGACCAGCGGGTCGTCGGCGTTGGCGATGATCACGGCCTTCGAGCCGGTGAGTCCCTCGCGCCAGTTCTCGGCGAGCATGCGGGTCTCGGCGGCGCGGTCCAGCTGGTCACGGGAGAGGTTGAGCAGCGCGATGCACTTGGGGTCGGTGTCCCGGGCGACCCCGGCGAGGTACTTCTCGTCGACCTCGATGACGCCGTAGCGCGCCTCCGAGCTGCCCGCGAGTGCCGAGGTGATGCCGGCCGGCATGTTCGCGCCGAGCGCGTTGGAGACGACCGGTCCGGCGGCCCGCAGGGCCTCCGCGATGAGCCGGGTGGTCGTGGTCTTGCCGTTGGTCGCCGACACCAGGACCACGTCCAGGTTCTGCGCGAGCCGGGCGAGGAGGTCGGGGTCGAGCTTGAGTGCCACCCGGCCGCCGATCACCGAACCGCTACCGCGCCCCGCGGCTCGCGATGCCGCCGCGACCGCCTTGCCCGCGGTCACGGCCAGCTTGGCCCGCGGCGAAAGCGGGTCCGAGTTGCCTGACATCAGTCCTCGATCCTCCTTGCGTACGCGCCGCGCCTCTGCCTGACGGCAACGTGGTGGTGGTCAGCCTATCGAGATCCATTCGCACTCCCGAATCGCCGTACCCTTGCGGCCATGCGAAACGGCTCGATTCCGGGCGCGCGCGGGCGCGTCCGTCCCCTCACCGTGCTCGGCGACCCGGTGCTCCAGGCGCCCTGCAAGGATGTCACCGACTTCGGTCCCGAATTGGCGACGATGGTGGAGGACTTGTTCGCGACGATGTACGCGGCGCGTGGCGTGGGCCTCGCCGCGAACCAGATCGGCGAGCCGCTGCGGGTGTTCGTGTACGACTGCCCGGACGACGAGGACGTCCGGCACCTCGGGCATGTGGTGAACCCTCGGCTGGTGGAGACGGACGGGGTGGTGCTCCGCGGCCCGGAGGGCTGCCTGTCCCTGCCGGGCCTGGAGGCGGGCACGGAGCGGTACGACCATGCGGTGATCGAGGGTTTCACGGTGACGGGGGAGCCGGTGACGATCCACGGGACGGGCTTCTTCGCGAGGTGCCTGCAGCACGAGTACGACCACTTGGAGGGCAGGCTGTACGCGGACCGCGTAACGGGCTGGCGCCACCGGCGCCTGATGCGACAGGTGGCCCGAGCCTCGTGGCACAGGCCGGCGCTGCCCACCTAGGGACCGTCAGAACCCCGGACCGCCGATCTTGTCCCCCGCCGCGGCCAACCGCCCCCACAACAGGTCGGCCAGACTGCGCACCAACTCCGCCCGCGAGCACGGTCGTTCCCCGAGCCACCAGTCACCCGCGGCATGCATCATCCCGACTATCCCGTGCCCCCATACCCGGGCCAGCTGCTGACTGCCGGGACCGAGATCCAGCCGCTCCTCGATGACGGTGGCCAGTTCCTCGCCCATCCTGCGGAGCAACGGCGCCGAGTGCTTGCCGACGTCGAATCCCGGGTCCCCCGGCTGGCCACCCTCCGCCGGATGCATCAGGAACCGGTACACCTGAGGCCGCGCCTCGATCGCCGCGAGATACGTGTCCAACGTGGCCTCGACGCGCTCACGCCGGTCCGCGGGGGCGTCCAGCGCCGCCCGCAGCGAGTCGAGCAACGCGTCCGTGTGCCGCATGGCCAACGCCGCGTAAAGTCCGCCCTTGTCACCGAAGTGCCGGTACAGAATCGGCTTCGTGATCCCCGCCTCGGCCGCGATCGCGTTCATCGAGGCCTGCGGGCCGTCGCGAAGCACCACTCTGTCGGCGGCCTCCAGCAGCTCGCGCCGACGGCGGTCGGCGGACCGCTGTTGCTCGGTCCGCTGCGTGGTGTCCATGAGCTCTCCCCACCCGTGGTGAATCGATGACGCATGCGCAAACTAACACTCAACCAGCCGGAACCATCGAACGGACTGCCGACCGGGCATCGCGGGTTGACTTTATCTACCCGCGAGTAACAAACTAAGGTTACCGCTAGTAACAAGCATCGAGCATGCACGTACGCCGCTGGAGGGGACATGGCCGAGTTCACCATGGAGCTCAACGACGAACAGAAGGAGGTCCGGGACTGGCTGCACGGCTTCGCCGCCGATGTGATCCGCCCCGCGGCCGCCGAATGGGACGAGCGTGAGGAGACTCCCTGGCCGGTCATCCAGGAGGCCGCGAAGGTCGGCATCTACTCGCTCGACTTCTACGCCCAGCAGTATTTCGACCAGACCGGTCTCGGCATCCCCATGGCGATGGAGGAGCTGTTCTGGGGTGACGCGGGCATCGCCCTGTCGATCGTCGGCACCGGCCTCGCCGCCGTCGGCGTCCTCGCGAACGGCACCGAGGAGCAGATCGGCACCTGGGTGCCCCAGATGTACGGCGATGCCAACGATGTCAAGCTTGCCGCGTTCTGCTCCTCCGAGCCCGACGCAGGCTCCGACGTGGCCTCGATGCGGACCCGTGCCGTGTACGACGAGGCCAAGGACGAGTGGGTGATCAACGGCACGAAGACCTGGGCGACCAACGGCGGTATCGCCAACGTCCACGTGGTCGTCGCGGTCGTCGACCCGGACCTGGGATCCAAGGGGCACGCGTCCTTCATCGTGCCGCCGAACACGCCCGGCCTGGCCCAGGGCCAGAAGTTCAAGAAGCACGGCATCCGTGCCTCGCACACCGCCGAGGTCGTCCTGGACAACGTGCGGGTGCCGGGTTCCTGCCTGCTGGGCGGCAAGCAGAAGCTGGACGAGCGGCTGGCGCGGGCCCGTGAGCGGGCCAGGGCGGGCGGCGGCGAGCGGGTGAAGAACGCGGCGATGGCCACGTTCGAGGCCTCGCGTCCGGCCGTCGGCGCGATGGCCGTGGGTACGGCCCGTGCCGCGTACGAGGTCGCCCTCGACTACGCGATGACGCGTGAGCAGTTCGGGCGGCCGATCATCGACAACCAGGGCGTGGCGTTCCAGCTGGCCGAGATGGCGACGCAGATCGATGCCGCGCGGCTGCTGGTGTGGCGTGCCTCCTGGATGGCGGTCAACGGGAAGCCGTTCACGGCGGCCGAGGGGTCGATGTCGAAGCTGTTCGCGAGCGAGACGTCGAAGAAGGTCACCGCTCAGGCGATACAGATCCTCGGGGGCAACGGCTACACGCGGGAGTACCCGGTGGAGCGCATGCACCGCGACAGCGCGATCTACACGATCTTCGAGGGCACGAGCGAGATCCAGCGGCTGGTGATCGCCCGTACGTTGTCGGGCATGTCGATTCGGTAGCGCCGCAGGGGTTTGCCGCAGGGCGTCCGCACGCCCTGCGGAGCTCTCCTATGGTGCGGTGCCGCTGCTGTGCGCGATGCACGCCACATCGATGCGGTCCGCGAGCTTCGCCAGCTCGATGGTCAGCGCAGCCACCGTGTCCTCGTCGAGCCCGTCCTCCCCGGCCTCGACCAGGTGCAGCCACCGACCACCCACCGTGCGCAGCAGCTTGCTCACATCGGAGGCAGCCACCTGCAAGGTCCCGCGGTCATCGACGATCAGCGGCAGAGTAACTTCGCGGTTCACACCCGGGATCGTAGTCGCGCGGCGCTCACGCACCCTGCCAAACCGTGGTGATGTTGCAGAACTCGCGGATTCCGTGCCCGGACAGCTCACGCCCGTATCCGGACCGCTTCACTCCGCCGAACGGGAACGCCGGATGGGACGCCGTCATCCCGTTGACGTACACGCTTCCGGCCTCCAGATCCCGTACGAACCGGTCGACCTCGGCCTCGTCGCGGGTCCACACATTCGAACTCAGTCCGAACGGTGAGTCGTTGGCGATCAGTACCGCCTCGTCCAGGTCGTCGGCCCGGTACAGCGTGGCGACCGGCCCGAACGCCTCCTCGCGGTGGATCCGCATCTCGCGGGTGATGCCGGCGAGCACGGTGGGCGCGTAGTACCAGCCGGGCAGCTCGGGCCGGCGGAGCTGGTGGCCGCCGCACAGCACGGCCGCTCCGCTGCGCCGGGCGTCGTCGACGAGCTCCTCCAGGTCGTCCCGCCCCCGTTCGCTGGACAGCGGGCCGACCTCCGTCTCCTCCTGCATCGGGTCGCCGACCACCAGCGCCTTCATGCCCTCCACGAACCGCTCGGCGAACGCCTCGTAGACGTCCGTGTGCACGATGAACCGCTTGGCGGCGATGCACGACTGACCGGTGTTCTGCACGCGCGCGGTCACCGCGATCTGCGCGGCGCGGTCGACGTCGGCCGACGGCATCACGACGTAGGGGTCGCTGCCGCCCAGTTCCAGGACCGTCTTCTTGATCATCTCCCCGGCGGTGGCGGCGACCGCGCGGCCGGCCGGCTCGCTGCCGGTGAGCGTGGCAGCCCTGACGCGCTCGTCGCGCAGGATCTCGTCGACCTGTCCGGAGCCGACGAGCAAGGTCTGGAAGCAGCCCTCCGTGTAGCCCGCGCGGTGGAACAGGTCCTCCAGGTAGAGGGCGGTCTGGGGGACGTTCGAGGCGTGCTTGAGGAGGCCGACGTTGCCCGCCATCAGCGCCGGGGCGGCGAAGCGGATCACCTGCCAGAGGGGGAAGTTCCACGGCATCACCGCCAGCACCGGGCCCAGGGGGCGATAGCGCACCCGCACCCGGGAGGCGCCCGAGTCCTTGACGTCGGAGTCGGGCGGCTCCTCGTCGGCGAGCAGTTGCTCGGCACGGTCGGCGTACCAGCGCATCGCCTTGGCGCACTTGGCGACCTCCGCGCACGACTGCTTGATGGGCTTGCCCATCTCGGTGGTCATCGTCCGGGCGATCTCGTCCTGGTCCCCCTCCAGGAGACTCGCGGCCTGGACCAGCAGGCGAGCCCGGTCGACGAAGCTGGTCGTCCGGTACGTGCGGAACGTGGCCTCGGCGAGCTGGAGCCTGCGCTCGATCTCCTCGGCACCCATGGCCTCGTACGTCTTGAGCGTCTCGCCGTTCGCCGGGTTCACCGTCGCGATGGGCATGACCGACCTCCTGGGAGCGGGCTGATGCTTCGACCTTCCCGCGCGGCGGTGGCTACCGCAACGCGTGTACGGCCGCTCAGGCCGAGTGCTCCGCCAGCCGGTCGAGAAACGCGGCCTGGGCCTTGACGACGACCTCGCGCGCCCGGTCGACGCCCAGCCACGCCACCCGGTCGAGCTCCGGGAACTCCTGGGTCCGCCCCGAGCGCGGCGGCCACTCCATCACGAACGTGCCGGGGACGACCGTCGCCGGGTCGAGGTCTGCCTCGACCGCCCACACCGTGACGATCTTTCCGCCCGACTGCTTGACCTCGCCGAGCGGTACGGCCTCCCCGTCGGGCGGTGCCAGACCCAGCTCCTCCTGGAACTCGCGGCGGGCCGCGTCCCAGGCGGGCTCGTCGGGTTCGTACTCGCCCTTCGGGACCGTCCAGGCCCCGGCGTCGCGCTTGGCGAAGAACGGGCCGCCCATATGGCCGAGCAACACTTCCAGACCGCCATCGGTGTGGCGGAACAGCAGCAGTCCCGCGCTGCGCTTCTCGCGCTTCCCGCCGGACGACGTCACGGCGTCACCTCCGCGGTCACGGCTTCACGTCCGGGTGGGCGGCGAGCAGGGTCTCGACCGTGTCGGCCTCCTCGGGCCGCTTGTCCTCGCGGTAGCGGACCACGCGCGCGAAGCGGAGGGTCACGCCGGCCGGGTAGCGGGTGGAGCGCTGCAGGCCGTCGTAGGCGATCTCGACGACCAGGTCGGGGCGCACGGTCACTCCCCAGCCCTGGTGTTCGACCGCGAGTTCCTGAAGCCGCTCGGTCTGCCAGCTCAGCATCGTGTCGGTCATGCCCTTGAAGGTCTTGCCGAGCATGGCGAAGGAGCCGTCCGCCGTGCGAGCGCCCAGGTGGAGGTTGGAGAGCTTGCCGGTCCTGCGGCCGTGGCCCCATTCGGCGGCCAGCACCACCAGGTCGAGGGTGTGCACCGGCTTGACCTTCAGCCAGGAGGCGCCGCGCCGACCCGCGCTGTAGGGGGCGTCGAGCGCCTTGACGACCACGCCCTCGTGGCCGCGCTTCAGGGTCTCGGCGAGGAAGTCCTCGGCCCGCGCGAGGTCCTCGGGCCCGGACACCGGGCTGCGGCGCACGCGCATCGGCTCGGGGACCAGCCGCGCCAGTTCCGCGTGCCGTTCGGCGAAGGGCAGGTCGAGCAGGTCGCGGTCGTCGACGGACAGGGCGTCGAAGAAGACCGGGGAGACGGGGACCTCCTTCGCCGCCGTCGCCACGTCCACGCGGGAGCCGACGCGTCCGGCCGTCTCCTGGAAGGAACGGGGGCGGCCCCGGCCGTCGAAGGCGATGACCTCCCCGTCCAGGATGAAGCGCTCGCCTCTCAACTCAAGTGCGGTAGCGGTCAGTTCGGGGAGCCGGTCGGTGATGTCGTCCAGGGTGCGGGTGTAGATCCGTACGGCGTCGCCGTCGCGGTGGACCTGGACGCGGATGCCGTCCAGCTTCTCCTCGACCACGCAGGCGCCGAGCTTGCCGACCGCCTCGGACACCGAGGAGGCGCTGTGCGCCAGCATCGGCAGGACGGGGCGGCCGACGGTGAGCCGGAAGCGTTCGAGGGCGGCGGGGCCGTCCGCGAGCAGGGCCTCGGCCACCGTCTGGAGCGACCCGGCGAGCATCACCGCCCGCCGCACGTCCGCCGGCGGTGCCTCTGTCGCCTGGGCCAGACCCTCCACCGCGACGGCGTCCAGGGCGCCCTGCCGCACCTCGCCGGTGATCAGCCCGAACAGGAACCGCTGCTCGTTCTCGGTGGCCGCCCCCATCAACTCGCCGACCAGACGGCCCCGTTCGGCCTGCGAACCGGTGCCTGACACCTTGCCGAGCCCGGACAGCCTGGCGTCCACCTCGCGCACCGTGAGGCTCGGCTCGGCGGCCGGGGCGACCGGGCGGCTCAGCACCTTCCAGCCGATGCCGAGCCGCCCCTGCGGCAGCCGTCCTGCCAGATAAGGGATGACGATCGGTACGTCGTCCGCCTCGGCGTCCCGGAACAGCTCCGCGAGCAGAGCGATCTTCCGGGACCGCGCGGAGGTCGCGGCGACCTCCTGGGACACCTGGGCCAGCCGGGTCAGCAGCATGCAGCCATCGTGCGACGGGCTCCGCCGGTTTACACCCCGACGAATGGGTTGCGTTTCGTCTGCGGGTGCGTTGTGGCTGGTCACGTCCATGCGGCGGAGCCGCATGTCGATGAGCCCCGCGCCCCTAGAGGGTCGCGTCGAGGTCCGCCATGAGCAGTTCCCCGTTGATGAAGGCCCCTGCCCGGTAGCCGCCCGCCGCCGCGTTCACGACCTGCTCGGCGAAGCCCATCGCGTTGCCGACCGCCCAGACACCGGGGACGGTCGTCAGGCCCGTCCCGTCGACCACGGGGTACGCGCCGAAGGGGGTCTCGGTCAGCTCGGCGCCCAGTCGTACCAGCAGATCCGTTTGCGGGACGGCGCGCGGCGCGGTGAACACGACCTCGCGCGTGTGCACCGTGCCGTCGGCCAGGCGCACGCCGCTGAGCCTGTCGTCCTCGATCAGCAGCCCGGCCACCTCGCCGGGCACCACCTGCACGCCGGCCGCCGCGAGCCTGCGCAGGTCGTCGTCCGCGAGGTCCGACTCGGCGACCTCGTGCAGGAAGAAGGTCACGTCCTTCGACCACTGCGACACCATCAGCGCCTGGTGCACGCTCAGTGCGGTGGTCGCCAGCACACCGAAGGCCTGGTCACGGACCTCCCAGCCGTGGCAGTACGGACAGTGCAGCACATCCTTGCCGAACCGCTCGGCGACGCCGGGGACCGCCGGCAGCTCGTCCTTGAGGCCGGTGGCGACGACGAGCCGCCGGGCGCGGACGCTGCGGCCGCTCGCCAGCTCGACCGCGAAGTCCTCGCCCCGGTTGACGTCCACGGCGGTGTCCCGGACGAGCTCCACGCCGTACCGGGCGATCTCCTCGCGGCCGATCGCCAGGAACTCGGCGGGGGACATGCCGTCCCGGGTCAGATAGCCCTGCATGTGCGCGGCGGGCGCGTTGCGCGGCTCGCCCGCGTCGACGACCAGCGTGCGGCGCCGGGCCCGGCCCAGGACGAGGGCGGCCGAGAGACCCGCCGCACCGCCCCCGACGACGATCACTTCGTACGTTTCGGTCATGGTGACCACCTCCACCCGGACCGTGCCGCGAAAGGCGCGGGATTGACAAACAAGTTTGCCGAAACTGCAATACCGGCATGAGTACCGACGAAGTTCTCGCGGGTGTGGGTCCCAGGCTGCGGCAGATGCGCAAGCAACGCGAGGTGAGCCTCGCTTCGCTGTCCGAGGTGACCGGCATCTCGGTGAGCACGCTCTCCCGGCTGGAGTCCGGCCTGCGCAAACCCAGCCTGGAACTGCTGCTGCCGATCGCGCGGGCGCACCAAGTGCCGCTGGACGAGCTGGTCGGCAATCCCGTCGTCGGCGATCCGAGGGTGCGCGCCACCAAACCGATCGAGCAGTACGGCCGCAAGCACTGGCCGCTGACCCGGCAGCCCGGCGGCCTCCAGGCCTTCAAGGTGCTCGAACCGCAGCGCAGGCTCGAACCGGAGCCGCGCACGCACGAGGGCTACGAGTGGCTGTACGTCCTGTCGGGCAGACTGCGGCTGGTGCTCGGCGAGCACGACGTGGTGCTCACGGCGGGAGAGGCCGCCGAGTTCGACACACGGGTGCCGCACTGGTTCGGGTCGACGGGGGAGGGGCCGGTGGAGTTCCTGAGTCTGTTCGGGCCGCAGGGGGAGCGGATGCATGTGCGGGCGCGGCCCAAGAAGCCGTGACGCACATGACTGTCTCCACAGGACTGTTCCCTGATTGGCAAGCGACCGCTTAGTATGCGAACCGACCCCGGTCAGACGAAGCAGTCCCCCGTGGAGGCACCGCATGCAGGCATGGCAAGTGCACGAGAACGGCGAGCCGAGCGAGGTGATGCGGCTCGATGACGTCGAGACGCCCACGCCCGGTGACGGCCAGATCCTGCTGAAGGTGCGCGCCGCGAACATCAACTTCCCGGACGCCCTGCTGTGCCGGGGGCAGTACCAGGTCCGGCCGCCGCTGCCGTTCACGCCCGGCGTGGAGATCTGCGGCGAGACGGAGGACGGGCGCCGGGTCCTCGCCAACCCCGCGCTGCCGTACGGCGGTTTCGCCGAGTACGCCGTCGCGGACGCCGCCGCCGTCCTGCCCGCCCCCGAGGCGCTGGACGACGCCGAGGCCGCCGCCCTGCACATCGGCTACCAGACCGGCTGGTTCGGCCTGCACCGGCGGGCCGGTCTGGAAGCCGGCGAGACGCTGCTCGTCCACGCTGCCGCCGGCGGGGTCGGCAGCGCGGCCGTGCAACTCGGCAAGGCGGCCGGCGCGCGGGTCATCGGTGTCGTGGGCGGCGCGGACAAGGCTGCCGTCGCCCGGGAGCTGGGCTGTGACGTCGTCATCGACCGGCGTGCCGAAAACGTCATCGGCGCCGTCAAGGAGGCCACCGGCGGCCGGGGCGCCGACGTCATCTACGACCCCGTCGGTGGCGAGGCCTACGCCCAGTCCGCCAAGGTCGTCGCCTTCGAGGGGCGGATCGTCGTCGTCGGCTTCGCCAGCGGCACGATCCCCAGCCCGGCGCTCAACCACGCGCTGGTGAAGAACTACTCGATCCTCGGCCTGCACTGGGGCCTGTACAACACCAAGAACCCGAAGCTGATCCAGCACTGCCACGAACAGCTCACCGAGCTGGCCGCCCGGGGCGCGATCAAGCCGCTGGTGAGCGAGCGGGTGCCGCTGGGCGGGGCCGCGGCCGCCGTCCAGAAGGTCGCCGACGGTGTCACCACCGGCCGTATCGCCGTCGTGCCGTCGCTGGAGAACGGAGCCGCCGCATGACGATCGACGCATCCGGACTCCGGCGCCGGACAGCCGAGCTGCTGGCCGCCCAGCCGCCGACCGGCACCGACCGCCTGGACTTCCTGCGCGCCCGCTTCGACGCGGGCCTGGCGTGGGTGCACTACCCCGAGGGGCTCGGCGGACTCGGTGCGCCCCGCTCCCTCCAGCCCGTCGTGGACGCCGAGCTGGAGGCCGCGGGCGCCCCCGACAACGACCCGCGGCGCATCGGCATCGGGCTGGGCATGGCCGCGCCGACGATCCTCAAGTACGGCACCGAGGAGCAGAAGCAGCGGTATCTGCGGCCCCTGTGGACGGGTGAGGAGGTCTGGTGCCAGCTCTTCAGCGAGCCCGGCGCCGGATCGGACCTCGCCGCGCTGCGGACACGCGCCGTCCGAGAGGGCGAGGACTGGGTCGTCAACGGGCAGAAGGTCTGGACGTCCAGCGCCCACATCGCCCGCTGGGCCATCCTCATCGCCCGCACCGACCCGGACGTGCCCAAGCACGCGGGCATCACCTACTTCCTCTGCGACATGACCGACCCCGGGGTCGAGGTCCGGCCGCTGCGGCAGATCACCGGCGAGGCCGAGTTCAACGAGGTCTTCCTCACCGACGTCCGCATCCCGGACTCGCGTCGCCTCGGCGAGGTCGGCGACGGCTGGCGGGTCGCGCAGACCACGCTGAACAACGAGCGCGTCGCGATCGGCGGCATGCGGCTGCCCCGCGAGGGCGGCATGATCGGCCCGATCGCCAAGACGTGGCGCGAGCGGCCCGAGCTGCGCACCCACGACCTGCACCAGCGGCTGCTGAAGCTGTGGGTGGAGGCCGAGGTCTCCCGCCTCACCGCTGAGCGGCTGCGCCAGCAGCTCGTCGCGGGCCAGCCCGGCCCCGAGGGCGCCGGCATGAAGCTCACCTTCGCCCGGCTCAACCAGGAGATCAGCGGCCTGGAGGTCGAACTGCGCGGCGAGGAGGGCCTGTTGTACGACGACTGGACCATGCGCCGCCCGGAGCTCGTGGACTTCACCGGCCGCGACGCCGGATACCGCTACCTGCGTTCCAAGGGCAACAGCATCGAGGGCGGGACCAGCGAGGTCCTGCTGAACATCGTCGCCGAGCGCGTCCTGGGCCTGCCGTCCGAGCCGCGCACCGACAAGGACGTCGCTTGGAAGGACCTGACCCGATGAAGACGCAGAGCGACTTGTTGTACTCGGAGGAGGAAGAGGCGCTGCGGGCCGCCGTACGGGACCTGCTCGCCGACCACTGCGACGCGCCCGGCGTCATCGCGCGCACCGAGTCGGACGCCCCGCACGACCTCGCGGCCTGGAAGGCGCTCGCGGACGGGATGGGTCTGGCCGGGCTCCTGGTACCGGAGGAGCAGGGCGGACAGAGCGCCACGCATCGCGAAGTCGCCGTCGTGCTGGAGGAGTTGGGGCGCGCGGTCGCGCCCGTGCCGTTCCTGAGCAGCGCGGTCGTGGCCACCGAGGCCCTGCTCGGCTGCGAGACCGACGCGGGCCTGCTTGCCGAGCTGGCGTCCGGGCGGCGGATCGGCGCCCTCGCCGTGGCGCTGAACGTCGTTCCCGGCGGCGCCTTCAAGGCCGTACGGCATGAGGGCGGCACCCTGCACGGGGAGCTGACCGGCATCGCGGACGCGGCGGTTGCCGACGTGCTGCTCGTGCCCGCGGACGACGGCGGACTGTACGCGGTCGACTCCGACGCCGTGACCGTCACCCCGCAGACGTCCCTGGACCTGACCCGCCCGGTGGCCACGGTGCGCCTGGACGGGGCGTCCGGCCGACGGCTGGGGGCCGCCGAACCCGCCGTACGACGCGCCCTGCGCGCCGGAGCCGGGCTGCTCGCCTCCGAACAGTTCGGGCTCGCCGAGTGGACGTTGACGGAGACGGTTCGCTATCTGAAGGACCGCAAGCAGTTCAACCGGCCCGTCGGCGGCTTCCAGGCGCTCAAGCACCGGCTCGCCCAGCTGTGGCTGGAGGTCGTCAACCTCCGCGCCGCCGCGCGGGGCGCCGCCGACGCGCTCGCGACGGGGAACGACGTCGACGTGGCGGTGGCCGTCGCCCAGGCCTACGCGGCGCCCGTCGCCGTGCACGCCGCCGAGGAGGCGCTGCAACTGCACGCCGGAATCGGCATGACCTGGGAGCACCCGGTCCACCTCTACCTGAAGCGCGCCAAGGCCGACTCCATCGCCTACGGGACGGCAGGCGCCCACCGTGCGGCACTGGCCGAACTCGTCGACCTGCAAGCTCCCTGACGTACACCTGAGCGAACCCCGCGAAAAGCCCGCCCGACCTGTGGCGGGCTTTTCCGTGTGCGCTGCACCGGTGAAGTGAACGCAGGGCGGCAGTCCGGCCAACTCACCGCTCAGCTCTGCTGTTTGGGCCTTCGGAATCGCATACTCGCAGCGGTTCCCAACGCCTGAACGCCCCTGTCAGGGAGGCAGAGCACATGGCCCTCACCACCCGTCGCAGAGCCCTCACCACCCTCGGCGCCGCCCTCGCGGGCGCGGTCGCCCTGCCCGCCACCGGCGCGCTGGCCGGCGAACAGAAGCACCGCCCGCGCCCGTTGTGGCGTGCCCACGCCCACAACGACTACGAGCACCCGCGTCCCCTCCTCGACGCCCTCGACCACCGCTTCGGCAGCCTCGAAGCAGACATCTACCTCGTGGGCGACCAGCTCCTCGTCGCCCACGACCCCGAGGACCTCGACCCCAGGCGCACGCTGGAGTCCCTCTACCTCGACCCGCTGGCCGCCCGCGTGCGGGCCAACCACGGCTGGGTCCACCGGGGGCACCGCAAGCCGATCCAGTTGCTCATCGACATCAAGACCGAGGGCGCGTCGACGTACCTCGAACTCGACAAGCACCTGAGGCGCTACAAGCACCTGTTCACGACGTACGCCCACGGCCGGGTCCTCCCCGGGGCTGTCACCGCCGTGATCTCCGGCGACCGTGCGGCCCGTACGCCGATGGAGGCGCAGACCGTCCGCCGCGCCTTCTACGACGGTCGCCTCGCCGACCTCGGCAGCTCGGCGCCCGCCTCCTTCATCTCGCTCATCAGCGACAACTGGACGCTCAACTTCACCTGGCTCGGCGTCGGAGACTTCCCGGACGCCGAACGGCAGAAGCTGCGCGGCATCGTCCGGGCGGCGCACTCCCGCGGACAGAAGGTGCGCTTCTGGGCCACCCCGGACGTGCCCGGCCCGGCGCGGGACGCGCTGTGGGGCGAACTGCTGGCCGCCGACGTCGACTTCCTCAACACCGACGACCTCGCCGGTCTGGAGGCCTTCCTCGACGCCCGGCGGCGGACCCGCTAGAACGCCGCGCGGGAACACCACACGTTCGGAGGACAGGTCAGCCGCCCGGACGAACCCTCCGCTACGCCACACTTACGGCCGAACGCCGCGAACCTTGACAAGGCGGCGTGGCGGAGGAGGTTGACGATGGCCATTTCCATCTCTGTGGTGCTGCTGCTGTTCATCCTGGCGGTGATCTTCGTCCGCAACGGCGGACTGAAGATCAGCCATGCGCTGGTGTGCCTGCTGCTCGGCTTCTACCTGGCCAGCACGAGCATGGCGCCCACCATCAACAGCGGTCTGACGGCCACTGCGGACATCGTCAGTGGCCTCAGACCGTAACGGTCAGCGAGCCGAGAAGACGCCGATGCCGTTGGGGACAGGGCGCTCCACTCCGTCGGACGGGTGGTTCCGTACCGAGACGGCCCCCGCTCCCGGCGCGCGGGCGACCAGCGTCGACGAACCGCCGCCGTCCAGGCTGAACGCGTCGACCGACCCCAACTCCCGCATGGCCGACGCCACCTCCGCGATGGTCAGACCGGTGCGGTACTCGGGCGCGCCGTCCAGCGCGAGCAGCAGCAGGCGCCGGCCGTTGTCCGCGATGCCCACAGCCGTGCGCACGGCGGACGTCCGGTTGTCGAGGCCCGGCAGGGGCTGTCCGTCGTCGAGGACCGGATAGCCGCCGAGCGCGAAGCGGAACGGGACCCGTGACTTGGACGCCACCAGCCGGTGCCGTACCGTCACGCGCTCGCCCTCGAAGAACTTCCGCAGCTCCTGCGCCCCCGCCTCCCGACCCACGAGCACGGTCGTGTCCGCCGCGATCGGCCCGTTCCCCGGAGTGTCGGCGGTCGACACGACACGGCCCCGGCGGACCGTCACCTCGTAGGTGTCCGTGCTGCACGGAGCCGCCCGGTCCGTGTCCGTCCCACAGGTGGCGCGCACCCGGGAGACGCTGCCCCACTTGGCGGTGAACGCCCCGATGGAGCCCACCGGCAGGGCGTACTGGTTGAGGCCGCGCAGCGGCAGCCGGCCCTCGGGGGTGCGGATCGAGCCGTCCAGGCTCAGATCGTCGAGGCGGGCCCGGCGGTCGACACCCAGCCCGACCACGTCCTCGGTGCTCGTGCCGGGCGGCAGCGGGGGCCCGAAACGCTGGCCGTTCGGCACCGCGCCCTTCAGGGCCTGGCCGCGCGCGATGGCCGGTCCCACACTCGCGCCGGTCGCCTGGACGCCGGGATGCTGGGCCTCGCTGATGTTGAAGAAGTCGCCGTTCACGCCCGCGACGGCGCCCTGCGCGGTGGCCTGCTCGGAGATGGTCGCCCGGGCCGCGACCGTCCCCGGATGCAGCAGGTCGAGGCGCACGCGCGGGTTGCGCAGGTCGACGGTGAGGACATGGGCATGCGCCGTGCCCTTCGCCGCCGCGATGTCGAACTCGTCGTACGAGACGCCCGGCGCGACCGGGGTGCCCTGCGCGGCGCCGGCCGGTGCCGCCCCCACCAGGGCCGTACCGGCCAGCGCGCTGAGTGCCGTGAGCAGCGTGAGGGCCGCTCTGGCGGTTCCGAACCGTTTCTGACGACGCGTCACAGTTCCCCCTGATGTCTCGTCAAATGTGGCAGGACTCAGGGGAAGTGCACCAGACGGCGATGAGCTGCGGGGTTTCTAGGCGCCGACGACGCGAGAACGGGTGAGGAAACGTACCCCCTCGGGTGCCTCCAGGGAGAAGCCGCTGCCTCTGCCCTCGACGACGTCGACGATCAGCCGGGTGTGGCTCCACACCTCGTACTGACTGCGCGCCATCCAGAACATCACCGGTTCCTCGACCCCCTCGACCTGGAGCTCCGCGAGCAACACGTCCGAGCCGCCCGTACGGAACTCGCCCTCCGGGTAGCACATCGGCGCGCTGCCGTCGCAGCAGCCGCCGGACTGGTGGAACATCAGCGGACCGTGCGCGGCCCGCAGCCGGCGCAGCAGGTCCGCGGCCACGGGGGTGAGTTCGACGCGGGGGGTCTCGTCGTACGGCGGGGTCTCCTCATCCATGGGAGGAAGGGGAGCACGGAGAAGGTTGCGAGAGGGTTGCACCAAAAATGGCTCTGTCCATGTCAGTGGGCGCTGTTAGCCTCCTGCGGCCCGTGTGATCAACGGGCTCACCAGGGGAGGAAAAGCGTGAACAGTGCCAGAAGCAGCGGGAGTCGGCACAGACCCGGCCGCATCGCGGTGGGCTTTGTCGTCACCGCGGCCGTCCTGACCGCGCCCGGAGTCGCCCACGCCGCCGAGAACCTGCCGCCGCGTCAGCCGTTGGTCCAGGATCTGCAGACGGGTACGAAGGCGTGCGCCGCGGGGGAGCAGAAGGCGTACGTCGGGGCGCCGCCGACGCTGCGGGCCGTGTTGTACGACCCGGAGGAGGACAACCGGCCGGGCGAGGCCAACCTGGTCAAGGGCGAGTTCGAGGCCTGGTGGACCGACACCGAAGGCGTGGAACAGCGCCGCACCCACACCACGTTCGAGACGCCGTCCGGTACGCCTCAACTCTGGCGGATGCCGGATGACATTCCGGCGAACACGGTCGTCTCCTGGCACGTGCGCGCCGACGACGGCACCGTGGTCTCCCCGTGGAGCTCCGAGGGCGACAGTACGGTCTGCCAGTTCGTGTACGACGACACCAGCCCGGAGAAGGCCGTCGTCACGTCCTCCGACTACCCGGATGACCAGATCCACGACGGCGTCGGCGTCTACGGCAGCTTCACCATGGACTCCCCGTCCGACGATGTCACGCAGTACGTCTACAGCTTCCTCGGCGGCCCGCAGCTGACAGCCCGCCCCGACGAGCTCGGCGGCCCCGTCACCATCCGGCACCTCCCGCTGAAGTCCGGCCCGGACTACCTCAGCGTCCGCGCGATCGACCGTGCGGGCCGCAGCAGTACGACGACCACGTACTGGATCCGGATCAAGTCGGGCCGAGCCCCTGTCGCCCACTGGACCCTGGCGGACCCGGCGGGCTCCACCACCGCCGCGGCGGAGGCCGGCCCTGCCGCCGAGGCCGGTTCCGGGGTGGCCTTCGGAACGACCGCGCCGCAAGGCACTGCGCTGCCCTCCGTGGCGAGCCTCGACGGCAGCAGCCACGCCTTTCTCACCCCGAACGCCCCGGCGGTCGACACCGGAAAGACCTTCGCCGTCAGCGCCTGGGCGCGCCCCGCGCGGACGGACCGGAACATGACCGTGGCCGGCCAGGACGCGGGGGCCCACGCGGCCTTCAACCTGGGACTGCGCACCCGGCGCGAAGGCCCGCAGTGGTCCTTCACCATCGGCGGCGCCCGGGTCACCGGCGGCGCGCCGGAGACCGGCGAGTGGGCCCATCTGCTGGGCCTGTACGACCAGGAGACCGGCAAGGCGCGGCTCTACGTCAACGGCAACGAGGTCGGCACGCCCGCCGAGGCGACACCCGACCGGACGGCGGGCGCCTTCCAGATCGGCCGCTCCCGCAAGGGCGGCGGCTACGGGGACCGCTGGCACGGCGCCGTCGGCGACGTCCGCGCCTACGACCGGGTCGTCGTTCCCGCCGAGGTCACCGAACTGGCGCACCGAAAGCCGACGCTGCTCGGCCACTGGTCGCTGGAGACCGCCACGGACGGCGCGAGCCCCGAACAGAACGGCAAGGCACCACTGACCCTCGGCCCGGGAGCCTCGATCCACCGCGGCCCCGACGGCTCCTGCCTCCCCGACCTCGATCCGGACTGCCCCTTTGTGCCCTACCCCCTCGTCGGTGACGGCCACCTCCAGCTGGACGGCGCGACCGGGTACGCGACCACCGGGAGTGCCGTCCTGGACACCTCGGACAGCTTCACCGTCGGCGTGGTCGTCCGCCTTGCCGACGCCGAACCGGCCGGCCCCATGACCGTGCTGTCGCAGGCCGGTGAGCACACGGACGCCTTCAAGGTGCGCTACGACCCGGCGGTCCATGCCTGGCAATTGGTGATGCCGCTGCGGGACGAGGCCGGCGCGCCCGAGGTCGTGGTCTCGCAGATCGAGTCCGCGGACGGCGGCGAGGGTCAGGGGCACCGGCTGGCCGTCGTCTACGACGATGCCACCGACCGGATCCAGCTCTACCTCGACGGCTACACCAACGCCGATGCCACCGCCGCACTCCGGGACGGTTGGCACAGCGCCGGCGCCCTGCAGATCGGCCGGGCCAAGGCCGGTGACGGCTGGGGCGAGTACCTGCACGGTGACGTCGACGAGGTGCAGGCCTACGCCGGGGCCTTGAGGGACAGCGACATCGGCGGTCTTGGCTGGGGCACTGATCCCTGCCTCTGCTGAGAGGTCATTGCACCGGTGCGCCCTGAGCCGGGCCGAAATCTCGGCGTCGGCTCAGGGCGCACATGCAGTCATGGTGCCGGCAGGGGCCGGCGTCGACCGGTGCCCACGGTGATGAAGCCCGTGGGCTTCGTGGCGGTGGTGTTGTCGTAGCGGACGTCGCCGGTGGACTTCTTCCAGATCCGGAGGCGGAAGGTGTCCGGGCCGTCGGTGGCGGTGATGCGGAAGGCGTAGCCGCTGTCTCCGTTGACGGTGCCGGAGCCCTGGTAGACCGCCCGGTTGCCGGTGATCACGAGCCAGTCGGAGGCCGTGGAGCTGAACTTCAGCTTTGCCGGGCCGAAGTCGAAGGTGGCCTTTCCGGTGGGGGCCGTGGAGCCCTTCGGGTGGGCGTAGGTGACGGCGAAGGAGAAGGCCGCCTTGCCGGTCAGGGTCGGCTTGGCCGGGTAGGCGCCGGTCGGGGAGGTGATCACGCCGGTGCCGAGGGCGGGGCCCGTGGTGCGGTCGTAGGCGATCAGCTCGGGGAGCGTGGTGCTGTCCGTCGCGCCGTCGTCGTCCTTGACCGTGATCACCGGGCGGTGGATGCCGGCCCTGGTGT
Organism: Streptomyces sp. NPDC107528; assembly: GCF_055639295.1. Lineage (NCBI taxonomy): Bacteria > Bacillati > Actinomycetota > Actinomycetes > Kitasatosporales > Streptomycetaceae > Streptomyces > Streptomyces sp. NPDC107528. The sequence goes on from NZ_JBVKAV010000012.1 coordinate 194,448, forward strand.
AGGTGTGCTGGGCCCGGCACGTCGTGCCGGCGACCGTGCCGGTCGTCGGTTCGGTGCCGTCCTTCCAGTCGACGGTACAGGTGTGGGTGTCCCGGGCACCCGGGTCGCCGAAGGCGGCGGTCACGGCGGTCCGCCTGCCGGTCGGCACGGCCGCGGTGGGGCCGGTCGTCGAGGTGATCGCGGGGGCCGCGTTGGCGACGGTCACGGCGGCGGTGTCGCTGCTGCGGCCGCCCGTCAGGATGACCTTGTAGGTGCCGTTGTCCGAGCAGGTGAGCGCGGTCCGGGCGGCCGTGGCGTCAGCGAGTGTGCAGGGGGCTCCCTTCGCCACCGCCCACTTCGGGGTGGCCGCGCCGGAGACCGTGCCGTGCAGCGGGATGGCGTCGCCCTCCTTGCCGTTGCCGTCCGGACCGGCGCGGACGACGGTCACCGGGTCGATGCCGGTCAGGGTGGGCACGACCTTCTCGATCAGGTCGGCGGCGTCGAACTCCAGCTTGTCGACGGTCGTTTCGCGGTGCGTTCCGTCACCGCCGGGGATCGCGAAGCGGTGGTAGGCGATGTACCAGTCGTCGGTGTTCGGGACGTGCACGACCGAGTGGTGGCCGGGGCCCTTGATGCCGAGGGAGAGGTCCTTCTCGAGGATCACGCCGTGCTTGGTCCACGGGCCGGTGGGCGAGGGGCCGGTGGCGTAGGCGACGCGGTAGTTCTCGTCGCGGGTGTCGTTCTCCGACCACATGAAGTAGTAGGTGCCGGCGCGCTTGATGACGAAGGTGCCCTCGTTGTAGCCGCTCGGCGTGATGTCCGTGACCTTCGAGGTGTCGATGGACGTCATGTCGTCGTTGAGCGGCGCGACGTACGCGCGGCCGTTGCCCCAGTACAGGTACGACTGACCGTCGTCGTCCGTGAAGACGGCCGGGTCGATCATCTGGCCCCTGTAGTCGCCCGACTTGAGCAGCGGCTTGCCCAGCGCGTCCTTGAACGGTCCCGTCGGCGAATCGGACACCGCGACACCGATGTTGGCGTCGGCACAGTAGTAGAAGTAGTACTTCCCGTCCTTCTCGGCGATCGTCGGCGCCCAGGCCCTGCTGTCCGCCCAGGACACGTCCGGGCCGAGGTCGAGGATGACGCCGTGGTCCTTCCAGTGGACCAGGTCGGTGGAGGAGTACGCCTTGAACCGCGTACCGCTCCAGCCCTCGAAGCCGTCGGTCGTCGGGTACAGGTAGAAGGTGTCGCCGAAGCGGACGATGTTCGGGTCGGCATTGAGGCCGGGCAGCACCGGGCTCCTCATGACGAGCGCCGAGACCGACCAGGTGCGCTTCTTGCCGTCGGAGCCCGTCACCTCGTATGTCACCGGCTTGCTGAAGTCCTGCACGCTGCCGGAGGCGGGGCTGATCGCGGCGCCGTGGGCCAGGGTGAACTCCGGGGCGAGGGCGGTGAGATCGGTGCCCTCCTTCATCGGCAGTGTGATCCTGCTGCCGGAGTCGTCGACGAGCGCGTCGACCTTCAGCGACGGGACGGTCACCTTGGCGATGCCGGCCGTGTTGCCGCTGAGCTCCATGACCTGCGCGGCGGTGAGGGCCCGGTCGTAGACACGGAAGTCGTCGACCTCGCCGCCGAAGTACGGGTCGGCCGCGTACAGGGACCTGCCGATGTAGCCGCTGGGGTCTTTGTTCGCGTCGTACAGCTCGGACGGCTTGACGGTGGTCGTCGTGCGGGCCGCCTCGATGCCGTCCACGTAGAGGACCATCGTGCCGGTCGGACCGTCGAGGGTGACGGTGACGTGCCGCCACTCTCCCGGCGTGAGCTGCGAGCCCGCCGTCAGCCTCGACTCCGCCGACCAACTCGCCTTGGTGATCGCCGAGTAGAGGCTGGAGCCGCCGTTGGACGGGGTGGCGAAGAGGTACTTGTCGCTGTCGGGCCCGAGGCCGAACAACCACTGGAAGCTGTCGCCGCCCTTCCACTTCGCGTACGTCGAGACGGTCACGCTGTCGGCGTTCTTCAGCACCCCGTTCGGGATGCGGACATACGGCGAGGTGGTCGAGCTGCTCGATCCGCCGGACATCTTGAACGAGCCGCCGTGCACGCCCGTGCCGAAGTCGGGCGTACGGACGTAGGTGCCGTGGTGGCCGTGGCCGCTGGAGTCACGGGCGATGCTGCCGCCGGTCTCGTCGAAGTCGTAGTGCAGGAGCAGGTCGGCCGGGACGTCCGGGCCCTCCTCCGACACCGTGACCTCGGCGCGGACCGGGAGCGCGGCGCCGTCCGGCAGGCTGCCCGTCACCGTGAAGGTGCCGGCCTGCGCGTACTTCGACTCCGGGACGTCCTCCCAGCTGACGGGGACGGGACGCTCGACGCCGTCGGCGTAGCCGGCGATGACGGTGGCCGGCAGGACGGGTGCCTGCCCGGTTGTGGTCCGCACCTGCACGGCCTCGACGCTCTCGACGAGCTGGTCCGGCTGGTAGGCGCGCAGCAGACGGTCGTACTCGGCCTGGGTGACCGGAAGCACCGTGCCGTGGCGGGGCTTGGCCGGGAGGTCGTAGCCGGTGGACGGGGTCCAGGTGCCGGCGGCGAGGTCGGTCGTCTCGAAGGGGATGTAGCCGCGACCACCGAACTCGTCGAGGAACGCGTACCACTTGTCCTCGGTGTTCGACTTGAACACCAGCGGCCCCCCGGCTGCGTTCATCGCACCCTTGCCGATGCCCTCGGCGACGGCGTCCCAGGACGGGTTCAGGAGCGAGTCGCTCTTCTCCTCGAAGATGAACTTGCTGTTGGGGGTCGAGGAGGAGTTGTTCCGCTCGTCCTTGGAGAGACGGAAGTACGTCCCGTCGTGCTGGATCACCGTGGAGTCGATGACGGAGTAGCCGCGGTCGATCCAGACCTTGGGCTCGCTGAAGGAGTAGAAGTCGCGGGTGGTCGCGTACATCATGCGGTTGTACGTGTCGCCGGAGTGCGCCTCGTCGTCGTACAGCTTCGACGCCCAGAAGACGACGTACTCGCCGCGCTGCGCGTCGTAGAACGCCTCCGGCGCCCAGGTGTTGCCCGCGCTGTCCGGTGAGACCTTGACGAGGCGCTGGTTCGTCCAGTGGACGAGGTCGGTGGACTCCCAGACCATGACGGACTTGCTGCCGGTGCGCTGGGCGGCGTCCCAGTCGCCGTTGCCGTAGATCCTGAGGTCGGTGGCGATCTGGTAGAACTTGTCGCCCTCGGGGGAGCGGATGATGAACGGGTCGCGCAGGCCCTTCTCGCCGAGCGTGGAGGTCAGGACGGGCTTGCCGTCGTTCAACTCCCGCCAGTGCAGTGGGTCGTTGCCCTTGCTCAGGGCCGCGTAGAGCTGCTCGCCGTCGGCCGTGCCCTCTCCGGTGAAGTAGCTGAACATGTAGCCCTTGAGGGCCTCCTGCTTCGGCAGCTCGGGCACGTCCGCGGTGAAGGTGCGGGTCGCTTTCGCCTCGCCCTTTACGACGGTGGCGGTGAGCTCGACGGCGGTGGCGCCGGCGCCGTGCGCGGGGCGGTGGACCAGGCCGTCGGCGGAGACTACGTCCGGCTTCGCGGAGGACCAGGTGACGGCGGTGCCGTAGGAGCCGGTCGCCGGAAGGGTGAGGTTGCCGCGTACGTCGTCGAGGTTGTGGACGGCGAGGGCCTCGGCGGCCTGCTCGGCGGAGGTCCGGTCGTCGAAGGCGGGGAGCACCGTGATGTCGAAGGACCTGGTGTCGGTCACCGTGCCCTTCTTCAGCGTCGCCGTGAGGGTGGCGTGGGCGGCCGGTTCACCGGCGGCGGGGCGGGTCACCGCGCCGGCGCCGGACACGACGCCGGGGTTGTCACTGTCCCAGCTGATCGCGGAGCCGCCGGCCGTGCCGGTCCTCGGCAGGTCGAGGTCGGCCGTGACGGCGTCGGTGTCACCGAGGTTCAGCGCGGCCTTGTCGTCGGCGACGCCCTGTGTGGCGACGGGGAGGGCGAGTTGCTCGACCTCGGAGCCGGCGAGGGCGCGGTCGTAGACGCGGAAGTCGCGGATCCGGCCCTTGAAGAGCTTGTCGTCGGAGTAGACCGACTTGCCTATGTAGTTGGCGGTGGTGGTGCCGTCGCCGATCGAGGCCGGGGTGATGGTGACCGAGGTGTTGCGGCCGACCTCGACGCCGTCCTCGTACAGCACGCCGGTGGTGCCGGTCTGCGTGTAGGTGACGTGCTTCCACACCGAGCGGGTCAGATTGTGGGAGTCGGCGGGCCGGGTGGTCTGCTCCGTCGACCAGTTGCCGGTCGCGACGGACGTCCGCAAGGAGTTGCCGGTGGTGAACAGGTAGCCGTTCCCGCTGCCGCCGCTTGAGTTGCCGAAGCCGTAGAGGAAGTACGGCGTGGTCTGCGCGGAGTCGATCTGCACGTCCAACGAGACGGTGATCGCGTCCATGCCCTTCATGACGTCGTTCGGCACCTTGACGTAGGTGTCCGAACCGTTGAAGGCGAGACCCTGACCGGTGCCCGACCAGTCGGCGGCGCCGCTGACCGCGCCGGTGCGGCCGTTGCCGGAGGCGTCGGTCACCGTGCCGCCGGAGGTGGCGTCGAGCTTGTACCAGAGGGCGAGACCGTCGGTGATCTCCGCCGTCTCGGCCGTCTGCGCCGCCTGCGCGGGAAGGGCGGGTGCGGTGAGGCCCAGCAACAGTGACGCCGCGGTCAGCCCGGCGAGTCGGCCCGCCAGGCGTCTCGCGCGGACACGGACGCGTGCGATGTACGGCATGTGGATTCCCTGCTGAGGCATGGCGGGGCCGCGGCCATGGGCACCCTGCCGTGTCGGCTGTGTGACGTCGTGTTGCGAGAGTGTCAATCGGCATGTGGTGCAGCGTCAAGAGTTTTCGAACGATGTCCGACTGGTCGAACGAGAGACTCGCGCGGGGTCAGGAGGCGGGTATCGGGGGCGTGTTGGGGCCGGGCCTCGGTCGAGCGGCGGCCGGTCAGCGATCGCGCCTTCCCCGGCGGGCCTCGGTCAGCATGGGCACCAGAGGCAGCAGAGAGACCACGACGACGAGGGCGACCAGCGGCAGCAAGTAGTGGTCGATGTCGGGGACGGAAGCCCCGAGGAGGTATCCGGCCAGGACGAGACTCTGCGACCAGAGCAGGCCGCCGACGATCTGCCAGACGGTGAAGCTCCGCACGGGTACGCCGAGCGCGCCGGCCGCCGGGTGCAGGACCGTCCGCACCATCGGGATGAAACGGCCGATCACCAGGGCTTTGCCGTAGCCGTACCGGGCCAGGAGCTTCTCCGCCCGCTCCGCCGTCTCCCGTACGCGCCGTTTCGAAGTGCGGGCCAGGAACGCCCGCCCGCCGTGCCGCCCGAGCAGATAGCCGACCTGGCCTCCTGCCACGGCGCCGACCGCCGCGCACAGCAGCACCTGCCACAGCACCAGCCGCGCCGGCTGGTCGGCGCTCGCCGCGCACAGCACGCCCGCCGGGATCAGGAGGGTGTCGCCGGGCAGGAAGAAGCCGACCACCAGCAGACCCGACTCCGCGAAGATCACCGCGAGGACCCCGAGAGCACCGAAGGTCGCCAGCACCGCGTCGCCGTCCATCGGGTTGACGGCCCACATCGCCCTCACCTCCCGGCCGTCCTCGTCGGTCGCCCTCGTCCAGCATCCCGTGGAGGGGACGCGGACGCCTTTGCGCGGGTCGACCCCCTCCGCGACAGCGCGGTCTCCTCGGCGGGGTCAAGCACGCCCATGTGCCTCCTGCGACCGTCGCGACAGCGCGTCGATCACCACGGCGGCGAAGAGCACCCCGCCCGTGATCATGAACTGGACGGCGGCGGGGGTGTCCGTGATGGCCATGCCGGAGGCGATCGACTGGATGACGAGCATGCCGAGCACCGCGGACCAGGTGGAGCCACGTCCGCCGAACAGGCTGGTGCCGCCGATGACAGCCGCCGCGATGGCGTTGAGCAGCAGCACCCCCGAGCCCGAACTCTGGCTCACCGAGGTGATGCGCGACGCCAGGAACAGGCCGCCGACCGCGGCCATGGTGCCCGAGACCGCGAGCACCGCCGTCTGCACCCGCGTCACGCGGAGGCTGGCGCGACGGGCCGCCTCGACCCCGCCGCCGAGGGCGTAGACCTGCCGTCCGTAATGCGTGCGGCGCAGGACGATGTCGAGGCCGGCCACCACGACCAGGAAGATCAGCAGGGCGAGCGGCAGGCCCTGGAAGCGGTTGAGCAGATACGCGGAGGCGAACGCGATCACCGCGAGCCCTCCGGCGCGAATCACGATGACCTGCAGCGAGCGGTGCGGCATCCGGGCGGCCACGCGGCGCCGTCGGTCCTGGTACGACACGAGGAAGACGAGGCCCACGGCGACCGCGGCGATGCCGTAGGCGACGGCGTCATTGGTGAAGTAGTAGCTGGTCAGCTTGGCGACGAGGCCGTTCTCGTCGAGGTTGATCGTGCCGTCGTTGCCCAGGATGTAGAGCATGAGGCCGTTCCAGGTGAGCAGTCCCGCGAGCGTGACGACGAACGCCGGTACCCGGGTTCTGGCGAAGGAGTAGCCCTGCACGGTTCCCGCGGCCATCCCGGCGAGGACCGCGATGATGAGGGCGAGCCATTCGGGCACGCCGTTCTTCACGTTCAGCACGGCGAAGATGGCCGCCGCGAGCCCGCTGATCGAGCCGACCGACAGGTCGAGCTCGCCGAGCAGCAGCACGAAGACGATGCCGACCGCGATGAGGCCCGTGCCCACGATGTCCACGCTGAGATTGGACAGGTTCCGGGGGGAGAGGAAGTTCTCGTTGAGGGACTGGAAGGTGATCCACACGATGGCGAGCACGACGACGACCGGGACCGAGCCCAGCTCCCCTGCTCTCAGCTTGCGCCGCGAGAAGGCCATCCAGTTCTCCATGGCACGGGCGGCGGTCTGCCCGCGACGGTCCTGACGGGCCTCGGCGGCGGGTGCGGCGGCTTCGGCCTGAGGGCTGTCCGCCATGTCGCGCGTCCCTTTCACCATCCCGCCTCCTGGTGGGCCTGCCGGCGGGGCACGTTCTCGGTGGCCCCGGTGATGGAGGAGATGATCTGCTCCTGGGACGCGGTGTTCACGTCGAAGAAGCCGTTGTTGCGGCCGAGACGCAGCACGGCGGCCCGGTCCGCGAGCGCTTTGACGTCGCCCATGTTGTGGCTGATGAGAAGAACCCCGAGGCCGCGGTCGCGCAGCTGGTCGACAAGGTCCATGACCTCGGTGGTCTGCTGGAGCCCCAGCGCCGCGGTCGGCTCGTCCAGCAGGAGGAGCCGTGGGTCGCCCAGGAGCGAGCGGGCGATGGCGACCGTCTGCCGCTGCCCGCTGGACAGGGACACGACGGGGGCACGCAGCTCGGGGACGCCCTTGGTCAGCGGCTCCAGCAGCTGGAGGGTGCGGCGCTCCATCTCCATCTCGTCGAGGAACCCGAACCTGCGGATCTCCCGTCCGAGGAACAGGTTCCCGACGACGTCGAGGTTCCCGCACAGCGCGAGGTCCTGGAAGACGGTGGCGATGCCGAGGTCCCGGGCGTCGTTGGGACGCCTGATGTGGACCGTACGGCCCTCCCACTCGATGACGCCCCGGTCCGCCGGGGTGACGCCGGAGATCACCTTGACCAGGGTGGACTTGCCGGCTCCGTTGTCGCCGAGGAGGGCGACGACCTGGCCTGCGTGGATCTCCAGGTCGATGTCCTCGAGGACCTCGACGGCGCCGTAGCGCTTGCACACACCGTGCAACGCCAGCAGGGGAGCAGACACAGGGACGATCTCCTTCCCGTGGGCCCGGCCAGGGGCGAACCGGTGGTCAGGTCAGCCCGGCCGCCTCGCACGCGGCGCCGAGCTGAGGGGTGCAGATCTGCTGGACCGTGTACACCCCGTCCTTCACCAAGGTGTCCTTGATGTTGTCGGCGGTGACGGATATGGGGGTGAGCATGACCGAGGGGACCGTCCGCCCACCGCGTGTCGTCACCTCGTCCCTGGCCACTCGGTCGAGGTTCTCCCCGCGGGCCGCGGCCACGGCCAGGGCGGCGCCGGCGGCGGCCTCGGGCTCGAAGGGCTTGTAGACGGTCATGTACTGATCGCCGTCGACGATGCGCCGCACGGCGCCCAGTTCGGCGTCCTGCCCCGTGACCGGGGGCAGCGGTTCCACCTTGTTCGCCTTGAGGGCGGAGATGCTGCCGGAGGCGAGGCCGTCGTTGGCGGCGTACACCCCCTGGATGTTGCCGGCGCCGAGGGCGGAGATGGCGCCGGACATGTTCAGGTTGGCGGTCTCGGGCCGCCACTGGAGGGTGTCGTACGCCTTGCCGATCTTCACCTTCCCCATGAGCTCGGACAGGGCGCCCCTTTTGAACAGCACCGCGTTGGGGTCGGTCGGATCGCCGTTCATCATGACGATCTGGGCGCCGGGCACCTCGTCGCCCATGGCCGTCAGCAGTGCTCTGCCCTGGAGCCTGCCGACCTCCTCGCCGTCGAAGGAGACGTGACCCGAGATCGGGCCCTCGGCGAGACGGTCGTAGGCGATCACCGGGATGCCTGCCTCATCCGCCTTGCGGACCGAGGCGGCGAGCGACCTGGCGTCCACCGCCACGAGCAGGATGGCATCGACGCCCTTGGTGATCATCGAGTTCATCTGCTCCTGCTGAAGGGCCACATCGCCCTTGGCGTTGGCCTGATCGACCGCGCACTGCGCACACCGCTTCTTGATCTCCCTGTCCAGCATGGGCTTGTCCTGGGTCTCCCAACGGGCCGTGGTCGCGTCCGGCAGGAGCACACCGATCACCGGATCGCTGCTCTCGGCGGCATCGCTCCCGCCGTCCGCCCCGCAGGCCGCGAGGGCGACGGCCGTGGACACCGCGGTCAGGGCCAGAACCGCGTCCCGTATGCGGGCCTTCATATGAGAGATCTCCCTTGTCCTTCACCCTGCGTGGCGAAGCTGCGCTCGTGGTCGCCCGTGACCGGCCGTCAGCGGGTGTCCGGGGTTCGGCCTGCGTGGCGGGTGTGGAGGGAGCGGTGCGCGTGCACCGCCGTGTCGGGGGTGCGTGTCCACGGCGGCCGAGGTGTGGGGCCAGTGCGGCGCGCCTTCGCCCACCCCGGCGCGGTGGTGGCTCGACCGGGCCGGTCCTGCACCGGCGGCAGCCGCATGGAGCATGGCGACACCTGGCCTTCTCAGTCGTCAGTCTGACACCGGCCGCGGTGATCTGCGAACGCAGCGAGGGTCTGAGGATGACCAGGAGCAATGCGGAGGACCGGGCGTAAATCGAGGGAGAAAAAGGCAGATATGTCCGGCTCATTCATTTATGCGATTCTGGTGGGGGAGCGACCGGGGCGGCGGGAGGTGCCCCGATCTCCTTCGGCACCTCCGGCACGGACGGGAGGTTGGTTGCGGACATGCCTCATGACGGCCGTGCCCGGACCGGAGTTTCGGCCCCGGGGGCATCCGAGGTCGGCACCGCAGACACCGGTTCACCGCCAACGGGGCCGCAGGCCGCCACGAGCGACCGGGCCCTGACGTTCGCCGGAGCGGCGCTGGCGGCCGTCTACGCGCCCAATGCCGGCGACGGCGCGCTTCAGCTGCTGGAGACGGCCGGGGGCGCCAATCCCGAATACCGGTTGCCCGAGCGGCTCGCCCTGTCGGGCGGATCGGCCGCGGCACACGCCTTCCGCACCGACCGTCCGCTGTGGCTGAACGCCGCGGCCCTTGCCTCCTACCCCGTCGGCGCCCCCACCCCGCCGCGAGCGAGAGCGGCGTCGCTCGGCGCGCTGCCCCTGGAGAGGGAAGGCATCCGGCTGGGCTGCCTGGTCGTCGTGGGGGCCTCCGCGGACGGCTTCGACGCCGGGCAGCAGCGCTTCCTCGAGCGGTACGCCGACGCGCTCGCCGGTCTGCTGCAGGCCGAGTCGGGCCGGCCCGCGACCTCGGGCCTGCTCAGCCGTGCCCTGCGAAGTCTGCGCGTCGGCTCCTTCGTGCTGGAGCCGGACACCGGACTGATCGAGGCGGACGGGACCCTGCTCGAACTGGTCGGCACGACCGCGGACGACTTCGACGGCAAGGCGGACACCCTCCTCGCGCACGCCCTCCCCGAGGACATGCCCGCCCTGATGTCGGTCCTGGAGCCCTCCGCCCAGACGCCCGGCCGGCGCGAGCTGGAGTTCCGGGTCCGCTGTCCCACCGGCGAGATGCGCTGGCTGAGCCTGATCTGCCGGGTCGTACCGCACATCGACGACCGGCCGGAGCAGGTGCTGGGCGTGGTCACGGCCACCTCGGTCAAGAGCCGCAGCGCCGACGACGTCTCCCGGATCCAGTGGCTGACCGCCGCACTCGACGACGCCGCGACGGTCCGCGACGTCGGCCGGGTCGCGGTGACCGCGCTGCGCGAGCCCCTCGGCGCCGACCGGGTGGCGCTCGCCGATGTGCGAGAGGACCGCCTCGTCGTGACCCTGCTCGACCCGCCGCAGCCCGACGCCTGGCCCGACCTGTGGCGGGCCCAGTGGCGTTCCGAGTGGCCCGACGCGCCGGTCGGCGCCCTGCCCACCCTGCAGATGGCCCTCCAGGACGGCCGGATGGATCTGTGGCCCGCGGGCACGGCCCTCGAACCCGGACTCGCGGGCATCGGCGCCGGCGGCCTGGCCGTCCTGCCGCTCCCGGCCAAGGGCCGGGTCACCGGCGTGTGCCTCGTCGGGTGGGAGCAGCCGCACGAGTTCATCCCCGAGGAGCGGTCCCTGCTGACCGCCACCGCGGCGTTGATCGGGCAGGCCCTCAAACGGGCCCACGCCTACGACGCCGAGCAGGAACTCGCGACCATGCTGCAGCGCAGCCTGCTGCCCCGTCGCCTGCCCGAACTGCCCGGCGGAACGGCCGTCGCCCGCTACCTGCCCGCCAGGCGCGGGCTCCAGGTGGGCGGTGACTGGTACGACGTCATCGCCCTGTCCCAGGACCGGGTGGCGCTGGTCATCGGCGATGTGCAGGGGCACAGTGCCGCCGCCGCCACGATCATGGGCCAGATGCGTACGGCGGTCAGGGCGTACGCCGTGGAGGGCCACCCGCCCGACGTGGTCGTCTCCCACGCCAACCGTCTTCTGGTCGGCATGGAGACCGACCTGTTCGCCACCTGCTGCTATGTCGAACTGGACATGGAGGAGGGCAACACCCTGTTCGTGCGGGCCGGGCACCTGTCACCGCTGCTGCGCCACGCCGACGGCGGCACCGAGGAGGTGCAGGTCGAGGGCGGGCCGCCACTGGGGATCCTCGCCGAGGCGGACTTCCCCATGACAGCGGTCGCACTGACCCCCGGTTCGGTGCTCGCCCTGGTCACCGACGGTCTGGTCGAGGCCGCCGATCTGCCCCTGGACGTCGGCATGGAGCGGACGCGCAGCGCGCTCGCCGCGGCCGACCCGGCGGATCCGGCGCGGATGGCCGACGCGCTGCTCGGCGACATCGGCCGGCGTGAGGACGACGTGGCGCTGTTGCTGCTGCGCTACGACGGCATGCGGACCCGGCCGATCCGGTCCAGCTGGGTGGTGTGGCGGCTGCCCGACGCGGTCATGCACGCCCGCCGCTTCACCGCGCGCACCCTGCGCAAGTGGCACGTCCAGGAAGCCGCCGACGCGGTGCTGCTCGTCGTGTCCGAACTGGTCACCAACGCCCTGGTGCACACCCAGGGGTCGGTCACCCTCGATTTGATGCTGCGCGGCGACCGGGTACGGGTCAGCGTGAGCGATGCCTCGCCGCGGGCTCCCGCCAAGCCGGTGATCGTGGACTGGGAGTCGACCGGCGGCCGGGGCCTGCTCCTCGTCGAAGCGGTGTCGGACTCCTTCGGCTCGGTGCCGGTGGCCGGCGGGAAGCAGGTGTGGAGCGAGGTCACCGTGCCGCGGCGCGGGCCCGCGCCGGCCGACTCGAGCCTCTCGACGGAACGGGGCGAGCTGCCATGAGGACCCGAATGCTGCACGTCGTCGCGGCGCTCGTCGTGGGACTGCTGACGGTGCCCCTGGCCGCCTGCGGCGGAGACGACGAGGCCGGCGGGGACAGCTACATGGTCGGTCTGCTGCTCCCGAACCGGGTCACTCCCCGCTGGGAGCAGTCCGACAAGCCGTTGATCGAACAGCACCTCAGGCAGCTGTGCCCCGGCTGCACCATGGTGTACGCCAACGCCGAGAACGACGCGGCGCGACAGCGGGAACAGATGATCTCCATGATCACCAAGGGGGTCGAGGTCCTGATCCTCGACCCCGCCGACAGCAAGGCGCTGCGCTCCCCTATCCAGGAGGCACGCCGGGCGGGTGTCCCGGTCGTCGCGTACGACCGGCTCGCCGAGGGCGCGATCTCCGGCTTCGTCAGCTTCGACGGCGATCAGGTCGGCCGGCTGCAGGGCGAGGCGATCCTGAAGGCCATGCGGGAGAGGCGCAACGGCAGAACGGTCGTGATGATGAACGGCGATCCGAGCAGCGCCAACGCGGCGTGGTTCCGCAAGGGCGCGCTGTCCGTCATCGCGGGCAAGGCCAAGATCGCCAGGTCGTACGACACCGTGGGCTGGAGCCCGGAGAACGCCCACGCCAACATGACCGCCGCCATCTCCGCCCTGGGGGCGGACCGTATCAGCGGTGTCGTCGCGGCCAACGACGCCATCGCAGCGGGCGTCGTCTCCGCCTTCAAGAACGCCGGTGTCCGCCAGCTTCCCCCGATCACCGGGCAGGACGCCGACCTCGAGGCCGCGCGGCGCATCGTCGCCGGCGAGCAGTACATGACCGTGTACAAGCCGTTCGAGAAGGAGGCCGCCGCGGCCGCCGCCATGGCCGTCGCCCTCGGCAACGGAGACGGCGCCGACGAGGTCTCGACGACGACCACCGACAGCCCGACGCACCAGGACATCCCGTCCATCCTGCTCACTCCGCGAGCGGTGACGGCAGCGAACCTCAAGCAGACCCTCGTCGACGGCGGCCTCTACACCACACAGCAGATCTGCACGCCCAGGCTCCGCTCCGCCTGCGCCGCGCTCGGACTCACCGGGTGAGCCGGGCTGGTCGGTGCGACGGGCCGGGCGCAGCATGGAGATGAGCGACCAACGGAGGTCAGCCATGAAGACCCGAGCCTCGGACTACGACCGTTGGCTGTACTCGCACACCCCTTCCCAGGCCGAGGGCGAACGCGATGAACCGGCGGAGCGCGCGGCGGTCGAGCAGCACCCCGACGTCCCCAGGACCGAGCCGTCCCAGGCCGAGGGAGAACGGGTGGACGACTTCAGGACCCCGTGATCGCCGGTCGGCGGTCAGCCGTGCGGGCATGGGCGCACCCTCGCCGAAAGGTGGCTGCCCCAAGGCCCGTCACCTGCGCCGAGCCCATGTCGGTGTCCAGATCTCGCCGCCCGGTGGGTCCCGGCGGACCGACGTGAAGTGCTCCCGGAGCGCGGTGAGGGCCGGGTGCGGGTTGTCGGCGCGCCACAGGAGTGAGTGCGGGTAGACCGGTGTCGGGTCGCGCAGCGCGATGAGCCGCATGTCGTACCCGGCGGGCCGGACCAGAGGCGTCTGAGTGCCGAGGAAGGTCGCCAGTGTCGAGGAGGCCGCGATCGTGTCGATGAGGGCCTCGACACCGAAGTTGGGGCCGGTGGCCTCGATGGTCAGCCCGAAGTCCGCGGCCAGCGCCTCGTAGTACGCGGTCCACTCCGCGCCGGGGACGTTGCCCGGCATCCAGATCGGATGGCCCGCCAGCTGAGCGGGGGTGACCGCCGAGGCGCCGGCGAACGGGTGCGCCGGGCCGGTGAACAGGTGGAGCGGCTCGTCGTGGACCGCGGTGATCTCGATGCCGTCGGGGATCCGCTGCCCGGGCATCGTGACCGCGCGGAACGTGGCGTCGATGACACCGTCCCGGACGGCCGCGATGGCCTCCTCGGAGCCGGGGAGGATCACCACGTCCAGGGCGACCGAGGGATGCGCGCGGTGGAAGTCGCGCAGCACCCCGGCCAGCGAGACCCGTCGGCCGACCACGTCGACGCGCAGGGCACGGCTGCCGGGACGTACCGAGGATCTCGCCCTCTCCTCGGCCTGGATCAGGGTCCGGGCATGGGCCAGGAACGCCTGCCCGTCGATGGTGAGCTCCGCGCCGCGCGGTGTGCGGGTCAGCAGCCGCACACCCAGGTCCCTCTCCAGCGTGGCGACCCGCTTGGAGACGGCCTGCTGGGTGAGGCCCAGGTCGACGGCGGCCTTCTGGAACTGGCCGGCGTCCGCGACGGCGACGAAGGTGCGTACGGCGTTGAGATCCACAGCCGCCAACCTAGCCGCGCACCCGGATTCCTTCGTCCTGTCCTGGAAGCCGTCCACGCCCAGCTCCGTGATGCCCGCGTAGAGCCGGCTCCATGTGCTGCCGCTGGGCGTGTCGCGGTCGAACAGGCCCGGGGCCGGCTCGTCCATCTCGTCCAGGAAGATCTGCGCCACCGACTAGGGGTGCCAGCAGGCGTTGCTGTAGCGGTAGATGGCATCGAGGATGCGGGTGAAGACGTCGAGGTCCGGGGCGAGCGGCACGAGTGTCCGCTTCGCCGGGCCCCGCAGTCCGCTCCAGATGTGCACGGTCCCGTCGTGGCGATGCAGATGGATCTCACCGTACTCGAAGGCGCCGACGGCGATCAGGCCCGCCGCGGCCACGCCGTCGGGCAGACCCTCCTCGGACAGGGCGCCGTCGGCCGGGGGCCGCATCGCGTTGCCCGGATGGGCGTCGTATGGGGCGCTGTGGCATACCCGCATCGCGGGTATGCCGATGTCCCGCAAGTGCCTCCTGCTTCCTGGATGTTCGAGCCCCTCGGGGAGGTCGCTCTCGGGTATGCGCGCAGCACATGGCGCTCGCCGAAGGCGTCGTCGACCCGAGCCGGGGTGAGCGGGCCCGTCGGACGGCGCGGGGCCGGTCGCGGGAGGCGCTCGACGTGCCTCCCGCGGCAAGGGCGATTCCGGCAGGGCCTCTCCGTCCCGCACCCGCACTCTGCGGCCCGTCTCCGGGACGAGCCCCGGCGACGCCAACTGCTGGTCCTCACCGCGTTCCCGGACGAGGCGGCCCTCCTGCTCAAGCCATGGCTGCGCGACTTACGCCCCACGGTGTCTCTCCATACATCGGATGAGTCAGGAACTTGGACGGGGTTCGCTGACATAGGTATGGAGGTCAGAGCTGATTAGTGGCCTCTATCGGCGCTATTCCCGGTGCAGTTGAGGTCATTGACAGGTGCACTAGGCCTGCTAGGTTCCGCGATACACCCGATGTATCGACGATCGTCAGGTCTGGAGGACGAAGATGACCTCACAGCCGGAGAGACGCTCGCAGGTGGCCCGCCGAGCCGTACTCGGCACCGCGCTCGGCGGCGCGGCAGCGGCGGCCCTTCCCGGGACGGCCCACGCAGACGTGCCCTTACCGGCGCGCCGGCACCCCTGGAGACTCCGGAACACCATGTCCACCGACGGCGCCTGGTCGACGTTCCTGCGCGGACAGGACCTGCTGTGGACCAAACTGCCCACCCGCTGGTACGAGGGCCCGTTCCTCGGCGACGGACTGCTCGGCAGCATGGTCTACCAGGAGCCCGGCGCCAACCGGATCCGCTTCACCGTCCAGCACGGCCGAGTCCAGGACCACCGCCCCGAGTTCGGCAGCGGCTGGGGCACCTGCCGGCTACCGGTGGGGCATCTGACGCTCGACCCCGTCGGCACCATCACCGCCGTCGACTGGCGGCTGAGCCTGTGGAACGCCGAACTCACCGGCACCGTCACCACCACGGCCGGCACGCTCACCCTCGCCGCCCTCATCCACGACGAGGTCCTGGCCGTACGCGCGACGGCCGACGGCGACGAACGGGTCGACTGGACGTTCCACCCCGAGGAGGCCATCAGCCCACGAAAGATCAGCGAGGCGCCGCCCGCCGACTACACCGCCAACCCGCCCTGGACCACGCACACCACCGCCGACGGCACCGATCAGGTGCTCCAGCCCCTCACCGGCGGCGGTCAGACCGCCACCGCACACCGTCGGACCGGCGACGACCTGCTGCTCAGCGTCGGACACAGCTTCCCCTCCGAGACCGCCGCCGAGGCCGACTCGCTGCGCAACCTGCGCCGCGCGACGTCGTACGGCGCCCTCAGGCGTCGGCACAACCGCTGGTGGCACGCGTTCTACCGGAAGAGCTTCGTCTCGCTCCCCGACCAGCGGCTCCAGAGCTTCCACTGGATCCAGCTCTACAAGGTCGCCTCCGCCAGCCGCGCGGACGGCCCGGTCATGGCGACCTGCGGTCCCTGGCTGGAACCCACCCCCTGGCCCGCGGTCTGGTGGAACCTCAACATCCAGCTGGAGTACTGGCTCATCCACGGCTCCAACCACCCGGAACTCGACGCGCTCGCCACCACCGTGCGCCAGAACCAGGAACAGCTCATCGCCAACGTGCCCGCCGCCTACCGCGCGGACAGCTCCGGCGTCGGCCGCAGTTCCGACATGTTCGCCACCCGGAGTGTGCCGGTGATCGGCACCGGCGGCGAGGCCGGCAACCTCACCTGGGCGCTGCACAACGTCTGGCTGTCCTACCGGCACTCGATGGACAGGAACCTGCTGCGCGACACGATCTACCCCGTGCTGCGCCGGGCCATCAGCTACTACCTGCACTTCCTCACTCCGGGCAGCGACGGCAAGCTCCACCTGCCGAGCACGCTCTCGCCCGAGTACCCCGTCGTACCGCCCCAGGACACCAACTACGACCTGGCCCTCATCCGCTGGGGCTGCCAGACCCTCATCGACTCCGCCGAACTCCTCGGCATCGACGACGAGTTGACCCCACGCTGGCGCGAGGTGCTGGCCAAACTCGCGCCGTACCCGGTCGACGCCGACGGCTTCATGATCGGCGCCGACACCCCGTACGCGCAGTCCCACCGGCACTATTCGCACCTGCTGATGGTGTACCCGCTGTACCTCGTCACCTGGGACCAGCACGAGAGCCGCGACCTGATCACCAAGTCGGTGGAGCACTGGCACGCCATCACCGGCGCCCACCGCGGCTACAGCTACACCGGAGCCGCCTCGATCTACGCGATGACCGGCGACGGCGACACCGCGATCGGCTACCTGCGGAAGTTCTTCGACACGTCCACCCGCTACCCCTGCCAGGCCAACACCCACTACACCGAGGCCGGGCCGGTCATCGAGACGCCGCTGTCTGCCTCGCAGTCCCTGCACGACATGTTCTGCCAGAGCTGGGGCGGCGTGATCCGCGTCTTCCCGGCCGTCCCCACCGCCTGGGCGGACGTCACCCTGCACGACTTCCGCACCCAGGGAGCCTTCCTGGTCAGCGCCGTCCGCGAGGCCGGGACCACCCGGTTCATCCGGATCAGGAGCCTGGCGGGCGAACCGCTCAAGCTCCGTCACGGCCTCACCGGCAGGCTCACCGTGCTGCTCGACGACGGCACCCCGGCCCGTACCCGCGACCTGGGCGACGGGACCCTCGCCATCGACCTGCCCAAGGGCCGCGAGGTCCTCGTCCACTCCGGTTCCCGGCCCGACCTCGTCATCGCACCCGTCGCCGTCGGCGAACCGGGTCCGGCCTGGGGACTGCCGTAGCAACCGTCCATCCGGATCCACACCACGGAGAACCCTCATGGCTGTTCCGATCAGAACCGCGGCCGCCGCGCTCTGCGCCGGGCTGGTGGCCGCACTCCTCACGACCGCGCCCGCGCGGGCCGAACAGAACGAGCACGTCTGGTCCGTGTCCGCCCCCGAACGCAAGGCGTCGCCACGTGCTCAAGTGACGCTGGACGACGGCACGTTGAGCCTGGCGGTGTCCCGCGGCGGCCGTACGGTCATCGAACCGTCGCCGGTCGGCATCGTCACCGAACAGGCCGATTTCTCCCAGGACTTGCGCTTCCTGCACCGGAGGGACCGGCTGGTCGACGAGCGGTACCGGACCCGGTCCGGCAAGCGCCTGGACCGCAGGGCCCGCATGAACGAGACCCGGCTGTCCTTCGCCACCGCCTCCGGCGCCCGGCTCGACCTCGTCGTCCGCGCCGCCCCCGACGGCATCGCCTACCGGTACGTCCTGCCCGCCGGGTACGGAGACGTGCTCGGCGAGACCTCCGCCTTCAACCTGCCGCCGGACGCGAGCGCGTGGCTGGGCACCTACCGGGTCGACAACGAGGGCCAGTTCATCCAGTACACCGCCGCCACCGCCCCCACCGGCGAGTACTCGGACCAGGCGCTGTTCGCGACCGACGGCGGCTACACGCTGCTCGCCGAGTCCGACCTCACCGGCACCTACTCCGGCGCCCGACTCGCACACGACAAGGGCGCCGGCACCTACCGCATCAAGCTCGCCGACGAGCGGATCCGCACCGACGGCCCGCTCGCCACGCCCTGGCGGGCCATGGTCACCGGCGACCTCGCCACCGTCACCCGGTCCACCTTCACCGACGACCTCGCCCCCGCCTCCAAGGTCGCCGACCCCTCGTGGATCCGGCCGGGCACGGTCCTGTGGACCTGGCTCGCGGGCGGCAAGGAGGCAGGCCAGAGCCTCACCGCACAGAAGGCCTACGTCGACTACGCGGCCGAACGGAACTGGCGCTACGAGGCCGTCGACGCCGGCTGGTACTTCAAGACCGACGAGTGGGACACCACCGACCCGAACTGGCAGACCAACAGCTGGATGCCCGAACTCGTCGACCACGCGCGCGCCAAGGGCGTCGGCATCATCGTCTGGATCCACCAGCGCGACCTCGACACACCCGAGGAGCGCGCCCAGTGGTTGCCCACCCTGGAGCGCTGGGGCGTCAAGGGAGTCAAGATCGACTTCATGAACTCCGAGGCGCAGCCGATGCTCCGGTGGTACGACGCCATCCTTGAGGAGACCGCCGCCCACCACCTCATGGTCGACTTCCACGGCTCCACGATCCCCAAGGGCATCCAGCGCACCTGGCCACAGGTCATGACCCTGGAGGGCGTCGCCGGCGAGGAGAAGCGCACCAACACCGCAGCTCACCTGACCACCCTGCCCTTCACCCGCAACGTCATCGGCTCCATGGACTTCACCCCGGGCGCCTTCCAGCGCGTCGGCCTGCGCCCCAACTCCGACGCGGCCGAGGTCGGGCTCACCGTCGCCTACGAGTCGGGCCAGCAGATGTTCGCGGGCACTCCCGGGTCCTACGACGAACGTCCCCTGGCCCGGGCCTACTTCGACCAGGTCCCGGCAGCCTGGGACGACACCCGGCTGCTCGCGGGCCGACCCGGTCAGGATGCCGTACTCGCCCGTCGCAGCGGCGACCGCTGGTTCCTCGGCGGCGTCTACGCAGGTGCCGCCCGCGCTGCCGAGGTGCCGCTGACCATCGGCCCCGGGCGGTGGCTGGTCGAGACGATCGAGGACGGCGCCGACGGGCTCGTCCGGAACCGGCAGGTGCTGCGCGGCGGAGACACCCTCGGCGTGGATGTCGTGGCCAACGGCGGCTTCGCCGCAATCGCCTGCCCATGGCGACCGGGGATCAGCAGCTGCCACCGGTGAGCACCGTCGATCCCGACCGTGTTCACACTGATGAACATGGCTCACATGGGTGTACAGCAGTGCGTCCGCCGTGCAACGCTCGGTCAACTCCGTTCTCCCATTGACCAGTTGGAGGAACCGGCATGAGCGTTTCCCGGCGGACGGTGCTGGCCACGGCGGTCGGCGCCGCAGCGACAGGCGCCTCCTCGACATCCGCCACGGCCGCGGACGTGAACGCCGGTCGGACACCGGCATCGACCCTGCGCAGGCTCCGCACGGCGGCCGACTACGCCGTCGAGAAGCTGCATGCCGTCGCACCGACCGTGACCGCCTTCCCCGTCGGCACGAAGTTCGAGAAGTGGACCTACTCGCAGAACGGCGACTGGGTCGGCGGGTTCTGGCCGGGCACGCTGTGGATGGCCTGGCTTTACAGCAAGGACGACACCTTCCGCACGCAGGCGCTGGCCTCGGCGCAGAAGCTGGCCCCGCGCCAGTACGACACCGGCACGCACGACCTCGGCTTCCTCTTCTACCCGTCCTGGGTCACCGCCTGGCGGCTGACGGGCGACGAGGCGTGGCGGACCGGTGCCGTACGGGCGGCCGACTCCCTGATCCAGCGGTACAACCCGCGCGGGCGCTTCATCAGAGCGTGGGGCGCGCTGAACGACGAGCGGAACGCCGGCCGCGTCATCATCGACACGATGATGAACCTCGACCTGCTCGCGTTCGCGAGCAGCCGCACCGGCGACGACAAGTACCTGGACATCGCTGTGGAGCACGCGAGGACCGCTCAGCGGGTCTTCCTGCGCCCGGACGGATCGACGCCCCACGTCTACGACTTCGACCCGAGCAGCGGGGCCGCGATCGGCCCGAACACGGTGCAGGGGTACAGCCTCACGTCGTGCTGGTCGCGCGGTCAGGCGTGGGGACTGTACGGGTTCACCACGATGTACCGCCGCACCGGGAATCCCGAGTTCCTGGCCACGGCCCGCAGACTCGCGGACTTCGCGATCGGGGCGCTCACCGCGGACCACGTCCCGGTGTGGGACTACCGCGCGCCGCAACAGCCGTACGACATCAAGGACGCGTCGGCCGGGGCGATCATGGCGTGCGGACTGCTCGACCTGTCCGCGGCCACCGGCAGGCACGCCTACCGCGAGGTGGCGCTGCGGCTGCTCACCGCGCTCTCGGAGACGTGCCTGACGAAGGACTCGGCGCGCGCGGAAGCAGTGGTGGCCCGCTGCACGCGAAACCGTCCGGCCGAGGACGGGATCGAGATCTCCCTTCCGTACGCCGACTACTACCTGCTGGAAGGCATCCTGCGGGTGCTGCAGCCGCAGGACGTCGACCGAGCGATCGACCTTTCCAGGGTCTGACCCGGTAGGGCCGGCGGTCACCCCGCGATGGAGTCCAGCTGTTCCGCCGCCGGGCGCAGGGCCCACAGGTCGCCGCCCGGCGGCGCCTCCAGCAGCGGTACGGCTCGCTGCGCCTGCCGGTCCCCGGCGTCGGCGGCCGCGTGCACGACGTCGGCCGCCGCGTACCGGTGGAACTCCATCTCGGGGTGCGGCCAGGCGGCCGCTCCCGTCGCCGCGGGAAGCAGATAGTCCACGGCCTTGAACAGGCTCTGCCCGTCAGGTCCTCGGTAGGCCCACAGGTTCACACCGACGTGCCGGCCGATGTCCGCGAGCCGGGTGTAGGCGACCAGGTCGAACGTCGAGTAGTGCCAGCTCCTGGTCCGGGTCAGCTCCTGCGGCTGGCTGCCGTCGGACGCGATCTGCGGCGCGATGCGCTTGCTCCGGGCGTCCAGGACCGTCCGGCGGGCCAGGTCCTCTTCGCCGGTCGCGTAGGCGAGGGCGGCGAGCTGCATGTCGTAGAAGGTGCCGTGGTTGTTGGTGGCGGCGGCCTCCTGCTTGCCGAAGTCGCTGTTGAGGAGCCAGTTGCGGAAGGCGGTGTTCCACCGCGCCATGCCGGTGCGGTCCTCCGCGGTCCAGCCAGGAGCGCCCGTCTTCAGCAGGGCGATTGCGTCGAGGACGCTGGTGTACGACTGCGAGAAGTCGATGATGCCGATGGCGCGGCCGTCGTACTTGCAGGGAATGAACTGGGCGTGGTCGAGGTTCGGGTTCATCCTCGTGGCCGGATCGAGGAACCAGGTCCGCAGCACCTGCCCGGCCTTCTCGGCGTACCGCTTGTCGCCGGTGTAGTACCAGGCGAGCGAGAGGTCGTAGCTGGAGTCGAAGGTCTTCTCGACGTCCTGGCGGTCGGTGCCGGAGTCGACCTCCGGGTTGCGCTCGCCGTCACGTTGCACATACGGGCAGCCCCAGGGGTTGTCCTGGGTCGGGGCCTTGGTCGGCCACCAGTACGGCGCCTGACTGAGGTAGTCGTGGACGTCGCCGCCGGGCGCGGGCCGGGGCTTGTCGACGACCGTCCAGGGACCCTGGTTCAGCCATCTGTCGGCGCGTGTCCGCAACGCCCTCAGTGCCTGGCGGAGTTGGGGATCACCGTGGTCGATGCGGATCTTCGTCTGGTGCAGACGCTGACCGTCCAGGACGGCGGTGTGGGGGATGCGAGGGGCCCGCTGTGCCTCGGCCGGAGCCGAGGCTGCGGGGACGGCGCCGGTGGTGAACGCGGCCAGGACCGCCAGCAGGACACCCAAGCGGGATCTTGCAGTCATGAGCCACTCCCTGACTGTGGTGTTCAAGAGTGTGAATAGCGTTCAGATCCGTGGTGGCGTGAGCATGCCATGGTGGTCGGTTCCATGGAAGGGGTCATGCCGCGGTTTGTCGGGCTCTTGACCGCCGTTCGGCTCTCCCTGATGCTGTGTTGCGACGTACGAGATGCGTGCCGTAATGAGCAACATCTGATTCCGGTCTCGACCAGCCGAGGAGTGGCCATGACGCACCAGGTCCGTGCTGTCGTCGCGCGGGGCAAGGGTGCCCCCGTCAGCCTGGAGACGATCCTCGTGCCGGATCCGGGCCCGGGCGAGGCGTTGGTGAAGATCGAGGCCTGCGGGGTGTGCCACACCGACCTGCACTATCGCGAGGGTGGCATCAACGACGACTTCCCCTTCCTGCTCGGCCATGAGGCCGCCGGTGTCGTGGAGTCGGTGGGGGAGGGCGTCACCGATGTCGCCCCCGGCGACTTCGTCGTCCTCAACTGGCGTGCGGTGTGCGGGCAGTGCCGGGGCTGTCTGCGCGGCCGGCCGTGGTACTGCTTCGCCACCCACAACGCGAAGCAGAAGATGACCTTGCCGGACGGCACCGAGTTGTCGCCGGCGCTGGGCATCGGTGCGTTCGCGGAGAAGACGCTGGTGGCGGCGGGGCAGTGCACGAAGGTCGACCCGGCCGTGTCGGCGGCCGTGGCAGGCCTGCTGGGCTGCGGCGTGATGGCGGGCATCGGCGCTGCCATCAACACCGGCAACGTCGACCGGGGTGACTCGGTCGCCGTCATCGGCTGCGGCGGTGTCGGAGCCGCGGCGGTCGCGGGGTCCGGCCTCGCGGGCGCGGCGAAGATCATCGCGGTGGACATCGACGACCGCAAGCTGGAGACCGCCAGGAAACTGGGCGCGACGCACACCGTCAACTCCAAGGACTCCGACGCGGTCGAGGCGATCCGTGAGCTGACCGGCGGTTTCGGCGCCGACGTCGTCATCGAGGCGGTCGGCCGCCCGGAGACGTACAAGCAGGCCTTCTACGCCCGCGACCTCGCCGGCACGGTCGTCCTGGTCGGTGTCCCGACCCCGGAGATGAAGCTGGAGCTGCCGCTGCTGGACGTCTTCGGACGCGGCGGCGCCCTGAAGTCGTCCTGGTACGGCGACTGCCTGCCGAGCCGGGACTTCCCGATGCTGATCGACCTCCATCTGCAGGGCCGGCTGCCCCTGGACGCCTTCGTCACGGAGACCATCGCGCTGGACGACGTCGAGAAGGCGTTCGAGCGCATGCACCACGGTGACGTCCTGCGCTCCGTGGTGATCCTCTGATGGCCGCCCGCATCGAACGCCTCGTCACCTCGGGGACGTTCTCCCTGGACGGCGGCACCTGGGACGTCGACAACAACGTGTGGATCGTCGGCGACGACACCGAGGCGATCGTCATCGACGCCGCCCACGACGCCGGGGCGATCGCCGAAGCCCTCGGGGACCGCACCTTGCGGGCCATCGTGTGCACCCACGCCCACAACGACCACATCGACGCCGCTCCCGAACTCGCTGAGCGCACCCGGGCCCCGGTTCTGCTCCACGCCGACGACCTGCCGCTGTGGAAGCAGACCCACCCCGACCGGATGCCCGACGGCGATCTGTCCGACGGCCAGGTGCTCACGGTGGCCGGCATCGAACTGACCGTGCTGCACACGCCGGGCCACGCCCCCGGAGCGGTCTGTCTGTATGCGCCGGCCCTGACGGCGCTCTTCAGCGGCGACACCCTGTTCGCCGGCGGGCCGGGGGCGACGGGGAGGTCGTACAGCGACTTCCCGACCATCGTCGAGTCGATCAGGGAGCGGCTGCTGACTCTGCCGGGCGACACGGTCGTGAACACCGGGCACGGGCAAGCCACGACCGTGGCCGCGGAGGCCCCGCACCTCCAGGAGTGGCTCGACCGCGGCTTCTGACCGCCCCCCGGATGGTTTTCGTACGGCGCCCGTTCCACCTGTTTCCGCAGGTGGTTCGGGCGTTTCGAGCTGCCCGGAAATCGTGTGAACGGCCCGTCCGAACGAGCCCCATGGATGCCTTGACAACGCTTCCGAGCGGCCTTCAGACTGGCGTTGCGCTCATCGCAATCCGTTTCGCTATACGCACCGAGGTGTCATGATGATTCCCGCGTGCCGTCTCGCGGATCTCCCGCGAGGCGAGGCCCTCCGGCTCGATATCGATCCGCCGGTCTCGGTGTTCCACACCGACGATGGCGAGCTCTTCGCCATCGACGACACCTGCACCCACCAGGACGCGTCGCTCGCCGACGGCTGGCTGGAGGGCTGCGAGGTGGAATGCCCGCTGCATGCCTCGAAGTTCGACCTGCGTACCGGCGCGGTCGACGCCCCGCCGGCGAAGCTCCCGGTCCGGACCCATGAGGTCGTCGTCGAGGACGGCGTGGTCCACGTCCGGCTGTCCATGGACGCCCCCAACCTGCCGCCCTGCATCGCAGCCCGGCTCGCCGGGGGAGTCGCGTGAGGACGGTGGCCGTGGTCGGCGCCTCGCTCGCCGGTCTGTCGGCGGCCCGCTCCCTGCGCAAGCAGGGCTACGACGGACGGCTGGTCGTCATCGGGGACGAGCTGCACCGCCCCTACGACAGGCCCCCGCTGTCCAAGGAGTTCCTGGCCGGCACCCTCGGCGAGACGGAGCTCGCGCTGGAGACGGACGACGAGGACCTGCGGGCCGAGTGGCTGCTCGGCTCCCGCGCCGTCGGACTCGACCGCACGCAGCGCACCGTCCGGCTCGCCGACGGACGCGAGGTGCGCGCCGACGGAGTGGTCCTCGCGACCGGCGCCGCGGCGCGTACGCTGCCCGGCTCCGATGGCCTGTCCGGGGTGCACACCCTGCGCACCCTGGACGACGCCCGCGCCCTGCGCGACGAACTGGCCCGCGGCGGACGGCTGGTGGTGATCGGCGGCGGCTTCATCGGGGCGGAGGTCGCCTCCACCGCGTACGCCCTCGGGCTCGAAGTGACCGTGGTGGAGGTGGCGCCGACACCCCTCGCCGGACCGCTCGGCGAGACCATGGGTGCCGTCGTCTCCGCGCTCCACGCCGACCACGGCGTACGGCTGTTGTGCGGTGTGGGCGTCAAGGGACTGAGCGGGGAGACCCGCGTCGACGCCGTCCTGCTGGAGGACGGCCGCAGCCTCCCCGCCGACATCGTCGTGGTCGGGGTCGGCGCGAGTCCGTGCGTGCAGTGGCTCGACGGCTCCGGCGTCGAACTCGACAACGGCGTCAAGTGCGGCGCGGACGGCCGTACCAGCCTGGCCGGTGTGGTCGCGGTCGGCGACTGCGCCAACTGGTACGACCCCCGTGCGGGCTTCCACCGCCGGGTCGAGCACTGGACCGGTGCGCGGGAGCGCCCCGACGCCGCGGTCGCCGCGCTGCTGGCGGGGGGTGCGGTGGCACCGGGTGTGCCCCGGCCGCCGTACTTCTGGTCCGACCAGTACGGCGTGAAGATCCAGTTCGTCGGGCATGCGGCCGGCGCCGACAGCGTGACCGTCGAGGCGGGCGCCACCGACGACCGTGACGTGCTCGCCGTCTACCGGCGTGCCGGGGACCCGGTCGCCGTGCTCGGGATGAACCAACCGCGCCTGTTCACCCGCTGGCGCAAGCAGCTCGCCGCGGCGACGTCCTGACCCCGCCCCTGAGGCATCACCCAGCCACGACGTCCTCCGAGGAGTGCACCGTGACCTCGACCAGCCTGCCGGACAGTCTGATCGCCACTCTCCCCGGCTCCTCCTACACGGATCCGGTGATCTTCGCCCAGGAGCAGGAGCGCATATTCGAGACCATGTGGTTCTGCGTCGCGCGCGCGTCCGACCTCGCGAAGCCCGGCGCCTTCCGCACCTTCGACGTGGGCCGCGAGAGCATCCTCGTCACCCGGGCGAGGGACAACGGCATCCGCGCGTACTTCAACGTGTGCCGGCACCGCGGAGCCAAGCTCTGCACCCAGGAGTCCGGCGAGGTCAAGCGGGCCTTCCAGTGCCCGTACCACGCCTGGACGTACGACCTGAGCGGCAAGCTCGTCGCGGCACCCAACCTCACCAAGATGCCCGACGTCGGCCGCACCGAGTACGGCCTGGTGAGCGTGGCCGTGCGTGAGTGGCTCGGCTATGTGTGGGTGTGCCTCGCGGAGAACCCGCCCTCCTTCGAGGAGGAGGTCATCGGTGAGATCGTCGCCCGCCTCGGCGACGTCGAGGCGATCGAGCGCTACGACATCGACAGCCTCTCGGTGGGCCGGCGGATCGTCTACGACGTCCGGGCGAACTGGAAGCTCATCATCGAGAACTTCATGGAGTGCTACCACTGCGCTACCATCCACCCCGAACTCACCGAGGTGCTCCCGGAGTTCGCGGACGGCTACGCCGCCCAGTACTACGTCGGACACGGCGCCGAGTTCGGTGAGGACGTCCAGGGCTTCACCGTCGACGGGTCCGAGGGCCTGGACCGTATCCCCGGGGTTGCACAGGACCAGGACCGCCGGTACTACGCGATCACCGTCAGGCCGCAGGTGTTCATCAACCTCGTCCCCGACCACGTGATCTTCCACCGGATGTATCCGGTGTCCGTCGACCGCACGATCGTCGAGTGCGACTGGCTCTACCTCCCGCACGTCGTCGACAGCGGCAAGGACGTCAGCCGGTCCGTGGAACTCTTCGACCGGGTCAACCGCCAGGACTTCGACGCGTGCGAACGCACACAGCCCGGCATGAGCTCCCGGCTGTACGCCAAGGGGGGCGTGCTGGTGCCGAGCGAGCACCACATCGGTGCCTTCCACGACTGGGTGAACGAGCGACTCGGCGTCCCGCGTTCGTAGCCGGGCGGGTCAGCCCAGGTAGCCCATTCGATGGCTGATCTCCTCGGCGCCCTTGAGCAGCACCGGGGAGAGCTCGTGCAGGCGCTCCTCGGTGAAGCGGTAGGCGGGCCCGGAGGCGCTGAGGGCCGCGACGACCTCGCCGTCCCGGTTGCGGACCGGCGCGGCGAAGGCGTGCAGGCCGATCTCCAGCTCTTCGAGGGTGAAGGAGTAGCCGCGCTCGCGGGCCTCGGCGAGGTTCTTCTCGAGCTTCGTCTTCGCGGTGATGGTGTTCGGGGTGACCTTCTTCATGCCCGTGGTGGACAGCAGCGCGGCGCGCTCCTTCGCGGGCATGTGGGCCAGCAGGATCTTGCCGCTCGACGTGGCGTGCAGCGGGGTCAGCTGGCCGACCCAGTTGTGCGCTGTGATCGCGCCCGGGCCGCGAACCTGGTAGAGATTGATCGCGTAGTGCTCCTGCATGACGGCGATATTGACCGTCTCGCCGAGCTCCTCGGCGAGGCGTTCGCAGACCGGACGGCCCTGCTGGGTGATGTCGATACGGCCGGTGACCGCGCCGGCCAGCCGGACGATGCCGAAACCGAGCCGGTACTTGCCACGCTCGCCCGCCTGCTCCACCAGACCGCGCGCCTCCAGGGCGCCGAGCAGGCGGAAGGCGGTGGACTTGTGCACATCGATCTCGGCCGCGACCTCGCTGACGCCGGCTTCACCACGCTGGGCGAGGATCTCCAGCACGCTGATGGCACGATCCACCGACTGGACGCCGCCGGCCTGCGAGTTCGACGTTTCCGTGTCCATGCTGTAGTTGCTCACAGTAAAACTATACGCGCAGTAAACAACGCCACGGCAAGCAACAGAGCCGTGATCAGCCCGTGAAAAGTTGCGCGGTTCGCAACCTGGTGCGTATCGCGAACCCACCGCTAGCATGCCTCGCGTATCAACGGCGCGAGCGAGACGAGGCACCATGGCTCCTGTGCACTTCGACTTCCTCATCGTCGGCGGCGGATCGGCCGGCAGCGCACTGGCGAACCGGCTCTCCGCGGACCCGGCCAACCGGGTGCTGGTACTGGAGGCGGGCCGCTCCGACTATCCGTGGGACGTCTTCATCCACATGCCCGCGGCGCTGACCTACCCGATCGGCAACCGGTTCTACGACTGGAAGTACGAGTCCGAGCCCGAGCCCCACATGGGCGGCAGGCGCGTCTATCACGCCCGCGGCAAGGTGCTGGGCGGCTCCAGCAGCATCAACGGCATGATCTTCCAGCGTGGCAACCCCATGGACTACGAGCGCTGGGCGGCCGACCCGGGCATGGAGACCTGGGACTACGCACACTGTCTGCCGTACTTCCGGCGGATGGAGAACTGTCTGGCGGCCGACGAGGACGACGAGTTCCGCGGCCACGACGGCCCTCTCGTGCTCGAACGCGGCCCGGCCACCAACCCCCTGTTCGGCGCCTTCCTCAAGGCCACCGAGGAGGCGGGCTACCCCCGCACCGAGGATGTCAACGGCTACCGGCAGGAGGGCTTCGCCAAGTTCGACCGCAACGTCCATCGCGGCCGCCGCCTGTCCGCCTCGAAGGCGTACCTCAAGCCCGCCATGGACCGGCCGAATCTCACGGTCAGGACCCGCACCCTCGTCACCCGGGTCCTCTTCGAGGGCAACCGCGCGGTCGGCGTCGAGTGCCGGCGCGGCCGGGGCCCGGTCAAGCAGGTCCGCGCCAAGGAGGTCATCCTCTGCGGCGGCGCGATCAACTCCCCGCAGCTGCTCCAGCTCTCCGGTGTCGGCAACGCCGAGGAGCTGCGCGCACTCGGCGTCGACGTGGTCCACGACCTCCCGGGCGTCGGCGAGAACATGCAGGACCACCTGGAGGTCTACGTCCAGTACGCCTCCAAGCAGCCCGTCTCCATGCAGCCGTACATGGCGAAGTGGCGGGCCCCGTTCATCGGGCTCCAGTGGCTCTTCCGCAAGGGCCCGGCCGCCACCAACCACTTCGAGGCCGGCGGCTTCGCCCGCAGCAACGACGACGTGGACTACCCCAACCTGATGTTCCACTTCCTGCCCGTCGCGGTCCGCTACGACGGCTCCTCGCCCTCCGGCGGCCACGGCTACCAGGTCCATGTGGGCCCGATGTACTCCGACGCCATCGGCTCCGTGAAGATCAAGAGCAAGGACCCGAACGAGCACCCGGCGCTGCGCTTCAACTATCTCTCCACCGAGCAGGACCGCCGCGAATGGGTCGAGGCGATCCGCGTGGCCCGCAGGATCCTCGAACAGCCGGCCCTCGCCCCCTACAGCGGCGGGGAGATCTCGCCGGGGCCGGGCGTCGCGACCGACGACGAGATCCTCGCCTGGGTGGCCGAGGAGGGCGAGACCGCCCTGCATCCCTCCTGCACGTGCAAGATGGGCACCGACGACATGTCCGTCGTCGACCCCACCAGCTTGCGGGTGCACGGCGTGGAGGGCCTGCGCGTCGTGGACGCCTCCGTGATGCCGTACGTCACCAACGGCAACATCTACGCCCCGGTGATGATGATCGCCGAGAAGGCCGCCGACCTCATCCTCGGCAGGCAGCCGCTGGAGCCGTCCACGGCCGCGTACTACCGCTACCCCGACGTCCGGAAGCAGGCGAAGTAGACGCGAGGCTGAAGCCTCGCCGTATACGACGAGTGGGCCGGGAAGCCGGCCCACTCACCCATGTGGCCGAGTCGTTCAGCGGAAAACGACCGTGCGGTTGCCCTCCACCATCACGCGGCTCTCGCTGTGCCACTTCACGGCGTGCGCCAGCACCTGCGCCTCCACGTCCCGGCCGACCGTGACCAGCTCGCCGGGGTCGAGTGAGTGGTCCACCCTGACCACGTCCTGCTCGATGATCTGGCCCTCGTCGAGGTCCGGCGTCACATAGTGGGCGGTCGCGCCGACCAGCTTCACGCCGCGCTGGTAGGCCTGCTCGTAGGGGCGCGCGCCCTTGAAGCTGGGCAGGAAGGAGTGGTGGATGTTGATGGCGCGGCCCTCCAGCTGCTTGCAGAGGTCGTCGGAGAGGATCTGCATGTAGCGGGCCAGCACCACGAGGTCGATGTCCAGCTCCTGCACCAGCTCCAGCAGCCGCGCCTCGGCCTCCGGCTTGGTCTCCTTGGTCACCGGGACGTGGTGGAAGGGGACGCCGTAGGTCTGCGCGAGTCCCTCGAAGTCCCGGTGATTGGAGACGATCGCGGGGATCTCGATGTTGAGGGAGCCGGAGCGCATGCGGAACAGCAGGTCGTTGAGGCAGTGTCCGAACCTGGACACCATGATCAGTGTCCGGACCGGCGTGGCGGCCTCGCTCAGCGCCCAGGAGATGCGGTAGGCCTGAGCGACGGGACCGAACCGGTAACGCAGGCTTTCCAGGGCGACGTTCGGATCGGAGACGTCGAAATGGACCCGCATGAAGAAGCGGTCCTGGAGTCGGTCGTCGAACTGCTGGCTTTCCAGGATGTTTCCGGAGTTCCTGACGAGAAAGCCGCTCACGGCGTGAACGAGACCGGCACTGTCGGGACAGGAGAGGGTGAGAACGTACTCGCGGCCGGATGGCGATCGGGGGAACTTGGGGGACACGTCGGCCTCCGTCGGTGCGCATTGCACAACATGGTGAGCGATGCGCAACATGGTCTGCTCGGTGCCGCTTCCGGTCAAGGGTGGCCGGGAACGTGATCGCATGGTCAAATCGTCATCGGCCAACCTCTTGACGTCCGTCCGGTCGTTCGCAAGGGTGTTCCACCACAAGCAATCGGGTGCACGATGCGCAACGACTTCGTTGAAAGGCTCGGCGCGTGGCAGACCTGTACGTGGATGGCGAATGGCGTGAGCCGGTGGCCGGCGGGCAGCGGGAGATCCGCTGCCCCGCCGACGGCACGCTCGTGGCGACCGTGTCGGAAGGGACACGTGCCGACACCGAAGCGGCGATCGCCGCGGCCCGCCGCGCCTTCGACGAGGGGACCTGGCCGGGCACTCCCGAGCGGGAGCGCGGCGCACTCCTGCTGCGCACCGCCGACCTGATGGAGCGCGACGCCAAGGAGTTCGCCCGCGCCGAGTCCCTGGACACCGGCAAGCGGCTGGTGGAGAGCGAGTACGACATCGCCGATGTCGTCTCCTGTTTCCGCTACTACGGCGGCATGGCGGGCACCGACGCCGGCCGTGTGATCGACACCGGCCGTGACGACGCCGTGAGCCGCGTCGTCCACGAGCCGGTCGGCGTGTGCGGACTGATCACGCCCTGGAACTACCCGCTGTTGCAGGCCAGTTGGAAGGTCGCCCCGGCGCTCCTGGCCGGCGATACGATCGTCCTCAAGCCCAGTGAGCTCACCCCCTCCACCTCCATCCTGCTGCTGAAGGCCCTGGAGGAGGCCGGGCTCCCGGCCGGTGCCGCAAACCTCGTCCTGGGCCCGGGGCCCGAGGCGGGCGCACCGCTCAGCGAGCACCCCTCCGTCGACATGGTCTCCTTCACCGGGGGCGTCGAGACCGGCAAACGCATCATGGCCACCGCCGCCGCGAGCGTGAAGAAGGTGGCGCTGGAACTCGGCGGCAAGAACCCCAACGTGGTCTTCGCCGACGCCGACTTCGAGACGGCCGTGGACTTCGCGCTCACGGCCGTCTTCCTGCACTCCGGGCAGGTCTGCTCGGCCGGCGCCCGGCTGATCGTCGAGGACCGCCTGCACGACCGCTTCGTCGACGAGGTCGTCCGCCGTGCCCGGCGGATCCGCCTCGGTGGCCCCTTCGACCCCGAGGCCGAGACCGGGCCGCTGATCTCCGCACAGCACCGCGCCAAGGTCGAGGCGTATGTCGCGGCCGGCATCGCCGAGGGCGCCCGTTTGCGCTGCGGCGGCGCCCGGCCGGACGACCCCGCCCTGGACGACGGCCACTACTACCTCCCCACCGTGCTCGACGAGTGCCGACAGGACATGCGCGTGGTGCACGAGGAGTCCTTCGGACCCGTGCTCACGGTCGAGCGCTTCACCGACGAGGCCGACGCCGTACGCATCGCCAACGACACCGAGTACGGACTGGCCGGAGCCGTCTGGACACGGGACGCGGGCAAGGCCCAGCGCGTCGCCCGGCGGCTGCGTCACGGCACGGTGTGGATCAACGACTACCACCCCTATGTGCCGCAGGCGGAATGGGGTGGGTTCGGGCATTCGGGCGTGGGCCGGGAGTTGGGACCGACCGGCCTGGACGAGTACCGGGAGACCAAGCACATCTGGCAGAACATCCAACCCCGGCCGCAACACTGGTTCCGCGGCT
The DNA here is from genome assembly GCF_055639295.1 of Streptomyces sp. NPDC107528. Classification (NCBI taxonomy): domain Bacteria; kingdom Bacillati; phylum Actinomycetota; class Actinomycetes; order Kitasatosporales; family Streptomycetaceae; genus Streptomyces; species Streptomyces sp. NPDC107528. The sequence goes on from NZ_JBVKAV010000012.1 coordinate 226,668, forward strand.
GAACGCCGAAAAGAGGTCGAACGTGACCACACAGACCGAGGTGCCGCAGCGGCGCGGCACGCCGCAGGACTCGGGCTCCACCCCGGTCATATCCGTACGCAGGCTGTGGAAGGTGTTCGGGCCGAAGGCCGACCAGGTGCCGGACTCCGAGGAGTTGCGCGGCCTCACCCGCCGCGAGCTCATGGACCGCACCGGATGCACCGCAGCCGTACGGGACGTCCACTTCGACGTCTCGCCCGGCGAGGTCTTCGTCGTCATGGGCCTGTCCGGCTCCGGCAAGTCCACGCTGGTGCGATGTCTGACCCGGCTGATCGAACCCACCGCCGGCGAGATCGTCTTCGAGGGCGAGGACATCCGCAAGGCCGACGCGGGACGCCTGCGCGACCTGCGGCGCCGCAAGTTCTCCATGGTCTTCCAGCACTTCGGTCTGCTGCCCCACCGCCGCGTCGTCGACAACGTGGCGTTCGGGCTGGAGATCCGCGGCATGGGCAGGGCAGAACGGGCCAAGCGGGCCATGGAGGTCGTCGAACTCGTCGGCCTCGCCGGCTACGAGAACTCCTACCCCGACCAGCTCTCCGGCGGTATGCAGCAGCGCGTCGGGCTCGCCCGCGCACTGGCCGGCGAGCCGGACGTGCTCTTCTTCGACGAGCCGTTCTCCGCGCTCGACCCACTGATCCGGCGCGACATGCAGAACGAGGTCATCCGCCTGCACCACGAGGTCGGCAAGACCATGGTGTTCATCACCCACGACCTCTCCGAGGCCCTCAAGCTCGGCGACCGCATCCTGATCATGCGCGACGGCAAGATGGTCCAGTGCGGCACCGGCGACGAGCTGGTGGGCGCCCCGGCGGACGACTACGTACGCGAGTTCGTGAAGGACGTGCCACGCGGTGACGTGCTGACCCTGCGCTGGATCATGCGCCCGGCACAGCCCGACGACGCCCTGGACGGACCGGAGTTGGGTCCGGACGTCGTCGTGCGCGAGGCCACCCGGGCCGTACTGGCCGCCGAGAAGCCGGTGAAGGTCGTCGAGAACGGCAAGCTGCTCGGCATCGTCGGCGACGAGGAGATCCTCGCGGTGGTCGCCGGGCGGGAAGGTGACGCGTGATGACCGTCGCCATGGAGAAACCCGAGAAGACCGGGGTCGTCGAGGAACCGGCCGCTCCCGCAAGGGCCGAGCGCAGGATCAGCCGGCCCATGGTGGTCGCCGCGATCCTCGTCGTCTGGCTGGTGCTGTTCCTCGTGCTGCGCGGCAAGCAGACCCTGACCCTGGCGGCGGCCGACCTGACCGATCTGCACCGGTGGTTCAACGACGTCAACGACTCGATCGGCGCGAACCGCAACTCCAACCCCCTCTTCCTGTACTTCTTCAATGAGATCCGCCTGGTCATCGACTCCCTGGTGACCTTCGTCCAGGAGCTGATCTCGCAGCCCGCCGCCGGCCGGCCCGTCCCGCAGATCGGCTGGCTGGGTGTCGTGGGCATCGTGGGCTACGTCTCCTGGGCCGTGGGCAACTGGCGGGTCGCACTCCTCGCGGTGGCCGGCTTCACCTTCCTGGGCCTTCAGGGCCTGTGGCAGGAGAGCATGGACACCCTGGCCCTCACCGTCTCCGCGGTCTTCGTGGCGCTGCTGTTCGCGATCCCACTGGGTGTGTGGGCGGGGCTGTCCGACCGGGTCAACCGGATCGTGACGCCCTTCCTGGACTTCATGCAGACGATGCCGACCTTCGTCTATCTGGCCCCGCTGACGCTGTTCTTCCTCATCGGCCCGGCCTCCGCCACCATCGCCACGCTGATCTACGCGGCACCGCCCGCGATCCGTATCACCGCGCACGCCATCCGGTCCGTGCCGACGACCACGGTCGAGGCGGCCGACTCGATGGGCGCCACGCGACGGCAGACCCTGACGAAGGTGCTGCTGCCGATGTCCAAGCGGACCGTGGTGATGGGTGTCAACCAGACCATCATGGCCGCCCTGGCGATGGTCACCATCGCGGCCCTGATCGACGCGCCCGGCCTCGGCAAGACCGTCGTGCAGGCACTGCAGTCCCTCGACGTCGGCACGGCCTTCAACGCGGGCCTGGCCATTGTCGTCATGGCCATCGTGCTGGACCGGGTCACCACCGCGGCGAGCGGACGCGAGGAGGAGGCCCGGCGTTCGAAGAACCGCTTCCTGGCCTGGCGGCGCCCGCTCCTCGGCGTGGGCGCGGCGATCGCGGCCGTCCTGGTATTCCTCTCCCACACCTATGTGTGGGCGGCGGAGTTCCCCGGCGAGGGCGGCGTCGGCAGCACCATCTCCAGCGGGGCGGACAGCGTGACCACCTGGGCGCAGGACAACCTGGGGGGCCTGACCAACGCCATCCGTGACGTCATCACCACCGGTCTGCTCAACCCGTTCCAGACACTGCTCACGGACTCCCCGTGGTGGCTCGTCGGCGCGGCCCTGATCGCGCTCGGCGTCGTCGTCGGCGGCCTGCGCGCCGGCATCACCACGGCCGTCTGCGTGGGCCTGCTGGTCGGCACCGGGGTGTGGTCGGACAGCATGACCACGCTGGCGTCGACCGTCGTCGCCACGGTCCTGGTGATGCTGCTCGGCATCGGCTTCGGCGTGTGGATGGGGCGCAGTGCGCTGGTGGACCGGCTGATCCGGCCCACCCTGGACGCGGCCCAGGTCATGCCGCCGTTCGTCTATCTCGTGCCGTTCCTCGCCCTGTTCGGCGCGACCCGCTTCACGGCGATCGTCGCCGCCGTCGTCTACGCGGCCCCCGTCGCCATGAAGATCATCGCCGACGGGGTGCGGAACGTGCCGGCGACCACCGTGGAGGCGGCCACCTCCGCCGGGTGCAACACCTGGCAGATCATCACCAAGGTCCAACTGCCGATGGCACGCAGCGCCCTGACCCTGGCGACCAACCAGGGCCTGATCTATGTGCTGTCGATGGTCGTGGTGGGCGGCCTGGTGGGCGCGGGCGCCCTCGGCTACGACGTCGTGGCCGGCTTCTCACAGGGCCAGCTGTACGGGAAGGGGCTCGCCGCGGGGCTCGCCATCGTCCTTCTCGGAGTCATGTTCGACCGGATCACCCAGGCAGCGGCGCGACGTGCCGGCGCATAAGGAGTCACTGATCATGGCAAGGCAAGCAACACACTGGAGATACGGCGTGGCCGGCATCGCCGTCCTCGGTCTCACCCTCACCGCATGCAGCGGCGCGAAGGTCGGCGACGACAGCGCCGGCGGCTCGGACGGCTCGGGCAAGTGCGGCACCTTCAACCTCGCGATCAACCCGTGGGTGGGCTACGAGGCCAACGCGGCGGTTGTCGCGTACGTCGCGGAGCAGGACCTCGGCTGCAAGGTGGTCAAGAAGGACCTGAAGGAGGAGATCGCCTGGCAGGGCTTCGGGACGGGCGAGGTCGACGCCGTCATCGAGAACTGGGGCCACGACGACCTGAAGAAGAAGTACATCACCGACCAGAAGACCGCCGTCGACGCGGGCCCGACCGGCAACAAAGGCCTGATCGGCTGGTACGTGCCGCCGTGGCTGGCCAAGGAGCACCCGGACATCACCGACTGGAACAACCTCGACAAGTACGCGGCCGAGTTCAAGACGTCCGAGTCCGGCGGCAAGGGCCAACTGCTCGACGGCGACCCGTCGTTCGTCACCAACGACGAGGCCCTGGTGAAGAACCTGAAGCTGGACTACAAGGTGGTGTACGCGGGCAGCGAGGCCGCCCTCATCCAGGCCTTCCGCAAGGCGGAGAAGAACAAGGAATGGGTGATCGGCTACTTCTACGAGCCGCAGTGGTTCATGTCCGAGGTGCCGCTCGTCAAGGTCAAGCTGCCGGAGTACAAGACGGGCTGCGACGCCGACGCGGAGAAGATCGCCTGCGACTACCCCGTGTACGAGCTGGACAAGATCGTCAGCGCGAAGTTCGCCAAGTCGGGCAGCCCCGCCTATGACCTGGTGAAGAACTTCACCTGGAGCAACGACGACCAGAACGCCGTGGCGAAGTACATCGCGGTCGACAAGATGACCCCCGAGGCCGCCGCCAAGAAGTGGGTCGAGGCCAACCGCGACAAGGTGGACGCCTGGCTCAAGTAGGCGCCTGCCGGGCTCCTGGCAGGCCATCGGCAGGCCCTTCATGCCCTTCACGGATGCCCGGTGGGCGGTGCGCGCGGGATGCGCACCGCCCACCGGGCATCGCCGTGTCTCCGGGCGCGTTTCCCGAGGTCGCGGACCCCTTGACACCCACCTGCACGACAGGCACATTGAGTTGCGCAACCTGAACCAAGTTGCGTGAGCAGCAACTGGACGGATCGACTGGTTAGCCAACCGGAGGTGCGGCGATGGCGGGTCCCCGAGTGGTCATCATCGGAGCGGGGGTCGTCGGTGCGGCGCTCGCGGACGAGATCTCCGCGCGAGGCTGGACCGAAGTGACCGTGGTCGACCAGGGCCCGCTCCCCGCCACCGGGGGCTCCAGTTCGCACGCCCCGGGCCTGGTCTTCCAGACCAACTCCTCCAAGACCATGACCGAGCTGGCCCGCTACACGGTCGAGAAACTCTGCTCCCTCGACGTCGACGGCAAGCCCTGCTTCCTCCAGGTCGGCGGCCTGGAGGTGGCGACCACGCCCGAGCGCCTGACGGAACTGCGGCGCCGCCACGGCTGGATCGCCGCCTGGGGCATCGAGTCCCGGCTCCTGAGCGCCGAGGAGTGCGTCGAGCAGCACCCCCTGGTCAACCCCGACCGCGTCCTCGGCGGTCTCCTGGTCCCGACGGACGGGCTCGCCAAGGCCGTGCTCGCCGTCGAGGCGCAGATCCGCCGTGCCACCGAACGCGGCGTGCGCTTCCTCGCCCGCCACGAGGTCCTCGACATCCGGCAGGACGGCGGCCGCGTCACCGGCGTCCACACCGACCAGGGCGACATCCCCGCCGACATCGTCGTGTGCTGCGCCGGCATCTGGGGCCCGAGGATCGCCCGCATGGTCGGCATGAACCTCCCGCTGACCCCCCTCGCCCACCAGCTCGCCTGGACCGGCCCCGTCCCGGCCCTCGCCGGCCAGACCGAGGAGGCGGTCCGCCCGATCCTGCGCCACCAGGACGCCGACCTCTACTACCGCGACCGCTTCGACGGCATCGGCATCGGCTACTACGGCCACCGCCCCATGCCGATCTCCGCCGACGACATCCTCTCCGTCGACGACGCCGACGACATGCCCTCGGTCCTGAAGTTCACGGAGGAGGACTTCGAGGACGCCTGGACCGAGACCCGGTCCCTGCTCCCCGTCACGAAGGACGCCAAGGTCGAGGAGGGCATCAACGGCCTGTTCTCCTTCACCACCGACAACTTCCCGCTCCTCGGCGAGTCCCAGGACGTCAAGGGCTTCTGGGTGGCCGAGGCCGTCTGGGTCACCCACTCGGCGGGCGTCGGCCGGGCCATGGCCGAGTGGCTCGTCGACGGGTACTGCTCCTCCTTCGACCTGCACGAGTGCGACGTCAACCGCTTCGAGCCGCACCAGCTCTCCCCGGAGTACGTCCTGGCCCGTGACTGCCAGAACTTCGTCGAGGTCTACGACATCCTCCACCCCCTCCAGCCGTCGGGTGACCCGCGCCCGATCCGCACCAGCCCCTTCCACGTCCGCCAGCGCGAGCACGGCGCCTTCTTCCTGGAGGCCAACGGCTGGGAGCGCCCGCACTGGTACGAGGCCAACGCGGCGCTGACCGAGGGCCGTTCGGTGCCCACCCCGAACGACTGGGCAGCGCAGTACTGGTCGCCCATCGTCGGCGCCGAGGCCCAAGTGACCCGCGAGACGGTCGCGTTGTACGACATGACGGCCCTCAAGCGACTGGAGGTGGCCGGCCCCGGTTCGGCGGCCTTCCTGGAGCGGCTGTGCACAGGCAAGGTCGCGAAGTCGGTCGGCTCGGTGACGTACACCCTCCTCCTGGACCACGACGGCGGCATCCGCAGCGACATCACCGTCGCCCGCCTCGCCCGCGACCGGTTCCAGGTCGGCGCCAACGGCAGCCTCGACCTCGACTGGTTCACCCGTCACCTGCCCGCCGACGGCACGGTCCAGGTCCGCGACATCACCCCCGGCACCTGCTGCGTCGGTCTGTGGGGCCCGCTCGCCCGCAAGGTCCTGCAGCCCCTGACGGACGAGGACTTCTCGAACGACGGCCTGAAGTATTTCCGCGCCAAGCCCGCCTACATCGGCAGCGTCCCGGTGACGGCGATGCGCCTGTCGTACGTCGGCGAACTCGGCTGGGAGCTCTACACCACCGCCGACCAGGGCCTGAAGCTGTGGGACACCCTGTGGCGGGCAGCCGAGCCCCTCGGTGGCATCATCGCGGGCCGCGGCGCCTTCAACAGCCTCCGCCTGGAGAAGGGTTACCGCTCCTTCGGCACCGACATGACCTACGAGCACGACCCGTACGAGGCCGGCGTCGGCTTCGCCGTCAAGCTCGACAAGGACGACTTCATCGGGAAGGCGGCCCTGGAGCGCCGTAGGACGGACGTACGGCGGAAGCTGACCTGCCTCACCATCGACGACCCGCAGTCGGTCGTCATGGGGAAGGAACCGGTGTACGACGGCGACCGCGCGGTCGGGTACGTCACCAGCGCGGCCTACGGCTACACGATCGGCAAGGGCATCGCCTACGCGTGGCTGCCGGCCGAACTCGCGGCTCCCGGTACGGCGTTGCACATCGGCTACTTCGACCAGCGGGTCGAGGCGGTCGTGGCCGAGGAGCCGTTGTTCGATCCGTCGATGTCCCGGCTCCGAGGGTGAGGGTTCCAGCGAGGAGGGAGATCAGTCCGGCGAGCCCATCCGGTGGCTGATCTCGTCCGCGCCTCTCATCAGCACAGGGGCGAGCTCGTGGATGCGCTCCTCGGTGAAGCGGTACGCGGGACCGGAGGCGCTGAGGGCGGCGACGACGTCGCCCTCACGGGACCGGATCGGGGCCGCGACGGCGTGCAGTCCGATCTCGAGTTCCTCCAGCGTCACCGCGTATCCGCGCTCCCGGGTCTCGGCGAGGCTCTTCTCCAGCTTGGTCTTCGCGGTGAGCGTGTGCGGGGTCATCTTCTGCATCCCGGACGCCGCGAGCACTTCGGCGCGCTCCTTCGCCGGCCGGTGGGCCAGCAGGATCTTGCCGCTCGACGTGGCGTGCACGGGGGTCAGCCTCCCGACCCAGTTGTGCGCGCCGACCGCTCCCGGGCCCCGTACCTGGTAGAGGTTGACTGCGTAATGCTCCTGCAGGACCGCGATGTTGACCGTCTCGCCGATCTCCTCGCTGAGCCGCTCGCACACCGGTCGGCCCTGCTGTGTGATGTCCAGACGGCTCGTGACCGCGCCCGCCAGACGCACGATCCCGAAGCTGAGCCGGTACTTGCCCCGCTCGGTCGTCTGCTCGACAAGACCGCGCGCTTCCAGCGCACCGAGGAGTCGGAACGCGGTCGACTTGTGGACGTCGATCTCGGCGGCGACCTCGCTGACACCCGCCTCACCACGGTGGGCGAGGATCTCCAGGACGCTGACCGCACGGTCGACGGACTGCACGCCACTCACCGCGGGACCTGCTGTTTCTCCATCTGCCGCGTGGTTGCTCATAGCGCAACTATACGGCGGCCCCTGAAGGCTGCCCAGTGAAGAGTGTGAGTCAGCTCACTTCATCCTGACCGGGGCCTCGGGGCGCCGGTGAAAAAAGTTTGGCCGCGGATGTCGAGAACCCGCGACCTGCTCCGTCCCCGGGGTGAACGCGACCACAATGGGTCGCACCAGCACCGAGGAGAACATCATGGCCAAGTACCTGCTGCTCAAGCACTACCGCGGCGCTCCTGCGGCGGTCAACGACGTGCCCATGGACCAGTGGACGCCCCAGGAGATCTCGGCGCACGTGCAGTACATGCAGGACTTCGCGGACCGGCTCGAGAAGACCGGCGAGCTCGTCGACAGCCAGGCGCTCGCCCCCGAAGGGAGCTGGGTCCGGTTCGACGGTGAGGGGCGCCCGCCGGTCACCGACGGCCCGTTCGCCGAGACCAAGGACCTCATCGCCGGGTGGATGGTGATCGACGTCGACAGCCATGAGCGCGCCGTCGAGCTGGCCGGGGAACTGTCCGCCGCCCCCGGCGCGGGCGGCAAGCCGATCCACGAGTGGCTGGAGGTGCGCCCCTTCCTGGCGGCGGCGCCCAATGTCACGGAGTGCTCCTTCAAGTGACCTCATCGATCGACGAGGCCCTGCTCAGGAGCCTCACACCGAGCGTGCTCACCGTCCTCGTCCGCCGCGGAGCCGACTTCGCGGCGGCCGAGGACGCCGTACAGGACGCCCTGGTCGAGGCCGTCCGCGTCTGGCCGGCCGACCCTCCGCGGGATGCGAAGGGCTGGCTGATCACCGTGGCCTGGCGCAAGTTCCTCGACGCGACCCGGTCGGACGCCGCCCGCCGCCGGCGCGAGGACCTGGTCGACGAGGAGCCGGCCTCCGGGCCCGCGCCGGCGGTCGACGACACGCTCCAGCTGTACTTCCTGTGCGCCCACCCCTCGCTGACGGCGTCGTCCGCCGTCGCGCTCACCCTGCGCGCCGTCGGCGGTCTCACCACCCGGCAGATCGCCCAGGCCTACCTGGTGCCCGAGGCGACCATGGCGCAGCGCATCAGCCGCGCCAAGCGCACCGTCTCCGGCGTGCGGTTCGACCAGCCCGGCGACGTCGCCACCGTGCTGCGCGTCCTCTACCTGGTCTTCAACGAGGGCTACTCCGGCGACATCGACCTCGCCGCCGAGGCCATCCGGCTCACCCGGCAGCTCGCGGCCGCGATCGACCACCCCGAGGTGGCGGGGCTGCTCGCCCTCATGCTGCTCCACCATGCCCGGCGCGCGTCGCGGACCGCGCCCGACGGCAGCCTCGTGTCGCTCGCCGAGCAGGACCGCGGCAAGTGGGACACCAAGGCGATCGCCGAAGGTGTCGACATCCTCCAGGCGGCGCTCGCCCGCGACCGGCTCGGCGAGTTCCAGGCCCAGGCGGCCATCGCGGCACTGCACGCCGACGCGCCCACCGCCGAGGAGACCGACTGGGTGCAGATCGTCGAGTGGTACGACGAGCTCACGCACCTGACGGACAACCCGGTCGTCCGCCTCAACCGCGCGGTCGCCGTGGGCGAGGCCGACGGACCGCGCGCGGGCCTTGCAGCGCTCGCGGAACTGGACGACTCGCTGCCCCGCCACACCGCGGTGGCGGCGTACCTCCACGAACGCGACGGCGACCTGGCGACGGCCGCACGGCTCTACGCCGAGGCGGCCCAGCAGGCCCTCAACCTCGCCGAACGCGATTACCTGACCCGCCAGTCCGCCCGCCTCAACACCCGCCGCCGACGCTGACACCCGCGGCCGGTCGCGACCGGCTCATGGCGTCGCCGGGTGCGCCGACTCCGCCGCGGCCTGGCTCTCGTGGTCCCGCTGGGCGCCGACGGTGAACTCGTGGGCGTACGCGGCCCCCTCGATCGTGGCGCGCAGACGGCCGGTGATGCGCTCCACGTCGCCCCGCTCAGCAGGGGGGTGCGGGGCCCCGGCCCGTTCCCTGGCCGCCGCCGCCGTGCCGAGCAGACGGATCGCCCGCTCCGCGGCCCCGGCCCCGGCCCCGGCCAGAGAGTACGCACCCGCCAGGCCTTCGAGAGCCAGCGCCACCGAGCGGGGGTCCTTGGTCGTAGCGGCGGCCGCGAGGCCGTCCCGGTGGTACGCGAGCGCCCGGCCCGCGTCACCGCGCTGCTCGGCGATGAAGCCCAGCTCGGCCAGGACCAGAGCCAGGCCCGGTCCGTCACCGCGTCGGCGGTTCCAGGCGAGCCAGGGCCGCAGCCACTCCTCGGCGGCGTCCAGCCGGCCCTGGCGCCGGGCGCTGAGCGCGAGGCCCAGTGCGGCGAACTGCTCGGCGGGCTGGTTGCCCTGCTCCACCGCGAGCCGCAGGGCACGCGTGTGCAGCTCGTCGGCCTCGTCGTAGCGCTGGGTGAGCAGGGCGATCCTGCCGAGACCCGACAGCTTCGTGGACATCTCCGGCCAGGTCTCCAGGGCCTGGGCGATGCGCAGGCTCTCCCGGTGCAACCGGGCCGCCCGGTCGTAGTCGCCGCTGATCTCGGCGAGCCTGCCGAGCACGTCGGTCGTCTTCAACCGGCCCCACAGGTCGCCCAGTTCCGCGAAGTGGTCGCGGGCGTCCTCGGCGTTGCCGCGCAGCGACTCCAGGTCACCGCGGGCCAGGGCCAAGCAGGCGCGTGTGGTCAGCGCGGCGGCGGTACCCCACGCGTCGCGCAGGGCGCGGAAGCGGACCAGGACGCGCTCGACCCGCCGCTCGCCCGCGACCAGCGCCCCGACCGTCCACTGCGCGTGCGCCAGGAACCACTGCGCCCTCGTCGACTCCAGGGTGGACGCGGGATCGTACGCGTCCAGGGCGTCGCACTCACGGTCGTGCTCGCCGAGCAGCAGGCGGATACCCGTGTACCAGAACTCGGCCTCCGCGCGCTCCTGGGGCGCCGCCTCGCCCGGCGTGTCCAGGGCCGTGGCCAGCGCCCTGCGGCCCTCACCGAGCCGGCCCCGGACGTACCAGTACCAGGTCAGCGAGTTGACCAGGCGCAACGCCTCCTGCGCGGCCCCGGACCGGGCGGCCTCGGCCAGCGCGCGCTGCACATTGCCCGCCTCCAGGTCGAGGTACTGGAACCAGCGGGACTGCTCCCGCTCGTGCAGATGCGGCCGGGCGCGCTCGGCCAGGCGGACGCAGTGGCGCAGATGCCGGGCCGCGGTCTCGGCGTGCTCACCGGACTCGGCGAGCCTGTCACGCGCGTAGACCGCGACGGACTCCAGCAGCCGGTAGCGAGGACCCTGCGGTCCCTCGGCGCGTGCCGCCAGCGAGCGCTCCACGAGCAGGCTCAGCGCGTCGAGGACGTCGGCGGGGGACACCCCGCCCCCGGAGCACACGTCCTCGGCGGCCCGCAGCCCGCATCCCTCGCTGAACACCGACAGCCTGCGCAGCACGGTCTGCTCCGGGGCATCGAGCAGACCCCAGCTCCAGTCGAGCGTGGCCTGAAGGGTCCGGTGCCGTGAAGGGGCGTCCCGATAACCGCTGTTGAGGACCCTGAAGCGGTCGTCGAGACGGTCGTGCAGTTCCCTGATGCCCAGCGAGCGCACGCGGGTGGCGGCCAGTTCCAGAGCGAGCGGGATGCCGTCGAGGCGCCGGCAGACATCCGCGACGAGCGGGGCCGTGGTGGTGTCGAGCACGAATCCCGGGTCCGTCGCCCTGGCTCTGTCCACGAAGAGGCGTACGGCGCCCGAGCTCGTCAGCGCGTCGAGGTCCGGCAGGTCCTCCGGGGGCAGCGACAGCGGCGACACCGGATACAACGTCTCGTCCCGGGTGCGCAGCGGTTCCTGACTGGTCGTCAGGATATGCAGGTGCGGGGCCCGGCCCAACAGCACGCCGGCCAACTGCGCGACGGCCTCCACGACATGTTCGCAGTTGTCCAGCACGAGCAGCAGCCGTCGCCTGGCCAGCGCGCTCGCCAGGCGTTCCGTCGGGCCCTCGGCGTCGTCGTCCGAGGTGTTCTCCCGGATGCCCACCGTCGCCATGACCTGCTCGGCCAGCGACTCCGCGTCGGCGAACCGCTCCAGGCCCCCGGCGTCCGCGAGCTCCACCAGCCAGGTGCCCTCGCCGAATGCGCCGGCCAGGCTCTGCGCCGTGGCCTGGGCGAGGCGGGTCTTGCCGACCCCACCCGGGCCCGTGAGCGTCACCAGACGGCGCTGTGAGAGCAGCGTCCGGATCGCCTGCACATCCTGTTCGCGGCCCACCAGGGGCGAGGCCGAACCGGTCGCCCCCGGAGCGGCCGGCGCCCACGTGGCCGACTGCGCGGGCGGCTCCGGCCGGGCGAGCACGGGGTCGTGGCGCAGGATCGCCTGTTGCAAGGCCTCCAGGGACGGTCCCGGGGTCAGCCCCAGCTCGTTGTCGAGCCGGCGACGCAGATCGTTGAAGCAATCGAGCGCGTCGGAGGAGCGTCCCGCCTGGTACAGCGCCCACATCAGCGCGCCCCGCAGCCCTTCGCGCAGCGGATGCAGCTCCACCAGCTCCGTCAACTCGCCCACCAGCAAGCTGTGTTCGCCCAACTCCAGCCGAACCCCGGCGTGCTCCTCCACCGCCGTGAGGCGCTCCTCCTCCAGACTCGCCGCCGTCGGCCGCACGGACGGCTGGTCCGCGAACTCCGCGAATGCGGGGCCGCGCCACAGCCCCAGCGCCTCGGTGTACAGCGCCGCCCGTGTCACCGGGTCGGCCCCGGACCTGGCCCGGGCGACCAGTTCGCGGAACCGCCCTGCGTCGAGCGCTCCGGCAGGGATGTCCAGGACGTAACCGGGCCGCCGGTGCGCGAGCAGTTCGCGGCCGCCCGCCTCCGCGTCCTCCAGCGCGCGCCGCAGCTGGGACACCTTGGCCTGGAGCGACGCGGTGGGCCGTGTCGTGAACGTCGAGCCGCCCCACAGGCCCTCGATGAGCCCGCCCGCCGGGACGACCTGCCCGTGGTGGGCGAGCAGAACGGCGAGGAGCATCCGCACCTTGACTTCGGGCACCCGCACGACACGTCTGCCGACCGTCCGCACCTCCAGCGGCCCCAGCACCCCGAATTCCATGATCTCAGCGTAACCGGCCCTCGATCGCCGCGACTTGCGACGAAAGGGGCTCGGCCACCGGCCGCCCGAAGTGCCTGCCCGCAGCATTTCCGAAGCCGTCCGAAGCGAATCCGAAGGGGCATACGCCAGGGTTCCTTGAGGAATGCGGTTCGGCGGCGGCGGCGGGGGCGGTGCGGGCGGAAGGCGTGGGCGGAAGGCGTGGGCGGGAGGCCGGGTGGCCGGGAATGAGCGACTGATGCTGGCGATCACCATCGGCAGCATCAGCAAAGGACGGTTCGGGCACGTCGCGGCGGAATGGCTCGCCTTCGCGGACCCGGACATCGACGTCGCCGAGTTCCTGTCGAGCCGCTGGCTCACCCACCTCCAGGAGCACGCCGACGTCGGCGAGCAGCGCCTCCAGCCGCGGCATCCTTCCTCTGAGTCGACGCCCCTTCCTTCCGCGGCTCGCGCCCGGGGCCGCATTCCCACCGGCACGCCCCGCGGGTCGGCCCGTTCAGCAACACCACTTCGTACTGGAGGAATTGATTCATGGGTGACAACCACACCTCGGTGTCGGTGCTCGGCCTCGGCCTGATGGGGCAGGCCCTCGCCGCCGCCTTCCTGAAGGCGGGTCACGCCACCACCGTGTGGAACCGTTCGGCGGACAAGGCCGACGGCCTCGTCGCGGACGGTGCGGTGCTCGCCGCGAACCCCGCCGACGCCGTCGCCGCGAGCGACCTCGTGGTCGTATGTGTGTCGACGTACGACGTGGTGCACGACGTCATGGGCTCGCTGGGCGACGCCCTGCACGGCAAGACCGTGGTCAACCTGACGACGGGCTCCTCCGAGCAGGCCCGCCAGTCCGCCGAGTGGGCGGAGAAGAACGGCGCCAAGTACCTCGACGGCGCCATCATGATCACCCCGCCCGGCATCGGTGCCGAGACCTCGGTCCTCTTCTACGCCGGCGACCAGGCCGTCTTCGACGCCCACGAGCCCGTCCTGAAGCTCCTCGGCGGCGGCACCACCTACCTCGGCACCGACCACGGCAAGCCCGCTCTGTTCGACGTGTCGCTGCTCGGCCTGATGTGGGGTGCCCTCAACAGCTTCCTGCACGGCGTCGCCATCGTGGAGACCGGCGGCGTCAAGGCGCAGGAGTTCCTGCCGTGGGCGCACATGTGGCTCGACGCCATCAAGATGTTCACGGCCGACTACGCCGCGCAGATCGACGCCGGCGACGGAAAGTTCCCGGCCAACGACGCCACCCTGGAGACGCACCTCGGCGCGCTCAAGCACCTCGTCGAGGAGAGCGAGGCGCTCGGCGTCGACACCGAACTGCCCAAGTACTCCGAGGCGCTGATGGAGGGCATCATCGCCCAGGGCCACGCCAGGAACAGCTATGCCAGTGTCGTGAAGGCGTACCGCCGCCCGCAGCAGTGACCGGGTCCGGTATTCGCTTCACCCCCTGACGAAGGGGCCGGTTCTGAATCCCTCATCGAAGCCGGCCCCTTCCACATCCCCGCGCACCGGCGCCGTGTAATCCAATGGGCCTTCGTTCCGATTCCGGCTGCCGATTCCGGCTGCCGATTCCGCGTGCCGGTCCCGTGCGCTTTCCGTCCTGCGATTCCCGCCTTTTGTGAAAGGTGCGTTCCATGACCGAGAACGGCGACAGCACGACCCTGCACGCCAATGGAGGCGTCACCGGAAGAACGCTTTTGAAGGCGGCGGACGCCGGCCCGCGCCGGCCCATCAGCTTGCGTCGATGCCCGTGGCTCTGACGGTGATCCGCGCGTAGTCGTACCCGCCAGGCTCGGGCGACGGGTTGCAGGTGACCGTGAACGTTCGCCGTACGTCGCCGAAGCGGTCGGAGTACGTCACGTCGGACGGGCCGGTGCGCTTCGGCTCGGCGGTGATGTCGTACGTGCGAAGGAAGTCCTTGACACTCGAGTCCTGGCTGTTGCCCACCTCGTACCGGAGCACCGCGGCGCCGTCCTTCTCCACCTTGGCGTACGTCGGAATGTAGTAGCGCCCCGCGAGTTGGTGCTGATCGTGGTGCATCCCTGCCTTGCGCTCCACTGCCTCCTCCGGGCCGTCACCGGCCGGCGTGAGCAGTGCGACGGCGGCCCAGGCGATCGCGCCGAGCGTCCACACCACGCACAAGGCCAGGAACCACACCAGCCACCTGCGCCGGCGCGGCCTCGTGGGGCCTGTCATCCGCGCAATCATCCGTTCCATGTGCGTACTTCGCTCTGCCCGCCCATGTCGCACTCCTTGGCCTCACACCTTCCCCCGTGTCGACGCAGGCCAGTTGTGGGGCAGCACGCTTCGACGACTGTGGGATCACTCGGGGTTGGACCTTAGCTGCTCGGGGTCACGCCGTTCAATGAGGCTCCGTCATCCTGGTTCCTGCTGGTCAGCGGTGGATTTCGCGAGCTCCATATGGCTGGCGTGCCGCTACTGGACCAGCAGGGCCAGCGCCTCCTTCGCGTTGTGATCGGCGATTTCCTGCATCAGCCTGCGGTGTGGAAAGTCGCCGTCGAGGAGGCGCAGGGGGCCGGCCACCAGAGAGAGACGCATGGCGAGCATGAAGAGGTCGAGCCGTGCTGGATCGAGTCCGGGACGTGACAGGGCTGGGTACCGATCGCCGAAACGGAGCTGCAGGAACACGTGCTCCCACTCCACGTCGAAGAACATCAAGCCCTCGATGTCGATGAGGACGGGGTGCCCGGATGGATCGACCAGGACGTGGTCGGGCCCGAGTTCGCCGTGGATCAGCCCGTGTTCCGTGCGTGGAGACACCCGTGTGGCCAGCTCCCGCAGGCGATCGTGCAAGGGGGCCGCGACCGATCCGATCCTGGTGTCGCGTTCGGCCGCCTCGGAGAGATCCCTGAGGGCACGCTCAAGCACCAGCTGCTCGCAAGAAGCGCCACTCGCCTTGTCGCCCCGTTTGCCGCTTCGTTTGCCGCTCCGTTCGAGCACGTCTACCCGGCCGTACTGCTCACTGTGGTGCTGGTGCATCACGTCGAGCATTGCTGCCAGCTCGCTCAGGGCATCCGATGCGCGTGCAGGCTCAGTACTCAGGACCGCTTCCAGTGTGCCGCCGGTAACGTCCTCAACCACCGCCACATCCGCCGGGTAGTGGCGCCGGCTGTCGTCAACCGTGAGTAACCCTGGAACCCGCACTCCAAGACCGTCCAGCCTGCGCTGAGCGGCCAGAAAAGGGACCAGTCCGGAGGCGGGAGCGAACGGGTGGGCCGCGTCGATGCCTTCCGCAGCCGGCCAGAAGTTCTCGCCCTCGGCCCAGCTGTAGACGATCACACTCGCTGAACGTGATCCCTCCACGCGAACCCGGTAGACCCCCTTCTTGCTGCCACCTCGCAACCGGTCCACGCCGACAACATGGAACCCCGCCCCCAGTGCCTCATGCACGATCCCCGACAAGGCTTCAGGCTCCGCGAACTGGCGCATCCGTCGACCCTATCCGCGGGCCCACGGCCCGGCGCAACGACCGGACTGACGGCTGACTCCGCGCTGGAAAGGCCGGGCGCAAGGGCCTGATCAGCGTCGCAGCATGCGGCGCCACGGCCCCAGGGGGGCAGAGGCCGCGGGTCCCCGGCGACCGGTCACGCCTTCGGCGATGAGGGAGATGCCGATGCCCAGCAACCAGACGTCCTTGGCCAGCACGGTTCCCAGCTCAGTGGGGCGCAGACCGCCTTCCTGACGCATGCCTGGCGTACGCAGGTACAGCCCGAGAGTGCCGCACGAGAATGCGGTGAGCGCGGTCCCGGCCACGGCGGCAGGGATGAAGGGCAGGAGCAGCGCGGCGCCGATGGCGATCTCCTCGGTGGAGAGCTGCCGGGTGAACTTCCGGGCGTCGAGCTTGCCCAGGAAAGGGTAGGTGCCGATGGCGAGCTGGTGGAGTCGCTCAGCGGTGGCCTGGTCCGCGTGGCGTTTCGACAGCCCGGAGTTGAGGAAGAACGCACCGACGGTGAGCCTGAGCGGCATTTGCCGCGCTGCCGAACGCCAAGCCGAACCGGTTGCCATACGGGGCCTCCTGACCGCCTCCTGACCGTCACCCCCGCCTTCCACCATGCCACTGGCCCGAACCGTGTCAAACGGGGAGCAGTTGCTGACTGCGGCCCGTGACGACATGGCAGGCCTCCGGTACCGATCCTGGCAGAGTCGGCGCATGAGCGTCCCGGGCCCCGCGCGGTCGGCTCTCACCGCGGCTTGTTCGGACCGTATGGACCTCCACCCCAGCCGTCGATCGAACCTTTGCGCTAATTCTGGGTCATTCTGGGTGATGGTGGATACCTCGGTCCAATGGGCTGCGGGGTGCGGGACGGCGGCACTCGCGCTGACCGACCCGGCGACCCGATGTTGTATGAGCAGTTGCTCGCGCCATGGCGGGAGCCGTCCGGGGCGGGCTGCGGACGGAGGCGGTGTGGCTCGGACGCGCAGGCACCGGACCCGGATGCCTTCGGCTGGCCGAGCGCGACCCGTGGGCATGCCTGGCCGGCCGGCTCGGTGTCTCGGTGTCCGCGTGGAGCCGACCAAACGCGGTCCGCTACGCCGACCCGACCCGACCCGACCCGATCCCGGCACGGCGCCGGGCCCGCCGGTGCCCTCGATACGGCGCGTCTGCTGCCGACCATCGATCGGCACTCCGACGGCGGCGAGCGCAGGCTCAAGGATCCCGCAGCCATGGCATCGGCGGTTACTCCTGTGGTGGGCCGATGACGGACTGGCCGATCTGCTCCGCCAGCCACGAAGCGTGCCGTTCCTCGGCCCCGTCGCGATTCCTGCGGCGCACGTGCACGAGCACAGTGTGGTCATCGGCGCGTTCGTCGAGCTCCGTGGTGCGGCAATTGAACAGCAGGGAAACCCGGGCATTGTCGGCTTCGCGGTAGATGCCACGGTCCGGTACGTCAGGCCAGATCAAGCTCGACCACCAGATCTCGCCGATGTTCGGGCCACCAAGGCAGCGAACTCTTCCTCAACGCTGCCCACGGGCCGGTATTCCAACGATGCCCAGAGCGGCAGGTGCGAGGAGAGGAAGGCCAGGTCAGTGGAGAGCTCGGGCGCGTGGACACCGCCGTGCAAGCCCGTCGGGTCGGACGGGTCCCGCGCCCAGTCCTCGACGTTTGCTTTCCGGAACCAGGCATCCGGCAGCGCCTCGCGTAGCCGCAGCACTTCCCCAGCGGTGCGCAGCTCGACGTCCACGGAAACCTCCGCGTACCGCCGGTCGCCCACAGCCGTCAGCTGCCGCGCCACGCGCAGGGCCAGCACGGGGTCGGTGGTGCGGAAGACCGGGTAAGCGATGGGGTTGGACATGCGGGCACCTTGCCACAACCGGCAGTGGACGAAGATCCATTTTCCTCTGGGCCGATCGGGACCACATTCAACGAGCTGTCACATGCTCGACCGGCGGACGGGGCTCACAGCAGTCAGACACGGCGATGCGGCGTGCGGGGCTTACGGCGCTACTCCGGCTCGTGTTCGGGGCCTGCGAAGTCAGGGCTGGTGAAGTCGGGAGTGGTGAAGTCAGAGCCGGCGAAGTCCGTGCCGGTGAAGCTCGGGCGCGGCCTCTGCTCGGTTTCGTCCTCCGGGCTGCTGAAGCCCGGGCGGCCGTATCCGAGTTGAGGGAGGCGGCCGCCCGAGGGCGTGCCTCGATACTGCGCCGACGCCGTGCCGGGATCGGCGAGCGCATCCCGCAGGAAGGGGTGGATGCCGCGCTCCAGCAGCGCCGCGCGCCAGGCTTCCCTGGCACGATCCACCTCGGCGCTCGACTCGCTGTACTCCTCGGTCTCAGTCGGCGGCCGGTTGCGGAGGGCGCTGAGTAGGAGCCCGACGGCGGCCACCAGGATCGCTGCCGCCGTAACGGCGCCGAAGACCCACCCTGTGGTGATGAGGCCGCCGCTGAAGGAGGAGGCACGGCCCGCCAGCTCCAGGAGGTGGCCGACGCCGAGGAAGATCGTCGCGGCGGTGCCCGCCAGCACGGGCGTCAGGACCACCGCGACGGCGATGGCACCCGCGCCCGTGGTCTCTCCAACGGTTCCCATGCTGCTGGCCGGCGCCGCCTCGGTGACGTCGGACCCTAGCGGGTGCGCCGCAGGGTCGCGCAGCTCCTCACGGACACGGACGTAGTGCTGGTACTCCGTCGCCGCGGCAGCGGTGATGATCGGGCTTGCGTTGAGAGCCATGGTGCGCAGCTGTTCGGGGTGGAGCCGTCGGCCGACGGCCGTCAGTCCCTGGCGGTTCGGTGCGGTGTGCAGCGCCTCATCGAGGAGCCGCTCGTAGTCCCGGCGGTCCTCCACCAGCAGATGTTGTGGAGTGCTGCGCACCCCCACCCCTGCATACGACCTTCGGGGCGGACGTCGTGGCGGGGTCGACGGCGGCTCCTCGGGGCCGACGCGCTCCCACGACTCCTCCCGTTCCACCGGTGGGTGAGGGGGCGAGTCCGGCTCCACAGCGACCGAGGGCAGAGGAGTCACCGGTGTGGTCGGAAGCTCGGATGTCTCGTTCTGCGAGGGAGTCTGGGGACTCGGGTCAGTGGCCCCGGCCCGTGTCTCGGTAGACATCTCAAACCGCGCCCCGGCAGAGCTCGCGTCCGTTTCGTCGATCCGACCTCCGGCAGAGCTCACGTCCGCCTCGTCGATCCGCGTTAGGGCCTTCGGCAGGGCCGCGATCTGTCGGGCCTCCGCCCGCACACCGAGCACCGCGGCCAGCAGGCGACGGCCGTAGGGCAGGTCGCGTCGTGCGGTGACGTCCCGCGGTCCGTGGCCGGGGCGTTTCACGCCGAGTACCGCCGCGGCGATACGGCGGCTCACGGAGGGGCGCGTGGTCATGGCCTCTCCTCCTCACCGACGGCCCGCTCACGCCTCAGCGGCGGCGTCCCCCGGCCATCATGGCCATGTCCAGGTTCGGCGGGCTGCCCGTTCGGGTGCGGCTGGGTCGTCTCCGTGTCTGGCCGGAAGGCGGCGGACCGCAGTTGCGACGGCGTTCGCTGCGACTGTCCCGCTTCGGCGTCGGGCTGAAGCGCGGCGGCCCCCGGGGCGGTGGCTCCCGAGGCGGTGGCTCCCGGGGCGGTGGCTCCCGGGGCGGTGGCTCCCGGGGCGGCGGCCCCCGAGGCGGTGGCTCCCGGGGCGGTGGCTCCCGAGGCAGTGACCGCTTGCGGATCGTCGAGTACGGCGGCCCCCTGCTCTGGGAGCGCCGGCTGCGCCATGGACGGCACGGCCCGCTGAGCGGGGTCGACCGGGCCGGCGCCCATGGGCACCGCGGGATCGACCGGGGCGGCCCCCATGGGCACCGCGGGATCGACCGGGGTGGCCCCCATGGGCACCGCGGGATCGACCGGGGTGGCCCCCATGGTCGCCGCGGGCTCGGCCGGTCCGGCGCCCACACCGGCCGATTGGCCTGCCGGGCCCGCACCCGCCTGCCCTCCCCCCAGTGCCTCGCTCACCGACTGGATGCGGGCCAGCTGGGTCAGGAGCACCGGGGCGGAGGCGCCGACGACGATGGCCGCGTACGGGCCGCTGATCTGGCCCGTGGTGCCGAACAGGACCGCCATCCCGGCGCCCATCACGCTGTGCACGCCGGCCGCGGCCAGGTCGACGGCCGGGTCGAAGTACTGCGTCAGGCGGGGTCTCACGTGCTCCGAGAGCTGTTCGCGCTGATGGGCGCCGCGAGCCGAACGCCAGTTCGCGAACTGGACGTAGAGATCGACGGCCCCGCGCAGCACACCTCCCACCGCACCCAGCAGGATCAGCGTCGGCACATCCACGTCGCCCCCGGTCCACGGACGGCAAGGTTCCCCCGCGGAACCCGCGTCTCAAGCCTAGAGCTGTGCGAGGGACCAGAGAAGTCGCCCCGGGGGAGAGGCAGTTACGGTCGGAAAATGGCGACGCCCAGGCCACCGGCGCCCCGCAGGGCGCTATGAAGCCCGGCCGGCACCGCGAGCCCGCCAGGATCCCGGCCGCGAGGGTGGCCGGGACATGTCCGCACAGGAGGACGCCAGCCGTGCGGATGCGGGCCACCGATGCGCGCTTCAGCGCGGTGAGCACGACCAGGACCCGATTGGGCGGCACCGCCTCCTACTCTCGAGGAGGAGCGGCATCGAACTCTCAAGGAGGAGCGGGGTCGAACGGATCTCGCGCACGCGTACTTACTCTGCCATCGGGACAGGCAGGGCAGGGTGGCTGTCACGCCCCGTCAGACACCTCATTGACTGCCCCTCGGTCGGCAGCGGATGCCGCCCCCGCGACCGTCCATGTCGCCATGCCCCACAGAGAGATCGCAGAAGCGAGGCCCACCACGAGGCGAACGGTCTCGTCCGGGCCGTTCGTGAGCCAGACGGTCATGCCCGCAGCCCCGGAGGCGATCAACAGGGCCGCCGGTATCCGCAGTCGGGGCTGCTCGAACACCGACGCCAACGGCAGGAAGTGGAGCCCCACGACAACCGCGACCAGTGGAGGAATGAGCACCGGCACGCCGACCTGACCGCAGACCACGGCGATGGCGATGATCAGCAGCCACTGAAGCCCGTTGATCTGGTTGAACCGCCGACGTCGGCCGACAGGAAATGGCCCCCCTGCCGATGAGGGGAGAAAACGGCGCGCGGTGAGCATCAGCCCCACCGCAACGGCACAGCCTCCCACGACCAGAACTGGCCGCATCACCCCGTCGAATGCACTCGACCCCAGCAGCCACCAGCCGAGCCCGAACAACGCGAGGAACCCCACCCCTGACTTGAACATGATCGGGATCCTAGGTGGAAGAGCCGCCCCCGGCCCAAGGATTCTCAACCTGGGCTGACGCGAGCCTCGTCGGCCACCGTCATCGTTGCCGGCTTCCGGAGTCGGGAAGCCGGCGGACGCCTGACCGGCACCTTGCCTGGTCAGGCGCCCTTGTTCCTGCGCCTAGAAAAAGCCCAGCTTCTTCGGTGCGTACGACACCAGCAGGTTCTTCGTCTGCTGGTGGTACACGCTCACCGTCGCCTCTGACCTGTGACAAAGGGTGGAATCGTCTGCTGCTGAGCCGACTTGGTCCGCACCGGGTCCGGATCTTGGTCCGTGATCTGTGGTGTTGGCGTGCGAGTCCTGCGGTACGACATGGCACACGTAGTCAGAACCGTCTGAAGCTTCCCCTTGATGTTGGACACCTGGAGACTGGGACGTGAGGTTCCAGAGGAAGTAGTGCCAGGTAGGAAGTATGAGCAACCGCAGCAGGCGGTACTCGGAGGAGTTCAAGCGGGACGCGGTCACGCTGGTTCGTTCCTCCGGCAGAACCGCGAGCAGGCCGAGACGATCGAAGTGCGTGCCGGCTGCTGAAGGTTGCCCGGTCCTCCTTCTATGCCTGGCTGGCCGGCGAGCAGGCCCGCGCTGCCCGCAAGGCCGCCGACGACGCCCTGGCCCACGAGATCACGGTGCTGCACATGGCCTCCAGATACGCCTATGGAGTGCCGCGCATCCACGCCGCGCTGCGCAGGTCGGGCAGGCGGATCAACCGCAAGCGAGTGGAGCGGATCATGCGTGAGCGTGACATCGCCGGGATCACCCGGCGCAAACGCCGTTCGCTGACCCGTCCGGCGAAGAAGGCGGTACCCGCTCACGATCTGATCGGCCGCGACTTCACCGCGAGCATGCCGGGCGGAGAAGGTGGTCGGTGACATCACCTACATCCCCACTGACGAGGGCTGGCTCTACCTGGCGACCTGGTTGGACCTGGCGACCCGCGAGATCGTCGGCTACTCGATGGCCGGCCACCACCGTGCGTCCCTGGTCGTCGACGCCCTGGCCATGGCTGCGGGCCGAGGCCGGCTCAAGCCCGGCTGCATCGCACATTCCGACCGCGGATCGGAGTACACCTCCGACGAACTCCGCCGGCAAATACGCCGCTTGGGGATCCGTCAGAGCATGGGCCGCACCGGCTCCTGCTACGACAACGCTGCCGCCGAGAGCTTCTTCGCACTGCTCAAGGAGGAGATCGGCACCCGCCACTGGCCCGACCGAGCCACCGCCCGAGCCGAGATCTTCGCCTTCATCGAGATCTTCTACAACCGGAAGCGTCTGCGAAGGCATCCGGCATGGGGCTATCTCACCCCGCTGGAGATCCGACAGCGACACGAAAAAGGACACGTCCTCGCGGCGTAAGCATCGAGTGTCCAACATCACGGGGGAACTTCAGTAGGAAGGGTCCACCTTCCACATGGCGTCTTTCATCTTCTCCAGTCCCAGCTCGTGCTGGGCTGGTCACTCCTCGCGGCGGGCGATCACCCGGAAGGCGTTGGAGAAGCGGCTGCGGCGGATCAGCGGGGCGAGGAGCCGGTCCAGGGCGTACATCGGGAAGCAGAACGGTATGCCCGCCCAGAAGACCGTCTTGGTGACCGCGGCGCCGAGACGGCCCCGGGGCTCGGGCAGCCAGGGCTCGTCGCGGAACGGCAGCAGCCGCAGCACGTACAGCCCTACGAGAGCGGTGAAGTCCACGGGGATATGGGACTCCTCGCGGTCCGTCGCCACCACCGTGAAGCCCAGCTCGGTGAGGGCCCGGCGCAGGTTCCTCATGGTCACGAAGTGCTGGTGCTGAGGCTGGAACCACGGCAGCCAGTACCCGCCGAAGAGGCGGCCGAAGGGCGACTCCGGGTTGGGTACCTCGATGATCAGGTGGCCGCCGGGGCGGAGCACGGTGCGGACCGCGGCCAGTTGGGCCCCCGGGTCCGTGGTGTGCTCCAGACAGTGGAACATGCTCACCGCGTCGTACTGGCCGGCGAGTTCGTCCGCCAGGTCGGGCAGAAAGCCCTGGTAGGCCCGCTCGATGCGCCCCGACTGCTGCGCCCCCAGCACATGGGCGCCGATGTCGAGCCCGTCGAAGGAGGTGCCGGGCAGTGCTTCTTTGGCCGCGAGGCAGAAGTCACCGCCCGCCGTGCCGACGTCCAGCCAGCGCTTCGGCCGTGCGTGCCGCCGCATGGCCACGGCCCGCTCGCGGTTGCGTTTCCTCGCGGCGTCGCTGTCCAGGGCGCCGCCGATCTTCTCGGCGTACAGGCCGTCGTAGAAGTCCCGGTAGTAGAAGTCCAGTCCGGCCGCGCTGAGCTGCGGGTTCTGGAAGGTGTGCCCGCAGTCGCGGCACTGGTCCAGGGTGAAGGTGCCGGGCTTTCGCTGCAGGTGGTCCTTGGTGCGCAAGCGGCGACGCAGCTGCCGCGCCCCGCACCAGGGGCAGTCGGTACGGCGCGGCTCGAAGAACCGGGCGATGCCGTCGGCCAGTTCTGCCTGGTACGCGGGGCGCAGGCGGGCGACGCGTTCGGCGTCGGAAGCAGGGGGCGGTGGGGGTGTGTCGGGGGTGTCAGGGGGCTGGTTCGTGGTGGCCATGTCCGTGGTCTCCTCTCGTTCCACTCTTCGGCACAGCGGTCGCCCTGCCGGTCGGTCGCTCACGGCTCCCGTGACTCCTGCGGCCCCCGTGGCTTCTGTGCCGCGAACTTCTCCAGGTACGCCGCCGCAGCAGCCGCCCCGCCCGCCGCACGGAAGGAGTCCCCGACGCGCCGGGCCGCCGCGCGGTAGGCGGGCCCGTCGAGTACGGCGTCGAGGGCGGCACCGATCCGTCGGCGGTCGGCGCGCCCGAAGCGCACCCGCACGCCGGCGCCGGCGCGGGTGACCTGGCCGGCGATCAGTGGCTGGTCGTCCCGGATGGGCGCGACCACCAGCGGTACGCCGTGCCACAGGCACTCGGCGACGGTGTTCTGCCCGGCGTGGCTGACCATCGCGGACGCCCGGCGCAGGAGCGGCAGTTGGGGGATCCGGGGCAGCACCAGGAGGTCGGCGTCGGACTCTCCGTCGAGTACCCCTCCGGGGTCGGCGACTACCGCCTGCAGCCGCCGCCCGCGCTCCCGCGCGGCGGCCGCGCACTCGGCGAGGAAACGCGCCCCCAGGTCGGTGTTGACAGTGCCGAGTGAGACCAGGACGGTGGCCCGGTGCTCGTCGAGCCACTCCCAGGGGAAGTCGGCGGCAGGGCGCCCGGTGAACGCCGGACCGACGTACCGCAGCTGCGGCAGCTGACGGCCCGGGCCCGCGAGTTCGGGGGTGGTGAAGGAGAGCACCAGGTCGGGGGAGAAGCGCGGATCGTGGGTGCGCCCCGGGTCGCCGAGGCGGGCGCGCAGCTCCGCGACGAGCCCGGCGGTCCACTGAGCCACCTTCGGCATGCCGTCCAGGGCGTCGCTGAACTCCGCCGGGGTGGTCGACGCGGTGGCGTACGGCACCCCGAGGCGCTCGGCGACGAGGGCACCGGCGAGGGTCTGCTGGTCGGCGACGACGACATCGGGCCGGAACTCCTCGACCGCGCGGCGCACACCGGCCGCCATCGCCCCGGCGAGCGGCGCGAGGAACTCCTCCCACAGGAAGCGCAGGGCTGCGGCACCGCGCAGGGCAGCCGGACGTTCCGGGAGCGTGGGCACGTCGCACGGGTACACCTCGGCGTCGGGCCCGGCCAGTTCCCCGACGAACCCGGGCAGTCCGGCCCAGGCGGCCCGGTGCCCGCATCTGGTCAGCTCGGCGGCCACGCTGACTGCCGGGTTGACGTGCCCGACCAGGGGCGGCACGACGAACAGGAATCGGCTCACGTCGCGACCAGCTCCCGGTGGCCGTCCCGTAGCCAGTCGAGCAGCAGCGGGAGGACCGTCTCGGGGGTGCCGACGAGCACGGAGTGCCCGTGCCCGGGCACCGTCACGGTGCGGCAGCGGGGCAGCAGCGATTCCAGCCAGGGCGCCGTGTCGGCCAGGTCGGAGGCAGCGCCGTACACCGCGCAGACCGGCACGTGCAGACTCTGCCAGGACTCCTCGGCGGGGACGGGGCAGGACCCGATGTCCTCGGCGATGGAGGTGCCGTGCAGCAGCCGGGTGGCCCAGCGCACCAGGCGGGCCTCGTGGCGGCCGTAGGTCTCCTCGATCCACGGCAGGGTGCGCTCGTCGTGGAGCTGGTGGGCGGAGCCGGCCAGGATGCCGCTCATCTTCTTTGCCCAGGCGGCGGTCGGCGGCTCGGACTCGAGCATCAGGATGCCGGCGACCCGCTCCGCGCGGCGCAGCGCGTAGGCGAGGGCGACGGTGCCGCCGAAGGAGTTGCCGATCAGGTGGACGGGCCCTTTCAGGGCGAGGGCGTCGAGGAGCGCGTCCAGGTCGCCGCTGAAGTCCTCGATGCCGTAGCCGCGCGGCGGGCGGGAGCTGCGACCGTGGCCGCGCTGGTCGTACATCACGACGTCGTGTCCGGCTGCGGCGAGCGCGGGCGCGATGGTGAAGTAGTAGCTGGTCAGGTTGTCGGTCGCGATGCCGTGCACGAGGACGACCGTCTGGGGCGGGCCCGGTTCCGGGGTGGGTGCGCCGTTCAGCCGCTCCACGTTCAGCCGGATCCCGCCCGCCTCGATCGTGGTCACCGCAGGCACCCCGCGATGTACTGGACGAGTTGTCCGACGGTCAGTCCGATGATGTCGGAGAGTTCGAGCGAGGCGAACCAGGCGGGGAAGTCGACCCGGTCGCCGTAGCGCCCGCCCAGCTCGGCGGTGAGCGTGACCAGATCGATGGACTCCAGGTCGAGGTCCTCCACGAAGCGGGTGTCGGAGGTGATCGGGGTGTCGTCCAGTTCGAGGTCGTCGAGGACCGTGTGCAGAGCGTCGGTGATCTCGGCGAGGACCGCGGCGTACGCGGGGCCGGTGGTGGCGGGGCTGGTCATGATGGGCTCTCCTCGGTCCAAGCGACGGCGTAGGTACGGGTGGGCAGCCCCGGCGGGTTGGTCACATCGGCGAGCCGGATGCGCCGCAGCCGGCCGGAGGGCGCCCGGACCGTGAGGGCACGGGCGCCGTCTTCGACCTCGACCGCCGTGAAGTCCCGCGGCCGGCCGCCCAGTCCGGTGCCCTCGGCCTTGGCCGCGGCTTCCTTGGCGGCCCAGAACCGGGTCAGCGGGCCGGGGCCGCCGCCGAGCCCGGTGAAGAGCGCCCGCTCGTCCGGGGCGAGGACGGCGTCGTACGTCGTTTCGGGGCGCTCGACGATCTCCTCGATGTCGATACCGGTGCCGGTGCCGGTGCTGTCGGCGGCGGGGCGGACGAGTGCGACGGCAGCCTCCCGGCAGTGCGCCAGCGACAGTTCCAGAGGCGGGAGTTCTCTGCCGTGTACGCCCTCGGGGCGCGGTCTGCCGTCAGGGTCGTTGGCGACCCGTATCTCGGCGGGGAAGACGGGGCCCGCGCCGTGCGCCCACAGGTGGCGGCGTACGGCGTCCTTGGCGGCGATCCGGCCGAGCAGCCACGGGCGCCGGCCGCGCGGGGGGTGCCCGGCGTACTGCTCGCGCTCAGGGCCCGCGAGCTGGCTGCGCATGTAGATCTCGCGGGATGCGGGGTCGGGCCAGCGTTCGAAGACCAGCTGCCAGCCGCCCTCCTGGGTTTCCGACAGAGTGTTGTGCTCGGGCCATCGTTTGACCGGATCGACCTCGGGCGGCGAGTCGAAGCGCCGGTCCCGCCAGCCGCGGATCTCGGCCCAGACCTCGCCGTCGCGGGCGAGCTGCGCGTCAGCCACCAGGGCGGTGTCCGTCACGGTGGTGACCCTGATGTGGCAGTCGAGTGCGGTGCCCTGTTGCGGGAGCGGGCCGTGGAAACGGATCTCCTCGACGCCCGTCGGGAAGACGATGGTGCGGTCGGGGTGCGTGGCCATCAGCCAGTAGCCGAGCAGCTGACCGACGTTGTCGAGGAGCGCGCCGGGCGCGGACGGGGTGGTCAGGACACCGCGGACGTGCCGCTCGCCGAGCGCGCCGATCTCGGTGACGCCGCGGAACCGCGGCCCGTGGAACATCCAGCGGTCGTCGTACATCTGCCGCGCGGACACAGCCGGACGGCTCTCCGGGGCGTCCGTCCGCCACGGCCGTGGGCGGGGCGCGGTGTCGTGCCCGTGGGCGGTCTCGACCGTGGCGCGGGCGTGGCGCCCGAACTCCACGGCGTACCGCCCCTGTCCCTCGGGCCGGACCGTGACCGTGGCCTCGGTGGGCGGGGCGGCGACGGTCCACTGCAGGAACCGGGCGTCGTACACGGCCACGGCCCTCCCTGGGCCGGGCACGGCGTCGATCATGTGCTGCACCAGGGTGGTGGCGGGCACCACGGGCCAGCGGTCGGCGATCTCGGGCCAGTGCGCGGGCTGCCGGAAGAAACAGTGGTCGGCGAGGTACGGCATGGTGTCGAGTGCGATGCGCAGGGTGATGGCGCGGGGGGTGGCGGCAGGCGGCGGCACCGCCCCGGTCGCCGAGAGCTCGGGGGGCGGCGCCGCGGGCGCGGTGCGGCGCGGGGCCGCTGCCGCGGCGAACAGTTCCGCCAGTTCCGCTGCCGTGTCCGCCGTCTCGCCGAGCAGCGAGCGCAGTTCGGCCGCCACGGGGCTCCGCGCGGCGACGGCCGCGAGCCGGTCCATCCCGGGTGCGGGTGCCGCGCGCAGGGTGCTGCGGAGCCGGTCCCGGGTGGCGGCGTCGAGCGAGACGAGCCCGGAGCCGAGGGTGAGGGGGACGACGGTGACGGGGGCGGGGGCGGGGGCGGGGACGGCTCGCGGACTCTCCGCGCCCGTACGGACGGTCTCCGCCGCAGGGTCGGTCTCCGCCGTACGGGCAGGCGCCGCCGTCGACCGAGGCGTGGCCCCCGCCCGCAGCGCCGCGAAGTCCGGCTCGGCACCGTGCGACCAGAGTCCGGCCGCCACCCGGTACAGCTGCGAAAGCCCGCTGTGCCGGGGCGTGTTGGCGCTGAGCGTCAGGCACGCGCGGCTGGTGAGGGTGTCGTCCACGAGAGCTGGCAGCTGGCCCTGGCCCAGCTGTACGAAGGCCCGGAACCCGGCGTCGTACAGGGCCGTGGTGAGCTGCCGGAAGCGGACCGGTTCGAGCAGGTGGCGCAGGAAGAGCGCGCGCGCCGCGGCCTCGTCGGCCGGGAAGGGCGCGGCGGTCGTGGCGGACCAGACGGGCACCCGGGGCGGGTGCAGCGTGAAGCCGCGCGCGGCCTTCTCGATGGAGGTGAGGTACGGGGCGAGCATCGGCGTGTGGAAGCCGGACTCGAAGGGCAGCAGCCGACCGAGCACTCCCGCGCCGCGCAGCCGCCCGATGAGCGCCTCGACCTGGTCGTGAGGCCCGCAGACGACGGTCTGGTGGGGCGCGTTGTCGTGCGAGACGACGACGTCCGGGTACGCCGCGAGCTCGGCATCCACCTGGTCCGCACCGGTGCCGAACGCGGCGAAGGCGAGCCCTGGGACGCGCAGCGTGGCCGGGTCGAAGTCCCGCAGGAAGGCGTCGACCTCGGCGTCCGCGTACATCCCGCCGACCGCCATCGCCGTCCACTCCCCCACACTGTGCCCGGCCAGCGCGTCCGGCCGGACGCCGATCCGGGCGAGCGCTCCGGCGAGCAGCCGGCCGAGGCCGACGACGGCCGCGCTGTGCCGGGCGACGTCGCCCACGCGGGCGTCCGGCCAGTGCGGCGCCGGCAGGTCGAAGTGGCGGGCGACGTCCTCGGCCCGCGGCTCGAACTCGGCCTCCAGCCCTGGGCAGAGGAAGGCGATCTTCCCGCCGCCCATGCCGAGTACCGGCCGCGGCGCGCACCAGACGTCGCTCCGGCCGCCCCATGTCCGGGCGCGGGCGACTGCCTTGCGGGCCAGGGCGAGGCGGCGGTCGGTGGGGTCCAGGACGGCGACGCGGGCGCCCCCGGCTCCCCTCGCTCCGCCCTCGGCGGCGGCCGCGCGCAGCTCGGTGTCGTCGGCGTCGAGCAGTTCGGCGAGGTCCTGCGGGGTCGCGGCGGCGAGCCGCAACAGCCGGGGCGGCTCGGCCACTTCGGCACGGTCCGCGCAGCCAGCAGGCCCAGCGCCCGGGCCGCCGGGTGCCGGGGCCGCAGGCGCGACGGCCGGAGCCGATGCCGGTGCGGGAGCCGACGCCGGGGCAGGCGCCCATGCGGGGCCAGGTACGGGCTCCGGTACCGACTCCAGGACGACGTGGGCGTTGATCCCGCCGAAGCCGAAGGCGCTGACCGCGGCACGTCGGACGTCCCCGTCCCAGGTCCGGGCCTGCTGGGCCGGAGCGAAGCGGGTGACGCGGAGCGCCGGGTGCGGGTCGTCGCAGTGCAGGGTCGGCAGGAGCATGCCGTGGTGCACCGCCAGGGCCGCCTTGACGAGGCCCGCCACACCCGCCGCCGGCATCGTGTGGCCGATCATCGACTTCACGGAACCGATCACGGCGTCGGGCCCGGCGTCCGGGTCCGGCGGCCCGAACACCTCGGCCAGCGCGGCCAGTTCGGCCCGGTCGCCGCCGGGGGTTCCGGTGCCGTGCGCCTCCAGGAGGCCGAGCGACCCCGGTGCCGCCGGGTCGAGCCCCGCCGCAGCCCAGGCGAGCCGGACGGCGCGGGCCTGGCCCCCGGGGTCCGGGTTGACCAGGGAGCCGGCCCGGCCGTCGCCGGCCACGCCGACGCCGCGGACCACGGCGTAGATCCGGTCGCCGTCGCGCCGCGCGTCCGCGAGCCGTTTGAGTACGACCACGCCGGTGCCCTCGCCCATCAGCACGCCGTCCGCGTCCCGGTGGAACGGGCGGATCCGCTGGGACGGCGACAGCGCCCGCAGCCGGCTGAAGACGGACCAGAGCGTGATGTCGTGGCAGTGGTGCACGCCCCCCGCGAGCATCACGTCGCAGCTGCCCGCGGCGAGCGCGCCGACGGCCTGGTCGAGTGCGACGAGCGAGGAGGCGCAGGCCGCGTCCACGGTGTAGGCGGGGCCACGCAGATCGAGCCGGTTGGCGACCCGGGACGCCGCGAAGTTGGGCACGAGGCCGATCACCGACTCGGGGCTCTGCTCCCCGCCGAGCGCTGCCGTGAACGCCATCCGTACCGCGTTGAGCCGCTCGCCGTCCAGCTCGGGCAGTAACTCGTGCAGGGTGCACACCAGTTGGGCGGACGTACGCATCTGCTGGTCGAGTCGGGCGAGCCCGTCGCTCAGATAACCGCCGCGGCCGAGCACGATACCGACCCGGGAGCGGTCTTCGGGCAGTGCGGCCTCCCCCGCGTCGGCGAGCGCGGCCGCGGCGGTGCGCAGTGCGATCAGCTGGTCGGGTTCGGTGCCGGGCACAGAGTCCGGCATGAGTCCGAAGACGGTCGGGTCGAAGGCGGCGAGTGCGTCGAGCCCGTCGACGAAGCCGCCGCGGCGGCAGTAGACGCCATCGAGGCCGCGCCGTCCGTCCGGGTCGTAGTAGGTGTCCGCGTCCCAGCGGGCCTTGGGCACCTCGGAGATGGCGTCAGCGCCGGTGACG
Source organism: Streptomyces sp. NPDC107528 (assembly GCF_055639295.1). Taxonomy (NCBI): domain Bacteria; kingdom Bacillati; phylum Actinomycetota; class Actinomycetes; order Kitasatosporales; family Streptomycetaceae; genus Streptomyces; species Streptomyces sp. NPDC107528. The sequence goes on from NZ_JBVKAV010000012.1 coordinate 257,558, forward strand.
AGGTTGCGCCAGAACGCGGCCAGGTCACAGGCGCCGGGCAGGGTCACCGCCATGCCGACGATGGCGACGGGCTGCCGCTGCTGCGGGGCGGTCGGTCGCATCGTGGGCCTCACCGGCCCGACGCCGTCAGGACGACCTCGTCGGTCTCCGGCTCGCCCCAGGCCAGCTCCCGCAGCAGTGCGAGCACGCCCTCCTCCGGGTCGATCAGCTCGATGCCGCGGCGCGCGTACTCCCGGCCCAGCTCAGGGCCGACCATGCCGCCGTGCGCCCCGGCCGGCGCCCACGGGCCCCAGTGCACGGTGACGGTACGGCTGCCGGTGCCGGCGCGCCAGAGGCGGCCGAGGCGGGCGAGTGCGTCGTTGGCGGCGGCGTAGTCGGCCTGGCCGCGGTTGCCGTACACCGCCGAGACGGAGCCGAACATGACAGTGAAGGCGGGCAGTTGGGGAAGTCGCCGGAGAGCCGAGAGCAGTGCGCGGGCGCCGTCCACCTTGGTGCCGTAGACCCGTTCGAAGGAGACGGGGTCCTTCTCGGCGAGCAGCCGGTCCTCGATCACTCCGGCGGCGTGTACGACCCCGTCGATCCGGCCGTACGTCGCGTACGTCTCCTTGACCGCCTGCTGCACGGCCTCCGCGTCCCGCAGGTCGAGTGCCCGGTACCTGGCCCGGCCGCCCGCGTCGTGTACCTCGGCCAGGGTCGCGGCGATCTCGCGGCGGGCCAGGACGCGGCCCGCTTCGCGGTCGATCTCGGCGGTGCTCAGACCGCCCCGGGCGGCGAGCGCTGCACGCAGCGCGGGCAGGTCGGTGGCGTGGGCCAGCTCGTGGTGCCCGCCCGTGCCGTCGTCGAGCGGCGTACGCCCGAGCAGTTCGACCCGGCAGCGTGCGGCGGCGGCAAGGGCGAGGGTGAACCGGGCTGTGATGCCGCGCGCGCCGCCCGCGAGGACGACGACCGACTCCGGGCCGAGCCCGAGTGCCGCGGCTGCGGCGGCGCCGGAGGAGGCGGGCCCGGCGCCGGAGGAGACGGGCGGGCCCAGAGGGCTCTCGTACGGTACAGGGGCGCGGCGGACGCCGCAGGTGCGCAGCACGACGGGCTCCCGGTCGGGCGCCAGCAGTTCCCCGACGAGTGCCTCGGCCTGCTCGGTGGCGGGCTCGTCGGGGTCGAGTTCCACGGTGCGGACCACGGTGTCGGGGTATTCGCGGGCCGCGGTGCGCACGAAGCCGTCGAGGCCGCTGGTGTCGTCGGGGAGGCGGGGGCAGAGCAGCCAGCGCGGGCCGCGCAGCAGCAGTTCCTGGAGCACGGTGAGCTTGGCGGGCAGCAGTTGTTGTTCCGTACCCGCGAGAGCGCCCAGGTGCAGCACTCCGTCGACCGGGCCAGTGTGCCCTGCGAGCTGTGCGGTGTCCGGGCCGACACGGGCGGCGAGCGCGCCGAGGGCGGTGAGCCGGGTGACAAGGGCCCGTCCGAGTGGCGTGTCGTCCGCGACGATCAGGAACCGCTTCCCGCGCAGCTGTGCCGCGCCTTCGGCGCCGGGCACGGGCGCCGGGTCGAGCGGGGCGGGCCGCAGCAGATAGCGGTGGGGAGCCTGGCCGGTGAGCGGGTCGGAGGACTCCTCGGCGACGGGGGCCGAGGTGGCGAGGGCGGGTGCCGGGTCCGGGTCGGCGAGCGCCTTCGCGCGGGCCCGCAGCCAGTCGGCGATCCCGGCGGCGGTGCGCTCCCGGGTCAGCTCCTCCAGGTCCGCGTCCGGCAACGACCGCAGATCCGCACCCGAGCCCAGCAGCCGCCGTCCCAGCTCCCCGGCGATCTCCGTCCGCTTGATCGAATCCACACTCAGATCCGCCTCCAGATCCGACTCCGCCCCCACCATCTCCACCGGATATCCCGTACGTTCCGCGATCACTGCCAGCACCTCGGCCAGCACATCCACGCCCACCGGAGCGGGAGCGGGGGCCGGAGCCGCAGCGAGAGCGGCCGGAGCCGGGGCCGGAAGGGGTTCGGGGGTCGGCGGAGCCGCCTGCGGCGCGGGCGGAGCCCCGAGGTAGCCGAGGAGCACGTCCCGTTGTGCGGCCAGCATCTCCCGGCTGTTGCGCAGGAACTCCCGGAGCAGTTCCTCCCGTTCGCCCATCGTCGTCGCCTCACTGGTCCGCTCTCTGGTCCGCGGGATGCCCGAGGTGCGCCGGGCCGGGCGCAGCGCTCCCGGCACCGGCCGGCCGTCCGCCGTGCGTACGAGGTGGCCGTCGACCGTCCAGCCGGGCCGCTCCGGCACGGCGGCCGGGTCGGCGAGCGCCGTGTCGCGTCCGCTGAAGAGCCGTGCGGGCGCCACCGGGACACCGGCCGCGGCGAGCCGGGCCAGGGCCTCGAGGTGGCCGCGCAGGCCCGCGTCGGGGCGGGGTTCGAACGGGACGGCGACGTGCGGCCGGTCGCCGAGGATCTGGCCGACCAGACCGGTGAGCACGGTGCCGGGCCCGCACTCGACGAAGATCCGCGCTCCGGCGTCGTACATCGCCTCGATCTGCTCGGCGAAACGGACGGGGGCGGCGATCTGCTCGGCGAGGTTGGCCCGTACCTGGGCGGGGTCCCCGGCATAGCGGGTGCCGGTGAGATTGGCCCAGACCGGGAACTCGGGGCCGCGCACGGCGTACGCCGTCAGGATCTCGGCGAAGCGGGACACGGCCCCGGCGACCAGCGGGCTGTGGAAGGCGCAGGCGACGGGCAGCGGGCGGACGGCGAACCCGGCGTCGGTGAGCGCGTCGACGGCTTCGGCGACGGCGTCCCTCGGGCCCGAGAGCACGCTCTGCGCGGGCGCGTTGTGGTTGGCGACGACGACCCGCTCGGCCAGGCCTGCCCCGGCGAGCACCCGGGTCACCTGCTCGGCGGAGGCCACTGCGGCGGCCATGGTGCCGGGATCGGACCCCTGTGCACCGATCGCGGCGAGGATCGCCTCGGCCCGCTCCCGGCTGAGGTCACCGAGCGTGTCGGGGTCGAGGGAGCCCGCGGCGCAGAGCGCGACGAGTTCGCCGTAGGAGTGCCCTGCGGCCATGTCCGGGCGGACACCGACCGCGGTGAGGGTGTCGTACGCGGCGAGGCCGACCGCCCCTAGCGCGGGCTGGGCGTGGCGGGTGTCGGTGAGCCGGGCGACCTGTGCGGCGCGTTCGGCGGCGTCGAAGGCGGCGGGCGGGAAGAGGGCGGCGGCCGGGGCGTGGTACAGGTGGCGGCCGAGTTCGGGGAAGGCGGTGAACAGCTCGGCGAACATGCCGGGGCGCTGGCTGCCCTGGCCGGGGAAGAGGAACGCCACCTTGCCACCGTCGTCGCCGTCGCCGTCGGCCGCCCCGGCGGCGGCGCCTGTGGCCGGGAACACTCCGCTTCTCCCGGGCGTGCCGTCGAGGAGGTCCCGTATCAGGTGCGGGAGTTCGGTGACGGACTCGGCGACCACGGCACCGAGGAGCGGGCCCGGGCCGGTCTCCGCGCGCTGTGCGGCGGTACGCGCCAGGTCCCGCAGCCGCCAGTGGCCGCTCGCCGCGAGGTCGGCGAGTTCCTCGGCCGCTGCGCGGGTGCGGAAGACGAACAGCTCGGCGGGCCAGACGTCGTGGCTCTGGCGCGGCGGCGCTCCGGCGTCGGCGTGGGCCCGCAGCACCACGTGGAAGTTGGTGCCGCCGAATCCGAAGGCGCTCACCCCGGCGACGCGGCGGGCGGCGGGCTCGGCCCAGGGCCGGGCCTCGCTGTGGAAGACGAATGGGCTGTCGGGGCCGGTCCAGACGGGGTTGGGCACGTCGATATGCAGGGTGGGCGGGCGCACCCCGGTATGCAGGGCGAGCGCGGCCTTGATCAGCCCGGCGAGACCGGCGGCGCACTTGGTGTGCCCGATCTGGGACTTGACGGAGCCCACGACGCAGTTGCTGGGCGCGGCCCCGGCCTCCTCGAACAGCCGGGTGAGCGTGCTGAGTTCGGTGCGATCGCCGACGACGGTGCCGGTGCCGTGGGCCTCGATCAGGCCGACCTCGGCGGGCGAGACGCGGGCCTGCGCGTAGGCGCGTTCCAGGGCGGCGCGCTGGCCCTCGGGGCGGGGCGCGGTCAGGCCGAGGGAGCGGCCGTCGCTGGCGCTGCCGACGCCCTCGATGACGGCGTAGATCCGGTCGCCGTCCCGCTCGGCGTCGGTGCGGCGCTTGAGTACGAGACAGGCGACGCCCTCGCCGAGTGCGATGCCGTCGGCGGCTGCGTCGAACGTGCGGCAGCGGCCGGTGGGCGACAGCGCGTGCGCGGAGGAGAAGAGCAGGTAGTCGTTGATGCCGTTGTGCAGGTCGGCGCCGCCGCACAGGGCCACGTCGGCGGCACCGAAGGCCAGTTCCTTGCAGGCGGCGTCGACGGCGGCCAGGGAGGAGGCGCAGGCGGCGTCGACCGTGTAGTTGGCGCCGCCGAGGTCGAGCCGGTTGGCGATCCGGCCGGCGATGACGTTGGCGAGCATGCCGGGGAAGGAGTCCTCGGTGAGCTTCGGGAGCTGCTCCTCCAGGTCCTCGGGAAGACGGCCGATGTACGAGGGCAGGACGCTGCGCAGCGTCGCGGCGCCGGAGATGTCGCTGCCCGCCTCGGCACCGAAGACGACGCAGGTCCGCTCGCGCGGGAAGGCCCGGCGGTCGAGCCCGGCGTCGGCGAGCGCCCGCCTGGCCGCCTCCAGGGCGAGGAGCTGGACGGGTTCGATGGCGGCCAGGGAGGCGGGCGGGATTCCGTAGGCCAGCGGGTCGAAGGGGATCGGAGGCAGGAAACCGCCCCACTTGGACGCGGACACGTCGTCCGCCTCGGCGTCCGCGCCGAAGTGCAGCGCGGGATCCCAGCGGGTGTCCGGGACCTCGGTGATCGCGTCGGCGCCGGCGAGCACCTGGGCCCAGTAGGCGGGCAGGTCGGCGGCGCCGGGGAACATGCCTGCCATGCCGACGACGGCGATGTCGAGCGGTTTGGGAGCGGGGGCCGGGTTCCGTGCGGGTACCGTACCGCCCGCGTCGCGTACGTCTGCGGCGAGTTCGGCGGTGCGGCGCCCGTAGAAGTCGGCGGCCCCGTCGGTGACCGCGTGGTGCAGGGCGTCGACGGTGGTGACGGCGGAGCGGAGCACGGCGACCTCGCCGGCCATGAACATGCCCGCTTCGCGCTGGCGCTCCTCGTCGACGTCGAGCAGCTCGTGGCCGACCCGCTCGACGCCCTTGCTGGCGATGCGCAGGCGGCCGATGTTGAGCTGCTCCAGCTCCTGCCAGACCTGCCGCTCGGGTATCCCCTGAGTCCGCAGCTCGTCCTTGACCTCCCGGTACGTGTCGCTGAACGCGCTGGGCAGGCAGCGGGTGGCGTGGCCGGGCGCGGTGTGCAGGAGCGTTGTCGACCTGGCGTCCAAGGCCGCGCGCTGGAACAGCGGCCGGATGGCGCCGCACTCGACGGCCTCCTCGGTGAAGAGGTAGCCGGTGCCCATCAGAACGCCGACGACGGCACCGCGGGTGGTGAGCGGGGCGGCGAGCGCGGCGACCATGGCGGCGGAGCGCTCGTCGTGGATGCCGCCCGCGAAGAGCACCTGTACGTCCTGTGGGTCGGCGGCGTCACCGCCACCGGTGTGACCGTCGTCGGCCGCCGCGTCGAGGAAGTCCTCCAGGACGGCCAGTTGCGCCTCCCAGAGCGGGAAGCTGTTGCGCGGCCCGATATGCCCGCCGCACTCGGCGCCCTCGAAGACGAAGCGCCGGACGCCGGCCGCCAGGAACTGGCCGAGCAGCCCGGGCGACGGCACGTGCAGAAAGGTACGGATGCCCTCGGCCTCCAGAGCGGCCGCCTGGGAGGGACGGCCGCCCGCGATGACGGCGTGGCTGGGGCGCAGCTCACGGACGGCCTCCAGTTGGGCGGTACGTATCTCTTCCGGAACGAAGCCGAGGATGCCGACGCCCCAGGAGCGGTCGCCGAGCGCGGACTTGGTCTGCTCGAGCAGGGTGCGGGTCTGCTCGGGCCCGGCCAGGGCGAGCGCGACGAACGGCAGTCCGCCGCCGTCCGCGACGGCCGCCGCGAACCGTGCCTGGTCGCTGACCCGGGTCATCGGGCCCTGGACGACCGGCAGTGTGGTGCCGAGCGCCCGGCACATCGGCGAGCCGCCGCGCAGCACGGCGCCGTCGTCCGCCACGGCGGCGTCGATGCCCTCCGTGACGGCGGCGAGGGCGCGGTCCACGGTGCCGTACCGCTCGGCGAACCGGGCAGCGAGAAAGGCATCCTGGCCCAGCGGCAGGGGCCGGTCGCGCAGGACGGCCGGGAGGCCGGGGCGGCTTCGGTCGAGCACCCGGCAGCCGTCGACGACGACGGTCTCGGTGCCGTCGGCGGCGCGCAGCAGACCGGCGACCGCGGGGGCCGTACCGGCCTCGTCGAGCAGTGCGAGCTGGATGTCCAGTACGACTCCGCGGGCGCCCGCGAGCACGGCGGCGGCCGCGGTGTGCGGCCCGATGCCGCCGCAGGCCCACACCGGCAGGTCGGCCGGTACGGCGCCGAGGACGCGCTGGAGCAGCACGAAGGTGGAGTGTTCGCCGCAGGGGCCGCCGGACTCCTCGCCGCGTACGACGAGCCCGGTGACACCGTCGGCCACGGCCCGGACGGCCTCGCCGGGGCCGCGGACCTCGGCGAGCACGGCGGGGTCCGCGGCGGCGGCGCGGGCGGTGGCCCGGACCTCGGCGACGGTCCAGGGCGCGTCGGGGGCGAGGAGCACGGTGCACGGTCCGGCGGGCGCCGGGGCCCACAGCTCTTCGGGGCGCAGCGCACAGTCGGCGGGGACCCGCACGCCGTGGCGGCCCGGGGCCCACTGCCGCAAGAGGGTCAGGGCCTCGCGGGCGGCGCGGGCGCCCGGGCCGAGGTCGAGGACACCGGACCCACCGGCCCGGCAGACGGCGGCGGCGAGGCGGGGGTCCGGTGCACCCAACGGGCTGACGCCGATAACGGTGTGCGTCATGGGGGAGGCTCCTCTGTGCGATCGAGGGGGGTGTGCGATCGAGACGAGCGGATTCGGTGCACGCGCGCGCTTTGGAGCTGATGACTCGTCAGATACTAATGGGTAGTCAGTTATCTGGCTGCACCCCCGACACCGATCGGTGAACAGGAACCGCAATGAGTCGGACCCGGTCGCCGCAGAGCTCGGCCATGTCGTTGATGTCGGAAATCGGCATGATTGCCGGTCGTGACCGCACGCCTGTCCGCGCGGCCTCTTAGCCTTGATTCACCGATCAATAGCCGGTCCGGAGCCTGGACATGAGGGTGCGGATGTCCTCTGACGCGTAGATACGAACTAGGGACAATGCCGTTGCGATAGCCGATCGGCGTACGCTGCCGTGCAGTGGTTCGGGGGTGGTGCGGGTGTCTGCGGATGTCGGTGAGTTATCGGGCTTGGGGTTGCTGACCTGGGTGTATCCATCCGGGTTGGTGGATCGGGTGGTGGCCGCTTGCGGTCGTGCGGAGCAGCGCGGGCCGCCTGCCCCGCTCCTGCGGGCCGGGCCAACTCGTCCTGGCCGACTGGGAGTTCCTCGGCGTGCCTTTGTGGCGGTCCTTCACTCGGCCGCCAGCACGACGGTCATGGGCACCATGCGATGAAAGCAGTCGGGCTCGAAGCATGTTCCCACGCCCGCGGAGCGTGCTGCTGAGCCTGAGCGGTCCCGCTAGGTCGTGCCACCACACGTGTCCAGAGGGTTGTCGCCTGCCTCACGCCGGGCGGGAGTCTGGTCCGTGACTGGTCCGGGGACAGTCCTCGTGCAGGTCGACCATCGACCTGAGGCCGCCTGTTGCTTACCTAGAGTGACTCCGGTGTCGGGTTGCCTGGAGCACAACGACGTCTCCAGGCAACCGACTTCAGGCTCTAGAAGAACCCAAGTTTCTTTGTACTGTATGAAACTAGAACGTTCTTCGTCTGCTGGTAGTGCTCCAGCATCATCTTGTGCGTCTCACGCCCGATGCCCGAGCCCTTGTAGCCGCCGAACGCCGCGTGCGCAGGGTAGGCGTGATAGCAGTTCGTCCATACACGCCCCGCCTGGATCGCGCGCCCCGCGCGGTACGCGGTGTTGATGTCGCGGGTCCACACGCCCGCGCCGAGGCCGTACAGCGTGTCGTTGGCGATCTTGATGGCGTCGTCGAAGTCGTCGAAGGACGTCACCGAGACGACCGGGCCGAAGATCTCCTCCTGGAAGATCCGCATGCGGTTGTCGCCCTCGAAGATCGTCGGCTGGACGTAGTAGCCGCCCTTCAACTCGCCGTCGTGCTCGATGCGTTCGCCGCCCGTGAGAACCCTGGCGCCTTCCTGCCGGCCGATGTCCAGGTACGAGAGGATCTTCTCCAACTGGTCGTTGGAGGCCTGCGCGCCGATCATCGTGTCCGTGTCGAGCGGGTGACCGGTCTTGATCTGCTCGGTGCGGGCGATCGCCGCCTCCATGAAGTCGGCGTACTGGCCGCGTTGGACCAGCGCCCGGGACGGGCACGTGCACACCTCGCCCTGGTTCAGCGCGAACATGGTGAAGCCCTCGAGCGCCTTGTCCCGGAAGTCGTCGTTCGCCGCCCAGACGTCGTCGAAGAAGATGTTCGGGGACTTGCCACCGAGTTCGAGGGTGACCGGAGTGATGTTCTCCGAGGCGTACTGCATGATCAACCGGCCGGTCGTGGTCTCACCGGTGAACGCCACTTTGGCCACCCTGGGGCTCGACGCCAGCGGCTTGCCCGCCTCCACGCCGAAGCCGTTGACGATGTTGAGCACGCCGGGCGGGAGCAGGTCGGCGACCAGGCTGAGCCAGTAGTGAATGGACGCCGGCGTCTGCTCGGCCGGCTTGAGTACGACCGCGTTGCCGGCCGCCAGCGCGGGTGCGAGCTTCCATGTCGCCATGAGGATCGGGAAGTTCCACGGGATGATCTGCGCGACCACGCCCAACGGCTCGTGGAAGTGGTACGCCACCGTGTCGTCGTCGACCTCGCCGAGCGATCCCTCCTGCGCCCTGATCGCGCCCGCGAAGTAGCGGAAGTGGTCGATGGCCAGCGGAATGTCCGCTGCCAGCGTCTCGCGTACCGGCTTGCCGTTCTCCCAGCTCTCGGCCACCGCCAACTGCTCAAGGTTCGTCGCCATACGGTCGGCGATCTTGAGCAGGATGTCGGCCCGCTCGGTCACCGAGGTGCGGCCCCACGCGGGGGCGGCCGCGTGCGCCGCGTCGAGCGCCCGCTCCACGTCCTCCGCCGTGCCTCGCGCGATCTCGGTGAACGGCTGCCCGTTCACCGGCGACGGGTTCTCGAAGTACTGCCCCCGGATCGGCGGCACGTACTCACCGCCGATGAAGTGGTCGTAGCGCGCCTGGTAGGAGACGATCGCACCCTCAGTGCCCGGCGCCTTGTAACGGGTCATGCTGCTCTGCCTCCCGAAGAAGCGCTGCCCGCCGTTGGGCAGCTCTCGGCGCGAGGCTAGGGACGGCGAGGTTGCAAGTACGTTGCGCGCGCCTGGGGTTCTGCAGGAGCACCGAGGGTTCTGTCAGCGAGCCGGAGGCGGGTCAGCGGGTGGCGCGGCGCTCCCAAGCGGGCGGCGCCGAGAGTTCGGACTCCAGCGCGGTCAGCCGCGACCGTACCGCCGACGTCGGCCGCACCGCTGCGAGTGCTCGCCATACGTCGAGGTCGTCCTCGCCCCATGGCGCGTGCGCCCAGTCCGCCAGCAGGTCGGGATCACGGCGGGCGATCAACGCCGTACGGACCCCGTCCGCGAGGCGCCGCCGGAGCCGCACCACCGCCGGTGCCTGGGAGCCGGGCAGCAGCGGGCCGGCGTACGCCATGGCCGCACCGGTGACCGCACCGGCATCCAGACGGCGTTCGACCACCGTCACGTCCGACTCGACCGGCATCGTGAGCCGGTAGGGCCGGGAGCCGAGCAGCCCGGGGGCGACGATCCGGCGCAGCCGGGCCAGTTCGGCCCGCAGGGTCACAGGCGTCACCGACTCGTCCTCGTACAGCGCACACAGCAACTCGTCACCGGTCAGTCCCTCCGGGTGGCGCGCCAGCAGCACCAGGATCTCGCTGTGCCGACGACTGAGCCTGATCCGGCGGCCCCCGATGCGCAACTGCGCCTCGTCGCGGCCCAGAGCGCACAGCTCGGGCGTGTCGGTGGTCCGCACCTGCGGGGCGAGCAGCGCCAGTTGAGACTCCGCGGCACGCGCCACCGCTTGGACGAACCCCAGGCTGTGTGGATGCGCAAGCCCATCGCCACCGGTGATGTCCACCGCCCCGAGCACCCGTCCCGTGCGCGGATCGTGCACCGGCGCCGCCGCACAGGTCCAGGGCTGCACCCGGCGGATGAAGTGCTCGGCCGCGAACACCTGCACTGGCCGGTCCACCGCGACCGCCGTGCCCGGCGCGTTCGTCCCCATCGCGGACTCCGCCCACCGCGCGCCCGGCACGAAGTTCATCCGTCCCGCCCTGCGCCTGGTCGTCGGATCGCCCTCGACCCACAGCAGCCTGCCGTGCGCGTCGCACACCGCGAGCAGATGCTCCCCGTCGGCGGCGAACGTGCCCAACAGCTCCCGGAACAACGGCATCACCCGCGCCAGCGGATGTTCCGCGCGGTAGGCGCCGAGATCGCCGTCCGCCAGCTCCACGCTCGCGGTGCCGTCCGGGCCCACACCCGCCCGCGCCGAACGCCGCCACGAGTCGGCCACCACGGCACGCACCGGCTTCGGCACGGTGCCCACCTCGGTGAACGTCGCATGCGCATGACGCAGCACCCGTACCCGCTCGGCAGGGTCGGCCCCCGGCTCCAGGGCCACCCATGGATCGGTCAACTCGGCCTCCCGGAAGGCGATGCGGCTGGGGACATCGTCACTCCGGGTGCGCACGCGGACAACCTTTTCGACCCGGGTCACCCGAACGATGGCCACGCCGGTGACGCCATGTGAAACTTCAGGCCGCGTTGACCAACCGTATGTAGCGCTCCCAGTCCCAGTGCGGGCCGGGATCGGTGTGGTCGGTGCCCGGCACCTCGTGGTGGCCGATGATGTGTTCCCGGTCCTTCGGTATGCCGTACCTGGCGCAGATGGCAGCCGTGAGCCGGGCCGACGTCTCGTACATGACGCCGGTGAAGTAGGCGGGCTCGTCGACCCAGCCCTCGTGCTCTATGCCGATGCTGCGCCTGTTGTGCTCCCAGTCCCCGGCGTGCCAGGCGATGTCCGCCTCGCGGACGCACTGTGACGTGTGTCCGTCGGCCGACCGGACGACGTAGTGCGCGGACACGTGTTGCCTGGGGTTCTCGAAGACGAACAGGGTCTTGGTGTAGGTGGTCTGAGTCACGTGGATGATCACCCGATCGACAGGACGGGCCGCTGAGTGGTCCGGCACCGTGTAGTTGGCGGCGCTCGCCGGGCGCCACACGGCGGGCGCGTAGTCCGGTGCGGGGACATGCGCACCGGCCGGTCGCTCCGGGAGCAGGACATACGGGACGGCGGCGAGTGCGGTGCCTTGGAGGAGCAGCCGGCGGCTGGGGCGTGGTCTTGCGCGTTCCAAGGAGGGTTTCCCTTTCAGGGGTGATGGTCTGTCTTTCAGCCGTTGAGTTCGACCGGGGTGCTCAACTCAGAGTCGCTGCCGTCTCACGAAGTTGCGCGTGCACTCCGCGGTGCGTCTCGCGTGCCGGCAGCCACTCCTTGCGGATCTTGGCCACGCACGTGTAGTTGGTGTCGCACACGTTGGCCAGCGGCGACTCGACGGCCTGGGTCGCGAACTGGTAGGCGTCCAGCTCGCTGAACCCGTAGTCACGCACGAGCCACTGCACCAGGTCGAGCTGGGATATCCGGAACGCGTCTTCCAGTGGCCGGGCCGAACCCGTCGAGATGATGTGGGTGTCCGACTCGATGCGGGGCCAGGGTGTGGCAACTCCCTTGAGCAGCTCGACGATCACCACGGTGTTCATCGCGCACTCGACGGCGACGCCGCAGGTCTCGCCCTCGCCCTGCCGGGCGTGTCCGTCACCGAGACTGAGGAGCGCGCCCTCGACGTTCACCCCGAGATAGCAGGTCACGCCGGCCCGCATCTCGGGCGTGTCCATGTTCCCGCCGTGCGCGTCGGGCACCAGGGCGGAGCGGACTTCCAGATTTGCGGGGGCGACCCCCACGGTGCCGTGCATCGGGTCCATGGGCAGTTCCGCCTCGATGTCACTGTCGTGCGCTCGGAACAACGCCGTACGTCGTGCCCGATCGAGCTGCCAGATCCACACGGTCTCCGGCAGAGGCGGTTGCAGCGTGGCCGTGGTGTGCGTTGAGGTGAGCGCGCCGAACAGGGGGACCGTGGTCGACGCGGCCCAGTCCCGTGCCGGTTCGATCGATACGAAGTGCACGGCCACGGTGTCGCCCGGCTCGGCGCCCTCGATGTGGAACGGTCCGGTCTGCGGGTTGAGATAGGGAAACTCGCACACCTGGGACACCAGGTCCTTCTCCGACCGCACCCGCCCGGCGAAGCAGTCCTCCGTGTACAGGTCGAGCACCGTGCCGGGCGCGATGCGGGCCACCGGCGGTGCGCCGCCGAACGTCCACGCGTACTCGCCGGGCTTGGGGCGCACGGTCAGGATCCTGGGGTCGCTCATCGCTGCACAGCTCCGTTCTGCGGAAGGCCGGTGGGAAATGGAACGGTCGCGTCGTGCCGTAGCCCTGCGCTGACTGCGGCTCACGTGATTCACGGTACGGCGCTGCTGGGTTGGGCAGAAGCGAGCGTCGATTTCCGTGGACAGCCGCGGGATTGTGGATAACCCGCTCACTCACACGAGTGAACACAGCCTGGAACCCGGTCCGTTGTCGAAGCAGGAATCGGGTCTGGTGTGGAATCGGGAATACGGCCTGGTGTGGAAGCAGGAATCGGACCTGGTGCGGAATCTGGAATCGGGCCCGTCATGGAGTCGCAGCAGGCATGCTGCTGCCGGTATACCCGGCCTGGTTACGTGTCCAGCTCCGTCGCGGGTTCAGGCCCGCTCCGCCACCCCCGCCGGATCGTCCAGCACGGCCCGCACCACGGAGTGCGCTGCCCCCAGCAACGGCCCCTCGGGGCCCAGCCGCGACACGGAGACCGGACAGGCCGGCCCCGCGGTGCGCCGGTCCAGCTCGGCTTCCAGTGAAGGCAGCAGCCAGGGCGCCAGTCCGGCCAGCGCGCCGCCCAGCACCACGCTCTCCGGGTCCAGCAGATTGACCGCGCCCGTCAGGGCGATGCCGAGCGCCGTTCCCGCGTCGTGCAAGGCGCGCCGTACGTCCTCGTCGCCTTCGGCGGCACGGTCGGCGAGCAGGCCGACGCGGTCCTGGCCCGGCTCCAGTCCGGCCGCGCGCAGCACCGCCTCCTCACCCGCGTACTGCTCCAGGCACCCCCGCCCCCCGCACGGACACGCGGGTCCGTCCGGCTGGACCGGCACATGCCCCAACTCGCCCGCGAAACCGTGCGTTCCACGCAGCAGCCCGCCGTCCACCACGACCGCCGCACCGATACCGATTTCCGCCGACACGTGCACGAAGTCGCGCGCAGTACCGTCGCCCAGCCAGAGCTCGGCGAGCGCGCCGAAGTTGGCCTCGTTGCCCACGCTCAGCGGGAAGTCCACGGGCAGCAGACCGCCGAGGTCCGCGTCCCGCCAGTCGAGGTTCGGAGCACGGACGACCGTGCGCGCGTCCCGCGCCACCAGACCCGGCACAGCGATTGCCAGCCCGGCGGGCCACAGCCCCTCGTGCTCGGCCTCGGCGACGACTTGGCTCACCAACTCGCCGAGTTCCTCGATCACCGGTGCGGGCGCCCGGCCTCGATTCGCGCCGTGCCGCACTGCCCGGGCCCGCACCACGCCGCGCAGATCCACCGCGCAGACGGCGAGATGGTCAACGCCGACCTCCGCCCCGATTCCGGCGGGACCGTGCCCGCTGACCGCCAGCGCCGAGCCGGGGCGACCAACCCGGCCGGGCCGCTCGGGACCGAGTTCCTCCAGCAGTCCCGAGCGGATCAGCTCGTCGACGAGGGTCGACACCGCCGCGCGCGTCAGCCCGATCCGGGAGGCGACGGCGGCACGCGAGAGCGGACCGTCGGCGCTTACGGTGTGCATCACCCGGGCGAGGTTGCGGCGGCGCATGCCCTGCTGGGTGTTCGGCAGCGCGCGCCCGGCTCCGGTCGGGTGGGCCTCGTGCAGCGGTGCGGTCATGCCTCCGTCAATCCTCGTCAGTCCTCAGTGAGCCTCGGGGCTCCGCTCCAGCAGCGGGGCCGCGTCGGAGAGTACCCCGCTGATCCTGGCCAGCGTCTCGTCGTCCCGCTCCACGGCGTCCAGCACCGGCCCGCGCGTGGTGTTCCAACGCCGGGCGACCGCGGCCGGATCCTCGCCGGTCAGCAGGCCGGCCGCCTGGGCCGCGGCGCCGAGCGCGACCAGTTCCCTGGCCTCGGGGACCTGCACCGGGCGCCCCGACAGCCGTCGTACGGTCTGCTGCCAGGCCGTACCCCGTGCGCCGCCGCCGATCAGCAGCAGCGGCGCGGAGCGGTCCGCGTCCTCGTCCAGAACCAGGTCCAGGGCACCGAGCAGCGCGTGGACGGCGCCGTCGTAGGCGGCCTGCAGGAGCTGGCCGGCGGTGGTGTCGTGACGGAGGCCGTGCAGCAGGCCGGAGGCGTTCGGCAGGTTCGGGGTGCGTTCGCCGTCCAGGTAGGGCAGGAGTGTGAGGCCGGTGGTGGGTTCCACGGCCTCGCGGTCGAGGCCCAGCAGGGTGGCGAGACGGTCGACGGCGAGCGTGCAGTTCAGGGTGCAGGCCAGCGGCAGCCAGTCGCCGTGCGCGTCCGCGAAGCCCGCCACGGTGCCGGACGGGTCGACGGGGCGCCGCCTCGACACGGCGTACACCGTGCCAGAGGTGCCGAGGCTCAGTACGGGCATGCCGGGCCGCAGGCCGAGGCCGAGTGCCGCGGCGGCGTTGTCACCGGTGCCGGGTGCGACCAGGGTGCCCTTGGAGAACGGCAGCTCATGGCTGTCGCGCACGGTGCCCGCGATCTCCCCGGGCCGGACCACGCGGGGCAACATCGCCGGGTCGAGCCCCACGCGCGCGAGGATCTCCTCGTCGTACGACTCCGTCCCCGACGCCCACCAGCCCGTACCGGAGGCGTCGCCGCGGTCGGTGGTGCCCTGCCCCGTGAGGCGTTCGGTGAGGTAGTCGTGGGGGAGACGCACGGCCTTGGTGGCCCGGACGGACTCCGGCTCGTTCTCCGCAAGCCAGGCCCACTTGGTCACCGTGAACGAGGCCGCCGGAACGGAGCCCGTGCGCTCGGCCCAGAACTTCGCGCCGCCCAGTTCCTCGGTCAGCCGACGGGCCTGCGGCGCCGAGCGCACGTCGTTCCACAGCAGAGCCGGACGCACCGGCTGGTCACGGTCGTCCAGCGTGACCAGGCCGTGCTGCTGCCCGCCGATCGAGACCGCCGCGGCCTCGTGCGCGGCGTCGCCGCACTGGCGCAGCGCCTCGCACAGAGCGTCCCACCACTGGCGTGGGTCGCTCTCGCGGCCGGCCCCCGAGGACACCGTGTGCGGTGCCTGGCCGCTCGCGACGACCTGCCCCGTCGACGTGTCGACGACCAGCGCCTTGGTGGACTGGGTGGACGTGTCCACGCCGACGACGAGCGGACCCTCGGCTGCTGACATCGGGCTCTCCCTTTTCCGCGGCTCTGCGGGAACCGACCTGCTGTTTCGAGGGTGCCCGGAGCGTCACGACCCGGACCTCACCCCTTCGGGGACATCTTGTCCCTTCCCAGGGACGCGTCGGCATACTAATTTGTAAACTGCCATGACGAAATAGTCGTAGCAAGCAGACGTCAGCAAGCGAGGAGCCGCGGCATGAGCTACCAGCCCACCCCCGAGGACAGGTTCACCTTCGGCCTGTGGACCGTCGGCTGGCAGGGACGGGACCCCTTCGGCGAGGCCACCCGCAGGGCCCTCGACCCGGTCGAGACGGTGCAGCGCCTGGCCGAGCTCGGCGCCCACGGCGTCACCTTCCACGACGACGACCTGATCCCCTTCGGGTCCTCGGACACCGAGCGCGAGGCGCACATCAAGCGCTTCCGCGAGGCCCTCGACGCCACCGGGATGAAGGTGCCGATGGCCACCACCAACCTCTTCACCCACCCCGTCTTCAAGGACGGCGCATTCACCGCCAACGACCGCGACGTGCGTCGATACGCCCTGCGCAAGACGATCCGCAACATCGACCTGGCGGCCGAACTGGGCGCCAGGACCTACGTCGCCTGGGGCGGGCGCGAGGGCGCCGAGTCCGGCGCCACTAAGGACGTACGCGTGGCTCTCGACCGCATGAAGGAGGCTTTCGACCTCCTCGGCGAGTACGTCATCTCCCAGGGCTACGACCTCAAGTTCGCCATCGAACCCAAGCCGAACGAGCCGCGCGGCGACATCCTGCTCCCGACCGTCGGCCACGCGCTGGCGTTCATCGAGCGCCTGGAGCGGCCGGAGCTGTACGGCGTCAACCCCGAGGTCGGGCACGAGCAGATGGCCGGCCTCAACTTCCCGCACGGCATCGCGCAGGCACTGTGGGCGGGCAAGCTCTTCCACATCGACCTCAACGGCCAGTCCGGCATCAAGTACGACCAGGACCTGCGCTTCGGCGCGGGCGACCTGCGTGCCGCCTTCTGGCTGGTCGACCTCCTGGAGAGCGCCGGTTACAGCGGACCCCGTCACTTCGACTTCAAGCCGCCGCGGACGGAGGACCTCGACGGAGTGTGGGCGTCGGCCGCGGGCTGTATGCGCAACTACCTCGTCCTCAAGGAGCGTTCGGCCGCCTTCCGTGCCGACCCGGAGGTCCAGGAAGCCCTGCGTGCCGCACGCCTGGACGAGCTGGCGCAGCCGACGGCGGCGGACGGCCTGAAGTCGCTGCTGGCGGACCGCACAGCGTTCGAGGACTTCGACGTCGAGGCGGCCGCCGCGCGCGGGATGGCCTTCGAGCGCCTCGACCAGCTGGCGATGGATCACCTGCTGGGAGCACGCGGCTGAGGCCACGCGCGCGTGCCCGACCGCGTGTGACCCGCCTGCCCGGAGGCCAGTCACACGCGGTCGGGCAGTGGGTGCCGGCCATTGGTGCCGGTAACCGACCGGACTCCGCGCGGAATGTTCCGGAACCATGCGCTCCAGGGCATGGGCCCGTATCAACTCCCGAGAAGGGCTCGCGTCCTGGCCGGGACGAGGCGAGGCTTGTCGGTATGGCCATGCCGCCCGTACCGCCTCAGCCGCCGGGACCGCCGGGTGACACGCCGCCTCCGGGCGGTGGCTTCGGACCGCCTCCTGGAGGCTACGGTCCCCCTCCGGGAGACAGCGGCCCACCCACGTACGGTGGTTGGCCGCCCCCGGAATCACCCGACGGAGGCGGCGGACCAAGGCGGCGTACTCCGTTGTTCATCCTGCTCGCCGCGATCGTGGTCGTCGGAGCAGTCGTGGCCGTGGTGCTGATGGCCTCAGGCAACGACGACTCGCCCGACGAGAAGACGCCCGCCGAGAGCACGAGCAGCTCGCCCAGGCCGTCCTTCAGCATCCCGACCGAGCTTCCCAGCAAGCTGCCGAGCGAGCTGCCGACATCACTGCCGTCGGGGTTCCCGTCCGAACTGCCATCGGGGTTCCCCACCGAGCTGCCGAGCGGCTTTCCGAGTGACCTCGAATCGCTGCTCCCGTCGCTTCCGGACGAACTGCCCTAGGGCGCCGCTCGCGTCTCCGGCGGGGCGAACTGCCCCAGGCCGTCAGATGCCGCGCGGCAGTCGCACGTAGATCACCGACGTCTCGATACCGCTGTCGACGAGCCTGCCCTGGGCGTCGAACGCTCCCTCGCCGTCCGTCATCCCGAAGTCGTTGTCGTTGATGAGGGCCAGCGTGTCGCGGTCCACGCGCGCGATGCCCTCGATCTTCCCGGGCACACCCTTGACCGTGCCCAGGTCGACGACCAGCCGCTTGGACAGCACCGGCACACCCGAGCCCGCCGGGTCGTCGAGCTGTTCCAGCGCCGGTGACGTCGTGTCGTCGTCCCAGGGACCGCCGAGGATGTTCGCCGCACGGTCCAGACGCACGAGGTGCAGCCGCGCGGCCTTGTCGGTGCGTTCCTCGACCAGCAGCCGGTTGCCGCCGACGGCCACGACCGAGGAGATCTTCAGCTCGGACGTGTCGTCCTCGCCCGGGTCCACCACGTTCACCGGGTCGAAGCGGTACGCGTACTCCGCGGTGACCGCCTTCTTCTTCGGCGAGAAGCGCAGCAGGCGCGTGGTGCGAGAAGCCTCCCCGGCATCCGTGTCCGGCAGCGACAGCGGGCTCTGCGCGGCCATCACCAGGTCGCCGCCGGGCAGTTGAGCGAGCCCTTCGAAGCCACGGTTGATCTTCCGGTGCAGCAGGACGGAGGGCAGCGCCTCCACGACCGGATAGCCCGCGCCAGTGAGGCGGAGCCCCTCGGGCACGTAGCGCGTGAGGACCTTCCCGCGCGCGGAGACGTGCACCAGGGAGGGCCCGTACTCGTCGACGAGCCAGAAGCTCCCGTCAGCGGCGCGCACGATGCCTTCGGTGTCCAGCCCGTTCGGATTGAACGCCAGAGGAGTCCGCGCGTCATAGGTGTACGGCGCCTCGTCGCGGCCCTCCTGGTTCGACAGCCCGGTGACGGGCTTCCCGGACGTCGTCGTGATCGGGATCGCGTCCAGCACCCGCACGGTGCCTCCGGTCACCCGGATCTTCACGATTGCCGGATCGAAGCCGGGCACTGGGAACGTCCGCCGCTTCGTGCCGTCCACCTTGATCTGGCCGTTGGGGCCGCGGTCGGTGACGGTCCAGAACTCGCCCTTGCGACCCGCCGGGTAGATGTCGCTGCCGATGCCGCCCAGGTCCACACCCCGGTCGTTGCCCACGCTGCCGGGCAGCAACGTGTTGCTGAACGCGCCGAGCGGGATGTCGCCGAGCGTCGCCGTGTGCACGACGTGTGCGGCGCGGCCCTTGCTTGCGATGCCGCCCTCGTTCCCCGCGCCGGCGGCGGGACCGGTGGCCGCGAGCGCCGCGAGCACGGCGAGGGGTACGCCCCCGGCGACGATACGTGGGGCGTGGCGCCGGCCGGTGGCGTGCGGGGACATCGGGCCTCCTGAAGACCAAGTTGTTTGACAGCGGCCAGATTTGGAGCTCAGTCGGAACGCGGTTCGTCCGAGGGATGAACACGGGGCGACGGCCACTCGTCGAGCCGAGGTCGCTCTCAGCCGAGCCGAGACGGCGCTCAGTCCAGGAGGGGTGCTCATCGGAGCCGCCCGGCATGACCTACGACCGTGCCGCCTCCTCGGTCCCCGCCTGCGCCGCGGCCAGAGCCGTTGCCGGATCCTGTGCAGGGCTTCCTGCGGGCACCCAGCGGCTCCCTTCCTTGCGGAACGGCCACCACCGTCCGTCCTGCCCCAGGCGCAGCTGACGCGGCGCGCCGACGACCGTCCAGCGGTTGCCCTTCGCTCGCAGCGACGGCCGTTCGTCCTCGTCCCAGGCGGAGTCCAGGGCGGCACGCGCGCGTGCGAGCGTTTCGCCCTCGACGGTCCACTCCTCGTCGAGCACGGACAGCGCGACGACCCCTCCGAGGTGCCAGGCGCGTACGGCCGTCGCCAGCCCTTCCCGGCCGCGTCCCGATCCGTCTGCCAGCCGCTCCGCCACGTCGGCGAGAGGGGCGCCCGCGGCGAGGCGCACCGCGTCCTGGTCGAGCGACAACTCCGCTTCCACGACCTGCTGCCGGGGACCCGGCCCCAGCGCTTCCGCGAGCATGCGGTGCGCTTCGGCGGCGGTCCGGGCAGCCAGGAACTCCAACGCAGCCGGATCGACGCCGGGCGCGGGAGGCGTCTCGGTGTCCAAGGACGGCGGAACTCCCGGCTCGGCGGGCAACTCGGGCAGCGCAGGCAGCGGCGGCAGGATGTCGCCGGTCGCATACGCCTCAGCGGCATCCACGCCCTCCGCATCGGAAGAGGCGGACGACTCGGACGCCTCGGACGACGGGGTCGCGGGGGCGGCGCTGCGGGCCTGCAGGTCGTCCAGGAGGTCGCGCTCGCCCCGTCCGCGCATCAGAAGCAGGACGAAGGGGTCCTGGTCCAACAGCCGTGCCACCTGGTAGCAGAGGGCCGCCGTGTGCCCGCAGTGGTCCCAGGCGCCGCAACCGCACTCGGGCTCCAGATCACCCATGCCCGGCAGCAGTTCGATGCCCCTGGCGGCCGCGTCCTCCACCAGGTGCGGTGGCATGTCGCGGTCCAGCAACGCGGCGACATGCCCGGCCCGCTCGACGGCCATGTCCAGAAATCGGTCCCACTGTTCTGTGGACAGCTCCTCCAGCAGCACGTCGGCCCGGTGAGCCGTACGGTCGCGACCCTGCACAATCGCCGTGAGGCGGCCGGGGCGCACCGACACCGCGCCGACCGCTCCCGCGCGTGCGAGCCTGCGGCCGGCTTTGAGCTGCCCCGAGTCCAGTGCCGACTCCTCCAGCGCCTGCAGCCAGGCCTGTCCCCACCATGTCTGTGCGAACCCCCGCCCGTGCGCGGGCGGCAGCGCGGCGAACGTGCGCTCCATGTCACCGTCGTGTCGATTCATCGGGCGCCCCCTCGCAGTTCCACCAGATCGGCCAGCTCCGCGTCCGTCAGCTCGGTGAGCGCCGCCTCGCCCGCGCCGAGCACCGCGTCTGCCAGTTTCCGCTTGCGGCTCAGCATCTCGGCGATACGGTCCTCGATGGTTCCCTCGGCGATCAGCCGGTGCACCTGCACGGGCCGGGTCTGGCCGATGCGGTACGCGCGATCGGTGGCCTGCGCCTCGACCGCGGGGTTCCACCAGCGGTCGTAGTGCACGACATGCTCGGCGCGCGTGAGGTTCAGGCCGGTTCCCGCGGCCTTCAAGGACAGCAGGAAGACGGGCACTTCACCGTCCTGGAAGCGCCGAACCAAGGCTTCACGTTCGGCCACCGGGGTTCCGCCGTGCAGGAACTGCGAGGGCATGCCACGAGCCGCCAGATGCTGTTCGATGAGGCGTCCCATGCGCACGTACTGCGTGAAGACCAGGACGCTCGCCCCCTCGGAGATGATGGTGTCGAGCAACTCGTCCAGCAGCTCCAGCTTCCCCGAGCGCCCGGCGATCCTCGGCCGCTCCTCTTTGAGGAACTGCGCCGGGTGGTTGCAGATCTGCTTCAGGCCCGTCAGGAGCTTCACGATCAGGCCGCGCCGCGCCATGCTGTCGGCGCCGGAGATCTCCGCGAGCGTCTCGCGGACCACCGCCTCGTACAGACCTGCCTGCTCCGTGGTGAGGAACACGGCGCGATCGGTCTCCGTCTTCGGCGGGAGCTCGGGCGCGATCCCCGGATCCGACTTGCGTCGGCGCAGCAGGAACGGGCGTACCAGCCGGGCGAGTCGCTCCGCGGCAGCCGGATCCTGGCCGCCCTCGACGGCCTGGGCGTACCGCGTGCGGAAGGTGCCGAGGCGGCCCAGCAGGCCGGGCGTCGTCCAGTCGAGGATCGCCCACAGTTCCGACAGGTTGTTCTCCACGGGCGTGCCGGTGAGCGCCACGCGCGCGCGTGCGCCGATCGAGCGCAGCTCCCGCGCGGTCGCCGAGTACGGGTTCTTCACGTGCTGGGCCTCGTCCGCCACGACCATGCCCCAGGGCACCTCGGCGAGCCGACGCGCGTCCAGCCGCATCGTGCCGTACGTGGTGAGCACGAACTCCCCGTCCGTCAGGGCAGCCAGGTCACGCCGTGACCCGTGGAAGCGGCGCACGCGCGTGCCGGGCGCGAACTTCTCGATCTCGCGCTGCCAGTTGCCCATCAGGGAGGTCGGACACACGACCAGCGTCGGGCCGGCGGACGAGGTGTCGGACTGCCGGTGCAGATGCAGCGCGATGAGAGTGATCGTCTTGCCGAGGCCCATGTCGTCGGCCAGACAGCAGCCCAGGCCGAGGGATGTCATCCGGGCCAGCCAGCTCAGGCCGCGCCGCTGGTAGTCGCGCAGTGTGGCCGCGAGCGCGGCAGGCTGGGCCACCGGGTCCTGCCCCTCCGGGTCCGCGAGGCGCTCGCGCAGCGCCGCCAGCCAGCCCGTGGGGCGGACCTCCACCTGGCGGCCGTCCACCTCGGTGGAGCCCGTCAGCGCGGCGCCGAGCGCGTCGATGGGCGTCACCTTGTGATCCTGCTGCGCGCGGGCGCGGCGCACCTCCTGGGGATCGACGAGGACCCACTGGTCGCGCAGCCGCACCACGGGGCGGTTCGCCTCCGCCAGACGGTCCAGCTCCTCGCGCGTGAGCCGCTGGTCGCCCAGGGCGAACCACCAGTTGAAGGCGAGCAGCGCGTCGGCGGCCAGGAACGACGGGGTGTCCGAGGACACTCTGCCCGGCACGGACTCCTCGTCCGGCGGGCCGATCACCGCGCGGGTGGTGAGGTTGCGGGTGAGCTCCTTGGGCCAGTGCACATCGACGCCGGCTCCGGCGAGGGCCCGAGCACCCTCTTGAAGGAGGTCGGTCACCTCGTCGTCGGCCAGTTCCACGGCGTCCGGCACGGCCGCCGACAGCAGCGGCGCAAGCGGCGCCCAGGCGCGAGCCGCGCGGCGCAGTGCCAGCAGGGCGTCAAGCCGCGCGCGTGGGCCGAAGGTGCCGGGCGCCGCCCACACGGCGGCGGCGTCCGAGACCAGCGCGGGATCACTCACGCTGTGCAACTGCAGAACAGCCCGGAACGACAGCGTCCCGTCATCCTGCGTCGCCGCGCCGAGGCCGGGCACCTCGAGCCGCAGGGAGAGCCGTACGCCCGCGTCGTGGCCCGCGGCGACATCGGCTGCCCATGCGCGCTGTTCGGGCAGGCGCTGCGGCTCCTGGGCCGCGTAGGAGGGACCGCCTGTGACGAGCCTCGCGGCGGGGGAGCGGGGGAGTGCGTCGGCGACCGCGTCCAGGAAGGCCCGCAGCAGCCGCTCCGGATCCGGCAGCGTCAGCGGGTCCACGTCGCCCAGTGGCACGGCGTGCGCCTCGGGTGGTATCGCGGCGGCGAGGGCGCGAACACGTTCGACGTCCTCGGGTCGCAGGGGACCGGCTCGCCAGGCATCGTGATCGTCCGCCGAGAGGCCGGGCAGGAGCAGGCCGCGTGCGACGAGTTGCAGGGCGAGCACAGCCGCCGTGCCCCAGAAGACGCCTGCTCGGTGAGCCTGATCGGACGCGCGCGTACGCGCGAGCACAGGCAGGGCGGCGCGCACCGGCAGCAGGACGGCCGGTACGCTCACCAGCTCGACACCGTCCTCGCCGGGTAGGGCGACGGTCAGGTCCTCGACGGCCAGTTCCTCGGCGGATCCGGCTGCGGCGAGCGGAACGGTGCCCCCGTCGGCCCGCCAGAATGCGACCCGGCCGGTGCGGGCCGGGTCACCGGGCACGAACACGGCACAGCACCCGGCCAGGTCGGAGATCTCGAACGGTGTTGCCTCGGGAAGCCTCGGCACAGCTCTGCAGCACTCCTCAAACTTGACTACCCAGGATTGAGGGGCCGAGGCTACAGCACTCGGCAGCCCATCCGAAATGCCGGATCTGTGACCTGTGTCACTCTTCGGTCGGCGTGGGTATCTCACTTGTGCGGAATCCGGTGAGTCGATCGGCCTCGGACGGCGGACACTGGGCGTCAGGCGTCAGGCGTCAGGCGTCAGGCGTCACGGGCGGCGGGCGTCGGGCGTCGGGTGCCGGACATCGGACTTCGGTCGGCACCAGATCTCCGGGACCAGTAGGGGCCGCACCTCAGGGTCGTCTCAGGGTCGCGGTTCGGAACCGCTGGAAGCGCGGGCCCGTTTTCAGGACAGAGAGCGGCAGTGGCCGCGAAGGAGGCGACGCACATGTCGAAGAACGCGAAGATCGCCGCGGGTGGTGTGGCGGCCGGTCTCATCCTGTTGATCTGGCTGCCCTGGTGGGCCGCGCTCCTGATAATCCTGGGAGTCCCGGCCGCCGCGTACCTCACGCTCGACCCGTCACAGCGGCGCAGGCTGCGCCGCGCCACGCGCAAGGAGCTCGGTCGCTGATCATCGCCCGGCCGTCGGTACGGCCGGGGTGGACAGCGCGCACGAATTGAGCACATCGCCGCTCGCGGGCCTGCCGACGGTACGGTCCGCGGGCGGTCGGGTGCCCCGCTCCACCCACGCGACCAGCGTGTCGAAGGCCGACCGGTAGCAGGGCAGGATCGGCCGGAGCCGGTCCGGATAGGTGTCGTACAGCCCGTCGACATGCGTGCCGCCCGCGATCGTGAAGTACCGGTGCAGTGGGCCTCGCCCGCTCGCGTCGACCATGCGTGCGTAGACGTCCGAGTCGGCTGCTTTCGGCAGCAGCGCGTCCAGATCGCCGTGCAGCGAGATCAGTGGTCTTGCGATGCGCCCGGTCAGAGCGACGCGGGCCACGGCGCGACCGACGGACGCCGGACGCGACGCGTAGTCGTACGTGGCATCGGAGGCGCACGGTGCCAGGATCTGCTCCGGCGTGGTCCCGGCGGAGGGGCCGGGACAACCGGGGTCGTACGCCGGGTCGAACTCGGCGCGGTAGATCTTCTGCGTGACGCCCCAGTAGGCCTGCTCGTGATAGGGCCACAGAAATTCGGAGCCGCGCGCGAAGCCGACCGCGTACAGGTCCTCGTCCCGTGCGGAGCCGAGTATGCGTGCCACCGCGGTGGGCAGGGAGGTGAGCAGGTTGGGGCCGCCCGCGGCCCACAGGGCGCCCTCCCAGTCCACGCCGCCGTCGTACAACTCGGGATGGTTCTCCAGCTGCCAGCGGGTGAGGTAGCCACCGTTGGAGATGCCGGTCATGTATGTACGACGGGGAGCCTGCCCGTAGCGCTGGGCCACCGCCTTGCGGGCAGCCCGGGTGAGCTGAGTGGTGCGCGCGTTCCACTCGGCGACCGCATCTCCCGGTCGCTTGCCGTCGCGGTAGAAGTCGGAGCCGTTGTTGCCCTTGTCGGTCGCAGCGTAGGCGTAGCCCAGCGCGAGCACCTGATCGGAAATCGCTGTGTCCGTCGCGTACTGCCTACGGGTGCCGGGGGCGCCGGTGACGACCAGCCCGCCGTTCCAGCGGTCCGGCAGCCGGATCACGAACTGCGCGTCGTGACGCCATCCGTGTGTGGCGTTGAAGCGGGAGGAGTCCGGGAAGTAGCCGTCGATCTGAATACCGGGCACCCCCGTCGGGGCCCGGGTGCCCCGTGCCGTGAGCCCGGCCTGGTCGGCCATGTCGGTGTACGGCGTGCCGGCGAGTCCCGACGTGGTCAGGGCCGGGAGGCAGGCGCTCTGTTGGTAGGCCGCGCCGGGCACCCGTACGCGTTCCTGACGTGCGCAGTGCTGCTCGCCGACTGCCGTGGCCGCTACGGGAGTCGGCCAGCTGAGGGCGCCGGCGAGCAGCGTGGCGGTGAGGAACGGAAGACCTCGGGACAGGCGCATGACGGCCTCCTGGCAGAAGGGACGGGCACATGAGGGAGCGAAGCCGTGAAGGCTGCCTCATGGTGCGGTCCTGCTGCCGCGCCAGCCATGGGTTGGGGCCACATGTGACGCTGCCACCGAATGGGGTCACCAGACACCGGCAGTTCCGTCCGGGCGCACTGCCGCGCCGCTCGGTGCGCAGGTCAGGAGGGTGCCGGGGGAGCTCAGGAGGGTGCCGGGAGGGCTCAGGAGGGGCGTACCGCCATCTTGTCGAGCGCTTCCAGAAGCCCGGGCAACTCTGCCCCGCGACCCACCGGCAGGACCTCGCCGGGCTCGTCGTCGAGGAGTACGAAGGCGATGTCGTCGGTCCTGGCGACCAGCGACCAACCGGGACCGTCCGCGCGCAGGGTCCGTGCGTCGCCCGAGGCGAAGGAGGACCGGACGCGACCGAGGGGCGGCGGGGACTCCACGTACGCGCGTGCCTCGGCGAGGACCCGCCGGATACCGCTGTGGCCGCCCTGCTTCTCGGCCGTCCCGGCCGTCTCGGCCTGTTCAGCGTTCTCGGCGTTCTCGGCCTCTGGTCCCTGGTCCTCGGCGTCGTTCGTGTCCTTGGCGGCGTCGTCGCCCGGCGTCGCGAAGTCGGCGTCGTCGATCTGCTCGCGCCATACCGCCCACTGCAGGGCGATCTCGTCGGCGCCCAGGCGCCGCTGGGCCGGCCCCCACACACTCGTGTCCGGCGGCGTGAGTGGCGGACCGTCCGCGATGTCGGGCTCGGGATCGTGCGGCGCGGGCACATTCGGGGCGGCGACGGCCACTGCGAGGGGCCAGCCGGGCAGCGCGGCCACGACCGTACGTTCGTCGGGCGACAGGTCGTACTCCATGCCGCAGTCCCAGGACGCGATGGCGACCGCGACCAAGGAGACGTCGTCGATGACGACCGTCCACCGGGCGCCGTCGCCGTCCTGGCCGATGACCAGGCCGTATCCGTCGGCGAGCGGCGCGAGACCGAGCGCCGCGCAGGCCTCCGGGTAGTCGTCGCCCAGCACGCTCGGGAACTTCGCCGGCGTCAGCAGCACCGCCGTGAGCACGTACAGCGCATCGTCCAGCGCATCGTCCGCGGCGGCGACGGCCTCCTCGTCCGTCTCTGCCATCCCAGCCTCCCCATCGGTTCGTCCATCGGCGCGCACCCTAGTGCGACCGGAAGCCGCTTGTCACGACTCCCAGGCGCACCCGGAGCTGCAGTTTTCCGACCGGTCGGGGCGAATCGACCGAGATCGTCCGCGACGTCAGGCCGCCGGGAGCCCGAGGAGGGTCCGGGCGACAGTCTGCGGCGACTCGTCGCGTTCCCGTGCCAGCGCGATGACGGCCCGGCACGCCAGTTCACTCACCCCGAACGACAGCGCTTCCGGAGACACCCAGCCGGCGGCCTCGTCGATCTGCTCCTGGTCGTCCTCCGCACGGGCCGACACATACACGGCGGCGGCCTCGAACAGATTGTGTGCGCGCCTGTCCTTGCCGGTGTCCGCCTCCGTGCGAAATGAGCGGAGAACTCTCGCACCCGACTCGCGCACCCTGCTCCACATGTTGACCGCCTTCCCCCTGCGTGACTGATCGTTCATCTTCCAATACTTAACGTAGAGTTGGAGCCTCCGCGACAGAAGGGGGACAGCGCGGTGAAGCGCTTCGAGCGGCTCGAACAGATCCGGCGGATGGACCCGTTCGGCGATGCCTCGGAGATCTACCGGCTCAGCTCGGTGTACGAATTACCCTGGGACGGGATTGCCTCGCGGCCGGGACCTCAGGGCTCTCGTACGGCGAGTGCCAGGAAACGGTCGTCCTCGTCGACGTACGACGTCATGCGCCACCCCGAACCCGCCAGCAATGGCCGGAGGTTGGGCTCGGCCCGCAGGTCGTCCGGGGTGATCTGTCTGCCCTGGCGTGCCGCCAGCGCCGCCCTGCCGATCGGGTGGAACAGGGCGAGGGTGCCACCGGCGCGCACCACACGTGCCAACTCCCGCAAGTTCTGCGCCGGATCAGGCAGGTGCGCGATGAGGCCGGCCGCGAACACGGCGTCTAGTGACTCCGACCGCAGCGGCAGCGCGGCCACGTCGGCAAGCAGCAACTGCCCGTCCGCGCCGCGTCCGGCCCGTACGGCGGCCTCCAGCATGGCCGGGGTCAGATCAGCCCCGAGGACCACCCCCGAGGGCCCCACAGCGGCATGCAGCGGCGGCAGGGCCCGCCCGGTGCCGCAGCCGGCGTCGAGCACGCGATCCCCCTCGCGCAGTCCGAGCGCGGCGGCCGCAGCCGCGTAGGCGGGCCCGTCGTCGGGGAACCGACTGTCCCAGCCGGCGGCGCGGGCCCCGAAGAACTCCTGCACATGTGTGTGGTCGTCGCTCATGCTCCGCATGATCCCTCACCGGCACGGATGACACCGCTGTGCACACGTTCGAGCGCGACGCGATCGTTCCGCTGCATCTCCGTGTCATATTCCAACAGCTTTCGAAATGCGCCCCCCTCGCGCGCCCCTGCCCCGGCTAGCGTCCCTGGGCCATGGGACACCTGGACCACGCCGCCCTCGGCTGGCTGACCCCCGTTCTGTCTTATGCGATGGCGTGCATAGGCGCCGCGCTGGGACTTCGCTGCACCGTCCGCGCCCTCGGCGCCACCGGCAAGTCGCGCCGCAACTGGCTCATCACCGCCGCGTCGGCGATCGGCACCGGCATCTGGACCATGCACTTCGTGGCCATGCTGGGCTTCAGCGTCAGCGGCACCGACATCCGCTACGACGTGCCGCTCACCATCGTGAGCCTCCTCGTCGCCATGGCCGTCGTCTGCGCAGGCGTCTTCGCGGTCGGATACAGCCGTGACCGGACCCGCGCGCTGTTCCTCGGTGGGCTCACCACCGGGCTCGGCGTCGCGAGCATGCACTACCTGGGCATGGCCGCCGTACGACTCCACGGCGAGGTGACCTACGACCCCGTCCTCGTCGGAGTGTCCGTCCTGATCGCAGTCGTCGCGGCGACGGCGGCCCTGTGGGCGGCGCTCAACATTAAGTCGCCCGTCGCCGTCACCATCGCCTCCCTGATCATGGGCGCGGCGGTCAGCAGCATGCACTACACCGGGATGTTCGCGGTCGGCGTGGACGTCACGCCCGCCGGTGACGTCCTGCCCGGGGCCACGGCGATGCAGTTCATCTTCCCCCTCGCAGTCGGCCTCGGGTCCTACCTCTTCCTGACCTCCGCCTTCGTCGCGCTGTCGCCCACCACGGGGGAGCGCGCGGCATCCGCGTCGGCCCAGGGAGCGGTCGAGCGCGTCGCGGGCTAGCGGCGGGCCCGGACCGGGGACGGCCCGGGAACACCCGCCCCGAACCACTTCCGAGCGAGGAGGCCATGCGTACACCCCGTAGGACCACCGCAGCCGGCGCCGGGACGCCGTCATCGCCCCCCGCGCGCGGTCGCCGCGCCCATGCCGGACCGCCGGCCGACGAAGGCCCGGACGAGAGCCTGGGCGTGGCGCCCGACGACATACCCACGCGTGCGGAGCGCTGGCGCATCCGTCCGCGCACCGTCCGAGCCAAGATCGTCTGCCTGCTGATGGTGCCGGTCGTCTCGCTTCTGGCCCTGTGGGCCCACGCCACCGTCACGACTGCCCAGGACGTCTCCAGGCTGCGCCAGTTGCAGCGCGTCGACTCCGGCGTCAGGGCGCCCACCGCAACTGCCGTCGCTGCCCTGCAGGCGGAACGCGAGGCCGCCGTGCGCTACGCGACCGACCCGTCGGCCGGACAGAGCGACGACTTCAAGAAGCTCGCGCAGGACACCGACAAGGCGGTGGCGCGGCTGCGGCTCGGCGACCGGAACACGGTCGCCGACGGCGAGGAACTCCCGGCCGGCGTGGCCCGGCGACTTGAGGGCTTCGTCAGCGGCGCCGAGCAGCTGAGCACCGTACGCGGTGCCGTCCTGGACGGCAGCGCCGGCTGGGACGAGGCGTACGGGCGGTACACGACGACCATCGCGAGCGCGTTCTCGGTGGGCGGCGCGCTCACCGGCATCCAGGACGCCGAGCTCGGCTCCGACGCGCGCGTACTGCTCGAATTCGCCCGCGCGGGCGAGGCGTTGGCGCAGGAGGACGTGGTGTTGGACAGCGCACGTCTCGCCGGGCGCCTCGACGGCGAGCGGCTGCGGCTGTTCACCGGCGCCGTCGACACCCGCCGTACCCTCATCGAGGCGGCCGTCGCCGATCTGCGCGGCCCGGAGGGCGCGGCCTGGCAGAGCCTCGCAGACGGAAGCGCCTACGCGGCCGTGGCCGCGGTCGAAAACAGGGTCCTGGCCACCGCACCGGGCGCGCGGGCGATCGACGCGGCCGGAGAAGTCACCTGGGGTCAGGCACACGCACGCGTGCAGGACGCGATGCGGACGATCGAGCAGGACGCCGGGCGCGGCGTCGCAGATCGCGCCGACCCGTTCACCCGCGGTCTGCTGACCCCGGCCGGCGCCGCTGTGCTCTT
Source organism: Streptomyces sp. NPDC107528 (assembly GCF_055639295.1). NCBI lineage: Bacteria > Bacillati > Actinomycetota > Actinomycetes > Kitasatosporales > Streptomycetaceae > Streptomyces > Streptomyces sp. NPDC107528. Next base: position 287,439 of record NZ_JBVKAV010000012.1, read on the forward strand.
CGGTCTCGCTGCCGTGGCCGCCTCACTCGTGATCTCCGTCCGTATCGGTCGCGGCCTCGTCGTCGAACTGGTGAGTCTGCGCAACAGCGCCCTGGAGATCGCCCGGCGCAAACTCCCCGAGGCCATGCGGAAGCTGCGCGCCGGGGAGGAGATCGACATTCGGGCCGAGGCGCCGCCCGGACCGCCCGCCGAGGACGAGACCGGTCAGGTCGGCGAGGCTCTGAGCACTGTCCACCGAGCCGCGCTCCGCGCCGCCGTCGAGCGCGCCGAACTCGCCAGCGGCATCTCCGGCGTCTTCGTCAACCTCGCCCGCCGCAGCCAGGTCCTCGTGCACCGTCAACTGAGCCTGCTGGACAGCATGGAGCGGCGCTCCGACGACCCGAACGAACTCAGCGACCTCTTCCGGCTGGACCACCTCACCACCCGCATGCGACGCCACGCCGAGAGCTTGATCATCCTCTCCGGGGCGGCACCCGGGCGGGCCTGGCGGATGCCGGTCTCCCTGACGAACGTGGTCCGCGCTGCCGTCTCCGAAGTCGAGGACTACGCGCGCGTGGAGGTACGACAGCTCCCCGAGGCGTCCGTCATCGGCACTGCCGTCGCCGACCTCACCCACCTGCTGGCGGAGATCGTCGAGAACGCCGCCCAGTTCTCGCCTCCCCACACGCGTGTGCGCATCACCGGCGAGCCCGTCGGCAACGGCTATGCCGTCGAGGTCGAGGACCGAGGCCTCGGCATGGGCAAGGAGACCCTCGCCGAGGCCAACCGGCGCATCGAACAGTCCGAGGCGCTCGACCTGTTCGACAGCGATCGGCTCGGCCTCTTCGTGGTCAGCCGACTCGCGTCCCGGCATGCCATCAAGGTGCACCTGCGCACCTCGCCCTACGGCGGCACCACCGCGGTCGTCCTGCTGCCCACGGCCCTGCTGCACAACGCCACGGCGGAACGTTCCCCCGAGAGGCCGGCGGGCACCGATCGGCACGCCGAACACGAGTACGCGCGTGTGCCCGCCGCCGAGCCGCACCAGGAGGCCGTCCACGCGGTCGCCGACCGGCCCGCGCTGGTGGCTCCCGCACCGGCGGCGGCGCAGCCCCACACCGACACTCCACCTCCGGGAGTCACCACCTTGCGACTGCACCGACCCCCGGACGACTCCGCAGCCTCCGACGACCTCCCGCGCCGCGTACGGCAGGCGAACCTCGCCCCCCAACTGCGCGAGGGACGCCCCGACGAGGCGGCAGGGACGACCGCCTCCGACGACGACGGCCGTCGCACACCCGAACTCGTCCGGGACCGCATGGCGGCCTACCGCGACGGCTGGGTGCGCGGCGGCGGCAGACGGCCCGGTCGCGGCGCCACGCCCGATTCCAGAGCCCGCAGCGACAGCAGCGAAGGAGACCCCGCATGATGCAGGATCCGAGCATGAGGGCCGCCCAGCAGTCCGGTGAACTCGACTGGCTGCTGGACGACTTGGTACTGCGCGTGAGGGAGGTACGGCACGCCGTCGTGCTGTCCAACGACGGGCTCGCCGTGGGCGCATCCAGCGACCTCCGCCGTGAGGACGCCGAGCACCTCGCCGCGGTCGCCTCCGGCTTCCACAGCCTGGCCAAGGGCGCCGGCAGGCACTTCGGTGCCGGCGGCGTGCGGCAGACCATGGTGGAGATGGACGACGCCTTCCTGTTCGTGGCCGCGGCCGGCGACGGCTCCTGTCTCGCCGTCCTCACCGCCGTGACCGCTGACATCGGACTGGTGGCGTACGAGATGGCACGACTCGTCAAGCGCGTAGGCGAGCACCTCCACACGCCGACACGCGCCGCCGCGCGACCGCCCGCGGCGGGATGAGCCGGAAGGGCGGTCCGCGCACATGACCGAGGACACGACGGGCACCCCGCGAGAGCAGGGCAGCCAGTGGTACGACGGCGAGGCCGGGCCCCTTGTCCGTCCGTACGCCATGACGGGCGGGCGCACCAGACCCGGCCCCACGGGCGTGCGCTTCGATCTGATCGCCCTTGTCACCCTGGACGCCGCCGCGCCCGCTGCCGACGACGACACCGCGCTCGGGCCGGAACACCGGGCTCTCATCGAACTCTGCCGACCGGAGACCCAGTCGGTCGCCGAACTCGCCGCAGGCGCCGATCTGCCCGTAGGGGTCGTCAGGGTGCTCCTGGGGGACCTCTTGGAACTCGGCTGCGTCACCGTCAGCCGTCCGGTACCTCCGGCGCAGCTTCCTGACGAACGGATTCTGCGCGAGGTCATCGAAGGATTGCGGGCGCTGTAGATGACATTTCGGAACCAGGCGGCAAGAAGCGGTCCAACCCCACGAAGGGCAGCAGCAGTTGTCATGATGCTGACTTCGCACAGTGACCTCGACCGATACCGGCACTCCCGAGAGAAGTGAACGATGGTCTCCGAGCACTCCGACGCCACCGACGGTGAGACCGCCGCGCTCGCGTTGAAGATACTTGTCGCCGGCGGATTCGGCGTGGGCAAGACCACCCTGGTGGGCGCGGTCAGCGAGATCAGGCCGCTGCGCACCGAGGAACTGCTCAGTGAAGCCGGGCAGTGGGTGGACGACACCGATGGCGTGGACCACAAGGTCACCACGACGGTCGCCATGGACTTCGGGCGCATCACCATCCGGTCCGGCCTGTCCCTCTACCTCTTCGGCACCCCCGGTCAGGACCGCTTCTGGTTCCTGTGGGACGAACTGTCACAGGGGGCCCTCGGCGCCGTGGTCCTCGCCGACACCCGGCGCCTGGAGGACTGCTTCCCCGCAGTGGACTACTTCGAGCACCGGCACATCCCGTTCGTCGTGGCCGTCAACTGCTTCGCGGGCGCCCGCAGCTACGGCGCACAAGACGTCTCACGCGCTCTCGACCTGGACCGGGGAACGCCCGTGGTGCTCTGCGACGCCCGCGACCGCGATTCGGGGAAGGAGGTGCTGATCCGGCTCGTCGAGTACGCCGGGCGGATGCACACCGCCCGGCTGCTCGACTCGGTGGGCTGACCGGCTCCGAGGGTCCGGCCGGCTTCGTTAGCCGACTGGCGCCTCAGCCGCTGCCGGCCCCTGTTTCGAGCGGCGTTCGCTCCGCTGCTATTCGGCGACGTTCTTCTCCGCCAGGACCTTGTCGATCGTGACGCGGACGAGGAGTTCACCCGGGACGCCGTTGCGGGCCCCGAACTCCTCCGCGCGCTCCTCGCCCATGTAGCGCGCCCCGATACGAGTTGCCCAGTGCCTCAGCTCGTCGAGATCCTCCGAGATGCGGGCGCGGCCCTGCAGCACCACGAAGTCGTACGGCGGCCGGTCGTCGTCCACGCACAGCGCCAGCCGGCCGTCGCGGACCAGATTGCGTCCCTTCACGCTCGACTTGCCGGTGTTGAACACCAGCTCCTCCCCGTCGAGCACGAACCAGATCGGCGTCACATGCGGGCTCCCGTCGGCTCGCACGGTCGACAGCTTTCCGGTGCGTGTGCCCTGCGAGACGAACGCCCGCCATTCCTCATCGGTCATCTTCTTCGCCATGCCCCCATCCTCCTTGCCCGAGGGCCGGATCGTCGGGAAGGGTGGCGAAGAGTTCCTCCGGCGCAGGGGGAGACATCTACACGGGGAGACCGGATCATGGCGCAGAACCAGGGACTTGGCTGGCTCCTGGACGACCTGACTGAGCGCGTCGACCATGTGCGGCACGCGTTGGTGCTGTCCAACGACGGTCTGGTGACGGGCGCGAGCACGGGACTGCGACGCGAGGACGCCGAGCACCTCGCCGCAGTCTCGTCCGGGCTGCACAGCCTGGCCAAGGGTTCCGGACGGCACTTCGGCGCGGGCAAGGTTCGCCAGACGATGGTCGAGTTCGACGACGCCGTGCTGTTCGTGACGGCGGCGGGTACCGGCAGTTGCCTGTGCGTGCTCAGCGGCGCGGAGGTCGACATCGGCCAGATCGCCTACGAGATGACCCTGCTCGTCAACCGGGTCGGTGAGCACCTCGACGTGGACGCCCGACAGCCCGAGCGTGCACCTCTGCCAGACCTCTGACCTGCTGATTCATCGTCCCCCGCGGAGTTATCCACAGGCTCGCCACGAGATCCGGCCGAGCGGCTACGGTTTTGTCACGGCGAACGCACAGAGCGTGAGCCACCGACTCCACGGGGGAGATCGACCATGTCAGGCGACACCATCACGAAACCCCACCTCCTGTCCTGCACGCCGAGCCGCGCGGCCCGGGAACTGGGGGTGAAACGAGGCGAGCTGGACCTCGCCATGCATCTCGGCCTCATCCGGACCCTGCCCGACGAGGGAGGCGGGGGCCGGCGTGTCCCGCGGTCCGAGATCGACCGGGTGAGTTCGGGACGGGGTTTCCCGGAGTCCTTGGTGGACCGCGTGCGGGTGGTGGGCACGACCGAGGGCGCGGACCTCGTCGACGTGTCCCCCGGAAGGTTCACACGCCTCGCACGGCTGGGCCTCGTTGTGCCGGTGAAGTGGTACCTCAACCGCTATCGAGCCGTGGTCTGGCTGTATCTGGCCGAGGAGCTCAAGCAGTTCGCCGCCGACGAGAAGAACGGCCCGCTGCTGAACGACCGGCGTATGCCCGAAGGACTGCGCGGCATGCTGGATGCGGGGGTGGATCTGCGGCCGCGCAACTGGCGGGGCCGCCATCGTGGATTCCTGCTGCGACTGGCCGAGCACCCGTGGGAGAGCGCCGGCGCGCTGGCCGCCTTCCTCGAACCCGTCCAGATCGCCGAGCTCGTCCCCGACCCCTATGAGCGCTCCCACGTCAACCGCTTCCGCCCCGGCCCACCGGCGTCCGGCACACCGGGTTCACCCTCCGCGCTCATCGCCGAGCGGCTCATGACGGCGGACGACCCGGACGAGATCAGTCTGCTGCGGGCCGAACTGACGGCGGTTCTGAAGGAAGCGCGAGAGAGGCGGCCTGCGCCGCGTCCGACAGCGAAACGGGCCCCGGCTCCGGCGCACCACGCACGGCACCTCGGTGCGTCCCAGCCCGTGGAGCCGGAACCCCCTCGCGGCCTGCTGAGCTGGCTCCGGCGCAAGAGTCCGCGGGCTACAACGCCCTGAACAGTCCCTCCTGGACGACGGACACCAGCAGGCGGCCCTCGACGTCGTAGATCCGCCCACGCGCGAGGCCCCGCCCGCCGGTAGCGATCGGCGACTCCTGGTCGTACAGGAACCACTCGTCCGCGCGGAACGGCCGGTGGAACCACATCGCGTGATCCAGCGACGCGATGTCGAAGCTCCGGGGTCCCCACAGCGGTTCCACCGGGATCCGGACGGCATCCAGGAGCGTCATGTCGCTGGCGTAGGTCAGCGCGCAGGTGTGCACGACCGGGTCGTCGCCGAGTGGCCCGACCGCGCGCATCCACACGGCACTTCGCGGCTCGGCGCCTTTGACGTCCTCGTCGGTCCAGCGCAGCCGGTCCACGTAGCGGATGTCGAAGGGCTGACGGCGCGCCATCCGCTCCAACTGTTCGGGCAGCGTGCCCAGATGTTCCCGGATCTCCTCGGTGACCGTCGGCAGCGAATCCGGGTCCGGGACCTTGCGCGCCGGCGGCAGCTGATGCTCGAAACTCCCCTGCTCAGGCTTGTGAAAGGAGGCGGTGAGATTGAAGATCGTGCGGCCCTGCTGCACGGCGGTGACCCGGCGGGTCGTGAACGACCTGCCGTCCCGCACCCGTTCGACCTGGTACACGATGGGCACGCCCGGCCGCCCCGGGCGCAGGAAGTACGCGTGCAGCGAGTGCACCGGACGGTCCCCGTCCGTGGTGCGCGCCGCAGCGATCAGCGCCTGGCCCGCCACCTGGCCGCCGAAGACCCGCTGCAGGGACTCCTGCGGGCTGCGGCCGCGGAAGATGTTGACCTCGATCTGCTCCAGGTCGAGCAGGTCGACGAGCCTCTCGGCCGGGTTCGTCGTCATGAGTGGGATTCTCCTGTGCTCACAGCTGGCCTACGTCGGTGACGCGGACCACGGCGCGACCCTCCGCGTCGGAGGCAGTGAGGTCGATCTCCGCGCTGATGCCCCAGTCATGATCGCCGTTCGGGTCGTCGAAGATCTGGCGGACCCGCCACAGACGGTTCGCCGGTTCCTCCTCGATCACCAGCAGCTTGGGGCCGCGAGCGTCGGGGCCGGTGCCGAGGTCTTCGTACTCGTCCCAGTACTTGTCCATCGCCTCGCCCCAGGCATCCGCGTCCCAGCCGGCATCGGCGTCCATCTCGCCCAGCTCCTCGACGTTGTCGAGGGCGGCGAGCTCCACGCGGCGGAACATCGCGTTGCGGACGAGGACGCGGAAGGCGCGGGCGTTGGTGGTGACCGGCTTGACCTCGTCGGCCTTCTCCTGGGCCTCCTCGGCGGTCATCTCCTCCGGGTTGGCCAGCTGCTCCCACTCGTCGAGCAGGCTGGAGTCGACCTGGCGCACCATCTCGCCGAGCCACTCGATCAGGTCCTGCAGATCCTCGGACTTGAGGTCGTCGGGGATGTTGTGGTCGAGGGTCTTGAAGGCGCTTGCGAGGTAGCGCAGCACGATGCCCTCGGTGCGGGCCAGCTCGTAGAAGGACACCAGCTCCGTGAAGGACATGGCCCGTTCGTACATGTCCCGGATGACGGACTTCGGCGACAGCGGGTGGTCGCCGACCCAGGGGTGGCTCTTGCGGTACGTGTCGTACGCGTGGAAGAGCAGCTCCTCCAAGGGCTTCGGGTACGTGATGTCCTGGAGGCGCTCCATGCGCTCCTCGTACTCGATGCCGTCCGCCTTCATCGCGGCGACGGCCTCGCCCTTCGCCTTGTTCAGCTGGGCGACCAGGATCTGCCGCGGGTCGTCCAGGGTGGACTCGACGACGGACACCATGTCCAGGGCGTAGGAGGGCGATTCCGGGTCCAGCAGCTCGAACGCGGCCAGCGCGAAGGTGGACAGCGGCTGGTTGAGCGCGAAGTCCTGCTGGAGGTCGACCGTGAGGCGGACGATGCGTCCCGTGGCGTCCGGCTCGTCGAGCTTCTCGACGATGCCGCCGTCCAGCAGCGAACGGTAGATCGCGATCGCGCGCCGGATGTGCCGCAGCTGCTGCTTGCGCGGCTCGTGGTTGTCCTCCAACAGGTGCCGCATCGCCTCGAAGGCGTTGCCGGGTCGGGCGATCACCGACAGGAGCATGGTGTGCGTGACCCGGAAGCGGGACGTCAGCGGCTCCGGTTCGGAGCTGATGAGCTTCTCGAAGGTGTTCTCCGTCCAGCCGACGAAGCCCTCGGGCGCCTTCTTGCGGACGACCTTGCGGCGCTTCTTCGGGTCGTCGCCGGCCTTCGCGAGCGCCTTCTCGTTCTCGATGACGTGCTCGGGACCCTGGGCGACGACGAAGCCCGCCGTGTCGAAGCCGGCGCGCCCGGCGCGGCCCGCGATCTGGTGGAACTCCCGGTTGCGCAGGGTACGGACACGGCTACCGTCGTACTTGGTCAGAGCGGTGAACAGCACCGTGCGGATGGGGACGTTGACGCCCACACCGAGCGTGTCCGTGCCACAGATGACCTTCAGCAGACCGGCCTGCGCGAGCTTCTCCACCAGTCGCCGGTACTTCGGCAGCATCCCGGCGTGATGGACACCGATGCCGTGCCGGACGTAACGGGAGAGGTTGCGGCCGAACTTGGTGGTGAAGCGGAAATTGCCGATCAGCGCGGCGATCTGGTCCTTCTCCTCGCGCGAGCACATGTTGATGCTCATCAGCGCCTGCGCCCGTTCCACGGCCTGAGCCTGGGTGAAGTGCACGATGTAGACCGGCGCCTGCCTGGTCTCCAGCAGCTCGGTCAGGGTCTCGGTGAGCGGAGTGAGCTTGTACTCGTAGGACAGCGGCACCGGACGGGTCGCCGAGCGGACCACCGAGGTCGGGCGCCCGGTGCGCCGGGTGAGGTCCTCCTCGAACATCGAGACGTCGCCGAGCGTCGCCGACATCAGGATGAACTGCGCCTGCGGGAGCTCCAGGATCGGGATCTGCCAGGCCCAGCCGCGGTCCCCCTCCGCATAGAAGTGGAACTCGTCCATGACGACCTGGCCGACGTCCGCCTGCTTGCCGTCGCGCAGGGCGATCGACGCGAGCACCTCTGCGGTGCAGCAGATGACGGGAGCGTCGGCGTTGACGGACGCGTCACCGGTCAGCATGCCGACGTTCTCGGTGCCGAAGATCTTGCACAGTTCGAAGAACTTCTCCGAGACCAGGGCCTTGATCGGAGCGGTGTAGAAGGTGACCTCGTCCCGGGCCAGCGCGGCGAAGTGGGCGCCTGCGGCGATCATGCTCTTGCCGGAGCCGGTGGGCGTCGACACGATCACGTTCGCGCCGGAGACCACCTCGATCAGCGCCTCCTCCTGGTGGGGGTACAGAGTCAGACCCCGCTCCTGGGCCCACGACTCGAAGGCTTCGTAGAGGGCGTCGGGGTCGGCGGTCGGCGGCAGCTGATCGATGAGGGTCACCCACCCATCTTGCCTGCCGTCCTGGCCCAGAGGGGAATCGGCTGCGGGCGCGAAGATCGCGAACGCTACGCTGTGTCGCCGACGACGCGTCAGCGAACCCGGTCAACTGGACAGCGGCACACGAGGAATGGGGCGGGCAACACCGATGATGGGACCAGCACACTCACTGTCGGGCGCTGCCGCCTGGCTCGGCGTCGGAGCGGCGGCCGCCGCTGCCGGGCACGGAATGCCCTGGCCGGTCCTCCTCGCCGGCGCGCTGATCTGCGCCGGGGCCGCCCTCGCCCCGGACCTCGACCACAAGGCGGCGACCATCTCGCGGGCCTTCGGTCCGCTGTCGCGCTGGCTGTGCGAGATCGTCGACAAGCTGTCGTACGCGGTCTACAAGGCGACGAAGAAGCAGGGCGACCCGCGGCGCTCCGGTGGGCATCGGACGCTCACGCACACCTGGCTGTGGGCGGTCATGATCGGCGGGGGCGCCTCCGCCCTGGCGATCACCGGGGGCCGCTGGGCGGTGCTGGCGATCCTGTTCGCGCACATGGTGCTGGCCATCGAGGGCCTGCTGTGGCGTGCGACCCGGGGCTCCAGCGCCGACGTCCTCGTCTGGTTGCTGGCGGCGACCAGCGCGTGGATCCTCGCGGGCGTGCTGGACAAGCCGGGCAACGGCTCGGACTGGCTGTTCACGGCGCCGGGCCAGGAGTACCTGTGGCTGGGGCTGCCGATCGTGCTGGGTGCGCTGGTGCACGACATCGGCGATGCGCTGACGGTGTCCGGCTGCCCGATCCTGTGGCCGATTCCGGTGGGCCGCAAGCGCTGGTACCCGCTGGGTCCGCCGAAGGCCATGCGGTTCCGGGCGGGCAGCTGGGTCGAGCTCAAGGTGCTGATGCCGGTGTTCATGTTGCTCGGCGGGGTGGGCTGCGCGGCGGCACTCAACGTGATCTGAGCGGGCGGCGGCGTCGAGGTCGTGACGCCGGTGATCGGCCTGCGGCCCGCCGTGACCGGTCGGGCCACGGGACGGGCCGGAACCCGGGTGTGCTCTGCGGATCAGCCGCCCTGTCAGGCTCCGCCGCCCTGTCAGGCTCCGCCGCCGTAACGCCGCTCGAAGGCCGCGACCCGGCCCTCGGAGTCCACCGTCCGTGCCTTCCCGGTGTAAAAGGGGTGGCTCTCGGAGGAGATCTCGACGTCCACGACCGGGTAGGTCTCGCCGTCGTCCCAGTCGATGGTCTGGTCGCTGGTCGCGGTGGACCGGGTCAGGAAGGCGTAGCCTGCGGCGCGGTCACGGAAGACGACCTGGTGGTAGTCGGGGTGCTTGTCCTGCTGCATGCGAGCTCCTCGTGTTGCGGCATCGGCAAGGGCCGACGACGTGACGCCAAAGGCGCGGGGACAGTGGCCCGGGGGCTGCGGGGATCAGCCGTGCAGGGACCGCGGGGGTCAGCCGTACGTGTCCTCGTCGACGATGTGCATGGCGGCCTCCTCGGCGGACGCCGCCGCGCCGTCGATACCCACGTCCGTCGCGACGAGCGCGCTCTCCTCGTCCTCGTGGACGCCCTCGTCGGGTGCGACGAGGCGGCCGGAGCGGGCGGCGCCGACCTCGTTGTCGACGAGTTCCCCGTCGGTGCCCTCGGAGTCGCCGAGGCCGTCGCCGTCGGGGGCGGCCAGGTCGGGCTGCTCCTCGGCGAGCCGCTGGTCGAGGGTCTCGCCCTGGTGGCGCTCGGCGGCCGTGACACCGGCGTGCTCCACCGCCCAGGGTCGCTCCGGAGGGGACCAGCCGCGGTCCAGGGGGTCGTCGACGCCGTCGTTCTCGAGGGTGTCCTCGGCGTCGAGCAGCCCTGTGTCCTCGCGTTGATCGGATGCGTCGGGCTGGTAGACGTCGTCACCCCATCCGTCGGCGCTGTTCACGGGTACCTCCAGGTGGTGGGGACGGGCCCGAACTCACCGCGGGCGACGGCGGGCCGCCGCGGCGCGGGGCACAAGCCGCACCCGGCGCGAACCGCGTGGTTCCCGGGTGCTCCCCGAACCGGTGCCGTTATCCAGCCTTCCACCCCTTTTCACCCCGGCGCAACGGCACGGCTGCGCTCCGGTGCGGTGGGATGGGGCCACGGCTGGGACTCCGGATCTCCGTGCCCCCAGATCGTCCCGTCGCACGGGGGCCGAGTGGACCCGGGCCCACATCCGCCCCGCCTGCGAAGGAGCAGGCCCCGACTGCCCCGCCCCGGGTTCCGGGCGACGGTCGCCCTACCCGGGCGCCGGTCGTTCCAGCCCGGTGGCCCGGTGGCCCGGTGGCCCGGTGGCCCGGTGGCCCGGTGGCCCGGTGGCCTGGTGGCCTGGTGGCCCGGTGGCCCAGCCCGTCCCGGCTGTCCACCCGGCCCGTCCGGTGCCCCGGCTCCCGACACCGGGCGCCCACGGACCGCGCTTCCCGCTCCAGTCAGCCAAGCCACCCCGCTCAGCCTGCGCGCTCTCAGTCGGTGAAACAGGATCTGGCCTCACTCGGCCCACCGGCCAGCGACCCCGGCCCGTCCGAATCCGCCCGCCCGTCCGATTCCGCGCGCCCGCCCGACCGGCCTGACCTGCCTACCCGCCCTGCCCGGCAGCCCACGCCCCTCGCTCAGCCGGCGGCATACCCGGGATCAGCCTTCCGGGCCCCGCGGCTCGGTCGGCCTCCCCTCCTCCCGTCCCACCTGCTCACCCATGCGCTCACCCTTGCGCTCACCCATGCCACGACCGCCACAGTGCCGCATACGCCCCGTCCGCCCTGACCAACTCGTCGTGGCTGCCCAGCTCGCTGATCCGGCCGTTCTCGACGACGGCGATGACGTCCGCGTCGTGGGCGGTGTGGAGGCGGTGGGCGATGGCGACGACGGTGCGGCCGTCGAGGACGCGGGCCAGGGAGCGTTCCAGATGGCGGGCCGCGCGGGGGTCGAGGAGCGAGGTCGCCTCGTCCAGGACCAGCGTGTGCGGGTCGGCCAGCACCAGACGGGCCAGCGCGATCTGCTGGGCCTGGGCGGGAGTGAGCGCGAATCCGCCCGAACCGACCTCGGTGTCCAGGCCGTCCTCGAGTGCACGGGCCCACGCGTCCGCGTCGACTGCGCCCAGCGCCGCCCACAGCTCGGCGTCGGTCGCGTCGGTGCGGGCCAGCAGCAGATTGTCGCGCAGGGAGCCGACGAACACGTGGTGCTCCTGGTTGACCAGGGCCACGTGGGAGCGGACCCGCTCGGCGGTCATCCGGGACAGTTCGGCCCCGCCGAGGGTGATCCGGCCGTCCCGGGGTGCGTAGATGCCCGCGAGCAGCCGGCCCAGGGTCGACTTGCCGGCACCCGAGGGGCCGACCAGCGCCAGCCTGGTGCCGGGGGCGACCTCAAGGGAGACCTTGCGCAGCACGTCCACGCCCTCCAGGTAGCCGAAGTGCACCCGGTCGGCGTGCACGTCGCGGCCGTCGGGCGCCAGCCGGGCGTCCCCGGCGTCCGGCTCGATGTCGCGGACCCCGACCAACCGGGCCACCGACACCTGGGCCACCTGCAGCTCGTCGTACCAGCGAAGGATCAGCCCGACCGGGTCGACCAACATCTGGGCGATCAGCGCACCCGTCGTCAGTTGACCGACCCCGATCCAGCCCTGCAGGACGAAGACCCCGCCGATGATCAGAACGGAGGCGAGCACGGTCACATGCGTGACGTTGATGACCGGGAAGAGCACCGACCGCAGCCAGAGTGTGTAGCGCTCCCACGCCGTCCACTGCTTGATCCGCAGTTCCGACAGCTCGACCCGGCGTCCCCCGAGGCGGTGGGCCTCGACGGTGCGCCCGGCGTCCACGGTCTCGGCGAGCGCGGCGGCCACGGAGGCGTATCCGGCGGCCTCCGAGCGATAGGCGGCGGGCGCACGCTTGAAGTACCAGCGGCAGCCGACCACCAGCAGCGGCACGGCGAGCAGCACGGCGGCGGCGAGCGGCGGCGCGGTGACGACGAGCCCGCCCAGCAGCAGGGCGGCCCACACGACGCCGATCGCCAGCTGGGGCACGGCCTCGCGCATCGCGTTGGCCAGCCGGTCGATGTCCGTCGTGATCCGGGACAGCAGGTCACCGGTCCCGGCGCGCTCCAGGACACCGGGCGGCAGGCCGACCGACCGTACGAGGAAGTCCTCACGAAGGTCGGCCAGCATCCGCTCGCCGAGCATCGCGCCGCGCAGCCGCACCTGCCGGACGAAAGCCGCCTGGATAAGCAGGGCGACCGCGAACAGGCCGATGGTGAGCTCCAGATGAAGCTCACCGGTGCCGGTGCCGGAGCCGGAGCCGGAGCCGGAGCCGGAGCGGGTGTCGTCCGACACCCGCTCCACCAGCCCGCCCAGCAGCCATGGCCCCGCCATGGAGGCCACCACGGCGACCGTGTTGACGACGACGAGGATCACGAAGGCACGGCGGTGCCGGCGGAACAACTCGACGACATAGGCGCGCACGGTCGCGGGGGCGCCGACCGGCAGCGTGTTCGCCGTCGTCGGGGCCGCCGGGTCGTACGCCGGTGGCGCAACGCCGATCATGCCGACTCCTCGATCTCTTCCAGTTCCTTCAGGACGTCATTGAGGGCGGACCCTTCGCGCAATCCGCTCTGGCGGGCCGCCTTTTCGGGCAGTGCCTCGTCGCGGGCTGCCTCCTCCTCGGTCTCCCGGGTCACGACGGCCCGGTACCGCGGCTCGGCGTGGACCAGTTCGCGGTGCACGCCGACCACCGCGACCTCGCCCTCGTGGACGAGCACGACCCGGTCGGCGCGATCCAGGAGCAGGGGCGACGAGGTGAAGACCACGGTCGTGCGCCCCTCCCGCAGGTTCCGCACACCCTCGGCGATTCGGGCCTCGGTGTGCGAGTCGACGGCCGAGGTCGGCTCGTCCAGGACGAGTACCTCCGGGTCCGTGACCAGAGACCGGGCGAGCGCGATGCGCTGGCGCTGGCCGCCGGAGAGGGACCGGCCGCGCTCGGTGATGCGGGCCTCCATCGGGTCCTCGGTGTCGAGCGATCCCTGGACCAAGGCGGCGAGGACGTCCTCGCACTGCGCCGCCGCGAGCGCTTCCTCGGCACCGACGTCGCCGGACCTGGGTACGTCGAACAGTTCGCGCAGTGTCCCGGAGAGCAGTACAGGGTCCTTGTCCTGGACGAGGACGGCCGTACGGGCGTTGTCGAGCGGCAACTCGTCGAGCGGGACACCGCCCAGGAGTACCGACGCGCCCTCCTCCGAGGGGTGTCCGCCCAGCCGTTCGGCCAGCCGTCCTGCCGCGTCCGGGTCGCCGCACACCACGGCGGTGAGTCGGCCGGAGAGGGCGAGCAGTCCGGTGGCCGGGTCGTACAGATCCCCGGAGGGCATCTCGGACCAGTCACGGGACCCGTCGGTGTCGGTGACCCGCTCCAGCGACAGGACACGCGCGGCCCGTCGGGCCGAGGGCCGGGAGAAGGAGTAGGCCATCGCGATCTCTTCGAAGTGGCGGAGCGGATAGGTGAGGATCATGACGGAGCTGTAGACGGTGACCAGTTCGCCGACGGTGACCCTGCCCTGGCGGGCCAGGTGGACGCCGTACCAGACCACCGCGATCAGCAGCAGCCCCGGCAACAGAACCTGGATCGCCGAGATCAGGGACCACATCCGGGCGCTGCGCACGGCCGCGTGGCGTACCTCCTGGGAGGCGCTGCGGTAGCGGTCGAGGAAGAGCTCCTCGCCGCCGATGCCGCGTAGAACGCGCAGGCCGGCGACGGTGTCGGAGGCCAGCTCGGTGGCGCGGCCCGCCTTCTCGCGCTGGAAGTCGGCGCGTCGGGTCGCCCGGGGCAGCAGTGGCAGCACGGCGACCGCCAGCAGGGGCAGCCCCACGGCGATCACCACACCGAGCGCGGGCTGGTAGACGACCAGGCCGACGCAGACCACCACGAGGGTGACCGCAGCCGCCGTGAACCGTGACCAGGCCTCGACGAACCAGCCGATCTTCTCGACGTCACCGGTGGAGACGGCCACGACCTCACCGGCCGCGACGCGCCGGGTCAGTGCCGAGCCCAGCTGTGCGGCCTTGCGGGCCAGTACCTGCTGGACGCGGGCGGCGGCAGTGATCCAGTTGGTGACGGCGGTGCGGTGCAGGAAGGTGTCGCCGAGCGCGTTTCCGATGCAGCACAGCACCAACAGGCCGCCCGCGAGGGCGAGTTGTGTGCCGGAGCGGTCGACGACGGCCTGTACGGCGACGCCGACGCAGAACGGCAGCGCGGAGACGGACAGGAAGTGCAGCAGCCCCCAGGCCAGGGCCTTCAGCTGTCCGTCCAGCTGGTTCCGGAAGAGCCACCACAGGAATCGGGGACCCGAGCGTGCGTCCGGCACACCTGGATCTGGATACGGAAGGTCTTGAATCTGCATGACGTCCCAGTGGCTCGTGTCAGTGGGGGGATCAGGGATGGGGATGAGGTGCGGGTCGGGTGCCGATACGGGGAGCGGGCAGCGCTCGGCGGATCGGCGCCGCGGAGCAGCAAACCGTGACAGATTCGCGTCGTAGCGTGGCCGGACGCAAGCGGTTTTCCCGGCCGCCGCACAGATCCGGCTGCCGCGCCGGGCCCCGTGAAGTGTTGTGGCTCCGGCTGACAGTCCGGCCCGAGAAGCCGTTGCGGCTCCCGCTGCCGTCAGGCCCGAGAAGCCGTGATGGCTCCCGCTGCCGCTCAGGCTTCCGAAGACGTGGCGGCTTTCGCCGTCGGCCCGGCCCTCTGCGGCCATTGCCGCTCCCGCCCCCGCCGCTGCTCGCTGCTGAGGTCATTGCCGCGCCCCGCTGCTCGCTGCTGAGGCCGGTGCCGCGCCCGCCGCTGCTCGCTGCTGAGGTCATTGCCGCGCCCCGCTGCTCGCTGCTGAGGCCGCTCCCGTCCCCGCCGCTGCTCGCTGCTGAGGTCAATGCGGGCCCCGCCGCTCGCTGCTGAAGCCGTGGCCGTCTCGCCGCCGCCCCCGGCCGCCAGTCCGGCCGGCGCTGCCCGCATTGCCGCCACGGCAGTCGCTCTCCCCGCCGGTAGGCGGCTGC
>NZ_JBVKAV010000012.1:303019-438803 GCF_055639295.1 Streptomyces sp. NPDC107528
GCCCGCGTTGCCCGCGCTGCCCGCGCTGCCCGCGCTGCCCGCGCTGCCCGCGCTGCCCGCGCTGCCCGCGCTGCCCGCGCTGCCCGCGCTGCCCGCGCTGCCCGCGCTGCCCGCACTCCCCGTCGGCCGCTGTGCTCGCCCCCGGTCAGCCGTCGCTACGGGGCACCTGTCGCTCCCGCCACCGGCTCGACCGCGGTGCGACCATGGACCGATGCGGAACGGCGGACTACGGCGAGCCATGGTCGCGGCGGCGGCCCTTGGCTCTCTCCTGACAGCCCTCACGACCCTGACCGCGTGCGGCGGCGCGCAGCATGGCGCCGGTTCGGGTGGCGGCAAGGCTGCGCCCACGCGGCCGGCCGCCACGGTGGACCCGACGCGCATCCCGGGCGTCGGCGACCGGTGGCAGCGCCGCATCCCGGCCGAGTCGCGCCAGGTGGTGGCGGTCTACGGCGACGGCAAGAACTCCCCGGACGCCACGGTCGCGCTCTACACCAAGCACGGTTCCGCCTGGGAGCGCATGCGCAGCTGGCCCGCGCACAACGGCAAGAAGGGCTGGACCACCGACCACCGCGAGGGCGACAACCGCAGCCCCGTAGGGGTGTTCACGCTCAGCGACGCGGGCGGCGTACGGAAGAACCCCGGGTCCAAGTTGCCGTACACGCGGTCAGCTGCCTTCGCCGCGCCGCGCTGGTGGGCGAAGTCGTACTGGCACGACTTCGACTACGTCATCGCCATCGACTACAACCGCGTCAAGGGCACCCCGCCCAATGACCCCACCCGTCCCGAGGGCCGGCACAAGGGCGGCAGCATCTGGCTGCACATGGACCACGGCAGCGGCACGTCGGCCTGCGTCAGTCTGTCCGGATCGGCGATGGAGTACCTGCTGCGCACGCTCGACCCCGATCGGCATCCCGTGGTGGTGATGGGGGACAGGGGTGACCTGAAGCGCCCGCACTGACGCGGTAGGCGTCATAGCGGAGGATGTCCGACTCGCCCCACGCGCCCTCTCGGCGTCACGTGCCCTCTCGCCAAAGCCCGCTCAACACCGCGACTCGGCAGCCCCGTCGATCAGCGTGTCCAGCAACTCGCCCAGCAACCCACGCTGTTCGTCCGTCAGCGGCGCGAGAATCTCCTCCGCGGCCGACCGGCGCGCACCGTGCAGCTCCCGCAGGGCCCCCCGCCCGTCGTCGGTGAGCTCGATCCGGATCACCCGCCGGTTCGTCGGATCCGGTACCCGCCGTACCTTCCCGCTCGCCTCCAGCCCGTCGACCAGCGTCGTCACCGCGCGCGGGACCACCTCCAGGCGCTCGGCGAGATCGGCCATCCGGGGTGGCGAGTCGTAGTGCGCGAGCGTGCGCAGCAGGCGGGACTGGGCCGGGGTGACGCCCAGGCCGCACTCGTGCAGGTGGCGTTTCTGGATCCGGTGCACCCGGCGGGTGAAGCGCAGTAGCTGGTCGGCGAGCGGGCCGTCGGGATCGGGGGTGGTCATACGGGAACAATATCAGGACTACATTCATTGTGAGCATAGGTAACAATGAGCTAAGCTCCGTCAGTCCGCATCACCACACCTCCGTAGGAGCCCATGCACCCCGAGCACGAACCCGTCAGAACGCCACTCGCCGAGCAGCAGGAACCGCCCCGGCAGGTGCGCCGCATCCTGAAGCTCTTCCGTCCCTACCGCGGCCGCCTGGCCGTCGTAGGCCTCCTCGTCGGCGCCTCGTCGCTGGTCGGCGTCGCCACGCCCTTCCTCCTCAAGGCGATCCTCGACGTCGCCATCCCCGAGGGCCGCACCGGCCTGCTCAGCCTGCTCGCGCTCGGCATGATCCTCAGCGCGGTCCTGACCAGCGTCTTCGGCGTGCTGCAGACCCTGATCTCCACGACGGTCGGCCAGCGCGTCATGCACGACCTGCGCACCGCGGTCTACGGCCGCCTCCAGCGCATGTCCCTCGCCTTCTTCACCCGCACCCGCACCGGCGAGGTCCAGTCCCGCATCGCCAACGACATCGGCGGCATGCAGGCCACCGTCACCTCCACCGCGACCTCCCTGGTCTCCAACCTGACCAGCGTGGTCGCCACGATCGTCGCGATGCTCGCCCTCGACTGGCGCCTGACCGTCGTCTCGCTGCTCCTGCTGCCGGCCTTCGTCTGGATCAGCCGCCGCGTCGGCAACGAACGCAAGAAGATCACCACCCAGCGCCAGAAGCAGATGGCCGCGATGGCCGCCACGGTCACCGAGTCGCTCTCGGTCAGCGGCATCCTGCTCGGCCGCACGATGGGCCGCTCCGACTCGCTGACCGACACCTTCGCGGACGAGTCCGAGCGACTGGTCGACCTCGAGGTGAGGTCGAACATGGCCGGCCGGTGGCGCATGGCCGTCATCACCATCGTCATGGCCGCGATGCCCGCCATCATCTACTGGACCGCGGGGATGGCCCTCCAGCTCGGCGGCCCGCAGGTGTCGATCGGCACGATCGTCGCCTTCGTCTCGCTCCAGCAGGGCCTGTTCCGCCCGGCGGTCAGCCTGCTGTCCACCGGCGTCCAGATCCAGACCTCGCTCGCGCTCTTCCAGCGCATCTTCGAGTACCTCGACCTGCCCATCGACATCACCGAGCGGGAGAACCCCGCCCGCCTCGACAGCATCAAGGGCGAGGTTCGCTTCGAGAACGTCGAGTTCAGGTACGACGGCAAGAGCGGCCCGATCCTGGAGGGCATCGACCTGACCGTCCCGGCGGGCGGCAGCCTCGCGGTCGTCGGCCCGACCGGCGCCGGGAAGTCGACGTTCGGCCACCTCGTGCCGCGGCTGTACGACGTGACGGGCGGCCGGGTCACCCTCGACGGGGTCGACGTGCGCGACCTCGACTTCGACACCCTCGCCCGCGCGGTCGGCGTCGTCTCGCAGGAGACGTACCTCTTCCACGCGTCGATCGCGGACAACCTGCGCTTCGCCAAGCCGGAGGCCACCGACGAGGAACTGCAGGCGGCGGCGAAGGCGGCCCAGATCCACGACCACATCGCGGCCCTGCCCGACGGCTACGACACGGTCGTCGGCGAGCGCGGCCATCGCTTCTCCGGCGGTGAGAAGCAGCGGCTGGCCATCGCCCGCACCATCCTGCGTGACCCGCCGGTCCTCATCCTCGACGAGGCGACCAGCGCCCTGGACACCCGCACCGAACACGCCGTCCAGCAGGCCATCGACGCCCTGTCCGCCAACCGCACCACGGTGACCATCGCGCACCGTCTGTCCACCATTCGGGGCGCCGACCAGATCGTGGTACTCGATGCGGGGCGTGTGGCTGAAAGGGGCACCCACGAGGAGCTGTTGGAGCGGGAGGGGCGGTATGCGGGGCTGGTCCGCCGAGACGCCCAACTGGAGCCGACCAGGTGACGTTATGCCGAGTTTGTGAGCATGTGGGGGTTACCGTGCCCGCATGCACATGAACACTCCGTCACGGAGCACGATTCGACTGACGCGCCGGGGCCGTATCGCCCTCATCGCCGCCGGCGCCGTCGTGGCCGGCACCGCCGTGGCGGTGCCGCTGCTGAGCGTGGGTGAGGAGGAGGCGAAGCCCACCACGCTGGTGATCCCGGAGGGCTGGCGCGCGAGCAGGATCTATACCGCCGTCGACAAGGCGCTCACCCTGCCTGCCGGGACCACGAAGAAATCGCTCGCGAAGCTCGACCTCAAACTGCCGAACGACGCCGAGGGCAACCCCGAGGGCTACCTCTTCCCGGCGACGTATCCGCTTGAGCGCGAAGGGAAGAGGGCGACGCCCGACTCCCTGCTGTCGGCCATGGTCGACACCGCCAACAAGAAGTTCAGCGGAGCCCCGATCGCCGCCGGCGCGCAGCGCAACTCGATGAACGTCTATCAGGCGGTCACCATCGCGAGCATCGTCCAGGCCGAGGCCGCCACCAGGCCGGACATGGGCAAGGTGGCCCGGGTCGTCTACAACCGGCTCGAACGCGGGATGCCGTTGCAGATGGACTCCACCATCAACTACGCCCTGAACCGCTCCACGCTCAGGACCACCGAGGCCGACACACGGATCGAGAGTCCCTACAACTCGTACCAGCGCATGGGGCTGCCGCCCACGCCGATCGCCAACCCGGGCGAGGAGGCGATGCGCGCAGCGATCAATCCGTCCGCGGGCGACTGGCTCTACTTCGTCACCGTCAAGCCCGGCGACACCCGCTTCACGGCCGACTACTCGGAACACCAGCGCAACGTGGCCGAGTTCAACGCCGAGCAGAAGAAGCAGAAGCAGCAGAAGAAGCAGAAGCAGCAGGAGAAGCAGAAGGCGAGCCCGCAGCCGACGAAGTGAGCCGACGAAGTGTCTTGTGCGGCCCGGTGGGGGGCGTGGACCGGCGGGCGGGCGGGCGCGTGCGGCGGACACCCGCGCCTCGGGCAACGGCGCGCCGGCCGGGCCGGACGCGCGCCCGTCCGCCCGTCACGCCGCCGCCACCGGCTCCTCGGCCAGCAACCGCCTGATGTCGCGTACTGCCGCGCGGCCGGCTCGGTTGGCGCCGATCGTGCTGGCGGACGGGCCGTAGCCGACCAGGTGGATGCGGGGATCGGCGACCGCGCGTGTGCCGTCCACGCGGATGCCGCCGCCCGGCTCGCGCAGGTGCAGGGGGGAGAGGTGGTCGATGGCGGCGCGGAAGCCGGTCGCCCAGAGGATGACGTCGGCGTCCACGCGGCGCCCGTCGTTCCATTCCACGCCGTCCGGTGTGATCCGGTCGAACATGGGCTGCCGGTCCAGGGTGCCGTCCGCGAGCCCCTGCCGGATGGCGTCGTTGAGGGGCAGCCCCGTGACCGAGACGACGCTCTTCGGCGGCAGCCCCTGCCGGACCCGCTCCTCGACGAGCGCGACGGCGGTCCGGCCGAACTCCTCGGTGAAGGGGCCCTCGCGGAACACGGGCGGGCGCCGGGTGACCCACGTCGTGGCGGCCGCGTACCGGGCGATCTCCAGCAGGTGCTGGGTACCGGAGGCGCCTCCGCCCACCACGACGACCCGCTTCCCGGCGAACTCCTGCGGCCCGGGGTAGTGGGCGGTGTGCAACTGCCGTCCCCGGAACGTCTCCTGGCCGGGATAGCGCGGCCAGAACGGCCGGTCCCAGGTGCCGGTCGCGTTGATCAGCGCCCGCGTCGACCAGGTCCCCGCCGAGGTCTCGACGAGCAGCCGCCCGTCCGGACCCTCGCGCACGGCCGCCACGTCGACGGGCCGTCGGACACGTAGGTCGAAGGTCTGCTCGTAGCGGTCGAAGTACTCGGCGATGACCTCGGACGACGGCCGCTCGGGGTCGGCGTCGGTCAGCTCCATGCCGGGCAGCGCGTGCATCCCGTGGACCTTCCCGTACGTCAGGGACGGCCAACGGAACTGCCAGGCGCCGCCCGGACCGGGGGAGTGGTCGAGCACGACGAAGTCGCGTTCCGGCTCGAACCCGGTGCGCCGCAGGTGATAGGCGCTGGACAGACCGGCCTGACCAGCGCCTATGACGACCACGTCGACGATGTTGACCGCCTCGGCATCATTCACGGTTCTACCAACCGCATCGAGGCCGTGGATCTTCCCGAGGGACCGGAGCGGGCCGGCGACGCCGGCCCCGAGAGCTCAGCGCCCGCCCGCGACCAGCAGCGGAACCCCGGCCACGGCCTCCGAGGCCGCAGCGGGGATATCGGCGATATCGCCGATCAACCCGCGCGACGCCAGTACGGGAATCACCCCTTCCCCGAACCAGTACGCCTCCTCCAGATGCGGATACCCGGACAGCACGAAGTGCTCGACCCCCAGCGCGTGGTACTCCTCGATCCGATCCGCGACCTCGGCATGGCTGCCGACCAGCGCCGTCCCCGCACCACCCCGGACGAGTCCGACGCCCGCCCAGAGGTTCGGGTGGATCTCCAGGTCGGAGCGGGAACCGCCGTGCGGGGCGAGCATGCGCCGCTGGCCCACCGACTCGCTGCGGCCGAGTGCCGCCTGCGCGGCAGCGACCGTGTCCGCGTCGAGGCCGTCGAGCAGCCGGTCGGCGGTGGACCAGGCCTCCGCCGACGAGTCGCGCGAGATGGTGTGCAGCCGTATCCCGAACCGCACCGTGCGCCCCTCCCGCTCGGCGAGCGAGCGGATCCAGTCGATCTTCTCCTTCACCTGGGCCGGCGGTTCGCCCCAGGTCAGGTAGACGTCCGCATGCCGCGCCGCGACCGGCCCGGCCGCCGGGGAGGAACCCCCGAAGAACAGCTGCGGCACCGGCTCCGGCGGCAGTGCGGTCAGCCCGCCGTCGACCTGGTAGTGGGCGCCGTGGAAGTCGTACGGCTCACCGCGCCACACCCCGCGTACGACGGACAGGAACTCGTCCGTGCGGGCATAGCACTGATCGTGGTCGAGGTGGTCGCCGAAGCGGCGCTGCTCGGCCGAGTCGCCGCCGGTGACGAATTGAGCAGCAGCCGCCCGCGCGTGACGCGCTGGTACGTGGCCGCCATCTGCGCGGCGAGCGTCGGCGAGATCAGTCCCGGCCGGAACGCCACCAAGAACTTGAGGCGTTGGGTGTGCTGCGCCAGGGCCACCGTGGTCAGCCAGGCGTCCTCGCACCAGGTGCCGGTCGGCGTGAGGACCGCCTCGAAGCCCAACTGTTCGGCGGCCTTGGCGACCTGGGCCAGGTAGTCGATGTCCGGCGGGCGCACCCCGCTCGGCCGCCCGCCCTGGTTGGACCCGTAGGCGTGCCGGTCGACGAGGGTGCGGCCGTCGCCGCCCGTCGGCAGGAACCAGTGGAGACGTACGGTCATGTCACGAGCCTTCCGAGGGACGGGGCGCCGCGGTCGACGGCGGGAGGTCACCGTTGAAGCGGGTGTCGGTGAAGCCGCCGAAGTCGACCTTGTTCGGGATGAGCTTCAGATCGGCGAAGGTGTCGACGATCTCCTGCTCGGAGGCGATGAGCGGCTTGTCGACGGCCACCGCGACCCGGGTGGTGTACGTCCGCTTCACCGCGGCCAGCGCCACGTCCTCGGACAGCCCGGTGTCCTTCGCCCAGACCTTCGCCCAGTCGTCCTCGTGCGAGTAGACCCACTGCTGGGCGCGCCGCAGCCGCTCCAGGTAGTCCTTGACGGCGGCGGCCTTCTTCTTGTCCTGCAGCGCGCTCGGCGCCGCCACCTGGAAGGTCAGCCCGTTGGTGATGCCGTCGCCGGTGGTCAGGACACGGCCCTGCTTCGCCTTGAGCACCTGCGAGGTGTACGGGTCCCACACCGCCCACGCGTCGACCTTGCCGGAGGTGAACGCGGCCAGCGCGTCGGCCGGCTGGAGGTACTTGACCTTCACGTCGCTCAGGCTCAGCCCGGCCTTCTTGAGGGAGGCGACCAGTTGGTAGTGGGCGGAGGATCCCTGGGCCACGGCGACCGACTTGCCCTTGAGCTGTGTGGTCCCGGACAGCTTGGAGTCGTTCGGGACGAGGATGGTGTCGCCCTTGGACGTGCCGTGCCAGGCGGCCACCACCTTGATCTTCGAGCCCGCGCCGGCCGCGAAGACGGGCGGCGTGTTGCCGACACTGCCTATGTCGACGGCCCCCGCGTTGACGGCCTCCAGAAGCGGCGGGCCGGAGCTGAAGGTGGACCACTTGATCTTGTAGTCGAGGTTCTTGAGCTCTCCGGCGGCGCGCAGGATCGCCTCCGAACCACCCTTCTGGTCACCGACGTTGAGGGTGAGGGAGCCCTGGCCGTCGGTGTCGGACCCCGTGCCGGCGGACGAGTTCCCGCCGCAGGCCGTGAGCAGGAGCGCGAGGGGGAGGAGAAGCGCGGCGGGGACGAGGCGTCGTCGCATGATGGTTCCGTTCTGACGTGGGCGGTTCAGGCGGCTTCGGCGGCGGTGTCGACGCCGAGCCGCTCCAGGAGTCCGGCGCGCAGTTCCGCGAACCGGGGGTCTGCGATGTCGCGGGGCCGGTCGAGGTCGATGCGCTGTTCGTGCGCGATCACCCCGTCGTCCATCACGAGGACGCGGTCGGCGAGGAGGACGGCCTCCTCCACGTCGTGCGTGACGAGCAGCACCGCGCAGCCGCGCCGCTGCCACAACTCGCCGACCAGGCGCTGGGCCTTGATCCGGGTGAGCGCGTCGAGCGCACCGAACGGCTCGTCGAGCAGCAACAGATCCGGCTCGCGGACCAACGCCCTTGCGAAAGAGGCCCGTTGGGCCTCGCCGCCGGAGAGAGTCTTGGGCCAGGCGTCCGTACGGTGGTCCAGGCCGACCTCCTTGAGCGCCTGCTCCGCGACGGCGCGACCGGGCTTGCCCGGCAGGCCGAGCAGCACGTTGCGCCATACCTTCTTCCAGGGCATCAGCCGCGGCGACTGGAAGGCGACGGCCTTGCGGCGCGGTACCAGGACGGTGCCCTCGATGTCGCGGTCGAGGCCGGCGAGGATGCGCAGCAGCGTGGACTTGCCGCAGCCGCTGCGGCCCAGGAGCGCGACGAACTCGCCCGGGCGGACGTCCAGGCGGAGCCGGTCGATGACGGCTCGCCCGTCGAAGGAGCGGGTCAGCCCCTCGACGTGCACGGCCTGGACGGCTTGTGCGGCGACATGGGCGGTCTGGGCGGCGCGGGCGGTCGACACGGCCTCGGTGGCCTGGGGGCTCACCGGCCGGTGAACGTCGGTCGCCATTGCAGCAGCAGCCTTTCGAGGGAGCGGACGATGAAGTCGGCGAACAGGCCGAGGAAGGCGTAGACGATCAGGCAGACCACGATCACGTCGGTCCGCAGGAAGTCCCGTGCCTGCACCATGAGGAACCCGATGCCGGAGTCGGCGTTGACCTGCTCCGCGAAGACGAGGGCGAGCCAGGCGATGCCGAGCGAGTAGCGCAGGCCGGTCAGGGCACCCGGCAGCGCGCCGGGCAGTACGACGTGCCGCACGAGCCCCCACCTGGACAGGCCCAGGGACTCCCCGGCCTCGATCAACTGGGCGTCCACGCCGCGGATTCCGGCGTACACATTGAGGTAGAGCGGGAACGTCACGCCGAGCGTGATGATGGCGACCTTGGGTGCCTCGCCGATGCCGAACCAGATGATGAACAGCGGGATGAGCCCGACGAAGGGCACCGTCCGCAGCATCTGCACGGGCGCGTCGACGAGGTCCTCACCGATCCGGAACAGCCCGGACAACAGGGAGAGTCCGGTGCCGACGACCGTGCCGAGCAGCAGCCCGAGCGCGACGCGCTGCAGCGAGGTGGCCATGGCGGACGTCAGCGAGCCGTCGGCGATCAGGTCACCCCCGACCTGCGCGATCCGGCCGGGTGAGGCGAGCACGTCCGCCGTCAGCACACCGGTGCCGCTGAGGAGTTGCCAAAGGGCGAGCAGCAGCAGCGGTCCGGTGGTGCGACGCAGCCAGCGGGGCACGCGGGTGCGGCGGGAGGAGGTGGGGACGAGCGGGACGAGGTCGGGGGAGGGGCCCGCAGCGACGCCGACGGGATCGGCTATATCGGAAATGTCGGATTCAACCGAGTCGGGCGGGGCATGGCTGATGCTCATGAATGCTCCACGGGGGAGAGCGGCAGGTGATGAGCCGCGCCGCGCCGCGGACCCGCCGCGCCGGATGCGCGATCAGGGCATCAGGCGTGCGGGCAGGGGGGCGTGCAGGCGCGAGGAACGCGGGAGAAGCGAGGAAAGGGCGTCAGCAGCCGCGGCGACACGCGGCGGAGGCCACCCGCAGCAGGTCGATGTGACCGCGCGTGGTGAGCAGGGCTGAACGCAACATGCCGCTGAAATTAGCCAGATGGCGCCGTGACGGTCAACGGTGTCTCGCGAAGTGGACCTCTCGTATCGCGGCCCGGCCGTCACTCCGACACCGCCACGTGTCCTCGCGCGTGAACTCCCATGGATGGGCCAGGATGGAGAACATGTCAGACGCCTTCACCACCCGAGTTGTGAACGTCGCCTCCGGCTCCTCGGAGCGGGTCGTGGACGTCACCCGCGAATGCGAGGCCTTCCTGCGGGACGTGGCCCAGGGCCGCGACGGTCTGCTGAACGTCTTCGTGCCGCACGCCACGGCCGGCATCGCGATCATCGAGACGGGCGCCGGCAGCGACGACGACCTCCTGGCCGCCCTGCACACCCTGCTCCCCGCCGACGACCGCTGGCAGCACCGCCACGGCAGTCCCGGCCACGGTCGTGACCACGTCCTCCCGGCGATCGTCCCGCCGCATGCGACGCTGCCTGTGCTGAACGGGCAGCTTGAGCTCGGGACGTGGCAGTCGGTGTGCCTCGTGGACACCAACCGGGACAACCCGAACCGGCAGGTGCGACTGAGCTTCCTCGGTTAGGTGCCTGGCAAGGGCACCGATTCCTCAGGCGCGATTGGCTTTCCTCGAGTAATGCCGGATGCGGGTGCCGTGCTAAACTTGGTGACAGTTGTAGTTGTGGTTCCCGAAACTTCAGGTGCTTATCCGGACGGGGCTTATTTGGCACCGCAGGGGTTCGCACGGCGTAGGTCCCCGGGTACTGCCCCCAAAGGAGAAAAGATATGGCTACCGGCACCGTCAAGTGGTTCAACGCGGAAAAGGGCTTCGGTTTCATCGAGCAGGACGGCGGCGGCCCGGACGTCTTCGCCCACTACTCGAACATCGCCGCCCAGGGCTTCCGTGAGCTTCAGGAAGGTCAGAAGGTAAACTTCGACGTCACGCAGGGCCAGAAGGGTCCGCAGGCGGAGAACATCACTCCCGCCTGACGTCGAAACGCATGAGTAGCTGAGGCCCCGCCTTGCGGCGGGGCCTCAGCTTGCTTTTTCCGGCATTTCGTCGGAATTCGTTATTCTTTGGATTTGCATTCGGCTCGTTCTTGCAATTTGTCCGGCTCATTCCTGTCGGGGATTTCTTGATGCGCGCCCTCATCAGGAAGGTTCTCCTTGAGCCGTTCAGTCAGCACCGGGCGTCGTTCCTCCGCAGCACCGGGGGAGTTCGCACTGCCGGCCACCGTCACCCCCGCCCTCCCTGCCGCAGCGACCTTCGGCGAACTGGACATGCCCGTCGCGTTGCTGGAGATGCTCACCGGCCGCGGCCTGACCAAGCCGTTCCCGATCCAGGCCACCACACTGCCGAACTCCCTCGCAGGGCGGGACGTGCTGGGTCGCGCGCGCACCGGGTCGGGCAAGACGCTCGCCTTCGGCCTGGCGCTCCTCGTGCGCACGGCCGGCCGGCGTGCCGAGGCGCGGAAGCCGCTGGCCCTGGTCCTCACTCCCACGCGTGAGCTGGCCCAGCAGGTCACCGACGAGCTCACCCCCTACGCCCGGCTGCTGAAGGTGCGGCTGGCCACGGTGGTCGGCGGCATGTCGATGGGCCGGCAGGCCGGCGCGCTGCGCGCCGGGGCCGAGGTGGTCGTCGCTACTCCTGGCCGCCTCGCGGATCTCGTCGAGCGCAAGGACTGCCGCCTGGACCGAGTGAGCATCACCGTCCTGGACGAGGCCGACCAGATGGCGGACATGGGCTTCATGCCGCAGGTCACCGAACTGCTGGACCAGGTGCGCCCCGACGGCCAGCGCATGCTGTTCTCGGCCACGCTGGACCGCAACATCGACCTCCTGGTCCGTCGTTACCTCAATGACCCGGTGGTCCACTCGGTCGACCCGTCGGCGGGCGCGGTCACCACGATGGAGCATCACGTGCTGCAGGTGCATGGTGCCGACAAGTACGCCACCGCCACCGAGATCGCTGCCCGCGACGGCCGCGTGATCATGTTCCTGGACACCAAGCATGCCGTCGACCAGTTCACCAAGCACCTGCTGAGCAGCGGCGTAAAGGCCGCGGCCCTGCACGGCGGCAAGCCGCAGCCCCAGCGCACCCGCACCCTGGCGCAGTTCAAGACCGGCGATGTCACGACGCTGGTGGCCACCAACGTCGCGGCCCGGGGCATTCACGTCGACGACCTCGATCTCGTCGTCAACGTCGATCCGCCCGGCGACCACAAGGACTACCTGCACCGCGGCGGCCGTACCGCCCGCGCCGGCGAGTCCGGCAGGGTCGTCACGCTGGTCCTCCCCAACCAGCGCCGGGACATGGCCCGTCTCCTGTCCGACGCGGGCATCAGGCCGCAGATCACGCAGGTCCGCTCCGGCGAGGCCGAGCTGAGCCGCATCACCGGTGCCCAGGCTCCCTCCGATGTCCCCGTCGGCGGCAGCGGGCCGGCCGCCGAGCGCCCGAAGCGCGGCGGTGCCCCGTTCCGTGGTCTGGGCACCCGCCCGGGTCGGTCCGGTGGTGGCGAGTCCCGCAGGTCTGCCGAGGCCCGCCAGATCGCCGAGGCCCGCAAGGCCGCCCGGGTCCGCCGTGGCGCATAAGTGAGCGGCAACACCCCCTCGTACAACTGCAAGCCCTGATCGCCATGTCAGGGAAAGGGAGTGACCCGGCGTCGCGTCAGCGTTGCGCGGGCACGTCCCAGCGCACGCGCAGGGCCGGGGGCTTCCGGAAGACCAGGCCGCCGGCGGCCGTGGACGAGGAAGGGTCGAGCCGCAGGCCGGGCAGGCGGTCGAGCAGCGCGAGGAGACAGACGCGGGTCTCCAGACGCGCGAGGTGGGCGCCCAGACAGAAGTGCGGACCGTGCGCGAAGGCCAGCTGCAGGCGGGAGTTGTCCCGTCGCAGGTCGAAACGGTCGGGGTCCTGGAAGACCTCGGGGTCGCGGTTCGCGCCGGCGAGCGAGACGACCACCAGATCACCGCGCCGTACGTCGGCCCCGCCGATCGTCACGTCGGCGGTGGCGTAGCGGTCCACGACCGCCGCTGCGGGTTCCAGGCGGAGCGATTCCTCGATCGCCGCGTCGGCCAGGCCCGGATCGGCACGTACGAGGGCGAGTTGCTCCGGGTGGGCCAACAAGTGCAGTACGACGTTGGCGATCATGCCCTCGGTAGTCTCGATACCGCCGAACATCAGTACGGCGGCGTTGGCGACCACCTCCGGCAACGTCAGGCGCTCGCTCTCGGCCGCCGCGACGAGCAGGGATGCCCCGCTTCCTGCCGTGACCGTAGCCTCGACGCTTCCCCGCAGCCGGTCGAACGCCACCGTCCCCGCGGGGTTCGCAGGCAGGCCGGCGGTGATGTCGGAGACCGCGCCCACGATGGCGTCGTACCAGGACAGCACCGCCTCGGCGTCCGCGTCGACCAATCCGAGCGACTCGGCGACGACGGCGACGGCCAGGGGCCCGGCCACCTCCCGGCGCAGTTCGGCGCTGCCACGCGGCCTGATGCGCTCCACGAGCCGGGCGGCTTCTTGTGCCACGAACCCGGTGAACCGGTCGTGCACATCCTGCGTGCGGAACGGGTCGGTGAAGGGGGCGCGGTGGCGTTTGTGCTCGGCGCCCTCCAGGGAGAGCATGCTCGGGCCGACCACCTGGGCGGTGGAGAAGCGGGGGTCGTCGACCGTGAAGGTCGCTGCGTCGCGCATCACCCGCAGGGCGAGATCACGCCGGGTCACCAGCCAGCCGCCCAGCACGGGAACCCACGAGACCGGCTCGTGGGCGCGCAGCAGGGCCAGCCGGGGGTGGGGGTGGTCCTCCAGCTCCGTGAGCGTGGTCGCGGAGCCGAGCGGAAACCGGCGGGCTGTCACCATGCGCAGCTGCCCCCTGTTCTTGTACCTGGACCTGGGCCTTGACCTGGACCTGGGCCTGGGCCTGGACCTGTACCGGTCCCGGTTCCTGGGAGTTCCCGTTCCTGGAATTCCGGCCTCCCCGGAGCCCACTCCGAGAGTATGCGTCCCCGGCTGCGGGCCCGGGACTGCCCCAAGGGTCCCCCTTGGCCCCGCTCATGCCCGTAGGCGTGCACCTGACGCGTGCTGGCGTACCAGTTGCGGCCCGGTCTCCTCACCGGCGTGCGGCGCGGCCTCACCGTGTGCGGCGGCGGGCTTGCAGAGCCCCTGCCGGCGGGACAGCTCGGCCGCGCAGCGCTGCAGGGCCACCTCCAGGATCTCCGGCATGTTCAGGGTGCCGGTGCCGTCCGGCGGGACGAGCCAGCGCAGCGAGCCCCAGCGGCAGTGCGGGGCGGGGGCGGTGATCCACGTGCCCGCGCCGAGGAGGCGCACGCCGGTGCCGATCCACACCGTCTGCGGCTCCGGGGGCAGCAGGAAGCCCACGTGCCGGCGTCGGGTGTCCAGCAGGCAGGGGCCGCGGTCGAGCAGGGGCAGCTCGTCCAGCAGGTCGGCGACGCGCAGCCCGAGGTCCTCCGGCACGATCAGCACGTCCCAGAAGCGTCCGGCGGCCAGGAGCGTGACGCCGGTGCTGCCGTTCTGCCACTCCTGTTTGCAGGCACCGGGGTCCTCCGATGCCGCAGCCAGCCACTCCATTGACCTCGTCCACTCCGTGAGTGCCATGTAAAGCCTCCTTGAGGTGCGCAGACGACCGAGAGGTGGAGGCCTCAGTGCAGCGGGTGCCCGGGGTCGCGGCCATACGCCGGGGCTCAATTCCCCGTATGGGGCGAGCGCCCGCGCATCAAACAGGCAGATATATGCGGGGCGTGCGCCCCTGTGCCCGCCCGTTGCCGCCAGTCGCAGCCGGGTCACCATCCGTGCGCCGCCCGTGCCCCCGTTACGCAGGGCAAATCCTCGTCGGGCGGGTGGTGGGCGCTCGGCAACCTGTGCGTCACCTGTGTAGGTTTGTCACTCTTTTAGAGTGTTTGGTGTGGTGCGCTGGTTCCAGACATTTCACAGACCGGCGACGGTGCAGCCCGTCGCGTCCCCCGGCGTACCCGAGCAGGACGTCGGCATGCCGTCCCGGCTGACCGAGCCGCGCATGGCGGTGGAGCGGATCGGCACCACGCTGGACGAGGGCGTCACGTACGCCGAGCTGACCCGGGAGGCGGCCGCGCAGACGGGCGGCACGGCGGCGGTCCTGCGGGGCGGGAGCGGAGCCGGTGCGGGGTACGTGGCCGTCCACGGAGACCCGGCGGTGCTGCCCGACATCCGGCGGGCCCGGGCCGCGGCCAAGGAGGCGGCACGGCAGGCGACCGGCCCGGACGAGGGCAGGGCCGCGGTCATGTCGTCCGGCGGCCCCCGGCCCGTGCTCTGCGTCCCCCTGGTCACCGACGGGCTCCGGTACGGCGTACTGGTCTGCACCCGCGACCGGCCACCGTTCACCCAGGCGGAGGCGGAGTTCCTCGCTCTCCTCACCGAACGCGCCGCCTCCCACATCCGGCACGCCCGGGAGCATGAGCGGGTCAAGGGCATCGTCGGCAAGCTCCAGCGGGCCCTGCTCGCCGAACCCGGGCGACCGCACCCGAACCTGGATGTCGCCATCCGGTACATGCCGGTCGGGCAGAGCGCTCTCGTCGGCGGCGACTGGTGCGAGACCGTCCGCCTGCACTTCGGCCGGACGCTGCTCGTCGTCGGCGACGTCATGGGGCACGGCCTGGAGGCGGCCGTGGACATGACCGCCTACCGCTCCGCCCTGCGCTACATCGCCTCCGCCGACCTGCCGCCACACCGCGTGCTGCGCCAGCTCGACGACATCGCCGCCACGGAACCGGAGCGCCGGCCGGCCACGTGTCTGATCGCGCGCCTCGACCCCAACCGGGGCCAGGTGACCCTGGCCAGCGCCGGCCACCTGCCCCCGGCCGTGATCGACGGAGAGGGGCGCACCTCACTGCTGCCGGTGCCGGTCGGCCCGCCCCTGGGCACGGGCCTCGGCGGCTACGAGCCCGCTACCTACAAGCTCTCGCCGGCCCAGACCCTGCTGCTGTTCACGGACGGACTCGTCGAGCATCGCGGTGAGGACATCGACCACTCCCTGGACCGGCTGGCCGGAGTCGGCTTCGAGTCCGGCGTCGGCGTCGAGGGCGTCATCGACACGGTGCTCGCCCGCCTCGATGCCGTGAACGCCGAGGACGACGTCGCCGTACTCGCCGCCCAGCTGCACGAGCGCTCCCCGCTCCCCGGTGAGGCGCAGAGCTGAGCCGTCCCGCGCTCACCAGTCGTCGCCGTCGTACTGCGCGCCCGAGACGTACGGGTCATGCCGCCGTCCCGGCGATCCGGACGGCTGGGCGGCCGGCGGCAGGCCCGCCTCGTGCAGTGCGGCGCACCACGGGCAGTCGGCGGTGTCCTCGCTGTCGTTCCGGTCCATGGAAGCGGCTCCTGTCTCGATCGAGGCGAACGGTGTCGCGGCGGTGCCGGACGGTCTCCCGCCACGGACGCTGCGGGGATGGTCGGGGCGGCGCCGGAGGGGTGCGGGGGTGGTGCGCGTCGGCCACACCATGGCTCCATCCGGGGGATGCGCTCACCCGACTGGGTGGTAGGGGGCGCGATGGGCGTACCACCGGCGCACGCCTCGGCGTTGGCCCCGGCATGGACAGCACTGAGGCGGCGCGGCGTTTCCTCGGAGGCGACGCCGCACACGTGTCGTACGTCGTACCGGTCACCGGCGTCCGGGGCCAGCCGTCGATCTACGCGGCGCTGGTCGCGGAGTGGCAGGCCCACGGCCGGGCCGTGCCCCGGCGTCATGCCCCACGGCGGGACTCCCTGGCCACGGCCTACGGCCAGGAGCAGGCGGTCACCTCCTGGACGGTCGGCCGGTTCACCGGACTGGCCCGGGCCGTCGGCGCCGAACCGGCGCGTGAGCAGCACGTCGAGTCGGCCGAGCGTGTACCGGCCGTCGTCGTTCCCCGGGGCCTGCCCGGACCGTTGGGGCTGTGGGAGTGGAGCGGGAGCAACGGACGCGTCAGCGTGGCCGCCCCGCGTACGGACGACTGACGCGCGCCGGACCGCACCCCGCCAGGCCCGCCTCGCGCAGCGCCGGCGCCACGACGGCGGGGTCGTAGAGGGCGCCGGTCCCGTCGGGTGGCAGCAGCCACTCCAGGCGCCATCCGGCGCGCAGGTACGGCGGTGGTACGGCGACCCATGACCCCCTGCCGACATGGCGCACGCCCGGTCCGACCCACTCGGCTGCCGGATCGGGCGGCAGGAAGAAGCCGACCCTGCGCGCCCCGCAGTTCACCAGCACGGGGCCGGACGCCCGGGGCTGCGCCCGTCTGAGCAGATCCAGGGCGCTCAGGCCGAGGAGTTCGGGGACGCTGAGCACGTTCCAGAGCCGTCCGGCCTCCAGCAGCACCGCATCCGCACCGTCGTCCCACTGCTGCTTGCACGCCCGAGGATCCGCGGCGGCCGCGGCCAGCCAATCGACGGCCTGCTTCCCCATGGTGCGCTGCATGTCTGTCCTACCCCCAGCACTCGCCGACCCTGCCGACCCGGGCAGGGCCCCTCATGCTGGTGGATATTTCTATGCGCCGGAAGGGGTGGCGCGGCCTGGCGTTTGCGGTCGTTTCGTTCGAAAGTCGCAGGTCAGTTCGTTTCCGGGGGTGTCATGTGCCCGTCCTCTGCGTGTGCGCGGCGAGCTGACCGAGGTGACGTTCTACCGTAGTTTGATGCGACTTGTCCCGAGATGGGCCCTGTTCTCGTCGGGATGTGCGCCGGTCGTGCTGATCGCGGGCTGGGCGATCGCGGCGCAGCTCGAAGGGCCCCGCTACGACCCCGCCACCCAGACCATCAGTGTCCTGGCGGCCTACGGCGCCGCGGGCTTCTGGGTGATGACGGGAGCCCTGGCCGCCCTGGGCGTCTGCCATTTCGTGACCGCCTGGGGGCTGCGGCCGGCCGCGCTGCCCGGGCGGGTGGCGCTGGGCGCCGGTGGCGTGGTGGCCGTGGTGGTGGCGATGATCCCGCCGCCGAGCAGCGGGGGATCACTGCGCCACGGTACGGCCGTCGGGGTCGGCTTCGCCCTCCTGGCACTCTGGCCCGTACTGGCCGCCGATCACCGCGTCGCCGGACCGTGGGCTCTGCGGCCCGGACCCGCCCTCACAGCTACCGCATTGATGCTCGTCAGCGCGGCCTGGTTCATGATCGAGATGTTTCAGGACGGTCCCGCGGGCGTCGCCGAACGCCTTGTGACGGCCATTCAGTCCCTGTGGCCCTTCGTGGTCGTCGCCTCCTGCCTCCGCCACCCTCCCGACGAGAGCCCCTCGCGCTGAGCCGTCCCCTGCGCTTGAATGCAGCGACCACATCACCGGTACGAGGGAGTCGCACGTGCCCCGCCCCACCCTGCTGACCCGCCGCCTGAGCCGCACCGGCGCCCTGACCGCGGTCGCGTTCGCGGTCGCCGTAACCTTCGCGGGACCGGCCGCGGCGCACACCGAGGTGGAGGCGGAGGGCGCCCGGGCACTCGACCAGAACGTCGCCCTGACCTTCACCGCGGAGTCGGAGTCCGCCTCCGCCGGGATCAGCAAGCTCGAGGTGATCCTGCCCGAGGGCCTCACCCCGGCCGACATCACCTTCGAGGAGGGCCCCAAGGGCTGGAAGTTCGCCCCCACCAGCCGGGGCTACACCGTCTCCGGGGACAAGCTCGCGGTCGGCGAGGACGCCGAGTACGTCGTCGCCGTACGGCAGTTGCCCGACGCCAAGTCGCTGGTCTTCAAGACCCTGCAGAGCTACAGCGACGGCAAGGTGGACCGCTGGATCGAGCTGGAGGAGGAGAGTGGCGGCGACGGCCACGGGCACGGCCACCCCGCGCCCCGCCTGGATCTGAAGGCCGCAGCACCGGGCGCGAAGGCCGTCAGCCCCACGCCCAGCGAGGAGCCCACGGCCGAGAAGCCGGCGACGTCCACACCCCCGACC
Source organism: Streptomyces sp. NPDC107528 (assembly GCF_055639295.1). NCBI lineage: Bacteria > Bacillati > Actinomycetota > Actinomycetes > Kitasatosporales > Streptomycetaceae > Streptomyces > Streptomyces sp. NPDC107528. The sequence goes on from NZ_JBVKAV010000012.1 coordinate 321,622, forward strand.
GGTGCACCGTCGTCCCCGTCGGCACAGGCCGCGGCCGACGACACGGACGGCGACGACGGCATGCCGGTGGCCCTGCCGATCGGTATCGGCGCGGCCGTCGTCGTGCTCGGCGCCGGGGCGTGGTGGTTGAGGAGCCGTCGGAGCGGAGCTTCCTGAAACGGCGGCTGGCGAGGCATCCGTATGAGGTGAACCACCGGAGGGCCGGGAACTCCCTGCCCTCCGGGCCCGACTCCTGAAGCGGAACGCACCTCAGGAGGCCGGTGATGAAAGAACCACGCAAGCTTGTGCCACCACCCGCCCTCTGCGGGTTTCTGCTGCTGCTCGCCCTGATCTTCACGGCGTCGTACGCCGTCGGAGCAGCCACCGGGCCCGTCGCGCCCGGCATGCACCGCTCCGGGACGAGCGGTGACGGCGGCGGCACGGATTCCGGGGACATGGACATGGGGGACATGGACATGCGGCACGGGAGCGGCGGCTGATGGCCACCGAACCGGCACCCCCGATGACCACCACGGACCTCACCGTCGGCGGGATGACCTGCGCGGCCTGCGTGCGGCGGGTGGAGAAGAAACTCGCCAAGCTGGAGGGCGTGACCGCCACGGTCAATCTGGCCACCGGGCGCGCCCGCGTGAGCCATCCGCCGGACGTCCGCCCCGAGGAACTCGTGGCGACCGTCGAACAGGCCGGATTCACGGCCGCGTTGCCCGAACCGCCGAAGGCCCGGCAGCGTCGGGACGGACAGGGGCGCCGGAGCGAGCAGGAGCCCGAGGGGGCCGAGGACGTCCGACAGGAGCGTGAGCGGCTGCTGGTCACCGCGCTGCTCGCCGTGCCGGTACTCGTACTGTCGATGGTGCCTGCCTGGCAGTTCCGCAACTGGCAGTGGCTGTGCTTCGTCCTGTCCGCGCCGGTCGCCGTGTGGAGCGCCTGGCCGTTCCATGTGCGGGCGCTGCGCGGCCTGCGGCACTCGACGGCGACCATGGACACGCTGGTCTCCCTGGGAGTCGTGGCGTCCTTCTCCTGGTCGGCGTACGCCCTGTTCCTGGGCGGCGCGGGTGCGCCGGGGATGCGGATGCCGTTCAGCCTGCTGCCCGCCGCCTCGGACGGCGTCGCGCACGTGTACCTCGAAGCGGCCGTCGGCGTCCCGCTGTTCGTGCTGGCCGGCCGGTTCCTGGAGGCGCGGGCACGCCACGGCACCGGCGCGGCACTGCGCTCACTGGCCCGGCTCGCCGCCAAGGACGTGTCGGTACGCGAGGACGACGGCGCCGAACGCCTCATCGCCATCGAGGAGTTGACGCTCGGGCAGGTCTTCGTCGTACGTCCCGGCGAGCGGGTCGCCACCGACGGAGAGGTGGCGGAGGGCAACTCCGCCGTGGACCTCTCGCTCGTCACCGGGGAGAGCGAGCCCGTCGAGGTCGGACCCGGCTCGACGGTGGTGGGCGGCGCCGTCAACGCGGGCGGTCTGCTCTTGGTACGGGCCACGGCAGTGGGCGCGGACACTCAACTCGCCCGCATCACACGGCTGGTGACCGAGGCGCAGGCCGGGAAGGCGCGGGCGCAGCGACTGGCCGACTCCGTGGCCGGGGTGTTCGTGCCCATGGTGCTGGCACTCGCCGCCACCGTGCTCGGGTTCTGGCTCGGTGCCGGGGCCGAGCCACAGGCCGCGATCACCGCGTGCGTGGCCGTCCTGGTCGTGGCCTGCCCCTGTGCGCTGGGCCTGGCGACCCCGACCGCGCTGATGGCCGCCACCGGACGCGGCGCGCAGCTCGGCGTCCTGGTCAGGGGCCCGCAGGCCCTGGAGGGGCTCCAGCACATCGACACCGTCGTCCTCGACAAGACCGGCACCCTGACGTCCGGGCACATGAGCGTCACCCGCGTCACGACCGTGCCCGACGGGCTCGGCAAGGAAGCCGTGCTGCGGCTGGCCGGGGCGGTGGAACAGGGCTCGGAACACCCGCTGGGCCGCGCGATCGTCGCGTACACGCGCAGGACCCTGCAAGGGCCGCTGCCCGAGGTGGGCGACTTCCGTGCGGAGGCGGGCCGGGGCGTGCGCGGCCGGGTCGAGGGCCGGCTGGTCGAAGTCCTCGCGCCGGACGACGAGATGCCCGCGGCGCTGGCCGAGGCGCTCCCGGCAGCGGAGGCAGCCGCGCACACGCCCGTCTTCGTCCGCGTCGACGGGGTGACGGTGGCGCTGATCGAGATCGGGGACGTCGTACGACCGGGCAGCTACCGCGCCGTGGACCGGCTGCGGCGGCTCGGCGTGCACCCGGTCCTCGCCACCGGCGACCGCGAGGCACCGGCCAGGGCGGTCGCGTCCGCCCTCGGCATCGAGGAGGTGCACGCCCGCCGCACACCGGAGGACAAGGCTGACCTCGTACGGGAGTTGAGAGCACAGGGCCGCCGGGTCGCGGTCGTCGGCGACGGCGTCAACGACGCGGCGGCGCTGGCCGGTGCCGACCTCGGCATCGCGATGGGCACGGGCACGGATGTCGCGATCGGGGCCGCTGACGTGACCCTGGTGCGCGGCGAGATCGAGGCCCTCGGCGACGCGGTCCGGCTCGCCCGGCGCACCCTGGGCACGATCCGCGCCAACCTGCTGTGGGCCTTCGGCTACAACCTGGTGACCGTGCCGCTCGCCATGGTGGGCCTGCTCAACCCAATGGTCGCCGCGGTGGCCATGTCGGTGAGTTCACTGCTCGTGGTGGGCAACAGCCTGCGGCTACGGGCCTGGCAGCCGGCGCCGACGCCGGCCCGGGCGGGCGCGCAGGGCCAAGACCGGGGCCGCAAGCCCGTCAGCACTGGAGGTCGTACCCGATGAGCGTGCCCACGGCCCGGCGAACGGCCGAGCCGACGACCGAGCCGACGAGGGGGCGCACGACCGACCCCCGAGCCTGGCGCCGGACCCGTCGCCGGATCACCGACGGCCTGCTCGCCGCACTCGCTCCCGTCGCGGCGTGCGGCGTCGCCCTGGCCGGTCTGACCACCTGGGTGGGCTCCGGCAACGCGGGCAGCCCGGCGCGGATCGCGGTCACCGACGGGCGGGTCTTCCTGCCGTACGGCGACGTCCGCGACACCGCCGCGTTCTTCCGGATCACCAACTCCGGGGGCGCGGACGACCGGCTGCTGAAGGTGACATCGTCCGCCGTCGACGGCGACCTGGAGCTCAGCCGGTACCGGATGACCAACGGCCGGATGGCGTATGCGGAGACCGTCGACTCGGCCCGGGTGCAGGCCGGCGGCGGCCTGGCCATGTCGCCGTACGGCCTGGACGTGACCCTGCGGGCCGACCCGGAGTGGCAGACGGGCATCTACGTGCCCTTCACGCTCCACTTTGAGCATGGCGGGCGGATCGAGGTGCAGGCGGTGGTGATCCGCCCCGGCGGGCAGCGGTGAAGGCAGTCCACGGCTCGGGACGCCCCCATAGCCGCCGCACTCCAACTGTCGGTCGGAGAGCGCGCCCAGTTCCCTCTTCGTGACGTGTCCTGTATCACTCTTCTGGGCTTGAGTGCGGGATGGGGGTGTTGTGCGTACCCACCCGTGACGAGTGGGCCCCGGATGCGAGGATGAGGGCCGTCATGACTGCTGGGTGGTGTGTGCGCGCGATTCGGGCCGCGGTGTTCGCGTCCGTCTGTGTGCTGCTCGCTGCCCTCGGCCACGTGCTGATGTCGGGCGCCGCCGTCCCGTGGTGGACCCTGGCCGCCGGTGCCGCCGTCACGGGCGGCGCGGGCTGGTGCCTTGCGGGCCGGGAGCGGGGACTCCCGCTGGTCGTGTCCGTCGTGGTCGCCGCCCAGGGCGGGCTGCACGCGGCCTTCGAGTTCGCGCAGTCCTCCGTCGGCGTCGGGCACGACATGGGTGCCATGGGCTCCATGTCCGGCTCCACGTCCGGGCAGACCGGCTCCATGGACCACATGTCGATGGGATCCATGGGCTCCACGTCCGCAGACCACGCGTCCACCGCCCATATGGGCAGCGGCCACATGGGCATGAGCCACATGGACCCGGGCCACATGGGGATGGGCCACGACCTGGCCGGCACCTCCTCGCTCGGCATGTTCGCCGCCCACACCCTCGCCGCGCTGCTGTGCGGCCTGTGGCTGGGGCAGGGTGAGCGTGCCGCGTTCCGCATCCTGCGGGCCGTCGCCGGATGGCTTGCCGCCCCGCTGCGGCTGTCGTTCGTTCTGCCACTACCACCGCACCGCCCGCTCCCGCGTCCGCGGCGCGGGCGTTCCGAGCGTGCGCCCAGGCTGCTTCCGCTCGTCCACACGATCACCTCTCGGGGGCCTCCGGCGGGGATCGCTGTCGTCTGAGACAGCCGGTTCCCCGAGGCCGTACGGACACGGACGTCGACACGTCGACGCCGGCCGTGCCTCGGGCCCCGGTCGTACCTGCCGTACGGCCGTGTCCCCTGCATCCCCGGACTCCTGCGGTACGGAGTGCGCATACGGAGCGCCCGTACGCCGTACACCTGCGTGCCCGGCGCCCGGCGGCGACGCCGCAGCGCTCGCCGCCGTCGTGTCGGCCGCCGTGCCGGAGTCCGGAATACCGAGAAGGACTCAGGTGATCACTCCTGCCCTGCCCTCCTCACGCGCGACCCGCGTGAGCCAGCCGAAGGCAGCAAAAAGTTCCAGAACGGCGTCCTGCGACGAGTCGACGACCGCGTGGGCACTGGCCGCCCGTGGTGGTGACCCGGATGCCACCGACCGTTTCGTACGCTCGCTGCACCGTGACGTCGTGCGGTACGTGGCGCATCTGTCCGCCGATCCGCAGGCCGCCGACGACCTGGCCCAGGACACGTTCCTGCGCGCGCTCGGCAGTCTCCACCGGTTCGAGGGCCGTTCCTCGGCGCGCGCATGGCTGCTGTCCATCGCGCGTCGCGCGGTCATCGACAGTCACCGGTACGCCGCCGCACGGCCGCGGCTGTGCGACACCGACGACTGGACGCTGGTGGCGGAACGCGCCCAGCCGACCGGCCTGCCGGGCTTCGACGACGGCATCGCGCTGCTCGACCTGCTCGACGCGCTGCCCGACGAGCGCCGCGAGGCGTTCGTCCTGACCCAGATGGTGGGCCTGCCGTACGCGGAGGCGGCCGAGATGAGCGACTGCCCCGTCGGGACGGTCCGCTCGCGCGTGGCCCGGGCCCGCGCGACTCTCGTAGAGCAACTGACCGAGGCCGAGGCCGATGCCGAGGCCGAGGACGCCATGGCGGTCGCCGAACCGGTCGTCGTCGAACCGGCCGTCGTCGAACCGGCCGTCGCGGCCGCGTGACCGGCTGCCCGGTGTCGGTTCCCCCTGCCGGGAACTGACACCGGGTTCGCCCCGACTACTGAATCGGGCGGCGGAGTTCCGCCCGTGCATCTAGTGGATCTGGGGAGTTTCGATGCGTTCTCGTGTGGGGCGGGCTACGACGGCCGCGGTGGTCGGCGGCCTACTGGCGGCGGGCTGTGGCGGCGGGAGCGGCGACAGCGCGAGCCGGGCCGCCGGGAAGGGCGAGTCCGCGGGTTACCCGGTCACCGTCACCGACTGCGCGGGCGCCAGGACCACGTTCAGCTCGGCCCCGGAGAACATCGTCACCAGCAACGCCTCCAGCCTGGAACTGCTGCTGCGGCTGGGTGCGGGGGACAAGGTGGTCGGCACCGGCTTCCCGCCCGGCAAGGGCACGTTGCCCGGTGAACTCGACGCGCAGGCGCAGCAGGTGAAGGTGCTCAGCGACACCGTCATCCCCAAGGAGAAACTCCTCGGCTCCGGCGCCGACCTGTACATCGACACCTTCGCCTCGATGAACATGGGCGCAGGCATGGGGGACGCGCCGACCGAGGAGGAGTTCGAGGCGGCCGGCATCAAGCACGCCTACCTGAAGTCCACGGCCTGCGCCGCCATGAGCAAGAGCCCGGTCACCGACCTGTCCGCCGTCGAGGACGACATCACCTCCCTGGGCGCCGTCACCGGGACGCGCGGCAAGGCGAAGGAACTCGTCGACGGGATGAAGCAGAAGGTGGACGCCGTCCGCAAGGCGGTGGCCGGCACACCCGAGAGCGAGCGGCCGACCTACTTCTTCTTCGACTACGACGCCGGCACCAAGCAGCCCATGGCCGTCTGCAACCGGCAGGTCGCCAACGCGGTCATCACCCTCGCCGGGGCCCGCAACGTCTTCGCCGACTGCGACGGCGACTACAAGCAGGTCGGCTGGGAGGACGTGATCGCCAAGAACCCGGACTGGATCCAGCTCGGCGTGCGCAACCGGGGGAGTGAGGCCGCGAACAAGAAGGCCTTCGACGAGGCACGCGAGTGGCTGGAGTCGAACTCCGCCACCAAGGGCCTGAACGCCGTCAAGAAGGGCCGCTTCCTGCGCATCGGCTCCGAGCAGACCACCATCGCCGGGGTCGAGAACGCCGCCACCGTCGAGGAGATCGCGAAGACCCTCCACCCGGGCAAGGTCGCCCGGCCGTGACGGCCTTGCTGTCGCGGCGCGAGACGGCTCCTGAGGCTCGAACGGTGCCCGTCGGGCCGCTGGCGTCGGCACTCGGCGTCGTGCTCCTGGCCGCGCTGACGGCCGCCGTGGCCTGGGGTTCGACGTCCGTCCCGCCCGCAGAGGTGTGGAGTGCGGTGTGGCACCGGCTGTCCGGCGAGGCGCCGCGTCCCGGCACGAACGACCTCATCGTCTGGCAACTCCGCGTCCCACGCGCCCTGTTGGCGGCCCTCGTCGGCGCCGGGCTCGGTCTCGTCGGTACGGCGGTGCAGGCGCTGGTGCGCAACCCGCTGGCCGATCCGTACCTCCTGGGCATCTCCAACGGTGCCTCCCTCGGCGCCGTCGCCGCGATCGTGCTCGGGCTCGGGGCCGGTGGCGCGCTGGGCCTCGGGCTGTCCGGGGCGGCCTTCGCCGGGGCCCTGGCCACCTTCGCGCTGGTGTGGGCCGTGGCCCGCAGGGGCGGTGGGTTCGCGCCGCTGCGGCTGGTGCTGGCCGGGGTCGCGATCGGGCAGTTCCTGTCCGGGTTCACCAGCTACCTCGTGCTCCAGGCGGGCGACGAGCAGCAGACCCACAGCGTGCTGTTCTGGCTCATGGGCAGCCTCAGCGGCGCGAACTGGGACCTGCTGGCCGTCCCGGCCGTCGCGGTACCGGCCGGGTGGCTGTGCCTTCAGGCGCGAGCCCGGGGACTGAACGCCCTCCTGATGGGCGACGAGACCGCGGCCGGGCTCGGCATCGACGTCACCCGGCTGCGGCGCGAACTGTTCACGGTGACCAGCGTGCTCACCGGTGTGCTGGTGGCCGTCTCGGGCGCGATCGCCTTCGTCGCGCTGATGGTGCCGCACGTCTGCCGGCTGGTCGTCGGCGGGGACCACCGCCGCCTGCTGCCAGTCTCGGCACTGTTCGGGGCGCTGCTGCTGGTCGTGGTCGACATCGTCTGCCGTACGGCCATGGACACGCAGGAGTTGCCGGTCGGTGTCGTCACCTCGCTGATCGGTGCTCCGGCACTGCTGTATCTGCTGGACCGGCGCCTGGGGAGCGGCAGTTGAGGATCGACATCGAGGACCTGCACGTCGCGTACGCCGGCCGTACGGTCGTCGCCGGTGCCCAACTCATCGCGGCGGAGGGCGAGATCACGGGCCTCGTCGGACCGAACGGCAGCGGCAAGTCCACGCTCCTGCGTACCGTCTACCGGCATCTGAAGCCGGCCGCGGGCCGGGTCCTGCTGTCCGGCGCCGACCTGCGCCGGCTGACCCCCGCCGAGACGGCCCGCCATGTCGCGGCTCTCCCGCAGGAGCGGGGCGGCGACTTCGAGCTGACCGTCCGCGAGGTCGTCGCCATGGGCCGTACGCCCTACAAGCGGGCCTTCGCCGGGGAGGACACCACCGACCGGGACGTCGTCGCCCGTGCCCTCGCGGACGTCGGCATGGAGCACCACACCGGGCGTCGGTTCACCGAACTGTCCGGCGGGGAACGCCAACGCGTCCTGCTGGCCCGGGCGTTCGCCCAGCAGCCGGACGTCCTGGTCCTGGACGAGCCCACGAACCACCTCGACATCCGCCACCAGGTGGAGCTGCTCGCCCTGCTGCGCGCCGGGCGCCGTACGACCCTGGTCTCTCTGCACGACCTCAACGCCGCCGCCTCCGTCTGCGACCGGCTGCACGTGCTGCACGACGGCCGGGTGGTCGCGTCCGGGCCGCCCCGCGAGGTGCTGCACCCCACCCTGCTGGCAGAGGTGTTCGGCGTACGGGCGACCGTCGTGGACCATCCGCTGACCGGTGATCCGCTGATCGCCTTCGATCACCGGGCGCCGGCGGACGAGTCCGACGGGCACAACAACAGGGATGTCCCCGTGTCGGCCCCGAGCGGCGTCTCGGGGACCGGACCCGGGCGGTCACACCGGTGAGCGCCCACGATCGCGAAAGGTTCGCACTATGAGCGACATCGAAGGCATCTCCGGCCTGGACCCGGTGGCCACCTTCTGCGGCAACTGCGACTGCGGCTGTCCGCAACTCTTCGTCGACCCCGCCGCCCCGGCAGAGCGCCGGGTGGTCCTCACGGACGACTTCGGGCAGCGGGTGCAGATGAGCGCGGACCAGTTCTCGTCGCTGGTCGCGGAGGCCAAGTCCGGCAAGCTGGACGGCCTCGCCACGAACTGATTCTGTATTTCATCATATTTCCGGCCATGCTCGGGAACTCGGCCCCGTGTGCTCCCGACCTCTGGAACGAGGCTGCTGACCGCAGTCGACCGTGAGGGGGAGGGGCGCGAGAGTGAAGGACCGCTGGGTTCTCGTGGCCGTGGCGGGCGCGCTGTCGTTCGTGGCGATGCTCGACATGAACATCGTCAACGTGGCGCTGGCCGACATCGCCGAGGGCCTGCACGTCTCGGCCGCCACGGCACAGTGGGCGGCGCTGGGCTATCAACTCCCGGTCGTCGCCCTGCTGTTGCCGGTCGGCCGGTGGCTGGACGGCGCGGGCACGCGGCCCGCACTGCTGGCGGCCACCGTCGGCTTCGCGCTGTGCAGCGCCCTGGCCGCCCTGTCTCCCTGGGCGGCCTGGCTGATCGCGGCCCGGATCGGCCAGGGCGCCTGCGGGGCCGTGCTGTTCGTGCTGATGCCGGTACTGGTGGTCCGTGCCGTACGGCCCGCAGTGCGCGCCCGTGCCATGAGTGTGCCCGCGACGCTCGGCCCGCTCGGCGCCGTGACCGGCCCCGCGGTGGGCGGGCTGCTGCTGGACCATCTGGGCTGGCGCTGGGTCTTCCTGGTCAAGATCCCGTTCTGTCTGCTGGCGTTGATCGTGGCCTGGAGGGCGATGCCCGAGGACGGGAGGATGCGCGTGCCCGATCGGCGGGCCCTGGCCGACGCGTCGGCGGTGGCCGGTGGGTTGGCAGCGCTGCTGCTCGCCCTGACCCTGGGGTCCGGGGAGCCGCCGTGGTTCCTGCTCGCGGTGGCCGCCGTGCCGCCGCTGTGGTGGTGGCTGCGCGGACCGGGCGGCCGTCCGGTGACGGGCGTCCTGCGGGCGGCGGGGCTGTTCCGGGCACACGGCTCGGTGCTGACGCTGGCGGCCGGGTTCGCCGCCATGCACTACGTCGTCGCCCTGCACCTCCGGCGCGACGACGGCATCAGCGCCACCGCGACCGGGCTGACCGTGCTCGCCTTCCCGCTCGGCATGGCGCTGGCCGGACCCCTGGGCGGACGGCTCGCCGACCGGTACGGCCTGCGACGGGTCGCGGTCACCGGCGCCTCCCTCACCGCGGCAGGGCTCCTGCTGCTGATCCCGCTCGGCGACGCCTGGTCCCCGCCCGAGGTGGCGTGGCGGCTGGCGCTGGCCGGCGTCGGGATGGGCCTCAACGGCGGCCCGACCCAGGCTCTGGTCATGGGCGCGGCCCCGGCGGAGCGCACCGCCACCGTCGGCTCGACGGTGCAGGTCGCCCGTGGCCTTGGCTTCACCCTGGGCCCCGCCATGGCCACCGCCGCCTGGGCCCTCGCCGGCCCCGGCCCCGGCCCCGGCGACGGGGCGCGGGCCGGGCTGGCGCTCGCCGCCGTGGCCGCCTGTCTCGCCGTACCGCTGCTCGCCCTGCCCGGCCGACGGAACGCCGCCGCGCAGGAGCGCACCACCGACACCGTCTCGACCTGATCCAGGAGTCCCCATGTGCGGAATCACCGGCTGGGCGTCCTTTCACCAGGACGCACGCAGTCAGGCCCCGGTCATCGAGGCCATGACCGCCGAGCTCACCCGGCGCGGCCCCGACGCCGGGGGCGTTTGGCTGGGCGAGCGTGCCGCGATCGGCCACCGCCGCCTCGCAGTCATCGACCTCGAAGGCGGCGTACAGCCGATGACCGACCGGCCGAACGAGCCGACGACCGTGCTGAGTCACAGCGGTGAGATCTACAACCACCACGCACTGCGCGCCGAACTCCGAGGCCGTGGACACGTGTTCCGCACCCGCAGCGACACCGAGGTCGTGCTGCGTGCCTACGCCGAGTGGGGCGAGGCGGTGGCCGAGCACCTGGACGGCATGTTCGCGTTCGCCGTCTGGGACGAGCGCGCCGAACGGCTGCTCCTCGTGCGCGACCGGCTCGGCGTGAAACCGCTGTTCTGGGCGGCCGTCGACGGAGGCCTGGCCTTCGCCTCCGAGCCCAAGGCGCTTTTCCGGCACCCCGGGATACGGCCCCGGGTGGACGCGGACGGGCTGCGGGAGGCGTACAGCCTGCTGTTCAACACCGGGCCGACGGTGTGGTCCCGTGTACGGGAGGTCGAGCCGGGCGGGCTGCTCGTCCTGGACCGCGACGGCATCCGCGAGCGCCGCTACTGGCAGCTGGAGGCCGGTGCCCACCAGGACGACCAGGACGTCACCGTGGACCGGATCGGCAGCCTCGTCGGAGCGGCCGCCCGCAGCCAGTTGGAGGCCGACGTCCCGCTGTGCAGCCTGCTGTCCGGCGGCATCGACTCCACCGTCCTGACAGCCCTGCTCGCCGACGAACTCCGCCTGCGCGACGGGCCCGACGCCCGTATCCGCTCCTACGCCGTCGACTACAGCGACCAGGCCGAGCAGTTCACCGGCGACGTCCTGCGCACCGGCCACGACACCCCGTACGCCATCGAGGCCGGCGCGTTCATCGGCACCGACCACAGCACGGTCGTACTCGATCCTCGTGCGCTGCTCGACCCCGAGCACCGCAAGGCCGTGGTCGTCGCCCGCGACTCACCGATCGGCGTCGGCGACATGGACACCTCGCTGTACCTGCTGTTCGGGGAGATACGGCGGCACTCCACCGTCGCCCTGTCCGGCGAGGCCGCCGACGAGGTCTTCGGCGGCTACCCCTGGTTCCACAACCCCAGGGCACTGGCCGCTGCCACCTTCCCCTGGCTGCTGGTCACCGGCGACGAGGCGGCCATGCCGCTCAACCCCGAACTCGAGCTGCACATCGGTGAGTTCCGCGACGACACCTACCGCGACGCCCTGGCCGCCGTCCCGCACCTCGACGGCGAGACGCCCACCGAGCATCGGCAACGCGAGATGCAGCACCTGTCCCTCACCCGCTGGCTACGCCAACTCCTGCACCGCAAGGACCGGTTGAGCATGGCCCAGGGACTGGAGGTCCGCGTCCCCTACTGCGACCACCGGCTCGTCCAGTACGCCTTCGACACGCCCTGGGCGCTGAAGAGCTTCGACGGCCGCGAGAAGAGCCTGCTGCGCGCCGCCGGAGCGGGCCTGGCTCCCGACTCGGTGCTGCAACGCCCCAAGAACCACTATCCGGCCACGCACCACCCCGACTACAACCGCGGCCTGCAGGACCTGGCCCGCGATGCCCTGTCCGTCGAGCAGGTCCGGGCGCTGGCCGACGAGACCCGCATCAAGCCCTGCCTCGACACCCCGCCGGAGCACCTGGAGTGGGGCCACCGCCTCCGCCTCGAACGCGTCGTCGACCTCGCCCTGTGGCTGGACCACCACCAGCCCGAACTCGCCCTCTGAGGAGCCTCATCCATGACCATCCAGGAGCCCCTTCCGGCCGTGGACGCGCAGCCGCTCACCGACCCGGTCCCGCTGAAGGGGTGCCCGTACAAGGCCGACCCCTATCCGTTGTACGAGCGGATGCGCGAGGCCGGGCCGGTCCACCGGGTCCTCTTCCCCAGCGGCGTACAGGCCTGGCTCGTCACCGGATACGACGCCGCGCTCGCCGCGCTGAACGACGACCGGCTCGGCAAGAACCACGACCGGGGCAACGACCGCTGGCGGGCCCGCGCCTCGATCATGCCCGAGCCGCAGCACTCGCAGCTCCAGGTCCATCTCCTCCACCAGGACCCGCCGAAGCACACGCACATGCGGCGCTTCGTGACGGACGCCTTCACACCACGCCGAGTCGAGCAACTCGTGCCCCGGTTCCAGGAGTTGGCCGACGCTCTCGTCGACGCGCTGCCGGAGGCCGGGCCCGCCGACCTCGTGGCCGGCTTCGCCGCTCACTTCCCGTTCCGGGTCCTCGCCGAAGTCATCGGCCTGCCGGGGGAGTTGGCGGCACGCTTCGACCGCGACTGGGGCAAGGTCGTGCAGCCCGTGGGGCCGGCGGACCCGGGGCGCCCGCTGTACGAAGCCCGACTGAAGGGGCTGCAGAGCTACATCGCCGAGGTTGTCGCCCACAAGCGGGAGCACGCGGACGACGACCTGCTCAGCCGCCTCGTCGTGGCCCGTGACCAGGGAGAACTGTCCCAGGAAGAGCTGGACTCGATGATCTTCCAGCTGCTGGTCGCCGGCCAGGAACCGGTCACGAACCAGATCACGACGGCCCTGATCGCCCTGTTCCGCCACCCCGACCAGCTCGACCTGCTGCGCGACGACCCCGCCCTCATGCCTCGCGCGGTCGAGGAACTCCTGCGCCACGACAGTGCCTTCGAGCTGACCACCTGGCGCTTCTTCGACCAGGACAGCGACCTGCACGGCACCGGGATCCCGGCCGGCGACTCCGTGATCGTCTCCCTGTGCGCGGCCAACCGCGACCCGCGCCGCTTCGACGACCCCGACGCACTCGACCTGGACCGCTCGCCCAACCCCCACCTCGCCTTCGGCCACGGCATCCACTTCTGCCCCGGCGCCGCCCTGGCCCGCGCCGAACTCCAGATCGCCCTCGCCACCCTGCTGCGCCGCCTGCCCGGCCTGCACCTCGCCATCGGCGACGAGGTCATCGAGTGGATCCCGGCCGTCCTGGGCCGCGGCACCAACCGCCTGCCCGTCGGCTACGACCGACGCCTGTGAAGCCGATCTCCGGCTGAGCCGAGCCCCCCACCGACAGCGCCTCACCCGCCGAGGCGCCCTTCCGCCATGCCCACACGCCCCCGGAGGAACGACATGCCGCTGATGACCGCTCCGGACACAGCGCCCACGACCATCGGCGCCGAGATCCTGAACCTGCTCCTGCCGCACCACCGCACGACCGACCCGAACCGCGCCTCGGCCGAGGACTTCCCGGATCAACTGCACCGCATCACCGACTTCGTCCGGGAGGGAGCCCCCGTCGTCCTCACCCTGCCGGGCTTCCCGTGCAAGTCGCCCAACCCCGCCAAGACCCTGGGGCACCTCCCCGACATGGGTGAACGCCTCTCCCTCACCTTCCTCGACTCACTGTGCGGCGAGATCGAGAAGATCCACCCACCCGGCGCCCGCGTGGTCATCTGCTCCGACGGCCACGTCTTCGGTGATCTGATCGGCGTGCCCGATGACCGGATCGACGCCTATGCCGACGAACTGAGGGCACTCATCGGCAAGTTGAGCCTGACGCGTCTCTCCGTCTTCGACCTGCGCGACGTCCTCGGCGACCTCCCTCACGACGTCAAACGCGCCCACGTCCACGACCGCTACGCCCCCACCCTGGACGCCCTGCGCGCCGAGGTCCGCGCCGACGCCCCCACTCTCGCGCTCTACCGCGGCATCACACGCTTCCTCGTCGACGACACCGCCGGCTTCACCGGCACCCGTTCCGCCCTCCAACGCGAATGCCGGAGGCGGGCATACGGCGTCATCCAGCGCAGCCGGGCCTGGGGCGAGCTGATCGCCGAGCAGCACGCGCACGCCGTGCGCCTGTCGATCCACCCTCAGCCGGCCGGCGCCCCCAAGTTCGGTATCCGCCTCCTCGACGCCCCCGACGCCTGGACCACCCCGTGGCACTCCGCCGCCCTGCGCGAGCCGGACGGGAGCTGGACCCTGATGCCGCGGGCCCGCGCCCAGCAGCTCGGCCGCATGGTCCACCGCGACGGCAGACCGAGCCACTTCGAGCGGTCACACGACGACGGTCAGCGCTCCTTGGTCACCTTGCGCAGATAAGTGCCGAGCCGGTCGACGGCCGACGGATTGCGGGGGCTCTCGACCAGGTCGACGTAGTCGAGGACGAAGATCTTCTTGTGCTTGACGGCGGAGACGTTGCGCAGGGGCGCGTAGGAGAGCAGGAACTTCCTCTTCTGCTCGGCGCTGACGTCTCCGTAGTCGCAGATCACGATGACGTCCGGGTCGCGCTCAACGACGGTCTCCCAGCCCACGGTGGTCCAGGAGTCTTGGAGGTCGTGCATGACGTTGACGCCGCCGGCCTCGCTGATGATCTGCTCCGGGGCGGCGTAGCGGCCGGAGGTGAACGGCTGGTCCTGTCCGCTGTCGTACAGGAACACCTTCGGCCGGTCGGCCGGCGCGGGTGCCTTCGCCCGCACATCGGCGATCTGCCTCTTGAAGCCGGCGATCAGCGTGGCGGCCCGCTTCTCGACGCCGAACAGCTTCCCGAGGTTGGTCAGGTCGGCGTACAGGGCATCCAGGGGCGGCATGATGCCGCGCGCGGTCTCCGTCCGGCCGTTGTGGCAGGACTCCGTGAGGACGTACGACGGGATGCCGAGCTTCTTCAGGGCGTCTGGGGTGAAGCCGCCGTCCTCACGGAAGCCGTAGTTCCAGCCGGCGAAGACGAGGTCGGCGCGGGCGTCGACGACGTTCTCCTTGGTGAGCTGGTCCTTGGACAGCCACTTGACCTTGTCGTAGCCGCCCTTCCACGGCACGGAGCTCAGATCGCCCTTGTCGTCGGGCATGGCGAACCCGGCCATGCGGTCCTCCAGGCCCAGGGCGAACATCAGCTCGGTGATGCCGACGTCGTTGGTGACGACACGCTCGGGGACCTTGTCGTAGGTGACCTTGCGGCCGCAGTTGGTGAGAGTGACGGAGGTGGACTTCGCGTCCGTGGACGACTCGACGTTCGCACCGCAGCCGGTGGCGGCGGCCGCGAGGCAGAGGGCCGCGGCGAGCAACTTGCGCATGGGGTCCTAACTGGGATTCACAGGGTCACTGGACGGGCGGGAGGAGATCGAAAAGGAGCTGGAGCGCGCCCGTTTCCGGGTGCCGCACCTGATGGGCGCGCACCCCGAACACGTCGGCGAGCAGGGCAGGCCGGAGCACGTCGTGTGGTGGCCCGCAGGCCACGATCCGGCCGCCGTCGATGACGTACAGGACGTCGCAGTGCGCGGCGGCCAGGTTGAGGTCGTGCAGCGCGGCGAGGACGGTGAGGCCGCTGCCGCGCACCAGCGCGAGCACGTCCAACTGGTGCGCGATGTCCAGGTGGTTGGTGGGTTCGTCGAGGACCAGCACCCGCGGCTGCTGGGCGAGTGCGCGGGCGATCAGGACGCGCTGCTTCTCACCGCCGGACAGGGTGAGCAGCCCGCGGTCGGCGAGATGCGTGACGCCGGTGCGGGCCATGGCCTCGTCGCACCGGGCGCGGTCCTGTGCGGCCGTGCGGTCTCGGTGCGGCAGGCGTCCCATCGCGACCACTTCGGCGACGGTGAAGTCGAACTCGGCGGACGACTCCTGCGGCAGCGCCGCCAGTTCCCGCGCGGTGGCCCGCGGATCCATCGCGTGCAGGTCGGTCCCGTCGAGGCGGACGACTCCCCGGGCCGGGCGCAACGCCCGGTACACGCAGCGCAGCAGCGACGACTTGCCGCTGCCATTGGGGCCGACGAGCCCGACGAACGCACCACTGTCCGCGGCGATTCGGACGTCCTCGACGAGCCGGACACCGGCGGCCTCGACCGTCACGTCCTCGATGTCGAGCCTCATCGTCACCGGCCTCCGAACGCGTAGCCGCCCCGCCGCATCAGCAGCAGGAAGGCGGGGACTCCGACCACGGCGGTGATCACGCCGACGGGCAGTTCGGCGGGGGCGAGCAGCAGCCGTGACAGCAGGTCCGCCCACACCAGCAGCACGACTCCGGCGAGCGGCGCCACGGCCAGCACCCGCCGGTGATCGGCGCCGACCAGCATCCGTACGACATGCGGCACCATCAGTCCGACGAACCCGATGGCGCCGCTGACCGCGACCACGGTGCCGGTCACGGCCGCGGTGACGAGGAACAACTCCCTGCGCAGCCGTGCCGGTCGGACGCCGAGCGCGGCGGACGTCTCGTCCCCCATCGCGAGGGCGTTGAGCGCCTCGGCCCGCCGGCGCAGCCACGCCCACCCGGCCGCCACCGTCACGGCGGCCGGCGGCACCTGGGCCCAGGTCGCCCCGCCCAGGCTCCCCAGCAGCCACATCATCGCCGAGCGCGCCGCCTCGCCCCGGGCCGCGCCGAACACCATGACGGTGGTGACGGCCTCGAAGCCGTACGCCAGTGCCGTCCCGGTCAGGATCAGCCGCAGCGGGGTGAGCCCGTGCGCTGACCGGGCCACGGTGTACACCAGCGCCATCGCCGCGAGCGCCGACGCGAAGGCGGACAGCGACAGTGCCCAGACCCCGAGCCCCGCGAACGCGCCGAGCAGGATCACGGCGTTGGCGCCCACCGCGGCGCCGGAGGAGATGCCCAGCACGAACGGGTCGGCGAGCGCGTTGCGCACCATCGCCTGCACCGCCACGCCGACGGCCGCGAGCCCGGCCCCGACGACCGCGCCGAGCACGACGCGCGGCAGCCGGATCTCCCAGACGATCGTGTACGCGGCGACGTCCTGGCCGGCGATGGTCCCGCCGGTCAGCCCGGCCCCGAGCAGCCGCAGGACCTCACCCCACCCGATCCCGGCGGCTCCGAGCCCCACACCGCACAGGAGAGAGACGAGCAGGAGCAGGACCAGGCCGGGGACGAGGGACACCACGGACAGCCGTGACGGGCCGGATCTCGGTAGCGGCGTCCGGAGCGGACTTCGGTGCACGGGCGGGCGGTCCTTCGCCTGGGGCCGCCTGTGAACGTCGAGCAGGGAGGCAGCCCGTACGACCGTGCAGGCCGCGCGGTCCCCTCTCGCAGTCCGCGGCGAGCAGTCAACGGGTCGCACCCACCACGGGCGATCGGGCTCACGCGACGGACCGCACAGGTCCCCACGCACACCGTTGCGGGTCAGCGCCGGACTCTCACCGGACTTCCCCCGCGGGAGGCCCGGGGAGCGTAACAGAGGGGTGCCCGGAGGCTGCGGGGCAGGGCCGCCGTGCGGAGCCGGGCGAGGCGTTGTCAGTCGGGCGTGTTATGCAGGTGGGGACCTGGGAGGTGACCCGATGTTGATCGATACGACCGCTCCGCTGGCCCGTGCTTCCGTCGAAGCGATCCGGACGGGCAACGTGGCGGCGTTGCAGGACCTGCTCACCGCGCATCCGGGACTGGCGACGGCGCGGGTGGGCAACATGAAGAGCACTCGGACCCTGCTGCACGTCGCCACCGACTGGCCCGGCCACGTGCCGGGCGGTCCCCGCACGGTGACCGCGCTGGTCGACGCGGGCGCGGACGTCAACGCCCGGTTCACCGGCGCGCACCGCGAGACGCCGCTGCACTGGGCGGCAAGCAGTGACGACGTGCCCGTCCTCGACACCCTCCTCGACCTCGGCGCGGACATCGAGGCCGACGGCGGGGTCATCGGCGACGGCACGCCGCTGGCGGACGCGGTGGCCTTCGGGCAGTGGCGGAGCGCACGGCGGCTGGTGGCACGCGGCGCCCGCGCCAACCTGTGGCAGGCCGCCGCCCTCGGCGAAGCCGACCGGGTAGCCGCATGCTTCACGTCCGAGTCCGAGCCGCCGGCCGCGCAGGACGTCACCGCCGCCCTGTGGTGCGCCTGCCATGGCGGACAGCAGGGGATGGCCGACTACCTGCTGCGACGCGGCGGTGACGTCAACTGGATCGGCTACGACCGGCTGACCCCGCTGGACGCCGCCGAGCGCTCGGGTCACCCCACGCTGGTCGCGTGGCTGCGCGATCAAGGGGCGAGGTCCGCCGAGGAGTTGCTCTGACACCGGCGGCCGAGGAAACCTACGCCTGCCGCCGACGTGCGGCCGTCCATCGCTGGGTGAAGACTGAGATGTGGCGGGGCCGCTGTGCCCTGCCGACATCGACACGAGGTGCGAACGGACCCGCGCACCACGCCCCCGCTGCCCGCCCGGACGTCAAGCGCCGTCATCCGTCCGCGGCTCACCGTAGCCACACAGAGGGGTCCGGTCATGGGCGGCATCAATGGAACGGCACTCGAAAGTCTGCGTGAGGCAGTGCGGGGGCCCGTCATCACGGAACGGGACCCGGGCTACGACGCGGCCCGCAGCATCTACAACGCCATGATCGACCGGCGCCCCGCGGCCTTCGCGCAGTGCGTGGACGCGGCGGACGTGCGGGCCGTGCTCTCCTTCGCCAGGGAGACCGGGGCCGAGCTCGCGGTGAAGGGCGGCGGCCACAGCGGACCGGGCCTGTGCCTGGTCGACGACGCGCTCGTCCTCGACCTGTCGACCATGCGCGGGGTGCGCGTCGACCCCGCCGCGATGACGGCACAGGTCGCCGGCGGCGCGCAGCTGGGGGACCTGGATCACGCCGCCCACACCTTCGGCCTGGGCGTGCCGGCCGGCATCATCTCGATGACGGGCGTGGGCGGCCTCACCCTCGGTGGCGGCCACGGCTATCTCACCCGCAAGTACGGCCTGACCATCGACAGCCTCCAGTCCGCCGACGTCGTCCTCGCCGACGGAACGTTCGTCACCGCCTCCGAGGAGGAGCACCCGGACCTGTTCTGGGCGCTGCGGGGCGGCGGCGGGAACTTCGGCGTCGTCACGTCGTTCAATTTCCGGCTGAACCCGGTGGACACGGTCGGGGTCGCGGTGACGGTGTGGCCGGTCGACCGCACACCCGAAGTGCTGCGCTGGTACCGCGAGTTCCTGCCCGCGGCGCCGCAGGACCTGTACGGTTTCTTCACCGTCTTCGTGATCCCGCCCGGGCCGCCGTTCCCCGAGCCGATCCACGGGCAGAAGATGTGCGGCGTCGTCTGGTGCTACACGGGTGACATGCAGGGCGACCGCCTGGAGCAGACGCTGACCGCGGTGAACGAACCGGCGCCGCCCGCCTTCCACTTCACCACACCCATGCCCTACCCCGCGCTGCAGGGCATGTTCGACGAGCTGATCCCCAAGGGCTACCAGTGGTACTGGCGCGGCGACTTCTTCGACTCGATCTCCGACGCGGCGATCGAGGTGCACCACAAGTACGGCGAGAACATCCCGACCGCGCTGTCGCTGATGCACCTGTACCCCGTGGACGCGGCGGCCCACGAGGTCGGCCCCGACGACACGGCCTGGGCCTACCGGGACGCCGTCTGGTCCGGAGTGATCGCAGGGGTCGACCCGGACCCCGCCAACGCCGATCTGATCCGGCAGTGGAGCGTCGACTACTGGACCGACCTGCACCCGCACTCCATGGGCGGTTCCTACGTCAACTTCATCGGCGAGGCCGAGAGCACGGACCGCGTCCGGGCCACCTACCGCGGCCACTTCGACCGCCTTGCCGCGACCAAGCAGACCTACGACCCGGACAACTTCTTCCACGCCAACCAGAACATCCCGCCGACGGGCGGCTGACGTCCGCCGCCCGCGTCGAGCACCCGTGCGGGAGCGCTGGGGAAGGGTCCCGAGCGTCGTCGGCTACTGGCTGGTAGTACGCCGGTGCGGGGAGTGTCGGAGGGCGGCGGGGCGATGGAATCCCCGGTGGGCGAGAGCGGATCCGTGGACGTCGACGGCACGCGCTTGGAGGAGATGACTCCCGAACCCCTGCTGACCCGCGACTACGACACGCGCCCCTCGCTCGTGTACGACCGCCTGCGACAGCAACACGGGCCCGTCGCACCGGTCGACCTGCTCGGAGTGTCCGCCTGGCTCGTCCGCGGCTACCGCGAAGCGCTGCGGGTGCTCCAGGACGACGACGGCTGGCCGAAGGGGCTGGAGAACTGGCGGGCTCGCACCGACGGCGAACTGCCCGGCGACTGGCCGCTCGGGCCGTCCCTGGAGGTCAACCACGTACTGACCAGGGCGGCCCCGGACACCAGACGCTGCGCACGGCGTGGGACGCGGCGCTCAAGCCGTTCCAGGACCCCGGCAACCCGCCGGCCAAGCGGCTGTAGGCGGCCGTCACCGCCTACGCCGACGACCTGATCACCTCACCGGGCACGGCGCCCGACATGGCACCGGCACCCGCATCGGCATCGGACGACGCGATGCTGCCGGACCGGTCGGCGCGGCAGCGCTCCTCGCTGTGGCGCTATCTGACGGGCCTGATCCGCGTCGCTCGCTGACCTGCGTGTGCCGCGGTGGCTTCGCCCGGCCCTGTGATCGACTGGAGGCCCGTCCGGCAGCGGCGTACCGTCGAATGGTGGCGGGACCAGCCACCGAACCCCCGTCACGGCGCGATGCCATGAGCAATCCCGAGCCGACACCCCAAGCACGGACCACCCCGCAGGACACGGAGCGGAGCGAGGGCCGTGGCAGCGGTATGGCGCTGCTGGTCATCGCCTCGTGCCAGCTGATGGTGGTGCTCGACATCACCATCGTGAACATCGCCCTGCCGGAGATCCAGAGCTCGCTCGACTTCTCCACGACGAGCCTGTCCTGGGTGGTCAATGCCTACACGCTCACCTTCGGCGGACTGCTCCTGCTCGGCGGCAGGATGGGAGACATCCTCGGCAGACGACGCGTGTTCGTCTTCGGCGTGCTGCTCTTCGTCCTCGCCTCGCTGCTCGGCGGACTGTCCCAGAACTCGTGGCAACTCCTCGCCGCCCGCGCCCTGCAGGGTGTCGGCGGCGCCATCGCGTCCCCGACCTCCCTCGCCCTGATCAGTACGACCTTCCGTGAAGGGCCTGAACGCAACCGGGCGTTCGGCGTGTTCGCCGCGGTCTCGGCGGGCGGCGGCGCGATCGGACTGCTGGCGGGCGGCATGCTGGTCGAGTGGCTCAACTGGCGCTGGGTGCTGTTCGTCAACGTGCCCATCGGGCTGCTGATCGTGCTCGCCACCCCGCGCTGGATCCGGGAGTCCGAACGCCACCCCGGGCACTTCGACATCGCCGGCGCGCTGACCTCCACCATCGGCATGGTGCTGCTGGTGTACGGGTTCATCCGGGCCGCGCAGGACGGCTGGCGGGACGCGTTCACCCTGACCGCGTTCGGGGCGGCCGTCGTCTTCCTGCTGTTGTTCGTCCTGGTCGAGCAGCGCTCCAGACAGCCCATCACGCCGCTGCACATGTTCGCCGACCGCAACCGGGCGGGCACGTACGGCATGATGCTGAGCCTGGCCGCCGCGATCTTCGGCATGTTCTTCTTCCTCACGCTCTTCGTGCAGGACGTGCTGGACTTCAGCCCGCTACAGGCCGGCCTGGCCTTCCTGCCGGTGAGCGCGGTCATCGCGGTGGGCGCGGGGATCGCCTCGCAGCTCCTGCCGAAGTACGGGCCCAAGCCGTTCATGGTGACGGGCGCGATCCTGGCCGCCGCGGGCCTGTCCTGGCTGACCCTGACCGACATCCACTCCACCTACCTGGGCAGCATCCTGGGCCCGATGCTCGTCTTCAGCCTCGGCATGGGCATGGAGTTCGTGTCCCTCACCCTGATGGCGCTGTCCAACGTGACCACGCAGGAGACCGGCGCGGCCTCCGGACTCCTCAACGCCACCCAGCAGGTCGGCGGCTCCCTCGGACTGTCCATCCTGGTCACGACGTTCGGCACGGCCAGCAGCAACGAGGCCGACAAACAGATCCCCGCGTTCCTGTCCCAGGCGACGCCGCTGGAGCGGCTGCGCTTCGAACGCACCGGGCAGCTGCCGTCGCAGTACGCCGACGAGATCCTCACCTCAGGCGTCTCCGCAGCCTTCGTCGTGGCCGCGATCTTCACGGGCATCGCAGCGGTGATCGCCCTCCTCGTCATCCAGGTCCGCCCCTCCGACCTGGAGCGGCTCCAGGGTGGTGGGATGCCGACGCCCTGAACCGGCGGGACGTCTGTCGTTGGCACATCCGTCACCTCGTGCTCTTACTGTGCCCGCCATGAGAAGAACCTCGATCATGGTCAGCGCCGCGGTGCTGACCGTCTCCCTCGCCTCTCCCGCCGCGGCCGACCGGGGCGGACAGGACTTCGGCCGGGCCACGCTGACCGGCTTCGCGTCGCTGCCGGCCGAGACGTTCGTGCCGGGCAGCGAGCCGTCCGGCTCGGCGATCGGAGCCGGCCCCTTCAACGGGATCGCGGCGCCGTTCGCGCACCAGCCGGTGCAGGGCTTCAGCGGTGTCGTGAACCGGCGTGACGGCACCTTCGACGTGCTCTCGGACAACGGGTACGGCAACAAGGCCAACAGCGCCGACTTCCTGCTCCGCGTCCACCGCATCAAGCCGGACACGCGGACCGGCGAGGTCCAGGTGCTCGGCGGGTTCGACCTGAGCGACCCCGACCGCCACGTGCCGTTCGCGCTCACGCGGGCCGACCGGGTGCTCACCGGCGCCGACTTCGACGTCGAGTCCATCGTGCGGATGCCGGACGGAACGTACTGGATGGGCGACGAGTTCGGCCCCTGGCTGCTGCACTTCTCCGCGAAGGGCCGTCTCCTGGAGGCTCCCATCGCGCTCGACGGGGTGAAGGCTCCGGAGAACCCGTACCTGAACGGCGCCCAGCCGAACATAGCGAGCAGCAAGGGCTTCGAGGGCATGGTCCGCTCCGTGGACGGCCGTCGCCTCTACCCGCTCCTCGAAGGCACGGTGACCGGCGACAACCCCGGCGACCTGCGCCTCAGCGAGTTCGACCTGCGTAAGCGCGCGTACACCGGCAAGCGGTTCGTCTATCGGCTGGAGTCGACCGCGAACGCCATCGGCGACGCCATCGCCGTCGACCGGCACCGCTTCCTGGTCATCGAGCGCGACGGCGGACAGGGCGACACGGCCCAGTTCAAGCGCATCTACCTGGCCGACACCCGGGACCGCGACGGCGACGGCCTGATGGACAAGACCCTCGTCGCCGACCTGCTGGACATCGCCAATCCCAAGGGGCTCGGCGGCTTCGGGAAGACCTTCCGCTTCCCGTTCCAGACGATCGAGGACGTGAACCTCGTCGACGACCGCACGCTGGCGGTCCTCAACGACAACAACTTCCCCTTCTCGTCCGGCCGTACGGCGGGCCGGGCGGACGACAACGAGTTCATCACCATCCGGCTCTCGGCCCCGCTGCACGTGGACAGGCGCGCGTTGCGCTGAAGGCCGTGAGGCCGCCGGCCGGTCGAGCGGGTGACCGGCCGGCGCGGGCGC
The DNA here is from genome assembly GCF_055639295.1 of Streptomyces sp. NPDC107528. Classification (NCBI taxonomy): domain Bacteria; kingdom Bacillati; phylum Actinomycetota; class Actinomycetes; order Kitasatosporales; family Streptomycetaceae; genus Streptomyces; species Streptomyces sp. NPDC107528. The sequence continues at coordinate 345,098 of NZ_JBVKAV010000012.1, forward strand.
TCGACCAGCGCGCGCCGGAGCCGCAGATCCTATGATCGGCCCGTGGACACAGCCGATCGCGACGCCCAGCGTTTGCCCATCGCCCAGTGGAGTGCCGCAAACCGGCTCCGGAAACTGGGGTACCAACTGTTCCTGGAGCACCAACCGGACGTCAGGTGGCGGGAGTTCGCCAGGTACGGCGCCAATCCGGGGACGCAGGTCCTGGCTGTGACCCTCACTCTCGAGGACGGCCGCGAGATGTTGTGCAGCCTGGTGGTGGGGATGTCGCCGGAGGCGTTCTCCGTCGAGTCGGACATCGGTGTCGACGATCCGGACGCCGAGAACGGCTACCGCTACCTGCTGGAGATCCCGGAGTCCCTCGCCGACTCGCTCGACGCGTTCCTCCAGCTGCTCGACCACCAGCTGGATCAACTCGTCGAGGCGGCACCGCGATTGCTGCGTGAACTGCGAGCGGGTACGCCCAAGGCCTGACGGATTCAGAGGCCTTTGGGTTTCCTGTGAAGGGTGTGACTACGTTCACGCCGATGTGGCGGAAAGTGATGAATTCCTTACGCAAGCGGCGCGTAAGTGACGGTAATTCAAACAACACGCCACGGAGGTTTAAAGTGCAACCGTTCACCCTCAAGTACGCCTTTCCCAAGGGGATCTCGCTCGCCGTGACGCCGTATCACTTCGACCCGGCCCGGCAGCTGAACGTGCTGCCCGACGGACGCCCCGCCGTCAGTGACCCGGACCTCCTGCTCGCGGTCGGCACGACGACCTCGACCGCGGGCTCCGCGACCCACTTCGACGACTGACGAACGTGCGCGCATGACCGTACTGATCCTGACGTCCGAGGAGGACGTGACCGCCGACATGGTGGTGGCCAGGCTGCACGGGACGGGGACGCCCGTGATGCGGCTGGACCCCGCCGACCTGCCGGGCAAGGCCGTGCTGTCCGCCGACTACGCCCACGGCGACTTCGACGGCCACCTGTCCGTCAATGGACATGTGCTCAGCATGGGGGGCCTGCGCTCCATATGGGTGCGCAGGCCCGGCGAACCGGCCGCGCACGCCGCCCACTCCTCGGAGTGGCTGACCGCCGAGACCCGGCAGGCGCTGTACGGGATGCTCCACTCCGCCGCCGCACGGTGGATGAACCATCCGCGCAACGCCGACCAGGCCCGCCTGAAACCCTGGCAGTTGAGGGTCGCCCACCTCAGCGGCTTCGCCGTGCCGCCGACGGTCTTCACCACGTCCCCCCGGCTGGCAAGGGAGTTCGCCGAGGAGTACCGGGACGTGGTCGTGAAGTCCGCCTCGGGGCCGCCGCCCGGTGACCCCGCGCTGACCCTGCCCACCACCCTCCTCGGCCCCGACGCGGACTTCTCCGCCGTCGCGGCCGGCCCGGCGCTGCTCCAGCAGTACGTCGCCAAGCGGGCCGACATCCGGCTGACCGCCGTCGGCAGCCGGATGTTCGCCGCGCGGAAGACCGCCGAACCCGGCCAGGTCGACGGACGCTACGGCGACACCGGGCACGCGTGGGAGCCGGTCCCGGTTCCCGACCGCATCGGCAAGGCGGTGCACGAGTACGTCACTCTCGCCGGACTGGCGTACGCCGCCTTCGACTTCGCCGAGGACGAGGACGGCATCTGGTGGTTCCTGGAGTGCAACCAGAGCGGCCAGTTCGGCTTCGTCGAGCTGGAGACCGGGCAGCCCATCGCGGAGGAGGTCGCCCTGTGGCTGGCCCAGCGCAGGCCGGACCGCCGTGCGTCCGAAGGGCGGGGGTGAGCCGGGCGCCGCGAACCCCGCCTGCTCCACCTTCCTCAGCTCCTGGCGGATCCGGTCCAGCAGGAACGCAGAGGACTCCTCGGCCCGCTCCTGCCACGCGAAGACGCAGGCCGTGGCCACACCGTCGAGGTCGAGGTCGAGCTCGCGCGGCGTGCCGAAGAAGGCGTCCCGGTCGACCTCGCCCTGCCCGATGTCCAGGTTTTGGAGAAGCCGGAACCGGGGCCGCGCGAGGCCGTGTTGGATCCCAAGCTCGTCGTGCGGGGCACGAGCGGGCCGGCCCCGCGCTGATGGCGTGACGGCGGCTCAGGCGGGTCGGATCACGCTGTGGATCGCCGCCTCCCCGGCGTAGTAGATCGACTCCTCGCGTATGGAGGCTCCCGGGCCGGGGGCGTGGATCATCGTGCCGTTCCCGGAGCAGATGCCGACGTGGCCTGCATGGAACAGGACCAGGTCGCCGGGCTCGGCGTAGGTGACGGCGATGCCTCGGCCGGCGGTCGCCTGTTCCGGTGCGGTGCGGGGGAGGGCGATGCCTGCCGCCTTCCAGGCGGCCTGGGTGAGGCCGGGCCCGTCGTAGGCCTCCGGGCCCGTCGTGCCCCAGACGCAGGGCTTGCCGAGCTGGGCGCGGGCGAAGTCCAGGGCGCGCACGGCCCGGGTGTCCTGCGGGCCCGTTGATGTGAGGGCGGCGCTCGGGTCGAGGAGCGGGTCCGTGCCGAGAACCGGGCCTGCGGCGGTGGTCGCCGGATCGGGGACTGCGGTCCGGCCCGTGACGATGGCCTGGCTCGCGGTGACTGCCGGGAGGGGATCGGTGAGTGGGTCCGGCGTGGTGAGTGCCGGGAGGGGATCGGTGAGTGGGTCCGGCGTGGTGAGTGCCGGGAGGGGATCGGTGAGCGGGTCCGGCGTGGTGAGTGCCGGGAAGGGGTCGGTGAGCGGGTCCGGCGTGGTGGTCCAGGTCGCCGGCGCGGCCCACGCCGGCGTGCCCGCTGGGACCGTGGTGAGGTCGGCGGGCCCCTGTGCCTGCAGCGTCTGCCATTGTGCGTCGGCCGAGGGCTGTGCCTGGGTCGGCGCAGCACCCCAGGAGTCGGTGACCGGCGCCGCCTCGATCGCCGCGAGCGGCGCGCTCTGCCGCGCGCCGTACGCGGACAGCAACGCGCGTGCCCGGTCGAGCTTGCGCTGGTTCTGCTCCTTGGTCGTGCGCAGCGCGGACCGCTGCTGCGGCTCGGCCGTGGGTTCGGCGGCCGGGGCGGGCAGGGCGAGGGCGCTCCCGGTGGTCGTATGCTGCGGTGCCTCCGAAGCGGCCGGAGATGCGGCAGTGGGCCCGGCCGTCAGCTCCGCCACGGCAGCCGTCCGCGGGGCCGCACCGGACGTCAACTCGGCGACCGGTGCGGCCGGCAGCTCCAGGGCGGCACGGCGGGAGGACTCCTGTGCCTGACCGGGGCCGTTCGCCGGGCGCGCGGGCCGCGTCCCGGCGGGGCGGTCGGGCATCCGGTCGCTCGACAGCACTGCCGGAACAGTCGGTCCCACCTTCGCGCGGGCGGCGTCGAACCACTGCCGCGCGATGGTGTCGAGCGCGGGATCGCTGCGCCTGCTCTCGTCGTCACGGGGCGCGGCGGCGGCCCGGCGCGCAGTGTCCGTCGGCCGGTCGGTGCGCGCCCGCGATCCCGTCGCCGCCGCGCGGGTGGCGTTGAAGGTCCCCGTGTCCGACTCGGCCTGGTCGTAGAGGGAGCTGACCCGCCGGCTGACCTCCTCGCGGCTCGGCGCCTCGTCCGCGGCGGAAGGGGCTGCGTTGGCCGTCTGGGCGAGCAGGGCCACAGAGGTGAGGGCTGCCGACGCGAGTGCGGAATTGCGCATGCCAGGGAGGCTCAGAGCCCCCGGACGCGCGGTGCGTTCCGGCGCCATGGGTGACGTACTCCTTCCGTACTCCGCCTACCGAGTTAGCGGTGGGGGTCCCTCCCAGGCCGTTGAGGCACTGGGGGAGGGTTCGGGCGGTCGTGTCCGGAAGGTGTGCCCTACGGCCCGTGCCCCGAAGGGCGGCTGGCCGATTCACCCCAAGTTCGGTTGGGTCCCCGGCTCCAGTGGACCCTTGCGGGCGCGCACCGGACTCGGCGGAGGCCGCGCGTCCCGGCGGGGTTCGCCGGAGGTCGTCGTGCGGTCCGATGCGTAACCTAACCAACTTGTGAGCCCCGCGTGAAGATTGACATGTGAAATGTCCGATACGTTTTTGTGACCTTCGACGCTCTGGGTGAGAAAGAGACCGGATTTACTTCGCCGTGCGCTGACTTCGCCACGCTTCGTAGTGATCGAGGACCGTCTCCTCGATCGGACGGTAGGTGATGCCCAGTTCGTTCACGCTGCGGCTGTTGTCCACCCGGAACCGGATGCCGAGGTGCTTGCGGACGTAGTCCTGGCTCAGCCCGAACACCGGACCCAGCACGCGAACCGGCCAGTGCGCAAGCGCGGTGCGCGGGAGGCGCAGGTCACGGGGATGGCGGACCCGGATCATGCGGGACATCTCGTGGAAGGACGTCATGGTCGGGGCGGCGAGGATGTAACGGCCCTTCGCGTCCGGGTTCTCGGCCGCCGCGATGTGCGCGTCGGCCACCTCGCGCACGTCCACCGTGGTGAAGCTGAAGTCGGGTGCGCCGTAGAAGAAGTAGCCCTTGAACAGCTCCTCCAGCAGGAAGAGGCTGCCGGACTCGGAGGTGGGGGTGAGGGAGGGGCCCCAGGCCGGGGTTGACCGACACCTTGGTCCCATGTCAAGACATGACAGGGGGGTCGACCCCCGGAAAATCGGCCACCGTGTGTTGTGTGCGACTCGGGGAGGTCGTACGTGCGTGCGACCAGTCGAACGAGGTGGATGAAGGGATTCCGTCCCGGCGGGAGCCCTCAAGGCACTCCGCTGCGACAGCGCTGTGCAGGTTCCGTGAACCACCTGGCCGGGGCACGCAGGCGCGATGTGGGGATGCCGGGAGGGGGTCTTCACCAAACCCCCTGCCGGGCTGGCCTGAAGGCATCTTGTTCCGTCAACTTCCAACGCCCCAAGGTGGATTGAGCACTTGAGCATCAGGAGTCACAAGCGCGTTGCTTGGCCCGGGCGACCGACAAGTCCTGGGTGCAGACGGGGGAACTGAATGCGGTGTGCGTCGTAGCGTCGCTCGTGTGGGGGGCGTCTTCGCGTGCCGGAAAGGGAATGCCTCCCTCCGCCACCTCTTGGTGCATTTGTCCGGTGCCCAAGACAGGGAGTAGGAGGGGGAATGCCGATGAGCGCGGTGAGCGCCGCCAGGCCGACGTATCCCGGCGTCTACGTCGAAGAGCTTCCCAGCAGCACCCGCACGATCTCGACCCTGACCACGTCCGTGACCGCCTTCGTGGGCCACACCCGGCGCGGTCCGCTGAACGAGCCGGTACGCGTCACCAGCTTCACGGAGTTCGAGCGCCGCTTCGGCGGCCTGAGCGCACAGAGCGCCGTCGGCTACGCGGTCCACCAGTTCTTCGGCAACGGCGGCACCGTCGCGGTGATCGTCCGTGTCGCCAAGGCCGGCAGCGGCAAGGCCGCCTGCGTCACCCTCAAGTCCACCGAGGGCCACAGCGAGGGCCCCGTCCTCGAAGTGCACGCCAAGGAACCCGGCCTCTGGGGCAACGGTCTGCGGGTCGCCGTCGACCACGACACCCCGTGCCCCGACGAGACCTTCAACCTGCGCGTCTACGACGCCAAGGGCGAGGCCCGTGAGAGCTTCACCGGCCTGTCCATGGACGCTGCGAACGGTCGCTATGCGCAGACCGTGATCAACGCGGGCTCGAAGCTGATCCGAGTCGAGGTCGTCGGCGAGGGCCGTCCCGATCCCTCCGGCACCGTCTCCAAGCCGTTCGGTCACGAGCTGCCGAACCTCGCGGTCGACCTGACGGTCAAGATCGGCGAGGTGGAGCGCGAGTTCACGCTCTACGACCCCGACTGCGACGGCGAAGCCCCGTGCAGCGTGGCCGAGTTGGCGCTGCTGCTCGAACGCAAGCTGCGCGCCCTGCCCGACGCGCCCGGCAAGCACGCCTTCGCGGGCGCCGAGGTCACCGCCTTCGGCCGCCGAATCCAGGTCGTCGCCGGCTCCACCGACCCCGAGGACGTCGTCCGCTTCCTCGGCGAGTGCGCCAACGACCTCGGTCTGGAGGCCTCCGTCAACCCGCCGGTCTTCCCGCTGGAGGGCGGCGAGGACGGTGAGGCACCCGGCCCGCGCGACCTCATCGGCTCCGAGGGCGACAAGAGCGGCATCCAGGCGCTGCGCGGCGTCGCCGACGTCAACCTGCTGGCGCTGCCGGAGCTCGCGGCGTACGAGAAGACCGAGGACGCCCTCACAGTCATCTCGGCCGCCCAGCGGCTGTGCGCCGAGCGCCGGATCTTCCTGCTGGTCGACGCGCCGAGCACCTGGGCCAGTGTCGACACCGCACGCGCCGGGCTCGCTGCCTTCGACGCCGTGCGCGGCAACCACGCGGGCCTGTACTTCCCGCACCTCCAGCTCACCGACCCGCTCACGGGCCGGCTGCGCTCCTTCCCGCCGTCCGGTGCGGTCGCCGGCGTCATCGCCCGCACCGACTCCGAGCGCGGCGTGTGGAAGGCCCCGGCGGGCACCGAGGCGCGGCTCGCCGGTGTGCACTCGCTCACCGTCAACCTGACCGACCGCGAGACCGGGCTGCTCAACCCGCTCGGCGTCAACTGCCTGCGCACCTTCCCGGTGACCGGACCGGTCGTCTGGGGCGCGCGCACGCTGGAGGGCTCCGACGCGCTCGACAGCGAGTGGAAGTACGTGCCGGTGCGCCGGCTCGCCCTCCATGTGGAGGAGAGCCTCCAGCGCGGCCTGCAGTGGGTGGTGTTCGAGCCCAACGACGAGAACCTGTGGCAGCAGATCAGGCTCGCCGCCTCCTCGTACCTGCACACCCTCTTCCGCCAGGGCGCCTTCAAGGGCGGCACCCCGCGCGAGGCGTACTTCGTGAAGTGCGACAGCGACACGACGACGACCGAGGACATCGAGAACGGCGTCGTCAACGTCCTCGTCGGCATCGCACCGGTCCGGCCGGCGGAGTTCGTGATCGTCAAAATCCAGCAGACGTCCGGGCAGTTCGCGCTCTAGGCGCGGGGAATCGTGGAGAACTGAAGGAATCCGATGGCTGAGTTCACGGTCAACGCGCATCGCTTCGACCCCTACAAGAACTTCAAGTTCCTCGTCCTGTGGGACGGCCGGACGGTCGCCGGCATCAGCAAGATCAGTCCGCTGAAGCGGACCACGGAGGTCGTCAAGCACCGCCACGGCGGCGACCCCTCCTCCCCGCGCAAGTCGCCGGGCCGCTCCGAGTTCGAGGGCATCACCCTGGAGCGCGGGGTCACCCACGACCCCGAGTTCGACCGCTGGGCCAACAAGGTCTGGCAGGTCGGCGCGGGCCTCGGCTCCGAGGTGTCCCTCGCCGACTTCCGCAAGGACATAGTCATCCAGGTCCTCAACGAGGCCGGCCAGGTCGCCGTCTCGCACAAGCTGTACCGGACCTGGCCGAGCGAGTACCAGGTCCTCGGCGAGTTGGACGCCAACGCCAACGCGGTGGCCATCCAGTCGCTGAAGCTCGAGTGCGAGGGCTGGGAGCGGGACTACGAGGTGCCCGAGCCTGAGGAGCCGTCGTTCCTCAACCCCGCTTGACCAGCGGGTAGGTGAGGGGGGAAGACATGGCGATCACGGGGGCGGCCGAGCTGCTGGCCACCTGGGAGGCGGGCCTCGCCGAGGCACCGACGGGGCGCGCCCTGCTGCTGCACCGCGCGGCGCGCCCGGACGTCGACGCCACGACCCTGCCGGTGCTGCCGGTGGGGGAGCGCGAGGCCGACCTGTTCGCGCTGCGCCGCGCCCTGTTCGGGGAGCGGATGCAGGTGCGGCTGGGCTGCGCGGCGTGCGGGGAGGACATGGAGTTCGACCTGGACGCCGGGGAGTTCGCGCACTCGCTGAGCGGTCGGATCGGGCCCGGCGGCTCCGTGGTGCGCGTCCAACAGGACGGCTGGGACGTGGAGTTCCGGCTGCCCGGGACCGCCGACCTGACGGCGGCGGCCCGGGCTGCGGACCCACGCGCCGCCCTCCTCGCCCGATGCCTCGTCTCGGCGGAGCGCGCCGGGGCGGCCGTACCCGCCGGCGACCTGCCCGTCCCGGTCCAGCGCCGGATCGCCGAGGCCGTCGAGGCCGCCGACCCCGGCGCCGACGTCACGCTCAACATCGCCTGCCCCGAGTGCGGCACGGCCACCCGGGCCGAGCTGGACATCGCCTCCTACCTGTGGACCGAACTGGACGCCTGGGCAAGGGACCTGCTGCTCGACGTCCACCTGCTCGCCACGTCGTACGGCTGGAGCGAGCCGGAGATCATGGCGCTCAGCCCGCTGCGGCGCCGCTACTACCTGGAGCTGTGTGCGGATGTCTGACGCGGACGGGGCACCGGTTCCCGACTTCCTCGACCGGCTGATCGCCCGGCACGCCCCGGCAGCCGTCGGTCCGCGCCCCGGTGTGGTGCGGGTACGCCCCCGCCTGCCCGGCCCGTTCGAGCGGGTCGAGGCGGTACGGGCCACCGCACCGGAACCGGACGACGGCTCCGACCTGCTGTGGCCCGCCACCACGCCGTCCGCCGCGCGGCCGGGCGACAGGCCGTACCCGGCGACGCCCGCCGCGCGGCTGCACACGGAACGGGAGCGGACGGTCGTACGCACCGAACGCGCCCCGACCGACCCGGCACCGCCACCCGCCCCGCGAGCGGTGCCCGAGGCGCCGCTGCTGCGTCCCGTCGCACTGGTCGCGCCCGGCCCCCGGCCCGCGCCGGACGCCGTTCAGCGGGCGGCGGGCCGTGTGCGCCCGGAGCGGGGCGCATCCCGGACCGCGGCGTCCGTGCCCGTCCCCCCGGGCATGGACGCCGCATCCCCCGTCGCCGGATCCGCGGCCCTGCGCCCCAGCGCCGCGGACACGGCGGCAGCTCGGGACGCCGTACGGCAGGCCGCCGCACGGCGCCCCTCGCGGGCCCCCGAGCAAGTGGTGCAGGTGCAGATCGGGCGGCTGGAAGTGACGGCCGGACCGTCGCCGTCCCAGGGCACACGGAAGCGCACGCCTTCGTCGGCGGAGCGACCGGGGGCGGCCCTGAGCCTGGCCGACTACCTGGCGCGGGGGCGGGAGTGACATGACGGACCGAGGAACCGAGGAACCGACTTCATGAGCAACGCACTCGCCATCGCCCATGTCACCCAGGCCCTGTCCCTGCTGCTCGCGTCCCATGTGGGCGTGGAGTTCGACGAGGCCGTGAAGGTCGAGCCGCGCAAGCCGCCGGCGGAGGCGCCGGACCACCCGACCATCAACGTGTTCCTCTACCAGGTCACCCCCAACACGTCGATGCGCAACAACGACCTGCCGACCCGGGCCTCCGACGGCACGCTCGTGAAGCGGCCGGCCGCCGCGCTGGACCTGCACTACCTCATCACCGCATACGGCGACGAGACGACCCTGGTCGGGCAGCGGCTGATCGGCTCCGTGGTGCGGACCCTGCACGAGATACCGATCCTGCCGAAGGACGTCATCGAGGAGACCGGTCACCTTCCGCACCTGGTGGGCAGCGACCTCGCAGAGGCGGCCCAGCGAGTGCGGTTCACACCCACGGTGATGGACATCGACGAGACGTCGAAGCTGTGGGGGATGCTCCACCAGACGCCGTACTCCCTGTCGGTCGTCTACCAGGCGGCCCTGGTCCTCATCGACGGACGGGAGACGCCGGTGCCGGCGAAGCCGGTGGAGCGGACGGGCGTACGGGTGCTGCCGTTCGGGGCGCCGGGTGCGCCGGTCCCGCCGGGGGTGGAGCCGAAGGCCGGGCCGGCCACCGCCGCCGCACCGTCAACTGATGGTGAAGCGGGAGCCGTTGAGGAGAAGGCGACTCATTCCGGGCCGGTCACTGCTGCTGCTTCCGAGCCGGTCAGCGGTGCTGGCGGTGCTGCCAGGAAGACCACGAAGGCCCCGGCCAAGACCGTCGCCAAGGCTCCGGCACGGGCCCGCAAGACCGCCCGGGCGAGCAAGCCGCCGCAGCCGGAGCCCCGGAAGGGCACGGAGGACTGACAAGAGATGGGGACGACGGGGGCAGGTGAGCACATGGGGACGAACGAGGCGGGCACGGCGGCTGCTTCGGGCATCGCGGGCGCGGAAGGCGGACCCGACGTGGGCGCGAAGCTGATCGAGGAGATCAGGCGTGTCCTGTCCCGGATCGACGCCCACGCCGCCGGCACCGGACAGGAGCCGGACGCGGACGCCACCCCGGCGACGAGCCCGGCCCCCCTGGCCGCCCCCGGCACCGCCCCCCTCGACGCCCTCCTCACCTGCTTCGGTCTCACCACCTTCGAACGCGACCTGATCCTCCTCGCCGCCGCCGACGAACTGGACCCCACGACCGCCGCCCGCTGCGCCGCGGCCTGCGGCGACCCGCAGCGGGCGTACCCCACCTTCTCGCTCGCCCTGGCCGCCCTCGCCGAACCGCACTGGAGCGCCCTCACGCCCGTCGCGCCGCTGCGGCGGTGGCGGATCGTCGAGCTCGACGACGAGTCCCGGCTGACGACCTCCCGGCTACGGCTCGACGAGCGCATCCTGCACTTCCTGCTGGGCTCGCCCTACCTCGACGCCCGCCTGCACGGCCGCCTGCGCCGCACCCCGACGCCGGAACAGCTGCCGCCGTCGTACGACGGCGCCGCGAGCCGGGTCGCCGAGGGCTGGACGACGGGCGCGAGCCCCGACGCGCCGCTGCTCGTCGAGGTGACCGGCGGTGATCTGCGCAGCCGTGCCGACATCGCCGCCGCGGCGGCCGCCCGGTCCGGGCTCGGGCTGTACGCGATGGGCGCCGAGGACATCCCGGCCGACCCCGCCGAGCGCGACGGGCTCGCCCGGCTCTGGCAGCGCGAGGCGATCCTGCTGCCCTCCGCGCTGCTCGTCGAGGTCGGCGAGCTGGACCGCGACCAGCGGGCGGCGACCGAGGCGTTCCTGGCCGGAGCCGCCGTACCGGTCGTCGTCTCCAGCGAGGACCCCCTGCGCACGGACCGTCCGCACGGCGCACGGGTGGCGGTGCCCCGCCTCGACGACGACGAGCAGACCGAACTCTGGGCCCAGGCGTTCCACCCCGTCGCCGACCTCGACGACGGCGAACTGCGTTCCCTGGTCGCCCAGTTCCAGCTGCCCCCGCACGTCATCCGGTCCGCCGCCGCGACCGTACGCCGCCGTCTCCCCTACGAGGACACCCTCGACGCCGCCGAACTCGCCTGGCGGGCGGGCATGGAGGAGGCCCGGATCGGCATGGACGAGCTGGGTCGCCGGATCGAGCCGGGGGCGGGCTGGGGCGACCTGGTCCTGCACGATCGGCAGACGGGCGTGCTGCGCGAGATCGTCGCGCATGTACGGCAACGCCCCACCGTCCACCAGGAGTGGGGCTTCGCGGGTACCCTGCGCCGCGGCCTCGGCGTCACGGCGATGTTCGCGGGCGGCTCCGGCACGGGCAAGACGCTGGCCGCCGAGGTGATGGCGAAGGAACTCGGCCTCGACCTGTTCATCGTCGACCTCTCCCAGGTGGTCAGCAAGTACATCGGCGAGACCGAGAAGAACCTCCGCCGCGTCTTCGACGCCGCCGAACGCGGCGGCGCGCTGCTGCTGTTCGACGAGGCCGACGCCCTGTTCGGCAAGCGCAGCGAGGTCAAGGACAGCCACGACCGGTACGCCAACCTGGAGGTCAGCTACCTGCTGATGCGGATGGAGGCCTACCGCGGCCTCGCCATCCTCACCACCAACATGAAGAAGGCCCTCGACACCGCCTTCCTGCGCCGCATCCGCTTCGTCGTCGACTTCCCCTTCCCGGCCGAGCACGAGCGCGCCGAGATCTGGCGCCGTGTGCTCCCGTCCCGGGCCCCGGTCAAGGACATCGACCCCGGGCTCCTCGCCCAACTCACCGTCGCGGGCGGCTCGATCCGCAACATCGCGCTGTCCGGCGCCTTCCTCGCGGCCGAGGAGGGCGACCGCCTGCAGATGCGGCACATGCTGGCGGCGGCTCGCACGGAGTACCAGAAGCTGGAGCGGTCGCTGACCCCGGGGGAGGTGCGGGGATGGGTGTGAACGGCAACGCTCTGAGCGAGGCTCCCCGCGAGATCCGGGTCGAGATCGGCGAACTCGCCCTCACCGGCTTCCGCGCGGACCCGGCCCGCGTCTCCACGGCCTTCGAACAGGAGCTGACCCGTCTGATCCAGGCCCACGGGGTCCCCCTGGCGGCGGACGGTGCGCTGGCCGTCGACGCCCTCGCCGGCCTGCCGCCCCTTCCGGCGGGACTGTCCGCCCGCCGCCTCGGCCAGGAACTCGCCCGCGCGGTGCACGAAGGCCTCAGCGGCCACGGGGAGGTGACCCGGTGACCTCCCCGTCCCAGGACGCCCATGCCGAGCAGGCCGCCGAACAGCGCCGCCGCAAGCGCAAGGAGCGCGCCGCCAAGTCCCGTACGCCCGAGCCGAAGGACATCGTCAGCGGCGCCGGGCAGCCTCTCGACCCCGGTGTACGGCGGGAGTTGGAGGAACGGCTCGGCCATGACCTGAGCCGCGTGCGGCTGCACACCGGCCGTGACGCCGGGCAACTGACCGAGTTGCTCGGCGCGGACGCGGTGGCCGTGGGCCAGGACGTCTTCTTCCGCGAGGGCGCCTTCAAGCCGGGCACGGACGAGGGGCGCCGCCTTCTCGCCCACGAGCTCCTGCACACCGTGCAGAACCCGCACGGTCTCGGGGCGCTGCGTGCGGGACGGGAGTTGGGGGCGGTGAGTCTGCCGCAGCAGGCCATCGAGCGGGAGGCGGAGGCGGCGGCGCGGGACCTCGTGGAGCAGCCGGAGCCGGCGGCCGCCGAGCAGGTGGACGTCGAGCAGGGGCAGGCCACGCCCGGTTGGCTGAGGTACGCCACGGTCGATGCCGACCAGCGCCGTATGGAGCAACTGGATCCGGCGACCGTCGTCGACCGCATGGCCAACACGCTCCTGCGCTCCCTGCGCGGGGACCCTGAGGACCGGTCCGGGCGGGTCCGGCTCCAGTTGGCACGGATGGCGCCCCAGGTGCAGGACATCGTGCTCGACCGGCTGGAACTGCGGCTGCCCACACCGGTGATCGACCGGCTGGTGGTGGCTGTCGAGGAGACGGAGCAGGCCGGGCCACTGCCGTCGGATGCCGCCACGGCCCCGCTGGCCGTGCCGGGTGCCGTCGAGGAGGTCGAGGAGGAGCGGGAGCGGGCCTCGGCCGAGGAACGGCAGGAGGGGGACGAGCGTGCGGGCGCCCCCGGGTCGGGGCGCGGCCGACAGGAGGACGACGGCCGGCCGGCTCCCGGCGGCCGGCAGAACCAGGACGACGGCGCGTCCGGCGACCGGCAGGACCGGGACGCCAAGGACAAGAACGGTGACACGGAGGGCGCGGCGTCCGGCCGGCAAGACGCTGCCGGGGGCCGGGAGGAGTCGGCCGGGCGGCAGCAGGAACGCTCCCAGGACCGCCTGCAGGAGCGGAACACCGCCGGCCAGGGCGCCCAGAAGGACACCGACGACGAACGCAAGGACGCGGCGGACAACCGCAAGGAGCAGAAGCAGCAGGACCAGCGTGACCAGGAGCAGGCGCAGGAGGAAACCGACGGGGCTCGGGACGAGGCCGCGCCGGAACCGGAGAAGCAGGCCGGTGAGCAGGAGGAACGGCAGGCCGCCGCCCCGCAACAGTCCGCAGCCCCGGCAGCGGTGGACCGCAGCGGAACCGAGCCGGGCGAGAGACCACGCACCGCCGGCGACGCCCGGGCGGCCCGCACGACGGGGGACCCGGAGAACGAACAGGACGCCGACGACGAGCCGTTGGGGCTGGAGGCGGAGCCTGCGGAGGGCGACGTCGAGTCGGACGCCGACGAGGACACCGGCGACGGTCGCGCGGCCGACGCGGACACCGCGCCCTCGGGCGAGGACACGGCGGTCGACCCCCGGCTGTTCCAGCGGCGCAAGCGGGGAGCGCCCCGCGCCCCGGCTCTCACCTTCTCCGACGGCCCATCTCCCGAGGACGAGGCCCAGGACACGGCAGAACCAGGGACCGCCCCGGACAGCGGCGAGCGCACGGACGAGGACGACGCCGAGGACCGGGCCGTCCAGGAGCTCATGGACGGCATGTCCGCGGACCAGGGCTCCGCCTCGGGCGGGGACGCGCCGGCCGGATTCGGTCTGTCCCCGGGAGCCGCAGCGGTAGGGACGTCGACGTCGGTCACGGGGACGGACGCGGACAAGGCGCGCATGGACGAGCGCCGGCAGGATGCTGAAGCCGCGCGGCGCGACGAGGAGGCACGCGCCGCCGACGGCGCCGGACAGGACGCTGTGCCCGCTCCCGGTGAGGCGGCCGGGCCCGACCAGTTGGCCAAGGCGGACGAGGACGCCCGTACGCAGACGGCGGGTTCGCCCTCCGGGGCCCAGGGGGCGTCGGACGGCGCAAGCGCAGGCGCGGGCGCGGGTAAGACGGGAGCCGAAGCGGCCACCTCGGCCCGAAGCGGGACGCAGACGGCCGAAGGCGGCGGGAAGGACCAGGGCGGCCAGGCCGGCAAGGGCGCGGACCGGGCCGGGAACGCAGACGGCCAGGCAGGCAATGCGTCCGGCCAGGCAGAGAATGCGTCCGGTCAGGACGGGAAAGGCGCGGACCAGGGCAAGGACAGCACACAGCCCGCTCCGAACACGCCCTCCGCAGGCGACCAGGACGTCACCGAAGGCAACGGCAACGCCACCTCCCCCGGCCCCGTCACCGGCCCCGACAAGGTCTCCACGCCAGGACCTGTCGCCGCGCCGAGACTGGCTCCGGGCAACGGTCCTTCCCCCATGGCCGCCGGACCGGAGGCGAGGACCAACGCCCCGAAGGCCACCGAAGCCCCGGCATCCGGCGGTGGCACTGCAAGCTCGACCGGCTCACGTACCAGGCCCACGGGCAGCAAGCGGCAGGCGGCACGGCAGGCCGCCAAGACCGCCCGCAAGAGCGGCGGGGGCGGCGGCCGTACGGCTTCCGCACCCGCACCCGTTCGGTCCGGTGGCCGCGGTGCCGGCGGCCGCACCGCACCCGCCGGCGGTGCGAAGCCGAAGAAGGAGGCCCCGGCCCCGGACGTCTCCAACGCCACACCCGAGTCGGGCCTGGCCACGGCCGGCTCGCTGAAGCCCCACCAGGCCCTGGAGACCCTCAAGGGCGTCGACTCCGCCGTCGGCCGTTCCGTCGACAAGGAGCGCACCGCGCTGCGCAAGGCGCCGCCGACCACGCAACGGCCGTCCGGGTCACCGCGCACCGTCCCCGGCGGCCCGACCCCGGCGGCCCCCGGCACCTACACCAACGCGAAGGTCGCCCGCACCGAGGCCGCAGCGGGCAGGACACCCGAGATCACCGGCGAGCAGAAGCCGGAAGGCGAGGTGCCGGGCGCGAACGTCCCGGAGCCGAGCTGGTGGGACATCGCCCTCACCATCGGCGCCCAGCTGTTCGGCAAGCTGCTCAAGGAGATCCTGCCGCTCGACGACCTGATCGACTCCATCCTCGGCCTTCCGACCAAGGACGACGGCCTCCGGAACACCCGCGTGGGCGACGCCCCGCGGCTACCGCTGGAGAACGACTCCGATCCGCAGCGCACGGACGAACAGGGCCAGAAGCTCGACGAGCGGAAGAACGAGCTGCACCAGTCGGGCCGCGCCGACGCCGGGCTGCCGATGGGTGAGGACCAGCTCTATCCGGACGTCCCCAAGGAGACCCTGACCGGCAAGGTCGCAGGCGGGAAGGGCGGGGCGAAGGCGAGCGGCCCGCGCTCCGTGTCCGGCGGCGTGCCCATCGAGTCCGCCTCCGCCGTGGCCGAACACGACCGCGGCCCCCAGATCCAGGCAGGCTTCGCCCAGGGCCGGCAACAGATGGGCCAGGAACGCCAGGCCAAGGACAAGAAGTCCACGGACGACCGCAGGCAGTACGACGAGGACCTCAGGCGCGAGGTCGATGCCAGCGGCAAGAAGCAGGCCGACGCCCGTGACAAGGGCCGCTCCGACATCTCCGACTCCCGCGACCAGTGGCGCAAGGAGCAGGACGACAAGGTCTCGGAGATCGACGGCAAGAAGGGCAAGAAGTACGACCAGGTCCGCAAGGACATCACGAAGAAGGAAGAAGACACCGACAAGGACGTCGACAAGCGCACCGAGGACGACAACAAGAAGATCGAGACGGAACAGACCAACGCAGAGCAGGACGCGGAGAAGAAGCAGAACGAGGGCAAGGACGACGCCGACAACTGGCTCGAAGAGGCCATCGAGAAGCTGAAGGAGTTCTTCGAGGGCCTCAAGAACGCGATCAAGGGCATCTTCGAGAAGGCCCGGCAGGTCGTCACCGACGTCATCGACAAGTTCAAGCAGCAGGTCTTCAAGCTCATCGACGACGCCCGCAACTGGGTCATCGATCAGATCAACACCTTCGCCGACGCCCTGATCGCCCTCGGCGACGAACTTCTCGCCGACTACCCGGCGATGCGCGACAAGTGGCGCCGGACCATCGACGGTGCGCGCGACTGGGCCGTACAGAAGGTCAACGAGTTCGCCGACGCCCTCAAGGAGGTCGCCGGGAAGCTGCTCGACGGGCTGTGCGGGGCGCTGCTCGCCGGCCTCGACGTCCTGGAGACCGGGCTGCTGGCGGCCGTCGACGTCGCCGAGTCCGTCACCGTCGGCGCGCTGGAGTTCGGTGCCGCCGCCGTCGCTGCCCTGGGCGAGTGGGCGGCCATCTTCAACGACATCGTCTCCGACCCCGGCGACTGGATCAGCAAGGCGGGCGCCGCCGCCGAGACCGGCGCCAAGGAACATCTCTTCAACGAGGTCAAGACCGCGGTCAGAGCCTGGTTCAACCAGAAGATCCAGGAGATCATCGGTATCCCGATGGAGGACTTCCAGGCGCTGCTCGACGGCGGCGTCACGGTGGACCAGATGGCCCAGATGGCGTGGGACGAGGCACTGCCCCAACTCCCCGTCATCATCGGAGTGATGGTCGTCGAGAAGGTCGTCGCCAAGCTCATTCCCGGCGCCGGCTGGGTCATGGCGATCATCGACGCCCTGCAGACCGCCTGGGGCGCCCTGAGCGAGATCCTCGCCGCGTTCGGCCTCTTCATGGACTTCCTCAAGTCCGTCAAGAGCGGAAACGGCGCGCTGCCGTTCGCGAAGGCGGTCGCGGCCGGTGTCGTGGCGCTGCTGGAGCTGGTCTACACGTTCCTGATCGAGGGCGTCGGCCGGTTCATGGGCAAGGTCGCGGACCGGCTCGGCGACATGCTGAAGAAGATCCGCACGAAGAAGGACAAGCCGGGGGAGCCGGACGCGCCGGGGCAGCCGCCCGCGCCGAACAAGCCGAAGGACACGAGACCGAAGGACGACGACCGCAGGGACGACGAGCCCTCCACCCCGGACAGGCAGGACGACCGCCCGGCCCCGCGCAAGCCCTCACCCGACAAGACCTCCCGCCCACCGTCCAAGCCCCGCCCCGGCAAGCGCTCTTCCCCGGAGAAGAAGCCACGCCCCTCACAGACCACTCGCCCGAAGAAGCGCCGCGACGAGGACGAGCGCCGGGAGGAGGGACGAGAGGTGAACGCGGCCAGGAAGCGGGCGCGGGATGCTGAACGCAGGACGCGCGACAAGGACCGCGACGACGCCACGGCTCGCCCCGCACGCAGGGGCCCGGCCCGGGACACGCTGCGCAAGGACGACCGCAACCGCGACCGGGACGGCGATCCCAGGAACAAGCGCCCCGATGACCACCGCACGGACGATCGCCGTCGCGCCGACGGCAAGGACCGGGACCGTGACAAGGGCCACGACCGCGACCGTCGTCCCGACGGCCGGCCCCGCCGCATGCGCCGTGCTCGTCAGACCGTCAAGTCGGCGGCGAACCGGGCGCGTCGAGCTGCCCGCAAGCTCTACGGCAAGGCCCGCCGTCGACTCGGTAGCCGCCTGAACGACCGGTTGCGGCGTCTGCGGGACCGGTGGCGCAGGCGCAGGGACCGGATGCGCGACGGCCGGGGGCGCCGTCCGGCCCGGGACCGTCGCCGGGACCGGCGCGACGACACCAAGGAACCGGTGGACCTGCCGCAGGTGCGGTACGCCGACGCCGACGACGGTGAGCGGCACACGCTGCGCTTCCACGGCCGGGGCCCGCGCGCACCCCTGTACATCCACAGCACGCCGAAGGAAGTGCCGCCGTTCATGGCGGAGTGGCGCAAGGACCTTCAGAAGCCGGAAGCCGAGAAGGACAGGGTGAAGCAGCAGGAATACGTGGACTCGGCCGAGAACGAATACCAAGAGGCGCTGAAGATCCAGGCGCGGATCCCGGCGGAGACCGACAAGAAGAAGCGGGAACGGGAGGTCGACAAGAACAAGCGGGATCTGGCGCGGCAGCTGAAGCAGTTCGCCAACCAGGCCCGCAACCGGCTCTACTTCGACATCCCCGAGGAACAACTCCAGACCTTTGCCGACCTTTCGCTCGGCCCCAAGCAGCGGCGATCGGACGAGGCCCATGAGTCCAAATTCATCGGCACGCCATCGAAGACGGTCTTCGGGGGCGGCGGGCAGGACGCCAACAAGGCCGCCTGGGGACAGCCGCCCGGCTGGCTCGATGTGGTGAACCGAGGGCTGAGCGAAGGATCTCGCTGGGTCCGTATGCATCTGCTGCCCGAGCGGATCGGCGGTCAGGCCACCGGGAACAACCTGGTGCCGGCACGCGGTCCGGAGACGAACATCAAAGCCCGGGAGGAAATCGAGGATCAGGCGTACAAGGCGATCGGGGACTCGGAAACCCTCATCTGGTATCACTCCGGCGCTGAGTTCAACCACGCTGACTGGCCTCATCTCCCGAGCCACATCTATGCGAAATTCGGCGGTTACGAAAAGGTCGGCGGAACCGGCAAGAGCCCGGACGACTGGCGGGAGAAGGGCCTGACGAAGCCCTGGTCCCAGAACCCCGATCCGATTGCCGCGAACGAGAAGACCCGCCTGTCCATCAACGTCGTCGGCGGCCCCACCGTCCAGGTCAGGCTGCTCGGGGGCAAGCACCCGCGCCTCGCGGAGCACTTCGTCAAGGCCCGCACCAAGTTGCTGGGATCGGGCGGCAAGCTGACGAAGGCAGGCGGCGGGCGTGAGCTGAGGAAGATGGTGAAGGACTACGCCAAGGGAACCAATATCTCTCTGGAGGGTCTGGACCTCATGGTGGCCAACTACGAAAAGTTGATGGACGAGAGCGAAGTGAGCTGGACGGTGTCATGACGGCGAACAATGAGGAAGAATTCCGGTACCCCTTTGAAGAGCGCTGCGCCAAGCTCCTCCGCGAGATCAGGGAGACCGCCGAATTCGATGTGCACCTGGCGCAGTTCGGCGAGATCGTCTCCCTGTTCGACGTCGCCGAGACGGTCTTCGAGGAACTCGCGGAGGAAGACGACCTGCCGCTGAGCCGCCGAATCCAGGAGTACTTCTTCCGCTACGGCGCGGTCGAGGCGGCCTGGCGGTCCCGGCGGCCTGACACGGCACTTGTCGGCGAGTTCAAGCTCCACCACATCATGAGCGCGGTCGGCAATATGCGGATGACGAGGTACTGGAAGGGTGAGGACGACGAGGAGCGAGCCCTCTACCAAGACCTCCGCATCATCGACGACACCCCCCAGACCGGCTCCGGCCGTATGTCCCTGCTGCGCGCCACCCCGGGTGCCACCGACCCCGAGGTCTGGTTCTTCGACATGCGTCAGGGCGCCATGCCCATGGAACTGGACTACCCAGCCTATGTGGAGACCTTGATGGTCACCAAGGGCGTGATCGGCTGGCAGTACCTGTACTGCGAGCCGGATCTGTGCGGTGAGGGCTTCTTCCCGCTGGAGGACGGCCTGAAGGAAATGCTCGACGTCTTCCCCCGCCTCTTCCCCTCCCACGACTACACGGACCTGCGGACCCGACTCGAGGAACGCCTGTGACCCGCTACGCCGACATCCCCAAACCCATCCGCTCCGGCATCGTCGTAGTCAACCCCGACACCGGCACCCCCCAGCGGATCATCGTCCTGCAGTTCAACCCGGACACCCTGGAGCGCAGCGTCTCCCCCCAGTCCGCCGGGGACAGCGGCGACAGCGGCAGTGGTGGTGCCGGGAGTGGGGACCGCAACGAGGCGCTCCGGCTCAAGGGCCCCGCCCAGGAGACCTGGAAGTTCACCGCCGAGATCGACGCCACCGACCAGTTCGAGATCGCGGCGCCCGACGGCATCCACCCGCAGCTCGCCACGCTCGAAATGCTGGTGCAGCCCACCACCGCCCAACTGCGCGCAGCGATGAAGCTGTCCCAGAAGGGTGCCATCGAGATCAGCCCGATCGAGATGCCGCTCACCCTGTTCACCTGGGGGAGCAAGAGGGTGATGCCGGTCCGGCTCACCGAGCTGTCCGTCAATGAGTCCGCTTTCGACGTGAACCTCAACCCCATTCGCGCCTCCCTCAGCATCGGAATGAAGATCCTCACCGTCAGCGACCTCCCCGCCGGCCACCGAGGCGCCGACCTGTACATGGCCCACCTCGCGCAGAAGGAGCGGCTCGCCGCAGCCGCACGCGGCGGCAGCCTCGGCTCGATGGGGCTCGGCGGAGGCGGAGGCGTGATGGGCACCGGAATCGGAACCAACGCCGCGTTCGGAAGGGGCTGAGGAGGACAACCATGGCCGAGATCGAACCGTACGAGAACGCCCTGGACGCCATACCGGGCGCACATCCCTATCCACGCACCAGCCGCTACCACGACGCCGAGATCGGCATCCACCGTCGTCCCGACGGCACCGAAGTCCGTTACACCAAGCGCCGCTTGCTGCCCCAGCTGGACCCGGCCCCGGACAGTGACCTGACCCAGCCCCACACCGTCGGCGCAGGCGAACGTCCTGACCTGCTCGCCCAGCACTACTTCGGTGACGTCGGCCAGTGGTGGCAGATCGCCGACGCCAACCCCGTACTGGATCCACGCGAGT
Source organism: Streptomyces sp. NPDC107528 (assembly GCF_055639295.1). Classification (NCBI taxonomy): domain Bacteria; kingdom Bacillati; phylum Actinomycetota; class Actinomycetes; order Kitasatosporales; family Streptomycetaceae; genus Streptomyces; species Streptomyces sp. NPDC107528. The sequence continues at coordinate 365,907 of NZ_JBVKAV010000012.1, forward strand.
TGACCGACGAGGCCGGGCGCGTCATCGACATCCCGCTGGCCGGTGGGTTCCCCGGCGGCAGGGGAGACCGGCGTGTTTGATCTGCCCGTGGGGCAGGGCCCCGTTCACATCACGCTCCTCATGGGGCCTAAGCTCGCCCGGCCCGTCCCGGCCGAGGTGACCGAGGCGCTGCTCTCCGCGCAGATCACCGCCACGGCGGGGGAGCGCAGCGGTTTTCAGATCGCCTTCGACCTCACCAAGAACGGGATCATCAGCCGACGGCTGCTGCCCGAGGGGTTCTTCGATCCCAAGACCCGGATCATTGTCACCGTCAGCGTCAAGGGCACCCCGGACGTCCTCTTCGACGGGCTCGTCGTCCGCCACGAGGTCGGCGCCAGCAACCAGCCCGGTCACTCCACCCTCACCGTCACCGGGGAGGATCTGACGCTGCTCATGGACCTGGAGGAGCGCACCGCCCGGTATCCGAATCTCCCGCCGTCCGAGCGCGTGCTGAACATCCTGCGCCGCTACTCCGACTACGGCATCCGGCCCGACGTCTACACCGAGAAGGTCGCCCAGCCCCCGCACCAGGACCTCCGCGTGCATTACCAGACCGGCACCGACCTCCAGTACGTCACCGAGCTGGCCCGTGCCAATGGGTACACCTTCTACCTGGAGCCCGGCCCCAACCCCGGCCAGTCCTCGGCCCGTTGGGGGCCGGAAGTCCGCCTCGGCATCCGTCAGCACGCCCTGAACGTCAACATGGACGCCAACTCGACCGTCGACCAGCTGACGTTCGCGTACGACGGAACGGCCCGGGAAGAGCCGCAGGCCCGCTGGCAGAACCCCGAGACCCGGCAGTCCGCCCTGCTTCCGCAGCCGTCGATCAGCCCGCTGCGCCCGCCCCTGGGCAAGCGGCCCACCCCGGCCCTCAAGCGCAGGACGCTCTCCGGCACCGCCAAGCAGCAGCGCGAGCAGGCCGAGGCCGAACTCCTCGCCCGCGCCGCCGTGTCCGCCGATGTCGTCTCCGGCTCCGGCTCGCTCGACGTCAACCGGCACGGCTACATCCTCCAGCCCCGCCAGCTCGTCGGCGTACGTGGTGCGGGACGGGCGTACGACGGCGACTACTACGTCAAGTCCGTGACGCACAACCTGCGTCCGGGCTCGTACCAGCAGAACTTCACCCTCTCCAGAGAGGGACTCGAAGCTCGCAGCGACTACGTCCGACCGTAGGCCGCACACACCGGACCGACCGAACACACCCCACACGCCCACCCGCATCCACACAACCCATCGACCAGGAGCACCTCCACCATGGCGGCACCCAGCAATCGCTACCTCGGCAAGTTCCGCGGCCGGGTCGTCAGCAACGACGACCCGCTGCGCATCGGCCGTGTCACCGTCGAGGTCCCGGACGTCCTCGGCGACGAGCCGTCGACGTGGGCGCTGCCCTGTCTGCCGTTCACCGGGCCCCAGTCGGGGCAGTTCGTGGTGCCGCCGCCGGGGGCGGGCGTGTGGGTGGAGTTCGAGCAGGGCGATCCCAGCTTCCCCGTGTGGACCGGGTGTTGGTACGGGGCCGCGGACGAGCTCCCGCCCGACGCGCGCCGCGAGCTCCAGGCCGGCTCGCCCAACAAGCCCGTGGTCGTACAGACGCCGCAGGCGCACAAGCTCGTCATGAACGACACGCCCGGCGTGGAGCAGGGGATTCTCCTCCAGGCCCAGGGCGGCGCGTACATCCGCATCACCAAGGAGGCCGTGGTCATCTCGACCGGCGCAGGCGCCGAGATCCTGCTGCGCGGCAACGAAGTGACCATCAACGAAGGCCAGTTGACCGTGCTCTCCAAGCGATGACCGTGATGACAGCGATGACAGCGATGACAGCGATGACAGCGATGACAGCGATCACAGCTGTGACCGCGATGCACGCGACGAGAGCCATGAAAGCGACGAAGGAATACGGGGGACCACGAACCATGCCCGGGACTCTGCTCGACGCCGGCGCCGTGATCGGCTGTCCGCACGGCGGCCGCGTCGCGCCCGCCACCACATCCTCCGGCGGCGTACGCCTCGCGGGCGCCGCCGCTGCCACCGCCGCGCACAGCTACGTGGTGACCGGCTGTCCGCACACCGTGAACCGGGTGCCCTCGCCGTGCGTGACGGTCCGCTGGACCGCCGACGGCTCCGGTATCACCGTCGACGGCGCGCCCGTGCTGCTCGACACCTCCGCGGCCCAGTGCTTCTCGGCGGCCCTCGTGCCGCAGGGACCGCCCGTCGTCCAGGTCGCGCAGCGAAAGGTCACTGTCCGATGAGCCCCACCAGCCGGGTAGCCAGGCCCCGTTCCGACATCGCCTTCCCCTTCCGCGCCGACCGCCGGGGCCGTACCGCGCACGCCACGCGCGGCGAGCACGTCCACGACCTCATCGAGCAACTGCTGTTCACCAGCCCCGGCGAGCGCGTCATGCGCCCCGACTTCGGCTGCGGGCTCCTCGACCTGGTCTTCGCCCCGACCAGCCCGGAACTCATCAGCACCCTCGAACTCTCCGTCCAGGCCTCGCTCCAGCGCTGGCTCGGCGACCTCATCGACGTGGAGGCCCTCGACGTGGTCAGCGAGGACAACGTCGTCCGCGTGTACCTGTCGTACGCGATACGCGCCGACGGCGCCCGGCGCGACGACGTCTTCGAAGGGAGGGCCACGGCATGACCGGGACGACCACGACCACCTCCCGCCGGTCGAAGGTACGCGCCGCCCAACTGGGCGGCATCGACGCCGTCGAGGTCGGCGACGACGGCCTGCTGCTCACCGTCACCTTCCTCGGCAAGGCCCCGCACGGCCTCGGCCCCGAGAACGTCCGCATCGACGGCGGCCGCCGAATCACCGGCATCACCGCCGTGGACGTCAGCGTGGAGCGCGAGGAGGACCCCGAGCTCGACGACCGCTTCTACGTCACCCTCGACCGGGCCGGCGACACCTCCCGCTACCGGCTCTCCCTCGTCGAGACCGACCCGTACGGACGGCCCGGCACAGAGCCGTACCGCGGCTTCGACCAGCGCTACCACAGCGCGACCTTCGCGTTCCGGCCGGACTGCCCGACTCCCTTCGACTGCAAGGAGGACGAGCAGCACGCCCAGGACTTTCCGGCAGCTCCCGTCGTGGACTACACCGCCCGCGACTACGACACCATCCGCAAGCTGCTCCTGGACCGGCTCGCACTCACCACACCGGACTGGGTCGAACGCAACCCCGCCGACCTGGGCGTGACCCTCGTCGAACTGCTCGCGCACACCGGCGACCTGATCAGCTACCAGCAGGACGCCGTCGCCACCGAGGCCTACCTCGACACCGCACGCCGCCGCGTCTCCGTACGGCGGCACGTCCGGCTCATCGACTACGCGATGCACGACGGGTGTGCGGCGCGCGCGTACGTCGCCGTCGAGACCGCCGGGGATCACACCCTCGCACCGGGCACGTACCGCTTCGCCTCCGTCGACGTACGCACCCTCGACCCGCACGACCGGCCCGAGCCGGGCACGGTCATCGACGAGACCGACCTCGGCGACCTCGACGAGCGCGGCTCGGTGGAGGTCTTCGAACCGGTCGTCACCGCCGATCCGCTGGAGCTGCGCGTCGCACACAACGCGATCCGCCTGTGGAGCTGGGGCGGCGAGGTGTGCACCCTGTCCAAGGGCGCCACCTCCGCGACCCTGCGCGACGCGTGGGTGGACCCGGAGACCTGCCGGGACCGCCGACTCGACCTCAGGCCCGGCGACGTGCTCGTCCTGGAAGAGGTCAAGGGCCCGCGCACCGGCACCCCGGGTGACGCCGACCCGAGCCATCGCCAAGCCGTCCGTCTGACGTCCGTCACCCCGGCCGTGGACCGCATCGAGGACCAGCCGGTGCTGGAGGTGACCTGGGCCGCCGCGGACGCCCTGCGCTTCCCGCTCTGCCTCACCACCCGCGGCGGCCGCGACTGCCTGCCCGTCGAGGACGTGGCCCTGGCGCGCGGCAACGTCGTCCTCGTCGACCACGGCCGCACCCTGCACGGGCTCCCCGAGACGTTCACCGTCCCGCAGGTCCCCGCCGAGGTCGCCCCCTGCGACCTGCCCGCCTTCGGCTGCCACGACCGCGACGAGGGCAACGCCCCCGCCCGGCTCATCAACTCCCTCACGGATCGCACGGAATCCGGTGACGCCCTCACCCCCGACGACATCTGCGAGCTCTTCGAGGTTGTCGGCGAGTCGGTCACCAACCGCGCCGGACTCGGCCTGGAACGCGCCGGCCAGCGCCACGAACGCGTCGTGCCCGGCACGGCGTACGCCCAGGCAGCCGCCCTGCGCACCCTCCTCGCCCAGTCCGTCTACCCGGGGATCCAGCCCCGCTTCCGTCCCGTTCTCGGTCGCGCGCCCATCGCGCAGACGGTGCCGTTCCCCGAGCCGGCCACCGTCGCGGCCGGGCAGGCCGAGCGGATCGCGGCGATCCCGGAACGGGTCCGGCAGCGCCTCGTCGAGCTGTGGCGCAGCGCCCGCGACCGGGACGGACTCTCCGAGCGGGAGATCGACGAACTCACGGTGATCTTCGGCCTCAGGATCCTGGAGCACATCGAACTCCACCGCCACCCCGTCCGCGCCCTGCGTGAACTCCTGTACCGCAGCGACCAGTTGCTCGACGCCAAGGTGCGCCGCGTCGAGGTCCTCACGGCACGTGCCCGCGCGGGCACCGTGCTCGACGGGCACATCGCCTGGGAGATCGCACACAGCTGGGGCCCCGCCTACGCGACCGGGCTGCACCCCGACGAGAAGGTGTTGCGCGGCTCCGCGACCGACGCGCTCGCGCAGGATCCGCGTCACGCCCTGCCCGCCGTACGCGCCCACGAGGGCGGCTACGGTGATGGCGGCGCCGTGTGGCAGCCGCGCCGCGACCTGCTGGACAGCGGCCCCCGCGACCGGCACTTCGTCGGCGAGCTGGAGGACGACGGCCGCCTCGGCCTGCGCTTCGGTGACGGGCGGCACGGCGCGAGGCCGACGCCCGGATCCCGGCTCGCCCTGCACTACCGTCTCGGCGGCGGCAAGGCCGGCAACGTCGGCGCGGAGGCCATCAACCACCTCGTCGTCCAGGCCGACTGCGAGCCGCCGCCCGCCGCCGTGGTCCGCAATCCGCTGCCGGCCGTCGGCGGCACGGAACCCGAACCCGTCGAGCAAGTACGCCAGTTGGCCCCCCTCGACCTGCGCCGCACCCGGCTGCGCGCGGTCACCGCCGAGGACTACGCGGCCCTCGCCTCCGCCCTGCCCGGCGTCCAGCGCGCGGCGGCGGAGCTGCGCTGGACCGGCAGTGTCCAGGAGGCACATGTCGCCGTCGACGCCTACGGCACCGGCGCCCCGTCGGCCGAGCTGCTCACTTCGGTCGCCCAGTCCCTGGAGTCGTACCGGCGCATCGGCCACGACGTCGTCGTCGGTGCCGCCCGCCCGGTCCCGCTGGACATCGAGCTGACCGTGTGCGCGAAGCCGGGCCATCAGCACGGGCAGATCCTGGCCGAGCTGTACCGCGTGCTCGGCCGCGGTGTGCGGGGCTTCTTCCACCCGGACGCGCTGACCTTCGGCGAGCCGGTGCGGCTGAGCCGCCTGGTCGCCGTCGCGGCGGCCGTGTCCGGCGTGGAGAGCGTCCAGGTCACCCGGCTGCAACGGCTGTTCGAGCCGGACCGAGGAGAGAAGGAGGACGGCGTGCTGCGGCTCGGCCCGCTGGAGATCGCCATCTGCGACAACGACCCGGACCGGCCGGAGAACGGCCGGCTGGCGATTTCTCTGGGAGGTGCCCGATGAGCGAGACCAGGATGACCGAGGGCACGATCACGGACGAGTGCACCTGCGGCGGTGCCTGCCGAGGCGGCCACGACGAGCGCCTCGCCCCGGCCCCCGTGCACAACCCGCCCGGCCGCACCGCCCTCGACTACCGCGTCGGCGAGTACGGCTCCTTCCTGGCCGCCCTGCTGGACCGCCTCGCCTCACCGGCGTACCCGGCCCTCAACGGCCTGACCGTGCGCACCCCGGACGACCCGGCGATCGGCCTGCTGGACGCCACCGCGGTCCTCGGCGATCTGCTCACCTTCCACTCCGAGCGCATCGCGGACGAGGCCTACATCCGCACGGCCAACGAACACCGTTCCCTGGTCCTGCTCGGCCGCCTCGTCGGCCACCGCCCACGCCCCGGCGTCGCCGCCGCCACGCATCTGGCGTACACCCTGGAACGCGACCCGCGCGCCGAGGCCCTGCCCGTGCTGATCCCGCGCGGCGCCCGCAGCCACAGCGTGCCCGCCTCGGCCGACGAGCAGTCCCTCACCTTCGAGACGAGCCGGGACCTGACGGCCCGCTGGGACTGGAACGAGCTGAAGGTACGCCGCCGGCGCCCCTCCCTCGTCACGCCCGAGGACCTGGAGCGCCGCTCGCAGCTGTTCGTCGAGGGCACGGCGAACTCCCTCCAGACCGGTGACCAGTTGCTCTTCGTCTTCGGTGAACAGGCGGGCGGTGAGCGCAGGTTGCTCCCGGTCGCCAAGGCGCGCGTCGACCGGGACGACGAGATCACGGCGATCTCCCTGCCGAAGTCGGCCCCGCCGACCCTGAAGGAACTCGTCGACGAGGTACGGCGCTGGACGGCGGCCCCACAGACCCCGGGTGAGCCGGGGGACGAGCCGCCCACGCCCGAGGTCCCCAACCCCCGGCCGGTCAGCCGGCTGATCGAGGACTTCGAGGACCAGGTCCTCGCGCCGCTGCGGGACGACCTGGACGGCATCAAGACACCCGAGCGCCTCGCGGCCCGTCTCGCCGAGCCCGTCGCACGGCTCGGCGAGGCACAGGTGCTGGCCGAGCCCCACGAGGACGTGGCGGCCTGGTTCGACCAGCTGGAGGCTGTGCTCGCCGAACTGGCCGAACGGGCCATGGAGTTGGCGCCGGCCCAACCCGCCGAGGAAGAGCGGACGCCGACTCTGAAGAGCAGCGTGGAACCCCGCGCCGCCGCGCTCCGAACCCTCGGCGCCGTCCTGCCCGCCCTGCGCGCGGCGACCCCCGCCCCGCGGGGTGCCGGCACCGGCATCCAGCGCCCCGGCAGCGACACCGCGCGGCTGCTCTCCGCCCTGAACCCCGGACTCGGTACCCTCTACCCGGCCTGGCGGACGGCCGCCGCTCCCGGCACCCCGCAGCTCCTTCGCGAACTGCTCGCCATGCGCGTCACGGCCGCCCCCTTCGGCGCGACGGCCCCGCTCAAGCCCGTCCAGGACGACCGCGGCCGGGTCATCCGCACCGCCGACTGGCCGCTCACGGGCGCCGTGCTGGCGAGCATGCGGGTCGTGTACGACACGGCGGGCCGGACGCCGGTCCGGGCGGAGTTCCAGTACGTCGAGGGCAGCAGCTCCGACCAGCGTGCCGAGAACCTGCCGGTCGTCCAGCCGGTCAGGTTCCCCCTCGGCACGGGCCAGGTCGAGCTGTCCGTGCGCTCCGGCCAGGACCGCGATCTCAACTGGCTCAACCGGCGGCCCGCCGACACCCAGGAGCCCGGCGTCACGGCACGCCTCCACTCGGGCCTGCCCGAGCGCACGCTCTTCGTGTCCCGGCCGGACGACGAGGGCCTGGTCCACGTCGGCGTCCACAACGGCACATCCGAGCAGATCGCCCTGCGGCCGAACACGAACGAGCAGTTCACCCACGGCGAGTACGAGGTCAGCCTCAAGTACACGGTGGGCACCACCGAGCCCAACGTCGAGGTCGTGATCGCCAGCAAGCCCGAGCCCCTCAACCGCCGCGTCCTCCAGCTGGACACGGTCCACACCGGCATCACGGTCGGCAGCTGGGTCGCCATCCAGCGCCCCGCCAAGGGCACCCAGGACGGCGTACCCGGCGACACCGGGCTCGCGTTCGTCACCACCCAGGTCGTCGCGGCACGTACGGCCGCGTACACCAACTACGGCATCACCGGCCGCGGCACCGAACTCACCCTCGCCGCACCGTGGTTGGACGAGTTCGACGTCCTGCTGTCCCACATCCGCGACACCACCGTCCACGCGGCCGGTGAGCCGCTCCGCCTCGCCGACGAACCGCTGGGCGAGGACGTCCACGGCAACGAGATCGAACTCGCCCAGCTGTACGACGGGTTGAGGGCCGGACGTACGCTCGTCGTGGCCGGCGAACGCAGCGACATCCCCGGCACGGCGGGCGTGCAGGCCACCGAGGTGGTCACCGTCGCCGCCGCGGACCCGGCCGTCGACCCGCAACTGCCCGGCGACCACGTCCACACCCGGCTGACCCTGACCGCCGGCCTCGCTCACCGCTACCGCCGCGAGACCGTCAAGATCCTCGGCAACGTCGTCGAGGCCACCCACGGCGAGAGCCGCGAGGAGGCCATCGGAAGCGGTGACTCCGGCCGCGTGAACCAGACGTTCGCGCTGTGGCAGTCCCCGCTGACCTGGCTCGCCGACGACAACCCCCTCGGCGCCACCCCGGTGCTGGAGGTCCGCGTCGACGGCGTCCTCTGGCACGAGGTCGACAGCCTCGCCGGGCGCGGACCGGGCGAGCGTGTCTACTTCACCGGCTCCACCTCCGACGGCCGTACGACGGTGACCTTCGGCGACGGCGTCAACGGCGCCCGGCTGCCGTCCGGCCACGAGAACATCCGGGCCCGCTACCGCTTCGGCACCGGCAAGGCCGCCAACGTCGCCGCCGACCGCATCAGCCAGCCCCTCACCCGGCCGCTCGGCGTCACCCAGGTGACCAACCCGCGGCCGGCCAAGGGCGGCGCGGACGCGGACGGCCCCGGCCTCACCCGCCGCACGATCCCGCTCGCCGTCTCCGCGCTGGACCGCCTGGTCTCCGCGTCCGACTACGAGGACTTCGCCCGCTCCCGCGCCGGCATCGGCCGGGCCTCGGCACGCGAGCTCTTCGACGGGCGGCGGCGTGTGCTGCACGTGACGGTCGCGGGCACGGACGACGTGCCGATCGACGGCGACTCGGACACGCTCAGGGCCCTGCGCGGCGCGCTGACCGAGTACGGGGACGGCAGCCTCCCGGTCCGGGTGGACGCACGCGAGCTGGTCCTGCTGCTCGTCGCCGCCAAGGTGAAGGTGGCCCCCGACCACGCCTGGCAGGTCGTGGAGCCGCGCCTTCGCCAAGCACTGCTCGGCCGACTCGGCTACGAGGGACGGGAGTTGGGCCGACCGGTCCGGCTCTCGGACGTCCTGGCCGCGGCCCACTCCGTGCCCGGCGTCGACTATGTCGACGTGGACGTCTTCACCGGCGTCCCCGCGTCGGCCACCCCCGAGGAGCTCACCGAGATCCTCACCGAGCCCGGACCGCCCAGGGCATCGGTCCCGGCGTACCCGGCGACGTACGACGAGAAGGTTCACACGGTCCGCGCCGAGAGCGGCGAGACGCTGTCGGAGATCTGCGCCAAGTACGCCGTCCCGCTCGCCGAACTCCTGCGCCTCAACCCCGACATCACCGACACCCGGCGCCTGGCGAAGGGCCGTTCGGTGTTCGTCTTCCGCGGTATCCGCCCGGCCCAGCTCGCGCTGCTGTCGCCGAAGGCCGCGGACACCCTGATTCTGACGGAGGTCAAGTGATGTCCCCGGACGTCCAGTTCGAGACGACGACCCCGGCGACCACGTCCAGGGAGCCGGACGGGCTCGCCGCCCTGCTGCCCCGCTGGCACCTGCTGCGCGACGCCGAGGAGGGCGAGGCGCTGCGGGCGCTGCTGGCGGTGATCGCCGAGCAGATCGACCGGGTGCGCGACGGCGTCGAGCAGGGCTACGAGGACCTGTTCGTGGAGACGGCGGCGCCCTGGGTGCTGCCGTACCTCGGCGATCTGGTCGGCTATCGCACCCTGCCCGGCTACGAACGGGTTCTCACGACCGGCCTGCACGACGGCGGCCGCGCCGCGCTCGCCGAGGCGGTCGCCCCGCGCGCCGACGTGGCCGCGACCGTCGCCAACCGCCGCCGCAAGGGCACCCTCCACCTCCTGGAGGAACTCTCCGAGCGCGTCACCGGCTGGCCCGCTCGCGCCGTCGAGCTGTCCCGGCAGGTCTCCCACACCCAGCCCGTGAAGCTCCACGGCGACACAGGCGTCCACCGCGGCGAGCGCGGGCGTCTCGTCGACCTGCGCGACAACGCGGCCCTCGACCTCGCGGGCGGCCCCTTCGGTGCTACGGCGCGCACGGTCGACGTCCGCCGCGCCAACTCACGCCACCGACAAGGGGGTTGGACTCCGGCCGGGGTCGCCCTGTTCGTGTGGCGGTTGAAGGCGCACTCGCTCACGCAGTCCCCGGCGTACTGCATCGACCGCGCCCGCAACCTCTACACCTTCTCGATCCTGGGCAACGACACCCCGCTCGTCACCAAGCCGTTCCCGGAGCCGTCGCCCACGCACATCGCGACCGTCGACAACGTCCCGGCGTTCGTCACGCGCCGCCGGCTCCACGACCGGCTCGCCGACTACTACGGCCCGGGCAAGAGCCTCGTCATCCGGCGCGACGGCGAGGACCAGCCGGTACCGCCGTCCGACATCGTGGTCGCCGACCTGTCCGAGTGGCGGTATCGGCCAAAGCGCGGCCAGGTGGCCGTCGACCCGGAGCTCGGGCGGATCGCCTTCGGGTCCAGGTCGGCGCCCCGGCAGGGCGTGTGGGTGGACTACCACTACGCGTCCGGCGCCGACATGGGCGGCGGCGAGTACGACCGCCCGGACCGCGAGCCGCGTCCCGACGCCGAGACCTACCGGGTCGGCCCCGGGCAGCCGTACCGCCAGATCATGGACGCCTACCGGGCCTGGCAGCACGACCGCCGCGCCGACCGCACCGGCTCCGCCGGCGTCATCGAGATCACGCACAGCGGCGCCTACCAGGAGCAGCTGGACTTCGACCTCGACCCCGGCGACCGCCTGGAGGTCCGCGCGGCCGAGGGCACCCGGCCGGTGATACGGCTCCTCGACTGGTACAGCAACCGCCCGGACGCCCTCAACATCCGTGCGGTGTCCGACGACTGCGCCCCGCACGAGCGACCGCGCATCGTCCTCGACGGCCTGCTGGTCGCCGGACGCGGCATCAACGTCACCGGCCCCATGGGCGCGGTCGTCGTACGGCACTCCACGCTCGTGCCCGGCTGGTCGCTGGAGCCGGAGTGCGATCCGCACTCGCCGGAGGAGCCCAGCATCGTCCTGGAGCGCACCACGGCGTGCCTCCAGATCGAGCACAGCATCCTCGGCACCATCGAGGTCATCGGCGACGAGGTCAGCGAGGACCCCCTCGACATCCATCTGAGGGACAGCATCCTCGACGCCACAGGGCCCGGCCGCGAGGCCCTGTCCGCGCCGGACTGCCGCCACGCGCATGCGGTGCTGCATCTGCACCGCACCACCGTGATCGGCGAGATCTTCACGCACGCCGTGCAGATCGCCGAGAACTCGATCTTCACGGGCAGGCTCCACGTGGCCCGGCGCGGCATCGGCTGCCTGCGGTACTCGTCCGTGCCCGCCGGGTCGCGCACCCCGCGCCGGTACCGCTGCCAGCCCGACCTCGCCGGGCCCGAACAGGCCGGTCGGGTACGGCCGTTGTTCACCTCCGAGCGCTACGGGACGCCCTGGTACGGGCTGCTCGCAGACCGGTGCGCGCCGGAGGTCCGGCGCGGCTCGGACGACGGCGCCGAGATGGGCGCCTTCCACGACCTGTACCGGCCGCAGCGCGAGGACGGCCTCAGGGCACGGCTCGCGGAGTACACCCCGGCGGGCACGGACGCCGGGATCTTCTTCGTGACGTGAGGCGAGACATGACCCGTGGCGTGACTCCGGACATGCATGGCGACGCGCGCGCCGCCGCCCCAAGCCCTACCCGCACTTTCCTGAACCAGGGGGACCCCCTTCATGCACGCTGACCTCTCCCGCCTCACGTTCCGCCCGGAGCGGCGTTACTCGGCGGTCGTCGCCCAGCAGGGCCGCGTCCAGCTCGACGCCGACATCAACGAGCAGACCGCGATCCAGCTCCACCAGGCCCGCACCCTCGCCGCCGACCTGATCGGCCGGCACGGCGGGCCGCGCGACGCCGCGGGCTTCAAGATCGACTACGTGGGCGGCAAGCACGACATCGATACGCTCCACATCCACGGCGGTCGCTACTACGTCGACGGCATCCTGGTGGACGCGACCCGCCCGGCGCCCGGCGTGCCGGTCCCGGAGGACGACGCCGAGGAACAGGACACCGCCGCGCCGCCCACGCACTGGACCTACTGGGACCAGCCCGACGGCTTCCGCGACCCGGAGAAGCCCGGCGACCGGCTGCCCTCGCCGGCCCAGACACCCTTCGTGGTCCATCTGCAGGTCTGGGAGCGCACCGTCTCCGCCGCCGAGGACCCCGCCCTGCGCGAGGTCGCGCTCGGCGCGGCGATGCCGGACACCGCGGCCCGCGTCAAGGTCGTCTGGCAGGTGCTGCCGCTGTCGCTGGCCGCCCTCGACATCGAGGAGACCGACCCGTCCAAGGAGGTCGTGCGGGCCGCCTTCGACAAGTGGGCGCAGAAGCAGGCCTCGTCCACCGCACGGCTCGCCGCCCGCAGCGAGCGGCCCGACCACGCCGACGAGGACCCCTGTCTGGTCAAGCCGGACGCCCGTTATCGGGGCCAGGAGAACCAGCTGTACCGCGTCGAGGTGCACGTGGGCGGCGAGGCGAAGGACGCCACCTTCAAGTGGTCCCGCGAGAACGGCTCGGTGGTGTTCCCGGTCGACGAACTCGACGGCACCTGGGTGCAGTTGGCCTCCCTCGGTCACGACGACAAGCTGGACCTCGATGTCGGCGACCACGTGGAGCTCACGGACACGGCGTACGCCTCCCGCCTCGAACCGCTGCCCCTGCTGCGGGTCGAGGAGCTGGACCTGCCGGGCCGCCGGGTCCGCTTGTCCGCCGAGCCCGACCCGGCCGTCGGGCGGCTGCCCCACCTCAACCCGTTCCTGCGCCGCTGGGACCACCACGGGGGACCCAGGCGCAAGGGCCGTACGACTGCCCTGAAGGGCGGGGCGGTCCCCGTGTCGGAGGGGGAGTGGCTGCCGCTGGAGGACGGCGTCGAGGTGTACTTCGCCAAGGGCGCGACCTACCGCACCGGCGACCACTGGATTCTCCCCGCCCGCACCGCCACCGGCGGCGTCGAATGGCCCACCGACGCGAGCCGGCGCCCGCTGCTCCGGGGCCCCTCCGGCATCGTCCGCGGTTTCGCGCCGCTGGCCCTGGTGAAGGGCGAGGGCGGCACCGTCGATCTGCGCCTCGCCTTCAACCCGCTGGCCAGCAGCATCCCGGCCGCCGACGAGGCGACGCTCGCGGCCGAGGAGCAGGCACGCCGCGAGGAGCAGCGGGCGGAGGACCCGTCGGGCGGCAGGTCGCAGACCACGGCGGAAGCAGAGGCCGCGGCGGAAGGAGACGAGTAATGGCCAAGCCCCTGAGCGCGTCGAAGATGGTCGAGATACTGCGTGCGGAGGGCCTCAAGGTCCACGAGGTCCGCAGCTGGCGCACCCACAACCGCAACAGCAAGGGCCCCTGGGGCCCGGTGAACGGCGTGATGATCCACCACACCGTCACCAAGGGCACCGATGCGTCGGTCAGCATCTGCTACAACGGCTACTCCGGCCTGCCCGGCCCGCTGTGCCACGGCGTGATCGACAAGAAGGGCGAGATCCACCTCGTCGGCAACGGCCGCGCCAACCACGCAGGCCTCGGCGACAGCGACGTCCTGCGCGCCGTGATCAACGAGTCGAAGCTGCCGCACGACAACGAGGCCGACACCGACGGCAACGCGCACTTCTACGGCTTCGAGTGCATCAACCTCGGCGACGGCAGGGATCCCTGGCCCGAGGCGCAGAAGGAGGCCATCGAGAAGGTCTCGGCCGCGATCTGCCGCCACCACGGCTGGAGCGAGCGCTCGGTCATCGGCCACAAGGAATGGCAGCCGGGCAAGACCGATCCGCGCGGTTTCACGATGGATGGTATGCGCAAGCGCATCGCGGAGCGGCTGAAGGGTGGCGGAGGAAAGCCGGACCCGGACCCGAAACCGGCGCCCAAGCCGAAGCTGGAGCCGTTCCCGGGCAGTGGCTTCTTCCACGTCGGCCAGAAGTCCCCGATCATCACGGCCATGGGCCGCCGGCTGGTCGCCGAGGGATGCGGCCGCTACGAGGAGGGCCCGAGCCCCGAGTGGACCGAGGCCGACCGCCGCTCCTACGCCGCCTGGCAGCAGAAGCTCGGCTTCAAGGGCAAGGACGCCGACGGCATCCCCGGCAAGGTCAGCTGGGACAAGCTGAAGGTGCCCAACGTGTGACGGTCCGCGACCGGCGTTGATACGGCCCAGGTACCCCTCGGGGGTGTCCTGGGCCGTTTTCGCACGCCCGAAGGGTCTTGCTCCCCTGGCGGAAACAGGTCACACTGGATACCGAACGAATGGTCGGTTGGGAAGCGGGAATCGATGACGACTTCACACTCCGCCGAGGCGCCCCCCGAAGAGCCGCTCCAGGAGCACTTCGATGCGACGATCTCGCGCGACCAGCGGATCGAGCCGCGCGACTGGATGCCGGACGGCTACCGCAAGACGCTGATCCGGCAGATCGCGCAGCACGCCCACTCGGAGATCATCGGCATGCAGCCCGAGGGCGAGTGGATCACGCGCGCCCCGTCGCTGCGCCGCAAGGCGATCCTCTTCGCCAAGGTCCAGGACGAGGCCGGCCACGGCCTGTACCTGTACTCGGCGGCGGAGACCCTCGGCGCCGACCGCGCGGACCTGACCGACCGGCTCATCGAGGGCCGCCAGAAGTACTCGTCGATCTTCAACTATCCGACCTTGAGCTTCGCCGACGTCGGCGTGATCGGCTGGTTCGTGGACGGCGCCGCGATCTGCAACCAGGTGCCGCTGTGCCGGAGTTCGTACGGGCCTTACGCGCGCGCGATGGTGCGGATCTGCAAGGAGGAGTCCTTCCACCAGCGGCAGGGCTACGAGCTGCTGATGACGATGATGCGCGGCACCGACGCCCAGCGCGAGATGGTGCAGGACGCCGTGAACCGCTGGTGGTGGCCGTCGCTGATGATGTTCGGCCCGCCCGACGACGCCTCGCCGAACTCCGCGCAGTCGATGGCCTGGAAGATCAAGCGGCACAGCAACGACGAGCTGCGCCGGCGCTTCGTCGACATGACCGTCCCCCAGGCCGAGAAGCTCGGCGTGACCCTGCCGGACCCGGAGCTGCGCTGGAACGCCGAGAGTGGTCACCACGACTTCGGCACCCCCGACTGGGACGAGCTGATGCGAGTCATCAAGGGCGACGGGCCGTGCAACGACCAGCGTATGGAGCGGCGCAGAAGCGCCCATGACGAGGGCACCTGGGTCCGCGAGGCGGCCAGCGCCCACGCGGCCAAGCAGGCCGCCCGTGCGGAGAAGGGAGCGGTGGCATGAGCGCCGACAAGCAGGGCTGGCCGCTGTACGAGGTGTTCGTGCGCGGCAAGCGCGGACTGAACCACGTCCACGTGGGCTCGCTCCACGCCGCCGACGACCGGATGGCCCTCACCCACGCGCGCGACCTGTACACGCGACGCAACGAGGGCGTCAGCATCTGGGTGGTGAAGTCCGAGCACATCACCGCCTCGACCCGCGACGAGAAGGACCCGTTCTTCGAGCCCAGCGCCGACAAGGTCTACCGCCACCCGACGTTCTACGACATCCCCGACGACGTCCCGCACATCTGAAGGAGAGGGCATGAGTGACGACCACGTCTACATGACCCTCGCCGAGGGACACGACGACGACACCCGCTGGGCGTACGGCACCGGCTTCGAGGACCCGCTGCACGGCGTCGACACCACCGTGCCCGAGGGCATCGACGCCGGTGAACTCGCCGCCGTCTGCGTCGCGTTGGCCGACGACGCCCTGGTCGCGGCCCAGCGCCTGGGCGAGTGGGTCACCCGCGCCCCCGAGCTGGAGGAGGAGGTGGCGCTGGCCAACATCGGCCTCGACCTCCTCGGCCAGGCCCGCCTGCTCTACGCCCGCGCCGGCCAGGCCGACGGCACCGGACGAGACGAGGACGCCTACGCCTACTTCCGCGACGCCGGCGACTTTCGCAACGTACGCCTGGCCGAACTGCCCAACGGTGACTTCGCGTTCTCCATCGTCCGGCTGCTGATGTTCTCCAGCTGGCGCCTCGCACACTTCGAAGGGCTGGCGTCGCACCCGGACCCCGTCCTGGCGGCGATCGCCACGAAGGGCGTCAAGGAGCTGGCCTACCACCGGCAGTACGCGGCGGAGTGGGCGGTACGCCTGGGCGACGGCACCGAGGAGTCGCACCGCCGGATGCGCCGCGCACAGGAGCAAGTGGCCCCCTACCTCGGCGAGTTGTTCACGGGGTACGACGTCCGCGACGAGGTCGTGACCGTCCTGCGCCAGGTCACCCAGGCCGCCGGCCTGCCCATGCCGGTGTACCGGCCGCTGCCCGGATCCGGCCGCGACGGCGAGCACACCGAGCATCTCGCCCCCCTGCTCGCCGAGTTGCAGGGCGTCGCGCGCGCCCACCCGGAGGCGACATGGTGACCACCCTGCTCGACGCCCGGCGCGCCCGGCACATCGCCGACCAGGTGCCGGACCCCGAGCTGCCCATGCTGACTCTGGCCGAGCTGGGCGTCCTGCGGGACGTCGAGCTGACCGAGGACGGCACGGTGGTCGCCAGCCTGACCCCGACCTACTCGGGGTGCCCGGCGATGGCGGAGATGCGGGCGGACGTCGCGGCGCGCCTGCGCGAGGCGGGGTACGAGCGCGTCGAGATCCGCACCGTCCTCGACCCGCCGTGGACCAGCGACTGGATCACCCCCTCCGGCCGCCGCAAGCTCACCGAACACGGCATCGCGCCGCCCGGCCCCGCCCCGCGCGGCGCCGGTCCCGTCGCCCTCGTGCTGTCACCCACCCGGCACGCGGTGACCTGCCCGCGCTGCGGCTCGGCGGACACCGAGGAGACCTCCCGCTTCGCCGCCACGTCCTGCAAGGCGCTGTGGCGCTGCCGCGCCTGCCGCGAGCCGTTCGAGTACGTCAAGGAGATCTGAATGGAAGGCCTGAGGGAAGAACCGACGGCTGCGTCGGTACGCCCGCGCCCCCGCCGCCGTCCGGCCTTCCACGCCCTGCGCGTCGCCGCCGTGACGCCCCTGTGCGCGGACGCGGTCGCCGTCGGCTTCGACATCCCGGCTGAGCTCGCCGAGGAGTTCGCGTTCGCGCCCGGTCAGTCACTGACGTTGCGGCGCGAGATCGAGGGGCGGGACGAGCGGCGGTCGTACTCGATCTGCTCGCCCGTCGGGTCGATTCCGCGCATCGGCGTCCGGGTCGTGACCGGCGGCCTGTTCTCGTCCTGGCTCGTCAGCGAGGTACGCCCCGGCGACACCGTCGAGGTGATGGCCCCCACCGGCGCCTTCACCCCCGACCTCACCGCGCACGGCCATCACGTGCTGATCGCGGCGGGCTCCGGCATCACGCCCATGATGTCCATCGCGGAGTCCGTCCTGGCCGCCGACGACCGCTCGACGGTCACCCTCCTCTACGGCAACCGCCGTACCGACACGGTGATGTTCGCCGACGAGCTCGCGGACCTGAAGGACCTGTACCCGGCCCGGTTCCAGCTCGCCCATGTGCTGTCCCGCGAGCCGCGCGAGGCCGAGGTGCTGTCGGGACGTATCGACGCCGAACGGCTCTCGACGCTCATCGACGCGCTGGTCGACGTGGAGAGCGCCGACCACTGGTGGCTGTGCGGCCCGCACGGCATGGTCCGGGATGCGCAGGGGGTGCTGGCCGGCCTCGGGGTGCCGACCGAGCGGGTGCATCAGGAGCTGTTCTACGCCGACGACGAGCCCGTACGGGAGGCGGTCCACGAGGAGAGCGGCCCGCAGGGGCCCGTCAGCCAGGTCACGATCACCCTCGACGGCCGGTCGACCACCGCTGCCCTGCCGAGGGAGCGGTCCATCCTCGACGGCGCCCAACGGACCCGCCCCGACCTGCCGTTCGCCTGCAAGGGCGGCGTCTGCGGCACCTGCCGTGCGCTGGTCACCGACGGCAAGGCGGACATGCGCCGCAACTTCGCGCTGGAGACGGCCGAGGTGGACGCGGGCTACGTCCTGACCTGCCAGTCGTACCCGGTCTCCGAGACACTGACCGTGGACTACGACAGCTGACGGAAGAGTTGAGTGGCGAGGAAAGCGAAAGGACTATTGCAAGAAGGAGTTGAGAAGGAAGTCCCTTCATGGCCTCGCCACGGCCGACTCTAACAGTCACGCGGGGATCAGGTCGCGCAGATTTTCGGGGGTCAGGACGCGCGAGTCCGGGTGCAGCCCGTCGGGGCGCTGGAGCCCGATGTAGGTGACCGGACCGTCGGGGACCTTCTCGCCGTCCCACAGGGTCGTGGTCGTCGCGTCCATCAGACCCGTCAGATAGCGCACCGTCAGCTGCTCGCGCTCCACGATGCCCCGCAGCAGCGTCGCGACCGACACCCGGTTCTCCTCGACCCGGTTGGCGGCCGGCGTCCCCCGCAGGTACAGATGCAGCCACTTGGCACGCCACCGGCCATCGGGCCCCCGCAGGAACGCCAGCGGCAGCGCGGCCCGGCCCGGCCCGCGCAGCTCCGACTTCATGCGCACGGTACGCGGCTCGAACGGGCGGCCCTGCTGCTCGGCCTCACGCAGCATGAACCCGAAGAACGACTCGTCGACCTCCTCGAAGCCCTCCCCGGCGAAGATGTTCACCTGCGGCACGATGAAGTCGCCGCGCACGGCCCCCAGGCGCAGATTGATGAACTCCGAGGCGCCGTCGGGTGCTTCGGTGATGTCACCGGAGTGCTCGCCCTCCAGGCCCTTGAGGTTGGTGTACGCCAGCCAGCAGACCGTCGCGAATTCGGCGTCCAGCATCAACGCCGACAGGTCGTAGTCGGTGCGCCGGTCGGCCTCCTTCCAGTACACGAAGAACCGCAGCAGCTCACCGTCCACCGGAGACAGCGAGCCACGCGGCAGCACGCCGAGCCCGGCCGCGCTCGCCCGGCCGCTGAGCGGCAGCGCCACATCCAGGACGTCTGGGTCGATCAGCAGATGGCCCGGGGCCGGCAGCCGCCGCCGTATCTCGGCGTCCAGCGCCGCAATCAGGCGCTCCCGCTCGGGCGGCAGTACGGGCGGACGGTCGTCCTCGGTGACCCAGGCGCGGCCGAGCCGGTTCACGAAGACCCGGCGCTCGCCGGTGTCCTGCGCACGGTTGGCGAGGTGTTCGCGCACCGACAGCACCACCCGGCCGGACACCTCGCCCACGACCTCCTCGGCGGCGGACGCCACCGCGAGGCGCTCGTCCTGGTCGAGGGCCAGCCGCAGCAGCCGGTCCAGGGAGCGGAACAGCTTGCCCGGCGCGGACTTCAGCAGCTTCGCGGCGCCCATGATGTCGTTCATGCCGAGCAGCTCCTCGACCCGGCTGTCGAAGGAGCGGGCCTCCTTCTCGCGCCGGGCGACCGCGAACACGTCGGCGGCGTGCGGCCACCGCGGGTACTCGTGCGGGTGCAGCCGCTCGCCGAGCCGCTTCCACGCCTCGCGGTGCGCGTGCACGTCGGCCAGCTTGGCGGGGGACGCGGCGACGACCGCGTCCAGGCCAGCGAGCAGCGCGCGGCGCACCGGACGGGACAGCGCCCGGAACCGGGTCGGCGCCTGCAGCGTCACGTCGCCGCCCGACAGGGCGCAGGCCAGCCGCAGCACATCGGTGACCGTGTCCAGGAGCAGCTGCCCACCGGCCTTCAACCGGGCCTCGTTCACGACGGCACGGTTCTCCCGCACGGGGATCGCCGCGGGCTGCGGAGCGTCCACGCAGTGCCCGGCGAGGACCCGCAGATCGCGCAGGTCCTCCTCGCCCAGGGGCGTGCTGCTGCCCGCCAACGCCATGTACAGGGACGCCACTTCGGCGTCCGCGTCGCCGCCGAGGTGCAGGACCGTCAGACGGTCGCCCGCCGCCGCGATCAGCTCCTCGTGGTGGCCGAGCATCTCGGTGTAGGTGTGCTGGTAGCGGCCGTACGACGGCAGAGTGAGAAGGTTGACGAGCCCCTCGCTCAGCTGCTCCAGAACCACGGGGCGTGCGCCATCGTCGGCCAGCGCCTCGGCCACGCAGCGCATCCAGAAGTCGTACGTGTCCGGCACGTTGGCCGGGAAGTCGACGAAGTACACGTTGTGCCGCATATGGTCGCCGACCATCTCGCGGACCGTGCCCAGGGTCCGCACGGCGGTGTCGACGACCGTGCCCTCGGACAGCCCCGACAGCCGCGCCAGCAGCTCTGCCGACAGCTTGAAGCCCACGGACATGAGCGCGGCGTCGAACTGCCGTGTCGCGACGGCGCCTTCCCCGGCGGGACCCGCGAGGGAGGGGAGACGGTGGACGTGCCGGATGACCAGGGGTTCGAGGCGGTGGACCATCCCGGGATCGTCCCAGAGCAGGGCGAGCGGGCGCACTCGGGTTTTCGTCTGCGAGGCGGGCATCCACACCCCGCGCACGCGCCAGGAGTGCGGAAATTTGGCGGGTATCGTTCCCGGTTCGGCCGGGCATCGTTAGTTGGCGGGGTTTGAGGGTGAGAGAGGGGAAACATGCCGTCGTCGTCGATGCGGTCGGTCGATGCACAGCCACAACCGGTACTCAGTCCGCCGGCGCCCGTCGCCGTCTTCCTGGTGGTGACGATCGAGCCGGGCGGCGAGCCCGCCGTGCACGACCTGCTCGCCGGTCTCGCAGGGCTCATACGGGCCGTCGGGTTCCCGAGTCCCGACAGCGGTCTGTGCTGCGCCACCGGAGTGGGATCCGCCGCGTGGAACCGGCTGTTCGGGGACCCGCGTCCCCAGGAGCTGCATGCCTTCAGGGAGTTGGAGGGGACGCGGCACCGCGCCGTGTCGACCCCCGGTGACCTGCTCTTCCACATCAGGGCCGCCCGCACCGATGTGTGCTTCGCCCTGGCCGCCGAGATCATGAAGCGGCTGCGCGGCGCGGTCACCGTCCAGGACGAGGTCCAGGCCTTCGCCTACTTCGACTCGCGCAACCTGCTCGGCTTCGTCGACGGCACCGAGAACCCCGTCGGCCAGGCGGCGGCCGACGCGGCGGTCGTCGGTGACGAGGACCCCGCGTTCCGCGGCGGAAGCTACGCGATGGTCCAGAAGTACGTGCACGACGTCGACGCCTGGGAAGCCCTCGCGGTCGAGGCCCAGGAGAAGGTGATAGGCCGCTCCAAGCTGACCAACATCGAACTCGACATGCCCGGCTCCCACAAGGACGTGAACACCATCACCGGCCCGGACGGGGAGGAGCTGGAGATACTGCGGGGCGCGATGCCGTTCGGCAGGCCGGGGCACGGAGAGTTCGGCACCTACTTCATCGCCTACGCGCGTACCCCCGAAATACCGGAGACCATGCTGCGGAAGATGTATCTCGGCGGCCCGGAATCAGGCCCGGACCCGATCCTCGACTACTCGGAGGCGGTCACCGGAACCCTCTTCTTCGTCCCCTCGGCGACGTTCCTGGAGGCGATACCGGAACGGCCCGCCGCGGACTGATCCCGGCCGGCCGGAGGCGGGCTGCAAGCCTCCACGGGGGCGGCTCGCCTCACCCGGCGACGGCGACGGCGACGGCGATGGCGGCGAGGCGGCAGCGGCAGGCAGGCGCCGGCACCGGCGAGGTCAGGACTGCTCCGCCGCCCGCTCCGCGTCCCGCTGCTTCAGACGGGCCGCCTCCTTGCGGACCTCGGCCTGGGTCGCGCGCTCCTTGACCAGCCACTCGGGCTGCTCCTGCTTCACGGCCTCGATCTGCTCGGTGGTGAGGGCCTCCGTGACGCCGCCGCGGGCGAGCCCCGCGATGGAGATGCCCAGCTTCTGCGCGACGACCGGACGCGGGTGCGGGCCGTTCGCCCGCAGCTCCTGGAGCCACGCGGGCGGGTCTGCCTGGAGCGCGTTCAGCTCGGCGCGCGTGACGACACCCTCCCGGAACTCGGCGGGGGTGGCTTCGAGGTACACACCCAGCTTCTTGGCCGCGGTCGCGGGCTTCATGGTCTGGGTGCTTTGGTGCGACGTCATGGTCCCCAGGGTATCGACTGGGTGAACCGCCGCTGACCACGGCCGGTAACCTGGCCTGGTGACAGGCTCGGAAGTACCCCCGTCGTTCCGGCTCGCCTACGTCCCGGGCGTGACCCCCGCCAAGTGGGTGCGGACCTGGAACGAGCGCTTCCCCGACGTACCCCTCACCCTCCACTCGGTGCCCGCCGCGCAGGCCCCCGACGTGCTCCGGGACGGCGGGGCCGACGCCGGTTTCGTACGGCTGCCGGTCGACCGTACGGTCCTCAGCGCGATCCCCCTCTACACCGAGACCACGGTCGTCGTCGTCCCCCAGGACCACGTCGTCTCGGCGGTCGACGAGGTGACTGCCGAGGACCTGGCCGACGAGGTCGTCTTCCACCCCCTCGACGACGTCCTCGACTGGGAGCACCCGCCTGGTCAGCCGGCCTTCGAGCGCCCCGCCACCACCGCGGACGCCGTCGAGCTGGTCGCGGCGGGCGTCGGCCTGCTTGTCGTGCCCCAGTCGCTGGCCCGGCTCCACCACCGCAAGGACCTCACCTACCGGCCGCTGGTCGACGCCCCCCAGTCGAGCGTCGCGCTGTCCTGGCCTCAGGATGCGACCACCGACCTGGTCGAGGACTTCATCGGCGTCGTCCGCGGCCGCACGGTCAACAGCACCCGGGGCCGTACGACGTCCCAGGCTCCGGCCGCGACGGAACAGCCGAAGCGCAAGCGCCCCGAAGCCGGCGGCACCCCGCGGCGCCAGTCCGCGGCAGGGGGCCGGAGCGGCCGCACCGGCTCCGGCGGCGCCAAGGGCACGAAGGGCGCCAAGAGTCCCCGGCGCGGCAAGCCCCGCCGCAAGTCGTAGCTGACGGTCGAAGCGCCCGGGGGCCGGCTACCCGGTGTGTTCCGTGAGCCTGCGTTCCAGGTCGCGCAGGTCCTTGCCGATGTTGGAGCGGACATGGCGGGCCATGATCGGCGCCGCCGGCCGGTAGACGCCGCCCGGGCCGCCCCGGACGCGGATACGCGCGAGGGTGCCGTTCGCGTGCGGGTCGAAGGCATAGGTGACCTGCATCGGCACCGGGCCGGCCACGGACACCATGTCGAGCAGCCGGGGGAAGTCGTACGTCGCCACGCGGAGCACGTAGTCGATGTGCCGGCCGAGGAAGTGAGCCGTCCGCTTGACCTCGGCGCCGACCCCGAATCCGCCGTCGTCGGCCTCGCGGGTCAGCTCCGCCCTGCGGATGCCCTGGGTCCAGTCGGTGTCGTGGCGCCAGTCCATGGCATACGCGGCAACCCGCTCGGGAGGGAAGGGGATCACCCGCTCCGCCGACACGTCGATCGTCATGGCTCCAGCATCCCCGCGCCGGGAGTCGAGCGCTCGGCGCGGGGATCAGGTCGACGGGTCAGGAGGCGTACGTCGCCTGTTCGGACGTACGGACGACCGTCTGCCCTCTTGCCTGGCTCAGCAGACCGGCGGTGACCCAGGCGTTCACGGTGGACCGCACGCGCGAGACCAGCGCACCCTTGGTGCCGAAGGGGGCCCCGGCCCAGATCTCGTCCAGCAGCGTGGTGCCGTCGGACTTCGCGGGGTTGGCGACGCCGGAGTCGGAGTTGCCGAAGATCACCCGGGGTTCCGAGCGCCGGAAGTAGGCGTGGGTCGGGGCCTCGGTGCCTTCGAAGAAGGGGGTGAACTCGGTTCCGGCGAGGGTGTAGTGGAGCGGCTTGCCGGACACGGGCGCGAGCGACGGCAGCAGATCGCCCGACAGACCCGCGTTGCGGTACAGGCCCAACTGCAGGTGGCTGGTGGAGGAGTTGCGGCCGACGAGATTGACGGGGCCGTAGAGCAGCGTCTGCAACGCAGGGTCGTCGAGCGCCTTCTCCACCCGGAGGCGGAAGGGCATCGAGATCCGCACCGTGTCGCCGCTGCGCCACGTCCGCGACACGGTGAAGTAGCTCCCCGGTGTCGGAGAGCCGCTCACCGCACTGCCGTTGACCGTCACCCGGAAGCCGGCGGTCGCCCACGACGGCACGCGCAGCCGCAGCGCGAAGGCCGCGCCGCCGCCGATGGTGAGCGTGGTGCCCTGCTCGCGGGGAAACCCGGTCGCCTGAGTGACCGTCACACCCCTCTCAGACCAGTTCAGTTGGGACGGGCTGTAGAGGTTCACGTACAGCGCGCCGCCGTCGGCGGCCTTGAAGTACACCGAGTCCTGGTACTTGGTGGCGCTCTCCATGCCGGTGCCCTCGCAGCAGGTCGTGCCCTGCTTGGGCGTGTAGTCCCGCACATGACCCGGCGTCAGCCCGATGAAGTACGTGACCAGCGGCTTCTCGGCGTCTGCCTTGTCCTGCTTGGAGCCGAGGACCTGGTTGTAGAGCGCACGCTCGTAGTAGTCCATGTACTTCGGCTGCTGCTCGTGGAAGAACAGCGTCCGGCTCAGCTTCAGCATGTTGTAGGCACAGCACGTCTCGGCGGTCGTGTCACTGATCGTGCCCGCGATCACGTCGCGCGCCTTCCAGAACTCGGCGGTGCTGGTGCCGCCGATGCCGTACATACGGTGGGGGACGACCATGCCCCAGAAGTTGCGGGCGGCGTCGAGATAACGGGCCTCGCCCGTCGCGTCGTACAGCCGCAGGTACCCGGTGAAGATCGGTATGTGCTGGTTGGCGTGCAGCCCGTCGAGGATGTCGGTGTTCGCGGCGGAGTTGTCGATGAGCCGGTCCAGGTCGAACAGCTGGGCCAGCGCGAGGTGTTCGGCCTTTCCGGTGATCGTGTGCAGGTCGCAGATCGCCTCGACGATGCCGCCGAACTCACCGCTGGAGAACAGCCCCCACATACGCTGCAGCGTGGCCTCCGGCAGCTTGGCCAGCCGGGAGTACATCCAGTCGCACATGCCGGACGCGAGGTCGAGGGCCCGGGCGTCGTCCGTGGTGAGGTAGGCGTCCAGGACACCCCTGAGGATCTTGTGCGCGGTGTAGTACGGCGCCCACACCTTCGTGTAGTCGCTGGCGGTCCTCGACTCCAGGTCGATGAACTGCGTCTCCGGGTACGCGGCCAGGAACCCGGGGTGGCTGGGCCCGCCCCAGGTGCGGCGCAGGGTGGCGGTGAGGCCGCGGCCGGAGGCATCGGCGAACGTCCCGCCGGAGGTCTCGTCGAAGGCGTACGACGCCAGGTCGCCGCGGCCGGCGGGGGCGTCGGCGGCCCGCCTGCTCTGCAACTGCGTGATCTCGGTGACGGTGAGGGCGCGCGACCAGATGTTGAACTCGTCGTAGGCGCCCGCGAAGACCGGGTCGGTGGCGAAGTTGGAGCGGCCCAGCCAGTTGTTGGTGAGGGTGCCGAGGGCGGCCGGGGTGAGGGACATCGCCGAGTTGCGGGCCACGGCGGTGCCGTTGACGTACAGCGTCCCGGTGCCGCCCGCGATCGTGACTGCGAGGTGGCTCCACTGATCGAGGGGCAGCGCGGCGGTCCCGTCGAGTCCCTGCTCGCCGCCCGGCCCGTTGGTCGTGATGGCGAAGCGCGGCACGCCGGCGGCGTTGCGGGCGGCCAGGTACAGGTACCGGGTGTTGTTGTTCCCGAAGTCGAAGACCCGCGTCCAGTCGGCATCGTGAGTGGGCTTCACCCAGGTGGACAGGGTGATCGCGGACGCGCCCCCGAGGACGGCTGCGGGCAGATCGACGTACTGGTAGGAGCCGCGGACGTGCTCGGCGGCGGTGCCGAACCTTCCGCTCACGCTCAGCACCGCGGGGTCCTTGCGCAGCGCCGCACGCACGTCGGTCAGCGCGCCGACCATGGTGCGGATCTTCTCGACGAACACCTGCTCGCCGGTGCCGGCGTACGCCTGCGACAGCATGGTCAGGAAGTGCCCGGTGTAGTGCCCGCGCAGATTGCCGTTGGCCTCGCCGTCGAGCCCCTCCCAGCCCCCGGGCGCCACCGCACCGCCGGTGGAGAGGCCGGCGTTGGCACGGAAGACCTGCAGCAGCCGGTTCACGTCGTAGCCGCGGGCGTGGTCCAGTATCAACTGCCGCTTGTCGGCGAAGAGTCCGGGCCTGAGGGCCACGTCGTCGAGGGCGAAGGGCTGGACGGTCCAAGTGGAAGGTGTGACGGCCACGGACTGCGCCTCCTGAACGGCGGCCGGGGCGGTCGAGGCCCGGCCGATTGCCGAGTGGCTGATCGCGGGAACCGCAGCGGCGAGGGCCGCGGCCTGGAGGAGGGATCGTCTGGAGAGGGGCCGGGCCATGTGTGCTCCTCCATGAGGGGGGTGGGGGCGGTGGGTGGAGACAGCGGGTGGGGGTAGCCAGACGTTCGATATTGCGAACGACGTACGAATAGTCGACCAGACGATAGGGAGGAGGCGGGCGAGGGTCAACGGGTCCGGAGCGTTTTAATTCCCGTCGCCGTTCCGGCCGTTCGGCTCGTCGGTCGGCAGGGCCCTACCTCGTGCGGCGCAGCCAGTCGTACGCCGTCCGCGCCGTAAACTCCTCCTGCCCGCCCCGCAGCAGCAGACCTGCCGTCGCGAACTCCGGGGCGTCCGCCTGGGCGGCCACGTACGGGACGGCGATGCAGCGCATGCCGGCCGCGTGTGCGGAGGCCGCGCCGGGGGCGGCGTCCTCGACGACCACGCAGTCGGCCGGTGTCGCGCCGAGCCGGCGGGCCGCCTCCAGGAAGACGTCGGGGGCGGGCTTGCCGCGGTCGACCTCGTCGGCGGAGACGACGGTGCGCAGATGGGCGTCCAGGCCGGTGCCCGACAGGATCGCCGTGATGGCCTCCAGGGACGAACCCGAGGCGACGGCCAGCGGGACGCCCTCGGACGCAAGGAACTCCACGAACTTGCGCATCTCGGGGTATGCGCGCGTGGACACGCGGGCGAGATCCAGATAGCGGCGGTTCTTGGCCGCGAGCAGCTCGTCGACGGACGCCCGCAGGCCGTACTCCCGCTTCCAGAGCGTGACCGTCTCCAGCGTGCTGATGCCGACGTAACGCTCGTGGTCCGACCACGTGAAGTCGTTGACCCCGTGCTCGGCGAGAACCTGCCGCCCCGCCTCGTAGTAGTTGGGCTCGCTGTCCACGAGTGTTCCGTCGAGATCGAAGATGACCGAAGTGTTGCCGAGATCGCTCATGGGCCCAGGATGTCAAAGGTCATTTCCGGGCCGCCGCCCGCCCGATCGACTCCACCAGCGGCAGCAACCGGTGCGGGACGCGCTCACGCAGGGCGACCTCGCTGCGGGTGCGGACCACGCCGGGCAGGCTGATCAGCTTCTGGATCACGTCCTCCAGATGAGCGTTGTCGCGGGCCACCACCCGGGTCAGCAGATCGCCCCCGCCCGTGATCGAGAACGCCTCCACGATCTCCGGCACGGCGGCGAGCTCGTCGCCCACGTCGTCGAGGTGGCCCTGGGTGACCTCGATGTGTACGAACGCCAGCACCGGATGACCCAGCGCGGCAGCGGAGAGTGCCGGCCCCGTGCCGGTGATCACGCCGTCCCGCTCCAGCCGGTCGAGGCGAGCCTGCAAGGTGCCCCGCGCGACGCCGAGGATGCGGGCGTACTCGCGCACGCTGGTACGGGGCTGCTCCAGCAGCAGCCGCAGGATGCGGGTGTCGAGCTCGTCCACGGCCATGCCGTCCGGCCTCCTTCGCCCCGTGCCCGCATCCGCGTCCGCCATGGACCGTCCTGGTCCGTCATGGTCCGTTGGCTCGCCGATGGACGTACGGGGACCGTTGTACCTGTGCCAATGGCTCAGCAGTCTAGGCGCCGCTTGAGCCAGACTGCCCCTTGATGCTGCAATGGGCCCGTCGATGGCGCTGCGGATCCCGCGGCGCCTTTTTCATGCCGGAGCAAACCGAGCAAAGGGGCGGGACGTAGTGCTGAAGAGGGTGTTCGTGGCGCCGGACCCGGGGCGGGCGCGGCTGCGCTTCGCCGTGCGGGCCGTGCTCGGCATCGGGCTCGCGGTCGTCGTCTGCGGACTGGCCGGACACTCCCTCGTCGGTGCCGTCACCGGCGGGCTCGCCGCGCTGCTCGCGCTGTTCACCGTCACCGATGCCACGGTCCGCGGACAGGCGGTCACCACCGCTCTGCTGCCGTTCGTCGGTCTGCCCGTCCTCGCGGCGGCTGCCGAACTGCACGACCAGCCGGTCGCCCGCGACCTCACCTTCCTCGCCGTCGTCGGCGCGGGCGTGTACGCGCGCCGCTGGGGGCCACGCGGGCACAGCCTCGGTGTGTTCGCGTTCATGACCTTCTTCGTGGCGCAGTTCCTCCAGGCGACCCCCGACCGGCTGCCCGAGCTCTACGCCGCCGTACTGCTCTCCCTGCTCACCGCGTCCGCAGTGCGCTTCGGGCTGTGGTGCTACGAACGCCGTCTGCCCCCTGCGCCGGTACCCGCACCGCCGGGCGGCACCGGCTTGGCCCGCGTGACCACACGGCAGGCCATCCAGGCCACCGCGGGCGCGGGCTTCGCGCTCGTCGTGGGCCAGCTGGTGTCCGGGCACCGCTGGTACTGGGCCGTGGGCGCCACCTGGTGGATCTTCGTCAACACCACCTCGCGCGGCGAGACCATGGTCCGCGGCTTCCGCCGCGTCCTCGGCACGGTGATCGGCATCGGCCTCGGCCTGCTCGTAGCCGTCCCGGTGGCCGGCGAGACGATCCCGACGGCCGCGCTCCTCGCCGTCTGCGTCTTCGGCATCTTCTACACGGCCGCCGTCTCCTACACCTGGATGATGCTCTGCGTCACGGTGCTCGCCGAGCTCCTCTACGGCATGCTGGGCGTCCTCGATCCCGCCCTGCTGGCGCTGCGGCTCGCCGAGACCGGCGTCGGGGCGCTCGGCGCCGTGCTGGCCGTGCTGTTCGTCCTGCCCGTGACCACGCATGCCGTCAATGACGCCTGGATCCAGCGCGCCCTGCGCTGCGTCCACGCCGCCACCGCCGAGGCCGCCGCACGCCTGGCCGGGGACGAAAGCGCCGACCCGTCCTCGCGGCTCGCCGAGCTGGAGCAGTTGCTCGGCCGGGTGCGCCTTGCCCTCGCACCGCTGGTGCATCCGCTGAATCCGATGTCGGCCCGCAAGCGCCGCGCCCGCCACGTCCTGGACCTGCTCGACGACTGCGCCCGCGAGATCCGCGGCCTTGCTGCCGTCGCCGCCGACCCCGAGGCCTCGCACGACGCCCGCCTGGCCGCCGCGTGCTGGCGCGTCGAGGCCGCTGTCGAGGCGCTGACCGGCGGTGCGGATGTCACCGCCCCCCTCACGCACCCGACGGAGTCGGATCCCGCGCTGACCCATCTGCACGGCCTGGAACGAGCCCTGGCCGAACTGTCCCAGCCCCTGCGTACGCCGTCCGGGTCCCGACTCGTCGGAGCGTGAGAACGCCGGACGTGTGGGAGATCCTCCGCGATCCACACGCCGGCCCCTCGAACCGCGCCCGCTCCGCGAAGTCGCTTCATCGGCCACAGGAGGGTGGACCAGAAGATCCTCCGGATACCCACGCGCCATCGGACGCAAGGAGCCCGCGAGCCGTGCGGGAGCGGCCCGCGGGTGAGCCTGACGGGGTGTGCCCCCGCGTGGCCTCCGGGAGCGCCACGCCCGTCCGCCACCGGACCTGCGAGGCGGTGCAGCGGCATCCCGCCCACCTGCAACACCCCGAGGCCAGAGCCCGGGCCGGCGGCGGGAGACGACCGCACGCGCCGACGTTTTGAACGGCTCTTGGTCTAGACCGATGATGATCCGCTGCTACCGTCAGCCCGGACGGCACCCGACCGGAAGGGGACAGCGGTGGCAGATGGTGGCAGGCGGGCACGGCGGGCCTACATCGGGTCGTTCACGGCGGCCGGCGGCCCCGGGATCGTGACGGCGTCCGTGGCCGCGGGCAGCGGCGCGCTCACCGTCCTGGGAGGCGCGGACGACGTGCCCGACCCGGCATACCTGGCCCTGTCGCCGGGCGGCGACACGCTCTACGCGGTCAGCGAGACGGCCGAGGGCGCGGTGGCCGCGTATCGCGTGACCGGGGACAAGCCGGAGCTCATCGGATCACCGGTCCCGGTCGGCGCCGGCGGACCCACTCACCTCAGCCTCTTCGCCGGCCACGTACTGACCGCGAACTACGGCTCCGGCAGCGTCACCGCCGTGCCCGTCCGCGCCGACGGCACCCTCGCGGGCGCCCGGTCCGCCGTCCTCCAGCACACCGGCTCGGGCCCGCACACGCCACGCCAGCAGGGCCCGCACGCCCACCACGTGCAACCCGACCCGAGCGGCCGCTGGGCCGTCAGCGTGGACCTCGGCACCGACTCGGTGCGGGTGTGCACGCTGGCCGGCGGCGCACTCGATGTGCACCGGGAGATCGCCCTGCGGCCGGGCTCGGGCCCGCGCCACCTGGCCTTCCACCCGCACAGCCCGTACGCGTACGTCGTCAATGAACTCACCCCCACCGTCACCGTCTGTCACTGGGACGCCGACGACGGCACGCTCAAGCCGATGACGGAGACACCGGTCCTGCCGGGCGGCCCGGCCGGCGACGCCTATCCGTCCGGCATCGTCGCCTCGCCCGACGGCCGCTTCGTATGGACCGCGACCCGCGGCGAGGACGTGCTGTCCACGTTCGCTGTCGAGGGCGAGGAACTACGGCTCGTCGGGACGGTGATCTGCGCCGGCCACTGGCCGCGCGCGCTCACCGAGGCGGACGGGTTCCTGTACGTCGCGAACGAGCGCTCCGGTGACGTCACCTGGTTCGCCCTGGACCCCGACAGCGGGCTCCCGCGCTACGAGGGCTCGATCGCGGTGCCCGCGGCGTCCTGCGTGGTCATCGGCCCGGACGTCGGCAGCGTGTGACCGCATGCCGAAGGGCCCGCTCCGGATGTGGAGCGGGCCCTTCGGTGTGACTGCGACGCCCACGAGACGCGCGGTCACCTGCACATCGGGCGGCGTCAGCGGACCGGCGTGCCCTGCGCCTGCTGCGGGGCGATGCCCAGCGCCGTCGTGTACTTCGACAGGGCGAGCTTGCCGATCGCCGGGTACGGGCCGAGCGCTTCGGCGGCGGAGCAGCCCGCCTCGTGAGCGGCCTCCGCGACCACGCTGGGGTCGATCTCCGGCCCTATGAGGTACGGCGCCAGCGCCAGCTGCTGGGAGCCCGAGGAACGCAGCTGCTCGGCGACCGCCGAGATCGCGCCGTCCTGGTCCAGGGCCGCCGCCATCACCGGCACGGCCAGCCGCGCGGCGAGCAGCATGCCGGTGATCCCGGCCGCCTGCACGGCCTCCTCGCCGCCGACGGAGGCGAGGATGATGCCGTCCGCGGCCGTGGCCACGGTGAACAGGCGGGCACGGTCGGCGCGCGCCAGACCGGCCTCGGACAGGCGCACGTGCAGCGCCTCGGCGAGCAGCGGGTGCGGGCCCAGCACATCGGTCAGGTCGGCCGCGACGCGGCTGTCCATCACGGCCTGGCGGATGACGCGCAGCAGCGCGCTGTCCGGGCCGGCGAGCAGCGGCACGACGACGGCGACGGGGCCCTCCGGCTCCTTGGCCTCCACCCCTGCGGCGATCGCCTGCTCATAACGGGCGGCGCGCTCCTCGGCCGCGTGCACGAGCACCGACTGGAGAGTGGGGAACTCCACGTCATCGCCGTCGACGTACCCGATCCGGGCGTCGAGGCCGGGGAGCTCGGAGCGGGCGATGCTCACGACCTCCTCGGCGAGTCCGCGGGTCGCGGCGCTAGGCGTGCCCGGCACCGCGAGGACGAGCGCGGGCGCGCCCTCGGGAGCCGCCAAGGGCTCGGGTCGGCGGTGCCGCCCGGGCTGACGAGGTCGCGGCATTCGTACTGGCAGGCCGGACGCGGGCCCAGTGGGGGAGCTCATGGCGACGCATGTTACTGGCTTCTTGGGCTCCCCTGTTCGGGGAGGGTGCAGGTGAGCGGTATCCGTCCGCTTTTGTCTGATTGAGTTACCTGCAGAGTGGAACCGGGCGGCTTAAGTGGATCAGTCCTCCTTTCCGTTCACCACGCAGAGCATCGCCTCGTCACTCGGCAGAGTGAGCGCGTCCATCGCGAGATCGGTCGCGATGCGCACGGACCCGTCGAGCGGATCCCCGGCGGCCGGCACCGTCCGCGCGGCCGGCAGCCGCTTCGCCAACTCCTCTTGCAGAGGTACGACGAGAGGGGCGCCCATCTTGAACAGACCGCCGGTGAGCGCGACTTGAGGCTCCCCCGTCGTGGGGCAGACGGCTGCCGCGGAGTCGGCCATGTGCCGTGCGGCGGCCCGCAGGATGTCGGCGGCCACCGGGTCGCCGTCGGCGCAGACGGCCACCTGGGGGGCGAAGGAGGCCAGGACGGCAGGGCGGTCCGGCCGTGGATACAGCTTCCCGGGCAGGCTCCGCACCGGGCCGAACAGTTCCTCGGCGCGGGCCAGCAGTCCGGCCGACCCGCCGGGCCGCCCGTCGTACGCGCGCAACGCCGCCTCGAGCCCGGCCCGTCCGATCCAGGCGCCGCTGCCGCAGTCGCCGAGCAGATGCCCCCAGCCGTCCGCACGGCGCCAGTTCGTCAGGTCGGTGCCGATCGCGATGAGTCCCGTACCGGCGGCGACCACGGCTCCGGGCCGCGGCCCGAGGGCACCGACATACGCGGTGACGGCGTCCGCGGCGAGCGCGACCCGCCCGATGCCGAACTCCCGCCCCAGCGCGTCCGGCAGTTCGGCACGCAGGGCATCGCCCAGGCTGGCCATCCCGGCAGCTCCGACGGCGGCCGCGTCCAGCCGGTCCACACCGGCCTCGGCCATCAGCGCCCGGACCATGGGCACGAGTTGCTCCATGAAGTGCCCGGGGTCGATGCCCATGTCCCCGGTACGTACCGGTTCGCGGGACTCCCGCCGGGCCGTCGCCCCACGGCCGACGGTGCCCACGACGACCCGCAGGCCGGACCCTCCTGAGTCGACGGCGAGGAACCCGGAGGGGTCGGTCACGGCAGGCGCCAGTCCACCGGTTGTCCGCCCTGCCGGATCAGCAGGTCGTTGGCGCGGCTGAACGGGCGGGAGCCGAAGAAGCCGCGGTCGGCGGACATGGGGGAGGGGTGAGCGGACTCCACGGACGGGAGGCTGCCGAGGAGGGGACGGAGGTTGCGGGCGTCGCGGCCCCAGAGGATGGAGACGAGCGGCTTGCCGCGTCCGGCGAGCGCGCGGATGGCTTGCTCGGTGACCTCCTCCCAGCCCTTGCCGCGGTGCGCGGCCGGTTTGCGCGGGGCCGTGGTGAGCGCCCGGTTGAGCAGCAGCACGCCCTGCTCGGTCCAGGGCGTCAGATCGCCGTTCGACGGCTGCGGCAGACCCAGGTCGGTGTTGAGCTCCCGGTAGATGTTGATGAGGCTGCCGGGCAGGGGACGTACGTCGGGCGCCACCGAGAATGAATGGCCCACGGCATGTCCTGGGGTCGGATACGGGTCCTGTCCGACGATCAGGACCCGTATGTCGTCGAAGGGCTGCTGGAAGGCCCTCAGGACGTTCGGCCCGGCCGGTAGATAGGTGCGTCCCGCGGCGATCTCCGCGCGCAGGAAGTCGCCCATCCCGGCGATCCGTTCGGCAACGGGTTCCAGGGCTTTCGCCCAGCCCGCCTCGACGATTTCATGCAAGGGTCGTGGTGCCACGGGCGTCACCCTACTGCCGCGCGGGCGGCGGTGATCAACCAGTGGCCAAGGCCGGCCCCCAAGCCTGACGGCTCATCCGACCACCGCGGCCCTGACGCACAGCACGTCCGGCAGATGAGAGGCCAACTGCTGCCAGCTGTCGCCGTCGTCGGCCGACGCGAACACCTCGCCGTTCCGATTGCCGAAGTACACGCCCGCCGGGTCCGCGTCGTCCGTGCACATCGCGTCGCGCAGCACCGTGCCGTAGTGGTCGTCCTGCGG
Organism: Streptomyces sp. NPDC107528; assembly: GCF_055639295.1. Lineage (NCBI taxonomy): Bacteria > Bacillati > Actinomycetota > Actinomycetes > Kitasatosporales > Streptomycetaceae > Streptomyces > Streptomyces sp. NPDC107528. The sequence goes on from NZ_JBVKAV010000012.1 coordinate 399,818, forward strand.
CAGTCCCGCCGACAGCGGCTCCCAGGTCTTGCCCGCGTCCGCCGTACGGAAGACGCGACAGCGGTGGTCGGCCGGGACGCGGTCCGAGTCGGCGTTGATCGGGAACACGAACGCCGTATCGCCGCGGTGGGGGTGCGCGGCCACGGAGAAGCCGAACGTGGACGGCAGGCCCTCGCCGATGTCCGTCCAGGTCGCGCCCGCGTCGTCGCTTCGGTAGACGCCCCAGTGGTTCTGCAGATACAGCCGGTCCGGCGTCGCCGCGTCCTGCGCGATCTTGTGGACGCACTGGCCGAACTCCGGGTTCGGGTCCGGCAAAAACACCGCGGATACACCGGAGTTGGACGGCGCCCAGCTCGCACCGCCGTCGGCCGTCTTGAACACCCCCGCCGTCGAGACGGCAACCGTCACGGCCCGGGGGTCGCGCTTGTCGGTGATCACGGTGTGCAGGCCCTCACCGCCGCCGCCCGGCACCCACTTCGACCGGGTCGGGTGCTCCCACAGCGGGCGGACCAGCTCGAAGGTCTCGCCGCGGTCCTCCGAGCGGTACAGCGCCGCCGGTTCCGTGCCCGCGTACACCACGTCGGGCTCCGCTGCCGCCGGGTGCAGCTGCCACACGCGCTCCAGGGAAGCGTCGGTGTCCTTGGGGAATTTGACGGCCGGCCGGGCCGGTTCGGTCCAGGTGCGGCCCAGGTCGTCGGAGTGGAACACGGACGGGCCCCAGTGGGCGCTGTCGCCGCCCGCCAGAAGGCGCGGACGCTCGCCGCGGGTGTCGATGGCGACCGAGTACACGGCCTGGGCGTTGAAGTAGGGACTCTCGTCGAACTCCCAGGTGCCACCGCGCCTCCGCCCGATGAACAGGCCCTTGCGCGTGCCCACGGCGAGCATTGTCTCGGTCATGCCGACCACCTCCGCGACGTCTTTGTCTCAGGTACCGGCCAGTCTGCACCCCGGCACTGACAGTCACCTCTGGAAAGGATGACGTCGCAGGTCAGCGCGGCGATGATAGCCCTCCGGCGGGCGCTGCGGGCACTTTCGCGAAGACGCCCGCGAGGGTCGCGTGACCCGTGCCACGGTCGATCCCGGTACGTGCAGTGAGCATCCGCCTCCCGTCTCCCGTATGGGATGGAGGCCGGTCCGGCAGGCACGTTCGTGCCCTCATGAGGAGGAAGCCCTCGATGGCGTTCCGTGGTCCGAAGGTGTGGCTGTGGCGCTGGCGGCGCAATCCGCTCAAACGCCGGGCCGACGCGGTGGAGTCCTGGGTGCTCCTCGCCGCCTGGGTACTGACTGTCCTGTGCGGAGTGCTCGCCGGCCTGGCGACGGCCGGCACGGTGGAGCGGGGAATGGCCCGGGAGCGCGTCGAGTGGCGGCCCGTCGTGGCCCTGCTCACCGAGCAGGCGCCGGGCACGGCCGACCCGCGCTCCGGCACGTCGACCAGCGAGTACGTGTGGGCGAAGGTCCGCTGGAGCGCGCGGGACGGTTCCCCGCACACCGGCCAGGCCCGCGTCCGCCCCGGCAGTGGCGTAGGCACGCCGGTCACCGTCTGGACGGACCCGCAGGGCCGCTTGGTCACCCGGCCCGCCACCCCCTCCGAGGCCCGCACGCGAGCCACCCTGGTCGGCGGCCTCGCAGGCTTCTGCGCCGCGTCCGTCCCCTTCGTCGCAGGCCGGGCCCTCCGCAACCGCCTGGAGAGCAACCGCATCGACGCCTGGGGCTACGAGTGGGCACGCTTCGGGCCACTGTGGGGTGGACGGACGACGGGGTGACGGCCGAAGGGGAGCCGGGCCCATGCCTGCCCCGGCGGCGGCCCGGCGACAGGCTCGGGCGGCTCACGCCTGTCCGCCGGCCCACGTCCCTCGGGCGGCGCGCCGCGTCCGTCAGGCTGCTGACGCCGGCGCCGTGAGCCATCGATGGCGCCGCCACACGGGTGGGCTTGCCCGTATCCCGTGGGCGGCGCCCAGCCGGTCAGTCCCGCCTTCTCCCAGCCACCTCTGCGGTGCCAAGGCCCGCCCCCGGGCCGCACCTCAGTGCTCAGCCCTCAGCCCGCAACGCCCGGCAGCGCCCGCCCCAGAATCCCGTCCACGTCCGCCGTGTCCGGCAGTGTGCCGAAGGCGTGGCCCCAGTCGCCGCCCAGCCGGGTGGCGCAGAAGGCGTCGGCGATCGGTGTGGGGGCGTGGCGGATCAGGAGGGAGGCCTGGAGGGTGAGGGCCATCAGCTCGACCAGGCGGCGGGCCGCGGCCTCGGAGCCCGTGGCGAGCAGGTTCTTCAGACGTGCCACCGACGCGTCCAGACGCGCGTCCGCCCCCTGCGCCAGGGCGAGTTCGGCGAAGAGGGCCTCGGCCGTGTCCGGCTCCCGGCTCAACGCCCGCAGGACGTCAAGGGCGTTGACGTTCCCCGAGCCCTCCCAGATCGACAGGAGCGGAGCCTCGCGGTAGTGGCGGGGCATGCCCGACTCCTCGACGTAGCCGTTGCCGCCGAGGCATTCCAGGGCCTCCGCGGTGAAGGCCGGACCGCGCTTGGTGACCCAGTACTTCCCGACGGCGGTGGCGATCCGGCGGAATGCCCCCTCGGTCCCGTCCGCGTCGTCCCCGCGCACCACCCGGTCGGCCGCGCCGGCCAGCCGCAGCGTGAGTGTGGTGGCGGCCTCGGACTCCAGGGCCAGGTCGGCCAGGACGTTGCGCATCAGCGGCTGGTCGAGCAGCCGAGCCCCGAACGCGCTGCGGTGGCGCACATGGTGGCCCGCCTCGACGAGCGTCTTGCGCATCAGCACCGCCGACGACATCACGCAGTCCAGCCGGGTGCAGTTGACCATTTCGATGATCGTCTTGACGCCCCGCCCCTCGGGCCCGACCAGCCAGGCGACGGTGCCGTCGAACTCGGGCTCGGAGGAGGCGTTGGAGCGGTTGCCCAGCTTGTCCTTCAGGCGCTGGATGCGGAACGTGTTGCGGCTGCCGTCGGGCAGGACACGCGGCACGAGGAAGCAGGACAGCCCGCCCGGCGCCTGCGCCAGGACCAGGAAGACGTCACACATGGGCGCCGAGGTGAACCACTTGTGCCCGCGCAGGGTGTACACCCCGGGCTCCGCCGTCGGCGACGCGGTGGTGGTGTTCGTGCGGACGTCGGAGCCGCCCTGCTTCTCGGTCATCCCCATGCCCGCGAGCAGCCCCCGCTTCTCGGTGGGCACGCGCAGCTCCGGGTCGTACTCCCGGCTGGTCAGCAGCGGTTCGTAGACCTTCGCCAGCTCGGGCTGCCGGCGCAGCACGGGGACGGCGGCGTACGTCATCGACGTCGGGCAGCCGTGCCCCGCCTCCGTGTGCCCCCACACCAGCCCGCCCGCGGTCCGCGCGACATGTGCTCCGGGCCGCTCGTCCGCCCAGGGCGCCGCCGCCAGCCCCTCGCCGACCGCGACCCGCATCAGGTGGTGCCAGCTCGGATGGAACTCGACCTCGTCGACGCGATGCCCGTACCGGTCGTGCGTACGCAGCTCGGGCTCGTGGCGGTTGGCCTGCTCACCCCACTCCTGCGCCTCGGCGCTCCCGGCCCGCAGGCCCAGCCGCCGGATGTCCTCCTCGGCCCACGCGGCCCCCTCGCGGCGCAGCCCCTCGATCAGGGCCGTGTCCTCGGACGCGTCGTACGGCGCCAGGGGAGGAGGCTGGTTGGTGACGTCGTGGGTGCCGTGCTGCCCGGACCGCTCCGGCGCGGCTCCGGACTGCTCCTGCGCGAGTATCGAGACCATGCCGTCAGTGTTGCACTGTCGCTGCGGTTGCAGCAATCCTGTAATACACCGAGCCGGCACGTAGGGTCCTGGTCATGCCGAACAACGCGTCACCGTCGACCGGGGAGGCGGACCTGCGCCCGCTGTCCGCCCGGTCGGTCGTCCTGAGCCTGCTGCTGGGTCTGCATCCGCCCGAGCTGCCGGTGAAGGAACTGGTGCGCAGCGTGGAACCGTTCGGGATCGCGGGGTCCACCGTGCGGGCCGCGCTCAGCCGGATGGTTGCGGCCGGTGACCTGCGGCGCGCCGACACGGTCTACCGGCTCAGCGACCGGCTGCTGGAGCGCCAGCGACGCCAGGACGACGCCGTCCACCCCGAGACCCTGCCCTGGGACGGCGACTGGGAGATGGTCGTCGTCACCGCCACGGGCCGCGGCCCCGCCGAACGCGCTGAACTGCGCACCGAGCTGACCCGGCTCCGGCTCGCCGAGCTCCGCGAGGGCGTCTGGCTGCGCCCGGCCAACCTGCTCCGGCCCCTGCCGGGCGACATCGCCCAGGTGGCCCAGCGCTACACGGCCCGCCCCGGCCGCCCCGCACCCGAGCTCGCCGCGAGCCTGTGGCCGCTGGACGCCTGGGCCGACACCGGACGCGCCCTGCTCGCCCGGGTCGCCCACGCGCGGCGGCCGTCCGACCGTTTCACCGCCTTCGCGGCCGTCGTACGGCACCTGCTCGCCGACCCGGTACTGCCCCCTGAGCTCCTCCCGGCCCACTGGCCGGGCGACCGGCTGCGCGCCGCGTACGCGGACTACCGACGGGAGCTCGCGGACGACGTACGCGCCGGTGACGGGCACGACGCCACCGACAGCGCACACGCGCGTGCCCGCAACTGACCGCACACGACACGACGGCCGCCCGAAGCGCCGTGCGGGGACGCTTCGGACGGCCGCCTTCGCCGTGGGGGGCCTGACGAGCGGGTGCTACCGGTAGGTGATGTCCGAGCTGGAGTACAGGCAGTTCGTGCTGTCCGGCCCGGTACCGACGGCCGTGTTGTTGTTGTACTTCTGGCACGGGACGACCTTGCGGCCGGAGTCGTTGAGGATCGTGATTCCGCGCAGCGTCGCCACGTCGTTGCGGTTGACGTTGATGCCGACGAGGCGTGCGGTGGACCCCGTGCCGGTCACCTCGATGTTGCTGAGGTTGACCTTGCGCGTGTACTGCGTGGAGCAGTCGCCGCACGAGCGGTACAGCGTCTTGAAGTCGCTGACGGCGAAGTTGGAGATGTTCAGGGTGCCGGGCCCGTTGTGCTGGAAGACCTTGTCGGCGGCCTTCTTGGCGCCACCGCCGGTGACTGTGTAGGTGGAGCCGCCCCGGAAGGTGGCCGCGTCCTCGCCGACGTCCTCCCACCACACGTTCTGCAGCGTGCAGTTGCCCTCGCAGTGGATGCCGTCGGCGCCCGGCGCGCCGATGATGACGTTCTTCAGCGTCGCGCCGGCCGCGAGCTTGAAGATCGGGTCCTGGCCCTCCTCCTGACCGTCGCCGGCCAGGTCGCCGCTGCCGTAGTAGCGGACCATGCCGCCGTCGCGGACGCCGGACACGGAGATGGTGGAGCTCACCGGCTGGCTGCTGCTCGGCGTCGGCCAGGTGGCGGCGTTCGCGGGCGGTGCGCTGATTGTCGTGATCATGACAGACGAGAGGCCGAGGGCGGCCAGGCCGCCGGTCAGTGCGCGCCGACGGGCGCGGGGCTTTGCGGGTGAAGTCATGTCCCGTATGCCTTCTTCCGGTTGTGGGGGTGTCGGATGGGGGTGCCGGATCTTCTTCCTGGTGGGTGGTCAGAGCTTCCCGGCGCCCGCGCCGGACGTCACCGAGGCGGCGACGGTGGACGCGGACTCCGCGGTGTAGCCGTAGGGCGGCGTGGTGAAGGTGCCGACCCGGGAGATCTCGGTCGCGGCCCCGCCAAGATCGTTGCCGCGGAGGTTGGCGTAGCCGTCCACGTCGCTGCTGCGGTTCGTGGTGACGGCGATCTTGGTGTCGCGGAAGACGTTGTTCTCCACGAGCAGTTGGGCGCCCATGCGCGAGTGGCAGGCGGTGTCGGCGCCGGCCACGTAGTTGTTGTAGAAGTGCCCGGTGCCGAAGCGCAGGCTGGGGATGCGCGAGTAGACATTGGTGAACTGGTTGTGGTGGTACGTCACCTTCAGGTGCCCGGTGTCCTCGCTCGCGTTGTTGTCGCTGTGTCCGACGAGCGAGCCCTTGAAGTGGTCCTTGAAGGCGTTCCAGGACACCGTGACGTTGTCCGAGCCGTGATTGATGTCCAGCAGGCCGTCGTAGTGGTCCTTGTCGTGATCGCGGTCGGCCGAGAAGGAGTTGTGGTCGATCCACACCTTCGTCGACTCCTGGACCGTGACGCCGTCGGCAGGCGCCACCGGCTTGCTGATGTTCAGGTTCCGGATGACGACGTTGGTGACCTCCTTCAGTCGCAGCCCGCCGCCGGTGAAGCCGGACGACGAACCGGCGCCCAGCACCGTGGTGTTGGAACCGACGTCGACCTGACCGCTCAGCGAAATGAGGCCGTTGACCCGGACGACCTTGGCGGAGTTGCCGGTCACCGCCGTTCTGAAGGCGTCCAGCGTCGAGACGGTGACCGCCGAGGCGTTGCCGCCGCCGGTCGTCCCGGCACCGAAGCCGACCGGCGAGGTCTCGGCCGCCCCGGCCGGCTGCGGCAGGGCGATGACGGCCGCGGTGGCGAGGACGGCTGCCGCGGCCGTCGCCAGTGCGGTTCTTTGCGGGCGTGCACGTGGGGGGAGAGTTCGCATGCGGGTGCGTCCCTTCGGGAGTCGCGACACGATCATGTACGTGAATCTTGAACGTCATGTAGAACGCCGCGCGCCGGCGGTGTGGCCATGTGGGGGTGCTGCGAAGCGGGTCGGTCACACTGCTGAACGGAACGTAGAGGGCAAGCGCTTTCTGGTCAACGCTTCGCGCAGAAGAATTCGGTCAGTTCTGGTGGGGGTAAGGGCTCTCATGTCTGAGGTGTGGGAGCGCTTCCATGGTGACTGTGTCCATGTCACGATGCCCTATCTGTGAGGCCTCCCCGCGCGCAGAGCAGCCACTTCCGCGCCCGGACAAGCCACACCCGCGACCAGAAGGGACAAGGACGTGTCCACCTTCCGGGAGACGATCAAGCAGTGGACGAATGTCCAGGGCGTCGGCCAGACCCCGGCCGCCACGGACACGCCCCAGTCGGGCTGGACCCGCACCCGCTACGGCGGCACCGGGGACCGGGCCCCCGTCGAGGCGATCAGCCTCCAAGGCGTCGGCCACAACCTGTACGGCTACGGCATGGCTGCCCGGGTGCTCACCTTCTTCGGCCTCGACAGCGGTGGCCCAGTACCCCAGCCGCAGCCCGGCGCCTGCAAGGTGACCGCGACCACCAACGCCTGGAACACGGGCCTGACCGCCTCCGTGACGATCAGCAACACGGGCCCGACGGCGATCAACGGCTGGCGGCTCGGCTTCACCCTGCCCGCCGGGCAGTCCATCACCAACGGATGGGGAGCCACGTACGCCCCGGCCTCCGGCCCGTGACGGGGAGCAGCGCCTCGTACGACGCGGCGCTCGCGCCCGGGGCGAGCGTCAGCATCGACGACCAGGCGAACTACACCGGGAACAGCGCGGCGCCGGGCACTTTCACGCTCAGGGACGGCTTGCGCCTCAGGGTGATCGACCTCGACGACGAGGCAGGGCCGGGGAGATCCTTCGCGCCGCCTGTGCGCGGATGACATGCCGTTTTGCGGGAACCCGGCGGCACAGAAGCCGACGTCGACGAGCTGAGCGAGGGCGAGCGATGGTTCTGGGACTGCTCACACGTCCGACAGCCGCCGCGGCCGAGATGGTCGCGGCCGGGCCCCGGCTGCTCGCCCGAGGAGCCGCCCCCGCGGTGGGAATCGCCGCCGGGGCGGTCGCCGGGACGGCCCGGGCCGGGGTACGGGGTGCCGACAGCGCTGCACGTGCGGCGCGCGTCGCGCGAAACTCCCTTTCCCTTCGCCCGCAACCCTGGCGGTCAGGCGCCCGGACTCATCTCGCCCTGCGGCCCGAGGCGCCGGAGCGGGTACGGCTTGAGGGCGGCATGGAGCACGCCGCCCGCAAGGTCGCCGAGACGCTGATGGAGCGGCCCGACGTGGCGCTCGCCTACTGGGACGGCGGGCTGAGCCGGCTCGTGGTGACCGCCGTCGAGGAGGCGGCCGGCGACCAGGTGGTGGACAGGGCGGTCGAGATCGCGGCACGTCACGGCCTGGCCCGTACGGACAATTCGGTCGACGAGATCACGCACCCCGCAGACCCCGCCGGGGTGCGGGCCGCCGCCACGACGCTCGCCGCCGACGGGGTGGGCATCGCCGCGGCGTTCGCCGGCTACGCGCTGCGCCTGCCGACCACGCCCCGGTCGGTGACCGCGCTGGTGACGCTGCTGCGGGAGAACCCCCGTTTCCGGGGCTGGCTGCGTGCCAGGATCGGCCGCTCCCGCATGGACCTGGTGCTGGCCATGGCGAACGCGGCTGTCCACGGGGCCGGCCGGACCCCGACCGCTCTCGTGCTCGACGGCACACTGCGCTCGCTCCAGCTGGCGGAGACGGTGGCCCGCGTGGCCGCGTTCGAAAAGGTCCACGACGAGGTCTCCGCCCCGGACCGGCCCAGCGTGGCCGGGGCCCACTTCCCGCGCCCGCCGCTGCGTACCTCCCCGGCCCAGGAGTACGCCGCGCACGCCGAGACCGGCAGCCTGGTGGGTGCGGCTGCCATGCTGCTGGTCAAGCACGACGGCACCGAGGCGGCGGAGGCGGTGCTCGCCGGCTCGCCCAAGGCCGCCCGCTACGGACCCGCCGCCTTCCACGCCGTACTGAGTTCCGCGCTGTCCCGCGACGGCGTCCTGGTGCGGGACCCGGAGCGGCTGCGGCAGCTGGAGATGGCCGACACGGTCGTCCTGCATCCGAGCGCCCTGCGGACCCCGGGCGCCGACGCCGACCCGTGGGCGGAGACCGTACTGGACGCGGCGCGGCGCGCGGGTCTGCGGGTCGTGATGGTGGACGACCCCGCGCTGGCCGACTTCACCAACCTCGCCGACCAGGTGGTCCGCGACGAGCGGTCGCTGAGCGACGTGGTGAACGCGCTGCGCGCCGAGAAGGACAGCGTCGTCGTCACGGTCGCGCGGCCGGCGCAGGACGACGAGGACATCCTCGCCGGACTGCTCGCCGGCGATGTGGCCGTCGCTCTCACCGACCGTGACGGAGCCGTCGTCTGGAGCGCCGACGTGCTGGCCCTGCACGGGCTCGCGGACGTGTGGCGGCTGTTGCGGGCGGTCCCGGCCGCGCGCGGCGTGGGTCGTAGGTCGCAGGTGCTCGCCCGCTCCGGTGCCGCCCTGTCCGGGCTCCTCGTAGCGATCGGCAAGTCCGCGCGCGGGCGCCCCACGCCGTGGCCCGGGCTGCGGCACACCCCTGTCGACGCGAGCGCGGCATGGGCCCTGCTGACCGGTGGGCGCGCGGCGTTCGGGGTCGCGACCGCCCGCGCACCGCACCCCCGGCCGCGCGTGTCCTGGCACGAACTGGAGCCCACCGAGGTCCGCGAACGGCTGGAGCACGAGACGGGCCCGGAGCCGACCGTCCCCGAGCAGGTCGGCGGCGGCGCGCGCAAGGCGATCCGCAGGATGGGCCGGCATCCCCTGTTCGCACCGCTGAGCGGTCCGGTCCAGCTCGCCCGGGCCGTGCGCGGCGAGCTCGACGACCCCCTCACCCCGGTGCTGGCCGTCGGCTCGGCCGCCGAGGCGATCCTCGGCTCCGTGGTGGACGCCCTGCTGGTCATCGGCGCGCTCGACCTGAACGCCCTGGTCGGCGGCGTCCAGCGGATGCGGGCCGAGCGGGCCCTGTCCGGACTGCTGGCGAAGCAGAAGCAGAAGGCGCGCGTCACCACCGAGGACCCCGAGTCCCAGCCGCACGTCGTGGACGCCGCCAAGCTCAGCCCCGGCGACCTGATCGAACTCCGGGCGGACGACGTGGTGCCCGCCGATGCCCGGCTGGTGTCGGAGGACGGCCTGGAGGTGGACGAGTCTTCGCTGACGGGGGAGTCCCTGGCCGCGGACAAGGGGACCGAGCCGACGCCGGACGCCGCCGTGCCGGACCGCAGCTCCATGGTCTTCGAGGGCACCACGGTGGTCGCCGGACACGCCCGGGCCATCGTGGTGGACACCGGGGACCGGACGGAGGCCGCCCGGGCCGTGGCCCTCGCCGCCCGCACCCCGCCGTCCGCCGGAGTACAGGCCAGGCTGCGGGAACTCACCGACAAGGCCCTGCCGTGGACCCTCGCCGGCGGCGCCGGGGTGACCGCGCTGTCGCTGCTGCGCGGCACGCCGATCCACCGGGCGGTCAGCGGCGGGGTGGCGGTGGGCGTCGCCGCCGTCCCCGAAGGGCTGCCGCTGGTGGCGACCGTCGCCCAACTGGCCGCCGCCCGTCGGCTCAGCCGCCGCGGAGTCCTCGTCCGCGCCCCGCGCACCCTTGAGGCGCTCGGCCGGATGGACACCATCTGCTTCGACAAGACCGGCACTCTCACCGAGAACAAGCTCCGCCTGGTCCGTGTGACGGACGCCGAAGGCAAAGTGCACAGGCCGGAGGAACACGACGACACGCTGCGGACAGCGGCCCGCGCCTGCCCTCAGCTGAACGGCGGCTCGGACCGGCCGGTGCACGCCACCGACGAGGCCGTCCTGGACGCCGCCGGACCCGACGCCGAGTGGTCGCAGAGCGAGGGCCTGCCCTTCGCGGCCGACCGTGGCTACGCCGCCGCAGTCGGCCGGGCCGGGGACGGCACCGCGGTACTCGTCGTCAAGGGCGCCCCCGAGACGGTGCTGCCCGCCTGCGCCGACCTGCCCTCCTCGGCATCGGACGCGGCGCACGAGCTGGCCGGCGGCGGACTGCGGGTCCTGGCGGTGGCCCGGCGCCCGCTCGACTCGGCGGACCAGGCCGCGGACGTCCTGGAACAGCCCCTGGAGGGCCTGGAGTTCACCGGGCTGCTCGCCCTCGCCGACGTACCGCGAGCCACCTCCACGGCCCTGGTCGAGGGCCTGCGTGAGGCAGGCGTACGACCCGTCATGCTGACCGGTGATCATCCGCAGACCGCGCGGGCGATCGCCGCCGAACTGGGCTGGCCCGAGGACACCGGCGTGGTCACGGGCGACGAGCTGGCGTCCGCGGACCGGGAGGAACGCGCCCGGATGCTGCGTGACATGGGCGTCGTGGCCCGCGTCGCCCCCGAGCAGAAGCTCCAGGTCGTCGAGGCGCTGCGGGACGCCGGGTGCGTGGTCGGCATGGTCGGCGACGGAGCCAACGACGCCGCGGCCATCCGCGCCGCCGACATCGGCGTCGGTATCGACGCCCGCGGCTCGGCGGCCGCCCGCAACGCCGCCGACCTCGTCCTCACCGACGGCGATCTGACGGTCCTGATCGAGGCGGTCGCCGAGGGCCGGGCCCTGTGGCACAGCGTCGCCGACGCCATCGCCATCCTGATCGGCGGCAACGCGGGAGAGGTGGGCTTCGGCCTCCTCGGCACGCTGCTGTCGGGCGCCGCGCCCCTGTCCACCCGTCAGATGCTGCTGGTGAACCTGTTCACGGACCTGTTCCCGGCCATGGCCGTGGCCGTGACGCCGAAGGAGGCGGAGGGAGCCGATGCGGAATCCGCGACGGATGACGCGGATGCGGAGAAGCAGGGCGTGGCCTCCGAAGCGGCACCCGCAGGAACCGAACCCCTGGGCACCTCACTCCTCGGCGCGCCCCTGATCCGCAAGATCCGCCACCGCGCCCTGACCACCACCCTGGGCGCCACGTCCGCCTGGCTGATCGGCCGCTTCACCCCGGGCACCGCCCGCCGCTCCACCACGATGGCCCTGTGCGCGGTGGTCGGCACGCAGCTCGCCCAGACCCTGGCCGACCGCCGGGGCAGCCCGCTGGTCCGCGTGACCGCCCTCGGCTCGGCGGCGGCCCTCGCCGTCCTGGTCCAGACCCCCGGCCTCAGCCAGCTCTTCGGCTGCACGCCGCTCGGCCCGGTCGCCTGGGCGGGCGTCGCCGCGTCGATCGCGCTCGCGGTGTTCGGCCAGCGCACCCTGCCGCACTTGGAGCGGATGGTGGCCCGGTACCTGCCGACCACCTCCGGCGACGCGGCGTCGGCGGCGTCCGCCGGGTGATCAGACGGACCGGTGGTACTGGTCGGGCACGTGCACGTCCCCGCCGAGCTCCCGAGCCGCGTGCCGCGCCCACGACGGGCTGCGCAGCAGCTCACGGCCGAGCAGGACGGCGTCCGCCTCACCGTTCGCGATGATCTTCTCCGCCTGCTCGACGTCCGTGATCAGCCCGACCGCGGCGACCGGCAACGTGGTCTCCGTCCTGACCCGCGCGGCGAACGGCACCTGGTAGCCCGGGCCGACGGGGATCCGGGCGCCGGAGGCGTTGCCGCCGGTCGAGACGTCCAGCAGGTCGATGCCGTGTGCCTTGAGGTCGGCGGCGAAGCGGACCGTGTCGTCGGCGGTCCAGCCGTCCTCCTCCAGCCAGTCGGTCGCCGAGATGCGGAAGAACAGCGGCTTGTCGTCCGGCCACACCTCCCGTACGGCGTCCACGACCTGGAGCGCGAAACGGGTGCGGTTCTCGTACGAGCCGCCGTACTCGTCGATGCGGTGGTTGGAGTACGGGGAGAGGAACTCGTTGATCAGATAGCCGTGGGCGCCGTGGATCTCGGCGATCTCGAAACCCGCGGCGAGGGCGCGGCGCGCGGCGTCCGCGAACTGCCCCACGACCTCCTGGATCTCGGCGACCGTCAGCTCGGTCGGCACGGGGTGCCCGTCGGCGAACGGGACCGCGCTCGGCGCCACCGGCTGCCACCCGTGGGCGTCCTGTCCCACCGGCGCGCCGCCCTTCCAAGGCTGGTCGGTCGACGCCTTGCGGCCGGCGTGGGCCAGCTGGATCGCCGGCACTGTGCCCTGCGACACAAGGAAGCGTGTGATCCGGCGAAACGCCTCGACCTGGGTGTCGTTCCAGATCCCCAGGTCGTACGGGGAGATCCGGCCCTCGGGGCTGACGCCCGTTGCCTCGACGATGATGAGCCCTGCGCCGCCGGCCGCGCGGGCCGCGTAGTGCGCGAAGTGCCAGTCGTTGGGGGCCCCCGCGTCGGGGCCCTCCGGTGCGGCCGAGTACTGGCACATCGGGGGCATCCACACCCGGTTCGGGATCGTCACATCGCGCAGGGTGTAGGTCTCGAAGAGCGCACTCACGGCGGACTCCATTCGTCACGGGGACCAGCGGTCGACTCGTACGATAGGCATCGTAGTACGGCATGTGTCAAACTACGAGAGCTCTCGTACAATGGAGGAAACCGAGCACCCGAGCACGGGGAATCCCGAGTGCGGGAACCCGACGAAGTGGAGCCGCCGTGACCAGCGCCGCTGTGAGCAGCCGTGACCTCCCGCACCCGGCGCGCCAGGAGATCCGCCTGGAAGGCGTGCTGCATGCGCTGTCCGACCCGATGCGGCTGCAGATCGTGCGAGAGCTCGCCGCCGTCGGCGACGAGCTCTCCTGTTCGCAGTTCGATCTGCCGGTGACCAAGTCCACCACCACGCACCACTTCCGGGTGCTGCGCGAGAGCGGTGTGATCCAACAGGTCTACCGGGGCACGGCCAAGATGAACGGCCTGCGCAAGGACGACCTAGACGGCCTCTTCCCGGGACTTCTCGACGCCCTTCTCGACGCCGCCGCCAGACAGGCCGTCCGGCTCGGCGCCTGAATCCGCTGAACCACCTGAACCAACTGAACCATCCGCACGGCCTGAATCGGCCTTCGCGTGCAGGTGGTTGAAGAGCAGGTTCAGCACGATCGCCGTCAGACAGCCAGCGCTGATCCCACTGTTCATCACCGTCTGGAACCAGTCCGGGAACTTCTCGTAGACCGTCGGCACACCGACCGGCAGCATGCCCATGGCCACGGAAACGGCCACCACCGTCAGGTTGTTGTTGCCCTTGAAGTCCACCTGGGTGAGCGTCCTGAGGCCGCTGGCGGCCACGGTCCCGAACATCACCAGGCCCGCACCGCCCAGCACCGGAGCCGGTATCGCCGCCACCACCGCGCCCAGCTTGGGCAGCAGACCGAGCAGCACGAGGATCCCACCCGCGGTCGCGACCACCCAGCGGCTGCGCACGCGGGTCAGGCCGACGAGGCCTACGTTCTGCGCGTACGCCGTGTACGGGAAGGTGTTGAAGACGCCGCCCAGCACGGTCGACAGGCCGTCGGCGCGCAGGCCGTCCGCAAGGGAGCGCGGCTCGACCTTGCGGTCCGTCATCTCGCCGACCGCGATCAGGTCACCGGTCGTCTCGGTCATCGTCACCAGCGCCACCACCAGCATCGACACGATGGCCGAGAACTCGAAGGTGGGCGCCCCGAAATGGAACGGCGTGCTGATCCCGACCCAGTCGGCGTCCCCGACTCCGCCGAAGTCCGTGAACCCGAACGGCACCGCCACCGCGAGCCCGACCACGATCCCGATCAGTACCGCGATCCGGCTCAGGAACGCCGGCGCGAACCGCTGCACCCCGAGCACCACCGCCAGGACGAATGCTGCCAGCGCGAGGTTCTTCGGCTCCCCGAAGTCCGCCGAACCGGCCCCGCCCGCGGCCCAGTTGCCCGCGACCGGCAGCAGCGACAGACCGATGATCAGGATCACGGTGCCGGTGACGAGGGGCGGGAAGAATCGGAGCAGCCTTCCGAAGACCGGGGCCAGCAGCACGATCGCGAGGCCCGCGACGATCACCGAACCGTAGATCGCGGGGAGTCCGCCACCCGTGGTGCCGATGAGCACCATCGGCGACACGGCGGCGAACGTGCAGCCCTGCATGATCGGCAACCGCACACCGAAGCGCCAGAAGCCGATGCACTGGATCAGCGTCGCGATGCCGCACACCAGAAGGTCGGCGGTGATCAGATACGCCAGGTCCGCCGGCGGGAGCTTCATCGCGCCGCCGACGATGAGGGGGACGGCGACGGCACCGGCGTACATCGCGAGGACGTGTTGGAGGCCGAAGGCGGCCAGCTGGCGCTTGGGCGGGATCTCGTCGACGGGGTGCACGGGTGCGGGTGCGGTTGCTGTCATGGGCGAGACCGTAGGCTCCTTGAACAGAGTGTTGATTACGGTGGTGTTGCTGCTTCGTTGCTGTGCGCGGCGTTCATCAGCGACTCCCAGTCGGGGAGCTTCACCACACCCCTGCCCAGCGACGCACCCAGCGCCACCTCCGCCCGCTCGATCGCGCACCAGCCCTGCCACTCGACCGGGTCGATCCCCTCGGCGCGCAGTGCCGTGAGCGGATCCTCGGGCAACTCCCGCTGTACGAGCACGGAGGCGTCCTCCAGCAGCGACGTCACCGTCTCCTTCGCGCACGGACGGTTCGTGCCGATGACGCCCGTCGGACCGCGCTTGATCCAGCCCGCGACGTACTCGCCCTGCGCGACGAGGCCCTCGCGCAGGACGCGGCCCGCGAGATGCGGGACCGTGCCGGTCGCGGGGTCGAACGGCAGGCCCTCCAGGGGGACTCCGCGATAGCCGACGGAACGCAGCACCAACTGGGCCTCGATGTCCTCGTACCGGCCCGTGCCGGTCACCCCGCCCTGTCCGTCCGGCGCCGTCCGCTCGAAACGGACCGCGCCCACGCGTCCGGCGTCGGCGAGGAGTTCGACGGGGCGCAGGAAGAAGCGCAGCGCGATCCGATGGCCGGCGCCCTGTGCCGGGGCCTCGGCCCAGGCGCGCAGCGCCTCGACGTTGCGGCGCTGCGCGGCGGGCAGTGCGGAGGGGTCGGCGTAGTCGGGATCCAACGCCAGCTCCTGCGGATCCACGGTCACTTCGGTGTCCGGCAGGGTGCCCAGCTCGCGGAGCTCCTTGGTGGTGAAGCGGGCCTGCGAAGGGCCGCGTCGGCCCACCATGCTGATGTCGGCCACCCGGCTCGCGGCGAGGGCGGTGAGTGCGGCCTGCGGCATGTCGGTGGGGCTCAGCTCCGCCGTGCCCCGCGCGAGCATCCGCGTGACGTCGACCGCGACGTTCCCGACGCCGATGACCACCGCCGAGCGCGCGCCGAGGACGAAACCGTCGTCGATGGCGTCCGGGTGGGCGCTGTACCAGGACACGAACTCGGTCGCCGACCAGCTGCCCGGCAGGTCCTCG
Source organism: Streptomyces sp. NPDC107528 (assembly GCF_055639295.1). NCBI lineage: Bacteria > Bacillati > Actinomycetota > Actinomycetes > Kitasatosporales > Streptomycetaceae > Streptomyces > Streptomyces sp. NPDC107528. The sequence goes on from NZ_JBVKAV010000012.1 coordinate 415,755, forward strand.
CCGGGAATCCCGAGGTGCCGGTCGGTGGCGGCGCCCACGCAGTACACGACGGCGTGGTACAGCTCCCGCAACCGGGCCGTCGGCACCCCGTCCGGGCCGATCTGGACGCCGCCGAGGAACCGCACCCGCTCGTGCTCCAGGACGGTCCGCAGATTGTTCTGCAGGGACTTGATCTTCTCGTGGTCCGGTGCCACCCCGTAGCGCACCAGGCCGTACGGGCACGGCAACCGGTCCAGGACGTCGACGACCACGTCGGGGTCCTGCTGTACAAGGCCCTGGGCGGTGTAGCACCCGCTCGGCCCGGAGCCGACCACGGCGACATGCAGCACGGCGGAACTCCTTGTCAGGGGGACCTTCGGGGTCTTCAGGAGTCGCTCTCGACTCCAGCATCGCACCGCTTCCGCTCCGCTGACAGGGTGCTGTGCGCCGTACGGGACGCGTGTTCGTTCGTATGGAATGTGATCATGCGGTTACGTTGCGTGTGTGCTGGAAGCATCCTTTCTTAATCTTTCCGATCGCCGTGCGACGGACGGTGCCGTGTCCGTGTGGCCCGCGTGGGCCGTGCGGGATGACACCGGGGCCACTGCGTGGTTCGGGGTCCGGCTGGAGTTCGGCGACGGCGCCCGGGTCGACGCGCTCGCCGTGGTGTGCGAGGGGTGCGTCTCCATCGAGGACGTACGGGCCGAGCCGGCGCTGTCCCTCGACGACCTCACGGCGCTCGCCGACTGGATCGAGGCGCCGCTGTCCGAGGCGTGCGGGGTCGGGGCCGGGCCCGGGGCGGACGGCGAGGACGCCGGGTCCGGTCTGGTCGTGCCGGCCTGGCCCCGGGGCGTCGAGGGGCAGTGGCTGGTGGCGCAGAAGTACCGTGCGGCCCAGGAGCAGGGCGTCGATCCCGTCCTCGCGGTGATGCGTGCGACGGGGCAGGACCGCCGGAAGTCGCTCAGGCTGATCGGACAGGCACGCGACGCCGGCTTCCTGACCCGGCGCCGGGCCCGCCGCTGAGCGCGGCCACGGTGGCGGCCGCGGTGGCGGACGTGGCGACGACCGGAGCCGTCGTCAGAGCATTTCCCGCATCCGCGTGACCTCGCTCGTCTGCTGAGCCACCACCTCGTCGGCCATCTCCTCGATCTGGATGTTGTTGCCCTGCCCCTTCACATCGGTGGCCATGGTGACCGCCCCGTCGTGATGGGTGATCATCAGCGTCAGGAAGAGCTGGTCGAACGCCTTCCCCTGTGCCGCCCGCAGCTTCTCCAGCTGTGCCTCGGTCGCCATGCCGGGCATGGCTCCGTGCTCGTGGCCGTCGCTCTTCTCGGCCTTGCCGTGGTTCTTCAGCCAGCCCTTCATGGCGGTGACCTCCGGGCCCTGCGCGGCGCCGATGCGCTCGGCCAGTTTCCTGACCTGCGCCGACTCGGCCCGCTCCGGGGCGAGTTCGGTCATCTCCAGGGCCTGGGTGTGGTGCTCGATCATCATCCGCGCGTAGGAGACGTCCGCCGAGTTGGGGGAGTCGTCCTCGGCGCGCTGCCGTGCCGCCTCCTCGGCGGACAGCACCCGGTTCGACTCCCCGGGCTTGCCGGGCACGATCACCGAAGGGCCGCTCCGCGGGGCCGACTCGGCGTCGGAATCGGAGTCGCAGCCGCCGAGCACGAGCACGCTCAGGGCGGCCAGGGAGGCCGTAGCGAAGCGCGCCCGGCTGCAAGGCGCTTTCGTTACATGTCTATTGCCCGCTCTTGAAATGTGCATGATGAAGACGATACTCGGGCGTGCGTGAACCGTTCCAGTGCGAACGGCACAAGGGAGGAAAACAGTGATCCTGTTCAGCAATCCCCGAACGCGACGCAGACGCCTGGCAGGTGCCGCTGCCGCCGCCGGGCTCCTGGCCGCGTTGCTCACCGCGCAACCGGCCGGCGCGACCCCCGACCCCGGGGACGGCCCCGTCGCCGAAAAGGAGGTCTCCGAGAGCACCCGGGCCGAGGTGCGCGAGGCGCTCGCGGACGGCGAGATACCCGGCCAGCACGAGATCGTCCACTCCGACAACATCCAGCACCTGGCCCACGTCCCCAAGGACGCGCTGCTGGGCACCAACTCGGACATCGCCTTCCAGGGCAGATACGCCTTCGCCGGCAACTACGACGGCTTCAACGTCTTCGACATCAGCAATCCGAGGGCCCCCAGGGCCATCGCCCAGGTTCTGTGCCCCGGCTCGCAGAACGACGTCTCCGTCTCCGGTGACCTGCTGTTCCTGTCCACCGACTCCTCGCGCAGCGACAGCAGTTGCAACAGCACCACCCAGCCCGTGACCGAGAAGTCCTCGTGGGAGGGCATGAAGGTCTTCGACATCAGCGACAAGAGGAACCCCAAGTACATCGCCGCCGTCGAGACCGCCTGCGGCTCCCACACCCACACGCTGGTGCCCGAGCGCAGGAACGTCTACGTCTACGTCTCCTCGTACTCGCCCGACGCCGGCTACCCCGACTGCCAGCCGCCGCACGACGGCATCTCCATCATCAAGGTGCCGCGCCATGCACCCGAGAAGGCGGCGGTCGTCGACTTCCCGGTGCTCTTCCCCGGTGAGGGTCCGGACGGTGGCGGCAACCCCGGTCCGCCCGGCGGCGCCCGCAAGACCACCGGCTGCCACGACATCACGGTGCTGCCCTCGAAGGACCTGGCCGCCGGCGCCTGCATGGGCGACGGCATCCTGCTGTCCATCAAGGACCCGGAGCGCCCGAAGGTCATCGACCAGGTCCGGGACGACGTGAACTTCGCGTTCTGGCACTCGGCGACCTTCAACCAGAAGGCGAACAAGGTCGTCTTCACCGACGAGTTGGGCGGCGGCAGCGCGGCCACCTGCAACGCGGAGATCGGCCCGGACCGCGGCGCCGACGGCATCTACGACATCGTCGGCAAGGGCGACAAGCGCAAGCTCGTCTTCCGCAGCTACTTCAAGATCCCCCGCCACCAGGCGGACACCGAGAACTGCGTCGCCCACAACGGCTCGCTGATCCCGGTCAAGGGGCGCGACATCATGGTCCAGGCCTGGTACCAGGGCGGCGTCTCCGTCTGGGAGTTCACCGACTCGGACCGCCCGAAGGAGATCGCCTACTTCGACCGCGGCCCGCTGACCACGGACACGATCAAGTCGGGCGGCTCGTGGTCGGCTTACTACTACAACGGCTACATCTACTCCAACGAGTACGCCCGGGGCTTCGACGTCCTGAAGATCGACGACCGGCGCACGGCCCCGGCCCGCTGGGTGCACATGCGCGAACTCAACGTCCAGACTCAGCCGGACTACTTCGACTGACCCTCAGGGCAGCCGGGTGCGGACCCGGTCGCGAAGAACCGCGACAGATCCGTGTCGCACGTCCCGCCGGGCACGGCCCCCGAGCCCGGCGGGACTCCCAGCCCCCGGTCCAGCCCGTAACGCTTGAACAACTCGGCCCGCAGCACCGGCACGGGCATCGGCACCCCGGGCACCAACGCCGCGTAGACGGCGCCCATGAGCAGCGCGCGCAGCATCGGGTAGTCGGAGTCCGCGTCCGGTGAGCCGTACCGTACGCAGGTGTCCCGCAGCAGTTCGGCCAGCCGCCGCTGCTCCGGGCACTGCACGAAGCCCTCGGCCTGCAGGATTCCCGCCATGTGCTGGCGCATCAGCACGGGCCGGTCCCGGGCCAGGCCCAGGATCGCGTCGACGGCCCTGGCCATCCGCTCCCGCCCGTCCTCGGTGTGCGGCTCACGCTCCAGGGCCTCCTCCAGCGTGCGGTGCATCAGCCGGTGCACGGCGGACTGCACCAGTTGGCGCTTGCCGGGGAAGTAGTACGACACCAGGCCACGCGCCGAGCCCGCCCGGTCCGCGATGTCACCCAGTGTGGTGGCGTCGTAACCGCGCTCGCTCACCAGCTCCACCGCCGCCTGCAGAAGCCGCTCCCGGGAACGCCGCCGCAACTCTTCATTGACCGACGCGCTGCGCGGGGACATGCTGGACTCCTGCGTTGACTGGCTGCCAACCAACTATACTCAACGCGTCCGGTCCGGCCCGTACAGGGCCTGGTCGGGGTTGCCGTCTGCCTCGGGCGACGCGGGGGATCGTCCGAGGCCGACGTGCGTCTCGGGATGGTGGCCGGAGGCTACTTGTCCCGCTGCGGGTCGTTGCCGTTCGCACGCGGGGCCGCCCCCACGAGATCCAGCACCGGCCGCAGCGCGTCCGGGCGTCGGTATGCCGGCAGATGGTCCACGAAGTGCACCGCGCAGCCCAGCGCCGCCGCACCACCGTCGGCCCGCCGGTTGTCGCCGACCATGACGACGTCGCGCGGATCGGCGTCCAGCGCCGCGCAGGCCGCCTCGAACAGGCGGGGGTCGGGCTTCTGGATGCCGTGCTCGTACGACAGCACGTACGTGTCGACGTACGGATCGAGACCGTGCTCCCGGAACACCGGCCGCAGATCCCAGCCGATGTTGCTCACCACTCCGACGCCGACGCCGTGCTCACGCAGCGCCCGCAGTACGTCGGCGGCATCCGGGTACGGGCCCCACGCGGCCGGTGCCATGTGGCGGTCGTAGAGCAGGTCGTGCAACCGGTCGTCGGGGAGCGGGACATGCCGGGACAGCGCGGTGTAGGCCGCCCGGTGCAGTTCCCCGCTCTTGTCCCGCACCCCCCAGACACTCGCGACGTCCTCGGGCAGCCAGGACGGATCGACCCCGCCCGGCAGGGCGCCCATGGCCTCCAACGCCTGCGCGGTCTCGGTCAACTCCTCCTCGGCGAGCTCCATCCGGGCCTCGGTGAGCGCTCCGCGCAGCCAGGACTCGGTGGACTCGACACGGAAGAGGGTTCCGGGGAAATCGAACAGTACTGCGGTCATGGGGCGGATCCTACGGGGCCAGGTTCCACTGCTCGGGAAGAGTGCCGCCACAGAACACACAGACGAAGTCGTCCTCGCGCACGATGGCGCGTTCGCCGCACTCCTCGCAGCGCCGGAACACCACCGCGTGCGTGAACCCGCCGGGATGCCCGACGCCGGCCCAATCCAGCGCCCGGGCGACCGCCGTCCAGGAGTCGAGGTCGGGGCAGTAGCCGGTGGACTGGTTGCTGATCTCCACGGCGGCCCTGCAGCCCGCGCCGGGCTCGAAGAGCATCTCACCGGCGGCCAGGACGTCCCTGCCCCCGGCGCACGCCACGTGCTCGCTCCGGCGGGCGGCGAGCCGCAGCCGGCGGTCCGTGCCGACGACGTACGTGAAGGGTTCGGCCCGCTCGGCCGGTGAGCACTCCGCCAGCCAGGCACCCAGGTCGGCGGCCGAGCGCACGACCCGGCCCTCGGAATCCGGCCGGACGGTGGCGTACAACTCGGGCGGCCCCACATAGCCGTAGGAGCGTTCCGGCTCCGGTGCCCTCACACCTGCCATCGCTTGTGCACCCGCACTGCCAGCACCACGACCAGCGCACCCAGCAGCCAGCCGCCGACGACGTCCGTGGCCCAGTGGACGCCCAGCCAGATCCGGGTCAGCCCGACGCCGGCCACGGAGATCACGGCCACGGCGACGGCCGTACGCCACAAGGCGCGGTCGGCACCGTAGCGGTGCACGAGCCACAGCAGAAGACCGCAGACCACCGTGGTCGTCATGGCGTGGCCGGAGGGATAGGCGGCGTAGTGGGCCGAGTCGACGGGGTCGGGCCAGACGGGGCGCGGGCGGTCGACCAGGGCCTTGAGGGCCTGCTGGACCAGCGTGGCGACCGCACAGGTGACCACCAGCCATACGGCCGTCCAGCGCGCGGCTCTGCGCCACACCAGCCAGATGGCGACCGCGAACGTCAGCAGGCGCATCGTCCACGGATCCCAGACCCAGTCCGTCAGGATGCGGAACGCGTGGGTGACGCCGCTCTCGTCGACCGCCCAGCGGTGCGTCGTCCGCGCGACGTCGCTGTCGATGCTCATCAGCGGGTGCCACCGCAGCGCGACCAGGGCGAGCAGCAGCGTGGAGCCCACGGCCAGGGCGCCGGCCCAGCCGGCGGTCCTGCGCTCGGCCGGCGGGCGGGGCGGGGATTCGACGGACTGGGTGTGCATGGTGCGATCCTCGCCGACGGATGGGGCGAGAGGCCAATGCAGGGGATGCATTTGCGACGCCCGCCACAGGAGTACCGGGCCGCCCCGGTCCGTACCGGGTGGGCCCCGGGGGCCTACCCCCGGACGGATCCGGGTACCCGTCAGCCGCCCCGGCTATCCCAGCGCGCGCAATCCCGGCACGAACGCCACCAGTACCGGTACCACCGGCACCAGCGCGGCAGCCGCTGTCAGCCGGAGCCGCCGGCCGGCCGTGAGCCGGTCCGGGGGAGTCAGCAGCCGGTGCACCCGCTGCGGCACCTGCGCCCGATCGGTCGGGGTGGGGCCGAACACGCCCCGGTCCTCATTGAGTTCGACCAGTGCGAGGGCCGTCGTCAGCCGGCCGAAGCGCCGGGATGCCATGTCGTCGGCGGCGAGTTCGACCAGCCGGTGCATCTCGTCGCGGAACGCGGCGAACACCGGCACCTGCGGAAACCCGCCCGCCAGCGCACCCGAGCAGTGCAGCAGCCAGTCGTGCCGGGCCTGCGCGTGCCCCTGCTCATGGGCGAGGACGGCGTCCAGTTGCCGCCCCTTCAGGCGGCGCAGCGCGGCGGTGGTGACGACGAGCCGGGGCGCCGCACCGGGCAGCCACCAGGCGTCCGAACGCTCGCCCTCCAGGATCATCAGGCGGTCGTTCCCGGTCGCCTCGCCGGGCAACAGCGGGGCGCGCACGAGGAGTTCGGTCCGTCGCCGCCGACGCCGGGCACGCGCGCGTGCGACCTCGCGCACCAGCATCGCCACGGTCCACAGCCCACCGCACGCGAGCGTCACCGCGGTTGTCGCCGCCCATGGACCGCCCACCCCGAGCGCGTACGCCTCCACCACGGCACTCGGCGCCGGGGCGAACACATGGCCGCGCACCGCCTGCCACGCGGCCGCCGCACTGAGCGTCATCGACAGGGCGCAGCACAGGAGAACGGCCGCAACGACGCACTGCCACACCCACAGCGCGACCACCGGTTCACGGTCCGGCCAGTCCGCCCGGGCGAGCATCCGAGGGGCGAGAACGGCGGTCAGGGCGCCGAGCAGCAACAGTGCCGCGGGGACCATCATGGGCAGCACCCTATGAGCGCCGCACCACTCAGGGGTACGGACCGCAGCGGCAAGTGACACAGACCACGGACGCGCCACTGCCCGAGATACGGCGGCACTTCAGGGAATCAGTGGCTTTCAGAAAGCCAGCAGCATCGCCACCATGGCGATCCCCATCGACAGTCGGCACGCGCGCGCCAGCTCCGGCCGGTCGCCCCATCCGACCCCTCCGCCCCCGCCCCCGCCACCGGCGACGACGGCCACGGGCACCAACCGGACGCCGGACAGCAGCACGTAGCCCGTGAAGTACAGCAGCAGAATGCCCGTCAGGAGCGGGATGCCGAAATCGCCGTGCCCGCCGTGCCGGCCGGGTGAGGCGGCCATCGCGACCGCCATGTAGACCATGGCCGACGCCCCCACCAGGTGGTGCAGATGGTGGGCGTGCGCCCGTGCCGACCACAGGGCCTGCAGGGCCGCGGTACCGAACACGGCCGCGTAGAGGGGCCAGGCCCACGGCGGCGGCGTGAACACCGCGGCAGGCACCGCCATCGCGGCCATCCCGAAGCCCATCAGCGCCTCGCCGCCCGCGGCCCGACGCTGCTCCTCGACATGGCTGCGCATCCGCAGCAGACAGTAGGCGCCGGTCGCCGCGCACAGCGCGACCAGCAGCCAGCCGTGCGAAGCCGGTCCGTGCACGCGCACCTCCCGCTCGACGGTGTCGGACAGTCCGTCGATGCCCCGGACGTCCGGCGCGCATGCGAGCGCAAGGGTGTACGCGGGGAGCATTGGGCGGAGCACGGCGGGTCATCGCAGGTCGTCGCGTATGACACGTCCCACATCAGTTATGTCCTTTACCAGTAAAACACTTGCTAAGGTGATGGACATGAAACTGGTGATGGGCATGAGCAGTCGCCATCCGCTCGTCGGCGTGATGCGTCTCGGCCGGCCGTCGGACATCTGGTTCAAGCCCGCCCTGAGCGTGGTCGTCGCCGTCGCCCCGCCCAACGTCGCCCTGCTGCTCCTCGGCCGGCTGGACCTGGCGATGTACACGATGGCCGGATCCCTGTGCGCTCTCTATGCCCACAACCGCCCCTACGCCGCCCGGGCCCGCGTCCTGGCATGGGTCGCGCTCGGCATGCTCGGCGGCCTGGCCACGGCGCTGGTCGCTGCCTCGCTCACCACCAGTGCCGTCGTGCTGGTCACCGTGGGGGCGGTGCTGGCCGCCGTGCAGAAGGTGCTGTGCGACGCGACCCGCGTCGGTCCGCCGGGCAACGTGGTGCTCACCTTCATCAGCTCCGCCGCCCTGTTCGCCCCGCAGTCCCTCGACCGGATTCCCGGCCATCTCGGTCTTGCCGCCACGGCCGCCGCCTGGGCCTGGTTCGTCGGCATGGCACCCGGCCTGCTGCGTCCGCACGGCCCGGAGCGCCGGGCCACCGCGGCGGCCCTGCACGCGGCTGCCGCGTACGTTCAGACGGGCGGCACCGGGGGGACAGGCACGACGAGCAGCCCGAGCAGCGCGGACGACCACCGCACCCGCGCCCACGCCGCCGCTGCCGCCGCCGTGCACGCCGCCCGTCAGGCGCTGCACTCCGGGGGCCGTCCTGGCCGCGCCGGTGGCACGCGCCGCGCCCTCGAACGCCTGGTCGTCCGCGCCGAGATCGCCCTCGCCGCCCCTGCCGACGCCGACCCTGTGCCGCTGCGCACCTGGGCCCGGCGGGTGCGCGGCAACCGGCCCGTGCCGGAGCTCGACGACCTCACCGGCATCGGGGCCGAACTCGCCTCGCCCACTGCCCCGTTGTGGCGCCGCCTCGCCCCCCTGACCCCGCTCGCCGTACGCACCGCCCTCGGCTGCGCCCTCGCCGGATACGCCTCGCTCGCCCTGGGGATCGGGCGCCCCTACTGGGCCCTGGTCACCGCGGCGTGCCTGTACCAGGCCAACCTCACCCTCACCTGGGGCCGCGGCGTCCAGCGCGTCATCGGCAACCTGCTGGGCGTCCTCCTCTTCGCCGCGCTCGTCCCGCTCGCCCACACCGGCGAGGTCGCCCTCGTCCTGTGCTGCCTCGCCCTCAACTTCGGCGCCGAGGCGCTGATCAGCCGCAACTACTGGCTCGGCAGCGTCTGCGTGACCCCGATGGCACTGCTCATCACCGAGTTCGCCGGGTTCCAGCAGCCCGGGCGACTGATCACCGAGCGGGTCGTGGACACCTTGGTCGGCGCACTGGTCGGCCTCGTCGCCGCGGTGGCCGTACCGGACCGGCGGTGGCAGCGGGTCGTGCGCGCCGAGCGGAGCGGACCCCGTACGCTCGCGGCCACGGGGCGTAGCCAGGGACCGCGCCCGGACCAGCGCACAGGCGACACGACGGAGGGCGTACGGCCATGACGGCGATGAACGGCGGGCCGACCGGGACGAGACGGGACACGGTGGCCGCCGTGGTCCGGCAGTGGCAGAGCGTCCACCCCGACCTCGACACCGCCCCGATGGAGATCATCGGCCGCATCAACCGCTGTGCCGCCCTCCTCCAGCAGGCCGAGGACGCCCCCCTGCGCCGGGCGGGCCTCAGCCGCCCCGAGTTCGACCTGCTCGGCGCGCTGCGCCGCACGGGTCACGAACTGACCCCCAGCGAACTCGCCCGGGAGACCTTCTCCTCGGGCGCCGCCGTCACCAAGCGCCTCAAGCAGCTGACCGAGCGCGGACTGGTGGAGCGCCGCGGCGACACCCGCGACCGTCGTGTCGCCCATGTCCGCCTCACCGACACGGGCCGCGACCTGGTCGACGGCATCCTGCCCGAACAACTCGCGTACGAGACGGCCGTACTGTCCGGCGTGGACCCGCAGGGGCAGGACGAACTGGCGGCTCTGCTCAGTGAGTTGCTGGGCCGGCTGGAGGGGCAGCTGGGGGCGCTGCGCGGCTGACCCGAGCGCGGGCGGTGTCAACGCTCGCCGGTCGCCTCACTTCTCGTCGGCCGCGCGGTACACGCCGAACACCGCTCCCTGGGGGTCCCGCAGTACGGCGATCCGCGGGCCGTCGGGGACGGAGGTGGGTTCCATGAGAACGCTGCCTCCCGCCTCGGTCGCCTCCGCCGCCTTGCCGTCCACGTCCACCACGGCGAAGTACGGCAGCCAGTGCGCGGGCACCTCGTGCGGGAACTTGTCGTCCATCGTCAGCATGCCGCCGAAGTCGTCGCCGTCGATGCCCCACTGCGTGTAGTGCTCCGAGGCGTTGACGCTCCAGCCGAACACCGTCGTGTAGAACTCCACGGCCCGCTCGGGGGCCCGGGTCAGCAGTTCCACCCAGCCCAGCGCGCCGGGGGCGCTGAGCAGCCCCGCGCCGGGGAACGACCGGGCCTGCCAGAGCTGGAAGACCGCACCCGTCGGGTCCACGGCCACGGCGAAGCGGCCCACGTCGAACACGTCCATCGGGCCGACCAGCACCGTGCCGCCGGCCTCCGCCACCTGCGCGGCGGCGGCGTCCGCGTCCAACACCGCGAACGACACGTTCCACGCCACCGGCTGCCCCTCCTGGTACAGCGGCGTCAGCGCGGCAACCGCCGCGTCCCCGAGGTGCGCGACGGTGTAGCCGCCCGCCTCCTGACGCGGATCGGTCTCGGCGCGCCAGCCGAACAACGCCTCGTAGAACTCCTTTGCCGCGGCCACGTCGCTGGTTCCGAGCTCGGTCCAGCAGGGCCCGCCGGTCACCGGCTTGTCGAGCTTCACAGCGCGCTCCTCCCGCAGAGAGCCCCCTCCAGCACGCTAAGCCTCTCCCAGGGCCCCGGCCATCCGGCGGAATTCCACTGGAGCCCGGCGCCGCCACCGTCGTACCCTCGACCCCGTACCGCACCGCGTGGCGGCCTCCCGGCACCGTTCTCCGACCGGAGGTCCCGTATGCCCGCGCTCGAGGTGCGCCCCTTTCGCCGTGCCGACCGCGACCAGCTCACCGAACTGATCAACACACATGTCGCCGCGGTCGTCCCCGGCGTCTCCGTCTCGGTGAACACGGTGCTCAGTGCTCTGGAGCGACAACCGGACGAGTTCATCACCGACCCCTGGGTCGGCCGGCGCGTGACCCTGGTCGCCGAGCAGCGCGGGCACGTCGTGGCCGCCGCCCATCTGCTGCGCTACCGGGCGGACGACGAGGTGGGCGGCAGCTACCGGGACATCGGCGAGATCGACTGGTTCGTGTGCCGCCCGCCGGCCTCGTTCTGGCCGGACTCCGACGAGGCCGCCGACCTGCTGATGAACGCCTGCCTGGCCCAGCTGGCCCGCTGGAACGTACGCGCCCGGTACGCGAGCGGCGAGCTTCCCGCCCCGGCCGTCTACGGTCTGCCCCGCCCCTGGCCGCACATCCGCGCCCTGTACGAGCGCGCGGGATTCCGGCACGTCGGCGACACCGAGGTGATCCTGATCGCGCAGGTGGCCGACCTGCCGGCCCACGAGCCGCGGCCGGGCGAGACCGTCGACCGCACCCTGGGGGAGTGCGGCACGCGCTTCACGGCGTACGCCGACGGGCACGCTCTCGGCTTCGTCGAGGTCGACACGTCCCTGTCCCGCCCCGAACGCCAGGCGCGCGGTACGGGCCTCGCCGACATCGGCAACCTGCACACCGACCCGACGATGTACGTCGAGGGCCTGGAACACCGGCTGCTCGGTGCGGCAGCCGACTGGCTGCGGCTGTGCGGAGTGGACCGGCTCCTCGCCTACGAACGGGCCACCGACGACACGGTCATCGACCGCCTGACCTCGGCCGGCTTCCGGGAGCTGACCCGCACCGACCGAGGCTGGGAACACCGGCCCTAGATTCCGGGCCGGTACCGCAGCGGATGATCCGCGGGCACCTCCACCAGCACGATCCGCGTCCCGTCCGGATCGGCGATCCACATCTCGATGAGCCCCCACGGCTCCTTCACCGGCGGCCGGACGATCTCGACACCCTTGCCCCGCAGCTCGTCGTGCGCCGCCGCCAGGTCCTCGACCTGCAGCCACAGCCGGACGGCCGGGGACGGCAGGGTCTCGGAACGGCCGGAAACCTCCAGGAAGCCGCCGCCGAGGAAGTAGACGGTGCCGCGCTCCGGCCCCGTTCCGAACTCGCGGTGGATGGCCAGGCCCAGTTGCTCGCCGTAGAAGACACGGGACCGCTCGGGGTCGGTGGGGTGAAGCAGGGTCCGTCCGCTCAGTACGTGCACCATGCAGCGGGATCCTAGCGGCGCGTTACCCTCAGCGGTGCCCGAGTCGTGCCTGAGAAGTGGAGAAGCACCCCATGGACCCCACCGCGACCGCCGTCGGCGGACTCACCTTCCGTGACGCCACCGACGCCGACGTGGACACGCTGGTGGCGCTGATCGAGTCGGCCTACCGCGGGGACGCCAGCCGGGCCGGTTGGACGACCGAGGCGGACATCCTCGAAGGCCGGCGGACCGACCCGGAGGGCGTGCTGGCGGTCATCAAGTCGTCGGAAGGGCGGCTGCTCACCGTGGAGCGGGACGGGCGGCTCGTGGCCTGCTGCCAGCTGGAGCACCGCGACGAACACGCCTACTTCGGGATGTTCGCGGTGAGCCCCGCACTCCAGGGCACCGGCCTCGGCAAGGTGATCATCGCGGAGGCCGAGCGGCAGGCCCGCGCGACCTGGGGTGTTACCGAGATGCACATGAACGTGATCTCCGTACGGAACGACCTGATCGCCTGGTACGAGCGGCGTGGCTACCGCCGTACGGGACGGATGACCCCGTTCCCGTACGGCGACGAGCGCTTCGGCATCCCACAGCGCCCCGACCTGCAGTTCGAGCTGCTGGTCAAGGGGCTGGCGTGACGTTCATGCGGTGGACGTTCAGGCCGTGAAGCGGCCGGTGCGCTTGATCTCCGGGTAGTCCGTGGTCGCGCCGTCCAGTTCAAGGGCCCGTACGAGGCGCAGATGGTCCTGGGTGTTCACCACCCAGCCGATGATCCTGAGGTCCGCCTTGCGGGCGTGTTCCACGACCTCCAGGGTGAGCCGGCGGATGTTGAGGCAGACCGTCGCCGCGCCGGCCTCGACGGCACGGTCCACGATGTCGGTGCCGTAGCGGCTGGCGATCAGCGCAGTCCGGACGCCGGGTACGAGGCGGGCGATCTCGGCGACGGCGTCGTCGTGGAACGAGGACACCTCGACCCGGGCCACCAGGTCGCGCTTGGTCATCACCTCGGCGAGGGCCCGAGCCGCCGCGACGTCCTTGATCTCGGCCTGCAGCGGCGACTTCACGGCGTCGAGGACCTCTTCGAAGACCGGGACGCGCTCGCCGCGGCCCGCGTCCAGGGCGCGCAGCTCGGCGAGGGTCTTGTCGGCGATCGCGCCGGTGCCGTCGGTCGTGCGGTCCACGTCTGTGTCGTGCATGACGACGAGGGCGCCGTCCTTGCTCAGGTGGAGATCGAGTTCGATGACGTCGAGGCCGGCCTGCTGGGCGGCGACGAACGAACGGAGGGTGTTCTCGGGTTCGACACCCATGACTCCGCGATGACCGATGGTAAGGAAGTTCAAGGTTCAACTCGCTTCCGTCGACGGCGGCTCGGCGTGCGCGCAAACCGGAGCGGACTGTTCGCGCGGCAGATCCGCAGCCTAGTGGCCCCGGCGCGTGATGAACCCCACGTGTACGCAGGGTTTGCGGCAGTGGACATGTCGCACCTGGATCGCGGCCCTCCGCATGGTCACTCTGCCGTGGGCGAGTCCCGCAGGAATTGACCTGCCGCCGCGGACCACCTGTTCGTCCCTGCACATGCCCGCGCAGGGACTGGGTATGCGCTGTCCGGATGACAAACAGCAAAAGTTGCGGTGACCATGGGGGTGCGCAGGATAATTTCCCGACTCTTCACTTGCTCGGAGGAACCTCGTGCGTATACGGTCTTCATACGCGAGGTTCTCCCGTGGAGGGTGAGACATGACGGAAATTCTTGTGCAGATGGCTACGGAGGAGCAGGTTCCTCCTGCGACCAGGGTGGTGGAGCACCCGGCGTGGCCCGTGCTCAAGGATGCCGTGGAGCAGATCCGGCCATGGCAGTCCAAGGACGGGTCGATCGACTTCGAGGCCGAGGGCGCGCCCGAGCGCACGGACGCCGAGGCCGCTGTACGGCGTGTCGTGGACGCGGTGCTGGAGCTCTCCCCGCTGCTTCCGCACGACGCCGCCTACCACGAGGCCCTCGTGAAGGACCTGCGCCGCTGGGCAGAGGCCGGCTTCCAGGTGCCCGACTTCCTCGACTCGCTGCTGGCCTTCCAGCCGGCCGCGAGCCGCGCGGACGGCCTCCAGCACCTCGTCGTCTTCGCGATGTACACGCAGAACGGCAACCCCGACCGCAACCTCGAAGCGGTCGTGCTGCGCATGGTCTGGCCGGACTGGCTGGCCCAGCTGGAGCGCACCCGCTACGACAACCCGCTGTTCTGCGGCATCAAGTTCGAGGACTTCACCGCGGGCTACGACACCAACTCCGCCGTGCTCTTCCCCGAGACGATCGCCGTGCGCGAGGCCCCGGAGCGCTTCACCTGGGGCGGCATCTTCTGCGACCGCGAGGCCGCCCGCTTCCGCCGCGTCACCGACGCCGCCGTCGACATCCTGGGCCTCGACCTGCCCGAGGACATCGCCGCGATGGTCCACGACCAGAAGCGCTGCGAGGAGGCCTTCGTCCTGTGGGACATGGTCCACGACCGGACCCACAGCCACGGTGACCTGCCGTTCGACCCGTTCATGATCAAGCAGCGCCAGCCGTTCTGGATGTACGGCCTGGAAGAGCTGCGCTGTGACCTCACCGCCTTCAAGGAGGCCGTGAAGCTGCAGGCCGACGGCGTCCCGCAGGCCCGTGACGTGCAGTACGCCGTGCTGTTCGACCGCATGTTCCGCTTCCCGGTCACCGGCGAGCGGGTGCGCAACTACGACGGCCTCGGCGGCCAGCTGCTCTTCGCCTACCTGCACAAGCACGACGTGGTCCGCTGGACGGACAACAAGCTGTTCATCGACTGGGACCGTGCCCCGCAGGTCACCAACCAGCTGTGCGCCGAGATCGAGACGCTGTACCGCGACGGCATCGACCGCCCGAAGCTCGTCCACTGGTTCGCGGGCTACGAGCTCGTTTCCGCGTACCTTTCCCCGCACCCGGGCTCCAAGTGGGCCAAGGGTCCCGACGCCCTCGATCTGAGCCTGCCGCCGCGCAAGCTCGTCGATGACGTGCTTCCGGACGAGTTTCCGCTGAGCATGTTCTATGAGGCCCTGTCCAAGAAACTCAAGAACGTGATCGCCTCCACCAAGGGCATCACGGCGGACAGCGCCGAGCGGATCGCCGCGTGAGCGACCGCAGCACCGAGAACACAGCTCAGCAGGAGGCGAAGAAGATGGCGGGGAACGGAGCTCTCAGCGGTGCAGTGATCGCGGTGGCCGGCGCGGGCGGACCCGCCGGGCAGGCGGCGCTGCTGCGACTGGCCGAGGCGGGCGCGACCGTCATCGGCTCGGACAACGACCCGGAGCGGCTCGCCGAGGCCGTGGACGCGGCGAGCTACGCGCACGGCGGCGCCACCGTCGTCGGGGACACGGTCGACCTGCTCGACCGTGAGGCCACCCGCGCGTGGGCGGACCGCATCGAGAAGGACTTCGGCCGTGTCGACGGCCTGGTCCATCTCGTCGGCGGCTGGCGCGGCAGCGAGACCTTCATCAAGACGAGTCTCGACGACTGGGACTTCCTGGAACTACTGCTGATCCGCACCGTGCAGCACACCTCGCTGGCGTTCTTCGAGGGACTCCAGCGCAGCGAGCTCGGACGGTATGTGCTGATCAGCGCCGCCGGCGCCTCGAAGCCGAGCGCGGGCAACGCCTCGTACGCCGCCGCCAAGGCCGCCGCCGAGGCCTGGACGCTCGCGCTGGCCGACGCCTTCCGCAAGGCCGGGGGCCCCGAGGGGCCGACGTCCGCGGCTGCCATCCTGGTGGTGAAGGCGCTGGTGCACGACGCGATGCGCGCCGACCGCCCCAACGCGAAGTTCGCGGGCTTCACGGACGTCAAGGACCTGGCCGATGCCGTCGTCGGCGTCTGGGACAAGCCCGCCGCAGAAGTGAACGGAAACCGCCTGTGGCTGACCGAGAAGCCGTGAACCCTCCGAAGACCGACGCCCGTCGCCACCACGACCCGGACGTCCGCGGCTTCGCCAGTGACAACTACGCCGGTGCCCACCCCGAGGTGCTCGCCGCCCTGTCCCTGGCCAACGGCGGGCACCAGGTCGCATACGGCGAGGACGACTACACCGAGAACCTCCAGCGGATCGTCCGCAGCCACTTCGGCGCCACCGCCGAGGCGTTCCCGGTGTTCAACGGCACCGGCGCCAACGTCGTCGCGCTCCAGGCGGTCACCGACCGCTGGGGTGCGGTGATCTGTGCCGAGAGCGCGCACATCCACGTCGACGAGGGCGGGGCGCCGGAGCGGATGGGCGGCCTCAAGCTGCTCACCGTGCCCACGCCCGCCGGCAAGCTCACCCCCGAGCTGATCGACCAGCAGGCGTACGGCTGGGAGGACGAGCACCGGGCGATGCCCCAGGTCGTCTCGATCACCCAGAGCACCGAACTGGGCACTCTCTACACGCCGGACGAGATCCGCGCGATCTGCGAGCACGCCCACGCGCACGGCATGAAGGTGCACCTGGACGGCTCCCGGATAGCCAACGCGGCCGCCACTCTGAACGTGCCCATGCGGACGTTCACCAACGCGGTCGGCGTCGACATCCTCTCCCTCGGCGGCACCAAGAACGGCGCCCTGTTCGGCGAGGCGGTCGTCGTCCTCAACCAGGACGCCGTCAGCCACATGAAGCATCTGCGCAAGCTGTCCATGCAGCTCGCCTCCAAGATGCGCTTCGTGTCGGTGCAGTTGGAGGCTCTGCTCGCCAAGGACCTCTGGCTGCGCAACGCCCGGCACGCCAACGAGATGGCCCAGCGCCTCGCCGAGGGCGTCCGCGCCGTGCACGGCGTCGAGATCCTCTACCCCGTGCAGGCCAACGGCGTCTTCGCCAAGCTCCCGCACGACGTGAGCGAGCGCCTCCAGAAGAGGTTCCGGTTCTACTTCTGGGACGAGGCGGCGGGCGTCGTGCGCTGGATGTGCGCGTTCGACACCACCGAGGACGACGTGGACGCGTTCGTGGCGGCGCTGAAGGAGGAGATGGCCCGCTAGGCCTTCTCCTCCTTCAGCACCGATCAGCCGTTGACGACGATCGCGGCGCTGTTGTTGCGCAGGTTCGGGTCGAACTTCCTGATGGACAGCTCCGGATCGTCGTTGAGGGTTTCGACGGTGGTGCGTGCCCCGCGTATCACCTGGTCGATCCGGAGCTGCACCTCAAAGGTGTGGGACGCCTTGTCGTGCAGGTGGATCGGCGTCCGGCAGAGGTAGGCCGTCACGGGAGAGCCCTCCTCGGGCGGCTCCTGGGTCGAGCAGTCCTCCGGCAGGCCCACCACCGTCGTCCCCTCCGGCGCCTGGAACCGCACGGTGGCGACGGCCGCGCCCACGCCCAGCGACGCCACCCATGCCGGGCCGCGGTTGTGAATGGTGACGCGCGCGGTCACGGTGTCCCCGGCGGCCCCGCGCACCTTGCTGCCGGTGAGCTTCAGGTCGGCGGTGTTCCTGGCGTCGAGGATGACGGTCCGGTAGTTGTCCAACAGATCCAGGTCCTCTTCGCCGACGGTGGCCGGCTGCGCCGCCACGGGGCGCAGGTTCAGCTCGTGGCCCGTGCCCGGGGTCCACGTCTCGCCGCCCCGGGCTTCTTCGAGTGCCTCGTCCGAGTACGGCAGTACGGAGTGGTCGAACCGCTCGTACAGCGCGTTCCGCCCGACATGGAGGGCGGTCGTCAGGGCGTACCGCTCGCCCGGCGCCACCGCCTCGTCCAGCACGCACAGCGCGAACGTACCGATGGGGTGGTCCCGGTACTCACAGTTGGAGTGCCGTTCCTTGAACCGAAGGCCGTACGACGAGTAGATCGACAGCAGTGTGCGGTCCGTGGTGCGGTTGCCGTTGTTGGCGACCGTCGCCCGTACCTGGGTGTTCGTGCCGGGAGTGAGGTCCCGCTGGTGCGCGGCCTGGCTGAGCCCGAGGTCCGGGCCGTCGCCCAGGGTGATCCCGGTCTCCGCCGGAACCGCCGTGAGCTCCCCGGCGGCGGCCGAGTAGCGCAGGTACCCGGACGCGCTGACGTCGGCGCCCGGCAGTGCGCGCAGTCCGAGCCGGGCCGCCGGCACGCCGTCGGTCCCCACCGGCATCTCGGGGAAGTCACAGACCGCCTTGAGGGCCGACTCGGGCACGCAGTTCGCGGGCCACGACACTCGCGCGAACGAGGCGATCTCGCCGGCGTCCACGGTCAGTTGGCCGGCCGGCACCCCGTTCTCGGTGTTGTCGTGGGTGACCCCGACATCGAGGACACGCTCGGACGCCGCGCCGTCCGCGTCGGCCCCCGGCAACACGGTGTCGGACGGCACGCTGATCCACAGCTGATCGGACGCGGCGTGCACGGGCCCGGCCCCGACCGCGACCAGGGCACAGCCGGCGACCGCGGCTCCGAGCAGTCGATGCTTCATGAACTCCCCCTTGTTGATGACCGGTCGGTGACGAGACGGGCGGCCCGGGGGAGGGGTTGTACCCGCCGGCCTGGTTGCGGCGATGTTCGGCCGTTCTCAGGGGGCGGAAGTGGCTTGCTCCGCCGACTGTATATGTATGCATTGCGCGGAAAGTTGATTGACGGTGATCGCGGCCTCCCTTTACGCTCTGCTCTCATGCAGATGATCCAGCAAACCGTCGACTTCTCCGCCTACTTGGCCGCTGACGAGGTGATCGACCATCGCCGCCCAGTCGTTCGCGAGACGGCTGCGAGGCTTGCCCGCGGTGCGGAGGACTCGTATGAATATGCACGGGCCGCGTTCGAGTTCGTACGCGATGTCATCCCGCACTCACAGGACTCCGGCGATCCCCGGGTCACCTGGCGCGCCTCCGACGTCCTGGTGCAGGGCACCGGCATCTGCTACGCCAAGGCTCATGCGCTGGCCGCGTTGTTGCGGGCCGAGGACATCCCGACGGCGCTGTGCTACCAGAAGTTCGACGTGGTGCACGGCTTGGTCGCCGTGCGGTTCAACGGTGCCTGGCATCGGCAGGATCCGCGAGGCAACAAGCCTGGCGTGGACGCCCAGTTCTCGCTGGATGGCGAACGGCTGGCCTTCGCACCCGATCCGGCGTCCAATGAGATGGACTACCCAGTCCTGTATGCTGCACCGCACCCGGCCGTGCTCGATGCCCTCAAAGCCGCCCCTGACCGGCCGTATCTGTGGCAGCACCTGCCCACCGCACTGTGAACCCCGAGACAAGGCGGACCATGACTCTCACCCTGACCGTCTCCGACGAGGTGCGCACCCTGGCACCCGGCTTCACCCATGTGGCGGTCGAGGCGCACGGCCTGGTCAACGGACCCAGTACCGAGGCGAGTTCCGAGCTCCTCGACGATGCGGCCCGCCGGCTCGCCGTACGCCTGGACGGGCGTGCTCCGCACGAGGACCCGCACATGGCGGCCTGGCGCGAGGTCTACACGGCGTTCGGGTCGAAGCCGTCCCGGACCCGCAACTCGGCGGAGGCGCTGGCCAAAAGGGCACTGTCGGAGGCGGGACTGCCCCGGATCAACCTGTTGGTGGACGTCTACAACGCCATCAGCGTCGCCCACCTCGTCCCCGTCGGCGGCGAGGACATCGACCGCATCGAGGGCGGTATGCGCCTGGTGCGCGCCACCGGCGAAGAGGACTTCGTGACCGTCGCGGGTGGCGAGGAGGCCGTCGAGCACCCCGACTCGGGCGAGGTCGTGTGGCGCGACGACGCGGGCGTGACCTGCCGCCGCTGGAACTGGCGCCAGGGCCCCCGGACCAGGCTCACCGAGGACTCCGTCTCCGGGATCTTCCTCCTGGAGACCCTGTCACCGATGCCGGTCGCCGACGCCGAGCAGGCGGCCACCAAACTCGCGGAACTGCTTGCCAAGTTCAGCCCGGGAGCGCACATCACGGTGCGTCCCCCGACTTGCTGAACGGGTCGGGCGTCAGCGCGCTTCGGCCTCGCGCACCTGTTCCGGCGTAGGTGCCGTGCCGCCGAGGTGGGCCGGCATCCACCAGGTGTCGTCCGAGTCCTTCGGGCGTACGGGGTAGGCGCGCTGGGCGGCCTCCAGCAGCTCCTGGACGCGCTCGCGCAGCTGGCGGGTGATCGCGCCCGCGTACTTGTCCTTGGAGGCCTCGATCGCTTCGCCGACCCGGATGGTGATCGGGGTGTGGCTGCGCTTGAAGTTGCGCGGGTGGCCCTTGGTCCACAGGCGCTGTGTGCCCCACACGGCCATCGGGATCAGCGGCACGCCGGCCTCCTGGGCCATCCGCGCGGCACCCGACTTGAAGCTCTTCAGCGTGAACGACTGCGAGATGGTGGCCTCCGGGAAGACCCCGACGATCTCGCCGGACCGCAGCGACTGCAGTGCGTGGGCGTACGCCGCCTCACCCTGCTTGCGGTCCACCGGGATGTGCTTCATCCCCCGCATCAGCGGGCCGGAGATCTTGTGCCGGAACACCGACTCCTTCGCCATGAAGCGCACGAGGCGCTTCTGCGGGAGCGCCGCCAGGCCGTCGAAGACGAAGTCCAGGTAGCTGATGTGGTTGCTCACCAGCACGGCGCCGCCCGAGCGCGGAATGTTCTCCGATCCCTTGCAGTCGATCTTGAGGTCCCACGCCTTGAACAACGCTTGGGCGAGACCGACGACGGGACGGTAGACAAGCTCTGCCATGGACGGGGTGGACCCTTCCTTCTCTGCCTGGGAAGGAGTGCTCCCAGTGGAAAAGTTACGCAGCCGTAGGTTTACGGCTTGTCGCAGATCGTGCCCCAAGAACGGCCGAGGGCCAAGCCCAAGTGCCTGGGAACGGCGAGATCCTCGTCACGTCGACCCGTGATCCACCTCGGGCTTTTGTGCCGTCTTTACTCGGCGCGCACCGTCACTCGCCGCAGCAACAGGAACACCTCGCAGCCCAGGCAGTAGCCGAAGACGGCGTTCAGGAAAGCGGCCGCGAGCGCGGCTCCGGTGGCGGCGAGCCCCAGCCATTCGGGCCCGAGCGTGTACCCGACCAGCCCGAGGCCCACGAAGAGCAGCCCGACCGCCTGGGCGAACCGCGGCGGCTCCGGGGGCTCGAACTCGGTCGGCGATCCGAGCCGCGGCCGTACAACTGTGCGGAACAGCCATCCGTAAGGCGAACGGCCCACCCCGCCCGCCGCGCCGAGCGCGAACGCCAGGGTCTGCCAGGCCAGCAGCCAGGCGCTCCCGGTGACCAGGACGGCAGCCAGCACCACGGTCGTCACGGCCGCCCCGAAGCGCGGCCCCCTCACATCGATGTCCATGAATCAAGCATTCCGCAACGGACCCGCTCCCAGGGGGCGGGAATCTTTGCAGTCTCGTGAACGCTTGAGGAGGGTGATGACCGGACTGGTGGTGTGCGTGGTGGTGCTCGCGGCGGCGAGTGTCTACGGAGTGCTGCAGCGGCGGCGGAGCGGGAGAGTAAGGGTGCGCGGGCGCGATGACGGAAAGCGGCTCGGAGCGGCCGAGTTGGGCGCGGCGCTGGGCGAGCGCGCCACTCTCGTGCAGTTCTCCAGCGCCTTCTGTGCCCCCTGCCGGGCCACCCGGCGCGTGCTCGGCGAGGTCGCCGGCATGGTCCCGGGCGTGACCCACGTCGAGATCGACGCCGAGGACCACCTGGACCTGGTACGCCGGTTCGACATCCTCAAGACGCCGACCGTGCTGGTCCTCGACGCCGACGGGAACGTCGTACGGCGGGCCACCGGGCAGCCGCGCAAGGCGGACGTGATCGCGGCGCTGGGCGAAGCGGTCTGAGGGGCCGTGAGGCCGAGGGTGAGTCATCTCCCACATCCCGGAACCCACTTGACTGCGCGTACCACCTATCGTCAGCCTGACCTTATGCCTGAGGAACTCCTTCTCTTCGTACGGGCTCACGTCGATCTGGCCCGCACCGCGAGCGCGCGCTGTCCGGGCTGTTGAGCACCCACGGATCGCCACGCCTCTCCTCGCAGAAGGACAACTCCATGACGGCCACGTCCGGCCTCGGTACCCCTCGGCTCGCCTCTCCCGACCTGCTCCGCTCCGTCTTCCGGCGGCATGCGGCAGGTGTGGCAGTGATCACCGCCCGCGGTGAGACGGGCCCGGTCGGCTTCACCGCCACCTCTGTCGCGTCCGTCTCCGCGGATCCCCCGATGCTCTCCTTCGGCATCGGCACCGGTGCGTCCAGCTGGCCGGCGATAGCCGCGACGGAGTACGTCGGCGTCCACGTACTCGGCGAGCACCAGCAGGAGCTCGCCGCCACCTTCGCCCGCAGCGGCGCCGACCGCTTCGCTCCGCCCACGGCCTGGGGCGAGGGCCCCGAAGGCGTCCCCGTCCTCGACGACGTCCTCGCCTGGACGGTCTGCCGGGTCGTGGGACGCGTTCCGGCCGGCGATCACCGCATCGTGCTGGCCGAGGTCGTCCTCGGCGACTCCACGGGACCAGGGCGTCCGCTTCTTTACCACCAGGGCCGGTTCAACGGCCTGCGTGACTGACCTCACCGCACCGATGTGACGGAACCGGCTGCCCACGGTTCTGCGAAGCCGTCGGTTTCCGATTACGCTGCGTTGCAAAGGTCACAGTTCAAAGCGCTTGCTTAGCGGGAATGAACTGGGTGTACTGACGAGTAATATTTCGCTCGGAGCGCGAGTCGCCCCGAACGGGAACGGCCGCTTGGGGCGCCTATGCTGCCTGCAAGTAGGCAGCAGAGAAATGTCGACGCAGTAGGAGAGCCGGCGTGAGCTTGAGGATCGTTGTCACCGTGAAGTACGTGCCCGACGCCACTGGCGACCGGCACTTCGCCGATGACCTGACCGTCGACCGGGACGA
>NZ_JBVKAV010000013.1:0-393501 GCF_055639295.1 Streptomyces sp. NPDC107528
GAGCCGAACAGGGCCCGCTCCCGCTCCACCAGCAGGGGCAGCGGGTCCGAGGCGGTGACCAGGTCCCGCAGCGGATACCGCCCCAACACCGCGTCCACCTCGGGCGTCGACGCGGCCGCCAGCCGCCAGGCGGCCGGGCGGTTCTCGTCCCGCAGCGCCTCGACGGCCGCGAGGATCACCGACCGCCCCTCGCTCTCGGGGATCTCGGCGGCCGCACGCCCGTACAGTCGCGCGCCCTCCTCCAGAACCAGTTCCGTGTCCATCCCGGCCGGGATCTTGATCTGTGCGTGGTGCCGCCAGGTGGCCACCGGATCGCCCCAGGCCTCGACCCGGTAGGTCCAGTGGCCCGGCTCTCCGGCGGTGACGGTGGCGCCCCAGCGGTCGGTGCCCGGGGCGAGTTCGCGCATCGGTGTCCAGGGGCCGGGCCGGCCGTCCGGGTCGGTCAGTACGGCATTGGCGGCGACCGCGTCGTGTCCCTCCCGGAACACGGTCGCCGAGATCTCGAAGGTCTCGCCGGTCACGGCCTTCGCGGGCCTGCGCCCGTGCTGGACGACCGGGCGGACGTCGAGGACGGGTATGCGCCCGACACCGGCCGCCTTGTCGTTCGCGGAGGATCGCTCCGGAGCCGGGGGTCCGGGGTCGGTGCGTGCGGTGCGGGGGGCTGGGGGTGCTTCGGTGCGCGACGTCGGGGGTGAGGACGACTGGTGGTGCATGGCGGGCATGACCGCTCCTGTCCGCGTCATCTTGGGTGGGCGGATGGCTGTGGGGAGGTGGGTCCTGCGTGGTTCGTTCCGGCGCGCGCCCGGGGGCGCACGGGTGGGGTTACCGCTGGAGCCTTCCCACCCTATTCGGGTACGCAATCCGGCACTTTGTTAACTACTCACGCGTATGTCTACACACAAGACCGGCCCCGTTCCTGAAGAACGGGGCCGGTGCCTGCAATTCGGCGTGAAGAGGCCGCTATGAGCCCGGTACCTGGAGGAGTTTGTCCGGCGAGCCGAGCCCCCGCCCGGAGACCTTCCCGGTGACAGCCTGCGCCACCAGCGCCTTGGACACCTGTGCGGGCTTCGCCTTGGGGTGGCCGGCCAGATAGAGCGCGGCCACACCCGCGGTGTGCGGGGACGCCATCGACGTCCCCGAATAGGTCGCCTTGCCGGTGTCATTTGCATACGACGCCGAAGTGATGGACACGCCCGGGGCGAATACGTCCAGAACCGAACCGAAGTTGGAGAAGCCCGCCCGTGCGTCCTTTCTGTCGGTGGCACCCACGGTGATCGCCTCCCGCACGGCGGCGGGGGAGTACCGGCCGGCCGGCAGCCCGTCGTTGCCCGCCGCGACCGTGTAGGTCACGCCGGACGCGATGGAGTTGCGTACGGCGGCGTCCAGTTGCGAGTTGCGGTGGCCGCCGAGGCTGACGTTGGCGACGGCCGGCTTCCTGGCGTGCCTGGTCACCCAGTCGATTCCGGCGATGACGTCGGCCGTGCTGCCGCCGCCGGCGTTGTCGAGGACCCGCACGGCGACGACCTTGGCCTTCTTGGCGACGCCGTACTGCTTGCCCGCGATGGTGCCGGCGACATGGGTGCCGTGGCCGTTGCCGTCGCTCGCGGCCCTGTCGTCGCCGACGAAGTCCCACCCGTAGCTCGCCCGGCCGCCGAAGTCCTTGTGCGAGATGCGGATGCCGGTGTCGATCACGTACACCGTCACGCCGGCGCCCGCCGACTCCGGCCAGGTGTAGCTCCTGTCCAGCGGCAGGTTCCGCTGGTCTATGCGGTCCAGTCCCCAAGTTGGCGGGTTCTTCCGGGTGTGGTCCAGCGTCACTCGGGTGTCCTGGACGACCGACGCGACCCGGGAGTCGGCCGCGAGCCGCTTGGCCTGTCTCTCGTTGGCCCGGACTGCGTAGCCGTTGAGGACCGTGCCGTAGGTATGGCTTATTTTCGCCCCGTACTTCTCGGCGAGGCTCTTTCCGGCCCCCGACGGAGCCTTCGTTCCCCCCTTGAGCGTCACCAGGTAACTGCCGCTGACGGAGCCGGGGTCCCCGGCGCCGAGTATCTGTCCCTCCGGTGCGGCGTGCGCGGGCATCGTGGTGGCCGAAAGCGCGATGACACAGGTCACCGCAGTCAGACCACCGGCCCGGCGCAGACGCCGTATGCGCGTCCGTGCCATGGTGTGGGTTCCCCTCCTCAACTCGGCGCATAACGGCCCTGGAACACGGGGTGCACCCCGTCTGGGCCGGCGCGCCACCGCTCAGCCTCTCGTGGTGTGAGAAGTCGCCACAAGGAGGCCTACGGGGGCGGAATCGGCCATACCGGGCATCGGTGATCCGTAAAGGTTGCGGCGTTTTCCGGACGTACGTGCTCTGTTCTCCGCGCTTGACACCCCACAAAAACGCACGGTGGTTGCGAACCCCCGCATACCGATACTGTCGGTTGCGATGACGGGACCCACACCGCCGTGTGTCCCCTGCCACGCGCTGCCCGAGGTGGAATGTGAAGGCGATCCGTCGATTCACCGTCCGTCCAGTGCTCCCCGAACCCCTCCGCCCCCTGAGCGATCTGGCGCGTAATCTGCGCTGGTCCTGGCATGCGGAGACCCGCGATCTCTTCCAGTCCGTCGACCCCGAGTGCTGGGCCGCCTCGGGCAACGACCCCGTACGGCTGCTGGGCAGCGTGTCGCCCGGGCGGCTCGCGGAGCTGGCCGAGGACCGCCGCTTCCTGCGCCGGCTGGCCGCGGCCGCCGGTGACCTGAACGACTACGTCACGGGCGGGCGCTGGTACCAGGACCAGTCCGCCGAACTGCCCACCGCCGTCGCCTACTTCTCACCCGAGTTCGGCATCACGGCCGCCCTGCCCCAGTACTCCGGCGGCCTCGGCATCCTCGCCGGCGACCACCTCAAGGCGGCCAGCGACCTCGGCGTGCCCCTCATCGGGGTAGGCCTGCTGTACCGGCACGGCTACTTCCGGCAGACCCTGTCCCGCGACGGCTGGCAGCAGGAGCACTATCCGGTCCTGGACCCCAACGAGCTGCCGGTCGCGCTCCTGAAGGAACCCGACGACACCCCCGCGCAGGTCTCCATCGCCCTGCCCGGCGGCAGGCAGTTGCACGCCCGCGTCTGGCTCGCCCAGGTCGGCCGCGTCCCCCTGCTGATGCTCGACTCGGACGTCGAGGAGAACGACCTCGGCGAACGCGGCGTGACCGACCGGCTCTACGGCGGCGGCAGCGAGCACCGGCTGCTGCAGGAGATGCTGCTGGGCATAGGAGGAGTGCGGGCGGTCCGGACGTACTGCCGTCTGACCGGCCACCCCGAACCCGAGGTCTTCCACACCAACGAGGGCCACGCCGGCTTCCTCGGCCTGGAGCGCATCGCCGAACTCTGCGCGGCGGGCATGGACTTCGACCCGGCACTGGAAGCCGTCCGCGCCGGCACGGTCTTCACCACCCACACGCCCGTCCCGGC
Source organism: Streptomyces sp. NPDC107528 (assembly GCF_055639295.1). Classification (NCBI taxonomy): domain Bacteria; kingdom Bacillati; phylum Actinomycetota; class Actinomycetes; order Kitasatosporales; family Streptomycetaceae; genus Streptomyces; species Streptomyces sp. NPDC107528. Next base: position 3,455 of record NZ_JBVKAV010000013.1, read on the forward strand.
CGGCATCGACCGCTTCGACCGTGAGCTGGTCGCCCACCACTTCGGCCCCGACGCCGAACTCCCGGGCCTTGAGGTCGGGCGGATCCTCCAGCTCGGCATGGAGACCTACCCGGGCGGCGAGCCCAACCTGTTCAACATGGCCGTGATGGGCCTGCGCCTGGGCCAGCGCGCGAACGGCGTCTCGCTGCTGCACGGCAACGTCAGCCGCGAGATGTTCTCGGGCCTGTGGCCGGGGTTCGACCCCGACGAGGTGCCGATCACCTCCGTGACCAACGGCGTCCACGCCCCGACCTGGGTCGCCCCCGAGGTCTTCCGCCTCGGCGCCCGCCAGATCGGCGCCCAGCGCACCGAGGACGCCATGAGCGTCGGCGGCTCGGACCGCTGGGACGCGGTCGCGGAGATCCCCGACCAGGACGTCTGGGAGCTGCGCCGGAACCTGCGCGAGCAGTTGGTGACGGAGGTACGGGACCGGCTGCGCACCTCCTGGCGCCAACGCGGCGCCGGGACGGCCGAGCTGGGCTGGATCGACGGCGTCCTCGACCCCGACGTCCTGACGATCGGATTCGCCCGACGGGTCCCCTCGTACAAGCGGCTGACGCTGATGCTGAGGGACCGCGACCGGCTGATGGACCTGCTGCTGCACCCGGAGCGGCCCATCCAGATCGTGGTGGCGGGCAAGGCGCACCCGGCGGACGACGGCGGCAAGCGCCTGGTCCAGGAGCTGGTGAGGTTCGCCGACGACCCGCGGGTCAGGCATCGGATCGTCTTCCTCCCGGACTACGGCATGGCGATGGCGCAGAAGCTCTACCCGGGCTGCGACATCTGGCTCAACAACCCGCTGCGCCCCCTGGAGGCCTGCGGCACCTCCGGCATGAAGGCGGCGCTGAACGGCTGCCTCAACCTCTCCGTCCTGGACGGCTGGTGGGACGAGTGGTTCCAGCCGGACTTCGGCTGGGCCATCCCCACCGCGGACGGCACCGGCACGGACCCGGACCACCGCGACGACATAGAGGCGGCGGCGCTGTACGACCTGCTGGAGCAGCGGGTGACCCCGCGCTTCTACGAGCAGGGCCAGAACGGCCTGCCGGACCGCTGGATCGAGATGGTCCGCCAGACCCTGACCCTGCTCGGCCCGAAGGTCCTGGCGGGCAGGATGGTCCGCGAGTACGTGGAGCGCCTCTACACCCCGGCCGCCCACGCCCACCGCGCGATGACGCCGGACGCGGCGCGTGAGCTCGCGGGCTGGAAGGCGCGGGTGCGTTCGGCCTGGCACGGCGTCACGGTCGACCACCTCGAGACGTCGGCGGCGACACCCACCGCGGAACTCGGCTCCACGCTCAGCCTCCGGGTCCGCGTGGGCCTCGGCGACCTCGGGCCGGACGACGTCGAGGTCCAGGCGGTCTCGGGCCGCGTCGACTCCCAGGACCGCATCGCGGACGCCTCGACGGTTGCGCTGAAGCCGACGGGCAGTCCGGACCCGGAGGGCCGGTGGGTGTACGAGGGCCCGCTGGCCCTCGACCGGACGGGACCCTACGGATACACCGTCCGGATTCTGCCGTCGCACCGGCTGCTGGCGTCGAGTGCGGAGCTGGGGTTGGTGGCGGTGCCCTCCGAGGACGTGGGGGAGGGGGCCGGGGTCCTGCTGCGGTGACGTCGTCCAGGGGGGCTGCGGTGTCCCTCAGTCCCCCTCGGTCTCGCACATCTGCCGCAGCACATTGCCGCACCGTCGCGCGTACGCGTGCTGCAGCCCCCGCGTCGCAGGTCCTCCCGCCCGCGCGTACCACTTGGCCGCGCGGCTGAAGGCCTGCACGGTCAGCCACACCGTCCCGTCCCCCGTGCGGTCCACGAGGAAGGACTCCTCGCCGCATTCGGGATGACCGGAAAGCGTGCCGTACGCCCAGCCCACCCGGCGGTGCTCCTCCGCCGTCCAGACCACCCGGCACGGGGCCTTGATCAGTCCGGCCAGAGTGACCGTGACGTCGACCTCGGGGGCCGCCCGGTCGGCGGACGCCTCTATGCCGACGCCCATCGAGCGGTGCATTTCCCAGGTCATGACCGCTTCGGAGGCTCGGCGGAAGACATCCTCGCCCTCGCCTATGCGGGTGCGCACATGCAGGGGGTGGAAGCCGGGCGGGCAGAAGCCGTTCTCCCGGGTCGCGCCGACGTCGTCGTACGTGAAGGACATGGGCCCAAGCGTAGGGCGGCACCCGGGGATGCCTTCCTCCCGGGTGCCGCCCCTTTCGGCTACGCCTGCGTCAGCTGACGTTGATGGCCGACCAGGCGGCGGCCACCGTCTTGTACTCCGTGCTGGTGGAGCCGTACAGGGCGGACGCCGCGCTCAGGGTCGCCGTGCGGGCGGCCTTGTAGTTCGTCGTCGACGTCATGTACTCGGTCAGGGCCTTGTACCAGATCGCGGCGGCCTTGGCGCGGCCGATACCCGTGACCGTCGAGCCGTTGGACGTCGGGGAGTTGTAGCTCACCCCGTTGATCGTCTTCGCGCCGCTGCCCTCCGACAGGAGGTAGAAGAAGTGGTTCGCGGGGCCCGAGGAGTAGTGCACGTCCAGGCCGCCCAGCGAGGACGACCAGCTGTCCTTGGACGCGCCGTCCTTGCTCGGCTTGTCCATGTAGCGCAGCGGGGTGCCGTCGCCGTTGATGTCGATCTCCTCGCCGATGAGGTAGTCACCGACGTCGGCGGAGTTGTTGGCGAAGAACTCCACCGACGTGCCGAAGATGTCGGAGGTGGCCTCGTTCAGGCCGCCCGACTCGCCGGAGTAGTTCAGGCCCGCGGTGTTGGAGGTGACACCGTGGGTCATCTCGTGGCCGGCCACGTCCAGCGACGTCAGCGGGTTGGTGTTGCCCTCGCCGTCGCCGTACGTCATGCAGAAGCAGCTGTCGTCCCAGAACGCGTTGACGTACGCGTTGCCGTAGTGGACGCGCGAGTACGCGGCCTTGCCGTCGTTCTTGATGCCGCTGCGGCCGAAGGTCTCCTTGTAGAAGTCCCAGGTCTCCTGTGCGCCGTAGGCCGCGTCGACGGCGGCGGTCTGGTCGGTGGAGGAGCTGGAGGCGGTGCCGGTGCCCCATGTGTCGTCCGCGTCGGTGAACAGCGTTCCGGCGGAGGAACTGGTGCTGCGGGCCTTGTTGTACGTCTTGTGGCCGCCGCGCGTGCCGTCCGTGAGGTTGTACGTCGAGCCCGATTTGGTCGTGCCGAGCGTGACGGTGCCCGAGTACAGGCTCTTGCCGGTGCCGGTCTCGATGCCCTGGTACTCGAACAGCTTCTTGCCGGTGGCGGCGTCGGTGATGACGTGCAGCTCGTTCGGGGTGCCGTCGTCCTGGAGGCCGCCGACGACCGTCTCGTAGGCGAGGGCCGGCTTGCCGTTCGCGGCCCAGATCACCTTGCGGGGCGCCTGGTCGGCCGCGGTCTTCTCCGAGCCGGCCGCCTTGGCGAGCTTCACGGCCTGGCTCTCGGCCCTGTCCGCGGTGACCGCCGGCTTGAGCGAGGCGACCTTGACGGTGGCCTTCGTCGCCTTGGTCACGCCCTTTCTCGCGCCGGTCGCCGACTCGTGGACGACCAGGTCGCCGCCGAGGACCGGAAGGCCCGCGTAGGTGCGCTCGTAGCGGGTGTGGACCGAGCCGTCGGCGTCCTTGACGACGTCCTTGACGACCAGCTTCTCCTGGGCGCCGAGGCCTATCTCGTCGGCGGTGCCGGCCGCCTTGGCCTGCTGGTCCTTGATGAGGGTGGTGCGGGCCGCGGGGGCGAGCGCGACCGGTACGGCGAGCGGGGCGGCCTTGGTGCCGGCGCCCGCGGGGGCCGCTGCGGCCGAACCACCGGTGGTCAGCGCGGTGGTGAGGAGGGCCCCGGCTGCCACGGTGGTGGCGATGGCCAGGGTCGTGCGCTTGCGACGCGCGTAGAGGGGGGTCACACGAGCTCCTTTTGTGGGGGAAGTGCATTGGTGCTGGTGCGGCGGGTGGGGGAAGCGTGACACCTGCGGCGCGTACATGTCAGGAGGGGACGGTGATGTTGGCCAAGATTTGACTGTTGGGTGAATGTTTCAGAAACATGAACGGGCGCCGTCCCGGCGGGAGTTGAACCCACCGAGACGACGCCCTGTCTTGGTCAGACCGTCAACTGGCCTACGGGAAGGTCAGCTTCCAGCTGTTGATGTAACCGGTGTCGATGGCCGCGTTGTCCTGGACGCGCAACTGCCAGACACCGTTGGCGACCTCGGAGGACGCGTTCACGGTGTAGGTGGCGTTGAGGTTGTCCGCGCTGCCGCCGGTGCCGTAGCCCTTCAGCGTGTACGCCGTGCCGTCGGGGGCGACCAGATCCACCTTGAGGTCACCGATGTAGGTGTGGACGATGTCCACGGCGACCTGGAGGTTGGACGGTGCGTTCCCGGTCCGCCCGGAGACGGTGATCGGAGAGGTGACCGCCGCGCCCCGGTCCGGGATCGCCACGTCGGTTCCGCTCTCGAAGGACGTGCCGCCGCCTCCGCCGGGCCGGGAGCCCACGTTGATGCCCGCCCACGCGTCCTGGACCGCCTTGTACTCGGCGCCGGCGGTGCCGTAGAGGTCGGCGGTGGCCGCGAGGGTGCCGGTGCGGGCGCCCGCGTAGTTGGTCGTGGACGTGAACTTCGTGGTGAGCGCGCGGAACCAGATCTTCTCCGCCTTGTCCCGGCCGATGCCGGTGACCGGAAGGCCGTCCGACGTGGCCGAGTTGTACGTGACACCGTTGATGGTCTTGGTGCCGCTGCCCTCCGACAGGAGGTAGAAGAAGTGGTTCGCCGGGCCCGACGAGTAGTGCACGTCGATCGAGCCGATGCCCGAGTACCAGCTGTCCTTGGACGCGCCGTCCTTGCTCGGCTTGTCCATGTAGCGCAGCGGGGTGCCGTCGCCGTTGATGTTGATCTCCTCGCCGATGAGGTAGTCACCCACGTCGGAGGAGTTGTTGGCGAAGAACTCGACGGTCGAACCGAAGATGTCGGAGGTGGCCTCGTTCAGGCCGCCGGACTCGCCGCTGTAGATGAGGCCGGCCGTGTTCGAGGTGAGCCCGTGGGTCATCTCGTGCGCGGCCACGTCGATCGACGTCAGCGGGTTGGCGTTGCCCGAGCCGTCGCCGTACGTCATGCAGAAGCAGCTGTCGGACCAGAACGCGTTGACGTAGTTGTTGCCGTAGTGGACCCGCGAGTACGCGCCCACACCGTCGCCGCGGATGCCGCTGCGCCCGTGTACGTTCTTGTAGTAGTCCCAGGTCAGAGCGGCACCGTAGTGCGCGTCCGCGCCGGCCGACTCCAGGTTGGAGGGGCTGCCGTTGCCCCAGACGTCGTCGGGACCGGAGAAGAGGGTGCCGGTGCCGGAGGTGCCGCGGTTCAGGTTGTACGTCTTGTGTCCGCCGCGCGCCCCGTCCGTGAGGTTGTACGTCGACCCGGACTGGGTGGTGCCGAGGGTGACCGTGCCGCTGTAGACCGTGTTGCCGGTGCCGGTCTCGATGGCCTCCCACTCGTACAGCTTCGCGCCGGTGGTGGCGTCGGTGACGACGTGCAGTTCCTGCGGGGTGCCGTCGTGCTGGAAGCCGCCGACGACCGTCTCGTACGCCACGGTCGGCTTGCCGTTGGCGGCCCAGATCACCTTGCGGGGCGCCTTGTTGACGTCCGGGCTCTTGGCCTTCTCCGCCTTCGCCGCGGCCAGCGCCTGCTTCTCCGCCTTGGCGGCGGGAACGGCGGCGGTCGTGGTGGGCGGCTTGATGGCGGCCCGGGTCGCCTTGACGACGGCCTCGGTCGCGCCCGACTTCGCCGTCTCGACGACGAGGTCGCCGCCGAGGACGGGCAGGCCGTCGTACGTCCGCTCGTAGCGGGTGTGGACCGTGCCGTTGCCGTCCTTGAGGACGTCACGGACGACCAGCTTCTCCTTGGCGCCCAGGCGCAGGTCCTTCGCGGTGTCCGCCTTGCCGGCGTTGGCCTCGCGGATCAGCTCGGCGCGCTGGGCGGGGGACAGCTTGACCGACTCGGCGCCCGGTATGACCTTGCCCGCCGCCGACGGTGCCTTCTCCGGGGCTGCGGTGGCTGCGCCCGACTGGACGGCCGCCGCGATCAGGGCGGAGACGCCGACGAGAGCGACGGCGGCTGCGCGGCGGTGCGTGGTGTGACGCGTGGTGTGGGAGGTGCGTCTGTGGGAGGAACTGTCTCTCAACACTGACTCCTTCTGCGCGGCCGCGGATCACGCGGCCAGGGGAGACCGGCCGGCGGGTGGGCCGTCCGGGCAGAACAAGTGGTACGCAGAACGACGTGCGCGTGCGGAAACTCGACGTGCGCGTGCGGAGTTCAGCCGCGGGCGCCGCAGTGTGACGGCGCTGTGGGGATGCTGTGTCGCGGCCGTGGGAAGAGTGGCAGGTGGTTGCGGTTTCTGTCAGGACCGCGTCAGGAAGTTGGCCGGAAATCGTTCGTTGTCCGGGAGTTCACGTTCGATAAACGGATCGGACGCATCAATCGTCGAAGCGCGCGAGATCGCGCAGCCACGCAGCCGCGTTGCCGTCCGACGGCGCTCGCCAGTCGCCGCGCGGCGACAGCGAACCGCCGGCCGAGACCTTCGGCCCGTTCGGCATCGCCGAGCGCTTGAACTGTGCGAATGCGAAGAAGCGACGGCAGAAGACCTCCAGCCAGCGCCTGATCTCCGCCAGGTCGTACGCCACCCGCTTGGCCTCGGGGAAGCCGGGCGGCCAGGCGCCGGTGTCCGGGTCGTGCCAGGCGTGCCAGGCCAGGAAGGCGATCTTCGACGGCCGGAAGCCGTACCGCAGCACCTGGAAGAGCGTGAAGTCGTGCAGCGCGTACGGGCCGATCTTCGACTCCGTCGACTGCATCTCCTCGCCCGGCACCAGCTCCGGGCTGATCTCCGTGTCGAGGATCGCGGCCAGCGTCTCGCCGGTCTCCGCGTCGAACTGGCCGCTGGTGATGACCCAGCGGATCAGATGCTGGATCAGCGTCTTCGGCACACCGGAGTTGACGTTGTAGTGGCTCATCTGGTCGCCCACGCCGTACGTGGACCAGCCCAGCGCGAGCTCCGACAGGTCGCCGGTGCCCAGGACGATGCCGCCGCGCTGGTTGGCGAGCCGGAACAGGTAGTCGGTGCGCAGGCCGGCCTGCACGTTCTCGAAGGTGACGTCGTACACCGGCTCGCCGGACGCGAACGGGTGGCCCATCTCCTGAAGCATCAGCCGCGCCGTCGGCGTGATGTCCAGCTCGGCCGCGGTGACGCCGAGCGAGTTCATCAGCTTGTGGGCGTTGCCCTTGGTGTGGTCGCTGGTGGCGAAGCCCGGCAGGGTGAACGCCAGGATGTCGCTGCGCGGGCGCCCCGCGCGGTCCATCGCCCGGGCGGCGACGATCAGCGCGTGCGTGGAGTCCAGCCCGCCGGACACCCCGATGACCACCTTCGGGCCGCCGATCGCGCCCAGCCGCTGCTGGAGGCCCGCGACCTGGATGTTGTACGCCTCGTAGCAGTCCAGGGCCAGACGCTCGGCGTCGGCCGGCACGAACGGGAAACGCTCGACCCGGCGCTTGAGGCCCAGGTCCGCCGTCGGCGGGTCGAGCCGGAAGTCCACCCGCCGGAAGTCACCGGTGCGCCCGGCGTGCGTGCGCCGGTTGTCGTCGAACGTGCCCATCCGCTGCCGCTCCTGTCGCAGCAGGTCGAGGTCGACGTCGGCGACCGCGTACTGCTCGCCGAGCGCGAACCGGTCCGTCTCGGCCAGCAGGGCGCCGTTCTCGTAGATCATGGTCTGCCCGTCCCAGGACAGGTCGGTGGTCGACTCGCCCAGACCGGCCGCCGAGTACACGTACGCCGCGAGACAGCGCGAGGACGCCGAGCGGCACAGCAGCCGCCGGTCCTCGGCCCGGCCGACCGTGATCGGGCTGCCCGAGAGGTTGGCCAGCACGGTCGCGCCGGCCAGGGCGGCCTCCGCGCTCGGCGGCACCGGGACCCACATGTCCTCGCAGATCTCCGCGTGCAGCACCAGACCGGGGACGTCCTGCGCCTCGAAGAGCAGATCCACGCCGAACGGCACCTGAGCGCCGCCGACCCGGATCGTCCCGCCGCGCTCGTCCTCACCGGACGCGATCTGCCGCTGCTCGTAGAACTCCCGGTAGTTCGGCGGGTACGACTTGGGCGAGACGCCGAGGATCCGGCCGCGGTGCACGATCACCGCGCAGTTGTAGATCCGGTGCCGATGACGCAGCGGGGCGCCCACGACCAGCACCGGCAGCAGGTCCGCCGACCCCGCCACGACCGACTGGAGCGCCTGCTCCACCTCGTCGAGAACCGCGTCCTGGAGCAGCAGGTCCTCGATTGAGTACCCGGTCAGGCCCAGCTCGGGGAAGACGGCGACGGCGACGCCCTCCTGCGCGCACCGGCGCGCCTGCCGCAGAACCGCTTCCGCGTTGGCGTGCGGGTCGGCGATGACGGTGTGGCCGGTGCACGCGGCGACGCGCGCGAAGCCGTGCTGGTAGAGCGACCAGAAGTTCAACGGACTTCCCCAGGAGAAGCGGACAGTGCTGGCATCGAGCATAGATCGCCTGATCAGGCCTACGCCGTTCCGGGCGACGCGGGCCGCTCCCCGTGCCAGGACCGCCACAGTGCCGCGTACGCCCCGTCCGTCGTGACCAGCTCGTCGTGGGTGCCGAGCTCGGTGAGGCGGCCGTTCTCCATCACGGCCACGCGGTCGGCGTCGTGAGCGGTGTGCAGGCGGTGGGCGATGGCGATGACGGTACGGCCCTTCAGCACGGCGGCCAGGGCGCGCTCGGTGTGCCGGGCCGTCGTCGGGTCGAGCAGGGCCGTCGCCTCGTCGAGGATCAGGGTGTGCGGGTCGGCCAGCACCACGCGCGCGAGGGCCAGCTGCTGGGCCTGCGAGCCGTCCGTGCCGTGCCCGCCGTCGCCCAGCGTCGTGTCGAGCCCGTCGGGCAGCCGCCGTACCCAGGCGTCGGCTCCGACCGCGGTGAGCGCGGCCCACACCTCCTCGTCCGTGGCGGACGGCTCGGCGATACGGAGGTTGTCGCGGACCGAGCCGAGGAAGACGTGGTGCTCCTGGGTGACCAGGACGACCTGACGGCGCAGCTGCTCCGGGCCGAGCGCGACGACCGGGACACCGCCGACCGTCACCGAGCCGGCGGTCGGCGCGTCGACACCGGCGAGCAGCCGGCTCAGGGTCGTCTTGCCGGCGCCGGACGGGCCGACCACCGCCAGCCGTTCCCCCGGCCGAACGGTCAGGTCGACGTCGCTGAGGACCTCGCCGCCGCGGTCGTAGGCGTAGCGCACGCCGGTCACGTCGATGCGGTCGTCCGTGGGGGTGGGGGAGCCGGCGTCCGTCGCCCGCGGGGCGCGGGCCAGGCCCTCCACACGGGCGAACGAGGCGCCGCCGCTCTGGAGTTGCTCGACCCGCATCAGGATCTCGTCCAGCGGACCGACCATCTGCTGCAGATACAGCGCCGCCGCGACCACCGTGCCCAGGCTGATCGTGCCCCGCGCGTGCAGTGCCCCGCCGACGAGCAGGACCGTCGCCACGGGGACGAGATAGGCGATCTCGACCGAGGGGAAGAACACCGTGCGCAGGAAGAGCGTGTGCAGGCGGGTCCGGCGCGACTCCTCCAGCGCGTCCCGGCTCGCCGCCACCCGCCGCCGCTCCAGCCGCAGCGCCTCCACCGTGCGGGCGCCGGAGGCGGTGGCCGCGAGGATCTCCGCGACGTCCGAGGTGGCCGCACCCTCGGCGAGGTAGCCGGTGCGCGCACGGCGCAGATACCAGCGCAGCACCGGCCACAGGCCGGCCAGACCGAGCAGACCGCAGGCGCCGAGCAGCGGGTCCAGCGCGAGGACCGCGCCCAGCAGGAACAGGACCTGTACGGAGTTGATGAGCAGCTCGGGCCCGGCGTCGCGCAGGGTGGTGCCGACGGCCGCCACGTCGGCCGTGCCGCGCGCCGTCAGGTCGCCGGTGCCGGCCCGCTCCACGACCGACGCGGGCAGCGCGAGCGTGCGGTTCACGAAGTCCTCGCGGACCCGGGCGAGGGTGCGTTCGCCGAAGCGGTGGCCTACGTAGCGGGCCCAGCGGGCCAGCAACAGCTGGGCTGTTGCCGCTATCAGGATGGCGAGGGCGAGTTTGTCCACGGTCGTGACGCCTGCGCCGCGTCTGACCTCGTCGATGATGCGGCCCACCAGCCAGGGGGCGGCCAGGCCGGTGAGCGCGGCGAGGGCGTTCAGGCCGAGTACGGCTGTGAAGGAGCGGGCGTCGGCTCGGATCAGGCGGGTGGTGGCTCGTCGGACATCTCGCGGTTCTGCGACGGGGAGGGCTGTGCTGCGGCTACGAGCTCGGGACTTGGGGTTGTCTGCCGAGTGCGGGTGCTTCGTGGCTGGTCGCGCAGTTCCCCGCGCCCCTGAGGGGCGTTTGGCTTCCGTCACTTGGCAAGCTCCTCGGCGGTCTCGTCCCGGGCCACCAGGGCGCGATAGCCCGGCTCCCCTTCCAGCAGCTCGTGGTGGGTGCCCGTGGCCGCCACCTTGCCGTCGACCAGGTAGTGGACCGTGTCCGCTCGGGCCAGGACCAAGGGGGAGGTCGTCGTCACCAGCGTCGTGCGGCCCCGTCTCGTCGAGTGCAGGCGTTCGGCGACCCGTGCCTCCGTGTGGGCGTCCAGGGCCGACGTCGGCTCGATGGCCAGCAGCACCTCCGGGTCGGCCAGCAGCGTGCGGACCAGGCGGACGCGCTGGCGTTGGCCGCCGGAGAGGTTGCGGCCCTGGGCGTCGATCGGGGTGTCGATGCCGTCGGGGAGGCCGCGGACGATGTCCTCGGAGACCGCCGTGTACACCGCTTGAGTGATCGCCGACTCGTCCCGGTCCGCGTGGCCGGCCACCAGCTCCCGCAGCGTGCCCGCGAACAGGTCGGCCTCGTGGTCGGCGACCAGGATGCGCTCCCGCACTTGCGGTAACGCGATCGCGCTCAGGGGCACTTCGCCCCAGGTCGCCGCCGACGGGACGTAGCGGCCGAGGCGGTCGACGACGGCCGTGGCGTCGGCCGGCAGCGCGGCGGCCAGTGCGGTGAGCCGGCCAGGCGGCACCCGCACCCCGGACGCGGGGTCGTGGAGGGTCGCCGGCTCCGCCGGTGCGTCCCGTGTGCCGGTGTCCGCCATCGGCTCCAGCCGCAGGAACCCCACGACCCGCCGCGCCGCCACCACGCCACGGCTGACCTGGTAACCGCACTCGATGAAGAACGCCACCGGCCCCACCAGCACGGCGACATAGCCGTACACCGCCACCAACTCGCCCACGGTGATGGCGCCCTGGGCGGCCAGCCGCGCCGCCAGCCAGGTCACCACGGCCAGGAACAGCGTGGGCAGCCCCACGCCGAGCGCCTGCACCCAGCTGGTCACCGCCCCGACCCGGTAGCCCTGCGCCCGCAGTCGCTGCGAGTCGCGGTGGAAGGCGTCGGCGACCAGGCCCTTGCCGCCGAGGCCGTTGAGGACGCGCAGGCCGCCCGCGAGGTCGGCGATCCGTGCGGTCAGTACGCCCTGCCGCTCCCGGTACTCCGTCTCGGTGCCCTGCAACCGGCCCAGCAGCGGCCCGACGAGCACGCCGACCAGCGGCATCCCGAGCAGCACCACGACGGCGATCGGCACCGACACCGACATCAACAGACCGGCGACCACCAGATAGGCGACGACGGCACCGACACCCGGGCCGACGACGGTCAGGGACTGGCTGATGGTCTGGACGTCGCCCACGCCGATCGTGACGACCTCCCCGGCCCCGATCCGGCGTGGCAGCGTGGCACCGAGTCGTACCGCGTGGCCGATCAGCACCTTGACCGTGCGGAAGTTGCTGTCCATCCGCACCCGCGTCATCGTGCGGTGCCGCATGATGCTCAGCCAGGCGTTGAACGCCCCCACCGCGACCAGCGCACCCGTCCACCCCGCCAACGCGCCGTAATCACCGGCCGCCAGCCCGTCGTCGACGGCACGGGACATCAGGTACGGGGTCGCCGCCAGCAGCACCATCCACACGCTGGAGATCAGCGCCCCCATGGCGGACCGCATGGACTGGCGCACGACGAGCCACCACAGATAGCGCCATCCGCCACGACAGTCGGGAGTCCCCGGATCCTCGTACGCGTCGATCATCGTTGCCCGTGCCCCGTTCGTCGTTCCTCGTGCCGCCCGACTACGCCAGACTGTCCCGCCACGCCCGATGCAGATCCGCGAACCTGCCGGTCCCCGCGACGAGTTCGGCCGGAGTGCCGTCCTCGACGATCTGCCCGTGCTCCATGACCAGCACGCGGTCCGCGATCTCGACCGTGGACAGCCGGTGGGCGATGACGACTGCGGTACGCCCTTGCAGCACCGTCGACATCGCACGCTGCACGGCCCGCTCGCCGGGGATGTCGAGGGAACTGGTCGCCTCGTCGAGGATCAGCACGGCCGGGTCGGCGAGCAACGCCCGGGCGAACGCGACCAGTTGGCGCTGACCGGCGGAGATACGGCCGCCCCGCTTGCGTACGTCGGTGTCGTAGCCGTCGGGGAGCGAGCTGATGAAGTCGTGCGCGCCGATGGCCTTCGCCGCCTGCTCGATCTCCTCGCGGGTGGCGTCGGGGCGGCCGATGGCGATGTTCTCGGCGACCGTGCCGGAGAACAGGAACGCCTCCTGCGTCACCATCACCACCCCGCGCCGCAGCTCGGGCACGGCGAGCTCGCGCAGGTCGACGCCGTCGAGGAGGACCCGGCCGTCCGAGGGGTCGTAGAAGCGGGCGAGCAGCTTGGCCAGCGTCGACTTGCCCGCGCCCGTGGAGCCGACGACCGCGACCGTCTGTCCGGCCGGGAACGTGAGGTCGAAGCGGGGCAGCACCTCGCCGCCGGTGCGGTATCCGAACCGGACGCCGTCGAAGACGACCTCGCGGCCGGGGTGCTCGGATTCGAGGGCCGGAAGCTGCCGGGGTGCCTGCGGCTCGGGCACGGACGGGGTCTGGGCGAGCAGTCCGGCGATCTTCTCCAGGGAGGCCGCCGCCGACTGGTACGAGTTGAGGAACATGCCGAGCCGGTCGATCGGGTCGTACAGCCGGCGCAGATACAGCACGGCCGCCGCCAGCACACCCAGGGCGAGCGTGCCGCCCGCGACCCGGTAGGCACCCCACAGCACGATCCCCGCGACGGCCGTGTTGGCGACGAGCCGGGAGCCGACGACGTAACGGGCCATCTCCAGCAGCGCGTCGCCGTTCGTCCGCTCGTGCCGGGTGTTGAGGACCCGGAAGTCGGCGTCGTTGACGGCCTCGCGGCGGAAGGCGCGCACCGGGCGGATGCCGTTCATCGTCTCGACGAACTTCACGATCACGGCTGCGATCGCGGTGGACCGCACGGTGTACACGCGCGCGGCGCGCCGCCGGTAGCGCCGTACGAGGAGGTACAGCGGCGCGAAGGAGGCCACGGCCACCGCACCTAGGCCGAGGTCGAGCCAGAGCAGCAGCGCCGCGATGTAGACGAAGGAGAGGATGACGGTGACGAGCTCCTGCAGGCCCTCGTCGAGCAGCTCCCGCAGGGACTCCACGTCCGTCGTGGAGCGGGAGATGAGCCGCCCGGACGTGTATCGCTCATGGAAGTCGAGGCTCAGGGCCTGGGCGTGGCGGAAGATACGGCCGCGCAGGTCGAGCAGCACGTCCTGGTTGACCCGGGCGGAGAGCAGGATGAACGCGTACTGCAGCACGCCGGACGCCACCGCGCACAGCAGATAGCCGGCCCCGACCGCGACCAGCGGGCCGAGATCGTCGCGGCGGAACGCCGGTACGGCCGTGTCGATCGCGTACGCCACCAGCAGCGGGCCCGCCTGCACCGCCGCCTGCTGGAGCAGCAGGAGCAGCGTGGTGACGGCGACCCGCGCCTTCATCGGGGCGAGCAGGGAGCGCAGCAGGGCGGCGGTGGCGCCCGGCGGAGTGGGCAGGACGTCGTGGTCGAAGGGGTCGTCGGGCCGCGGGGATTGGGGCCCTTTCCCGGCCGGCTCTTCCTTGTCCGGCTTCTCCTTGTCCGGCTCTTCCCTGTCCGGTGCGGTGGCGGTCGTCGCCGTCATCGGTCGGCCTCCTCGGTCCCGGCCATGAGGTGGGCGTATTCGGCGTTCGTGCGCAGCAGTTCGTGATGGGTGCCGACGGCGGTGATACGGCCGCCGGAGAGCAGGGCGACGCGGTCCGCCAGGAGCACGGTGGACGGGCGGTGGGCGACGATCAGCGCGGTGGTCTCCGCGAGCACGTCCCGCAGGGCGGCCTCGACGGCCGCCTCGGTGTGCACGTCTAGGGCGGACAAGGGGTCGTCCAGCACCAGGAAGCGGGGCCTGCCGACCACCGCCCGCGCGAGCGCCAGTCGCTGCCGCTGGCCGCCGGAGAGGCTGAGGCCCTGCTCGCCGACCTGGGTGCCGGTGCCGTGCGGCAGGGCGTGCGCGAAGTCGGCCTGCGCGACGGCGAGCGCCCGCTCCAACTCGGGCTCTCCCGCGCCGTCCGAGGCCCCCATCAGCACGTTCTCCGCGACGCTGGCCGAGAAGAGGGTGGGCTCCTCGAAGGCTACGGCGACGAGTTCGCGCAGCGTGTCTCTGGGGAGCTCGGCGATGTCCTTGCCGTCCAGGGTGATGTGGCCGGCTGTCACCTCGTGGAGGCGGGGGACCAGGGCGGTGAGGGTGGTCTTGCCGCTGCCCGTTGCGCCGACCAGGGCCATGGACTCGCCGGGGCGGATGTGGAGGTCGATGCGGGTGAGGACGGGAGGCGAGTCGGTGGGGGCGTCGGGGTAGCGGAACGAGACGTCGTGGAAGCGGAGTCCCTTGTCCTTGAGCCCCGCTGAGCCGGTAGCGGTAGCGGTGGCCGTAGCGGTGGCGGCCGGCGCAGTGGTACCTGCCGCGGTCGGCTGTTCCTGCTCGGCGTCCATCACCTCGAAGTACCGCTCCGTGGCCGTCGCCGCCTCCTGGCTCATCGCCAGCAGGAAGCCGATCGAGTCGACGGGCCAGCGCAGCGCGAGTGCCGTCGACAGGAACGCCACCAGCGTGCCCGCCGACAGCTGACCGTCCGCCACCTGGATCGCGCCCAGCACCAGTGCCGCCCCGATGGCCACCTCGGGCAGCGTCACGATGACACCCCAGATCGCGGCCAGCAGCCGGGCCTTGCGCAGTTCCGTGCCGCGCAGGGTCCGTGACTGCTCGCGGAACGCCCGGGCCTGGCTGCGGTGCCGGCCGAACCCCTTGATGATCCGGATGCCGAGCACGCTCTCCTCGACGACCGTCGTCAGATCGCCGACCTGGTCCTGCGCGCGGCGCGCCACCGTGGCGTACCGCTTCTCGAAGATCACGCAGGTGACCATCACGGGCACCGCCGGGATCAGGATCACCAGCCCGAGCGTCCAGTCCTGAAGCAGCATGATGATCACGCCGACGAGGATCGTCACGGCGTTGACCAGCAGGAACGTCAGTGGAAACGCGAGGAACATCCGCAGCAGCATCAGGTCGGTGGTGCCCCGCGACAGCAGCTGGCCCGACGCCCACCGGTCGTGGAACGCCACCGGCAGCCGCTGCAGATGCCGGTACAGATCCGCCCGCATCCCCGCCTCGACGCCGGCCAGCGGTCGGGCCACCAGCCACCGCCGCAACCCGAACAGCAACGCCTCCGCGACCCCGAGCAGCAGCAGATACAGCGCCCCGAGCCAGACCCCGGCCGGATCCCGGTCGGCGACGGGACCGTCCACGATCCACTTCAGGACGAGCGGAATGACCAGCGACAGACAGGAGGCGACGACCGCCACGAACGCCGCGGTGAACAACCGCACCCGCACGGGCCGCACATACGGCCACAGACGCAACAGCGTCCGCACGGCGGAACGGTCGGATCGGCCGGTACGGTCAGGGCTGTCCTCGGCGGTTGCACGTGTCGTCACCATCAGCAGCGAGCCTACGGATCGGCACTGACACTGCCCACCGAGTTTTGGCCGGTCCGCGATCGGCCGCTGGTCCTACGACCTGCGTGTTCGAGGGGTCGTACAGACCGAGGGCATGGGGTCGTACGGCGGCATCAACCGATCGGCCGATGCCGCTTCGAGCGCGACGGCCGATGTGCCGGCCCCCGCCCCGCCGCGACCCTGATGGCCATGTCCGTCATCGAAGTCACCGATCTGCGCAAGTCCTACGGCGGCCGAACCGTCGTCGACGGTGTCTCGTTCGCCGTCGACGAGGGCGAGATCTTCGGCATCCTCGGCCCGAACGGCGCCGGCAAGACCACCACCGTCGAGTGCGTCGAGGGCCTGCGCGTCCCCGACGCGGGCCGTGTCCGGGTCACCGGCCTCGACCCCGTCGCCGACCACGACCGCGTCACGCACGTCCTCGGCGCCCAGCTCCAGGAGAGCCGCCTCCAGGAGAAACTCACCGTGCGCGAGGCGCTCCAGCTGTATGCGGCCTTCTACCCGAACCCCGCCGACTGGCGCCCGCTCGCCGAGCGTCTGGGCCTGACCGACCGGCTCGGCGCCCGCTTCGGCAAGCTGTCCGGCGGCCAGAAACAACGGCTGTTCATCGCGCTGGCCCTCATCGGCAACCCTCGGATCGTGGTCCTCGACGAGCTGACCACCGGCCTCGACCCGCGGGCCCGCCGGGACACCTGGCAGCTCATCGAGGAGGTGCGGGGCAGCGGGGTGACCGTCCTGCTGGTCACCCACTTCATGGAGGAGGCGCAGCGGCTCTGCGACCGGATCGCCGTGATCGACAAGGGGCGGATCGCCGCCCTGGACACCCCGGCCGGGCTGATCCGCCGCTCCGCGGGCGCCACGGTGATCACGTTCACGCCGTCCGCGCCGCTGGACGAGCAGGAGCTGAGCGCCCTGCCCGCGCTGGCCTCCGTCGCGTACAAGGACGGCCGGGTCACCCTGGCCGGCAGCGACGACACGGTCAACGCCGTGATCACCCTGCTCGCCCGCCACCGCATCACCGCCCACCAGCTGCGCGTCAGCGACGCCACGCTGGACGACGCTTTCCTGGACCTGACGGAGACGGACTTGACGAAGACGAACGTGACGGAGACGGACCCGACGAAGACGGACGACCTCACGGAGACCACGCCATGAACACCGCCGTACTGCGCACCGAGGCCCGCCTGCTCGCCCGCGAACCGGGCAGCCTCTTCTGGATCCTCGTCTTCCCGCCCGCGCTGCTGGCCGTCCTGGGCGCCGTCCCCGCGTTCCGCGAGCCCCAGGACGGGCTGGACGGCCTGCGCATCGTCGACACGTATGTCCCCGTGACCGTGCTGGTCGGCATGATCGTCGCCGGTGTGCAGTCGATGCCGGCGGGCCTCACCGGCTACCGGGAGCACGGCATCCTGCGCCGCATGTCCACGACCCCGGCCCGGCCGTCGGCGCTGCTGTCCGCACAGATGCTGGTGCACGCCCTGGCCGCCGTCCTCTCGGCGCTGCTGGCGCTCGCGGTCGGGCGGCTCGCCTACGACGTACGACTGCCCGGACAGCCGTACGGCTATCTGCTCGCCCTCGTGCCGGCGGTCCTCGCCGCGCTGGCGCTGGGGTCCGTGATCTCGGCGGTGTCCCGGACCGTGAAGATCGCGGGTGCCGTCGGCACGGCGGTGTTCTTCCCGATGCTGTTCTGCGCGGGCGTGTGGCTGCCGGTGCAGGCGATGCCCGACGTGATGGCCGACGTGGTGGGGCTGACGCCGTTCGGCGCCGCCGCGCAGGCCCTCAACGAGGCCACGGCGGGGGACTGGCCCGGCTGGGGCCACCTCGGCGTCATGGCCGCCTGGACGGTCGTGCTGTCGGTGGCGGCCGCGCGCTGGTTCCGCTGGGAGTAGGGGCCGGACGTGCAGACTGGTGGCATGACCGCGGTGGACACCGACATCGAGCGGCGCTGGGAGCTGATCCGCAGCAAGGGGCCGTACGGGCTGCTCGCGTTCGCCACGCTGCTGTCGGTCGCCACCGCCGAGCTGACGCCGGACAGGGCGGAACGGATCGCGGTCGCGGGACTGGTCGCCACGGGGTTCGCACTCCAGCTGTGGTGGGTCCGCGCGAGCCGCACCCGTCCGGGCCCGTCCACCGCCGGCGCCGTGTACTACACCGTGCGCTGGGCCCTCGGCTTCGCGCTCACCTGGCTGAATCCGTTCTTCGCCTTCTACGCGGTCACCGGCTACTTCGACTCCGAGGAACTGTTGCGCGGGCGGCGCCTGCCGTGGATCGGCCCGTTCGTCTGCTCCATCGCCGTCTCGGGCGCCCAGGCCGGGGGGCTCCCGTTCAAGGAGCCCGTGCAGTGGGTGGTGTTCGGCGCGCTCCTGGTGGTCAACAACGTCATCCTGACCGTGGTCGGCCACCTCACCTCGCAGCAGGAGGAACGCTCCCGCGCCCGCGCCGAGACCATCGCCGAACTCGAACGCGCCAACACGGCACTCCAGCAGGCGCTGGACGAGAACGCGGCCCTCCACGCCCAACTCCTCGTCCAGGCCCGCGAGGCCGGCGTCGCCGACGAGCGCCGGCGGCTGGCCGCCGAGATCCACGACACCATCGCCCAGGGCCTGACCGGCATCATCGCCCAGCTCCAGGTCGTCGCGAACGCCTCCGACCTGCCCACCGCCCGCACCCACCTCGACCGCGCGTCCGCCCTCGCCCGCCACAGCCTCGGCGAGGCCCGCCGCTCGGTGCACAATCTCGCCCCCGTCGCCCTGGAACACGACGGACTGCCCGAGGCCCTGAAGGGCACGGTCGCCGAATGGGCCGAACGGACCGGCGTACGCGTCGAGTTCACGGTCACCGGCACCGCGGAGCAACTACACGACGAACTCTCGGCGACGCTGCTGAGGATCGCCCAGGAGGCCCTTTCCAACACCTCCCGGCACGCCCGCGCGACCCGGGTGGGCGTCACCCTGTCCTTCCTCGGCGACGAGGTGATCCTCGACATCCGCGACGACGGCCGGGGCTTCGATCCGCTCGCCCTGCCCGAGCGCAGCCTCCCCCACTCTCGACTTCGCTCGAGCGGGGGGACCCCCATCGGCGGCTTCGGCCTCGCCGGCATGCGCGCCCGCGCCGAACGCATGGCCGGTTCCCTCACCGTCGAGTCCGAGCCGGGGCACGGCACGGCCGTGTCGGCTCGCGTACCGTTGGTGCGCCATGAGTAGTGACGAGGCGTCCATCTCCCTGCTGATCGTCGACGACCATCCCGTCGTCCGGGACGGCCTGCGCGGCATGTTCGAGTCCGCGTCCGGCTTCCACGTCCTCGGCGAGGCCGCCGACGGACTGGAAGCGGTCGAGAAGGCCGGGGCCCTCGACCCCGACGTGATCCTGATGGACCTGCGCATGCCGGGCGGCGGCGGGGTCGACGCGATCGCCGAGCTGACCCGGCGCGGCGCCCGCGCGAAGGTCCTCGTACTGACGACGTACGACACGGACACCGACACCCTCCCGGCGATCGAGGCGGGCGCCACCGGCTACCTCCTCAAGGACGCCCCGCGCGACGACCTGTTCACGGCCGTACGCGCCGCCGCCGAGGGCCGCACGGTTCTCTCCCCGGCCGTGGCCTCCCGCCTCGTCTCGGCGGTCCGCGCCCCGAAGGCCGCCGGCAACGAGCCCCTCTCAGCCCGCGAGCGCGAGGTCCTGGCCCTGGTCGCCAAGGGCACGTCCAACCGCGAGATCGCCCGCGAACTCTTCATCAGCGAGGCGACCGTGAAGACCCACCTCACCCACCTCTACGCCAAGCTGGGCGTCAACGACCGGGCAGCGGCGGTCGCCACGGCGTACCAGCGGGGGATCCTGGGCTAGGCCGTATCCGCAGAGTCCCGCCTGCCCCGCGGCGCCTGGCACGCTCCCCCACTCTCGGGTTCGCTCGAGCGGGAGGGGCCCCCACCGCCGCACCCGGCGAAGGCCCGAGTACGTCCAGTACGAGGGTCTCCGCCCGGCACGCCGAGAGCACGCACCAGACGCCGCGGGGCCCGCCTTCCGGGCGAACGACGGGACTTTGCGGACACGACCTAGCCCGTATGGGGCAGGAGACCGGAGGCGATCCGCTCCCAGGACGTCTTCAGCTCCGCCAGCAGTTCCGGCTTGTCGCGCGCCAGGTCGGCCGGACGCTCGGCGGGGGCGGCTTCGACGGGCTCGGCGGCAGCCGCGGGGGTGGCCGTGGCGGCGACGGCGGTCACGGCGCCGCCGCCGACGAGACCACCGAAGGCACGGCGGGAAATCTCGGGCATGCCTCTCAGTCGATCAGCGGGCCGAGCCCCGTGACCAGGAAACCGGCGCGTAGTTCATGCGACTGCAACGCCACCTCAGCAAACCGCGCGCGCAGTCAGTCGAGCACCCGCAGCAGCAGCACGGCCCGCGCCGGCACCGTGATCGCCACCCCCGCCCGGTGCTCCACCCCCGGCGCCTCCCCCTGCTCCTCCCTTGACGTGTCGACGACCACCTCGTACCGCTCCGCCCACGGCGGCCCCGGCAGGACGAAGGTCACCGGGCGGTCGCCGGCGTGCAGGACGGCCAGGAAGCTGTCGTCGAGGATCGGCGCCCCCCGCTCGTCGCGGCCCGGGATGTCCCGGCCGGAGAGGTACATGCCCAGCGTGGCGGCGGGGGCGTACCAGTCCCGTTCCGTCATCTCCGAGCCGCGCAGGGTGAACCAGGCCAGGTCCCGCAGGCCGTCGGCCGAATGGGCCCGCCCGGAGAAGAAGGCGCGGCGGCGCAGCACGGGATGCCGGTGGCGGAGCTCGATCAGCCGGGCCGTCAGGTCGAACAGGGCCTTCCAGCCCGGGTCCTCCAGCAGCCCCCAGTCCAGCCAGCTGATCTCGTTGTCCTGGCAGTAGGCGTTGTTGTTGCCCCGCTGCGTCCGCCCCAGCTCGTCGCCCGCGACCAGCATCGGCACGCCCGTCGACAGCAGCAGGGTCGTCAGCAGGTTCCGCAACTGCCGGCGCCGCAGCGTCCGCACGCGCTCGTCGTCCGTCTCGCCCTCGGCCCCGCAGTTCCAGGACCGGTTGTCGTTCGAGCCGTCCCGGTTGCCCTCGCCGTTCGCCTCGTTGTGCTTGCGCTCGTAGGACACCATGTCCCGCAGCGTGAATCCGTCGTGCGCCGTCACGAAGTTGACCGAGGCGTACGGCCGCCGTCCGCCCCACGCGTACAGGTCGCTCGACCCCGACAGCCGGTACCCCAGGTCCCGTACGTCCGGCAGCGCGCCCCGCCAGAAGTCCCGCACGGCATTGCGGTAGCGGTCGTTCCATTCCGTCCACAGGGGTGGGAACGCGCCCACCTGGTAGCCGCCCGAACCCACGTCCCACGGCTCGGCGATCAGCTTCACCCGCCGCAGCACCGGATCCTGCGCGATCACGGCGAGGAACGGCGAGAGCATGTCGACGTCGTGCATGGAACGGGCCAGCGCCGCCGCCAGGTCGAAACGGAAGCCGTCCACGCCCATCTCGGTCACCCAGTAGCGCAGCGAGTCGGTGATGAGGCGGAGCACGTGCGGCTGCACGACGTGCAGCGTGTTGCCGCAGCCCGTGTAGTCGGCGTACCTGCGCGCGTCCGACTGCAACCGGTAGTACCCCCGGTTGTCGATGCCCTTCAGCGACAGCATCGGGCCCAGCTCGCCCGCCTCCGCGGTGTGGTTGTAGACCACGTCGAGGATGACCTCGATCCCGGCCGCGTGCAGCGCATGCACCATCGCCTTGAACTCGCCGACCTGCTGACCGGTCGTACCGGACGCGGCATAGCCCGCGTGCGGGGCGAAGTAGCCGATGGAGTTGTAGCCCCAGTAGTTGCGCAGGCCCTTGCGCAGCAGATGGTCCTCGTGCGCGAACTGGTGCACCGGCAGCAGCTCCACCGCCGTCACCCCCAGCTTCACCAGGTGCTCGATCGCCGCCGGATGCGCGAGCCCGGCGTACGTGCCCCGCAGCTCCTGCGGTATCCCCGGATGCAGCTCGGTGAAGCCCCGTACATGCACCTCGTAGATCACCGAGTCCGCCCACGGCGTCTTCGGCCGTCGGTCGTCCATCCACTCGTCGTCGGGGGCGTCGTCGTGGACGACCACGCCCTTCGGGACGTACGGCGCCGAGTCCCGGTCGTCGCGCACGGTGTCGGCGACATGCTGCTGGGGCCAGTCGCGGACATGCCCGTACACCTCGGGCGGCAGACTGAAGTCGCCGTCCACCGCGCGCGCGTACGGGTCGAGAAGCAGTTTCGCCGGGTTCCAGCGGCCCCCGGTCCACGGGTCCCAGCGGCCGTGCACCCGGTAGCCGTAGCGCTGGCCCGGCATGATCCCCGGCACGAAGCCGTGCCAGATCTCGTGCGTCAGCTCGGTGAGCCGGGCCCGGGTCTCCTTGCCCTGCGCGTCGAACAGACACAGCTCGACGGCCTCCGCGCCCCCCGCCCACAGCGCGAAGTTGGTGCCCGCCACCCCGTCCGGGCCGACCCGGAAGCGAGCACCGAGCGGCATCGGCGCGCCCGGCCACACCGGCACGGCAGGGGTCTTGCGCTGCGCCCCGTTCACGACGGCGGCCGGGCGCCCCTCCTCAGCGGCGACCGCCCCGGCCACCGCCTCCTGCTCGGCTGCGCTCGACACCTGTCGGCCTCCCACGGCTCATGGACCACACGCATACACACGCACAGGGAAAGAGAGCCCACGGTGTCCCGGTCCGCGGCTCCCCATCGCGTCGTCCTCCCCACTGTTCTGCCCACCGCCGGGCTCGCACTCACGTTTCCCCGGGGCCACCCCGGTCGTTGGGGTCTTCGTGAGGCACGTACAAGGGCGCGCGCGGCGCGCGAGGGCCGTGTTGGCCGCCGTACTGACATGGGCAGGACTGCTGGCAGGTGCTGCCGGCTGCACTTCGGACGGCGGTGGCACGGACCGGACGCTGGGCAAACCCCGGGCACCCGAGGACGTCATCCGGGTCACGCCCGACGACGAGTCCAAGGGCGCCCGCCCCGACGACCCGCTGCTGGTCCGCGTGCTCAGCGGACGCCTGGAGTCGGTGAAGGTCGTCAAGTCCCAGGACGCCCAGGACACCCCGGTGCCCGGGCGCATCTCCGCGGACGGCCGGCGCTGGGAGCCCGAGGACCCCGCGCTCGCGCTGGCCGCCAAGTACACGATCGACGCGGTGGCCGTCGACGGCCACGGACGCCGCAGCGCACGGCACACGACATTCACCACGTACGTCCCCGAGGAGCGGTTCATCGGATACGTCGCCCCGGAGAACCGCTCCACCGTCGGTACCGGGATGATCGTCTCCCTGGACTTCAACCGCGAGATCGAGAACCGCGCCGCCGTCGAACGCGCCATCCAGGTCACCGCCGAACCCGACGTGGAGATCCGCCCGCACTGGTTCGGCCCGGGCCGCCTCGACTTCCGCCCCGAGCACTACTGGAAGCCCGGCACCCAGGTCACCGTCGCGCTGCGGCTGCGGGACGTCGAGGGGGCGCCCGGGGTGTACGGGCAGCAGTACAAGACGTTCTCCTTCACCGTCGGCCGCCACCAGGTCTCCGTCGTCGACGCGGCCAAGCACACCATGGAGGTCCGGCGCGACGGCGAGCTCCTGACGACCGTGCCGATCACGGCCGGCGCTCCGAAGAACACCACCTACAACGGCAAGATGGTGGTCACCGAGATGCTGGAACTGACCCGGATGAACGGCGCCACGGTCGGCTTCAAGAAGGCCGACGGCAAGGGCGAGTACGACATCCCGGACGTCCCGCACGCCATGCGCCTGACCAACTCCGGCACCTTCCTGCACGGCAACTACTGGGCGGACGCCTCCATCTTCGGACGGAGCAATGTCAGTCACGGATGCGTGGGGCTCAGGGACGTCAAGGGCGGCGGTTCCGAGACGCCGGCGGGCTGGTTCTTCGACCGGAGCCTGGTCGGGGACGTCGTCGAGGTCGTCCACAGCAACGACAAAAAGGTCGCTCCCGACAATGGCCTCGGAGGATGGAATATGGGCTGGAAGGAGTGGAAGACAGGGAGTGCGGTGAAGTAACAGGACAGGGGGGTGGGTTGGCCGCCCGGCCGACCGTCCGTCGATGTTGGAACGGAACGGTGACAAACGCGCGGCGTCGGCGCCCTGGCCTTGTGGTTAATATGCGCCGATGCGCGTGGCAAATGCGCGGGCGCGCGGGCCTGACCAGGCCCGGGGGAGGGGAGAAGGACTTGAACGTGCGGCCGATATCGGGGGCGTCGGTTGACGCGCGCGGGAGGCGTGGGCGCAAGGGGCTGACGGCGATGGCCGGAGTGCTGCTGCTCGCCGTCACCGCGTGCGGCGGGGGCGGCGGATCGGACTCCGGGGCCGGTGACGGCAAGGGCGGCGACGCCTCCACCGCGGAGGCCAAGAAGTCCAGCGCCGTCGTGACCATAGCCCCGGGGGACGGCGCCAAGTCCGTCGAGACCAGCGGGGCGCTGAAGGTGACCGCGGCCAAGGGCAGGCTGACGGATGTCGAGGTCAAGGACACCAAGGGCAACGCGATAGCCGGGAAGATATCCGGCGACGGCGCCACCTGGACGCCGTCCACGCACCTCGCCGCCGCCACCAAGTACACGGTGCACGCGGTCGCCAAGGACTCCGACGGCCTGAAGGCCGCCAAGGAGGCCGACTTCACCACCCTGACACCGAAGAACACCTTCCTCGGCCGGTTCACCCCCGAGGACGGCTCCAAGGTCGGTGTCGGAATGCCGTTCTCGATCCGCTTCGACCGGGGCATCACCAGCCCCGAGGACGTCGAGAAGGCCATCACCATCAAGACCGAGCCGGCCGTCGAGGTCGAGGGCCACTGGTTCGGCAACGACCGCCTCGACTTCCGGCCCGAGAAGTACTGGAAGGCCGGCACGAAGGTCACGGTCGACCTCAACCTCGACGGCGTCGAGGGCCGCGACGGCGTCTACGGCGAGCAGGACAAGAAGGTCACCTTCACCATCGGCCGCAACCAGGTCTCGGTCGTCGACGCCAAGGCCAAGAAGATGAAGGTCATGCAGGACGGCAAGGTCGTGAAGACCATCCCCGTCACCACCGGCGCGCCCGGCTACGAGACCTGGAACGGCCAGATGGTCATGACCGAGAAGTTCGTCCAGACCCGCATGAACGGCGACACGGTCGGCTACGAGGGCGAGTACGACATCAAGGACGTGCCGCACGCCATCCGCCTGACCGATTCCGGCACCTTCATCCACGGCAACTACTGGGCCGGCGGCGCCTTCGGCAACACCAACGCCAGCCACGGCTGCGTCGGCCTGCGCGACGTCAAGGGCGCGTGGAGCAAGGACACCCCGGCGGCGTGGTTCTACAACCACTCGATGATCGGCGACGTGGTGGTCGTGAAGAACTCCGCGGACGGGACGGTGGCCCCGGAGAACGGCCTCAACGGCTGGAACATGTCGTGGGAGAAGTGGAAGGCGTAGCGCCGATGTGATGGCCTACGGCCACGACGCTGACGTGCGGCCCCGGTGCAGGACCTCGCTGCGAGGTCCTGCACCGGGGCCGACCTCGTTGGTCCCCGTGCCGCGTCTGCCTGGGGGACAACCCCAGACCCCCGGCCGAGTGTGATCGACCGCACCCGAGCAGTGGCCGTTAGTCCCCGTTAACCTGCTGGCATGACCGTGAATCTCGAAGTCGCCGAAGGCGTCGGCACCCTGCGTCTCGACCGCCCGCCGATGAACGCGCTGGACGTCGCCACCCAGGACCGGCTCAAGGAACTCGCCGAGGAAGCGGGCCGACGTGATGACGTACGGGCCGTGGTGATCTACGGCGGGGAGAAGGTGTTCGCGGCGGGCGCGGACATCAAGGAGATGCAGGCCATGGACCATGCGGCGATGGTCCTGCGCGCCCGGGCCCTGCAGGAGTCGTTCACGGCGGTGGCCCGGATCCCGAAGCCGGTGGTCGCGGCGGTGACGGGCTACGCACTCGGCGGTGGCTGCGAGTTGGCGCTGTGCGCGGACTTCCGGATCGCCGGGGACAACGCCAAGCTGGGCCAGCCGGAGATCCTGCTCGGCCTGATCCCGGGCGCGGGCGGCACCCAGCGGCTGGCCCGGCTGATCGGCCCGTCGAAGGCGAAGGACCTGATCTTCACGGGCCGTATGGTGAAGGCTGACGAGGCCCGGGAGTTGGGCCTCGTGGACCGCGTGGTGGCGCCGGACCAGGTCTACGCCGAGGCGCACGCCTGGGCGGCGAAGCTGGCTCAGGGGCCGGCGATCGCGCTGCGTGCCGCGAAGGAGTCGATCGACACGGGCCTGGAGACGGATATCGAGACGGGCCTTGCGGTCGAACGGGGCTGGTTCGCGGGCCTGTTCGCCACGGAGGACCGGGAGCGGGGTATGCGGAGCTTCGTGGAGGAGGGGCCGGGCAAGGCCAAGTTCCTCTGACCGTCGGGAAATCCGGGACTGAAACTCCGCCGAACCACTTGCAATTGACAGGACGTCTGATCCGGGTCCCTCGATGGGGCGGTTTATGGCAGCCTTAAGGCAGCCTTAAGCGTGCCTTGTCGAGGGAGCCTGTCGATTGCCGCCAACCGACCCTTCGTCGCAGGTCGGCTGGGCTGTGGGCGGCTCCGAACTGCCCCCGTCATATGCCAACCGGGTCCTGCGGAATGACCGCTTCCGGGGGATGTATTCCTCCGGAACGGCCCCGGAGTGCCCCGCGGGCGGCCATGATGGGGGCATGGCGGGGCTGGAGGGTATCGAACAGCCGCGGGGACACGGCCGTGCGACTGCGGCGCGCTGGTCGCCGGCGGTCGAGGACGAAACTGCTGCGAAGGCGCTTGAGCTGTTCGGCAATCCCACGGAGGCGGAGGTTCCGCTCCCCTCCCGCCCGGAGTCGGCCGCCACGGCGCGACGACTGACGCAGGTGGTGGTCCTGCGTCAGTGGGGCCTGACCCCGAAGATGACGGAGGACGCCGTCCTGCTCGTCTCGGAACTGGTCGGCAACGCCGTCCGCCACACCGGCGCCCGCGTCTTCGGCCTCCGCATGCGCCGCCGCCGCGGCTGGATCCGCATCGAGGTCCGCGACCCGTCCCGGGGGCTGCCCTGTCTGATGCCGGTCCAGGAGATGGACATCAGCGGCCGGGGCCTGTTCCTGGTCGACAAACTCTCCGACCGCTGGGGCGTGGACCTGCTGCCGCGCGGCAAGACGACGTGGTTCGAGATGCGAGTGGCGGACCGCTGACGCTTGCCTCCGGCGCTTCAGCCGGGTATGGCGGCGCGGCCCCCGCCCGTCCGGCGTTCGGGGCGGAATCAACTGGTCGATGGCGACCCGCGTAACCCCGGCATTGGGTAAATAACACGTTTTCCCACCCAATGCTCATTAAATAGTCGCAGTCGCCGCCCTCCCCGCCACCCCCGGAAGACCTGCCGATGAACCTCACCCACCGCACCCTCCTCGCCGGCATCGGCCTCCTGGCCCTCGCCGCCTGCGGCACAGAGTCCCCCAAGGACAAGAGCCGCCCCGCCACGGACCCCCGCCACGGCACCCAGGCCGCCATCCCCGCCCCGGCGAAGAAGGACACCGTCCAGGGACTGCCCGGCATGCCCCCCGTACTCGACCCCAAGGACGTGTACGCCGCCGATCGCCCCAACAAGCTCTCCCCCGTCGTCAAGGACTTCCCGTCCCGCGTCTACGTCCCGAACACCGAGTCCGACACCGTCTCCGTCATCGACCCGAAGACGTACGAGATCGTCGAGACCATCCCCGTGGGCCGCCAGCCCCAGCACGTCGTCCCGTCCTGGGACCTGAAGACCCTCTGGGTCAACAACAACCGCGGCCACACCCTCACCCCCATCGATCCGAAGACCGGCAAGGCGGGCAAGGAGGTCGAGGTCCACGACCCGTACAACCTCTACTTCACGCCCAACGGCAAGTACGCCATCGTCATGGCCTCCCTCGACCGCGAACTCGTCTTCCGCGATCCGCACACCATGAAGCGGCTCAGGACCGAGCCGGTCACCTGTTACGGCGTCAACCACGCCGACTTCTCCCTGGACGGGAGGTACTTCATCGTGTCCTGTGAGTTCAGCGGTGAGCTGCTGAAGGTCGACACCGAGAAGATGAAGGTCGTCGGACAGCAGAAACTGCCCTTCGACGGGGCCATGCCGCAGGACGTCAAGGTCTCACCGGATGGCAAGCGGTTCTACATCGCCGACATGATGGCCCACGGCATGTGGGTCCTGGACGGCGACAAGTTCACCGAACCCACCCTCCTGCCCACCGGCAAGGGCTGCCACGGCCTCTACGTCAGCCGCGACTCCCGCGAGATGTACGTGTCCAACCGCGGCGAGGGCACCGTCTCCGTCTTCGACTTCACCAAGAACGAGATCACCAAGAAGTGGCACCTCCCCGACGGCGGCAGCCCCGACATGGGCGGCGTCTCCGCGGACGGCAAGGTGCTGTGGCTGTCGGGGCGTTACGACTCCGAGGTGTACGCCATCGACACCCGCACCGGCGAACAGCTCGCCCGCGTCTCCGTCGGCAGCGGCCCGCACGGCCTCGCCGTCTACCCGCAGCCGGGCCGCTACTCCCTCGGCCACACGGGCATCTTCCGCTGACGGAACGCCAGTTGACCGGCGTTCAGCGGACACGACGCCGTACGGGTGACGATCCAAGGCCCGCTGTCACGGGCCCGGGATCGTGCTTCCCATGATCTCAACTCGCCTGCGGCGGCGGGCCGCTGCCGCCGTCCTGTCCCTCTCGGCCGTCCTCGCCACGACCGCCGCCACGGCTCCCGAGTCCCCCGCACCGGCCCGCGCGGCCGCCGTCAGGGTCGCCGCCCCTGGCCCGGCCGCCGCCTGTCCCGTCCAGTACGACGACCCGGTCAAGGCCGCCGCCGACCGCCGCGTCGACGTCGACCGGATCACCCCCGAACCGGCCTGGCGCACCGGCTGCGGCACCCTCTACCGGGCCGACGGCCGCGGCCCGGTCATCGTCTTCGAGGAGGGCTTCCGGCCCAGGGACGTCATCGACGGCCAGTACGACCTGGAGCAGTACGTCCTCGTCAACCAGGCCTCCCCCTACGTCTCCACGACCTACGACCACGACCTCTACAAGAAGTGGTGGAAGTCGGGCTGGAACTACTACATCGACGCACCCGGCGGCATCGACGTCAACAAGACCATCGGCGACACCCACAAATGGGCCGACCAGGTGGAGGTCGCCTTCCCCGGCGGCATCGACCGGAAGTACGTCATCGGTGCCTGCCCGGTGGACAAGACCACCAAGGTCGAGATCATGAGCGACTGCCGGAGCAACCCGCACTTCGAGGCCTGGCACTGACGCCTACCAGGCGTGCAGCAACAGCTCCGCGCCGACCGGCCGGTAGCCGGCCGCCTGGAACGCCCGCACACTGCGGGCGTTCCCCGGCGCGACCTGCGCCCACAGCGGCTCCGTGACGACATGCCGGGCCGCGCCCACCAGCAGCCGCCCCAGCCCCCGGTGCCGTACGTCCTCGTCCACCTCGACCGAGACCTCCAGGCGGCCCGCGACCCCGCGCCCCGTCACCAGCACGCCGCCCTCCACCGCCCACGCGCGTACGTCGTCCCGTCGGGGTCGGGCGTAGACGATCCGGGGGTGCTCGGCGTCCTCGATCTCCTTCAGCTTGAGCGGCGGCTCACCGGGCAGCGGGGAGCCGACCAGGACCGCGTCGATGGTCTCCGCCGCACGCCCCGTCCGCTCCATGAGTGCCGCCAGGAAGCGCGGGTTCATCGGCGCGGCCAGCGCGTCGCAGCCGACGTCGCGCAGCGCGGCGTACACCCAGTCCGGATCCTCGTCCGTGAACACGACGGAGTGCGCCGTGAAGGCCAGGACGCCCGCGTTCCGGGCCGAGGGCTGGGGCACGACCGTCGTACGGCCGTCCTCGGCTGGGAAGACACCCCGTGCCGCCGCCTCCAGAAGCTCCTGCAAGGTCTCCGCCACGGCCGCCCCGTCCTGCCCCTTGACCTGCCCGCATCGGCGCACGCATGGAGTTCGCCTGGTGGTCGCCGCGCTGGAGGCGCCGGCGGGCGGTTAATCTGACCTGCGGCAGCATGCCAGCACAACACGACAGACGCGAGCAAAACGCGAGTGAAGGGGCGGACCGGTGGCGCACATCGACATCGAGGAAGCACGCAAGCAGTTCGAGCGCATCGATGCGGACGGGGACGGCACCATCACCGCCGCCGAGTTCAAGTCCGCCCTCGCTCAGGGCGGCGACTGGAACGTGACCGAGGCGGTCGCCGAGGCGATCATCAAGAGCCGCGACCTCAACGGCGACAAGCTGCTGTCGTTCGACGAGTTCTGGTCCCACCTGAACAAGTGACGTGAGGAAGGGGTGCCGTCCGCCTGCACGGCGGATGGCACCCCTTCGTCGTGTCCGGCGCCGGAACGGCCGTCAGGCGTTCTCGGCCCACTCGCGCAGAGCCGCCTTGCTCGCGAAGTTCGCCACGTTCTTGTCCAGCGGGTTGTCCGTGTACTGGTGGAAGCGCCACTTCGCCTGGATGCGGGGCTTGCCCGCGCTCACGTAGTCGGCGATCCAGAGGCCGTCGCCGGCGTAGGACGTGGTGTCCATATTGAGCCAGTAATTGCGGTTACAGTACAAGACGACCGGATTGTTCGGCCGCTTCTCCTTCACCTTCCGGATGAACAGGTCCTTCTCCGCATTGCTCGCATGCGTCCCCTCGCTCGTCGTCTCCCAGTCGACGGCGAGGATGTCGCCCGCCTTCTCGGGGGCCTTGCTGACGAAGTAGTCGGCCTGGGCGGAGAGGTTGCCGGGCCAGAGGAAGTGATAGAAGCCGACGACCAGGCCGGCGTCGCGGGCGCGTTTGGTCTGGGCGGTGAGTTTGGGGTTGATGTAGGAGCGGCCCTCTGTCGCTTTGATGAAGACGAAGGAGAGGCCGTCCGTGTCGTAGGACGAGGACTGGTATGCGCTTACATCGATGCCGCGGAGCATGGGGGGGGAGGCTCCTTCAAGTGTCAGTGTCAGTGGGGGGATGGGAGTTGGAATTGGTGTATGCCCCTCCTTCGTGGGGGCAGAACATCGCTATGCGTGCCGCCAGCGCCGTGACCGTGCCGAGGAGGTCCGCGGGGGGTTGGGCCAGGTCCACAGTGTGGGTCGTGACCGTGATCCCGGCTCGGCGGATGGTGTGGTGGGTGGGGGCACTCGGAGAGCCTTGGGATGCGGCCGCGTACACCAGGTGGCCCTGGTGGAGGCCGAGTGCCGTGCAGTAGGCGAGCAGTTGGAACATGTGCTCGGTGCGGGGCGTGGCGTCGAGGTGGGCGTACTTCGCGTCCACGACCGAGACCGGGTGGCCGGAGCGGTACAGCACCAGGTCCGGCCGGAAGCGCACCTGCCCGGCCTCGTCGAGGCGGTGGTGGCCCTCCTGGGCGGCGCATCGGATGCCCCGGGGGGACAGGGCCGCGCGCAGTGTGTCCTCCAGGAAGCGCTCGAAGACCTTCGGCAGGTCGAGGAGGAAGCCCTCCATCGACACGGTCGCCTCGCCGTCCGGGCGTACGGAACGTGCCGACAGCAGCAGCTCCGCCAGGCGCAGTGCGTGTCGGTAGCGGGAGTTGAGGCGGGTCGGGGTCCAGCGCGGCAGGGGTGCGCCGGGGGGCAGTGGCTGGACGCCGCTGAGGTGGTCGGCGAGGTGGCGCAGGGTGAGGGTGGTGCGGACGGGGATGCCCGGGAGTCGGGCGGCGAGGTGCAGGGCGGCGAGCAGGATGCGGTTCTCGGCGATGTCCGGGGTGTGGTCGTCGTAGCGGACCGCGACGGGGAGCGGCATGCCCACGCGGCGCAGTTGGTCGGCGGTGCGGATCCGGCCGCGCAGCAGGGGCAGTTCCTCCTCGACCGTGCGGTAGCCGTGCAGCACTCCGGCGTCCAGGGTGCGGCGTGCGGTGCGGGCGAGCAGTTCCGCCAGGGCCGGCAGCAGGTCGTTCGAGGCGGCGGCCGTGACGTCGTCCGGGTGCCAGGGGTCGGTGGGGGAGTAGGTGAGCAGGAACAGCAGGTCGTGGACGGCCAGTTTGGGGGGCAGGTGGAGCCGGATCGCCTCGCCGGCCGGGGTGCGCAGCCGGACGAGGCCGACCTTCTGGTTGCCGGTCAGCCGCCATCGGCCGCCCGCCGCCGGGGTCAGCCGTAGCAGCGCCGGCACCCGGAGGAGACCGGCGACCTGGTCGGCGGTCAGGTCCCGGACGGTGCCGGGGCCGGTCTCCCGGACCTCCAGGCTCAGGTGGGTCACGAGTCGAGCGCCGTGCGCAGGGAGTCGAGGCCGTACTCCTTCGCCACGTCGACTCCCGTGCCGTACAGCTGGTCCTCCAGCAGGGGCAGGATCTGGGTGCGCCAGACGAGGTCCAGCACCTCGGGCCGCTCCACGCCCCGTCTCATCAGGTACGACGGTCCGATGGCACGGTCGGCGTCGCCCAGTCGCGCGTTGAGTTCGTCCAGCAGCCGGGCGGGGGTGCGGGAGAGGCCGCGGTCGCGCAGCCAGCGGTCCAGGAGGCCGTGGACCGGGGGCTGTTCGGGGGAGAGCCGGCGGAAGGCGAAGCGGCGTCGCATGGCCGCGTCGACGAGCGCGATCGAGCGGTCGGCGGTGTTCATCGTGCCGATCAGGAAGAGGTTGCCCGGCAGGTGGAACGGGTCGTGCGGGCTGTACTGGGTGGTGACCGGCTCCTCGCGGTACTCCAGCAGGAAGTACAGCTCGCCGAAGACCTTGGCCAGGTTGGCCCGGTTGATCTCGTCGATGATCAGGATGTACGGGTTCGCCGGGTCCTTGCCGGCACGCTCGGCGAGCAGCCTGAACGGCCCCGGCAGGACGTCGAACACCACCGAGCCGTCCTCGCCCCGCACCGGCCGGAACCCCTCGAAGAAGTCCTCGTAGGTGTAGGAGGGGTGGAACTGCACGAGTTCCACCCGGTCGGGGCCGGCCAGGTGCCGGGCGAGGGCGCGGGCGAGGTAGGTCTTGCCGGTGCCGGGCGGGCCGTGCAGGACGAGCTGGCCCTGATCGTGGAGCTGTTCGGCCGTCTCCCGCAGCCAGTCGAGCGGCATCAGCAGCCGCGTCGCGAGTTCCTCGGTGACGGGGGGCAGTTCGAGCGGCTTGGTGACGTCGACGTCGACGAGCTCCTCGGCCACGACGTCCTCCAGACCCGCGCGTTCCGCCAGCTCGGCGGCCACGCTGCTGATGTCGTACACCGTCGGCGGCAGCGGGAGGCGCGCCTGCACCGTCCCGGGCAGCTCCGCGCGGTTGAGGGGCCGCCCGGCCGTCGCCCAACTCACGCTTCGGCGGCGGGCGTTGTCGAGGCCGTCCGAGGGGTCGTACGTCGCCGGGCCCTGGACCGTGCCGACGTGGACCTCGTCTGGGGTGACGGTGACCACGAGGTCGCCGGGCTGCATGACGGTGAGGAAGACGTGCAGCTGGTACGCGGCCTGGCCGCGCATCTGGGTGCTGGCCTCCGGCATGGCGTCGGCGACCGCCCGCTGGACCTCCTGCTTGGTGGAGTCGGAGGGGATCTCGGGTACCTCGCGCCAGGAGACCGAGCAGTAGCCCTGCTCGATCCAGGCCGGGATGAAGTTGCGTCCGTCGACGTTGTAGCCGCGCACCAGCCAGCCGCGCTGCTCGTGCTCGACCGTGCCTGCGCGCCATCGGCGTACCCACGGCTCGTCGTAGAAGTCGACGTGTTCGCCGGTCTGTTCCTCCAGTGTCCTGCGCAGTTCCAGCAGGTCGCGGTCGTCGTCGCCGGAGGGCTGCGGGAGTTCGTCAGCGAAGGCCTTGACGATCTCCTGCTTGTGGTAGGCGCTGGCGATCGGCTGGAAGGCTGCCGGGAAGAGCGTGTACAGCAGGACGTGGATCTGGGCGCGGCCCTTCTTGTGTCCCACCGACCGCTGCACGTCGAGGCACTCGTCCCGCAGGGCCCATGGGTCCTTCAGCAGTGCCTCCCGCTCCGGCAGGGGCCTCGCGGCGATCCGCTCCACCAGCAGGACCAGGATCTGGAACTGCGCCCACCGGTAGTTCAGA
The DNA here is from genome assembly GCF_055639295.1 of Streptomyces sp. NPDC107528. Lineage (NCBI taxonomy): Bacteria > Bacillati > Actinomycetota > Actinomycetes > Kitasatosporales > Streptomycetaceae > Streptomyces > Streptomyces sp. NPDC107528. Next base: position 37,397 of record NZ_JBVKAV010000013.1, read on the forward strand.
AAGCCCTGTCCGCCGTGCAGGAAGCCCGTCAGAGAGGTCCCCAGATCGACGTCGATCGTCGTCGCATCCAGGTCGGCCCAGGACAGGACCTCGTCGAGGATCTGGAGCTTCTTCCTGATTCCGATCTGCTCGGGCACCAGCGGGGCCATGTTCACGAACAGCAGCTCGGCCGCGAGGGCGATCGTCGCGGCGGGCGCGCCGTCGAGCTGGCGCCGCAGCTTGACGAGGAAGGTGTCCGACGACGAGTCCGGCTGGTCCACGAAGCGGGCCCGCAAGTCGGAGGCGGTCGCCGCGGTCCACGACTCCAGGTCCGGCGCGATGGCCGACCGCCCGCTCAGCAGCCCGCCCCGGAAGATCTGTTGTACCGCCGCCACAACCCCGGCGGCGTTCTCCGGCCGTCCCGCCATGCCGCTCACCCCCTCGTGCTCGAAGTGCCCAGCCTAGAAGGGCTTTTGGGTGGGCGTCCCGGGATTGGTCGACTCACTGTCCGCTCACATTGCCCCCACGTCGCCACCAAAGCATCCACGCCACAAACCCGAGTTTGCGCCATCTCATCCCCGGTAGGCCGATTATCGGCCTCCAGGGCTCGCGGTCGTTCGTGCGCCGGGTTTGACCTCAAGGTCGTCCTCAAAGGCGCAGACAGGGGGCGCACGCTCTGTGATGTGCGCCCCCCTGAGCGGGATGCGACGGGGATGTCGAGGACAGGGTGATCTACCTGGCATTCCTCAAGTACCGGTCAGTACCCCCGGTGTGGCGCAATCCACTCGACCCGGAACATCGCTCTGCCAGCATCTACACCCATCGAAAATCCAGGCGTCCGGAATGCGGCGGGGGACCGGCCATGGGACTGCTCGGCAATGAGCTGGCATTCGCTTCTGCACTGACTGCTCAGGAGCGCGAGAGCGTCATGGCCCTCGGCAGCCGGAAGCGTTTCCAGGCCGACGCCCACCTCCTCACGGAGGGCGACCGGTCCAGTCATGTCGTGATCATCATGCGGGGGTGGGTGACGGTGTCCGTGGTGACGGACCGTGGGGCCACTCGGCTGATACTCGGCCTGCGCGGCCCGGGTGAACTCCTCGGGGAGATGGCCGCGTTGGACCCCCATCCCCGCAGCGCCACCGTGCGCGCGCTGGGCCCCATAGAGGCCCAGGTCATATCCGGGGATGCGTTTCGTCGTTTTCTCGCCCTGCATCCCAGGGTCAGCGGCCTGGTGATACGTCAGCTCACCTTCCGCCTCCGCAGCGCCGACCAGGAGCGGTCCGCGCTCGCCTCGCTCACTGTGCTCCAGCGCCTGGCCAGCCGGCTCATCGAACTCTCGGGAGCCGAACCCGCCGGCCCGTACACCCCCTCCGGAGCGGGTCCTTCGAGTGACCCGTCCGCCTCCGGCCCCGTCGTGCACCTCGCCCAGGACGAGCTGGCCGCCACGATTGGCGCCACCCGGGAAGCCGTCGCCAAGGCCCTGCGCCTTCTGCGCACGCAGCACATCGTCCGCACCGGCAACCGCATGGTGGAGATCCTCGACCCCGCACTGCTGGCCCTTCTCGCGGACGGTCATCAGGAGTAAACCCGCGCCCCGCCGTGTGTAAACGGCTACAGACGCCACTCCTCCCCGGCCCGACGCTGAAGGGACGGAGCGTTTCTCCGGCAGGACGGACCACGCCTTCGCCGGGACGAACCACTTCCCCGGCGGGACGAACGACCTCTTGGCCGGGACGAAGGACCTCTCCTCGGCACGACGAACCACCTCCCTTCGGCACCACGAAGCACTTCTTCGGCAGGACGAACCACTCTTCGGCAAGGACGGGACATGCAGGGGGCACGGGTGAACCACGACGCTCTGGACATCACCGAAGCGCACTACGAGTTGGTGATCAGCGTCGACGCCAGGCGTTCCGGCGCCTACGACGACGTCGACAAGGTGCGGATGCGCGAGCGCATCTACCGCGTGCTGGAGACGGCGTTCACCCACGCCAAGGTGGCGCGGGACGCCGTACACCTGGAGGACCGCGGCGACGGGGTGCTGCTGTCGGTGCCGGGGCGGATCGCGGCGAGCCGGCTGCTCGGCCTGTGGCTGATCGAGGTGCACGAGAAGCTGCGGGACGAGAACCGTGGCCTGGCCGTGCCCCTCGGGCTGCGCATCGGCATGCATGTCGGTCCCGTACGGCACGACGGCCGGGGCATCAGCGGACGCGCCGTCGACCTGGCCTGCAGGCTGGCCGACTCCTCCGTCGCCCGCGGGCTGCTCGACGCCGAGAAGGCCGACCTGGTGCTGGTGACGTCCCAGTCCCTGTACGACGACGTGGTCGGCGCCGGCGGCAAGTTCATCGAGCCCGCCCACTACTCGCCGGCCCGGCTGGAGCTGAAGGAGGGCGAGGTCACCGCCTGGTTCCATCTGCCCGGGCGGACCGCTCCGGTGATCCCGGAGCCCGACCCTGCACCGCCTTCGCCTTCGCCTTCGCCTTCGCCGTCACCGTCGTCGTCCGCTGCCGCCGGCGGCCCCCTGAACGCCGTCAACGGTGACGAGTTCGGCGACGCCGAGGAGTTCGGCGACAACGACGAGTTCGAGGTCGTGGGCGACGCGATGTCCGGTCATCGGCCCGGTGGCGTCGGCATTCATTACAACGTCATCGGCGACATGTCTCATCACCACGACAACGAGTACCAGGGCAACGTGCACATCGGCCGGAACACCGGCCGCGACGCCGAGCCGGGGAGGGGCTGAGCCGAGTGAGCGACGACGAGCAGGCGGGCGGCGCGGCCGACGACGCCCCCGAGAAGCCGGCCGGTGGCCGGTCGTCCGACGCCGACGACAAGAAGGCCGACGACAAGAGGTCCGGCGACCGGAAGGCCGGGGACAGGAAAGCCGGCGACGACAAGAAGCAGGCCAAGGACGGCAAGAAGCAGACCAGGGACGACAAGTCCCGGGACGACGAGGGCGAGGACGACGACGAGAAGTCCGCCGAGGACGAGGCGGAGGACGAGGAGGACGAGCGGGAGAAGGAACGGGAGCGCGCCGCCGGGCGGTTCAAGGCGTACACCCGCGATCCCCTCGCCGAGGACCAGGGCGAGGACGGGCCCACCGACCTCGCCGCCGCCGCCCGCACCCGCCGGGCCACCCGGCTGCTGTTCGACGTCGGCCGGGACCTGCACCGCTTCGACCGCTCGTACTTCAACAACGCCCACATCGGCGACATCAACCTGCGGCTCGGCGCCCGCCGGTTCGGCGCGGGAATGCGCAGCGGACCCGTGCCCGAGGACGAACTGCGCAGGCTCCGCCGGGCCCACGTCGAACCCGCGGGGTACGTCCGGCTGCGTAACGCGCTCCGCGCCCGGCGGCTGCTGGTGCTCGGTGCCGCGCCCGGTACCGGACGCACCAGTACGGCGCTCTCGCTCCTCGACGAGGTCACCACCTCGGCGGCGAACGGCACCGGCACCGGCCCGGACGCGGAGCCCCCGGCCGGCTCCCGGGTGCTCAGGGTCGATCCGGACGGCGGGGTACGGCAGTTGGCCGCTTCGCTGGACGAGTCGCGGGGCGGTGAGGGCGAGGAGGCGCGGGCAGGTGTCGGGTATCTGCTGGAGCTGTCCCTCACCCGGCCCGGAGCGCTGCCTCCGGACGAGATGGACCTCGACGAGCTCGCCGCCGCCCTGGCCCGCTGCGAGGCCTTCGCGGTGATCGTTGTGACGGTCGGGTCGGCGGCGAATCCGCTGCTCGCCGGGCGGTACGGCATGATCTGCCCGCCCGCGCCGACCGAGGAACTCCTCGCCACCCGGCTGCGGGAGCGGCTGGAGGAGCACGCCGCCGGAGCCGGGGAGGACGACACCGCGCCCGCCGACCTGCTGGCCCGCGCCGAGCGGGTCGCGGGCCGGGAGGAGGTCAAGGACGCCGTCGGGCTGAAGGACCTGCGGCCCGCCGAGGCCGAGGTGTTCGCATCGCTGCTGGCCGGGCACGTGCTGGGGGACGTCTCCCGCGATGCGCTGCTGGACGGGTGCCGGAGCCTGGCCGCCGTACAAGCCCAGGAGTGGTTCGCCGGAGTGGACCGGGCGCTGACTGTCCGGCCGGCCGAGGCGGAGCGCGGGGACCGGAACCCGGGACGGTCGGGTACGGCGACGCTGTTCCACCCGGTGGCGTTCCGGATCGCGCTCGCCGTACTCGGCGGGGCCTCGCACAGTGCCGTTGCCGCCGCCGCGCACCTGCTGACCTGGGAACTGTCCGTGCAGTCCGACCCGGACAGTACGCCGGCCCGCCCGCTGTTCTGCGACGACCCGGAAGCCGACCGGGCGCTCTCGCGTGCCGAACTCACCGAAGGCAAGGTCGAGGTGGACGGGCACGAGGTGCCGGCCCGGCTGATCTGGTACCGGGGATCCGCCCTGCCGTCCGCGGTGCTCACCGAGCTGTGGGACAGGCACTTCCCGGTCCGGGCGCCGGTGGTGCGCTGGCTGCGGCAGCTGGCGGACGACCCGCGCGACCAGGTGTGGATGCGCGCCGCGGTCGCCGCCGGGGAGCTGTGCGTACGGGACTTCGACCACGGCTACACGGAACTGATCCGCCCCCTCGCCGAGGCGACGACGAACCGCCGGCTGATCTTCGCGGCCACCACGCTGGACCAGGCGGCCGGCCACGCCTCGCACCGCAAGGCCGTGCACCGGCTGATCGGCGACTGGAGCAAGAAGGGCACCCCGTCGCAGCGCTGGAGTGCGGCCTGGGCGCTGGGGTACGGCAACGCCGCGGCCACCATGGACGACACCCTGGACGCCCTGGCCCGCATCGGGGTCCGTGACGACGGGGAACTGGTCACGGTCGCCTCCCACAACGTCGTCCGGCTGCTGGTGCTGCCGGACGCCGCCGAGGTGCTGGCGCGGATGGCCGAGTGGACCCACCACAAGCGCGAGCCGTACCAGGACCTGGGGCTCGCGGCGACCGTCCGGCTGGCGCTGACGACGGTGGACGAGTTGCTGATGGACCCCGACTCCCTGGGGGACGACAGCGATTCCCCCTGGGCGGACCGCGGGGACTGGCCGGTCGCGCTCGCCCTCGCCGCCATCCGGCCCGAACTCGTCGAGCCGATGGCCGACTTGATGTGGACCGCGCTGAACACGGCGCGGTCGAAGGACGTGGCGATGGACGCGCTGGAGGAACTGCTGCGCTCGGCCGTGCGCAAGGACGGCACCGAGTGGACCCGGCCCGGGCTGGCGGAGCTGCTGCCCGCGCTGGCGACCGAGGAGCACGACCGGCGGCGGCTGGACTGGCTGCTGCGCCGAATGATGAGCGACCACGAGAAGCCGCTCCCCGACGCGGACGCACGCGACCTGTGGTGGCTCGCCGTCGCGCCGGATGAGCGGACGAGGCAGGACGGGCCGCGCCAGGACCGGCGGCGTCAGGAGTGGCCGGGTCCGCACCGGCCGCATCCCGGCAGGCCGCATCCCGACAGGCCGCGTCAGGAGTGGCCGCGCCGGGAGAGGACCCGCGAGGAGGAGAGGCATGGCTGAGAACGAGGACGAGGCGCTCGACGGGGACGAGGCGGTCGGCGCCGACCCCGCGGGACCCGCGGGTCCGTTCCTACGGGACTTCAACACGCTGACGGACGGGTTCCCCAAGGTGAGCCCCCGGTCGGCGCTGGTGCAGTTCTACCGGAACGGCGGCTACACGGTGAAGAGGGCCTCCGGGGTCCAGCACGTCGACAGGCCGGTGCTGGCCAGGACGCACAGCATGTGCGAGATCGCGCTCGGCACCTATGTGACGCCGCTCCAGATGGAGCTCCCGGCCGCCGGCGGCACCACCTTCTTCAAGGCCGAGGTGGACATCCAGTGGGCCGTGACCGACCCGCACCTGGCCGCCCTGGAGGTCGTCACCGACGTCGCCAACCGGCTCACCTCCCCGGTGCTGGAACGGCTGCGTGAGGTCACCACCACCTACCGGGTGACCGAGGCCGAGCAGGCCAACCGCGCCATCACACGCGAGTGCGCGGGGGGCCGCTGGGCCGACCTGGGTTCCGAACTCGGTCTGCGGGTACGGCTGTACGTCCGGCTGCGGGTGGACGACCGGACCATCGAGCACGCCGACGAGGAACGGGACGCGCACGCCCAGGCCAGGGTGATCCGGCTGCGGCAGGAGTCGTACCGGCGCATGTTGCAGGGCGGGGAGCTGGAACAGCTCAGCTTCATGCTCGCGGCCGACCCCGAGGGGGCCAAGGACTTCCTGGAGAAGATCCGCCAGGAGGGCAGGCAGGACGAGAAGGACCGGGTCGCCCGGCTGTTCACCATGGCCCAGCGGGGCGAACTCGCCACCGTGGACGTGGAGACGCAGGTCCTGAACCTCCTCAACCAGGGCGACGGACGGCCCATGGTGGGTCCCATCGGGACGGTGCCCGCTCGTCGGCCCCGCGAGCTGGAGGCGTCCTCCGGCCGCCCGTTCAACCCGGACTGGGCCTCGGACGAGCCGCCCAGACGGCGCCCTCAGCGGGCAGAGCCCTCCCGGGGCGAGCCCGACCGGCGGTCCGACGGACGGGGCGCCGACCGGCGGGGGCCGGACAGGCGAGGACCCGACCGGACGGAGCCGTACCGGGGAGGGGACGCCCACTACGACGCGGGTTACGACGCCGACTACGACGCCGAGTACGACCCACGGGGCACCCGGACCCGGCGCGCGAGCCACCGGCCGGACCCCTACTCGGCGGACGACCGCGTGCACGACGACGGGCGTGCCCCGGACCAGCGCAGGGCTCACCGGCCCGACCCCTATCCGGCGGACGACCACGACCACGACGACCGGCGCGTCCCCGCCCGACGTCCGACCTACCGGGCCGAGCCCTACTCCCCGGGCGACGACGCCGATTACGACGAGCCGCGCGTCCCCGCCCGGCAGCGGACCTACCGGCCCGAGCCGTACCCGGGGGCGGACCCCCAGGACGACGACCCGCGCTCCCGCACGCCCCGGCAGACCTACCGGCCGGAGCCCTACTACCCGCAGGACGAACCCGAATACGACGACCCGCGTACCCGGGCCGACCGGCGTCAGACCCACCGGCCCGAGCTCTACCCGGTGGACGACGACCGGGAGCCGCCGCGCCGACGCCGACGTGGCGAGGACGACGGCTGGTCCTGGGCGGAAGAGGACCGATGAGCGCCGACGGGGCGGCACGCACCTCCCCCGACCCGGTCGTGCCCGTGCCGGACGGGGGTCGGCACCACCACGACCGGGCGGGGGAGCGCATCGCGGAACGGCTGCTGAACTCCGTCCGGGAGGACCTCGGCAGGGCCGACTCCAAGGCGGCCGTGCTGCTCTCGGGGACGCTCGCGCTGCCCGCGTTCCTGGTCGGCTGGCACGGCACCCCGAGGTGGGACGGGTTCGCCGACGTGACGCTGATCCTCTCCGGGGTGCTCTGGGCCGTCGCGGTGTCCGCGCTGGTCGGGGCGCTGATGCCGCGCACCGGCACGGTCCGCGGCCGGGACGAGGTGACGTACTTCGGCGATCTGGTGGCCGCCCGCGACCTTGCGGAGCTGTCCGACCGGGTCGCCGAGGCCGGGCGAGATCCGGCCGCGTGGCTGCTCGTCCAGGCCGTGGACGCCAGCTCGATCCTCACCGCCAAGTACCGCGCCATCCGCTGGGGAGTGGGCTCGCTGGCCCCCTCCGCGGCACTGGCCGTGGTCTGGGGGCTGACCGCGCGCTGACGCGCGACGGCCGGCACAACGCAAGCACCCCAAGCAACCTACGCACGCAGAGCAGAGACTCTCCGAGAATCAGGGGACGGCCGTGGAAAGAGTCACGGGAAGACGGCAATCACGAAGGGGCCGGGTGCGCCGCGCCGCGGTCTCGGTGCTGGGCGGCACCGCGGTGTTCGCGTCCCTGCTGGCACCGGCAGGTCAGGATCCGGTGCCCGCGACGGACTCCGAACCGGCGTTCCCCGCGGTCAACTACGCGGTGGCCGTGGACGAGTCGGCCAGCCTCGCGCCCGAGGACATGAAGGCCGAGAAGGCCGCCGCCGCGCGCATCGCGCTGGGCGACGTGTCCTCGTCCTCGCATGTCACGGTCTTCGGCTTCGCCGCCGCCGAGAACGACGACCAGCGCGCGGTCGACCCGGTCTGCCCGCGTACCACGCTGGACGCGGCGGGCCGCGAAATGGTCGGCAAGTGCGTCGACAAGCTGCGCAGCCGCAAGGAGAGCGAGGGAACCGGCACCGACCTCCCGAGCGCCATCCGGCAGGGCGTGCACGATCTGACCGACGGCTCCGACACCTCGGAGCCCCGGGTGCTGTTCCTGCTGACCGACGGGAAGATGGACGTCGCGGACAGCCCCAAGTACGGCGATCCCGCGCACCGCCGGGCCGAGGGCGAACGGCAGTTGAAGCAGGCGCTGAAGGACGCCGCCGCGCAGAACGTCCAGATCTGGCCGCTGGGCTTCGGCCCCGACCCGGACAAGGGGCAACTCGACCAGATCGCCGCCGGCGGCTACCAGAAGGGCTGTGTCGAACTGCCCTCCGCCACCCCGAAGGCCCACAAGGTCAACGGGGCCAAGGATGTCGGCCCCACGCTGGAGCGCATCTTCGCCGCCGCACATTGCCTGCGCCACGAGGAAGGCCCCAGCAAGCGGCCCCCGGCCACCCTGGAGATCGGCATCTCCCCGCTGGCGACCGTGGGCAGCATCGTCGTCGACAAGGGCGACCCCGAGGTCAGGATCAGCTACATCGACCCCAGCGGCGACAAGGTCCCCACCTCGGGGACGTACAAGAAGTCCCGCTTCGAGCTGGCCGGCGGCACCGGACCCGTCGAGGCGCTGAAGATCGTCGACCCGCTGCCCGGCACGTGGAAGGTGAAGGCCGAGGCACCGGAGGGACATCGCTCGCTGCCCGTCGCCGTCAGCGTGCTGTGGCAGGGCGAGCTGCGCGGCGCCATCACCATGGACCCGCCCTCGCCGCAGGCCGGCGAGAAGGTCACCGTGACCATGCGGCTGCAGACGCGTGAGGGCTACGAGATCAAGGACCCGCGCGACTACGAAGGGCTGCGCGTGCGCAGCGAGTTGACCGGGGACGGCTTCTCCCCGCTGGCACTCGACCTCGCCGACGGCGGCAAGGGCACCGACCCGAAGGCGAGCGACGGCTCCTTCACCGGCACCGTGACGATCCCGAAGGACGCCGACGGCGCGCTGAAGGTGAGCGCCACCCTGACGGCCTCCGGGCTCAGCGCCGACACCCGGAGCGAGGGCGGCACGGTCGCGCCCGGCGAGCTGCCAGTCACCGCCGCCCTCGAACTGCCCGCCGCCGACACCCACCCCGGCGCCACCGTCACCGGTACCCTCGCCGTCCACAACACCACCGACACCCCGCACACCCTGCGGCTGTCCGTGGCCGACCTCCGGTCCGGGCTGCTCACCGTCAAGCCCGCCGAGATCACGCTGAAGCCCGGCGAGTCCGGCACCCGCGAGGTGCAGGTCGAGGTCGCCCCCGCGGACGTCTTCGGCGACCGCCTCGGCGACGACGGGCTGAAGCTCGCCGGCACCGTCACCGCCGTCGACACCACCGACGGCGACCGCACCCTCGTACGGGCACCGCTGTCGGTGCGGGTCGTGCCGGAGCCGGGGATCTGGGAGAAGTACTGGTGGGCGTTCGTGTCGGCCGCCGTCCTGATCGCCCTCGCCGCCGCGGCCCTCGTCGCCTGGTGGCAGCTGCGCAACCGGCGCAAGGACCCCTACGGCCTGATGCTGCAACTGGTGTCGGAGGACGGCCGGGTCCTCAACGAGCACCCGGCGGGGCACGGCAACAGCAAGCACTGGTACGAGTTCGCCGTCGTCGAGGCCCATCGCAGCCCACGCATCGAGCGGCGCCCGCACGGCCAGTACGCCGTGCAGCGCAGCCGTGAGGGCGGAGCGGTGCTGCGCACGAAGGGCGCCGGCCGTACCGCGCTGGGCACCGGCGGCCAGGTCCAGCTGACCGAGACGCTCAGCCTTGCCCTGGGCGAGGACACCCGGCCGGGGCGCGGCAATCGCCGCAGGCCGCCCGCCGCGGGGGCCACCGTCGGCGCCGGCTCCTCGACCGGCCCCGGCGACAGCGGCAACGACAGCCCCTTCACCTCGTACCTGTGACCCGCACATCCACGGACGTACCCAGCACGAACCTGCGGCCGCGTCGGCCGTAGAGCGGGGAGGAAACCCATGAAGATCTTCCAGCCGATGCTCTTCGTCGGCCTGGGCGGCACCGGGGGACTGGTCGGTGCCGAACTGGAACGCAGACTGCGCGCCGAACTGTGCGGCCCCGACGGCATGGCGCTGAGCCGGCAGAGCGGCCACGCCCCCTTCCAACTGCCCGACTGCCTCCAGTTCGTGTACGCGGACTACAGCGAAGCCGACCTCCACCGGCTGCCGCAGTTCAATGTGGACCCGTCCCTGCGGGCGGCGTACGCCCGGACCTCCCGGGCCACCCACAACCTGCTGCCGAACTTCGACGCCTCACCCGAAGTCACCAAGATGCTCCGGGCCGTTCTGCGCGACGAGGTCGCCGACTGGCTGCCGCCGCGCATCGACGAACCGAAGGTCACCCCGCTGCACGCCGGCGCCGGCCAGCTGCCCACCGTCGGCCGCGCCGCCCTGTTCGCCACCCTGAGGCACAGCCTCGCCCCCGTCCTGGAGCCGCTGCTGCAGGCGATCGACTCGATGGCCAGGGCGGCGGGCGAGCTGAGCGAGCTCGGCGGCGGCAAGGTCAACGGGTGCGACGTCTTCGTCGCCTTCTCGGTGGCCGGCGGCACCGGCGCCGGGATCTTCCTGGACTATCTGCACCTGATCAACCACGCCTTCCAGATGCGCCGCTTCGACGGCGTGAAGATCTACCCGCTGGTCGTCATGCCGTCGTCGTTCTCCGCCGCCACCGGAGGCGGAAGGGAGGCCGAGCTCAACGCGGCCCGGGCGCTGGTCGACCTGTTCCGGCTGGTCGACACGCAGAACGCGCCGTCGGAGGGCGCGGAGATCGGCGATCTCGACCACGAGGTCGGCCTCGGCATCCGCTATCCCGGCATGATGCCGATCCGGCTGCGCACCGGCATCCTGCCCACGGCGTTCCTGTTCAGCCCGACCGCCGGCATCCGCGCCGACGACCTGCGCCGCTCCATCGTCTCCCTGGTGATGTCGCTGATCGGCACCGAACTGGGCGACGGCCGTGTCCAGGGCCGCAAGCAGGCCTCCGACGACGACTTCACGACCTTCGCCGCGAGCTTCATCAACCGGGGCGTGCAGCGCAGCGCCGTCTCCCCGACCGGCATCGGCCGGCAGGGCGTCTCCACCAGCCTGGTGGCGTCCATGACCGCGCCGATGGACCAGCTCGCCGACCTGGTGGCCGGGCGGCTGCTGCGCCTCGCGGTCACCGATCTCGTGGCCCGGCCGCGCGCCGCGCTGCGGGACAGTGCGGTGCCGATGATCCGGGAGCTGTTCGCCGACTCCCACCTCGAAGAGCTCTGGGAGCGCAGGCAGTTGCCGGTGCCCGAGCCCGATCCGCTGCCGCGCGGCGGCAAGAACATCGAGCAGGCGCTGGGCGAGCGCGTCGCGGACATGCAGCGACTGCTGTCCGACCTGCGGGCCGAGGCCGAGCGCGCGGCCACCGCCATGGCCGACCGGTTCGCGCCACGCCCCGCCATCGACAAACTGCTCCAGAGCGTGGACCCCTTCCTCGCCGAACGCGTCGTCAGAGGCGTCCCCGACAGCGACGAGCCGATCGCCCGGCTCGGCTTCCTCGGCATGCTGGACAACCGCGCCCGCACCCCGCAGCGCCCGCCGGGCGTGAAGGAGCAGCCGCCCAAGATCCCCCGGATCAAGGGCCAGTTGGGCGGCCTGGCACCGGCCCGCTGGGGCGACGACGACGTCCAGGCGGCCATCCAGGAGCAGGACGCCTGGTACCAGTGGCGCTGCCGCACGGTGTGGCACGAGGCCTGGCGGGAGCAGCAACAGCACTGGCAGCCCCACGCGGACGCGGCCGGCGCCGACATCGTGCGCCTGGTGAACGCCTTCCGCACGCACAGCGACCAGGAGCGCAAGACCGCCGAGCAGAAGGGCCGCGAACTGTACGAGGACCGCACCGGGATCTCGTATCTGCTGCCGCCGCAGCGCACCCTGAACCACTTCTACGAGGACGTCGTCACCCGGCTCATCCGCCGCGAGGGGCTGCGGGAGAACGACGACGAGGCCGCGCTGCTGCTCAAGCTGGTCGACGGCGACACCTGGCGCCAGGTCCACACGCTCAGCCGGCGTGACCCGGAGGGCGCGGTGGCGCGGGTCAAGGGACAGCTGGAGGCCCGGATCACCCGGCTGTTCGCCGAGAGCGGCGCGCACCTGGAGGAACGGCCGCTGCTGCCGTCGATGGGCATGTTGCTGGCCGCCGCGGCGGGCGACGCGGACGCCACCGAGCAGGTCAGCAAAGAGGCACTCGACCTCTTCGGCCGCAAGCTCGCCGGGCTGCTGCCGGTCGGGTTCACCCCGGAGGGCACCGGACTGCTGCGGGTGCTGGTGACCCATCCGCGGGTGCAGGCCGTGGAGGAGGTGCAGGAGTACCTCGGCAAGACGCTGCGGCTGCCCACGGACGCGAAGAACTCCGTGGAGTACCGGGGCGTGGAGAGCGACTCCGTCACCGTGGTCCTCTTCCGCAGCGAGATGAGCCTCACCCAGGTGCCCGAGGCCCGCAAGGTGCTGCGCCAGTGGGCCCGCGCGAAGGACTCCGAGCAGGCCCAGGACGTCCTGCGGTGGCGGCAGCGGCTCGGCTTCCGTGACAGCTGGATGGTGAGCAGCGAGGAGGACCGGCGCGTCATCATGCACCGGCTGCTGTGCTGCATGTGGAACGGCCAGGTCGACGTGGTCGACGGCGATCCCGCGTCGCCGGAGCGGGTGCGGCTGCGGCTGTTCCCCGAGAAGGGCGCCCATGTCCCGGGCGTGCGGCTGCGCCTTGGGGACTACCCCGGCGGGGTGTCCAGCTGGGCCGAGCTGCTGCGTGCGTACGAACGCTGGACGGTTCTCGACGACGAACGGACCGTCGAGGACTACTGCCGTGAGCTGATGGGGGCCCAGCCCTCCGGCCTCGCCCGGACCGGCAGCGAACCGCACCCCCTCTTCACCGACCTCGTCGAGAAGATCGCCCCGCGCCAGCTGGAGCTGCTCGCGGACCGCCGCGAACAGGGCGGCGAGCGCGTCGAGGGCTGGGTGCGGCCGCTGTGGGAGTTCTGGGCGGAGACCCTCCCGGCCGCCCTGGACACCGAGTTCGGCGACCAGCGCGCCGTCCAGCCGACCCTGCGCACCCTGCTGGAACACGTCCGAGGCGGCACCCCGATCCGCCCCCGCACCCCGGACGGCCTCACGGAACCCCGCCGCCGCCCCCAGGACGACGACTTCGGCACCGCCCCGGTCGACTCCTTCGACTCCCGGGACACCTACCGACGCGACGACGGCGACCGGGACGGGAACGCCGACGAGCGGGACTCGCGGAGCGGGGGACGGTACGGCGACCACGACGGGCCGTACGGCGGCGAGCGCCGGCGTGAAGAGCCGGACGAGGACCAGGACTTCTGGGGTGAGCCTCGCGACAGTCGTCGCGGCGCGCGCGGTGACTTCGACGAGACCGGCGAGGACGACCGCAGGGACGACGGGGATCGCGACGGACCGGGTGCTCGGCGGCGGGAGCGTGGTGCGGAGTACGGCACCCGGACCTCTGCCCGGGACCGGGACGACGTGCCTCCACCGCCATGGGACGACGACGCCGCCCGGCGCGGCGGCTCCTGGGACGGTGACGTGCTGTGAGCGTGTCGCAGGACTTCGGTGCCGTCATCCATCTCGACCTGCGGGCCGGGGCGGCAGCGCTGCACAACCCGTCGGCGCTGCGGGCCAGGGTCGCCCAGGAGTTGGGCCGGGCCGGGCTGCCCGAACCCGACGATCCGCTGTTCCTGGTGGTCGACACCCCGGCCGGGCTGACCGATCACCGGCCGCAGTACGAACTCATCACCGGCTACCGGGCCGTGGGCGAGGTCAGGCTCCTGGTGCTGCTGGTCGGCAGCGCGCCGGGCTCGTTCGCGGGCGAGGAAGGCGGCTTCCAGCCCGACCGCCGGCTGCTGCGCCCCTCGGTGCTGAGGGCGCCGGGCAGCGCGCTGCTGTGGGCCGGCGATCTGCGCTCCGCCCGCACCGCGCTGGAGCAGCCCGCACCCGACGACCCGGACGCGCTGGCGGCCCTCGTCGACGTGCTGTCGGTCCCGGACGTCTACCTCAGCGTGCTGCACGGCATCCAGTCGCTGCCCGAGGCCGTCGCCGCGCCCGGCGTAAGGCTGCTGGAGCAGGACTTGCCGCCGGAGGTGCGCGACCGGGCCTGGCGCGACGCGCTCACCCGGTTCGCCGGCGAGGACACCGAACTCGCCCCGGACGTCCTGCTGACCGCCTCCTCCGGCGCCGATCTGCCGGAGCCGCTGCGCCGTCTGGTGGTGGGCCGGGGCGGCCAGGACCTGGGACACCGGGAGCCCGGCGGAGTGGCGGACGACGCCCACCGCGCCTGCGCGGACGCCCTCGACCACGCCGAGGACGCGCTGGCCGGGCTGCGGACCCTGCCCGGGCTGCTGCGCGCGTCGCGCCGTGAGGCGTTCGAGGCGGACGTCGACCAGGCACGTCAGGCGCTGGACAACTACCGGGATCTCGTCGCCACGGCCCTGCGCAGCGGCGGCGGCACGGCAGCGTCCGCCGCCGAGTCGGCGACCCGGCTCGCGGCCCTCGGACTGCGGGTGCCGTCGGCCGAGGGCATGGGCGAGCGGATCGGCGAGGGGCTGAGGGAGTTCGCCGGGAAGCTGCTCGGTCAGGGGCTCGCTCTGCGGTCGGTGGCCCAGCGTTTCACCGGCCTCGCCGGGCGCGCCGAGCCACTGCCGGGGACGGCGTTGCTGCCGAGGCTCGCCCCGTACTCCGCCGAGGCGGTGGCCCGGCAGACGGGGACGGCGGACGCCGCGGCAGCCGGCCTTCCGGTGGCGGGGCCGTTGGCGGCGGCCTGCGCGGGCCTGCTCGGTGCGCTGTGGTCGGGGCCGTTCCTCGCCCTGGCGGTCGTCGTGCCGCTGCTGTTCGTCGGCATGGCGATGCTCGGGACGGCCCGGCTGCGCGGTGCGGGACGCCCCGGCCGCTGGGCCGTCGCCCCCAGGGTCGCGGCGGTCGGCGGCACGGCGGTCGGCGCCGGGGTGTCATACGCCACCGAACCCCCGGTCTGGCTCGGCACGATCGGGCTGCTGCTCGGCTTCGGCGTCGCGCTGGAGACGGTACGCCGGCTGTGGCGGGCAGCCGCCGCGGACTGGGCGCCGGGCCACACAACTGCCGTACTGCGCCGGGCCCTTGACGGGCTCGACGCCCTGCTCGCCGAGGCGGTCCGGGAACACTGGGCCGTCGAGGAGCGCCTGTACTGCGCCGACGCCGCCCGTTCCGTCGCCGGCATGCTGCGGGCGACGGCTGCGGCGGCGGAGGCCGAGGCGGTGCCCGAGCCTGCGCGGGTCGCGGCGGCCGGGGTGCCCGGCGGATTCGACGTAGCCGGCGCCCGCACGCCTGCCGAGGACGACTGGCTCGCCGACGACCTGGACCTCGGCCCGGACGACTCCGGTGCCGGGTCCGACGACGGTGACAGCGACTGGGCGAGCGTGTACGCCTGGGACGACGGTCCGTCGTGGGAGGAGCCCGCACAGGAGAAGGGCCACGAGACGGGTCCGGAGCAGACTTATGCCGCCCCGTCGCGGGACCGCGCCAGGGGGGTTCCGCGCTGGCTGGACCGGGAGAGCGGTGAGGGCGGTCCCGACCTGGTCGCCACCTTGTCGGCCGATCTGACCGACGCCGCCCTGGAGGCGATGAAGTCCTATTGGGGTGCCGTCGAACGCGGCCAGGCCGGCACCCTCGCCGTCCGGCGCACCGAGGAACGGGTCCGCGCACTGCTGTCGACGGCCCGTCATCACCTCCAGCACAACGGTGTCCTGGCCCCGCCCCCGTTCGCCGCCCCCCGCCGCCTCCGCGCCACCTCGGCCGGCCTCCTCGGCACCGACCCGCACCGACCGGCCGACCTGGTCGGCGCCGAGGCCGACAGGCAGGCCGTCGTACAGCTGTCCTCACCCGAGCAGGGCGCACTGCTCAGCCGTGATCCGGCGGCCGCGGTGTGGCTCAGGTTCGCCCCCAGGGCCGTACGCGACGAAGTCGAGAAGGCCTGGCGGTCCAGCGGCTCGGTCCACCCGGACGAGGTCCTGTGGACGTCGTCGGGACGCTACGCCGGCCTGGTACGGCTCACCCCGCTCCGGATCGGCGTGGTGCACACCGTCCGCCCCCGGCACGGCGCCGAGCCCGACGGGACCGACGCGGACGCGGCACTGGACATGGACGACGCGCTGGACACGTACGGCACGACGAACACGTACGGCACGACGAACCCGTACGACCGTGCCGAGCCGGTGAACCGCCACGCGCGCACCAACTCCCATGACCGGACGGCGGAGTCGTACGACTGGCTCGACACGGACGGCCGGCCGGACGCCGGCGACCGAGGGGACGGCGACCCCTGGTGATCCGTCTCCCGCACCCCGCCCGGGTGCACCCGCACACCCCGGTGCTCAGGTACGAACGAAAGGACCGCCGGTGAGCAGCATCCCGTATCCCCCGCAGGGGCCGGGCGGTCCGCCTCCGGACAAGCTCGCGTTCACCGTGCCCTCGGGGCGGCGCCGGGTCACCCCGGTGCGCGTGGGCCGGGAGGTCCGTCGCGACCGGCCGCTGCCCCAGCTGATCCGCAAGGCGAGGCTCGACGACGAGGGACAGCAGTGCGTGCAGGTGCGCCTGAGCGCCAAGGACGCCGCGAACCCGGCGGCGCGCGCCCTGCTGGACACGGAGGCGGGCACCGCCCTGCAACTGCAACACCTGCTCGGCGACACGGAGTTCGCGGCCCTCTTCCCGAGGATCGTCGGCTACGAGCTGGACGCGGCCGAGCCGTTCCTGCTGTACGACCCGCCGCGCGGCACACCCGTCGCACGGATCCACGTGATGTCCGCGACCGACCAGGACGTCCTCACCAGGGATCTGATGCTGGCCCTGTGCCTGCTGGAGGGCCAGGGGCTGGTACCGCGCGACATCTCACCCAACTCCGTGCGCTGGGACGGCGCCAAGGCGCAGCTGTGGGGGCTGGAGTCGGTAACCCGGAGCGGCCGGCCGAGGCGCCCGTGGGGCCGGACGCCGTTCTGCCCGCCGGAACAGCGAAGGGGCGAGGGGCACGCCGACTCCAGGGACGCGGTGTGGAGCGCGGCCCAGGTGCTCTACCAGCTGGTGACCGGACGGCCCGGACCGGCCGACCGGACACCTCCCGACCTCGCCGAACACCGCAGGCTCGACCGGACGTTGCGGGACGCCTTCGCGCCGCGGGCCGCCGACCGGCCGACGCCCGCCGAGGTGCTCGACCTGGTGAAGCCGGGCGCCGCCCGCCGCGTCCGGCTCGCAGTGCCGCCCGACGAGACGCGCCCGCACCACGAGGCCTTCGACGAGGCGTTGCGCCTCAAGCGCGAGGCACCGGCCGGGCGGAGCGACGGAGCGGCCCGCGGCGACGGCGAGGTGCTGTGCCCGTACTGCCTGGAGACCATCCAGCTCGACCTCACCAAACTGTTCGTCACGGACAGCCGCATGCAGTACAAGCCGCTGGACCTGGCGGGCATCACCAACCCCGTGCGGCGGACCGACATCATGCGTGGCGCCGTCCAGAAGTGCACGGCGGACCCGGACTTCCCCGAGCACTTCATCCCGGTGCCCTACCTGACGTACGGCCGCCCGCTGACCGTCGCGATGGTCGGCCAGTCCTCCACCGGCAAGAGCCATCTGCTGACCCAGATGATCGCGGCCATCACCGACGGCGGGCTGGAGCCGTACGGCCTGAAGTGGCAGTCCGTCAATCCGGAGCAGCACGCCCGGTTCGTTCGGGAACGGGTGCAGCCGCTGCGCAACGGCAAGGTCCTGGACCACACGGCCGCGCTCGGTCTGGACGACTTCGCCCGCTTCGTGGAGTCCCTGCTGATCACCGACGCCCGCGGGCAGGTGCGCCCGGTCGCCTTCTTCGACCTCGGCGGCGAGGACCTCGTACGCACCGACGCGGCGCTGCGGTTCCTGCTGGGCGTCGACGCCCTGGTCTTCGTCGTCGACCCGGCGCTGGCCCTCCCGCTGCCGCAGCTGGACCACGCCAGGGAACGCTGGGGGGTCGAGGTGAACCGGGACGGCGACCTCGCCTTCGGTACCGTCCTGGACCGGCTGCCCAAGAACGGCCCGTACGTGGACGTGCCGGCCGCGATGGTGCTTGGCAAGGCGGACCTCCTCAGGTTCCAGCCGCCCGTCGACCGGTGGCTGACCCGCCCGCCGGGCGGCTCCCTCGACCCGGCGCTCATGCGCGAGGAGAGCCGGGACGTCCACGGGCTGCTGCGCCGGCACGCCGGCCAGGCGTGGCTGCGCCCCTTCGACGCGATCCGCCGCTGCACCCTGCACATCGCGTCCGCGACCGGCGGCCAGGAGGACCAGGGCCGCTATCCGGCGGGCGCGGGGCCCCGGCGGGTGCTGGAGCCGCTCGTCGCGCTGCTGGCGATGCACGGGCTGATCCGAGTGCCGGGCGGCGCCGAGGCGTTCGCCGTGGGCGAGGCGCCCGCGCTGGAGGCGGTGCCGTGGGACGAAGCCGGGGGATTCGACGCGACGTCCGCAGGATTCGAGAGGTCCGAAGGCCCCGAGGAGCCCGAGGGATCCGAGGGAGGGGAACATCGGTGAGCGACTTCCAGGACCGGGGCCCGGTCCACCAGGCCGTCTTCCGCTGGGACGGCAACCACGGCCGGCAGGGCACCGGCATGAACGCCGTCGCGCACTCCTGCGAGCCCGAGCGGGCCGAGGAACTCGGCCGGGAACTGGGCCCGTTGCTGTGGGTGTCGGGCGCGGCGGCGGCACGGCCGAGCGTCGTGCGCACCGTGTCCCGCGACGGTGATGTCCTGCTCGTCCAGCGCTGGCCCACCACCGACCGGGGCGGCCGGCCCAGCACGGTCAGCCATGTCCTGATCGGCGACCGAGACACCCTCAGGGTCCGTGAGTGCCTCGGACTGGCGTACCCCGGCTGGCGCAAGCAGGAGAGGGCCGAGCAGGCGTCGGGGCGGCTGCCCGAGATCGACTCCGCGAGACTCGACGACCTCGCGCACAAGCGGCTGCCGGAGATGCTGGAACGGCTGCCGAAGGTCGCGCACGCGCTGATCCTCACCACCGCGGAGCTGCTGCGCGATCCGACGCAGCGGGTGTCGCTGCTCCTGGAGGAGGAGACCCCGCGCGACTGGCCGGACCGGGACGCCGTACCGCTGGTGTATCTCGGGCTCTTTCTGCTGTTCGGGCGCTGGCTGGAGCAGGAGTGGACGTTCGCCACCTGCGACTCCGTCGACACCCACGCCCTGCGGCTGATGGCCGTCCCGCGCTGGGAGCCTGATACGGGCGGTTCCGGCCCGCTGGCCAGGGTCATGGGCCGCCCGCACGGCAAACCACGCTTCGAGCACAAGGCGGCGACCCGGCTGGTGGACTACCTCCTCGCGCACCGGGAGGCGGCTCCTGGCGTACCGCAGCTCGTCGGGGAACTCCCCGACGGCGCGACCCTGGACTGGGAGCGACGCCGTGACCGGCTCTGGAGAATCCTGGGGGAGGAGAGGGAGCAGGACCGGGATCGGGATCGGGATCGGGAAGCGAGGCGAACGCGGGACCGGGAGCCGGAGCGGCCCACGACACCCGCCGCCGCCCGGGCCACCGTCGCCCCGGAGCCGTACGGAGAACCGTATGCGAGCCCCGCACCCGCGACCTCTCCGGCGACGCCGCCCCCTGCCCCCGTGACGCCACCGCAGCCATTCCGGCCGCCGCACACCCACGGGAGCCCGAACGGCCACGACACCCACGCCCTGTATGCCCTGCGCCGGGACCTGCGCGAGTACCGGCGCGGGGACGGGAGCCGGCGCAGCCTCCTGATGGCGGATCTGCGCACGCGGCCCGACGAGGTGCTCCTCGGCGAGCTGCGTTCCGCCGAACTGCCGCGGGACTCGGTGGAGCTGCTGCTGAACGAGCTGGGCCGGCCGGACCGTGTCGAGGCGCGTGACCTGGACGTGCGGCACGAGCTGTGCGCCGAGGTGCTGCACAGGAACCTGTACTTCACCCCGCAGACGGCGAACGGGGAGCAACCGTCGAGGAAGGCCATGACCGACCTCTCGGCCGGCCTCTTCACCTGGGCCGTCGCACCGCTGGCCCGCGACGAACGCTATCTGCGCGATCTGCAGGAACTGCTGTACCGCATGAGCCGGGACCCTCACCCCACCACGGGCAACTGGCTCCGGCAGAGCATCATCGAACCGGCGAACGGAAGGATCCCCGACCTGCCGCCGGTGCTGTGGAGCCAGCTCCTGCGGGACGCGATGAGCCGTAACGAGGGGCCGCCACCCGCACCCGCCCTGCCCCGCCCCATGTCCGTGCCCCCGGCACCCCAGGCGATCCCGGCCCCCGCGCAGCCGTCCGCCTTCACGCCGGAGCCGCCCACCGCCATGGTGCGGATCTCCGACCTGATGAACAACCCAGGCTGCTTCATCGGAAGCAGCCTCGTCGTGATCGTCGTACTGCTGGGGGTCGCCCTGATGCTCTTCGTCTAGCCGGCGATCCGTGCGGGATCAGCACTCGATGATGTTGACCGCCAGCCCGCCCCGGGCCGTCTCCTTGTACTTCACGGACATGTCGGCGCCCGTGTCCTTCATGGTCTTGATGACCTTGTCCAGGGACACCTTGTGCGAGCCGTCCCCGCGCATGGCCATCCGCGCCGCCGTGACCGCCTTCACGGCGGCCATGCCGTTGCGCTCGATGCACGGGATCTGGACGAGGCCGCCGACCGGGTCGCAGGTCAGGCCGAGGTTGTGCTCCATGCCGATCTCGGCGGCGTTCTCGACCTGCTCCGGGGAGCCGCCGAGCACCTCCGCGAGCGCGCCCGCCGCCATCGAGCAGGCGGAGCCGACCTCGCCCTGGCAGCCGACCTCGGCGCCGGAGATGGACGCGTTCTCCTTGAAGAGCATGCCGATCGCGCCGGCGGCCAGCATGAAGCGGACCACGCCCTCCTCGTCCGCGCCGGGCACGAAGTTGATGTAGTAGTGCAGGACGGCCGGGATGATGCCCGCAGCGCCGTTCGTCGGGGCGGTCACGACCCGGCCGCCCGCCGCGTTCTCCTCGTTCACGGCCATCGCGTAGAGCGTGATCCACTCCATGGCGAGCGCCTTCGGGTCGCCCTCGGAGCGCAGCTTGCGGGCGGTGTTCGCGGCGCGGCGGCGGACCTTCAGGCCGCCCGGCAGGATGCCCTCCCGCGACATCCCCCGCGACACGCATTCCCGCATCACCTGCCAGATCTCCAGCAGGCCCGCGCGGATCTCCTCCTCCGTGCGCCAGGCCCGCTCGTTCTCCAGCATCAGCGCGGAGATCGACAGGCCCGTCTCCTGCGTCAGCCGCAGCAGCTCGTCGCCTGTGCGGAAGGGGTACTTCAGGACCGTGTCGTCCAGCTTGATGCGGTCAGCGCCGACCGCCTCCTCGTCGACGACGAAGCCGCCGCCCACCGAGTAGTACGTCTTGGCGAGCAGCTCCCCGCCGGACGCGTCGTACGCCCACAGCGTCATGCCGTTCGCGTGGTAGGGCAGTGCCTTGCGGCGGTGCAGGACCAGGTCCTCGTCGAAGGAGAACGGGATGTCGCGCTCACCGAGCAGCCGCAGCCGGCCCTCGCTCTTGATCGCCTCCACCCGCTGGTCCGCCGTCTCCACGTCCACCGTGCGCGGCGAGGCGTCCTCCAGGCCGAGCAGCACCGCCTTCGGGGTGCCGTGTCCATGGCCGGTCGCGCCCAGGGAGCCGTACAGCTCGGCCCGTACGGACGCGACGGAGTCCACCAGACCCTCATTGCGCAGCCGGCGGGCGAACATGCGTGCCGCGCGCATCGGACCGACCGTGTGGGAGCTGGACGGGCCGATGCCGATCGAGAACAGGTCGAAGACCGAGATGGCCACGGGGGACTCCTCAATACGGGGTGGAACAGGGGCGTGGGGCGTCCCGCTCACCTACGAGTGTGCGGGACACCCCACAAAAAGGAACTACTTGTTCAGACCGGGGTACAGCGGGTGCTTGTCCGCGAGCGCCTTGACCCGGGCCTTCAGCGCGTCCGCGTCGTAGGACGGCTTCAGCGCCGCGGCGATGACGTCCGCGACCTCGGCGAAGTCCTCGGCCGTGAAGCCGCGGGTGGCCAGGGCGGGCGTGCCGATGCGCAGACCCGAGGTCACCATCGGCGGGCGCGGGTCGTTCGGGACGGCGTTGCGGTTGACCGTGATGCCGACCTCGTGGAGACGGTCCTCGGCCTGCTGCCCGTCCAGCTCCGACTCACGCAGATCCACGAGGATCAGGTGCACGTCGGTGCCGCCGGACAGCACGTTCACGCCGGCCTCGCGGGCGTCGGCGGCGGTCAGACGGTCGGCGAGGATCCGCGCACCCTCGACCGTACGGCGCTGGCGCTCCTTGAAGTCCTCGCTCGCGGCGACCTTGAAGGAGACCGCCTTGGCCGCGATCACGTGCTCCAGGGGGCCGCCCTGGAAGCCCGGGAAGACGGACGAGTTCAGCTTCTTCGCGAAGTCCTTCTTCGCGAGGATGATGCCGCCGCGCGGGCCGCCGAGCGTCTTGTGCGTGGTGGAGGTGACCACGTCCGCGTGCTCGACCGGGTTCGGGTGCAGCCCGGCCGCGACCAGACCGGCGAAGTGCGCCATGTCGACCCACAGGTACGCCTCGACCTGGTCGGCGATCCGGCGGAACTCGGCGAAGTCCAGCTTCCGCGGGTACGCCGACCAGCCGGCGATGATCACCTTCGGGCGGTGCTCCTTGGCGAGCCGCTCGACCTCGGCCATGTCGACCAGGCCGGTCTCGGTGTCCACGTGGTACGGGACCACCTTGAACTGCTTGCCGGAGAAGTTCAGCCGCATCCCGTGCGTGAGGTGGCCGCCGTGGGCCAGGTCCAGGCCGAGGATGGTGTCGCCGGGCTGGGCCAGCGCGAACAGGGCGGCCTGGTTGGCGGAGGCGCCCGAGTGCGGCTGGACGTTGGCGTACTCGGCGCCGAACAGCTCCTTGACCCGGTCGATGGCGATCTGCTCGGCGACGTCGACGTGCTCGCAGCCGCCGTAGTAGCGGCGGCCCGGGTAGCCCTCGGCGTACTTGTTCGTGGCGACCGAGCCCTGCGCCTCCATGACCGCGACCGGCGCGAAGTTCTCGGAGGCGATCATCTCCAGGGTGGACTGCTGGCGCTCCAGCTCGGCGTCGAGCGCGGCGGCGATCGCCGGGTCGAGCTCGTGCAGGGGCGTGTTCAGAAGCGACTTGTCAGACATAAGGGGTGTAACTCCTCAGCCGGCGGTGTGGGCGACGTACTCATCGGCGGAGAGCAGGTCGGCCGGCTCCTCCGTGATGCGCACCTTGAACAGCCAGCCGCCCTCGAAGGGGGCCGAGTTCACCAGTGCCGGGTCGTTCACGACGTCCTCGTTGATCTCGGTGACCTCGCCGGTGACCGGGGAGTACAGGTCCGACACCGACTTGGTCGACTCCAGCTCGCCGCAGGTGTCACCCGCGGTCACGGTCGAGCCGACCTCGGGGAGCTGGGCGTAGACGACATCGCCGAGCGCGTTGGCCGCGAACTCGGTGATGCCGACCGTCGAGACGCCGTCCTCGGCGGTCGACAGCCACTCGTGCTCCTTGCTGTAGCGCAGCTGCTGGGGGTTGCTCATGGCCTGAATTCTCCTGTACGCGCGGGAGTGGTGATGAAGGGGGGACCGCTGGAAACGTGCGTGAGCAGCGCAAATGTGCGCAGGCTCACGCATGGGCCGCTGCCAGTCTCTACTTCTGGAGCTACTTCTGCCGCTTGTAGAAGGGCAGCGCCACGACCTCGTACGGCTCGTGGCTGCCGCGGATGTCCACGCCGACCCCGGCCGTGCCCGGCGCGGAGTGCGCCGCGTCGACGTACGCCATCGCGATGGGCTTGCCCAGCGTGGGGGAGGGCGCACCGGAGGTGACCTCGCCGATCACCTCGCCGCCCGCGACGACCGGGTACCCGGCACGCGGGACGCGACGCCCCTCGGCGATCAGGCCGACCAGGACGCGCGGCGGGTTCTGCGAGGCACGGTCGGCGGCCTCGGCGAGCGCCTCGCGCCCGACGAAGTCGCCCTCCTTCTCGAACTTCACCACCCTGCCGAGCCCGGCGTCGAAGGGCGTGAGGGACGTGGTCAGCTCGTGGCCGTACAGCGGCATGCCCGCCTCCAGCCGCAGCGTGTCACGGCAGGACAGGCCGCACGGGATCAGGCCGACGCCCTCGCCCGCCTTGGTCAGCGCCTGCCACACCTCGACGGCGTGCTCCGGCTTCACGAACAGCTCGAAGCCGTCCTCGCCGGTGTAGCCGGTGCGCGCGATGAGGGCGGGGACACCGGCGACGGTGCCGGGCAGACCGGCGTAGTACTTCAGGCCGTCCAGGTCGGCGTCCGTGAGGGACTTGAGGATGCCGGGGGACTGCGGGCCCTGCACGGCGAGCAGGGCGTACGCGTCCCGGTCGTCACGGACCTCGGCGTCGAAGCCGGCGGCCCGCTCGGTCAGCGCGTCCAGCACGACCTGGGCGTTGGAGGCGTTGGCGACGACCATGTACTCGGTCTCGGCGAGCCGGTAGACGATCAGGTCGTCCAGGATGCCGCCGTCGGCCCGGCAGATCATGGTGTAGCGGGCGCGGCCGATGCCGACGGAGGCGATGTTGCCGACCAGGGCGTGGTTCAGGAGCGCCGCCGCGGCGGGGCCGGTGACGGTGATCTCGCCCATGTGGGAGAGATCGAAGAGCCCGGCCTGGGTACGCACGGCGTTGTGCTCGTCGCGCTCGGAGCCGTAGCGCAGGGGCATGTCCCAGCCGGCGAAGTCGGTCATCGTCGCGCCGAGCGAGCGATGCAGGGCATCGAGCGCGGTGTGACGGAGTTCTTCTGTACTGCTCATCGGACGGTTTTCTCCCAAGGCATGACGGGCGAGGTCGTTCCTCCCCATCTGTCATCGGAACCTGAGAGGTTCGCCATGACCGGCGAGGGCCAGGTCACGGCTTGCACCTTGGGTGGAGTCACGCCTCTTCTCGACGAAAAGGGGGACTCGCTTTTCAGATGTGCCTCGCCCGCGCGGTAACGGTGCCTGAGAGATTCAAGGGAGGGACTTGCTCCTTCGGCGCCCCAGCGATGCACTGCTGGGGACTCTCCCGCGCGGATTCAAACGGCCGGTATGCAGTTGGCGCGGACATCATTGCACGCCTGGCTCGTCTTCGGCAGGCCACGTCTGTAACGGGGTTGTGGCAGGAAGTGAACGAAAATGCGAGAGATCATCCATTACCTTCTCTTTACGCTCAGTGGGGATGGGGAATCCTGAACCGGAGGAGGACGATGACGGTGAAGCGCACCACGGCGTACGCCACGACGTCGGGCATCGCGCTGCCCAAGCAGCCCGCGGCCCCGGCCGTCGAGGCTCCGGGCACGCGCGTCGCACCGGTGGTCCGTGACCTCCGCGAGCGCTCCGGCCACAGCCCGCACGTGCTGCTCTTCGGCCCCGAGGACCTCGTCGTGATCACGGGACTGCCCGGCAGCGGCAAGTCCACGCTGATGCGGCGGACGGTGAAGGGCGCCCGCATCGACTCCCAGGACACCCGGGACCGCTGGGACGCCCGCATGCCCGGCTTCCTGCCCTACGCCGTCTACCGCCCCCTGGTCCGTCTCGCGCACTACGCCGGCCTGCGCCGCGCCGTGCGCTCCGGCGAGGGCGTCGTCGTGCACGACTGCGGTACGCAGGCGTGGGTGCGCGCCTGGCTGGCCCGCGAGGCCCGTCGCCGCGGCGGCACCCTGCACCTGCTGCTGCTCGACGTCGACCCGGACACGGCCCTGGAGGGCCAGCGCGAGCGCGGCCGCGGCGTCTCGCGGTACGCCTTCCTGCGCCACCGCAGGGCCGCGGCCCACCTGCTGCGCTCGGTGGAGAAGGGTCATCTGCCCCCGGGATGCGGCTCGGCGGTGCTGATCGACCGGGAGGCGGCGGGCGTACTGCGCCGGATCGGGTTCACGGGCTGACCGGCCGGGGACCTGTACATGACGGCCACCCGCTAGCCTTTTGAGCCACAGCAGCGGTTCACAGCAGGCGGTTGAGAGTAGATGGACTTCCCAGCGGAACTCCCCGCGGACTTCCCGGCAGGGGCACACCTCCACTCCCACGGCGGGTGGCCCGGCAACGAACTGGAGGAGGTGCTCTCGGCCTCCCTCGGTCTTCCCTCGGCCGGCGGCCGGATCATCGAGGTACTGGGCCGCAGCTTCGTCTGGGTACCCCTGCCGGCCGGCGGCGGCCCGTCCAGCGGCCCGCTGGACCTGCCGACCGTGGAGATCGAGGGCCAGGCGTACGTGCCGGTCTTCAGCTCCGAGGAACAGTTCCGCCAGGTCGTCGGCTCCCACATGTCGTACACCATCGCCCCCGCGGTGGAGTTCGCCCGTGGTCTGCCGCCGCAGGTGGGCATCGCCGTCAACCCCGACGGCGTGGTCGGCGTGCCGTTGCCCCCGGCTGCGGTGGCCGAGCTCTGCCGTGTGGGCCGCACCCCGCTGGACGGCCTCACCTCCGGGGGCCGTGTCAAGCTCTACGAGCCCGACTGGCAGGACGACCCGATCGACTTCCTCGCGGTGGCGTCGGCCGAGTTCGCCGAAACCGGCGTGGTCACGACGGCCCGCCGCTGCCTCGCGTCGATCGAGACGGCCACCCCGGTGATGTTCATCGGCGTGGAACTCTCCCTCTGGGAGGGCGACTTGCGCGCCATCCCCATGGACGCCCTGGCCCGGGCCCTCGGCCGAGCCCCGGTCCCGTGGCCGGTCAACCTGGTCCTGCTGGACGTGGCCGAGGACCCGGTGATCGCCTGGATGCGCGGGCAGGTGCGCCCCTTCTACCAACGTGACTTGCAGCGTCCCTGAGGGGCAGCGCCCCTCCAGGAGCGCGGGGCTGTATCGAAGTGCGGCTCCGCCGCGCGGGCGCGACAAGCCACATGTGACCCGCAGTCCGCAGACCACAATAGGTCCCGAGCTCTCCCCGGCTCTCCCGGCGGAGCGCCTAAGCTGAGGGACAAAGCCATGTTTCCCGAAGGGGCGGTAAAAGGTGAGCGCGAGCGGCACCACCTCGACCGGACAGGTCGAGCACATGCTGCGCCAGGTGACGCCCGGGCGCTACGACGCCTACGAGGCCCTCCTGCGCGCCCTCGCCACCCCGTCCTCCGGCCAGGTCTGGATGCTGCTGTGGCACGGCCAGGGCGGCTCCCCGGACGCACAGTACGGAAACATGGACGTCGACGGCTACGGCTACGCCCCGTGCGTGACCTCCGCCCAGGAGCTGTCCGCCAGCGGCTGGAACCGCAGCTACGAGGTCGTCGACGGCATCGACGTGGCCCGCACCCTCTACCCGGACCACTACGGCCTCTGGCTGAACCCGCACGCCCCGGGCGGCGGCGTCGGCATCCCGTGGCTCGACCTGCGCCGCATCGCCACCGGCCTGGACCGCCAGCCCGCCGGCCCGCTGCGCCTGTCGGAACCCGGCATCGAGATCCCGCAGTTCTACGCCCTCCTCGCGCAGAACGCCCACCGCACCCCGGCGGTCCGCTCGCTGCGCCGCGCCTGGGTGCAGCCGGCGCTCGGTGCGCCGTATCTCGCCATCGGGCTCGACGTGTACGACACCAGCCCGCCCGCGGTCGACTCGGTGCGCTCGATGATGTCGCAGTCGATCGGCGCGGTCCCCGACGGGCTGCCCGTCTCGACCGTGGCGATGTCCGACGAGGACGACCCGGTCGCCATGTGGATGAGAGCGAGCGCCCGCCCGTTCTACGACCGCGAGGCACACGTCGCCGCCCCCGCGCAGGCACCGGCGGCCGGTTACGGCTACCCACCGGCACAGGGCCGTTACTGATCATTCATCGGCTAACCTGCTGATCGGTCGGCAACCCGAATGTCGTAGGTGCAAAGGGTCTTCGACTGCGGTTTCCCAGGTCGATCTCCGCGCGTAGATGCGATCGGAAGGTCCCGGTCCGCCCTCATACGCCCCAACTGGCCCCCGTCCGGCGGTCGATACCCACTGTTCGGATAACGGAACCCCTCAGACAGCATCACGGTTGCGCATCCTTTCCCCGTCAGCTCTGGCAACAGATCGCCAAAGCGTTGAAGACTCCCGGCAAGACACGGGCCGGTCGGTCCTGTGTACGAGTGGAAGCAACCGCTACAGCGGCAGCCAGGGGGGTCGGCAACCGCCGGCCGAGAGGGGTCAATCTCACTGTGACCGCACCGATCGAGACAACCGGAGCGGAGGCCGGAGCGCAGCCCGAGGCCGTTCTCGCCGGAGTCAAGAAGAGCCAGATCGAGGGGCGTTCGCTCTCCCAGATCGCCTGGATGCGCTTCAAGCGCGACAAGGTGGCGATGGCCGGTGGCATCGTCGTCATCTGCCTCGTGCTGATGGCGGTGCTCTCCAAGCCGATCCAGTGGGTGTTCAACCTCGACCCCAACAAGTTCAACCAGGACCTCATCGACCCGGCCCTGCTCGCCCCCAAGGGCGGCTGGGGCGGCATGAGTTGGGACCACCCGCTGGGTGTCGACCCCCAGTACGGCCGCGACATGCTCGCCCGCATCATCGACGGCTCCTGGGTGTCGCTGCTGGTCGCGGGAGGCGCCACGCTCCTGTCCGTGTGCATCGGCACGGTGCTCGGCGTGATCGCCGGGTACTACGGCGGCTGGATCGACAGCGTCATCAGCCGGTTGATGGACACCTTCCTGGCGTTCCCGCTGCTGCTGTTCGCGATCTCCATCTCCGCCTCCGTCCAGGACGGTTTCTTCGGACTCGAAGGGCTTCCGCTGCGCATCTGCGTGCTGATCTTCGTGATCGGGTTCTTCAGCTGGCCTTACATCGGGCGCATCGTGCGCGCTCAGACCATGACCCTGCGCAGGCGGGAGTTCATCGAGGCCTCCACGAGTCTGGGTGCCCGCGGGCCGTACATCCTGTTCCGCGAGCTGCTCCCCAATCTCGTCGCGCCGATCCTCGTCTACGCGACGCTGATCATCCCGACGAACATCCTCTTCGAGGCTGCGCTGAGCTTCCTCGGAGTCGGCATCGCCCCGCCGCAGGCCTCCTGGGGCGGCATGCTCAGCAACGCTGTCGATCTGTACACAGCAGATCCGCAGTACATGTTCGTGCCCGGATTGGCGATCTTCATCACCGTCCTGGCCTTCAACCTGCTGGGTGACGGGCTGCGTGACGCCCTCGACCCTCGCAGCAAGTGATCCATCGATAGAGGGGGCTTTCCTCAGGTGAAGACGAGAAGGGTGACCGCCGCCATCGCGTCGGTCGTGGCGCTCTCGCTGGGTGCTGCCGCATGTGGTGGCGGGGATGACAACGACGGCAACGGCGGAGGCAGCGGCAAGAAGGACGCCGCGCTGACCTCCATAGTCAACCCGTCCACCAAGAAGGGGGGGACGGTCGCGTACGAGCACTCGGACGTGCCGGACTCCCTGGACCCGGGCAACACGTACTACGGCTGGGTGCAGAACTTCTCCCGGCTCTACGCACGTGCGCTCACCACGTTCAAGCCGGCGGCCGGCAAGGAAGGCCTCGAGGTCGTTCCCGACCTGGCGGAGTCCCTCGGCAAGCCCAGCGCCGACGCGAAGACCTGGACGTACAAGCTGCGCCAGGGTGTGAAGTTCCAGGACGGAACGCCGATCACGTCCAAGGACGTGAAGTACGCCATCGAGCGCTCCAACTTCGCGCCCGAGGCCCTGTCCAACGGTCCGACGTACTTCAAGTCGTACCTGGAGGGCGGCGACAAGTACAAGGGTCCCTACAAGGACAAGGCCGCCGACGGTCTGAAGTCCATCGAGACGCCGGACGACAGCACGATCGTCTTCAAGTTGAAGGCGCCGTTCGCGGACTTCGACTACCTGGCGACGTTCTCGCAGACGGCTCCGGTGCCGCAGGCCAAGGACAACGGCGCGAAGTACGTGCAGAACATCGTGTCCTCCGGCCCGTACCAGTTCCAGTCGTACGAGGAGGGCCGCGGCGCCACCCTCGTGCGCAACAAGAACTGGGACGCCAAGACGGACCCGATCCGCAAGGCGCTGGCCGACAAGGTCACGATCAAGTTCAAGGTCAACCCGGTGACGGTCGACAACGACCTGCTCTCCGACAAGATCACGGCCGACGCGGCGGGCACCGGTGTCCAGCCGCAGACCCAACCGAAGGTCCTCCAGGGCAAGAACGCCGCCCAGACGGACAGCTCCTACGCCGGTGCGACGCAGTACATCGCGCTGAACGTGAACGTGGCGCCGTTCGACAACATCCACTGCCGCAAGGCCGTTCAGTGGGGTCTCGACAAGCAGTCGGTGCTCGACGCGATGGGCGGCTCGCCGAAGGGTGACGTGGCGACCACGCTGCTGCCGCCGTCGGTCAACGGCTACACCAAGTTCGACACCTACGCCTCCGAGGGCCACAAGGGCAACGTGGCCAAGGCCAAGGAAGAGCTGAAGGCGTGTGGCAAGCCCAACGGCTTCAACACGATCCTGACCGCTCGCTCCGACCGCCCCGCCGAGGTGGCGCAGGCGACGGCCGTCCAGGCGTCGCTGAAGAACATCGGCATCAACATCGAGATCAAGCAGTTCCCCTCCGGCAAGTACTTCTCGAACTTCGCCGGTGTCCCGAGCTACGTCCACGACAACAAGCTCGGCATGCTCTCGATGGCGTGGGGTGCCGACTGGCCGACCGGCTTCGGCTTCCTCGACCAGATCATCAACGGTGCCGCCATCAAGCCCTCCGGCGGCAACAACCTGATGGAGCTGGACGACCCGAAGATCAACAAGGCCCTGACGGACGCGATCGCCAACACCGACGACGCGGCCCGCACCAAGGCCTGGGGCGACATCGACAAGATGGTCCTCGACAACGCCTCGGTCGTCCCGGTCATCTATCGCAAGAACCTGCTGCTGCGGCCGGAGTCCGCGGCGAACGTCACGGTCACGCAGGCCTACCTCGGCATGTACGACTACGTGCTGATGAGCTCCGCCAAGTAGTAACCAGCAAGGCCTGATTCCCTGAAAGGCAGGTGAAGGCACCGGGTGGCCGGGGCGGACACAACCCGCCCCGGCCACCCGGAGCCGTACAGCTGTGGCTGCGTACATCATCCGACGCGCCTTCGGCGCGGTGCTGTTGCTGCTGGTGGTCAGCGCAGTCACCTTCGCGATCTTCTTCCTTGTGCCACGACTCGGTGGCCAGACCGCCGACCAGCTGGCCACGCAGTATGTCGGCAAGGACGCCAACCCCGAGTCCGTCGCCGCCATCAAGCAGAACCTCGGGCTGGACCAGCCCATCGCCGTCCAGTACTGGGACTACATCAAGGGCCTCGTGGTGGGCGCGGACTACAAGTTCGGTCCCGATGCCACCCGTTGTGAGGCCCCCTGCTTCGGCTACTCCTTCAAGAGTCACGTCGAGGTGTGGCCCCAGCTGCAGGAGCGGATCCCGGTCTCCTTCTCGCTGGCCGTCGGTGCGGCAGTGATCTGGGTGGTCTCCGGTGTCACGATCGGTGTCGTCTCGGCGCTGCGCAAGGGCCGTCCGATCGACCGCATCTCGATGTTCATCGCGCTCGCCGGCGTGTCCCTGCCGATCTTCTTCACCGGCCAGGTGCTTCTCGCCCTCTTCGTGTACGAGATCCCCATCTGGGACAGCATCGACTACGTCCCGTTCACCGAGAACCCGGCCGAATGGGCCTGGCACCTGGTGCTGCCCTGGGTCAGCCTCGCCTTCCTCTTCTCCGCGCTCTACGCCCGACTCACCCGGGCGGGCATGCTGGAGACAATGGGCGAGGACTACATCCGCACGGCCAGAGCCAAGGGTCTCAAGGAGACGACGGTCGTCACCAAGCACGGCCTGCGCGCCGCGCTGACCCCGATCGTCACCATCTTCGGCATGGACTTCGGCACCCTCGTCGGCACCGCCGTGCTCACCGAGACTGTTTTCTCCTTGCAGGGCATCGGCGCCTACGCCGTGCAGTCCATCAAGGACAACGACCTGCCCATCGTCATGGGCGTCACCCTGGTCGCGGCCTTCTTCATCGTCTTCTGCAATCTCATCGTCGACCTGGTGTACGCCGCCATCGACCCCCGGGTGAGGTACTCGTGAGCAAGCTCGAGAAAGCGGCGCTCGGCGAACCCGCCGTCGCCGCCCCGTCCGACACGGACGACGCGTTCCTGTCCGTGCGCGATCTGCGCATCCACTTCGACACCGACGACGGCCTGGTCAAGTCCGTCGACGGCGTCAGCTTCAACGTGCAGCGCGGCCGGACCCTGGGCATCGTGGGCGAGTCCGGCTCCGGCAAGTCCGTCACCTCGCTCGGCGTGATGGGTCTGCACCGCTCGGCGCGCGCCAAGGTCTCCGGCGAGGTCTGGCTGGACGGCCAGGAGCTGATCGCCGCCGACCCCGACGAGGTACGCCGGCTGCGCGGCCGCAAGATGGCGATGATCTTCCAGGACCCGCTGTCCGCGATGCACCCGTACTACTCGGTCGGGCAGCAGATCGTCGAGGCGTACCGGGTCCACCACAAGGTCAGCAAGAAGGAGGCCCGTAAGCGGGCCGTCGAGATGCTGGACCGGGTGGGCATCCCCGAGCCGAACAAGCGCGTCGACGGGTACCCGCACGAGTTCTCCGGCGGTATGCGCCAGCGCGCCATGATCGCCATGGCGCTGGTGAACAACCCCGAGCTGCTCATCGCCGACGAGCCGACCACGGCCCTGGACGTCACCGTGCAGGCGCAGATCCTCGACCTGATCCGGGATCTGCAGAAGGAGTTCGGCTCCGCGGTCATCATGATCACGCACGACCTGGGCGTCGTCGCCGAGATGGCCGACGACCTGCTGGTCATGTACGGCGGCCGGGCCGTGGAACGCGGCCCCGCCGACAGCGTCTTCTCCGAGCCGCGCCACCCCTACACCTGGGGCCTGCTCGGCTCGATGCCGCGCCTGGACCGCGACGAGACCGACCGGCTCATCCCGATCAAGGGGGCGCCGCCCTCCCTGATCAACATCCCGTCCGGCTGTGCCTTCAACCCGCGCTGCCCGTACGCCGACATCCCGAAGGACGACGTCACCCGCACGGTCCGCCCCGAGCTGACCGAGGTCGGCAGCCGGCACTGGGCCGCCTGCCACATGGGCCAGGAGCAGCGGGAGCGGATCTGGACCGAAGAGATTGCGCCGAAGCTGTGAGCGACGAAAAAGCGGTGAAGATCCCGCAGCAGGGCGGCACCCTCACCAAGGACGCCTCCGCCGACGGCGAGGTCCTGCTGAAGGTGACCGGCCTGCAGAAGCACTTCCCGATCCGCAAGGGCCTGCTCCAGCGGCAGACCGGCGCGGTGCGCGCGGTCGACGGCATCGACTTCGAGGTGCGCAAGGGCGAGACGCTCGGCGTCGTCGGCGAGTCGGGCTGCGGCAAGTCGACGATGGGCCGGTTGATCACCCGGCTCCTCGAACCGACCGGCGGCACGGTGGAGTTCGAGGGCCGGGACATCACGCACCTCGGCGTCGGGCAGATGCGCCCGATGCGCCGTGACGTGCAGATGATCTTCCAGGACCCGTACTCCTCCCTGAACCCCAGGCACACCATCGGCACGATCGTCGGCGCCCCCTTCAAGCTCCAGGGCGTCGAGCCCGAGGGCGGCATCAAGAAGGAGGTCCAGCGGCTGCTGTCGGTGGTCGGCCTCAACCCCGAGCACTACAACCGCTATCCGCACGAGTTCTCCGGCGGCCAGCGCCAGCGCATCGGCATCGCCCGCGCGCTCGCGCTCAACCCCAAGCTGGTCGTGGCCGACGAGCCCGTCTCCGCCCTCGACGTGTCGATCCAGGCGCAGGTGGTGAACCTGCTGGACGACCTCCAGGAGGAACTCGGCCTCACGTACGTGATCATCGCCCACGACCTGTCCGTCGTACGGCACGTCTCGGACCGCATCGCGGTGATGTACCTCGGCAAGATCGTCGAGCTCGCCGACCGTGAGTCGCTGTACAAGGCGCCGATGCACCCGTACACCAAGGCCCTGCTGTCGGCGGTGCCGATCCCGGACCCGAAGCGCCGGGGCGTCAAGAGCGAGCGCATCCTGCTGCGCGGCGACGTGCCCTCGCCGATCTCCCCGCCGAGCGGCTGCCGTTTCCACACGCGGTGCTGGAAGGCGACGGAGATCTGCCGGACGGCGGAGCCGCCGCTGCTGGAGCTGCGGCCCGGCCAGCGGGTGGCCTGCCACCACCCGGAGAACTTCGAGGACCAGCAGCCGCAGGACACGGTGCTGCTGAGCGTGGCCAAGGAGGCCGCGGAGCTGGTGCCGACGGGGGATGCCCCGGACGCTCCGCTTGCCGAGGAGGCGCCCGCGGACGCTTCGGTTTCCGAGGGAGCGCCCGCGGACGCTTCGGTTTCCAAGGAGACGCCCGCTGCGGCTGCGGCTTCCGAGGAGACACCGGCGGACGAGGCTTTCGAGGCCCCCGAGGCTGAGGCCCCGGCGGAGCCCGCCGCGGAAACTCCGGACGAAAAGAAGTAACCCAGCCCTGGCCCCCGCCTTCCTTTGCAAGGCGGGGGCCTCGCGCTGAGCGAGAATGTGCGGGTGCTCCAGCAACTGTTCAGCCCGTCCGTCCAGCACACGCTCGACCTGATCGGCATCTTCGTCTTCGCGATCTCCGGCGCGCTGCTTGCCGTCCGCAAGAACTTCGACGTCTTCGGCATCGCCGTCCTCGCCGAGGTCACCGCCCTGGGCGGCGGGCTGTTCCGGGACGTGGTCATCGGGGCCGTGCCCCCAGCCGCGTTCACGGACCTGGGGTACTTCCTGACCCCCCTGCTTGCCGCGCTCCTGGTCTTCTTCCTCCACCCGCACGTGGAGCGCATCCAGACCGGTGTGAACGTCTTCGACGCCGCGGGCCTCGGCCTGTTCTGCGTCGCCGGGACGACGAAGGCGTACGACTACGGCCTCAACCTCACGGCCTCCGTCGCCCTGGGCCTCGCGACCGCAGTGGGCGGCGGTGTGCTGCGCGACGTCCTCGCGAACGAGGTGCCGTCACTGCTGCGCTGGGACCGCGACCTGTACGCGGTCCCGGCGATCGTCGGCGCCACCATGACCGTCCTGTGCATCCACTACGACGCCCTGACCCCGTTCACCAGCACGCTCGCGGCCGTCACGGCCTTCGTACTGCGTCTGCTGGCGATGCGGTTCCACTGGCGAGCTCCGCGGGCCTGGAACCGGCGGTCGACGGTGCGAGAGGACTAGTCCCCGGCGCCGTACGGGTCTGCTGCCGGGGCCCCATCACCTCGCTCAGCCAGCGGAACGCCGGGACCACCTGCGGCTTCCACAGCGCCATGGTGTGA
The DNA here is from genome assembly GCF_055639295.1 of Streptomyces sp. NPDC107528. NCBI lineage: Bacteria > Bacillati > Actinomycetota > Actinomycetes > Kitasatosporales > Streptomycetaceae > Streptomyces > Streptomyces sp. NPDC107528. Next base: position 72,852 of record NZ_JBVKAV010000013.1, read on the forward strand.
CCGCCCGCGCTGCTCGGGATGAACACCACGTTCACGGTCGTCGGTGCCTTCGCGGCCCGCTGGACGGCCATGGCCGCCTCGTAACCGTCCTTCGGCTGACCGGAGAGGTAGAGCGCCACGCGGGGCGGGACACGGGACTTCTTGAGGAGGACGTACGGGTTGTTCGCGGCCCGCAGCGCCGGGGACTTGGCGGCGAGCGACTGGCGTACGGCGACGGGGTCGTTGTAGCCGGACAGGCTGATCGCGGCCCGGAAGCGGTCGGGGTGGGCGACGGCGAGCTTGGCCGCGCAGTGTCCGCCCGCCGAGTACCCGGCGACCGCCCAGCCGTCCGGCGCGGCCTGTGCGCGGAAGTTGTCCATGACCATCCTCGGCACGTCGACGCTGAGCCAGCTGTCGGCGTTCACCTTGCCCGGGATGTTCGCGCAGCCGGTGTCCACGCCGGGCAGCAGCGAGGTGCGCGGCGAGACGATGATGAACGGCTCGACCTGGCCGCTGCGCATCAGCGGCGCCAGCTGCTGGGGCGCGTCCATCGTGCCGTACCAGGCCTTCGACGAGCCAGGAAAGCCCGGCAGCACCTCGACGACCGGGAACCGGTGATTGCGGTAGGCGGGCTCGTGGTACTGCGGCGGCAGCCAGACGTTGACCTCGGCGTGCACTCCGGAGACCCGGCCCTTGAGCTGCGTGACGAGCACCCCGCCCTCGGCGCGCATGCCCGGACCTTTGGCCGGCTTGAAGGTCTGCCGCACCTTGGGCAGCTTCTCCAGCGCGATCCCGCCGGTGCCGCTCGCCCCGAGATCGGCGGCCTCGTGCACATGGTCGCTGGTGCCGAGCAGATCGCCCCAACTGTCGTACAGCTGGTTGGAGTTGTTGACCATGGTGAAGACCAGGGCGACCGCCGTGGCCTGGGCGAACAGCAGCATCAGCACCCGGGCGGCGCCCCGTACGACCTTGGGCCCGCGCACCCGCGCCCAGAGGACCAGCGGCAGCGCGACGGCGACGACGCACAACGCGATCAACGTGTAGAGGAACGGGGTCCCGGTGAGACTCATGTCCTCATAGAGGAGCAGAGCGGGCTTCGGGTTTCGGGCGAGCCGGGGCACTTGCTGAGAAGTTGCGCACATCTCGTTCGAAAGGCTGTGCACCCTCGCCGGAAAGGGGTGCGCCCTCCCCCGGGAGGGGGTACACCCTTGGCAGAGGAAAAAGCTACCGCTTAGTAGTTAGCTGTTGTACCGTTCATCCATGCCAGAAGCAGCCTCTGCCCCGACGGCCCCACGGGCCACGATCGGCGACAGCGAGTTCGACCGCGACACCGCGCTGACCCTGCGCGAAGCCGGCGTCTACGACATCGACCTGTCCGCCGGCTGGACGATCATCAGCGCCGTCAACGGCGGCTACCTGCTGGCCGTCCTCGGCCGCGCCCTCGCGGACGCGCTCCCGCACGGCGACCCGTTCACCATCTCCGCGCACTACCTCACCGCGTCCCAGCCGGGCCCGGCGGTCGTCCGCACGGACGTGGTGCGCACCGGGCGAACCCTGTCGACCGGCACCGCCTCGCTCTTCCAGTACGACGGGCAGGGCCGCGAGATCGAACGCATCCGCGTCCTCGCCTCCTACGGCGACCTCGGCTCCCTCCCCGACGACGTCCGTACGACGGCCGAGCCGCCCGCGATCCCGCCGATGGACCACTGCTTCGGCCCCGAGGACGGCCCCGCCCCCGTCGACGGCAGCTCGGCCATCGCCGACCGCCTGATGCTCAAGCTCGACCCGTCCACCCTGGGCTGGGCACTCGGGCAGCCCTCGGGCAAGGGTGAGATGCGTGCCTGGTTCGGCCTCGCGGACGGCCGCGACGCCGACCCCCTCTCCCTCCTCCTGGCCGTGGACGCGCTGCCCCCGACGGCCTTCGAGATCGGCATCTCCGGCTGGGTCCCGACGGTCGAACTGACCGTCCATATCCGCTGCCGCCCGGCGCCGGGCCCCCTCCGTGTGTCCATCACCACCCGCAACCTCGCCGGCGGCTTCCTGGAGGAGGACGCCGAAGTCTGGGACAGCGCGGACCGGTTGGTGGCGCAGTCGAGGCAGCTGGCGAGGGTACGGCTAGGCTGAAGCGGCGCCCCGGGAGCGCAGGGCCGTATCGCGATCGAGTTCCGCCGTGTCACGGCCCTGTACCGGCGAGTTGAGTGAGTCTCCAAGGGAAGTCGCAGGTCAGCGGCGAGCGTTGAGGTGCGCTTTGCCCGGCGCACAGGTCCTCGACAGCGGGGCCTCAAGGGAGCCCTAAGCGGCGTTGGTTGAGTGCCCGCCCAGGACTTCCTCAGTTTCCTCATCCTCCTTGGAGCTGTCTCTCATGAAGCGTGCACGTCTCCTCGCCGCCGTGGCCCTGCTGGCACTCTCGCCCCTGGCCCTGGCGGCCTGCGGGTCCGGCGACTCGTCGTCGACGTCGAACAGCGGCAACTCCGGTCAGCAGCAGTCGTCGTGCCGGCAGCCGAGCGGTGCCGCGTCGGGGGCGCCAAGCGGTGCGCCGTCGGGCGCCCCGACCGCCCAGCCGTCGGGGGTGACTTCTGCGCCTTCCGGTGTGCCCTCGGGTGCGCCGAGTGGGGCACCCGGTGGAGGGCAGGGCGGCGGTCAGGGTGGCCCCGTCGGGGGGCAGGGTGGCGGTGGCTGTGGTGGTCCCGGCGGGGGTGGCCAGGGAGGCGGGGCGGCTCCCAGCGGGGCGCCGAGCGGGGCGCCGAGTGCTGGGGCGACGGCGACCAGGAGCTGACGTAGTGCGCCGTACGGACGCCTTACGAGCCGTACGACAGCCGTACGACAGGGGCGGCACTCCCGGTGGACGGGGGTGCCGCCCCTGTGGCGTTGTGCCGTCCTCAGTCCAGCCAGTGCTCCCGGCCGATGCTGATCAACCGCATCTGGCGGGTCGCGACCTGGGCGACGCGCCGCCGCTCCTCCTCCGGTGCCTCCAGGGCGTCCAGGAACAGGGAGGCCGTCATCAGCATCTGGTCGACGTAGAGGTTGGCGAGCATGAGGAGGTCGTCGTCGTTCCAGCCCTTGGAGACCGGGTCCTTGGTGAGCGCGACCTTCACCTCCTCGGCGAATCGGGCCAGTTGGTCCTGGATCGCCTCCCGCACCGACTGCACGCCGCCGTGCCGCTCGCGGGCGATGAAGCGGACGTGGGCAGGGTGGGTCTCGACGTGCCGGGAGATCAGGTCGACGGCGCGTTCTATGCGTTGGTCGCTGTCGCCGACGGAGCTGACGATCGTACGGATCATCGGGTGCAGACTGCCCAGGGCCTCCTCGACGAGGGCGACTCCGAGGTCGGCGGTGGAGCGGAAGTGCCGGTAGAAGGCGGTGGGGGCGACGCCGACGGCCCGGGTGACCTCGCGCAGGCCCAGACTGCTCAGGCTCTGCTCCTCCAGCAGTACCAACGCCGCGTCCAGGAGGGACTGGCGGGTTTTCTGCTTCTGGGCCTGCCGGATACCGAAGGTGTGACTCATAACATGCAGTTAACAACTGTTCTCTGGAATTGAAAAGCCGCGGGGCGCGCTAGACTTGGAGTCAGTGAACAACTGTTACTACAACTGTTCACCGAAACTTAACGAGAGAGATCTCCAGCGAGAGGGATCTCGAAGGGGGCTCCATCCCATGCTGTTCCTCGTCGCCGCGCTCCTGCTACTGGGTGTGCTGCTGGGCACCGTGGCCCACGCACCGCTCGCCTTCACCGCTGTGGCCGCCGCCGTGATCGCCGTCTGGCTGGGCATCTTCGCCGCCCGCGAGCGTCACGCCCGCCGCAACTGACGCCATCGTCCGAAGCGACTTCGTCATCCGAACCGACTTCTCGGGAGCTGACACCCCATGCACCTCACCGCACCGGCCACCACGCGCCCCGGCACCCGCACCCGCGACGCCGACGGCATGGCCGTGGCGTCCTTCATCCTCGGCCTCCTCGGCCTCCTCGTCTTCAACCTCTTCCTCGGCCCGACCGCGATCGTCCTGGCCGCGGCGTCCCTGTGGCGCGGCACCAAGCGCAGGGGGCGCGCCTACCTGGGCATGGGCCTGGGCGTCGCCGACCTGCTGGTCCTGCTGGCCTTCGTACAGGTGGACAACACCCTTTCCTGGGGCTTCTAGGGTTCCGGAAGGCCGGCCCCGGACCCGACGGCAAGCGGCTTGGGACGAGCCGCAGCCGCGGGCGGTCCACGGGGGCGCCGCCGACTGACTGCCGTCAGCTGAACCGCTGCTGATCGACTGCCGTCAGCTGACCGCCGCAGCCGCTCGCCGCCTCGCTATCGGCCTACCGGTGCCCGGTGCCCGGCGTTCGCAGTCCGCTGGTCAGGCTGTCGGGACTGGGGGACCGGTTCGTGCGACGTCCGCCGCCCGCCGCTTGCTGTCTGTCGCCGGTCGTCGGTCAACCGCCGCTTGTCGTCGGCCTTCCGCCAAGCGCTGCCCGCTGACTTCCGCCCGCCGCGGCTGCCGCCTTCCGCCCGCCGCCTACCGGTCTGTGGCGCCCGGCACCCGCTGGTCAAGCTGCCGGGACCGCGGGAGTGGCTCGCTCGCTGCCGGGTGCACTTCGTTGCTGCCTGCTGCCTGCTGCCTGCTGCCCGCCGTCGGCCTACCGGTGCCCGGTGGTCACGCCGCCGGGGCGGGGGGCGATTCGCCCGCCGTCGACTGCCCGCCGCCCGCCAACCGTCACCTGCCGCCGCCCGCCGCCCGCCGCCCGCCGCCCGTCACCTGCCGCCTGCCGCCCGCCGTTCGCCGCCCGTCACCTGCCGCCTGCCGCCCGCCGTTCGCCGCCCGTCACCTGCCGCCTGCCGCCAACCGCCGCCGCCCGCCAACCGCCGCCTGCCGCCCATCGCCCGCCGATCGCCGGGAGCTGACCCCCGCCCCCGCCGTCGTCCCACTGGTGTCCGGCGCCCCGGGGCAAGGTGCCGCGACTGCGGGAGTGGCTCGTGGGATGGTTGGCGCCCGTCGTCGGCCGGCCGCGGCCGCCCGCACCATCAACCCCGTGGGTAGTAGTTCCGCAAGGCGGAACGGGTACCGCGGGGTGCAGTGCCGGGTGGGTCGCCGCCGAGGTCGACTGCAAACGCGGGCAAGGCGCAATCCAGCCACACCTCGCGGCAACCTGGGCACGAGGCCGCCCGGCGGCGCCCGTAGAATCGGGCTCATCATGGCTTACCTCGACCACGCCGCGACGACCCCGATGCTCCCGGAGGCGGCAGAGGCCCTGACCGCCCACCTGAGCGTCACCGGCAACGCCTCCTCCCTCCACGCATCCGGCCGCCGCGCGAGGCGTACCGTCGAGGAGGCCCGCGAAACCCTTGCGGAAGCGCTCGGCGCCCGCCCCAGCGAGGTCGTCCTCACCTCCGGCGGCACTGAGGCCGACAACCTCGCGGTCAAGGGTCTGTACTGGTCCCGCCGCGACGCCGACCCGGCCGGCACCCGCACCCGCATCCTGGCCAGCCCCGTCGAACACCACGCCGTCCTCGACGCCGTCCACTGGCTCGGCGAGCACGAGGGTGCCACGGTCGAGTACCTCCCGGTCGACGCCCAGGGCCGCGTCCACCCGGACGCCCTGCGCGAAGCCATCGCCCGCAACCCCCACGACGTCGCCCTGGCCACCGTGATGTGGGCCAACAACGAGATCGGCACCGTCATGCCGATCCGCGAACTGGCCGACGTGGCAAGGGAGTTCGACGTCCCCCTGCACGCCGACGCCGTCCAGGCCTTCGGTCAGGTCCCCGTCGACTTCGCCGCATCGGGCCTCGCCGCGATGACGGTCTCCGGTCATAAGATCGGCGGCCCGTACGGCATCGGCGCCCTGCTCCTCGGCCGTGACCACACACCCGTCCCCGTCCTGCACGGCGGCGGCCAGGAACGCCACGTCCGCTCCGGCACTCTCGACGTCCCCGCCATCGCCTCCTTCGCGGTTGCCGGCCGCCTCGCCGCCGAGCAGCGCGAGTGGTTCGACCGGGAGATCGGCGCCCTGCGCGACGCCCTGGTCGAAGCGGTCCGTAAGGCTGTCCCGGACGCGATCCTCGGCGGCGACCCGGCACCAGGCGGCCGACTCCCGGCCAACGCGCACTTCACCTTCCCGGGCTGCGAGGGCGACTCCCTGCTCCTGCTGCTGGACGCCCAGGGCATCGAGTGCTCCACCGGCTCCGCCTGCACCGCGGGCGTCGCCCAGCCCAGCCACGTCCTCCTGGCCACCGGGACCGACCCCGACCTGGCCCGCGGCACCCTCCGCTTCTCCCTCGGCCACACCTCCACGGAGGCCGACGTCGAGGCGGTCGCCAAGGCGATCGGCCCGGCGGTGGAGCGGGCGCGGGCGGCAGGGCTGACATAAGCGCCTGCGGCTACGCCTTCGTCGTACGCGCCGCCCGCACCAGCTTCATGTACCGGTCCCAGTCCCAGTGCTCCCCGGGATCCGTGTGGTCGGTCCCCGGCACCTCCACGTGCCCGATGATGTGCTCGCGGTCGACCGGGATGTCATAGCGCGCGCATATCCGGGCCGTCAGCCGCGCCGAGGCCTCGTACATCTCGTCCGTGAGGTCCTGCGGCCGCTCCACGAAACCCTCGTGCTCGATGCCGACACTGCGCTCGTTGTAGTCGCGGTTGCCCGCGTGGTACGCCACGTCCAGCTCGCGGATCATCTGCGTGACATGGCCGTCCTTGCGGACGATGTAGTGCGCGGCCGCACCGTGTTCCGGGTCCTGGAACACCTTCACCGCGCTGGCGAAGCTGCCCTGGGTGACATGGATGATCACCATGTCTATGCCGTAGTCGTCGGGCCGGTCCGCCCGCCGCCAGTTCGCGTCCGACGCCGCGACCCACCGTGCACCGGTGTAGTCGACCTCGCCCTCCTTGCGCGGCTTCTCCACGCCCGGAACCCGCCACCACAGCCGCGCCAGCTCGTCGCGGGCCAGCACGGCCGAGCCCGCCGCCGCCACTGCCCCACCGATCAGCAACGCGCGCCGGCCGACCTTCCGGTCGCCGTCCTTCGGAGCCTTCCGCTGTCCCATGTGATCGTCAACGGATACTCGCGGGTCCTGGTTCCCAGGCCCCCGTACCCTGGAAGGGTTATGACTGACACCGCGCAGCCCTCCCGCCCCCTCCGTGTCCTCGCCGCCATGTCCGGCGGGGTCGACTCAGCCGTCGCCGCGGCCCGCGCCGCCGAGGCGGGCCATGACGTGACCGGCGTGCACCTCGCGCTCTCCGCGAACCCTCAATCCTTCCGCACGGGCGCGCGGGGCTGTTGCACCATCGAGGACTCCCGCGACGCCCGCCGCGCCGCCGATGTCATCGGCATCCCGTTCTACGTGTGGGACCTCGCCGACCGCTTCCGTGAGGACGTGGTCGAGGACTTCGTCGCCGAGTACGAGGCCGGCCGCACCCCGAACCCGTGCCTGCGCTGCAACGAGAAGATCAAGTTCGCGGCCCTGCTCGACAAGGCACTGGCCCTCGGCTTCGACGCCGTCTGCACCGGCCACTACGCGACCGTCGTGCTGAACGACGACGGCAGCCGCGAGCTGCACCGGGCCTCCGACATGGCCAAGGACCAGTCGTACGTCCTCGGTGTCCTGGACGAGCAGCAGCTCGCGCACGCGATGTTCCCGCTCGGCGACACCCTGACGACGAAGGACGAGATCCGCGCGGAGGCCGAGCGCAGGGGCCTCGCGGTGGCGAAGAAGCCCGACTCGCACGACATCTGCTTCATCGCCGACGGCGACACCCAGGGCTTCCTCGCGAACCGCCTCGGCAAGGCGGAGGGCGACATCGTCGACGAGTCGGGCGCCAAGCTCGGCACCCACGAGGGCGCGTACGGCTTCACCATCGGCCAGCGCAAGGGCCTGCGCATCGGCACTCCGGCCGCCGACGGCAAGCCGCGCTACGTCCTCGACATCTCGCCGGTCAACAACACGGTGACGGTCGGCCCTGCGGACTCCCTCGACGTCAGCGCCCTCACCGCCGTCAAGCCCCGCTGGTGCGGCACCGCCCCGACCGGCCCCGGCACCTACACCGCCCAGCTCCGCGCCCACGGCGGCGAGACCGAGGTGACCGCCGAACTTGTCGACGGCACTCTGGAGGTCACCTTCACGGAGCCGGTCCGCGGAGTGGCCCCCGGCCAGGCGATCGTGCTGTACGACGGCACGCGCGTGGTGGGCTCGGCGACGATCGCGTCCACGGTGCGGGCGACGACCGCAGCCGTCTGAGGCGAGGCGCCCGGGCGGAGCCGCACTCCCGGCACACGCGTGTGCCCGCCGCCGCCCGGATCACGCCCCGAAGAACTCCGCCAGCACCGGCCCGAGAACGTCCGGCTCCACCGTGTGGGTCTGCCCCTCCAGGCTCCGGTACGTCCCCTCGGGCACGGTCTCCGCGACCGCACGCGTCGCCTCGCGCATCCACGCGGGACTCAAGCTGCCCGCGACGGCCAGCACCGGCACCCCGATCGAGGCCAGCCGGTCCCGGGGCACCAGACCGTCGCCCATCACGGCGTTGTCGTACGCCAGGCTCGGCGCGATGGTCTCCAGGCCGGGCCACATGGGCGACTGGCGGGCACCCTGGATCATCTGCTCGGCCATGCCCGTGAGCCGCAGGAAGAGCTCGACGGCGTCCCCGCGCCGCCCTTCCGCCAGCGCCTCGGTCAGCCGCTCCGTGTACTCCGCGCGCTCCTTCGCGCCGCCCTCGTGGACGGCGAACGGCACCTCGTACACCGCGACCTGACGCACCGGCAGCCCGCTCGCCGCCGCCTCCAGCACCAGGGCGCCGCCCGACGAAACACCGTAGAGCGCCGCCTCGCCACCCACCGCCTCGATCAGCGCGGCAAGATCCTCGACCTCGCGCTCCACCGCGTACGGCTGGGTGTCACCGCTCTCGCCGCGCCCCCGACGGTCGTACGAGACAACCCTGAAGCGATCCGCGAGAGGCACGGCCAGCGGGGCGACAGTGCCCCCGGTGGACATCGCCCCGCTGACCAGGATCACCGCCGGCCCCTGCCCGCTGCTCTCGTATGCGATGGAGGTGCCGTCGTGCGAAATGGTGTTCTTGTCCATGCCTGTGCAGATTGCCGTACAGGGCGGACCTAATCGTCTACGACACTTCGACTTCGTAGAAGCACAGGTGGTCCTTGATCTCGGCGACGTCCGGCTTCGGGTCCGGATAGGCCCAGACGAGGTCCGCCGCGTCGGGCAGCGACCAGTAGGAGGCCGTTCCCTTGAACGGACAGTAGGAGTGCGTCTCCGAGGGCGTCAGCAGGTCCAGGCGTACGTCCTCCGGCGGGATGTAGTAGCGCACGGGACAGCCCGTCTCCCGCAGGAGGAGCGGGCGGTCGGATTCAGCCAGGATCCGTTCGCCGCGGACGACCCGCACGCGCTGCGTGCCCTGCTCGATCGTGATCGTGTGTCCTTGAGCCATATCCGAGAAGCACTCGCGGGCCGCCGGTTCTTCCCGCGTACGGTGGCTGCATGCGTATCTGTGTCTTCCTTTCCGCCGCCGACCTCGACGACCGTTACACCCGACCCGCGCGCGAGTTCGCGAAACTGCTGGGCAAGGGCGGGCACACGCTCGTGTGGGGCGGCTCCGACGTCGGGCTGATGAAGGTGGTCGCCGACGGGGTGCAGGAGGCGGGCGGCCGGCTGGTCGGGGTCTCCGTGCAGTTCCTGGCATCCAAGGTCCGCCCGGGCGTCGACGAGATGGTGATCGCGAAGGATCTGGCCGAGCGCAAGAAGCTGCTGCTGGAGAAGGCCGACGCCGTGGTGATCATGGTCGGCGGCACCGGCACCCTGGACGAGGCGACGGAGATCCTGGAGCTGAAGAAGCACGGCCACACGGACAAGCCGGTCGTGCTGCTCAACACCGCGGGCTTCTACGACGGCCTGAAGGAGCAGTTCCGTCGCATGGACGACGAGGGTTTCCTGCCCCGTCCCCTGACCGACCTGGTGTTCTTCGCGGAGGAGCCGGTGGGGGCGCTGGCGTACCTGGAGGAGAGCCAGGGAGTGGAGTGACCGGCCACTGATGCGAGCATGGCGGTCATGGCTACTCATGTGATCACCGGAGCGGGCTCCGGCATCGGCGCGGCCGTCGCCCGCCGTCTGCACGCGCGCGGGGACGATCTCGTCCTCCACGCGCGCGACGCGGGCCGCGCGAAGGAGCTGGCGGCCCAGTTTCCCGGCGCGAAGACGCTGGTCGGCGACCTGGCGGACCCGGACAAGCTGTCCTGGGCCTTCTCCCACCAGGCGCTCCCGGACCGCGTGGACTCGCTGCTCCACATCGCCGGGGTCGTCGACCTCGGCCCGGTGGGCGACCTGACGCCGAAGTCCTGGCGCCACCAGCTGAACGTGAACCTGATCGCCCCGGCGGAAATGACCCGCCACTTCCTTCCCCAACTCCGCGCAGACCGCGGTCACGTGATCTTCGTGAACTCGGGCGCGGGCCTGCGCGCGAGCGCCGAGTGGTCCGCGTACGCCGCGTCCAAGCACGGCCTGAAGGCCCTCGCCGACTCCCTGCGCAACGAGGAGCACGACAACGGCGTCCGGGTCACGTCCGTCTACCCCGGCCGCACCGCCAGCCCAATGCAGGCGAAGGTCCACCAGCAGGAGGGCAAGGAGTACGACGAGTCGAAGTGGATCGACCCCGAGTCGGTCGCCACGACGATCCTGATGGCCCTGGACCTCCCGAGGGACGCCGAGGTCAACGACCTGACGGTACGACCGGGAAACTGACGGCAGCTCCCGGGTGTTTCAGCCCGTCCCCCAGGACGGTCCCCACCCCGGAGGGTTACGTAGGCTTCGGGGGTGAGTAACGACACCACCCAGTTCAGCTTCGGCGGAGCCACCGGCATCGGCTCCATGCCCGGCGGCGACGCCCGTGAGGCCGCCAAGACCGTCACCGGGTCCTTCGAGGACTTCCCGTTCCTCGCCGAGCTGCCCGCCCGCGGCCCCGGCGCGGACATGATCGGGCGGACGGCGGGGATGCTCGTCGAGCTGTACGCGCGCGTGGAGCCCAGCGGATGGCGGATCGGAGACCGGCCCGGCCGGGACACCAGGCGGGCGAGGTCGTGGCTGGGGGAGGACCTCGACGCGCTGGAGGAGTTCACTCAGGGATACGAGGGGTTGCTGAAGGTCCAGGCCGTCGGGCCCTGGACCCTGGCCGCCGCGCTGGAGCTGAAGAACGGCGAGGTCGTTCTCTCCGACGCCGGCGCCTGCCGCGACCTCGCCGCCTCGCTCGCCGAGGGGCTGCGGCAGCACCTGGAGGAGGTCCGGCGCCGCGTACCCGGCGCCCGGCTCGTCCTCCAGCTCGACGAGCCCTCCCTCGTCGCCGTACTGCGCGGACAGGTGAAGTCCGCCAGCGGCTACCGGACCCACCGCGCCGTGGACCGGCAGATCATCGAGGCCATGCTGCGCGACGTCGTCGGGGTTCACGGCGACGGCCCCGTCGTGGTCCACTCATGCGCACCGGACGTCCCCTTCGCCCTGCTGCGCCGGGCGGGTGCGGCGGCGGTCTCCTTCGACTTCTCGCTCCTCACCGAGCGTGACGACGACGTGATCGGCGAGGCCGTGGAAGGGGGCACGCGGCTCTTCGCAGGTGTCGTCCCGGGCACGGACGGCCCATTGTCAGACCCTGCCGGTAGCGTCATGGGTGTCAGGACGTTGTGGCGCAGGCTGGGGCTGTCACCGGGGCTTCTCGCGGAGGCGGTCACCCTCACGCCGTCGTGCGGACTCGCGGGGGCCTCCCCGGAGTACGCACGCAAGGCACTCGCGCACTGCGCCCGGGCGGCGAGATCCCTCGCGGACAACCCAGAGTAACGGGAGGACAATACGGTGGCCGGCGACAAGCAAGCGGAGACGACGGTGCCCGCACAGGCACGGGAGAAGCACGCGAAGCTCGCTGAGCAGATCGAGGAGCACCGCTTCCGGTACTACGTGAAGGACGCTCCGGTCATCAGCGACGCGGAGTTCGACGACCTCCTGCGCTCCCTCGAAGCGCTGGAGGACGAGTATCCGGAGCTGCGCACACCGGACTCGCCGACCCAGAAGGTCGCCGTCGAATACGAGACGGACCTCGCCGAGGTGGAGCACCGCGAGCGCATGCTCTCCCTGGACAACGTCTTCGACGACGCGGGCCTCGCCGCCTGGGCGGAGCGAGTGGCCAAGGACGTCGGCGGTCCCGACTACCACCTGCTGTGCGAGCTCAAGGTCGACGGTCTCGCGGTGAACCTGACGTACGAGGACGGCCGGCTCACCCGGGCCGCCACCCGGGGTACCGGCCGGATCGGCGAGGACATCACGCCGAATGTCATGACGATCGCGGAGATCCCGCATCGGCTGACGGGCGATCGTGTGCCGCGGCTCGTCGAGATCCGCGGCGAGGTCTACTTCCCGATGGAGGCCTTCGCGGACCTCAACGCACGGCGTGTGGCGGCGGGGGAGAAGCCGTACGCAAACCCGCGCAACTCCGCCTCCGGTTCGCTGCGGCAGAAGGACCCGAAGGTCACGGCGACGCTTCCGCTGCACATGGTGGTCCACGGCATCGGCGCCCTGGAGGGGTACCAGGGCATGGGCCGCCTCTCCGAGGCCTATGACCTGCTCAAGAGCTGGGGCCTGCCCACCTCCACGCACGCCCGGGTGGTCGACGGCCTCGACGGCGTCCGGGAGTTCATCGCGTACTACGGCGAGAACCGCCACTCCGTTGAGCACGAGATCGACGGCGTCGTCGTCAAGCTCGACGAGATCCCGCTCCAGGGCCGTCTCGGTTCGACCTCGCGCGCGCCGCGCTGGGCGATCGCGTACAAGTACGCGCCGGAGGAGGTCAACACCAAGCTCCTCAACATCCGTGTGGGCGTCGGCCGTACGGGCCGGGTCACGCCGTACGCCCAGGTCGAGCCGGTCACGGTCGCGGGCTCGGAGGTCGAGTTCGCCACCCTGCACAACCAGGACGTCGTCAAGGCGAAGGGCGTCCTCATCGGCGACACGGTGGTGCTGCGCAAGGCCGGTGACGTGATCCCGGAGATCCTCGGGCCCGTGGTGGACCTGCGTGACGGCAGCGAGCGCGAGTTCGTGATGCCCGCCGAGTGCCCGGAGTGCGGCACTGCGCTCAGGCCCATGAAGGAGGCCGACGTCGACCTGCGGTGCCCGAACGCCCGCAGCTGCCCGGCCCAGTTGCGTGAGCGGCTGTTCTATCTCGCGGGCCGCAAGGCGCTGGACATCGAGCACTTCGGCTATGTGGCCGCCGCCGCGCTCACCAAGCCGCTGGAGCCGTCCGAGCCGCCGCTGCTGGACGAGGGCGACCTCTTCGACCTGTCCGTGGAGCAGCTGCTGCCCATCAAGGCGTACGTCCTCGACCAGGACAGCGGCCTGCCCAAGCGCGACCCGAAGACCGGCGAGGAGAAGATCGTCACGATCTTCGCCAACCAGCAGGGCGAGCCCAAGAAGAACGCGGTCGCGATGCTGGAGAACATCGCCGCCGCGAAGGCGCGTCCGCTCGCCCGCATCCTCACCGGCCTGTCGATCCGCCACGTCGGACCGGTCGCCGCCGAGGCGCTGGCCCGCGAGTTTCGCTCCATCGACCGCATCGAGCAGGCCGGCGAGGAGGAGTTGGCGAACACCGACGGGGTCGGCCCGATCATCGCCGCCTCGCTGAAGGAGTGGTTCGCCGAGGAGTGGCACCAGGAGATCCTGCGCAAGTGGAAGGCGGCCGGTGTCCGCACGGAGGAGGAGGGCTCCGGGGAGGACGAGGGACCGCGTCCGCTGGAAGGGCTTACCGTCGTCGTCACCGGCACGCTGGAGCACTTCACACGCGATGGCGCCAAGGAGGCGCTGCAAACTCGCGGAGCGAAAGTGACCGGTTCCGTTTCGAAGAAGACATCTTTTGTTGTCGTAGGTGACAATCCTGGGTCCAAGTACGACAAGGCAATGCAGCTCAAGGTGCCTGTTCTGAACGAGGACGGCTTCAACGTCCTGCTGGAACAGGGGCCCGACGCAGCGGCCGAAGTTGCGCTCCCCGCAGAGGAGTAGCGGTTGAAGGCCCCCCGATCGGCGCATATCAGATGCATACGGGTGGCTGGGGCGCATTCGGGCAACCGTCGACGACCGCTGCCCGTGGAAGCCTTCTGCGGCCTACTGTTGAGGTGTGCGCCTGCCGTGCCCAGCTGCGGTCGGGGCATCCCCTTGGCTCTGCAGGGCTTTGAAGGGCGAGGGGAAGGGTTTTCCAACGCGGTGCCGTTGAAGGTTGTTGTCGGGCATCGGGCCGCGTGGCGTGGGCACCGCCGGCTGTGAGAGGGACGGGAATGGAACCGACCGAGAGTGCCGCCCCCGACTCACGGCTGCGCCGGATCGCCGGCGCGTGGCGAGGGTGGGCGGCACGGACCGCGGAGCGTTCGCGGACGGAAAGTGGTGCGGAAAAGGGTGCGGGGAGCGCCGCCGGGCGGAAGGTCGTGACGGAGGGCCGCACCGCCGTGCCGTTCGGCGCCGAGCACGCCGACGGGCTGTCCGGCTCCGATCACGAACGGCACCTGTCCTGGCCCACGCTGCCCGCGGCGGTCGTCGCGGCAGCCGGGTTCGTTCTCGGCGCCGGTTTCTACCGGGCGTTCTCCGGCGACCACGCCCTCTTCCCGTCCGGCACCGTCGGCTGGTCCCTGGCCGTGCTGACCGGCATCATCGTCGGCCATCTTGTCGCCCTCGGCCGCGCCCGCTGGTGGGGCGGCACCGGATCCGGCGCCGCCCTCACCCTCGCCGTGCTGATGCTGTACGGCTGGGTGCCGGCCGGCATGGTCAGCCTCACTGTCGTCGTCCTGGTGGGCATCGCCCGGCGGGGGCGCTGGCTGCAGGGCGTGCTGCACGGCGCGGTGGACATCCTCGGTATCGCCGCCGGAGCCCTCGTGCTGGCGGCCTTCGGCCGGGTACCGACCGTCGAGAACCCCTGGGACCCCGACACCTGGACGCTCTACACGGCCCCCGGCGTGGTGCTCGTCGCCGCCGCCTATCTCGCGGTCACGCGGGTGCTGCTCTGGTACCTGCACGCCCCGCGCGGCGGCCTGCCCACCGTCGCTCGCACCGCCCTGGTCAGACAGGGGCTGGTCGCGGTCGCGCTGCTCGGCATCGCCCCGCTCGTGTGTGTGGTCGCCACCGCCAAGCCCCTGCTGCTGCCGCTGTTCTCCATCCCGCTCGTCGCCCTCGACTCCACTCTGTGGATCGCCCGGGCGCGGGCGGAGGAGCAACTGCGCGACCCGCTGACCGGGTTGCCCAACCGGCAGTGGCTGCTGGAGCGCATCTGGACCGCGCTCGACGACGCCGAGCGCATCGGCGCCCGGTCGGCCCTGATGCTGATCGACCTCGACCGTTTCCGATCGGTCAACGACACGCTCGGTCATCTCGCCGGTGACCGGTTGCTGTTGCAGATAGCCGACCGGCTGCGGCTCGCCCTGCCGCGCGGAGCGGAGGCCGCGCGGCTCGGTGGTGACGAGTTCGCCGTCTTACTGCCGGTCGCCGACTCCACGACGTCCGCGACCCGAGTGGCCCGCAGCCTCGTCGCCGCCCTCAGTTCCCCGCTCGACCTCGACGGCCTCACCCTGGTCCTGGAGGCCAGCGCCGGTGTCGCCGTCTTCCCCGACCACGCGCTCGACGCCGAGGGGCTGCTGCGGCGCGCGGACGTGGCGATGTACCAGGCGAAGCGGGACCGTACGGGCGTGGAGGTCTACGAGTCGAAGCGGGACTCCAACACGCCGGACCGGCTGGGCCTGCTGGGAGATCTGCGCCGGGCGCTCGACGCGCGCGAGGTCGAGTTGCACTACCAGCCGAAGGTCCGCTTCGACGGACAGGTCGCCGGCCTCGAGGCCCTGGTCCGCTGGGTGCATCCCGAACGCGGGAAGGTGCCGCCGGACGAGTTCATAGCGATCGCCGAGTCGTCCGGGCTGATGCCGCACCTGACGGAGTACGTGTTGGAGACGGCGCTCGCACAGGTGGCCCGGTGGCGGGCCCAGGGGCTGTTCGTGCCCGTCGCCGTGAACGTCTCCCCGCGGGACGTCCACACCCCCGGATTCGCCGGCTCCGTCGCCGCGCGGCTCGCCCGGCACGGTGTCCCGGCGGGAGCGCTCCAACTGGAGATAACGGAACACGTCCTGCTTGAGGACCCGCAGCGCGCCGCGGACACGCTCGCCGCGCTGACCGGGCACGGCGTGAAGATGTCCCTGGACGACTTCGGCACCGGGTACTCGTCCCTCGTGCACCTCAGACGGCTGCCCGTGAGCGAGCTGAAGATCGACCGCTCGTTCGTGGCCCGGCTCGCGGTGGACAACGAGGACGCGGAGATCGTGCGCTGCACCGTGGACCTCGCGCACTCGCTGGGCCTGCTCGTGGTCGCCGAGGGCGTCGAGGACGACGAGACCTGGGAACGTCTGCGGGACCTGGGCTGCGACGCCGTACAGGGATGGCTGGTCGCCGCGGCGATGCCGCCCGAGGAGACCACGGCATGGCTGCGGGCGCGGGGGTCGCGCGGTTGGCAGCGGCCGCGTGCGGCGCTGCCGGCCGCCGAATGAAGGCCCTGCGTGCGAGTCGCCTGAAGAAGGGCCGTTTCGCGCGGCGTTCCTAGCTGTCCGCGCCTGCCGTGAAGTGACCCGTCAGCAGTTCCAGCCGTCGCTCGTGCGCTCCCTCCGGCAGCCGCCCGCTCCGCATCAGCGTGACCAGGCCGTGCAGGCTCGCCCAGTACGTCTCCGTGAGCAGGCCCGGGTCGTCTCCCTCGGCCGCGATCGGCTCGACCGCTGCCAGCAGTTCGGCGAAGGCCCGCTGTAGCGCCTCGGGGGCCTCGGGGGTGGCGAACGGCAGGTCCACCCGGTGCGTGAACATCGCGTCGTAGAGCGCCGGCCGGCGACGTGCGAACGCCGTGTACGTCTCGCCCACCGCCACCAGCGCAGCGCGCTTGCCCTGCGCCGCCGTACGGGCCGTACGCAACTCGTCGGCCATGTCGGCGCACCCCTGCACCGCGACCGCGGCCATGATCGCGTCCTTGCCCTTGAAGTGGCTGTAGAGGACCGGCTGGCTGTACTCGATCTCCGCCGCCAGCCGGCGGGTCGTCACCGCGTCCCAGCCCTCGGCCTCGGCGAGTTCCCGCGCTGCCGTGACGATGAGCCGCTCGCGTTCCGCTCGTTCGCGCTCCTTGCGCGTCTGGATCGACATGCCAGGAATTCTAGCAGCGCTAGCGTGACTGTCGATGCTCTGCTAGCTTCGCTCTTGTCCCTAGCGTTGCTAGCAAGGAGTGAAGGCATGACCGTGACCGCGTACACCCTGGCCGTCGTGCTCAACCTGTTCTGCGTGTTCCTCGGGTACCGCTTCCTGTTCCAGCCGGCCTCCGCCGCCACCGGCTACGGCGTCCCCGCCCGGCCGGACGGCGACGCGGGCGCCTACCTGTCCGTCAAGGGACTGCGCGACGGCACCTTCGGAGTGGCGGGCCTGGCGCTGCTGTTCTTCGCCGGCGCCCGTGCCGAGGCCTGGTTCATGCTCGCCGTGGCGATCGTGCCGCTTTTCGACACACTGATAGTGCTGCGGCACGGCGGTACGAAGGCCGTCGCGTTCGGGATCCACTTCGCCACGGCGATCGTCGTCCTGATCAGCGCCGCCCTGCTCTTCCTCGTCTGACCTCGTCCGATGACCTCGTCCGATGACCTCGTCCGAGTACGTCAAGACCGTCACTGGGGGTTCGACATGTCGCTGTTCGTTCCGAAGTTCGACGAGTCCGTGGTCGTCCGCGAGGCCGAGGCGGAGGTCGTCGGCCGCGCGCCCACCACCATGCGTCTGCTGGCCGACAGCAGCCGGACGGGCGGTGCGCTGTCCACCCAGCGCGTCACGCTCGCGAGCGGCGCCGACGGCGCCAAACCGCACTGGCACGACAACTCCGCCGAGATGTTCTTCCTGCTCGAAGGCGCCGCCGAGATCCTCTCCGGCGAGGACGTTCTCACCGCCGGCCCCGGCGACCTCGTGGTCGTACCTCCCGGCAAACCGCACGCCTTCGCCGCCGTGCCGGGCGCCGACGCCGACCTCCTGATCGTCATCACACCCGGCGTCGAGCGCTTCGAGTACTTCCGCCATGTCCAGCGCATCGCCCTCGGCGAGGCCACCCCGGAGAGCCTGCTGGAGGTGCAGGAGCTGTACGACAACCACTTCATGAGGAGCGCGGTCTGGGAGGGGCGCCGTCACTGACGGACGAGGCCCTGGGAAACCGTTTCACGGGCACGGCTCCCCGCCCCATAGGATTGGGCCAAACCACACACACTCACCCCAGAGGATCGCTGCATGCCTGGCATCACGCGCGAGGAGGTCGCCCACCTCGCCCGGCTGGCGCGTCTGGAGCTGAAGCCCGAAGAGCTCGAGCACTTCGCGGGACAGCTGGACGACATCATCGGCGCGGTCGCCCGCGTCAGTGAGGTCGCCGACCAAGACGTACCGCCGACCTCGCACCCGCTCCCGCTGACGAACGTCATGCGGGCGGACGAGGTCCGTCCGTCGCTCACCCCCGAGCAGGCGCTCTCCGGCGCCCCGGCCCAGGAGCAGCAGCGTTTCAAGGTGCCGCAGATCCTGGGGGAGGACTAATCGCCATGACGGACATCATCAAGCTCACGGCCGCCGAGACCGCCGCGAAGATCGCCTCCGGCGAGCTCACGGCCGTGTCGGTCACCGAGGCCCACCTGGCCCGCATCGAAGCCGTCGACGAGAAGGTGCACGCCTTCCTGCACGTCGACCGCGAGGGTGCCCTGGCACAGGCGCGCGCCGTCGACGAGAAGCGCGCCAAGGGCGAGAAGCTCGGCCCGCTGGCCGGCGTCCCGCTCGCGCTGAAGGACATCTTCACCACCGAGGGCATTCCGACGACCGTCGGTTCGAAGATCCTCGAGGGCTGGATCCCGCCGTACGACGCGACGCTCACCAAGCGGCTGAAGGCCGCCGACGTCGTCATCCTCGGCAAGACCAACATGGACGAGTTCGCCATGGGGTCCTCCACCGAGAACAGCGCCTACGGCCCGACCGGCAACCCCTGGGACCTCACCAAGATCCCCGGCGGCTCGGGTGGCGGCTCGTCCGCCGCGCTCGCCTCCTTCCAGGCGCCGCTCGCCATCGGCACCGACACCGGCGGCTCCATCCGCCAGCCGGCCTCCGTCACCGGCACGGTCGGCGTGAAGCCGACGTACGGCGCGGTCTCCCGCTACGGCATGGTCGCCTTCTCCAGCTCCCTCGACCAGGGCGGCCCCTGCGCCCGTACGGTCCTGGACGCGGCCCTGCTGCACGAGGTCATCGCCGGGCACGACCCGATGGACTCCACCTCGATCGACGCGCCGGTCCCGCCGGTCGTCGAGGCCGCCCGCAACGGCAGCGTCGAGGGCATGCGCGTCGGCGTCGTCAAGCAGTTCCGCGGCGAGGGCTACCAGGCCGGCGTCATCCAGCGCTTCGACGAGTCCGTCGAGCTCCTCAAGGAGCTGGGCGCGCAGATCGTCGAGCTGGACTGCCCGTCCTTCGACCTGGCGCTCTCGGCGTACTACCTGATCGCGCCCTCCGAGTGCTCCTCCAACCTCGCCCGCTTCGACGGCCTGCGCTACGGCCTGCGGACCGGCGACGACGGCACCAACTCCGCCGAGGCGGTCACGTCGATCACCCGTGAGGCGGGCTTCGGCCCCGAGGTGAAGCGCCGCATCATGCTCGGCACGTACGCCCTGTCGAGCGGGTACTACGACGCCTACTACGGCAGCGCCCAGAAGGTCCGCACGCTCATCACGCGCGACTTCGAGAAGGCCTTCGAGCAGGTCGACGTGATCGTCTCCCCGACGACGCCGACCACCGCCTTCGCGATCGGCGAGCGTGCCGACGACCCGATGGCGATGTACCTCGCCGACCTGTGCACCATCCCGACCAACCTGGCGGGCAACGCGGCCATGTCGCTGCCCTGCGGTCTGGCTCCGGAGGACAACCTCCCGGTCGGCCTGCAGATCATCGCTCCGGCGATGAAGGACGACCGGCTCTACAAGGTCGGCGCTGCTGTCGAGGCCGCCTTCGTGGAAAGGTGGGGGCACCCGCTGATCGAGGAGGCTCCGTCGCTGTGAGTGCACTGACCAAGGCCAAGGGCTTCAAGAAGTCCAAGTCCGGTACGTACCTGTCCATGGCCGCCACCGCGTTCGGCGCGTTCGGCGTCGCAAAGCGGCTCAAGACGGCCCGCGCCGAGAAGGACACGCTGGTCCTGATCGACGCCACCGTGTCCGCCGCCGCCATCGTCACCGGCCTCGCCATCCTCTACCGCGAGCTGAAGCGGCTGGGCGACGACGACGTCCTGCTGGGCTGAGAGGGAAGTTTCACCGTGACCACCACGACCGACCTGGTGTCGTACGAGGACGCTCTGGCGTCGTACGACCCCGTCATGGGCCTTGAGGTCCATGTCGAACTCGGCACCAAGACCAAGATGTTCTGCGGCTGTTCGACCGAACTCGGTCAGGACGCCAACACGCAGACCTGCCCCACGTGCCTCGGCATGCCCGGCGCGCTCCCGGTCGTCAACGCGATCGGTGTGGAGTCGGCGATCAAGATCGGTCTCGCGCTGAACTGCGAGATCGCCGAGTGGTGCCGCTTCGCCCGGAAGAACTACTTCTATCCGGACATGCCGAAGAACTTCCAGACCTCCCAGTACGACGAGCCGATCGCCTTCAACGGCTACCTCGACGTGCAGCTGGAGGACGGCGAGACGTTCCGTGTGGACATCGAGCGTGCCCACATGGAGGAGGACACCGGCAAGTCGACGCACGTCGGCGGTGCCACGGGTCGTATCCACGGCGCCTCGCACTCGCTCCTCGACTACAACCGCGCCGGCATCCCGCTCATCGAGATCGTCACCAAGCCGATCGAGGGCGCCGGTGAGCGTGCTCCCGAGGTCGCCAAGGCATACGTCCGTGAGCTGCGCGAGCTCATCAAGGCGCTCGGCGTCTCCGAGGCCCGTATGGAGATGGGCCAGATGCGCTGCGACGTGAACCTCTCGCTGCGCCCGAACGGCACCGAGAAGTTCGGCACGCGGTCCGAGACGAAGAACGTCAACTCGCTGCGGTCCGTGGAGCGTGCGGCGCGCTACGAGATCCAGCGGCACGCCGCCGTGCTGAGCGGTGGCGGGACGATCATCCAGGAGACGCGGCACTTCCACGAGGACACCGGGTCGACGACCTCGGGCCGCGTGAAGGAAGAGGCCGAGGACTACCGGTACTTCCCCGAGCCGGACCTGGTGCCGGTGGCCCCCTCGCGCGAGTGGGTCGAGGAGATCCGGGTGGGCCTCCCGGAGCTGCCGCTGGTCCGCCGCACCCGACTCCTCGCGGAGTGGAGCATCTCGGCCGTCGAGATGCAGGCGATCCTCAACGCGGGCGCGCTGGACCCGATCGTCGCCACGATCGACGCCGGTGCCGACGCGGCCTCCGCCCGCAAGTGGTGGATGGGCGAACTCGCCCGCAGCGCCAACGAGTCGGGCAAGGCGCTCGACGAGCTGGCCATCACGCCGGCGCAGGTGGCCCGCGTGACCGAGCTGGTCTCGAAGGGCGACCTGAACGACAAGCTGGCCCGCCAGGTCATCGAGGGCGTTCTCGCGGGCGAGGGCACCCCGGACGAGGTCGTCGACAAGCGCGGTCTGAAGGTCGTCTCCGACGAGGGTGCGCTCACCACGGCCGTCGAGGAGGCCATCGCCGGCAACCCGGCCATCGCGGACAAGATCCGCGGCGGCAAGGTGGCCGCGGCCGGCGCCCTGGTCGGCGCGGTCATGAAGGCCACCCGCGGCCAGGCCGACGCGGCACGCGTCAAGGAGCTGATCCTTCAGCAGCTGGGCGTCAGCGAGGGCTGAGCCGAAGCGCGTACGGCCCCGGAGGCAAGTCCTCCGGGGCCGTCGCCTTGCCCGGCGCTATGGCTTACGGCGCCCTACGAGCCGTACGAAGCCCAGCGCGCGGCCCTCGTCATGGCGCAGCATCTCGCCGACCTGGCGTGCCATCGTGCGATGCCACTCCTCCGGGCTCTCCTCGGCGATCGCCTCGCACCACAGCAGCCAGTCGCGCCAACCGTCGTCCAGCCAGTCGGCGGCCTCGACCTCGACGGCGCCGCTGCGGGTCCACTGGCGTCGCCACCAGTTGGCGGAGTGGAAGCACCAGTAGCCCGGCTCCCACCACGGCTCGAGATGCTCCGGCGGCTCGAGCCCTTCCGGTTCCTCCCGCAGCGCGGGCACGACGACGCCGATCCGCCCGCCGGGCCGCAACAGCCGCGTCAGGGTGGGCAGATAGAGGTCGTCGGTGCCGAAGTACTGGTACGCGTCGACGCTCACGATCGCGTCGACGCTGCCCTCGGCGAACGGCAGGTCGTGCGCCTCGGCGTGCACGGGCTGCACACGGTCGGCGAAACCGGCCTCGGCGATGCGCCCCGCGTTGTCGTCGGGCTTGATCCACAAGTCGGCCGCGGTGACCTGGGCGTCGTACTCCCTGGCCAGGAAGACGGAGGTCATGGCCCGCCCGCAGCCCAGATCGAGGACGCGCGCGCCGGGGCGCAGGGCCTCCAGGCCGAGGCTTGGGGCCAGCCACTCCAGCAGCCAGAGTGCGTTCGGGCCCATCTGGTTCTCCACGACCCAGCGGGGGTCGTAGCTGTTGCTGCGCGGGGTGGCGGGGGTGGGTCAGCCGCTGGGTGAGGTCCTCATTCGAGGTCCTCGGGGTGATGTCCTGCATCGGTGAACGGGCTCCTTGAGTCCGGGAAGGCGGAGAGGGATACGGAGGAGCTCGGCCGGACGCTCGAACAATGCACCTGCTCAGGTCGGCGGCGGTGTGCCGCAGCATGGCTGACCTCCGGAAACCAGCAGTGCAGGTACGGCCCGGCGTCCGGTTTTCCAGCGCGACCAGCTACGCTCGCCCGCCATGAGTGGACGAGGTGATTCCGAGATATCCGAGTCGGGGGAGGACCGGATCGAGACGCCCGAGGAACTGGACGACGGCAGGGACTTGGAGGGTGTCGAAGACCTGGAGGGCGTCGAAGGCTTGGAGGACGTCGAAGACTCGGAGGACGTCGAGGATCCGGCGCAGGTGGCGAGGCGGGCCCGCTGGACGGCGGCCGGGGCCGGGGCGCTGCTAGCCCTCGCCGGGCTGGCCGCCTCGATGCTGCGCGCCACCGGTTCCGCACCGGCCCTCGTCCCGGCCGCCTACGCCTTCGGCGCCGCCGTCTGCGCGCTCGGCGCGTTCCTCGGCTCGCGGGGTCGCACCCGGCGGGCGCTGTGGCTGCTCATCGCCGGAGTGATGGTGATGGCGCTGGGGGATCAGTTCGACTGATGTGAAAGCCGTCACTCCTGAGCGACAGAGTGACCGTTACTGTCCTGTGATCTGCCTCCCACTCGTGTGAATAAGCGCACGAACGGGGCAAACGATCATTTCCGCCTGCGAGAGTTTGCTTCACATCGCTCACGCGTTCTTTGCGGGCTGTTCACTTCACATGAACGTCTGTTCCCGGTCAAAGATCCATAAATAGTCCTGGGAGCACGTTCGTGGCAGCCCTCGCACGCTGGTGTGTCCAGCGCCGCCTCGTCGCCGTACTGCTCTGGCTGCTTGCCTTCGGAGGGGTGGCCGCGGCCGCCGCCGTGACCGGCTCCGCGTACTCGAACGACTACCAGGTCCCCGGCACCGAATCGGGCCGCGCCACCCAGCTGTTGGAAGAGGGCTTCCCCGGCCTCGGCGGCGACAGCGGCACCGTCGTCTGGCACACCACCTCCGGCACCGTGCGCGCCGTCGACGTTGAGCAGACCATGACACGCACCCTGGACGAGATCGCGGAACTGCCCGGAGTCGCGGCCGTGAGCAGCCCGTACGACAAGCAGGGCGCCACGCAGATCAGCGAGGACGGGCACACGGCGTACGCCACCGTCACCTTCGACGCCGGAGCCGAGAGCCTCGACGAGGGCGACGCGCAGGCGGTCGTGAGCGCGGCCAAGGGCGCCGAGACCGACGGGCTCCAGGTAGAGCTGGGCGGCAGCGCCGCCGGGCTCACCGAGTCGCCGGGCGGGCACATCGCCGAGGTCGTCGGGGTGGCCGTGGCGGCCGTCGTGCTCTTCCTCGCCTTCGGATCGCTCGCCGCCTCGCTGCTGCCCATCGCCACCGCGCTGGTCAGCGTCGGCACCGCGTACGCCGGGATCGCGCTGCTCGGGCACGTCATGACCGTCGCCGACTTCGCGCCCATGCTCGGCATGCTCATCGGGCTCGGCGTCGGCATCGACTACGCGCTGTTCATCGTCACCCGGCACCGGCGCGGGCTGAAACGCGGCCTGCCCGTCACCGAGTCGATCACGAACGCCGTCGCGACCACCGGACGGGCCGTCGTGTTCGCGGGTGCCACGGTGTGCATCGCCCTGCTCGGCATGCTGATCCTCCGGCTGAGCTTCCTCAACGGCGTCGCGATAGCCGCCTCGCTGACCGTGGTCCTGACGGTCGCCGCCTCCGTGACCCTGCTGCCCGCTCTGCTGTCCTTCATCGGCATGCGCGCCCTGAGCCGTCGCGAGCGGCGCCGGCTGACGGAGCACGGACCCCAGCCCGAGCTGCCGACCGGGTTCGCCGCCCGCTGGTCCGCGTTCGTGGAGCGCCACCCCAAGGCGCTCGGCGCGATCGCCCTGGCCGTCATCACGGTCCTCGCGCTGCCCACCCTCGGCCTGCGCCTGGGCACCTCCGACCAGGGCAACAACCCCGAGTCCGCCACCACCCGCCAGGCCTACGACCTCCTCGCCGACGGCTTCGGACCCGGCGTGAACGGCCCGCTCACCCTCGTCACCCGGGTCGACGGCGGCGACGACAAGCTCGCCCTCGACAACCTCGACGCCACCCTGCGCACCACCGAGGGCGTCGCGGCGGTGACCCCGGTGACGTACAACAGCGGCGGCGACACCGCCTACCTCACCGTCGTACCGGAATCCTCGCCGCAGTCGCGGCAGACCAGCGACCTCGTCGACCGGCTGCGTTCCGAGGTCCTGCCGCGCGCCGAGACCGGCACCTCGCTCGATGTGCAGGTCGGCGGCATGACGGCCGGCTACGACGACTTCGCCGACGTGATCGTCGGCAAGCTCCCGCTCTTCGTCGGCGCCGTCATCGGCCTGGGCTGTCTGCTGCTCCTGCTCGCCTTCCGGTCCGTCGGCATACCCCTGAAGGCCGCCGCGATGAACGTCGCCGCGGTCGCCGCCGCCTTCGGCGTCGTCGTCGCGATCTTCCAGTGGGGCTGGGGGAGCGAGCTGCTGGGGCTGGGCCGCGCGGGGCCGATCGAGCCCTTCCTCCCCGTGATCATGGTGTCGGTGCTCTTCGGCCTCTCCATGGACTACCAGGTCTTCCTGGTCAGCCGGATGTACGAGGAATGGCTGGAGACCGGTGACAACCGGCGGGCCGTGCGCATCGGCCTCGCCGAGACCGGCCGGGTGATCAACTCCGCCGCGGTCATCATGATCTCGGTCTTCCTCGCCTTCGTCCTCAGCGGCGACCGCGTGATCGCCATGTTCGGCATCGCGCTGGCCGCCGCCGTCGCCCTGGACGCCTTCGTCCTGCGCACCCTCCTCGTCCCCGCCCTGATGCACATGCTCGGCGGCGCCAACTGGTGGCTGCCCCGCTGGCTCGACAAGCGCATGCCCCGCATCAGCATCGAGCCGCCCGAGTCCCGCGCCGCCCATGAGAGGCTCACCGACGTCGTGGCGGAACTGGAGAAGGAGCAGCGGGGCGATGTACGCGATATCGCTGGGTGACGACGGAGCCGAGTTGCGGCCACTGGAGCCGTGGCACGCCGAGGAGTTCCTGGCCCATCTGGAGCGCGGGCGGGAGTTCATCAACGAATACGTCCCCTTCGGCTCGAAGGCCACGGACGTGGACGCCGCGCGGGCGGTGCTCCAGCGGTACGCCGACATGCGCGCCGCCGACACCGGGTTCCTGCACGGCCTGTGGCTGGAGGGCAAGCTGGTCGGCGGGGTGCTCTTCCTCAACTTCGACGCCGAGAACGCCAACTGCGAGGTCGGCTGCTGGCTGGAGCCCGCCGGCACCGGGCGGGGGCTGGTCACGCGCGCGATGCGCATCCTCATCGACTTCGCCGTCGAGCAGCGCGGCATGCACCGCGTCGAGTGGATCGCCTCCGCCGGGAACACGCCCAGCCTGAATGTGGCGCGCCGCCTCGGCATGACCCACGAGGGCGTGCGGAGGGAGAGCTACCCCTATCGTGGGGTGCGGCACGACGTCGAGGTGTGGTCGATCCTGGCCCCCGAGTGGCGTGAGGCACGCACGCGTGCCGTCCACACTGATCAGTAAGAGGCCTCAACGATCATTAAGAGACCTCTCATACAGCGTCCGTACGGTGCGAGGCATGGGAACGAAGACAGTGGACGAGACCGGCGCCGACCGAGGCACTGAGGCGAAGACCGACGAGGAGAAGGTGGACGTCGTCAAGGCGACCGACGCCACTGACGCCACCGGCTCCGACGAGGCCGAGGAGAACGACGACATCGAGGCCGAGGACGAGGTGACCGCTCAGGCCACGGAAGCGAGCCCCTCCGCTGTCGGCCAGGGCGCGGCCGCGGTCGTCTCCGCGGCGCTCGGCCTCGTCTCCCTGACCGGAGGCTGGATCGGCACGGTCGCCGCCGCGCGCGAGACCCTCATCGGCCAGCTGCAGACCGCGTCCAACGCGGGCGTCGCCACCCAGATCAAGGAGGTCTACGGCGACGCCTGGCAGACCTCCGCCCTGTGGGCCGGCGTGTTCGCGCTGGCCGCGCTGATCGTCGGCGTCGTCGTGCTCGCCCGTCCCGCGTTCGGGACGCCCGGCAAGCCGCAGGCGCCGTGGATCAAGTCGGTCGCCTGGGGCGGTGTCGCGCTCGGCGTCATCGGCCTGCTGCTGGCGGTGCTCAAGTACACCGACGCCCTGCTCGGCCTGCCCTCGGCGGGCTGAGCCACCTGAATCACCGCAGGCCCCGAGGGGCCTCAGGACCGCCGTAGGGACCTTAGACGGCGCCCTGAGGCCCCTCGCGCGCGTCTAAGGCCCCCTCGGCCACCGAAGATGCGGAACTCTCCCGATGTGGCGGACCCGCCTGGGAGACGAAGGTTGACCCATCGCACAAAGCGATGTCGGAAATCGCGTCTCACCAGGGAAAACGAGGGTCCTGCCATGTTCGAGTACGAGCTCCACCACATCCGCTCCGCCGAACTGATCCGCGAGGCCGAGCACGAGCGCATGGTCCGCGAGGCCATCCGCGTCCGCCGTGCCGCGAGGCGCTCCACCAAGGGCGCGGCGGCGGAATCGCATACGTCCCGCCTCCGGAGGCTCCGGCATCCGCGCGCGGCGTGAAGTCGGGGATCACGGATGCCGACGGCCGCTTCCCGGCGCGGGTCGCGGCCGTCTCAGTCCGTCCGGCGCTCAAGGACGAGGGCCGTTCAGGGCCGAAGCGGGAGTCCGGGGGCGACAGCCCCCGGAAAACCGCTGCCGGACCCGCAGTGGCGCATGCGATGCTCGAGCCCGTGGAGAGTCGGTCCGTCAGTCCCGTGTTCGTCGGTCGCGCGGCCGAGTTGGAGATACTGAACGACGCCCTCGCCCGAGCCGCCGCGGGCGAGCCGCAGGCGTTGGTGATCGGCGGCGAGGCCGGGGTCGGCAAGACCCGCCTCGTCGAGGAGTTCACCACCGCCGCCGGCCGGGGAGCCGTCGTCGCGCTCGGCGGCTGCGTCGAGATCGGCGCCGACGGGCTGCCGTTCGCCCCGTTCTCCACCGCGCTGCGCGCCCTGCGCCGCGCACTGCCCGGCGAGCTGGCCGCCGCGGCCGCCGGCCAGGAGGAGGAACTGGCCAGGCTGCTGCCCGAGTTGGGCGAGACGGTCCCGACCCGCGGTGCGGACCGTTCCGACGAGGAGGGCATGGCCCGTCTCTTCGAGCTCACGGCCCGGCTCCTGGAGCGCGTCGCCGCGGGCCGCACGGTCGTCGTCGCCCTGGAGGACCTGCACTGGGCCGACGCGTCCACCCGCCACCTCCTCACCTACCTCTTCCGCACCCTGCGCACCGGCCGCCTCGTCGTCCTCGCCACCTACCGCTCCGACGACATCCACCGCCGCCACCCGCTGCGCCCGCTCCTCGCCGAACTCGACCGGCTGCGCACGGTCCGCCGCATCGAACTCGGCCGCTTCAGCCGCGCCGAGGTCGGCCGTCAGATCGCCGGCATCCTCGCCACCGAACCCGACCCGGTCCAGGTCGACGAGATCTTCGAGCGCTCCGACGGCAACGCCTTCTTCGTCGAGGAACTCGCCGTCGCCACCCACGAGGGCAGCTGCACCGGCCTCACCGACTCCCTGCGCGACCTGCTCCTCGTCCGGGTCGAGAGCCTGCCGGACAGCGCCCAGCGGGTCGCCCGGACCGTCGCCGAGGGCGGCTCCACCGTCGAGTACCGGCTGCTCGCCGCCGTCGCCCAACTCGCCGAGGACGACCTCATCGAGGCGCTGCGGGCCGCCGTGGGCGCCAACATCCTCATCGCTGCGCCCGGCGACGACGGCTACCGCTTCCGGCACTCCCTGGTCCGCGAGGCCGTCGGCGACGACCTGCTGCCCGGCGAGCGCTCCCGCCTCAACCGCCGCTACGCCGAAGCCCTGGAGAGCGACCCGACGCTCGTCCCCGCCGGCGAGCGCGTGATGCGGCTGGCCAGCTACTGGTACCACGCCCACGACCCGGCCAAGGCCTTGCCCGCCGTCCTGGACGCCTCCGTCACCGCCCGCCGCCGGCACGCCCACTCCGAGCAACTGCGACTGCTGGAACGCGCCATGGAGCTGTGGGACACCGCCCCCGAGGACATCCGGGCCACCCTGCGCCCCGTCGACTACGCCGAGGCCTACCCTCCCTGCGGCTGCGACCCCGACACCACACCCCTGCGCTACCTCGACCTGATGGCCGAGGCCGCCGTCGCCGGACGTCTCTGCGGCGAACGCGAACGCGCACTGAAGATCACCAAGCGGGCCCTGCATCTGCTCGAGGACGAGGGCGATCCGATGCGTGCCGCATGGTTCTGGGTCCAGCGCTCCCGCCTGACGCAGGCCCTGGCCCGCGGCGACGGTTGGAAGGAGCTCGGCACCGCCCAGGAGCTGGTGCGCGGCCTGCCGCCGTCCGAGGTGCACGCCGAGGTGCTGGCCACCGCGGCCAACTGGTCGATGCTGCGTGCCCCCGGCCCCGACGCCATGTCGGCCGCCGAGCGGGCCGTGGAGTACGCCCGCATGGTGGGCGCCGAGGACATCGAACTCAACGCGCGACTCACCCTCGGCGGCCTCATGGTCGACGCCGGCCACATCGACGCCGGACTGGCCCAGATGTACGAGGTCAAGGAAGAGGTGCTGACCCGTGGCATCACCACGGTGGTGGGCCGGAGCCATGTGAACCTGCCCTCCGCGCTCGAAGCCATCGGCCGCTCGCAGGACGCCGTCGGCATCCTGCGCGAGGGACTGCGCCTCACTCAGGAGTGGGGGCTGCGCGACTCCGAGGCGTGGATCTGGACGAACCTCGCCGAGTCACTGGTCTCCCTGGGCCGCTGGGACGAGGCCGCCGACGCCGCGGTGAACGCCCAGCGCACGGGGCAGTCCGCCAAGCCGCGCGGCGGGGCCTCCAACAGCCTCGCCCATCTCGCACTCGCCCGCGGCGAGATCACCGAGGCCGCCCGCCATCTCGCCGCCGCCCGCGCCTCCTACGGCACCCACGACCCCATGCCGCAGAACAACCTGCCGATGTCCTGCCTGGCCCTCGGCACAGCCGCCGCCGAGGGCCGTCTCCTCGACGCCCGTGCGGAGGCCGCCCGGGTCCTGGACGCCGGCTTCCCGCCCGGCACCCACCGCTACGCCTGGCCGCTGCTGCTCGCCGCCGCCGTGGCCGAGTCCGACGCCCGCGCCCAGTCGCTGCCCACCGCCGCGGAGGGCCGCGCTGCCTTCCTGCAACGGCTCTTCGAGGCAGTCCGCACGCTCACCACGGGCGCGCCCCTGTGGCTGGCCTACGAGAAGTGGACCCGGGCCGAACTCGACCGGGCCGACGGCCGGACCGCCACCGCCACCTGGTCGGACGTGGTCACCGCCTTCGAGGCCCTGGAGCGGCCCTACGACCTCGCCCGGGTCCGCCACCGCCTGGCCGAGGCACTGCTCGCCGTCGGCGGCGAGGACGAGCGCGCCCGCGCAACGGAACTGCTCCGGCTGACCCGGGCCGCCGCCACTCACCTGGACGCCCGTCCGCTCGTCGACGCCACGACGCACCTCGCCGAGCGAGCCCGCCTCGCCCTCACGACGGCCCCGCCCCCGGCCGACCCGGCCGACTCCCTCGGCCTCACCACCCGCGAACGAGACGTCCTGCGCCTGGTCTCCGCCGGCCGCACCAACCGCCAGATCGCCAAGGAACTCTTCATCTCCCCGAAGACGGCCAGCGTCCACGTGTCGAACATCCTGGGCAAGCTCGGCGTCTCCGGGAGGGGCGAGGCGGCGGCCGTGGCGCATCGGACGGGGATGTTCGCGGCCGAAACGCTCACGTCCGGAACATGAGCCCGAGGTTTACGCTGTAAAGGACGCCGCCGGCCCAGGGAGGTTCCGTGTTCAACGCGTTCGAGGAACTCTTCGCACCCGGCCGCAAGCACACCCGCGACGAACAGAACCGTCTGGAACTGACCCGCGAGGACGTCGGGGACGCCGACCCCGGGCGCGGACCGATAGATCTCGCGTCCGGGAAGGTCGTCGTACGGCCGCCCGAACCGTCGGCCGTGGAGGACGACGGCGGGGGCGACGGGAAGCGTGACCGGAAGCGTGACCGGAAGCGCGACGGGCAGGGGTGAGGGCGGCTGCTCAGGTCACCTGCACCTCCAGAATCCGGTCGTCCCCGTCCTTCGGGTCGCCCCGTCCGTCCGTGTTGCTCGTCGTCACCCACAGCTTGTCGCCGCCCGCTGAAACGACGGTCCGCAGCCGGCCGTACTCGCCCTCCAGGAAGGCCTGCGGGTCGGCCGATGCCTCGGTCCCGTTCAGAGGGACCCGCCACAGACGCTGGCCCTTCAGGCCCACCATCCACACGGAGCCCTCGGCGTAGGCGATACCGCTGGGGGAGGCGTCGTCGGTGCCCCACTGGGCGAGGGGATTGCGGAACTTGGAGTTGTCCGACTTGCCCTCGACTTCTGGCCATCCGTAGTTGCCGCCCGGCTTGATCGCGTTGAGCTCGTCCCAGGTGTCCTGGCCGAACTCGGCGGCGAACAGGCGCTGTTTGGCATCCCAGGCCAGGCCCTGGACGTTGCGGTGGCCGTACGAGTACACGGGGGAGTCGGGGAAGGGGTTTCCGGGAGCCGGTTCGCCCTCCGGGGTCAGGCGCAGGATCTTGCCGCCCAGGGACTCCTTGTCCTGGGACAGGCCCGTGTCGCCGCTCTCGCCCGTGCCTGCGTACAGCATCTTGTCGGGGCCGAAGGCGATCCGGCCGCCGTTGTGGATGAAGCCCTTGGGGATGCCCTTGAAGATCGTGTCGGGTGCGCCCAGTTGCTCGCCGGCCGGCCGCTGCTCGTCGTACAGCACGCGGACTATGCGGTTGTCCGAGGCCGAGGTGAAGTACGCGTAGATCATGTGGTCCGAGGCGTAGTCCGGCGACAGCGCCAGGCCCATGAGACCGCCCTCGCCCGCCGGGGACACCCCCGGTACCTCGCCCAGCTCCGTCTTCTTGCCCGTCTCCCCGTCGACCCGCGTGATCGTGGCCTCGTCGCGGGAGGAGACGAGCAGGTCGCCGTCGGGCAGAGGGGCCAGGCCCCAGGGGGTGTTCAGGCCTTCGGCGACGGTGCGCACCACCTTGACGGAGCCCTTCGCCGGCGGGGTCTCCTCGGCGGCCTGCCCGGAGGGCGACGACCCCGCGGCCGTGCTGCTGGGCGCCGCGGCTCCGTCCTCGCCCGGTGATCCCCCGTCGTCGGAGGAACAGCCGGCCGTCAGCAGGAGCGCGGCCGCGGCCATCACGGCCGTCACAACTCGACGTTGCACGATCAAGGTCCCTTCGACGCGGCGGGTTCTACTTTTCTTACACCGCTCGCGTCTCACAGGTTCCCGATCCATGAACCCCGAACCACCGCCGTGCGGGCGTCCCGTCCGTGTTCGGTCGGCAGCCGACGCCTGTGACCTGCGGCCGAGCACAGTTGTGGGGGCCGGCGGGGCCGCCTCCGGGCGCCGAGACTTCCCGACGGGACGGGACGGGACGGGACAGGACAGGGCAGGACAGGACAGGACAGGACAGGGCAGGACAGGACAGGATGCAGGGCGGCGTCCGGGCCATCGGAAGGATTCGCGCCGGTCTGGATGGCGGCCGGGTCCTTTGACGTGCCGGGTCTTCGCGGGCCTGGACGCGGCCCGGTCCTTCGGCGTGCTGGGCCTTAGCCGGCCTGCATGGCCGCTGTCCGCCCGCCCTCCGGCCGGATCTCGGCCCGCAGCCCGGCGATTTTCGGGCCAAGGTCCTTGCGCTGTTCCGGCCGAGGGCCGCTGTGATTGAAGGCGGCCCCGGCACCCAGCCGGGTGCGTCTCCGGCAACCGCATCCCCTGGCCCGGCGTCCTCGCTCACGCAGCGCTCGTGCTTGGCCCGGCCTGGGGGCCGCGCTCCTGTGGTCCGCTGGAGCCCGCGGCTCGGCCGCCGATCCTGGCTTGCGCCGCCCATCCGGGAGGCTTTGTCTGTCAGGTCCGCCAGCTCCGCCAGATCGGTCCGCGTCAGCCGCCGTCGCCCCGGCCCCTGGGGCCGCGATCATGTGGCGCCCGGCGCCCGGCGCTCGGCGCTCGGGGCCCGGCGCTATGCGCCTGCCCCGCCGCCCCGCCGTCCCCCGACCCGCACCCTCAGTCCCACGACCCCAACGCTCCCGGCAACTCCGCCACGTCCGCCAGGTCCGTCTCCGTCAGCCGCAACTCGCCGGCCGCCGCGTTCTCGCTCACCCAGCGCTCCTGCTTCGCGCCCGGCACCGTGACCACGTGCCGCCCCTGGGCCAGTACCCACCCCAGTGCCACCTGCGCCGGCGTGACGCCCTCCCCGTGGCGGGACGCGATGCGGCGCAGGCCGGCGATTATGGGCTGGTTGGCCGCCATCATCTCCGCGGTGAAGCGCGGGTGGCGGGCGCGGACGTCGTCCGGTTCGAAGCCCTCGCCGGGGGTCAGCGTGCCGGTCAGGAAGCCGTTGCCCAGTGGCATCGCGGCCAGGAAGCCGATGCCGCGGGCCTCGCACCACGGCAGCAGCGTCTCCAGGGCCTCCGGCGACCACACCGACAGCTCCGCCTGCACGGCGCTCACCGGAAAGACCTGCTGTACCCGCTGCAACTGGCGGATCGTCGCGTCGTGCAGCCGGGTTCCCGAGCGGCGGCCACCGCGCGCGCCCACCGCGCACAGTCCCAATGACCGTACCTTTCCGGCCTGAACGAGTTCCGCCATCGCGCCCCAGGTCTCCTCGACCGGTATTTCAGGGTCCGCGCGATGCAGTTGGTAGAGGTCGATGACGTCCGTCTGCAGGCGGCGCAGAGAGGCGTCGCAGGCACGCTTCACATAGCCGGGGCGGCCGTTGGCCACAATGTGCTGTTCGCCCACGAGCAGGCCGACTTTCGTCGACACGAACGCGTCCTGGCGGCGCTCCTTCAACACCCGCCCCAACAGCAGCTCGTTGGTGAACGGGCCGTACATATCGGCCGTGTCCAGCAGGGTCGAGCCCAGATCGAGCGCCCGGTGCACCGCCCTGAGCGACTCCTCGCCCCGCTGCCGCGACGTGCTGTAGGCCCAGCTCATCGGCATGCACCCGAGTCCGACGGCTCCCACCGCGAGCGCCGCCGCGCCGATCGTCCTGCGCTCCACCTGGCCGTAACCCTCCCTCTTTCGGCACCCCAACCTAACCTCTGCACTCCTGTTCGCCTGACATAGCCTCCAGGGCATGACTGCTGACGTGTGGCTCCCCATCCCACCGGAAGAGATCGAGGGCCTCCCGGAGGGCCCGCACTACCGCTTCTGGAACGGCGAGGAGACCTTCCCCGCCGACCCGGCCGAGTGCGCGTTCTACGTCGTCCCCTACATGAAGCCGCCGGGAATCGGTCAGCGTCCCCTGCCGGAAATGACCTCCGTGGACGTCGTGCAGACGCTTTCCGCCGGTATCGATCACGTGGAGTCAGGCCTGAAGCACCTGCATCCGGGCGTGCGGCTGTGCAACGCGCGCGGGGTGCACGAGGCGAGCACCGCCGAGCTCACGCTCACACTGATCCTCGCCTCGCTGCGCGGCGTCCCCGACTTCGTGCGAGCCCAGGGCAGAGGGGAGTGGCTCAGCGGTTTCCGGCCCGCGCTGGCGGACAAGAACGTCCTCATCGTGGGATACGGCTCGATCGGCGCCGCCATCGAGGACCGGCTCGCGCCCTTTGAACTCGCGCGGGTGGCGCGCGTCGCGCGCTCTGAGCGCACCACGGCGCGCGGACCTGTGCTTCCGCTCACCGAACTGTCCGCCGTGCTTCCGGAAGCGGACGTCGTCATCCTCTCCACGCCCCTCACGGCGGCCACCCGGCACCTGGTCGACGCCGACTTCCTCGCCCGTATGAAGGACGGCGCACTGTTGGTCAACGTCGCGCGTGGCGGCGTCGTGGACACGAAGGCGCTGCTGGCGGAGCTGGAGACCGGGCGCATCACCGCGGCCCTGGACGTCACCGACCCCGAGCCGCTGCCCCGGGAGCACCCCCTGTGGCGTGCGCCGGGCGTGCTGATCAGCCCGCACGTGGGCGGACCGACGTCGGCGTTCCTGCCGCGCGCCAAGCGGTTGCTGGTGGACCAGTTGACTCGTTACGTGAACCGTGAGCCCCTTCGCAACGTGATCCTTACGACGGGCGCGGCGGGCGCGTGACGCTCGCGGGCTGAGCTTCCCGCGGGCGCCGTGAGCGCTGCGCGCAACAAGTCCGAAACCCGCTGCGAGTACCGTCCGCAACCTTCCGGAAGCGGTCCGTACTCGCATATGCGCTGGTCGTCACGGAGCGTAGAGGTGCTATGTCCCTGAGTGACGAGACTGGTGTATCGTCCCGACAGGGGCTGCGCCGTGCACCTTTCGGCGCCGGGGATGGACATTTCAGATTTGTGAGGGGGGCGACGGGCGATGCACGGCCTATGGACGAGCAATCCGACGCGGCGGGGCCGTCGGCGGCGACCCTGGCGAACGGCCGCGCGCAGACGCGGCCATCACGGCACTCACGGCTGTCGTCACAGCCACGACCACCGCGGGCACAGCAGCCGCAGGCGGCATGCGCACCCAGCGCACCGGGACCCTCGGGACCCGCGAGCGGCGCGGACCGGGAGGGCCCGGTGAGCTCGCCACCGCCCTCCACGACGACGTTGGACGCGGGGCTGCGGGCTCAGCCCTCGTCGGCGGCGCTGCTGCCCCGTCCGTCGTTCATCGGCGGCGGCTCCGGGCTGGTTCCGCAGCTCGTTCTGGCCCTGGTGTGCGCGGGATACGCCATCGGTTCCGCACTCGGCTGGGGCTCGGAGCAACTTGCGCTGATCATGGGCGACTTCGGGCTGGCCGCGGCGGCGGGCGCCGCCGCCGTGTCCTGCTTCCGCTACGCCCGTAGCCGCCGTATCCGCTTTCGGCCCGCCTGGCTGCTGTTCGCCCTCTCCTCGGCGATGGCCGCCCTCGGCAACCTGGTCTGGGGATGGTACGAGGTCGTCCTGCAGCGCCCCGTGCCCAGCCCCTCCTACGCCGACGGGTTCTTCCTGTGCTTCGCGCCGCCCGCCATCGTGGGACTCCTGGTGCTAGCCAAACGCCCGGTGACGAAGGCCGGCTGGGTCTGCCTGGCGTTGGACGCCTGGCTGATCGGCGGCTCGCTGCTGACGCTGGCATGGAGCCTCGCCCTCGCCCAGGCGGCCAAGATCGACTCGAACGGCGGGGCCAGCGTGGCGCACACCGCGCTCTCGCTCGCCTACCCGCTGCTCGACATCGCCCTGGTCAGCATGGTGCTCGCGCTGCACTTCCGTCGCTCGTCGGCGAACCGCACCGCGGTCAACACCGCGATCGGCGCGCTCGCCCTGACCGTGATGTGCGACGCCCTGTTCACCTCGCCGCTGATGCACAACAGCTACCGCTCCGGCCAACTGCTCGACGCGGGCTGGTTCGCCGGCTCACTGCTGCTGGCGTACGCCCCGTGGGCCGCGCCCCGGCACGGAGACGGTGAGCGGCAGGAAGGCACGGGGCACACGCGCGTGGTGCACGAGCACGTGCCCGGACAGCGCGGTGGAAGCCACCACCACACGCCCGCGCCGGGAGGCGATCACAGCCGGTACCCGGTCACCCGGCCGATCGCCGGCTCCCTTGCCGCCCTCACGCCGTACCTCGCGGCCGCCGTCTGCACGCTGGGCATCCTGTACAACGTCCTCAACGGCCGCAGCGTCGACCGAGTCGTGCTCATCACCGGCGGCACCGTCGTGCTCGCCCTCGTGATGCGCCAGGGCATCATGCTGCTCGACAACATCACCCTCACCCAGGAACTGGCGCAGAAGGAGAACCACTTCCGCTCCCTGGTGCAGGGCTCCAGCGACGTCATCATGATCGCCGCACCCAACGGCATCCTCCGGTACGTCTCCCCGGCCGCCGCCGGGGTCTACGGCTGCTCCGCGGAGGAGCTGGTGGGCACGGAACTGGCCCATCTCATCCACCCGGAGGACCTGGGCTGCGTGGTGCACGAGGTGCGCCGCTTCCTCGCCGCCAGCCCAGTTGAGGAACCCACTACGCGCATCGAGTGCCGCTTCCGGTCCGGAGACGACGGCTGGCTCAACGTCGAGTCGACCGTCAACCGCCACCACGGTGGCCTCATCTTCAACAGCCGGGACGTGACCGAAAGAGTGCGCCTGCAGGCGCAGCTCCAGCACAACGCCGAGCACGACCCGCTCACCGACCTGCCCAACCGGGCGCTGTTCACCAGGCGGGTCCAGCAGGCCCTGTCCGGCCGCCGCGCCTCCGACCGGGGCATCGCCCTGCGCAACACCGCCGTCCTCTTCATCGACCTCGACGGCTTCAAGGGCGTCAACGACACCATCGGCCACCAGGCCGGGGACGAACTGCTCGTCCAGGCCGCCCGCAGACTCCAGGACGCCGTCCGGGGCGGGGACACGGCATCCCGGCTGGGCGGCGACGAGTTCGCGGCCCTGATCGCCGGGGACAACACCCGCGACCGCACCGCCCGCGAACGGCACATCCTGGAGCTCGCCGACCGCCTCAGGGTGACGCTGTCGCAGCCGTACCTCATCGACGGCAACGATGTCCGTGTCAACGCCTCCATCGGCGTCGCCTTCGCCGAGCCCGGCCTCGGCGCGGGGGAGCTGCTGCGCAACGCCGACCTGGCGATGTACCGCGCGAAGGCCGGCGGCAAGGGCCGGGTCGAGCTCTACAAGCCGCAGATGCAGCAGGACGTCGTACGGAAGGCGGAGCTGGCGACGCGTCTGCGGGCCGCGCTGCACGACGGCGAGTTCGCGCTGCTGCACCAGCCGGTGGTGTGTCTGGACAGCGGCCGGATCGCATCGGTCGTCACCCAGGCGCGCTGGCGGTCCTCGCAAGGGGTGCTGTTCACGCCCGCCGAGTTCCTGCGGGTGTCCGAGGACAGCGACAAGACCGCCGAACTGGGCCGCTGGATGCTGGAGGAGGCCGTGGAGCAGGCCGCCGAGCGCACCGCGACCGGGCTCGCCGTACCCGTCGCCGTGCGGGTGGGCGCGCGCCGGCTGCTGGACAGGTCGATGCCGCTCGGCTCGATCGAGGCGCTCCTGACCCGGCACGGGCTGCCGTCCGGGTCGCTGATCATCGAGTTGTCGGATCTGGACCACCGTGTCTCACTGGACGAACTGGAGCGCCGCCTGAGCGGTCTGCACCGCCTCGGCGTCCGGGTCGCCCTGGACGGCTTCGGGAGCGGATACGCGGCGATCACGGCCCTGCGCCGGCTCCCCGTCGACGTACTCAAACTCGACCGCGGTCTGGTCGAGGGTGTCGTCGAGTCCGCGCGGCTGCACAAGATCACCGGTGGGCTGCTGCGGATCGCCGGGGACCTGGGGCTGCAGTCCGTGGCCGACGGCGTGGACTTGCCGGAACAGGTCGTCGCCCTGCGCGCGATGGGATGCACGCACGGGCAGGGCATGGCGTTCTCCGGGCCGCTGGACGAGTACCGGCTGCGTCGGGCGCTCAGTTCCGGCCAGTATCCGGTGCCGCACGGACCGGCCGATCCCGCGTTCGCGTGCGGGGTGAGAGGTGAACGAGGCGTGGAGAGGGGTTCGGGGGTGTACACCGGTGGTGTGCCCGCTGTTCTCGGAGGCGGAAGTGGCCTGCGCTCACATAATGAGACTCCCGTCCCACCCACTTGACAGTGGGTGCGTGCCGGGGGGAGGGTCTGTGCCATGCGCACCCGAATTCTCGTACTTGGAAAGCGCGTCGGCTGAAGCTGGTGACGTCCGGACAGTCCCGGAACTCCCAGCGACCACACCCGGCGCGCTCCCCTCGCTTGCCTTATGGCACGAGGGGTTTTTTGTTGCACAGGCACCTGTCGTGCAGCACCGAAACTCCGCTCAAACTTCGCAAAAACCCTCAGCATCGAGAAGAGAATGCCGATGACCGAGCAGGCCACCGGGGCCCATCACCCGCAGCCCCGGCCCCGATCCGGAGGACACCAGTCCGCCCCCGAGCACGTCACGGGTGCGCAGTCCCTCATCCGTTCGCTCGAGGAGGTCGGCGCCGACACGGTATTCGGCATTCCGGGTGGTGCGATCCTCCCGGCGTACGACCCGCTGATGGACTCCACCAGGGTGCGCCACGTCCTGGTCCGCCATGAGCAGGGCGCAGGTCACGCCGCCACCGGCTACGCCCAGGCCACCGGCAGGGTCGGCGTCTGCATGGCCACCTCGGGGCCGGGCGCCACCAACCTGGTCACGCCGATCGCCGACGCCCACATGGACTCGGTGCCGCTCGTGGCGATCACCGGGCAGGTGGCCTCCAAGGCGATCGGTACGGACGCCTTCCAGGAGGCGGACATCGTCGGCATCACCATGCCGATCACCAAGCACAACTTCCTGGTCACCAAGGCCGAGGACATCCCGCGGGTGATCGCGCAGGCGTTCCACATCGCCTCCACCGGCCGTCCCGGCCCGGTCCTGGTCGACATCGCCAAGGACGCCCTCCAGGCGAAGACGACCTTCTCCTGGCCGCCCACCATGGACCTGCCCGGCTACCGGCCCGTCACCAAGCCGCACGCCAAGCAGATCCGCGAGGCCGCCAAGCTGATCACCGCGGCCAAGCGGCCCGTCCTCTACGTCGGCGGCGGCGTCCTCAAGGCCGGCGCCACCGCCGAGCTGAAGGTCCTCGCCGAACTCACCGGAGCGCCCGTCACCACCACCCTGATGGCGCTCGGCGCATTCCCCGACAGCCACCCGCTGCACGTGGGAATGCCGGGCATGCACGGTGCGGTCACCGCCGTCACCGCGCTGCAGAAGGCCGACCTGATCGTCGCCCTCGGAGCCCGCTTCGACGACCGCGTCACCGGCAAGCTGGACAGCTTCGCCCCGTTCGCCAAGATCGTCCACGCCGACATCGACCCGGCCGAGATCGGCAAGAACCGCGACGCCGACGTGCCGATCGTCGGTGACGCCCGCGAGGTCATCGCCGACCTCGTCCAGGCCGTGCAGAAGGAGCACGCCGAGGGCCACCAGGGCGACTACAGCGCCTGGTGGAAGGACCTCAGCCGCTGGCGCGACACCTACCCGCTGGGCTACGACCAGCCCGACGACGGCTCGCTGTCCCCGCAGCAGGTCATCGAGCGGATCGGTCAACTCGCGCCGGAGGGCACGGTCTTCGCGGCGGGCGTCGGCCAGCACCAGATGTGGGCCGCGCACTTCATCCAGTACGAGAAGCCGGCCACCTGGCTCAACTCCGGCGGCGCGGGGACGATGGGCTACGCCGTTCCGGCCGCGATGGGCGCCAAGGCCGGCGCGCCGGAGAAGGCGGTCTGGGCGATCGACGGTGACGGCTGCTTCCAGATGACCAACCAGGAACTCACCACCTGCGCCCTGAACAACATCCCGATCAAGGTCGCCATCATCAACAACGGCGCCCTCGGGATGGTCCGCCAGTGGCAGACCCTCTTCTACAACCAGCGCTACTCCAACACGGTGCTGCACTCCGGCCCCGAGGCCGACGGCAAGCAGCCGAGCGCCGGCACCCGGGTCCCCGACTTCGTGAAGCTGTCGGAGGCCATGGGCTGCTACGCGATCCGCTGCGAGTCGCCGGAGGACCTCGACAAGGTCATCGAGGAGGCGAACTCCATCAACGACCGCCCCGTCGTCGTCGACTTCATCGTCCACGAGGACGCGATGGTCTGGCCGATGGTCGCCGCCGGCACCTCCAACGACGAGATCATGGCCGCCCGGGACGTCCGCCCCGACTTCGGCGACAACGAAGACGACTGAGCGAGAGAGACGTAAAAGATCATGTCCAAGCACACGCTCTCCGTCCTGGTGGAGAACACGCCCGGCATCCTGGCCCGGATCGCCGCCCTGTTCTCCCGCCGCGGCTTCAACATCGACTCGCTCGCGGTCGGCGTCACCGAGCACCCCGACATCTCCCGCATCACCATCGTGGTGAGCGTCGCCGACCTGCCGCTGGAGCAGGTGACGAAGCAGCTCAACAAGCTCGTCAACGTGCTGAAGATCGTCGAGCTGGAGCCGGGCTCGGCCGTTCAGCGCGAACTCGTTCTGGTGAAGGTGCGCGCCGACAACGAGACCCGCTCCCAGATCGTCGAGATCGTCCAGCTGTTCCGCGCCAAGACCGTCGACGTCTCCCCGGAGGCCGTCACCATCGAGGCCACCGGTTCCAGCGACAAGCTGGAGGCCATGCTGAAGATGCTGGAGCCCTTCGGCATCAAGGAGCTCGTCCAGTCCGGCACGATCGCGATCGGCCGCGGCGCCCGCTCCATCACGGACCGCTCGCTGCGCGCCCTCGACCGCTCGGCGTAGGCGCATTCGGACGGCCGGGTGACACCGGCCGTCCGGATTCCGCCCGTATGGCGAGACCCCGAAACCTCCCTTCCGCCCCCCGTCATACGGTGGGACGCAACACCTGCACACCAAGGAGAGAACCCAAAGTGGCCGAGCTGTTCTACGACGCCGACGCCGACCTGTCCATCATCCAGGGCCGCAAGGTCGCGGTCATCGGTTACGGCAGCCAGGGCCACGCCCACGCGCTGTCGCTCCGTGACTCGGGTGTCGACGTCCGCGTCGGTCTGCACGAGGGCTCCAAGTCCAAGGCGAAGGCCGAGGAGCAGGGCCTGCGCGTGGTGACGCCGTCGGAGGCCGCCGCCGAGGCCGACGTCATCATGATCCTCGTCCCGGACCCGATCCAGGCCCAGGTGTACGAGGACCACATCAAGGACAACCTGAAGGACGGCGACGCGCTGTTCTTCGGTCACGGCCTGAACATCCGCTTCGGCTTCATCAAGCCCCCGGCCGGCGTGGACGTCTGCATGGTCGCCCCGAAGGGCCCGGGCCACCTGGTGCGCCGCCAGTACGAGGAGGGTCGCGGCGTCCCCTGCATCGCGGCCGTCGAGCAGGACGCCTCCGGTAACGCCTTCGCGCTGGCCCTGTCGTACGCCAAGGGCATCGGCGGCACCCGTGCCGGTGTCATCAAGACCACCTTCACCGAGGAGACCGAGACCGACCTGTTCGGTGAGCAGGCCGTCCTCTGCGGTGGTACGGCCGCGCTGGTCAAGGCCGGTTTCGAGACCCTGACCGAGGCGGGTTACCAGCCGGAGATCGCGTACTTCGAGTGCCTGCACGAGCTGAAGCTCATCGTGGACCTCATGTACGAGGGCGGCCTGGAGAAGATGCGCTGGTCGATCTCCGAGACCGCCGAGTGGGGCGACTACGTCACCGGCCCCCGCATCATCACGGACGCCACCAAGGCCGAGATGAAGAAGGTCCTCGCCGAGATCCAGGACGGCACCTTCGCCCAGGCCTGGATGGACGAGTACCACGGCGGTCTGAAGAAGTACAACGAGTACAAGCAGCAGGACTCCGAGCACCTGCTGGAGACCACCGGCAAGGAGCTGCGCAAGCTCATGAGCTGGGTGAACGAGGAGGCGTAAGCCTCGGCCGACGGGGCCGGAGCGCGCACCTCCGGCCCCGTTGTCCAACCCGTCGCATCACGGACGGGTGATCCTTCCGAAGAGGCGCATGATGCCTCTCGGCGCGCCACTACACTGCCGTACTACATACGCGTCAGGCCCACAGCGTCGTGCGTCTTCCACGCGGACCACCCCTCCACCGCCTGCGGCCGTCGGGACGGCCGTCCGCAATGGACATGTGAGGACTCACGTGAGCTCGAAACCCGTCGTACTCATCGCTGAAGAGCTGTCGCCCGCCACCGTTGACGCGCTTGGCCCCGACTTCGAGATCCGCCACTGCAACGGAGCGGACCGAGCCGCCCTGCTCCCGGCCATCGCCGACGTGGACGCGATCCTGATCCGCTCGGCCACCAAGGTCGACGCCGAGGCGGTCGCCGCCGCGCGCAAGCTCAAGGTCGTCGCGCGAGCCGGCGTCGGCCTGGACAACGTCGACGTCTCCGCCGCCACCAAGGCCGGCGTGATGGTCGTCAACGCCCCCACCTCGAACATCGTGACCGCCGCCGAACTCGCCTGCGGTCTCCTGCTCGCCACCGCCCGCAACATCCCGCAGGCCAACGCCGCGCTCAAGAACGGCGAGTGGAAGCGCAGCAAGTACACGGGCGTCGAGCTGGCCGAGAAGACCCTCGGTGTCGTGGGCCTGGGCCGGATCGGCGCCCTCGTCGCGCAGCGCATGTCGGCCTTCGGCATGAAGGTCGTCGCCTACGACCCCTACGTGCAGCCCGCGCGGGCCGCGCAGATGGGCGTCAAGGTGCTGTCGCTGGACGAGCTGCTCGAGGTCTCCGACTTCATCACCGTCCACCTGCCCAAGACCCCCGAGACCCTCGGCCTGATCGGCGACGAGGCGCTGCGCAAGGTCAAGCCGAGCGTGCGCATCGTCAACGCCGCACGCGGCGGGATCGTCGACGAGGAGGCGCTGTACTCCGCCCTCAAGGAGGGCCGGGTCGCCGGCGCCGGTCTCGACGTGTACGCGAAGGAGCCCTGCACGGACTCCCCGCTGTTCGAGTTCGACCAGGTCGTCAGCACCCCGCACCTCGGCGCCTCCACCGACGAGGCGCAGGAGAAGGCCGGTATCGCCGTGGCCCGCTCGGTGCGCCTCGCCCTCGCCGGTGAGCTCGTGCCCGACGCGGTGAACGTCCAGGGCGGCGTCATCGCCGAGGACGTCAAGCCGGGTCTGCCGCTCGCCGAGCGCCTCGGCCGTATCTTCACGGCGCTCGCCGGTGAGGTCGCGGTCCGCCTCGACGTCGAGGTCTACGGCGAGATCACCCAGCACGATGTGAAGGTGCTGGAGCTCAGCGCCCTCAAGGGTGTCTTCGAGGACGTCGTCGACGAGACGGTGTCGTACGTCAACGCCCCGCTGTTCGCCCAGGAGCGCGGCGTGGAGGTGCGGCTGACGACCAGCTCGGAGGCCACCGACCACCGCAACGTCGTCACCGTGCGCGGCACGCTCGCGGGCGGCGAGGAGGTGTCGGTGTCCGGCACGCTGGCCGGCCCCAAGCACCTGCAGAAGATCGTCGCGGTCGGCGACTACGACGTGGACCTCGCGCTCGCCGACCACATGGTCGTCCTGAGGTACGAGGACCGTCCGGGCGTCGTCGGCACGGTCGGCCGTGTCTTCGGCGAGGCGGGCATCAACATCGCCGGCATGCAGGTCTCGCGTGCCGTCGCCGGTGGTGAGGCGCTGGCCGTCCTGACCGTCGACGACACGGTGCCCGCCGGGGTGCTGACCGAGGTCGCCGAGGAGATCGGGGCGACGTCGGCCCGTGCGGTGAACCTGGCCTGAGGCCTGTCGCACGCCGAGGCCTGAGACGCTGAGGCCTATCGAACGCCGGACGCGCTGAGCTTGCTCGGTTCGTCCGGCGTTTCGCATGCCGGCTCCCGGATCTCGACCCGGCGCAGCGTGACCGCGGCGAGCACCGCCGCCCCCGCCAGCAGGACCGCGCCCGCGATCGCCGCCCCCTGCATCCCACTGGTGAACGCCTCCCGCGCGAGCGTGGCCAGACCCGGCACCCGGTCGGCGACCGCCAGCGCTCCGCCCAGCGTCTCGTGGGCCACGTCCGGTGCGGAGGCGGGGATCTCGTGGCGGTAGACCGCCGTACCGATCGAGCCGAGCACCGCCATGCCCATGGCGCCGCCGAACTCGCCGGCGGTCTCCATGAGGGAGGACGCCGAACCCGCCCGCTCCACCGGGGCGGTGCCCATCGCGAGGTCCATGATCTGGGACATCACCATGACGCCGCCGACGGCGAGGACCGCGCACGAGCTCAGGACCAGCCACAGAGAGTCCGTACCGGCGAGGGTGAGCAGCGCGAATCCGGCCGCGGAGATCGCGAAGCCCGCCGTGACGACGTAGGCACGGTTGACGCCCCGCTGCACCAGCTGGGTCGCGATCGGCCCCGCCGCGCCGATCG
This sequence comes from Streptomyces sp. NPDC107528, assembly GCF_055639295.1. Lineage (NCBI taxonomy): Bacteria > Bacillati > Actinomycetota > Actinomycetes > Kitasatosporales > Streptomycetaceae > Streptomyces > Streptomyces sp. NPDC107528. The sequence continues at coordinate 117,389 of NZ_JBVKAV010000013.1, forward strand.
GCACCGACGGCAGCAGCGCCCACAGGGCCGCTTCCAGCGCGCCCTTGCCGAGCACCGACTGCAGGTACTGCGTGGTGAAGTAGGCCGAGCCCATCACCCCGAACATGCAGACCAGGTTCAGGACGACCGACGGCGCGAAGCCCCGGCCACGGAACAGGGCCGGCGAGATCATCGGCGAGGCGGCCGTGCGCTGGCGGTGCACGAAGAGGGCCGCGAAGAGCAGGCCGACGGTGATCGAGACGACGTAGCGGACGTTGAAGCCCTCGGAGGGGATCTCCTTCAGTCCGTAGATCACGGGGAGCACGGCCGCCATCGACAGCGGGACGCTCAGCCAGTCGAAGCGGTCGGGGGAAGGGTTCCTCGACTCGGGGAGCAGCAGCGGGCCGAGCACCAGCAGCAGCGCCATCGCGGGCAGGTTGACCAGGAAGACCGAGCCCCACCAGAAGTGTTCGACCAGGACCCCGCTCATCACCGAGCCGAGCGCGATCCCCGCGGTCATCACGCCCGACCACACGCCGATCGCCTTCGCGCGCTGGGAAGGGTCGGTGAACATCGTGCGGAGCATGGCCATCGTCGACGGCATCAGGGTCGCGCCACCGATGCCGAGGATCGCGCGGGCCGCGATCAGCATCTCGGCGCTGTTCGCGTACGCCGCCAGCAGTGAGGCGGCACCGAAGGCGGCGGCGCCGATCAGCAGGAGCCGGCGGTGGCCGATGCGGTCGCCGAGCGAGCCCATGGTCATCAGCAGGCCGGCCAGCACGAAGGCGTAGATGTCGAAGATCCACAGCTGCTGGGTGCCGCTCGGCGCCAGGTCCGCGCTGATCGACGGGACGGCGAAGTAGAGGACCGATACGTCCATCGAGACCAGCAGCAGCGGCAGCATCAGCACGCCGAGAGCGGTCCATTCGCGGCGTCCGGCGCCGGGGGGAGGTGGCGTGGTGGTGCTCGTCGGGTTCGTTGTCATGGCGGTGAATGTACGCGCGTCTTAAACGCTTGTCTAGAACGACTGTCTAATACGGCCGTATAGGACGGTTGTATGGATCGACGGTAGAGTGAGTGCATGGGACACCGTGAGGATTTGCTGGAGGGCGCCAAGCGCTGCCTGCTCGACAAGGGGTTCGCGCGGACGACGGCGCGGGACATCGTCAAGGAGTCGGGGGCCAACTTGGCCTCGATCGGCTACCACTACGGCTCGAAGGACGCGCTGCTCGCCCAGGCCTATGTGTCGCTGGTCGAGGGGATGAGCGACGCCTTCGACGGCGACGAGGTCACCGGGGTCACCGCCGAGCCCGGCTCGCTCGACCGGTTCCGTGAGGTGTGGACGAACATCATCGGCACCATGAGCGGGCCCGGCTCCCTGTGGCGGCTCAGCATGGAGATCGTCGTCATGGGTGATCAGCTGCCGGAAGTCCGCGACCATCTGGCGGTGGCTCAGCGGGAGGCCTGTCGCGGACTGATTCCGCTGCTCATGGGCGGCCGGGAGGAAGACGTCGCGGAAGAGACCGTGGATACCCTCGGCAGGTTCTACGTGACCCTGATGACGGGGCTCATCGCGCAGTGGATGTTCGACCCGAAGACCGCGCCCGGCGCGGACCAGCTCACCGAGGGCCTGCGCCAGGTGCTGGAGGCAGCCACTCCGAAGTGACCCGCCTGACTCGTCCAGGACAGGCCCTCTCGTCCACGGCCAGCCCTCTCGTCCAGGACAGGCCCTAGAGCCGTGCCCCCTTCAATGCCATGTGCAGCAGCAGCCGGTCCTCCCCGTCGTCCAGGTCCAGGCCCGTGAGTTGTTCGACGCGGGAGAGCCGGTAGTACAAGGTCTGGCGGTGGATGCCGAGTTCGGCGGCGGTGCGGCCGGCCTGGCCCGCGCGGTCGAGGTAGACCTCGGCGGTGCGGGCGAGTTCGTGGTGGGCGGGGGAGAGGAGCTGGGTGATCGCGGGGTCCCGGGCGGCCTCCGGAGGGAGGGATGTGAGCAGGCGGTACGGGCCGATGTGCGCCCACTCGGCGACCGGGCCGAGACGGGGTTCGGCCAGGGCGGCGCGGGCCGCGGCCGACGCCTCCTGCCAGGTTGCGGCCAGGTCGGCGAGACCGGAGCGGGGTGCGCCGATGCCCGCGGCCGCCTGGACCGCGCCCTCCTTGAGCAGCCGGGACGCCGCCGCCTGGGCCGGCGTCCGTACCTCCGGCGAGCGCAGCCGGACCAGGATGGCGAGGCTCTGTCCGCTCTCCCCCACTGCCTTAAGGGCGTGGGAGGTGCCCCCACCCCACGGCACCGTGCACAGCGCCGTCGCGTGCGGCACCGTACGGACGGACGGGGCGTCGTCGGGGTCGGCGGACGGCCACGGGGCGACGCAGACCACGGTGTGCGTGCCCTCGCCCCGTGGGCCGAGTGCCGTGCGCAGGGCCGCCAGCGCCTGGTCCCCCTGCCAGCCCCGCTCCGAGGTGAGCGCGGCCCGCAGTTCCCGGCTCAGATCCGCCCCGTGCTGCGCCTCGTCCGCGAGCAGCGCGCCGATACGGGCGGTCACCTCCATGGCGGCCGACAGCTGCTGGTCCGTGGGGCCCGGATCGTCGTCCAGAAGCCACACGTAGCCCAGGACCACGCCCCGGTGGCGTACGGGGAGGCAGACGCGTCCCCGGTAGACGCCCGCCTCCGGGGTGGGCGGGATGCGCACCGGGCCCGTCGCCCGGGTGATGCCGAAGCCCTCGAACCACGTCCGCACCGCCGCCGTGGAGCGCCGCGTCAGGATCGAGCGGGTGCGGACGGGATCCAGGGCGGACGCGTCGAGATCGCCCTCGCTGTCGTACGCGCCGAAGGCGATCAGCTCGAAGTCGCGGTTCTCCAGCGTGGCGGGCGCGCCCAGCAGCTCGGAGATCTCGTCGACCAGCTCCTGGTAGTCGTCCTTGTGGTCCTTGTGGTCCTTGAATTTCGGCGTCACTCGGGCATTCTCCCGCATTTTCGCGTGGCCTTCATACATCTGTCTGAGATCTGTGGCACGGATGCGTGACAGCTGTCGATGGCCGCCGTTCGGAGGGATCCTTAGGTTTCACGGTGGTTCTCCGTGCCGTCCCCGGAACATCACTTATCGGGGTGTCGGCCGTCATTCGGCAGTGTTTGTGGAGGTGCCCCGTGCTGGGTCCCGTGATTCTCGCCGCGTCGCGCAGCGACCGGATGCGACGCCTGATCTCGGCGGCCCCGGTGACGAAACAGGTCGTCGACCGGTTCATCCCCGGCGAGACCGTCCACGAGATCGTGCCGATCATCGAGGAGCTCACCGGCAACGGCCTGGAGCTGACGATGGACGTCGTCGGCGAGGACATCACCCGCCCCGACCAGGCCGAGGCCGCGCGGGACGCCTACCTGGCGCTCGTCGACCGGATCAAGGACCTGGAGCTCGGCGAGCGCGTCGAGATGTCCGTCAAGCTCTCCATGTTCGGCCAGGCGCTGGAGGGCGGCCACGAGCTCGCCCTCGCCAACGTCCGTCCGGTCGTCGAGGCCGCCGCCGCGATCGGCACGACGGTCACGCTGGACGCGGAGGACCACACCACCCTCGATTCGATGTTCGCCATCCACGAGGAGCTGCGGAAGGACTTCCCGCAGACCGGCTGCGTCATCCAGGCCTACCTCTTCCGCACCGAGGCCGACGCCCGCCGGCTCGCCGCGAACGGCAGCCGCGTACGGCTCGTCAAGGGTGCCTACAAGGAGCCCGCCGAGGTCGCCTACCAGCAGAAACAGGAGATCGACAAGGCGTACGTCCGGATCCTCAAGGTTCTGATGGAGGGCGCCGGGTACCCGATGATCGGGTCCCACGACCCGCGCCTGATCTCCATCGCACAGGAGCTCGCGCGGCGCGCCGGGCGCAAGCTGGACGAGTACGAGTTCCAGATGCTGTACGGGATCCGCAGCGACGAGCACCTGCGGCTGGCCGCGGAGGGCCACCGCATGCGCGTCTACACGGCCTACGGCACCGACTGGTACGGCTACTTCATGCGGAGGCTCGCTGAGAAGCCGGCGAACCTGCGCTTCTTCCTCCGCTCGATGGTCAGCAAGGGCTGAGCCCCGCACAACGGCTCGCAACACACCGCTCAGTAAGGAGTTACGGAACCCATGGACGCTGTGACCCAGGTCCCCACCCCCGTCAACGAGCCGGTGCACGGCTATGCCCCCGGCTCGCCCGAGCGCGCCCGGCTGGAGGTCAAGCTCAAGGAGCTGGCCGAGAACCCGATCGACCTGCCGTGCACCATCGGCGGCGAGCGGCGGCTGGGTGGCGGCGAGCGCGTCGACGTCGTGCAGCCGCACAACCACAAGGCCCGCCTCGGCACCTACGGCAACGCCACCCAGCAGGACGCCCAGGACGCCATCGACGCGGCCCTCGCCGCCGCGCCGGCCTGGCGCGCGATGTCCTTCGACGACCGCGCGGCGATCATCCTGCGCGCCGCCGAGCTGCTGTCCGGACCGTGGCGCGAGACGCTGGCCGCCTCCACCATGCTCGGCCAGTCGAAGACCGCCCAGCAGGCCGAGATCGACACGCCCTGCGAGCTGATCGACTTCTGGCGCTTCAACGTCAAGTACGCCCGTGACCTGCTCGCCGAGCAGCCCCCGGCGAACTCCCCGGGCGTCTGGAACCGCCTCGACCACCGCCCCCTCGAGGGCTTCGTCTACGCGATCACGCCGTTCAACTTCACGGCCATCGCGGGCAACCTGCCCACCGCGCCCGCGCTGATGGGCAACGTCGTGGTGTGGAAGCCGAGCCCGACGCAGACCCACGCCGCCGTGCTGCTCCTGCAGCTGCTGGAGGAAGCGGGCCTGCCCAAGGGCGTCATCAACCTCGTCACCGGTGACGGCATCGAGGTCTCCAAGGTCGCTCTGGAGCACCGCGACCTCGCCGGGATCCACTTCACCGGCTCGACCAAGACCTTCCAGTACCTGTGGAAGACGGTCGGCAACAACATCGAGAAGTACCGCTCCTACCCGCGCATCGTCGGCGAGACCGGCGGCAAGGACTTCGTCGTCGCCCACCCGAGCGCCGACAAGGCCGTGCTGAAGACCGCGCTGACCCGCGGTGCCTTCGAGTACCAGGGCCAGAAGTGCTCGGCGACCTCCCGGGCGTACATCCCGGCGTCGATCTGGAACTCCGGCTTCAAGGAGGAGTTCGCGGCCGAGGTCGACTACATCACCATGGGCGATGTGACGGACCTGTCGAACTTCATCGGCGCGGTCATCGACGAGCGGGCGTTCGCCAAGAACAAGGCGGCGATCGACCGGGCGAAGCAGGACCCGACCTGCACGATCGTCGCGGGCGGCTCCTACGACGACTCGGTCGGCTACTTCGTCCGCCCGACCGTCGTCGAGTGCACCGACCCGGAGCACGAGGTCTTCACGACCGAGTACTTCGGCCCGTTCCTCGCCGTGCACGTCTACGAGGACGACAAGTACGACGAGATGCTGGAGCAGATGGAGTCGGTGTCCGCCTACGCGCTGACCGGCTCGGTCATCTCGGGCGACCGCGCCGCGGCGGCGTACACGATGGACAAGCTGCGCTACGCGGCCGGCAACTTCTACATCAACGACAAGTCGACCGGCGCCGTGGTCGGCCAGCAGCCCTTCGGCGGCGGCCGCGCCTCCGGCACCAACGACAAGGCCGGCGCCCCGCAGAACCTGATGCGCTGGACGCTGACCCGCGCCATCAAGGAGACGCTGGTCGCGCCGACCGACTACGCGTACCCGCACATGGGCTGACACCCCAACTCACAGGAAGGGGCCGGGTCTTGACTGACCCGGCCCCTTGCTGTCCGTCACCTTCGGTGCGGCTACTCGGCGATCTCCGTCCGCTCCCACCACTCGTACACCGGTAGCCTGCCCTCCGGTGTGTCCGTGTGCCGTGACGTCGGCCTGAAGTGCTCGTATCCACCGCGGAGCCTGATCTTCGCATCGGGGCCCGGGGACGGGGTCGGAACGATCCGCTCGGACAGATCGTCGGGGCCGCCCTCGAGGAACACCTTCGCCATGTCGTTCATGACGTCACCGTTCCCCTCGGCGCAACCCTGTGTCCCGTACGCCCCGCAGGGTCAGCCGAGTGGGCGAGCCGCCCGCCGGCCCGGTTCGTTGCCGATACTGGTCCGATGACCGCACCCACCTCCGCCGGCACCCCGCGCACCGTGCACACCGCCGATCTCACCCCCGCCGAACTGAGCGCGATCCGCGCCCTGTTGGACGACGCCTTCGACGGGGACTTCTCCGACGAGGACTTCGAGCACGGGCTCGGCGGTGTGCACGCCCTCGTCCAGGACGACACCGGGCGGGTCGTCGCGCACGGCTCGGTGATCATGCGACGGGTGCGGTACCGGGACCGGTGGCTGCGGGTCGGGTACGTCGAGGCCGTCGCCGTGCGGGGCGATGCGCGGCGGACCGGGCTCGGGGGCCGGGTGATGGCGGAGCTGGAGCGGGTGATCGACCGGGCGTACGACGCGGGGATGCTGTCCGCGAGCGACGAGGGCGCCGCGCTGTACGCCGCTCGCGGCTGGGAGATGTGGCGCGGGCGGGTCTGCGCGCTGGGGCCCGAGGGCGTCGTGCATCTGCCGGACGAGGAAGGCACGACCTTCGTACGGGCCGCGCTCGCCGGTGTGCTCGACCCCGCGTCCGAGCTGGTCTTCGACTGGCGGGACGGGGACGTGCTCTGACGGACGAAGAAGGAAAGCGCAGGTCAGTGGGGTGTGACCCAGTCGGCCGTCTCAGATAGTAGGAAGTCCGAGTAATTGTGGAGACAGACGCGCCGTCCTCCCTTAGCTTTGTAGAAGCCGAACGTCTCGCTCGATCAAGCGAATGGCGGTCGTGAGCCGGGCCCCTTGCAGGCAACCCCTGCGGCACCGCTCCCCGCCCCATCCGGCGTCTCGTATCCCCTGTCTGCACTCCCGGATTGTCGAAGGAGTCGATTTCCCATGGCCGAGACGACCGCCCGCCGCCGAGTCCGTCACCTCTCCCGCACGAGCGAGTCCGACCGCAAGAACGCCGCCGCGGCCCTCCAGCGCGCCCTCGACCGCAGGGACAACGGCGGAGCCACCGGCCACCAGGCCGCGTAGGCGCTGCGCCGGTAGTACCGCGAAGTGTCGTTGTTCGAGTGCGGCGTCGTCGTGGCTGATCGCGCAGGGCGCCGACCTCAGGCCGATCAGCCGCCTCGCCGCACCTCGAAGTGGTCGATGCGCTCCCCGTTCTGAGCCAGTGCCGACACCTTCAGCCGGGGTTTCGCGCCGCTCTCCGCCTCCACCGTGAGGAAGGAGAAGCCCCGGTAGCGCACCCGCGACCACTGCACGCTCTCCGTCTTGGTGTCGCGTGACTTGGTCCACTTGAAGGTGTCGACCGACTCGCGCTCGGTCACATGCCCCTCGTAGCTCTCCTCGACGCCCGCGGGGAACCCGTACAGCTCCTTTCCGCCGCCGCCCGCCGTGACGTACACGATGCCGTCCCGCGTCGGGTCCGTCGAGGCGCCGATGGGCACCTGCCTGCCGACCTCGCCGTTCTTGATGGCATCCGTCCGCTCGTAGACGTGGTTGTGCCCGTTGATCACCAGGTCCACCTGGTGCCGGGCGAACAGCGGCACCCACTCGGCCCGCACCCCTCCGTCGGATGCGTGCGAGGACGTCGAGTACGCGCAGTGGTGGAAGAAGACGACGATGAAGTCGACGCCCTTCGCCGCCCGCAGCTCACCGAGCCGCTCGTCCAGCCACTTCGTCTGGCGGCCATCCGTGTGGCCCCGGTTGGCGGGAATCTCGTACGACACGTCGTTGGCGTCCAGCGCCACGAAGCCGACGTTGCCGTAGGTGAAGGAGTACACGCCCGGGGACGTACGGGAGTCGAAGCCGCTGTCGGGCAGGGACCAGCGGGCCAGCTGGCCGCCGTAGCCGTCCGGCGAGTACCAGGCCTCCATGTCGTGGTTGCCGGTCGTCACCATCCACGGCACCGACTTGGCCACCGACTCGGTCTGCTTGAGGTAACCGTCCCAGAAGCCGGGGTCGTAGGCGTCCGACTCCTTGCCGAGGCCCTTGGCGTTCGCGTAGCAGATGTCGCCGGCGTGCAGGTGGAAGGCCGGGTTCTGGCCCAGCAGGAGCTTGTCGTTGGTGGCGGCCGCCTCGCTGACGCCCTGGTCGCCGAAGGCCGTGAAGGTGAAGGTCTCCGGGCTCGCGGGAGCCGTGCGGAAAGATGCGATCGTCGCGCGGTTCTTCGGGGCCGCCGGGTCGAAGCCGTCATGGCCCACGCCGTAGTAGTACGTAGTGCCGGGGCGCAGGGAGTCCAGCGCCGCATGGACGTAGTACTGCTCCAACGCCGCGCGGATGCCCTGCAGTTCGGGGGTGTACAGATCGCGGATCTCGGCGTCGATCCTGCGGCTCAGGTCGTCGGGCCGCAGTCCGATCCGGACGTACGGCTTCTTCACCGCGGCCGGCACCTGCCAGGAGATCCGCATCTGCGCCTTCGGGTCGGCGCCGAAGGCCAGATGGCGGCCGAACGGGGCGGCCGCGGAGCCCGGCACCGTCGTGAGGGCGGAAGCGGGCGCAGATACGGAGGGCTTCGCGCCGGACGTGCCCGACCCCGACCCCGAGCAGCCCGTCAGCAGACCGCCCGCCACCGCGCCCGCCGTCACCAGCGTGCGGCGCCTGGTCAGTTTCGTACGCAGGTACTCGTGCTGTTCCGCCATGCTCATACGGCGGGCGAGCTGGGGCGGGATGCCGAAGTCGCGGAGGTCCATGCTGGGAAAGTTCCCAGCACAGGCCAACGCCCGCCGTACGTACGGGTGAACGCCGGTCGACACGCAAACGCCGTCCCCTGTCGGAGTGTCCGTATCGCGGACATCGTGTGTCATCCCATGGGACGAGGAGTAGGGTGCCGACATGTCTCGCAGCCTCAATCTCGCAGTGATTCCCGGTGACGGCATCGGCCAGGAGGTCGTGGCCGAAGGCCTGAAGGTCCTCTCCGCCGTCCTTCCGCAGGATGTGAAGCTGGAGACCAAGGAGTACGACTTCGGCGCCCGGCGCTACCACGCCACGGGTGAGACCCTCACCGACGCCGACCTCGACGCCCTGAAGCAGCACGACGCGATCCTGCTCGGCGCGATCGGCGACCCCGGGGTGCCGTCGGGCGTCCTGGAGCGCGGTTTCCTGCTGAAGCTCCGCTTCGCCTTCGACCACCACGTCAACCTGCGTCCGTCGAAGCTCCTTCCGGGTGTCGCCACGCCTCTCGCCGGGCAGCCCGAGATCGATTTCGTCGTGGTCCGCGAGGGCACCGAGGGCCCGTACACCGGCAACGGCGGCACCATCCGCAAGGGCACCGAGCACGAGGTCGCCACCGAGGTCTCCGTGAACACGGCCTTCGGAGTCGAGCGTGTGGTCCGCGACGCCTTCGCCCGCGCGCAGTCCCGCCCGCGCAAGAAGCTCGCGCTGATCCACAAGAACAACGTGCTGACCTTCGCCGGTCACCTGTGGACCAACATCTTCAACAAGGTGGCCGAGGAGTTCCCCGAGGTCACCACCGAGTACATGCACGTCGACGCGGCGACCATCTACCTGGTCACGCAGCCCGAGCGCTTCGACGTCATCGTCACCGACAACCTCTTCGGCGACATCATCACCGACCTCGCCGCGGCCGTCTCCGGCGGCATCGGCGTCGCCGCGTCCGGGAACATCAACCCCTCCGGCGCGTTCCCGTCCATGTTCGAGCCGGTCCACGGCTCGGCCCCGGACATCGCCGGCCAGGGCAAGGCCGACCCCACCGCCACGGTTCTGTCCGTCGCCCTGCTCCTGCGCCACCTCGGCTACGACGCCGAGGCCGCCCGCATCGACGAGGCGGTCTCCGCCGACCTCGCCGAGCGCACCGGCAAGCCCGCCCGCAGCACGTCGGAGATCGGCGACGCGCTGGCCGTACGAGTAGCCGGCTGACGCCCGTCGCGCTACTCGAACAACTTTCGAAGCCGTCGGGTCACTCGCACCCGGCGGCTTCCCCATGTCCGCCGCCGGGTGACACCATCAACCCCTGGATCGCGATTTCGCGCCGATCACGTCGAACAGGCCGATTTCTTCCACGGCACCCACTTGAGATAATCGAACGCGGAGCCGCGGTACGAAGGAATGCTCGGACGTCCTAGCACTGGCCACAGGCAGTACTGGCGTGATCGCGGCCCGCCACAACGAAACCGGTGAAGGACATCTACTCATGACGACGCCCACGATCGAGCTCAAGCCGTCCGCCAGCCCGCTCGCCTCCGCAGACCGCGAGGCGATACTGGCCAACCCCGGGTTCGGCCGCCACTTCACCGACCACATGGTGACGATCAAGTGGACCGAGGGCCGAGGCTGGCACGACGGCCAGCTCGTGCCGTACGCGCCGCTCTCCCTCGACCCGGCCACGATGGTCCTGCACTACGCGCAGGAGATCTTCGAGGGTCTCAAGGCCTACCGTCAGCCCGACGGGTCCGTCGCCACGTTCCGTCCCGAGAAGAACGCCCTGCGTTTCCAGTCCTCCGCCCGCCGGCTCGGCATGCCCGAGCTGCCGGTCGAGACGTTCATCGAGGCCTGTGACGCGCTGGTGGGCCAGGACCAGGCCTGGGTCCCGACGCACGGCGGCGAGGAGTCCCTCTACCTGCGGCCGTTCATGTTCGCGACGGAGGTCGGCCTGGGCGTGAAGCCCGCGAGCGAGTACCTCTTCATCGTCATCGCCTCCCCGGCCGGGGCCTACTTCCCGGGCGGCGTCAAGCCGGTGTCCATCTGGGTCTCCGAGGACCACGTCCGCGCGGTGCCGGGCGGCATGGGCGACGCCAAGACGGGCGGCAACTACGCAGCCTCCCTGCTGGCCCAGGCCGAGGCCGCCGCAGAGGGCTGCGCCCAGGTCTGCTACCTGGACGCGGTCGAGCGCAAGTGGGTCGAGGAACTCGGCGGCATGAACCTGTACTTCGTGTACGGAGACAAGATCGTCACCCCGTCCCTCACCGGCTCCATCCTGGAGGGTGTCACCCGCGACTCCCTCCTGTCCGTCGCCCGTGACCTCGGCTATGAGGCCGAGGAGGGCCGCATCTCCGTCGACCAGTGGCAGCGCGACGCGGGGAACGGCACCCTCACCGAGGTCTTCGCCTGCGGTACGGCCGCCGTCATCACGCCGGTCGGCACCGTGAAGCGCACCGGCGCCCAGTGGCAGCAGGGCGACGGGGAGCCCGGCGAGGTCACGATGAAGCTGCGCCAGGCCCTTCTCGACGTGCAGCGGGGCAAGGTCGAGGACAAGCACGGCTGGATGCACAAGCTGGGTTAACCCTCGGCCTTGACCGTCAGGGCCGCCGTGGCCTCCGAGTCCGCGGCGGCCCTTTCGCGTACGGGAGCGGCGTCGGCCGGCGTGAGCGACAGGTACGTCACGCCCCCCACCAGCCCCGACAGCAGGAAACTGCAGTCCACCCCGCCGGTCGCGGCCAGCAGCGGCCCCTCGTACGACGGGAGCGAGACGGCGAGCAGGCCGACCGTCGCGCCCAGGGCCCACGCCACCGTCGCCGGGATGTTCCAGCCCGCCCGGTACCAGTAGATCCCGCCCCGCGCCCGGCGGTTGAAGACCTGGAGGGCCTCCGCGTCGTACACGCCACGGCAGCGGGCGAAGCCGATCAGGGTGATGACCGCCCACGGGGTGCCGATCGCCGTCAGCAGCAGGACGAAGGACGTCATCGCGTCCTGCGCGGACGAGTAGTAGTGGCCGACGAAGACGCAGGCGGTGGCGATCACGGCGACCGTGTACGTGGCCGTCGCCCGGGACGCGCGCGGCAGGATGGCGTCCAGGTCGAGGCCCATGGAGTAGAGCATCAGGCCCGCGTTGCCGACCGACCCGGCGGAGGCGGCCAGCAGGAGCGGGACCAGGTACCAGCCGGGGGCGGCGGAGACCAGCGGTCCGGCGTAGTCGAGGGCGGCCCCCGCCGCGTACGCCGTGAAGGTGCCGAAGAGCTGAGGGATCAGCAGGCCGAGGGAGAGGCCGAGCCAGGTCGCGTGCAGCACCCGGCGTGAGGAGTGGCGGGCCGGCGAGATGTAGCGGGTGTAGTCGCCGAGCAGCGTGATGAAGGCGATCGGCCCGGACAGGCCCGCGGCCACCGTCGCCAGCAACCAGGTGGGCCAGAAGCCGCCCAGCAGATAGCCGCCCGCCTCCGGCAGCGCGCCGGTCGTGAAGTGCGGGGCGTAGGCGATCACACCGAGGACCAGCAGGGCCGTCATGCCGACCGCGAGGACGCGGGACATGGTGAGCAGCACGCGGTAGCCGTACACCGCGCCCGCGACGGTCGCCGCGGCCAGCAGTCCGTAGACCACGCCGTACGAGATTCCGCTCGCCGGCAGCCCGACCAGCCGGCCCAGCACGCCGACCATCACGTCGCCGCCGATCCACACGGTCAGGGCGGTGTAGCCGAGGGCCAGCAGGAGGCCGACCACCGAGCCGACCAGGCGGCCGCGCACGCCGAACTGGGCGCCCGAGGACGTGGACAGGTTCGTCGCCGTGCGCAGGGAGATCAGTGCGAGCGGGGCGGTCAGGGCCGTGCCGGCCACCGTGCCCACCACGACCGAGCTCACCGACGCCCACCAGTCCAGGCCGAACGACGGCGGCAGCCAGCCGAAGACGATCACGCCGAGGCAGAGGTTGGACCCCAGCAGGATCGAGACGAGATCCCGGGGCCCGCTCGTGCGTTCCCCGTCGGGGATGGTGTCGACTCCGCGCTGTTCCATCGGCATATTGGTCTCCCTCGGTTAGAACGACGTTCAATGTGATGTGTCCTAACCTCTGCCGTCAAGGTTTCGGTTGCATCAATCTAGTGTTTAGAGTGATGCTCTAAAGCGAGGAAGACAAGGAGGTGCCGCGTCGTGAGACTGACCCCGACGGAACGTGACCGGCTGCTGCTCTTCGGAGCCGCCGAACTGGCCCGGGCCCGCCGGGCCAGAGGGCTCAGGCTGAACGTGCCCGAGGCGACCGCACTCATCGCGGACACCGTCTGCGAGGCCGCCCGGGACGGCGCCCGCCTCGCCGAGGCGATCGAGCGTGCCCGGTCCGTGCTCGGGCCGGACGACGTGCTGCCGGGCGTGGCGGACGTCGTCACCGAGGTGCATGTCGAGGCCGTCTTCGACGACGGCTCGCGGCTGGCGGTCGTGTCCGACCCCATCGGTGGCGGCGGGCTCTCGGACCAGGGCCCGGGCGCGCTGCTGCCGGGGCCCGAGCACGCCGAGCCCGAGGCGGTCCTGCGGGTGATCGTGACGAACACCGCCACCGTGCCGGTCTCCGTCACCTCCCACTTCCACTTCTTCGAGGCCAACCCGCGCCTCGACTTCGACCGCGGCGCGTCCTACGGCATGCGCCTCGCCGTTCCGGCCGGGTCGTCGACGCGCTTCGGGCCGGGGGAGAGCGTCGAGGTCGGGCTGGTCCCGATCGGGGGCGAGCGGATCGCGATCGGGTTCGCGGGGCTCGTCGACGGGGCGCTGGACGCGCCGGGGGTGAAGGAAGAGGCCCTGCGCAGGGCCGCCGCCTGCGGATATCTGGGAGCCACGGCTCCGGGGGGCGAGTTTCAGGGAGCACAACGATGAATCCTCACGAGTACGCCGCCACCCACGGCCCCCGCGCCGGCGACCGCATCCGCCTCGGCGACTCCGGCCTGACCATCCGCGTCGAGTCGGACTCCCAGCGCTACGGCGACGAGTTCCTCGCCGGGTTCGGCAAGACCGCCCGGGACGGGCTGCACCTCAAGGCGGCCGCCGTCCGGGAGACCTGTGACGTGGTGATCAGCAACGTCGTCGTGATCGACGCGGCGCTGGGGATCCGCAAGGTCTCCATCGGCATCAGGGAGGGCCGGATCTGCTCGATCGGGCGGGCCGGGAACCCCGACACCCTCGACGGCGTCGACGTCGTGGTCGGCACGGGCACGTCGATCGTGTCCGGCGAGGGGCTCATCGCCACCGCCGGGTCCGTCGACACGCATGTGCACCTGCTGTCGCCGCGCATCATGGAGGCCTCGCTCGCCTCCGGCGTGACCACGATCATCGGGCAGGAGTTCGGGCCGGTGTGGGGCGTCGGCGTCAACTCGCCGTGGGCGCTGCGGCACGCGTTCAACGCCTTCGACGCCTGGCCCGTCAACATCGGCTTCCTGGGGCGCGGTTCCTCGTCGGACCGGGCCCCGCTCGTCGAGGCCCTCGCCGAGGGCGGCGCCTCCGGCTTCAAGGTGCACGAGGACATGGGCGCCCACACCCGGGCGCTGGACACGGCCCTGCGGGTCGCCGAGGAGTACGACGTCCAGGTCGCCCTGCACAGCGACGGCCTGAACGAGTGCCTCTCGGTCGAGGACACCCTGCGCGTGCTGGAGGGCCGCACCATCCACGCCTTCCACATCGAGGGCTGCGGCGGCGGACACGTCCCGAACGTGCTGAAGATGGCCGGCGTCCCGAACGTCATCGGCTCCTCCACCAACCCGACCCTGCCCTTCGGCCGGGACGCGGTCGCTGAGCACTACGGCATGATCGTCTCCGTCCACGACCTGAAGACCGACCTGCCCGGCGACGCCGCCATGGCCCGCGACCGCATCCGCGCCGGGACGATGGGCGCCGAGGACGTGCTGCACGACCTGGGCGCGATCGGCATCACCTCGTCGGACGCGCAGGGCATGGGGCGCGCCGGCGAGACGGTCCGCCGTACCTTCGCGATGGCCGGGAAGATGAAGGCCGAGTTCGGCGCCCCGGACGACGGCGACGACAACGAGCGCGTCCTGCGCTACATGGCCAAGCTGACCATCAACCCGGCCATCGCGCACGGCCTCTCGCACGAGGTGGGGTCGATCGAGGTCGGCAAGCTCGCCGACATCGTGCTGTGGCGGCCGGAGTACTTCGGAGCCAAGCCGCAGCTGGTGCTGAAGTCCGGCTTCCCTGCCTACGGCGTGGTCGGCGACCCCAACGCGGCCACCGACACCTGCGAACCCCTCGTCCTGGGACCGCAGTTCGGGGCATACGGCGCCACGCCCGCCGACATCTCCGTCGCCTTCGTCGCGCAGGCCGCCGTCGACCAGGGCAACGACACCATGCCGACCCGGCGCCGCAGGGTCGCCGTGCGCGGCACCCGCGGCATCGGGCCGGCCGACCTGCGCCTCAACTCCCGTACCGGCGCCGTCGACGTGGACCAGCGCACCGGCCTGGTCACCCTCGACGGCGAGCCGCTGCGCTCCGAGCCGGCCGACTCTGTCTCCCTCAACCGCCTTTATTTCCTGTGACGTTCAGACAAGGACCCGCCATGACGACCCCCGCCGCCGACGGCTTCCGCATGCCCGCCGAGTGGGCCCCGCACGAGCGCACCTGGATGGCCTGGCCGGGACCGAACCCGACCTTCGAGGACCCGGACGACCTCGCGGCCTCCCGGATCGCCTGGGCGTCCGTCGCCCGCGCGGTCCGCCGCTTCGAGCCGGTGACGGTGGTGTGCGGCCCCGGCCAGTCGGCCGACGCCCTCACGTTGCTCGGCCACGACGTCGAGACGATCGAGCGGGACCTCGACGACGCCTGGATGCGTGACATCGGCCCGACCTTCCTCACCGACGCCAAGGGTCGACTCGCGGCCGTCGACTGGACGTTCAACGGCTGGGGTGCCCAGGACTGGGCCCGCTGGGAGCACGACGCGAAGATCGCCGCGTACGTCTCCGACCTCGCGGGGTCGGCCAGGACGTACGCCTCGAAGCTCGTCAACGAAGGCGGTGCGATCCACGTCGACGGCGAGGGCACCGTCCTGCTCACGGAGACGGTCCAACTCGGCCCGGAGCGCAACCCGCACTGGACGCGCGAGCAGGTGGAGGCCGAGATCCACGCCCACCTGGGCACCCGCAAGGCGATCTGGCTGCCGCGCGGCCTGACCGGCGACTACCCTCCCCCACTGCCCGAAAGGCGTGGGGGCACCCCCAACGTCTTCGGCACCCTCGGCCATGTCGACATCGTCGCCGCGTTCGCCCGTCCCGGCGTGGTCGTGGCCCATGTGCAGCCGGACCCGGCCCACCCCGACCACGAGGTGACCAAGGAGATCGTCGGCCTGCTGAAGTCACAGACGGACGCCCGCGGCCGGCGTCTGGAGGTCGTCGAGGTGCCCGCGCCGACCGTCCTGGAGGCGGACGGCCACTGGGCCGACTACTCCTACATCAACCACTACCTCTGCAACGGCGGCGTGGTGCTGTGCGGCTTCGACGACCCGCGCGACGAGATCGCGGCCGGCATCTTCCGCCGGCTCTTCCCGGAGCGGACGGTGACGCTGGTCGACGCCCGGACGGTCTTCGCCGGTGGCGGGGGCATCCACTGCATTACTCAGCAGCAGCCGAAGGCCGGGGTCAGGTAGAACGTACGGGTGAACGTACTGCTGCTCTGCACGGCCTGTGGCCACCGCCTCACCGAGCCGCTGCGCCTGCTGCCCGAGGTGCCGCCGCGACCCGAGTACGAGGGGCGCAAGAACCCCGACGGCTCGCGGCACGCCCCGGCGACCATGCCGCGCGGGACGTACGCGGTGGACCCGGAGCCGTGCGGGGCGCCGTATGTGCCGCACCCCGATCCGGACTGGTGCGACGCCGCCAACCCGGGGAACGTGTGCATGGGCGACCCCGACGGCCAGGGCTTCCTGATGTCCGCCGGACCGCGTGACACCCTGGTCGTCCATCCCCACGACGCTCGCGAGCGGCTGGAGCACAATCCGGCGACGACGGAGTTCGGCTGCTGCGGTTCCCCCGGACGCGAGGGTCCCAACGCGGTGTGCGGCGGGTGCGGCGCGGTGGCGGCGACGGAGTTCCGGGACTGCACCGGGGCGTACGAGACGCATTTCCTTCCCGAGGCTGTGCGGGTGACCGGCGCATGAGCCAGACCCCGTCGTCCCGCCGCCGCAGCCCCGCACCACCCCGCGAGGACGTCCTCGCCGCGGCCATGGAGATGATCGCCGAACGCGGCCTTGAGAAGCTCACCATGGCCGCCCTCGGCCGTGAGGTCGGCATGAGCAGCGGCCATCTCCTCTACTACTTCCACTCCAAGGACGAGTTGCTGCTGCGGACCCTGGAGTGGAGCGAGGGCCGGCTCGGCGCCGAGCGCGGGCGGCTGCTCACCCGGACCGCCTCCGCCCGCGAACGCCTCGACGCATACGTCGACCTGTACATCCCCCACGGCCACCGCGACCCCCACTGGACGCTGTGGCTGGAGGTCTGGAACCGCTCGCAGAACGCCGACGACGACGCCCGCGACCGCCAGGCCGCGATCGAGGGCGCCTGGCATCGCGACCTGGTGGCGCTGCTGGCGGAAGGGGTGTCGAGGGGCGAGTTCCGAGCGGTCGACCCGGACCGGTTCGCCGCCCGCCTGCGAGCCCTGCTGGACGGCTTCTCCATCCACGTGGCCATCGGGCTGCGGGGCACGGACCGGGGGACGATTCTCGGCCACGTACGGGAGTTCCTGGACGAGGGCCTCCTCGCGGACGTCTGACCTCCCGCCCGGGTTGTACGCAATAAGACCGATTGACCCTGTGGCCGGTGATGCGTTTGCCTCGTTGCGTACTCCCGGCGGGGGCCGGGTGGTGGAGCGTCGGCGGGGACCAGGGGGGAACATGTCCGGAGTCGCACGTGTGTCCAGAGCCGCGTTAGGCGCGGCGCTGCTGCTCGCGCTCGCCGGGACGGCGGCACCGAGTGCCGACGCGGCGCCCCGCCCGCCGCTCGTCGAACGCGTCAGCACCGCCGCCGACGGCACCCAGGCCGACGGCCCCTCGAACGGCGCCGCGATCAGCGCGGACGGCCGTCGTACCGCGTTCGTGTCCACCGCGCCGAGCTTCGGCTGCGCGCACTTCACCCCGTGCCTGCTCGTGAAGGACCTGACCGGCGGCGAGGTCACCAGGATCGACCTCGGCAGCGGCTACACGTACGGCTCGCCGATGCCGAGCGCCGACGGGAGCCGTATCGCCTTCTCCGCGGGCACCCGGTTCCTCGCGCCCTACCTGTACGACCGCGCCACCGGCCGCGTGGAGCGGCTGTGGCCCGAGAACCCGCCCGGCTCCAACGAGTTGGGGCGCGTGCAGTCCATCAGCCCGGACGGCACGCACGTCGCGTACACCATCGGCAACCGCAACGGCTCGGAGAACTTCCGGCTGTTGTACGTCCGCGACACGGCCACCGGCACCGACGAACTGATCTCACCGGCCGAGGAGGGCGACAAACCCGGGGCCTCGGTGAGCGGCGACGGCGAGCGGGTCGCCTACTCCGTCCGCAGCGGCTCCGAGGAGGACCCGGCCGACGTCTTCGTCAAGGACAGGTCCACGGGGGAGCGGACCCAGGTCGACACGGACCTCGGCGCCGCCTACCTGGTCCGCATCACGGCGGACGGCCGTCGCGTCCTCCTCGAAGCGGAGGGCGGCCTGTACGTCCACGACCTGCGCACGGGCACCTCGCGGCGGGTGGCCGAGGGGACGACGTCCTCCGTCACGGCGGACGGCCGGTACGCCGTCGTCTCGGGCGCGGACGGCACGCGGGTGCGCGATCTGCGGACCGGGCTGCGCGGCGCCGCCCTGCCGCCGAGCGCCCAGGTCATGGAGGGCGCGCTGGCCGACAAGGGGCGTGCGGTGGCGTTCAGTTCGACGGCATCCCACTTGGTGCCGGGCGACACCAACGCGGAGTCGGACGTGTTCGTGTTCTCCGGCGCACTCCGTGAGAACCCGGCCCCGATGCCGTCCGTCACCGAGCGGATCAGCATGACGGGAGACGGACAGCAGCGGCCCGAGGCCTCGTACGACCCGGTGATGGGTGCGAACAGGGTCGTCGCGTTCACGTCGGACGACAACGTCTTCGTCAACGCGGCCGGCGGCATCGGCCAGGTCAACTCCGGCACACAGAAACCGGCGTCCGAGGGCACGCCGTGCTCCAGCGGACGCATGGTCGGCTATGCGGCTCCTTACGACCCCGACGGCGGTCCGGGCGTCCACATCCGCAACCGCTCGGTCGGCAAGCTGACCAGTCTGGGCTCCTACCAGGGCGTCCGCTTCACCTGGATGGGACAGCCCGCGGTGGACCCCAGCTGCCAGTGGATCACCTACGCCGCCACGCTGCCCGCGACCGCCGCCGACCAGCACCCGCAATCCCGCGTCTACCGCTTCCGCTTCAACGGCGGCACCACCGACGTCGTCAGCGCGCCCACGGGCGAGGCGGCGGGCAAGCCCTCCATCAGCTACGACGGCCGGTACATCGCCTTCGAGCAGGGCGGCGGCGTCCACGTCCGCGACCTGGACACCGGCGCCCTGGAGCAGGCCGGAGCCGAGGGCGCCTCAGCTCCTACCCTGAGCGAGGACGGCCGCCGGGTCGCCTTCCAGCAGGGCGACGAGATCCACGTCCGTGACCTCGACGCGGGGACGACGACTCGGGTCAGGGGCACCGAGCCCTCGCTCTCCGGCAGCGGTACGCACGTCGCGTACACCTCGCGAGACGCCGTATTCCTGCTCCAACTCGCCACTGGTAAAAGACAGTTGGTCAGCGTCGACCGCTGGGGCGGCCGCAACGAACTTGCGGCCCGGCACCCCTCCGTCAACGCCGACGGCACTGTCGTCGCATTCGAGTCGGCGTCACCCGATCTGGTGGAGGGGGACACGAACGGGGTGTCGGACGTCTTCCTGCGGACAGTTCAATGACAACGACCATCAACGGGGGAACAACCATGCACAGCACCAAGCGAGTTGTCGCGCTCGCCATCGCCCTGGCCGCCGCGACGGCGACGCTGTCGGGCACGTCGGCAGGGGCCGCACCCAGGGCGCCGTACACCGAGAAGGCGAGCGTGGCGCCGGACGGCACGGACGGCAACCGTGCCTCCGACGGGCAGAGCCTGAGCGCCGACGGCCGCTATCTGGCCTTCGTCTCCGACGCCGACAACCTCGTCGCGGGCGACTCCAACGGCGTCGCGGACGCGTTCGTGCGCGACCTGCGGACCGATGTCACCCGTCTGGCGAGCACCGCGGCGGACGGCAGCCCGGGGGACGCGAACGTCCTGGACGTCTCGCTGAGCGCCGACGGCCGGTACCTGGCGTTCACGTCCAACCCCACCTACAACGCGGCCGACAACCACATCTTCGTGAAGGACCTGCGGACCGGCGCCCTCCAGCGCATCGACGACGCCGTCGACACGGGCTACAGCGCCGGCAGCATGCCGGCCCTCAGCGCCGACGGCCGCTATGTCGCCTTCGTCGCCCTGCACACCAGCGACGCGGGGCCGGCGGGCGACAGGTCGAACCGGGTCTACCGCGTCGACCGCGTCACCGGCGAGCGGGTCCGCATCAGCCAGGTCCCCGGTGAGGGCGCCTGGAAGTCCGCCGCCACCCAGCCCACCATCAGCGCGGACGGCGCCAAGGTCGGCTACCAGTTCTTCGTGCCGTACCCCACCCGGGGCGACTGGAGCGACGCCTACGTCCGTGACGTGCGCAGCGGCGAACTGACCCAGGTCGACAAGGCGCCGGACGGCGCGGCGTCCGACGGGCACACCGAGTACCCGCAGGTCAGCGCCGACGGCCGGTACGCGGTGTTCAACTCGCTGGACTCGAAGCTGACGCCGGGCGACACCAACGGCACCCACAACGTCTTCGTCCGGGATCTGAGGACGGGGGACCTGCGCCGCATCGACGCCGCCGACCCGGCCGCCCACACCGGCTTCGCCCGGCTCAGCGCGGACAGCAGGTACCTCGCGTTCGGCGCGGCCGTCCCGGGCGACCCGGACTCCGCACGTCAGGTGTACGTGCGCGACCTGCGCACCGGACGCACGGTGCTCGTCAGCGCCGCGGCACAGGGCGGCCCGAGCGCCGACTACGCGGAGTACCCGGTGATCGACCGGCACGGCCGCACGGTCGCCTTCAGCAGCCGGGGAGCCGACCTGGTGCCGGACGACACCCAGGACACCACGCACGTCTACGTCCGCCACGTGCGGTGATCAGCGCAGTGCTCGCATCCTGAGACGGACGGTGAGCGCGGGGGCGACTTGTGCCAGACTGCCCCCGTGCTCTCGTTCGCCATGATTATTGGCAGCAGGCGCGCCGGTCCGCAGTGACCACCACGTACGACCAGGTACGGGTGGACACCGTCGTCCTCGACCCGCGCGCAGACCTCTCGCACCCGCGAGAGGTTTTTCTGTTTCCCGGCCCACCCGCAGCCGGGCGGAGAGCGTGAGGGACCATAGGTGGGGACGGTGGAGCCGGTCATTCCGGTAGACCGAGATCCAATACAGGAGCCTTACGACCATGTCGGTAACCAGCGAGCTCGACGACTCGTTCCACGTCTTCGACACCACCCTGCGCGACGGCGCCCAGCGGGAGGGCATCAACCTCACCGTCGCCGACAAGCTGGCCATCGCCCGTCACCTGGACGACTTCGGCGTGGGCTTCATCGAGGGCGGCTGGCCGGGTGCCAACCCCCGCGACACCGAGTTCTTCGCGCGCGCCCAGCAGGAGATCTCCTTCCGGCACGCCCAGCTCGTCGCCTTCGGCGCCACCCGCCGCGCGGGCGGCAAGGCGGCCGAGGACCCGCAGGTCAGGGCACTGCTGGAGTCCGGCGCGCCGGTGATCACCCTGGTCGCGAAGTCCCACGACCGGCACGTCGAGCTCGCCCTGCGCACCACGCTGGACGAGAACCTCGCCATGGTCGGCGACACGGTGTCGTACCTGCGCGAGCAGGGCCGCCGTGTCTTCGTCGACTGCGAGCACTTCTTCGACGGCTACCGCGCCAACCCCGAGTACGCGAAAGCCGTCGTCCGTACGGCCTCGGAGGCGGGCGCGGACGTCGTCATCCTGTGCGACACCAACGGCGGCATGCTCCCCGCCCAGGTCCAGGCGGTCGTCTCGACGGTCCTCGCCGACACCGGCGCCCGGCTCGGCATCCACACCCAGGACGACACCGGCTGCGCGGTCGCCAACACCCTCGCGGCCGTCGACGCGGGCGCGACCCACGTCCAGTGCACGGCCAACGGCTACGGCGAGCGGGTCGGCAACGCCAACCTCTTCCCGGTGGTGGCGGCCCTGGAGCTGAAGTACGGCAAGAAGGTCCTTCCCGACGGCCACCTCCGTGAGATGACCCGCATCTCCCATGCCATCGCCGAGGTCGTGAACCTCACGCCGTCCACGCACCAGCCGTACGTCGGCGTCTCCGCCTTCGCGCACAAGGCCGGCCTGCACGCCTCCGCGATCAAGGTCGACCCGGACCTGTACCAGCACATCGACCCCGAGCAGGTCGGCAACACCATGCGGATGCTGGTCTCCGACATGGCGGGCCGCGCCTCGATCGAGCTCAAGGGCAAGGAGCTCGGCATCGAACTCGGCGGCGACCGGGAACTGGTCGGCCGGGTGGTCGAGCGGGTGAAGGAACGCGAGCTCGAGGGCTACACGTACGAGGCCGCCGACGCCAGCTTCGAACTCCTGCTCCGCACCGAGGTCGAGGGCAAGCCCCTGAAGTACTTCCAGGTCGAGTCCTGGCGCGCGATCGTCGAGGACCGCCCCGACGGCAGCCATGCGAACGAGGCCACGGTCAAGCTCTTCGCCAAGGGCGAGCGCATCGTCGTCACGGCGGAGGGCAACGGCCCGGTCAACGCCCTCGACCGCGCGCTGCGGGTGGCCCTGGAGAAGATCTACCCCCAGCTCGCCAAGCTGGACCTCGTCGACTACAAGGTCCGCATCCTGGAGGGTGTGCACGGCACCCAGTCCACGACCCGCGTCCTGATCTCCACGTCCGACGGGGCGGGCGAATGGTCCACGGTCGGCGTCGCCGAGAACGTCATCGCGGCTTCCTGGCAGGCGCTGGAGGACGCGTACACGTACGGGCTGCTGCGGGCCGGGGTGACGCCGGCCGAGTAGGCCGAACGGACCTCGCCACCTGCGCCGGGCCCGTCGTCCACGGCACAGTGGAGCCATGGACGACAAGGACGTCACGGACACGGACGCCCGGCACTTCCTGGCCCGGGGGCAGGTGGCGAGCCGCCTGCCGGCCCAGGACCTGGAGCGGGCCCGGCGCTTCTACTCCGAGAAGCTCGGTCTGGACCCGGTCGACGAACGGCCGGGCGGGCTGCTGTACCGGTGCGGCGGCACGGAGTTCGCCCTGTACCAGTCGACCGGAGCCTCCCCCGGCACGTTCACCCAGATGGGGTGGCAGGTCGCGGACGTCGATGCGGTCGTCGCGGAACTCGGGCGGCGCGGCGTGGAGTTCGAGGACGTCGACGTGCCCGGGCTCCGCACGACGAACGGCATCGCCGAGGTCCAGGGCCACTACCCGAGCAAGGGCTTCCGCGGGGAGCGCGCGGCCTGGTTCCACGACAGCGAGGGCAACCTGCTCGGCATCGGCGAGCCGTTCGTCTGAGCCGGCGCCCTACTGCAGACGCCACTTCTGGTTCGCGGCGCCCGTGCAGCTCCAGATCTGCGCGCGGGCGCCGTTCGCCGAGGAGTTGTCCGTCACGTCGAGGCACTTGTCCGCGGCGCGGTTGACCAGGTCGCCCGTCGTCGCGTTGTACGACCACGCTTGCGCACCCGACCCGTTGCAGCCGTACAGCTGGACCTTCGCGCCGTTCGCGGTCGCGCCGGACGTGACGTCCAGGCACTTGCCCAGCGACCGCACCGACCCGTCGGCCTGTACGGTCCACCGCTGGGCGGTCGAGCCGTTGCAGTCGTAGAGCTGCACCGGCGTACCGTCGGCCGACGAACCGCCCGCCACGTCAAGGCACTTACCGGCGAGGCCCACCAACGTCCCCGACCGCGACGGGCCCTCAGTCTGGGTGCCCGACCAGGTGAACGTCGCCGATGTCTTGCCGGGCAGCGAGTAAGTGGCGTGTTGTGAACCCCAGTTGATCGTGACGGTCCTGGCGGCCGAAGAGTCGTTGTAGGCGATCAGCGCCTTGGATCCGTCGGAGTTGCGCCACGCCACGTTCGGCACCGACGGCGACGCCGTGGACGCGATGCGCTGGGCGCCCGGCTTCACGAACTTCGTCAGGTGGCCCATCGTGTAGTACTCGACGGTGTAGTCGACCTGCCCGTGCCGGGAGTCCCCGTTGTGGACGGTGATCAGACCGTCGCAGGTCCCGCAGCCGCCGTTGTGCGGACCCCGGTTCTGGTCCAGCGCGAGCGACCACTTGGTCACCGACTTCGCCCAGTTCCGGGTGTAGTCGATGATGTTCATCATGTCCTCGCGCTGCTGGTTCGCGATCCAGGTGCCACCGGAGTGCTCGGTCCCGAAGGCGTCCAGCTGCGGATACTGGTTGTGCACCTGCGTCTGCTTGGCCACATCACCGCCGTAGCCGTGCCAGGCGATCCCGCCGAAGTTCGGGTGGTTGCGGACGGCCGCGTCGTCGACCGTCTGCGCGGCGTAGGCGTCGTAGGTGTCCCAGTTCCAGTCGTGCGCCAGCACCTTCGTCGACAGCCCGGCGTTCTGGAGCTTCGGCAGCAGCTCGTTCTTCGTGAAGTAGGCGAGTCCGCTCGCGTGCCAGCTCATCGACGGATAGCCCGAGCAGCAGGTCGGCTCGTTCTGCGCGGTGACGTACGAGATCGGGATGCCCTGGGCCTGGTAGGCCTGCACGTACTTCACGAAGTACGAGGCGTACGCCCCGTAGTGCTCCGCCTTCAGCCAGCCGCCGTTGAGCTGCCCGTTGTCCTTCATCCAGGCGGGCGCCGTCCACGGCGAGGCCATCACGGTGAGCCCCGGGTTGAGCTGACGTGCCTGCTTCGTCAGCGGCACGACGTCCTGGAGATCGTGGGCGATCGAGAACTCGGAGAGGTCCGGGTCGGTCTGCCCGGCGGGCATGTCGTCGTACGTGTAGCCGAAGCGGGCGAGGTCCGAGCCGCCCATGGGGTTGCGCAGGAACGACAGTCCGATGCCCTCCGTGGGGGAGAACAGTTTGCGCATGGTCTCGTCCCGGGTGGCCTGCGACAACGCGCCGCTGCCGTCCATCAGCCAGGCCGCGGTGTCCGTGAAGGACGCCCCGCCGCCGCTGAAGGACTGGTAGCGGGTGTTCTCGTCGACGGTGATGTTCTCACCGCTGCCGCCGGAGCCCGCCTCGAACGCGAACGGCGTCTGCGGCTGGAGCCCGCGGGTCACATGGCGTCCGCCGGTGTCGTCCGTCGTGGTGAGCCAGGCGGTGACCTGTTCGCCGGCGGCCTGCGCGGGTGTGGCCGCCGTGAAGCCGGCCGTGGTGAGGAGCCCGGCGAGCAGCAGCCCGAGCGTCCGGGTGGACCGAGTGGATGGCGTGGAACGCGAGGATCGAGTGGATCTCCTCATGGAGTGCCGCCCTTCTGGCGGTGGGGGATGGGGGCGTGCGAGGCGTGAGTAAATGACGGGTTCGCATACGCGTCAAGGGGTCGCGCGTTCATGAGGTGAAGGGACAACGGCACTGCTCCAGCGAGGAGTTGAGCACGCACCGGGTCTGACGTGAAGTCTTGACGCCAATCGGCGCCCCTAGTTAACTCAAGGCGTGAGGTAAGTCATAAGCGGACCATGAGAGTCGAGGGACGTTCCATGCGAAGAACCGCCCTGCTCGTCTCCGCAGCCCTCAGCACCACTCTGCTCACGCTCACCGCAGCCACCCCGCGCGTCCGGCGCCATGAAGCGCGCGGTGCTGATCGTCTCCGGGCGTCCGCAGCTGGTCGAAGACGAGCGGCTCGCCGGGACCGACGCGCTGGTCGCCTCCTGGCTGCCGGGTACCGAGGGCGACGGCGTGGCGGACGTGCTGCACGGGAAGCGCGCCTTGGAGGGCGCCGCGATCCTGAGGCCGCTCGGCATCGCGGCCCGGGCGGCGGCCGTGAGGGCCGGGGTGCAGCAGGTGGGCCGCGCGCTCGTCAGCAAGGCCCGGCTGATCGTCCAGTACAGGGCCGTCGGCACGGGGCTCACCGAGGCGGTGGCGGAGCTTTTCGCCGAGGCCGATCATCTGCTGCTGACGGGCCGGTGCGGGCGGTGGTGGAGAGGCTGAGTGCGGCGTACCGCGCGGCCTGAGCCGCCGTACGGTACGCGGCGGCCGCCGTGGGGGCGCCGGGCCCGGTGGGAATCCAGCCACTGGACCGGCGCCTTTGCCCGTCCCATCAGGTAGCGTCGAGAGTATGAGGACTCCGCTCTTCCGGGGACTCATGCGCTTGCTGATCGTGCCGGTCGCCGCAACCGCGGCGGTGCTCGTGGCCGGCCCGCCCGGCGCACATGCGGCCACGGATCTTTCCCGGGTTGCCGAGGCGCTGCGCGATGATCCCGTCTACGTGGATCCCGCAGCCTCGGACCAGCTGTCGTCGGCCGACGCGGAAGCGCTAGCCGACAAGATCAAGGACGCCGACAAACCGGTCTTCATCGCCGTCCTGCCGGCCGACCAGCCGACCAGGAACCTGCTGCTGAACCTCCGCACGGAAACCGGTGTGACGGGCCTGTACGGCGTCCACGTCGGTGATCGCTTCGACGCGGCGGCCGACTCCTCGGTGATGTCCCGCCAGGCCGTGGACAACCTGGTCTCCTCGGTCCAGACCGCCGGCGATCCCAAGGCCCAGCTGAACGACTTCGTCGACTCGGCCCTGCGCAACGTGAACGGCACGGCCCCGGCCAGTTGGAGCGACGGCGGGGGCGGCAACGGCGTGGACGCCGGCACTCTGATCGCCGTCGGCGCGGTGCTGGCGGCGGGCGGCGCGGGCGCGTACACGCTGGTCAGGCGCAAGCGGCAGCGCCGCGAGGCGGAGCAGCGGGCGGCGCTGGAGAAGCTGCGGGTCGTCGTCGACGAGGACATCACCGCCTTCGGCGAGGAACTGGACCGCCTGGACTTCCACCCGGGCGAAGCCGGCGCCGACGACGCGATGCGCGCGGACTACGAGAGCGCCCTGGACGCCTACGAAAAGGCGAAACGGCTGATGGACTCGGCCCGCAAACCGGAGGACGTCAAAGCAGTCACCCAGGCCCTGGCGGACGGCCGCTTCTCCCTCACCCAGCTGGCCGCCCGCCGGGAACACCAGCCCCTGCCCGAACGCCGGCCGCCCTGCTTCTTCGACCCGCGGCACGGCCCGGCGGTGGCCGACGAGACCTGGACCCCGCCCGGCGGCACCGCCCGCGAGGTCCCGGTCTGCGCGGCCGACCGAACCCGCCTCTCCGAGGGCCGCGATCCCGTGATCCGCGAGGTGGACACCGAGTACGGCCGCCGCCCCTACTGGGATGCCGGCCCGGCCTACGGCCCCTGGGCAGGCGGCTACTTCGGCGGCGGCATCCTCCCGGGCCTCCTCATCGGCACCCTGCTCGGCAGCATGATGGCCACGCCCGCCTACGCCGCCGACTACGGAGGGGGCGACGGCTACGGCGGTGGCGGCTACGAGGGCGGCGACGTCTCCGGCGCCGACTTCGACAGCGGGGACTTCGGGGGCGGGTTCGGCGGCGGGGACTTCGGTGGGGGAGGAGGGTTCGACGGCGGAGGGTTCTGAGGATCCCTGTGTTCCGCCGCGATCAAGAGGGCGGACGCGAGCCCGGTCGGCC
The DNA here is from genome assembly GCF_055639295.1 of Streptomyces sp. NPDC107528. Lineage (NCBI taxonomy): Bacteria > Bacillati > Actinomycetota > Actinomycetes > Kitasatosporales > Streptomycetaceae > Streptomyces > Streptomyces sp. NPDC107528. Next base: position 144,859 of record NZ_JBVKAV010000013.1, read on the forward strand.
CCGTGTCAGACCAGCTCCCTCGCGGACGCGACCACGACGCCGTACGCGTCGGCGACGGCCGCCAGCGCACTGCGGTGCAGCTCGTCGGCGGACACATCCACGATCGACCGGGTGGCGCAGGCGTCCGCGGGCACGGTCGGCTTGTTGCCGCGCAGGGCCGCGGACGCCGTCGTGTACGCGACGCACATGTGGGTCATGAACCCGGCGACGATCACCGCCTCGTTCCCCGCCTCGTCCACGAGCTTGCCGAGGTCGGTCCCGTGGAAGGAGTCCGGGGTCTGCTTGACGACCACGGACTCGCCCTCGACGGGCGCGACGTCGGGGTGTATCCGGCCGATCTCGGTGCGGATGTCGTACAGCGAACCCTCGCCGTCGTCGTGCTGGACGTGGATGACCTCGGCTCCCGCCTCGCGGGCCCGGGACAGCAGCTCCGCCGCCGCCTCCAGGGCGGGCTTCCAGCCGTCGAGCTCCATCGCACCGCGGGTGTAGGTGTTCTGGTAGTCGACGAGGATCAGCGTCGAGGATGCGAGGGTCGCGGGGGTGTCGTCGGCAGCGCCGAGTTCGCGCAGCGTCTTGCTGGCCACAGGACTTCTCCAGGGGTTGGGGGACTTGAGGTTCCGAGGGCTGGTTGAACGATGGAAACCGCTGCTCAACAGCCTGTTGAACAGGTATGCGACGCTATGACCCGCACCGGGCTGTCGGCAATGACGTGCAGTTCGCAGAAACCGACACCCACGTGCACGAGCGAGGCAGGGGGGCACAGGGTGAAGACCGGGAACCGGTTGGTCGTGATCGTGCTGTTCGAGGGCGTCGATCTCCTCGACGTCACCGGCCCGCCGGAGGTGTTCTCCCTCGTCCCGCATGAAACCACCGGGGGCGTCGGCTACGAGGTCGTGCTGGCCGCCGAGACGACCGCGCCGGTGACGACGGCGGCCGGCGTGCGGATCCTGCCCGACACCACGTTCGCCGAAGTCGCCGAACGGACCATCGACACCCTCCTGGTCCCCGGCTCCGTCGAGGTGGACGGCGACCGCCGCATCCACCCCGTCACCGACCCCGGCACGGTGGCCCGGGTGAAGGCGCTGGCCGGCCGGACCCGACGGGTGGCCTCGGTGTGCGTCGGCGCGCACATCCTCGCCGCCGCGGGGCTCCTCGACGGCAAGCGGGCCACCACGCACTGGTCCACCGCGCAGCGGCTCGCCGCCGACCATCCGGCGGTGCGGGTCGACCCGGATCCCATCTTCATCCGCGAGGAGGGCGAGATCTGGACCGGCGCGGGGATCAGCGCCTGCCTGGATCTGTCCCTGGCCCTGGTCGCGGAGGACTTCGGGGAGCAGGTCGCGCTGCGCGTCGCCCGCCAACTCGTGATGTACCTGAAGCGGCCCGGCGGGCAGTCCCAGTTCAGCGTGCCGCTGGAGCCGGTGTCCACGAGCAGGCGCATCGAGGACCTCCGGCATCACATTCTGAACAACCTCGACCAGCGCCTCACGGTCCCGGACCTGGCCGCGTACGCGCATGTCAGCGACCGCCAGCTGACCCGGATCTTCAAGTCCGAACTCGGCATGACGCCGCACGCCTACATCGAGTCGGCCCGGGTCGAGTCGGCCGGCAACCTGCTGGAGAGCACCGACGCCACGCTGGAACGGGTCGCCACACTCTGCGGGTTCGGCACCGTCGACACCCTCATCCGGGCATTCCGCCGCCGGCACGCCACGACGCCGAGCGAGTACCGGGCGAGGTTCCGGGGCGCTCCGGTCCGGGTGACGGCCGAAGCCGGATGACGGCCGAAACCGGGTGAGTGAAGCGTGTGCGGCATGGGGCGGCGCGGCGCGGGCCCGGCGTCCGAAGACACCGGGCCCGCGATGCAGCAAGCTCAGATGTGCAGGGAAGTCACAGAGACGACGCCGCAGAGGCGATCGCCGAGGCGAAGGTGGAGACCTCGGTGTAGACGCCGGGGGCGTTCGGGCGGGCGCAGCCTATGCCCCAGCTGACGATGCCGACCTGGATCCAGGCGTTGCTCGCGTCGCGGCGGAACATCGGGCCGCCGGAGTCGCCCTGGCAGGTGTCGACGCCGCCGGACGGGAAGCCTGCGCAGATCTCCTCGTTGGCGATGAGGCCGCTGTAGCCGCTGTAGGAGCGGCACTGGGCGTCGCTGACGAACGGCACGTTGGCCTTGAGCATGTACCGCTGCTGGGCACCGCCCTCACGGGCCGCGCCCCAGCCGGCCACGGTGAAGGTGCCGGTGTTGTACTGCGAGGTGGTGGCGATCTTCAGCGTCGGCAGGTTGATCGGCGCGGCGAGCTTGATGAGCGCCCAGTCCTTGCCGTCGCCGTTGTAGCCGGGGGCCCGGTACACGTACGTGGAACGGACCTGGACGCGGCCGCTGGTGGACTGCAGGTCCACGACGCCGGCGGTGGCGGTGATGCTGGTGTTCGGGCCGGTCGCGCCCACACAGTGCGCGGCGGTGAGCACGATCTGCTGGGTGTAGAGCGCGCCGCCACAGCCCATGGAGAGGCGGACCATGAACGGGAACTCGCCCTGCGAGGCACGGGTTCCGCCGACGACGCGTGAGTCCGCGGCCTGCGCGGCCGAGACGGGCTGAAGGCTGACGATCGCGAGAGCGGCGGCGCCGAGGACCGCGCATCTCTTGAGGGCGGTGAGGAGCTTCTTCAACGTGATGCCTTCCGTGGGGGGTTGGACATGCGAACGTGGAGAGAGCACTGAAATGTCGGGGGCATGCCAAGCAGGGGGAGTGATCATCTACTGACATGCGCCGGTCAATTCCTTTGCTGGATTATGGGAATCCTGTGACCGCCCCCACAAGGGGCCAATTCCAGCCACGCCGAGTTCACGCCTCGGCCCGTTCCCACCGCGCCTGCTCAGGCCCCGACACCCTCGTCGCGCACGCGTATCGCTCCCCGGCGGCATGCCACCAGCCGGGCGGGGAGGGCCCGTTGACGACGGAGGCCGGCTGATCGGGATGCAACCCGAGCCGCCACAGGGCACCGGCGGCGACCTGGACCGTGACCCACGCCCGCCAGCGCCCGTCGGCCCCCGGCCCACACACGCGATCCCAGCGGACCTCGCTCGCCTCGAACGGCATCCAGTCGATGCCGCGCTCCCGCAGTCAGGCGCGCGCAGCGGCCAGGGGGTGCAGGAGCGGCTTCCCGATCTCGTACGAGGAGACGGCGACCCATGCGCGAGCGGGGCGGGGCGTGTCGGTCATGCCGACGATGATGCCCGCGCCCGCCTCCCACCCGCGCCCCAATTTCCACGACCGGCCCCCCGCGCATGCCATCCAGTCGACGCCCCGCTTGCCCGGTTCCGGTCTGACGCGAGCAGCGCAGACGCCTGGAGGTACCCGTGCTCGGCCCGCCTGCGGTTACTCCGACTCCTGCGGAACCAAGGCAGGACCCCACGGCGGTCATGTCGGCGCGGACGCCCCCGTACGACACCCCTCCGCACCCCGGTTCCGCAGCCCGGCCCGGCCGGCCGCCACGCCCGCCACCACCAGCGACAGCGTGACCGGTTCAGCACTGGCCATACGGGCTCGGGGGGTATCCGTGGCCGGCCCCGATGGCCCATGGCGCGCACACGCGCACGTCCAGGACCTCACCCATGGCGAACGGGACGCTGTCGATGCCCGCTCACGCCATCACCGGGACGCCACGGCGGTCGTGCCGGCGAGGACGTCCCGGTACGACTCCCGTCGGCCCCTCGGTTCCGCCGCCCGGTCCAGCCGCATGCCAGGCCCGCGGCAGCGCGACCAGCCCGGCGCGGCGCCGGGGCGTGGGGGCATCCGGGGTCGGTCCCAAGGGGCGCACACACGCCCCCAGGACCTCCCCCGCGAACCCCATCCAGCCGACACCCCACTTGCCCGGTCGGGCGAGTAGCGGCAGACGTCTTGAGGCACCCGTGCTCGGTCTCGGTCCGCCTACGGCAGGGCACCGCGACGGTCATGCCGGCGAGGACGCCCCCGTACGACTCCCCTCCGCGCCCCGGTTCCGCAGCCCGGCCCGGCTGCCCGACACGCCCGCCACCATCAGCGACAGCGCGACCAGCCCGGCACTGACCCACACCGGCGACCGGTATCCGAGGCCTGTCCCGATGGCCGTGCCGCCGAGCCAAGGTCCCAGTGCCGCGCCCACGTTGAACGCGGCCGTTGCGAAGCCGCCGGACAGGGTGGGGGAGCCGGGGGCGGCGTACAGCGCCTGGGAGATGAGTGTGGACCCGACTCCGAAGGACAGAGCGCCCTGCACGAAGACGAGGCCGAGCGTCAGGGCCGGTGTCCCGGCGCCGAGGGCCAGGGCGCCCCACCCGAGGCACAGGACGCTGCCGCCCCCGACCAGCACCGCACGGGGCCGGCGATCGGCGTACCGTCCCCCGACTCCGACCCCCACGAACGACCCCGCGCCGAACAGTGCGAGCACCACGGGCACCCACCCGTCCGCCAGCCCCGTCACCGCGGTGACCAGGGGCGCGAGATACGTGAAGGTGCAGAAGGTCGCCCCGTTGACGAGGGCGCCCAGGAGCAGCGTCAGCCGGAGCCGCGAGCTCCGCAGCGCCCGCAGTTCGCCCCGCAGCGCGGGACGTTCCGAGTCGCCCGCGCCGCCGGGTACGGACCGCGCCACGGCCGCCACAGCGGGCAGGGACACCACGGCCACGGCCCAGAACGCGGCACGCCACCCCCAGAGTTGACCGATCAGCGCCCCCGCCGGGACTCCCACCACACAGGCCAGCGTGACCCCGCCGAGCAGTGTCGACGTGGCCCGACCCTTGGCCTCCGGCTCGGCCAACGCCACGGCCGTGACGAGGGCGACGGCCAGGAACCCGGCGTTGGCGAGCGCCCCGACGACGCGGGTGACGACCAGCACCGCGAAGCTGCCGGTCACCGCGCCCACGACATGGACGGCGAGGAAGACCCCCAGAAACCCCAGCAGGGCCCCGCGCCGCGACCACCGTCGCGCGAGGGCGGACATGAGCGGCGCCCCGGCCACCATCCCCACGGCGAAGGCCGAGGTGAGCGCCCCGGCCGCGGGCACCGAGACCCCCAGGTCCCGGGCGATGTCCGGCACCAGCCCGGACAGCATGAACTCGGACGTCCCCTGCGCGAACACAGCGACGCCCAGCAGAAAAAGAGCGAACGGCATGAAGAAACTCCGCAACCCGAAGTCGAAGGTGAAGACGAAACGGCACGTCGAACGGCCGTCCGGCAGCGGAGTGAGCCCGGAAGCGGAAGTGAACGCTGATCAGAGGGACATCACGGGCAGCCACCGGAGAGCCGGTGGCCGGAGTCTGGAGGCCTCGGGGCTGGACACGCGGGCAGGGTATGCGGGACCTGCTGAGGGGAGCCACCGGTTTTCGGGCGACGCCGGATGGCATGCGTGCGGGATGCGCCACCCCCGCGATGGACGATGACGACGGCGACCAGGCCGACGACCAGGCCGATCGCGGTCTGCGCACCGAACGGCTCGCCGAACATGAACGCTCCCCACACCGCCGTGACCGGCGCCATCAGGAACATCAGCGTGTTGACCTTGGTGACGCCGGAGCGCCGCAGGATCATCCAGTACAGCCCGTAGCCGCCGAAGGTGGACAGCGCCACGAGCCAGCCGATCGCGGCCCAGAAACCGGCCTCGGCGGGCGGCACCGCCGCTCCGGTGCTCAAGGCGAACGCCGTGAACAGCACGGCGCTGGTGCCGCAGTGGACGGTGAGCGCCACCGAGGGCGGGACGGTCGTCCGGGAACGGCTTTCGAGGAACGTGGCCGCCACCAGCGAGAGCATGCCGAGGAACGGGACGAGATAGGCCCACGCGGCAACGCCGGTCGCCGCCGTGGCGTCGGCCGTGGTGACGATGACGACGCCGCTCACCCCCAGGAACAGCCCGAGCCACTGCCGGCGTGAGACGTACTGCCGCAGCAGTGGTCCGGCCAGCGCACCGGCGACGAGGGGCTGGACACCGTCGATGAGGGCCGTGGTGCCACTGGAGACGCCCAGCTGGATGGCGTAGTAGACGGTGAGCAGATAGCCGCTCTGCGACAGCGTGCCGATCACGGCCTGGCGGGCGAGATCCCGCCCGGTGAGACCCCGCCACGACGCGCGGCCCAGGACCGCGGCCACGACGACCAGGATCACGGCGAGTGGCAGGAACCGCCACATCAGGATCGTGACCGCGGACGCGCTCCCGGCGCCGAGCTTGGCCCCGATGAACCCGGAACTCCAGCTGAGGACGAAGGCGATGGACAGCAGGGCGTTCACGCCAACCACTTCCAGTAGACAGATCGGTATACCTTGCTCGCACCAGAAAGTATACAGATCGGTATACTCGGATGCCATGGGCACCGCAGAGCAGCAACCGCAGCGCGTCACGATGACGCGTGCCGCACGCCGCATCCTGGAAGCCGCCGAACGGCTCTTCTACGAGCGCGGCATTCACGCCGTGGGCGTGGATCTCATCGCCGCGGAGGCGGGAGTGACCAAGAAGACCCTCTACGACCGCTTCGGTTCCAAGGAGCGGATCGTCGTGGAGTACCTGGCCGGTCGCGACGAGCGCTGGCGGGCCTTCCTCGCGCAGTACCTGGACGACCACCTCGACGCGGCGCACGCGACACCGCGGGCGCGCGTCCTGGCGGTGTTCGACGCCTCACGCGCGTGGTCGGCGGAGTACGGCTCCAAGGGATGCAGCATGGTCAACGCGCACGCCGAGATCAGCGACCCCGCCCACCCGGCCTACCCGGTCATCGCCGGGCAGAAGGAGTGGATGCTCGCCCTGTTCACCCGCCTCGCCAGGGACATCACCCCGGACGACTCGGGCGACGCGGGCGAGGCGGACCGCATGGGTCGGACCCTGATGCTGCTTCACGAGGGAGCGCTCGTGGCCCACGGCCTGAACACCTTCCCGGACCCGATCGCGCACGCCCGCGACCAGGCGGCGGCGCTCCTGCCGGTACCGGACAAGCAGCCGTGAGCCCGCCCGCCGACCCGCCCGTCCTGCGGCAGCACGCCCGCTGGAACCTCCTGGACCCGCGCCCGCGAATGGAGGACGGTTTCTGACCTACTTCCCCCCTACGCTTCCGTCATGAGCCCCCACCGCGACCCGGAACCCCGCGCCTTCGCGTCCGCCGACGCCCTCGACGCCTGGCTGGCCGAGCATCCGGCCCCGCACCCCGGCCTCTGGGTGAAGGTCGCCAAGAAGGACTCCGGCATCCCCTCCGTCACTGCCGCCGAGGTCAATGACGTGGCCCTGTGCCACGGGTGGATCACTGGGCAGCGCAAGGGACTCGACGCGTCGTACTACACACAGCGCATCACTCCGCGCCGGCCCGGCAGCCTGTGGTCGATGGTCAATGTGCGGCGGGTGGCGGAACTGGCCGCCGAGGGGCGGATGCGCCCCGCGGGCCTCGCCGAGGTGGACGCCGCTAAGGCGGACGGACGGTGGGAGGCGGCGTACGAGTCGCAGCGCAACGCCGAGGTCCCGGACGCGCTGGCCGCGGCGCTGGCGGAGAATCCCCGGGCCGGGGCGGCCTTCGAGCGGCTGGGCAGGACCGACCGCTACCAGCTCATGCTCGGCCTCCTGCGCGCCCGGACCCCGCAGAGCCGGGCGGCTCAAGTCGCCGCGATCCTCAGGCAATTGACACAGCGCCGGTGAGTGACGGACGCACCGGCGCCGTGCCGTCGGGTCGCTCTCAGAGAAGGCTCACGCGTTCTTGATCGCCGAGATGTCGAAGTTCAGCTTGATCTTGTCGGAGACCAGCACACCGCCCGTCTCCAGCGCCGCGTTCCACGTGAGCCCCCACTCCGAGCGCAGGATCTCCGCCTTGCCCTCGAAGCCGACGCGCTCGTTGCCGAACGGGTCCTTCGCGGCGCCGTTGAACTCCAGGTCGATCGTGATCGGCTTGGTGGTGCCGAGGATCTCCAGGTCACCGGTGATGCGGTAGTCGTCGCCGCCGAGGGACTCCGCCTTGGTGGAGCGGAAGGTCATCGTGGGGAACTCCTCGATCTTGAAGAAGTCCGCGCTCTTGAGGTGCCCGTCCCGGTCCGCCGACCCGGTGTCGATGCTGTCCATCTTGACGTCGATCGACGCCTGGGACGCGGACGGGTCGGCGCCGTCCAGCTGCAGCGAGCCGCTGAAGTCGAGGAACTTGCCCTTGACGTTGGTGACCATGGCGTGCCGCACGGTGAAGCCGATGGTGGAGTGGGCCGCGTCGATCGTGTACTCGCCGGTCAGGGTGGTCAGGTCGGGGTTCGTCATGACGTGCTCCTTAGGGGGTGGGGAGGCCTCGCGGCTCCAATGTTGAATCTTGAACTACATCAACGCGACCGACCGTAGACCTATTCCGTTCGAGATTCAACTTCATCCGCAAAGTGTTGGCGTGATTACCCTGAGGTGGTAGATGCCCATGACATGACCTCTCAGCGCACCGGGCTCACCAGACCCACCCGCCGAGCCGTCCTGCTCGCGGCGGCGCTCCTGGCCACCGCCGCTCCCGCCGCCCGCACCGCCTCGGCCGACGCCTACGACACCCTCCGCCTCCGCTGGCTCGACATCGCCCTCGGCACGGGCTACGACCCCGCGGCGGAGCCGTACGCCGCACGCCTGGCCGAAACCGGCACCCTCGCCCGCGGCTTCCGGGCCACCATGGCCCCCACCCCCACCTCCCTGTGGCCCGGTCACCCCTACGACCCGCCCGCCGGCATCACCCAGAGCTACAGCCGTCTGTGGACCATGGCCCAGGCCTACGTCCAGCAGGGCACCGGCTCCACCGCCGACCCCGCCCTCCTCGCCGACGTCCTGCGCGGCCTCGACCACCTCTCCGCCACCGTCTACAACCCCTCCACCACCCGCTACGGCAACTGGTGGGAATGGCAGATCGGCAGCCCGCGCCTGCTGACGGACATCACGGCCGCCCTGTACGACCACCTCACCGAGGCGCAGATCGCCGCCGCCTGCGCGGCCGTCGACCACTTCATCCCGGACGCCATGCTCACCGACTACTCCGGCACCTCCACCGGCGCCAACCGCGTCGACCTGTGCCGCAGTGTCGCCCTGCGCGGCATCCTCGGCCGGGCCCCGGCGAGGATCGCGCTCGCCCGTGACGCGCTCTCCCCGGTCTTCCCGTACGTCACGAAGGGCGACGGCCTCTACGTCGACGGCTCCTTCGTCCAGCACACCTGGGTCGCCTACTCCGGCACCTACGGCCAGGTCCTCCTCGACGGCCTCGGCCGCCTCTTCGCCCTGCTCGCCGGCTCCGAGTGGCAGGTGACCGACCCGAACAGGCAGATCGTCCTCGACAGCGTCGAGCGCGCCTATGCCCCGCTCATCCACGACGGGTTGATGATGGACAGCGTCAACGGCCGCGCCATCAGCCGGGGTTACCTCAAGAGCGACGACCGGCACGTGATGCGCAGTGACCACTTTCACGGGCAGGGCGTCATCGCCGCCATCGCCCTCCTCGCGGGCGGCGCGAGCACGGCGGAGCGGGAGCGCTGGTACGGCCGGATCAAGGGCTGGATCGAACGGGACACGGTCACGCCGATCCTGACGGCCCGACAATTCGGGGTGGCCGACCTCGCGCGGCTGCACACCGTCGCCGAATCACCGGCCGCCGCCGCCCCCGGCCCGGTCGGCCACCACCTCTTCGCCGCCATGGACCGGGCCGTCCACCGCCGCCCGGGCTTCGTGGCGAACATCGCCATGGCCAGTGACCGCATCGCCCACTACGAGTGCGGCAACGGTGAGAATCCGCGCGGCTGGCACACCGGCGCCGGGATGCTGTCCTGGTGGGCGCCGGGTCTCGGCGACCAGTACACGGACTGGTACTGGCCGACCGTCGACTGGTACCGCCTCCCCGGTACGACGGTCTCCACCAAGCGCCTTCCCGACAAGGCCGGCGGCGAGTGGGGCGAGCCCAGGCCCGACGTGCGGTGGGCCGGCGGCGCGACGGACGGTGAGTACGCGGCGATCGGGCAGCATCTGAAAGGCCTCGGCTCGACCCTGGAGGCCCGCAAGTCGTGGTTCTGCGCCGCGGACGCCGTGATCTGCCTCGGAGCCGGCATCACCTGCGCCGACGCGGTCGCCGTCGAGACCGTCGTCGACAACCGCAACCTGGGGGAGGGCGGCACGCAGACCTTCGTACGCGGTTCCGGCTGGGCGCACCTGGAGGGCCACGGCGGCTGGGTGGTGCCCTACGGCGAACTGCGCACCCTGCGCGAGGACCGCACCGGAGCCTGGGCCGACATCAACACCACCAGCACGACGGAGCGCCGCACCCGCCGCTGGCAGACCCTCTGGCTGGACCACGGCACGGACCCGACGGACGAGACCTACGTCTACGTCCTCATGCCCGGCGCCGGCCGGCACCAGGTGGCGGCCCGGGCCGCACTGGGCACCCGCTGGCTGTCGGTCCTCGCCAACGACAGCGCGTGCCAGGCCGTCCGCATCCGCTCCCTGGGCCTCACGGCCGCCAACTTCTGGCAGCCGGGTTCGGTGGGCCCGCTCACCGCCACCGCCGGCGCGAGCGTGCTGCTCCGGCACCGGGGCCGTACCGCTACGCTCTGCGTGAGCGAGCCGCCGCGCTCGGGTGAGCCGCTGGAGATCACCTGGGACCACCCCGTACGCCGGGTCCTGCGCAAGGACGACTCGGTCGAGATCCTCTCGACGGGACGCCGGCTGAGGGTCCGTGTCACTCCGGGGATGGTATGCGCGACCCACCGATGTGAGGTGACTCTCGCATGACGGCTTTGTGCGACCCCGACAACCCGCACGCCCCCTGAGCAGTCAGAAGGGCTGCATGCCTCGATGGTTCTGTTCAGTGGTACCAGGAAATGGGTCCGGAGACTGTACGGAGTCAACGGCTCGCTTTCCTCGGTGTCCTTCGTAAGGTCGCTACATGACCGTTTTGGATGAGGCACCGGGTGAGCCGATCGACGCGCGCGGGCGCACCGCCGAGCTGCACGAGATCCGTGCGCAGGCGCTGGCCGGCCCGAGCGAGAAGGCGACCACGGCGCAGCACGCCAAGGGCAAGCTGACCGCCCGGGAGCGCATCGAACTGCTCCTGGACCCGGGTTCCTTCCGGGAGGTCGAGCAACTGCGCCGGCACCGGGCCCAGGGCTTCGGCCTGGAGTCCAAGAAGCCGTACACCGACGGTGTCATCACCGGCTGGGGCACGGTGGAGGGCCGCACGGTCTTCGTCTACGCCCATGACTTCCGCATCTTCGGCGGCGCGCTGGGCGAGGCCCACGCCACGAAGATCCACAAGATCATGGACATGGCCATCGCGGCAGGTGCTCCGCTGGTCTCGCTGAACGACGGCGCGGGTGCCCGTATCCAGGAGGGCGTCTCGGCGCTCGCCGGCTACGGCGGCATCTTCCAGCGCAACACCAAGGCGTCCGGCGTCATCCCGCAGATCAGTGTGATGCTCGGCCCGTGCGCGGGCGGCGCGGCCTACTCGCCCGCCCTGACGGACTTCGTCTTCATGGTCCGTGAGACGTCCCAGATGTTCATCACCGGCCCGGACGTGGTCAAGGCGGTGACGGGCGAGGAGATCACCCAGAACGGCCTCGGCGGCGCGGACGTGCACGCCGAGACCTCGGGCGTGTGCCACTTCGCGTACGACGACGAGGAGACGTGCATCGCCGAGGTGCGCTACCTGCTCTCGCTGCTGCCCCAGAACAACCGTGAGAACCCGCCTCGTGCGGAGTCCACGGACGCCCCCGACCGCCGCAGCGACGTGCTCCTCGACCTGGTCCCGGCGGACGGCAACCGTCCGTACGACATGGCCAAGGTCATCGAGGAGATCGTCGACGACGGCGAGTACCTGGAGGTCCACGAGCGCTGGGCGCGGAACATCATCTGCGCGCTGGCCCGTCTCGACGGCCAGGTGGTCGGCATCGTGGCCAACCAGCCGCAGTCCCTCGCCGGCGTCCTGGACATCGAAGCGTCGGAAAAAGCTGCGCGCTTTGTCCAGATGTGTGACGCTTTTAACATCCCGATCGTCACCTTCCTGGACGTTCCCGGGTTCCTTCCTGGGGTCGACCAGGAGCACGGCGGAATCATCCGCCACGGCGCGAAGCTGCTCTACGCCTACTGCAACGCGACGGTCCCCCGGATCTCCCTGATCCTGCGCAAGGCGTACGGAGGCGCGTACATCGTCATGGACAGCCAGTCCATCGGTGCGGACCTCACCTATGCCTGGCCGACGAACGAGATCGCCGTGATGGGCGCGGAGGGTGCGGCCAACGTCATCTTCCGCCGCCAGATCGCCGAGGCAGAGGACCCCGAGGTCATGCGGGCCCGCATGGTCAAGGAGTACAAGTCCGAGCTCATGCACCCCTACTACGCGGCCGAGCGCGGCCTGGTCGACGACGTGATCGACCCCGCCGAGACCCGCGAAGTACTCGTCAAGTCCCTGGCGATGCTCCACACCAAGCACGCCGACCTGCCGTCCCGCAAGCACGGCAACCCCCCGCAGTAACCCACCGGTACCGCTGCGGAAACCTCTTCCACGGAGACTGACACCCATGAACCTCCCTGATATCCGCGTCGAGAAGGGCCACGCCGAGCCCGAGGAAGTCGCCGCCATCACGGCGATCCTGCTCGCGCGTGCCGCCGCCCAGCCGGCCGACACCGCCCCGGCCCACCGCGGCCGCGCGAAGGCCGGCTGGCGCCGCCTGGAGCGCGAGCCCGGTTTCCGGGCGCCGCACAGCTGGCGCTGACGGCCCGTAGGACCTCGAAAGGGGGCCCACCCGCCCGGGTGGGCCCCCTTTCGTCCGCCGTCCCCGCAGAGGGGACGCGAGCGACAGCAGAAGGGGCCCTCTCCGATGGAGAGAGCCCCTTCTGCGACGTGCGTGCGGCCGTGCTAGCGCAGGCGGGCCATCAGCGCGTGCTCGACCAGGGTGATCAGCGCCGACTTGGCGTCCGCCCGGTGCCGGGCGTCCGTCGTGATGATCGGGGTGTCGGGGCCGATCTGGAGGGCCTCACGGACCTCGTCCGGGTTGTACGGCTGGTTGCCGTCGAAGCCGTTGAGGGCGATCACGAAGGGCAGACCCGAGTTCTCGAAGTAGTCGACCGCGGGGAAGCAGTCGGCGAGGCGTCGGGTGTCCACCAGGACGATCGCGCCGATCGCACCGCGCACCAGGTCGTCCCACATGAACCAGAAGCGGTCCTGGCCGGGCGTACCGAAGAGGTACAGGATCAGGTCCTGGTCCAGGGTGATACGACCGAAGTCCATGGCGACCGTCGTGGTCGTCTTGTCTCCGGTGTGGGTGAGGTCGTCGATGCCCGCGGAAGCGGACGTCATGACGGCCTCGGTACGCAGCGGGTTGATCTCCGAGACGGCCCCGACGAACGTGGTCTTGCCCACGCCGAAGCCACCCGCCACCACGATCTTCGCCGAGGTGGTGGAGCGGGAAGGACCGCCGCTAGAGCTTGCGAAGTCCACTGAGCACCCTTTCGAGCAGTGTCACGTCTGGCTGGCCGCCGGCGTTCTCGTCGCCGCCGGGCTGATGGATGGCGACCAGGCCCGCCTCCGCCAAGTCGGCGACGAGGATCCTGGCCACGCCGAGAGGGATCGTCAGGAGGGCCGAGACCTCGGCGACCGACTTGATCTCACGGCAGAGGTTGCAGATCCGCTGATGCTCGGGCAACTGGCCCTGCATCTGGTGCGGCTGCGCGGTGGTGTGCACCAGTGCCTCGATGGCGAGCTGGTAGCGCGGGCGCGTCCGGCCGCCGGTCATGGCGTACGGGCGCACCAAGGGGTTGGACGACGACCCGGCGGGTGCCGGCTCAGGGGCGCGGCGCTGCGGCTGCACCGGCTGGATGCGCGGCGCCGGGGGCTGGTCGTACGGAGAGGGCCCGGGGCCCTGCGGGGCGTACGGCTGCCGCTGGCTGGGCGTGGAGGGGAAGTTGTACCGGTTCCGGGAACCGTCGCCGTGCCCCTGGCCAGGGCCGTACGACCAGTTGCCCGATGACGAACCGTCTGGGGGTGTTGCCACTTTCTCTCCTCCTCCGACCGTGCCTGGCACCCATCTTGTGGAGCCGCGTCCCGAAACCTTACGGCCACGGGACGCCAAAACGCACCGACTGTCTGTTAGTTGAGCAGGCTGCCTTGGAGCTCCGCACGCAGATCCGGCGTCAGGACCGTACCGGCACGGTCCACCAGAAGCGCCATCTCGTACCCGATGAGGCCGATGTCCGCCTCCGGATGTGCGAGAACTGCGAGTGAGGAACCGTCGGAGACGGACATGATGAACAGGAATCCCCGCTCCATCTCCACAACCGTCTGGTTCACGCTGCCACCCTCGAAGATGCGGGAGGCGCCTGCCGTCAGAGACGTCAGACCGGAGGCGACGGCCGCGAGCTGGTCGGCGCGGTCGCGCGGGAAGCCTTCGGACATCGCCAGAAGGAGTCCGTCGGCGGAGACCACCACCGTGTGCGACACCCCGGGGGTGTTGTCCACGAAGTTGGTGATCAACCAGTTCAGGTTCTGTGCCGCCTGGCTCATCGGGCTCACACTAACGCTCCTGGTTGTAGGTGCTGTCAGGACCACTGTGGTGATTCCTAGTGGCCTGGCCGTTCGTTTCGTTTCCCGCGCTGCGTCCCCGCTGGACACCGCGGCGCAGGTTGCTCAGCCTGCCCCGGACGTCCTCGGGAGCACGGGAGATCTGTGGACCTCCCTGGGGGGTGGTCTCAGCGGCTCCCTCGACCAGGTTGGCCTTGGGAACCCGCCTCGGCAGGCCGGAGGAGGTGACCCCGCCCGCCTTGGGCTTCCGGAGCTGCGAGGCCTGCTGCCAGCGGTCGTCGTTGGCCGAACGCCAGCTGCTGTCGCCGTTGCTCTCCGGCGCGGGGGCCGACGTTTCCTGCCGCGCGGGCCGTGCGCCGTTGCTGCCGCTCGCGCCGGATCCGCGGCGGGGGAGCCCGGCGTCGGTCAGTGCGTGGGCGGCGGAGGAGGCCGGTCCCGGACGGTCGAAGCCTACGCGGTCGCGCTCGTTTGCGTCACCGGCCTGCGTAGATTCCGTTTCCGGAGCGTACTGCTCCTGATAGCCGTTCCCGTAGCCGTTCTGCTGCGGCCAGTCGTCCTGGTGGCGCCGCTGCTCGAAGGCCGGGAAGGACTCCGGGGCAGGAGCGCTGGGAGCCGCGGGCTCCTCGCGGACCGGCTCCGGATAGGACGGCTCGGGGTAGCCGCCGCCGGACGAGAAGGTGTCGTTCTGCTGCAGGCCGCCGTTCGGCGCGTAGTACGTGTCGTCGTACGACGCCCGCTGGGGCTCCTCGTACGAAGACCGCTGCTGCTCCTCGTACGACGGCTGCCGCTGCTCCTCGTACGACGGCTGCGGGTCGTACCCGCCCGGCTGCTCGGGGAAGCCGTTGCCTCGGCCGTCGTAGGACTGCTGACCGGTGAAGTCGTCGTACCCGGGCGACTCGGGGTTCTCCGGGCCGTGGCCCTGGGCTTCCAGGGCCGCGCGGCGCTCCTCGCGCATCAGGGAGCGGCCCACCGGGTCCAGCTCGCGGATGTCGTCCGGCACCTCGGTGTAGCGGCTGTCGTCGAAGCCCAGCTCCGCGGCCGTGCGCATCGGCGGACCGAAGCTCTCACCACCCTGGAAGTTCTGCTCCGGGATGATCTGCGAGACGGTGAACTCGTCCTGGGCCGGCTGCTGCTCGCCGCCGCCGCCGTGCGTGATGGCGTCGGGCAGCATGACCAGCGAGGTCGTGCCGGCCTGCTCGCCGGAGGGGCGCAGCTGAACGCGGATGCCGTGCCGGTCGGACAGCCGGCCGACCACGAACAGGCCCATGCGCTGGGATATCGCGGCGTCGACGGTCGGCGGGTTGGCCAGCTTGTGGTTGATGTCCGCGAAGTCCTCGGCGGTGAGGCCGATGCCCTTGTCGTGGATCTCGATCATGATCCGACCGTCGGGGAGACGGGTGGCGGTCACGCGAACCTTGGTCTGCGGGGAGGAGAACGTCGTCGCGTTCTCCAGCAGCTCGGCGAGCAGGTGCACGAGGTCGGTCACGGCGCGGCCGTGGATCTCGGCCTCCGGGACGCCCGACAGCTCGATGCGCTCGTACTGCTCCACCTCGGAGGAGGCGGCGCGCAGCACGTCGACGAGGGGGACCGGCTGGTCCCAGCGGCGGCCGGGCTCCTCGCCGGCGAGGACCAGGAGGTTCTCGCCGTTGCGGCGCATACGGGTCGCGAGGTGGTCCAGGCGGAAGAGGTTCTCCAGCTGGTCCGGGTCGGCCTCGTTGTTCTCCAGGTCGGTGATCAGGGTCAGCTGGCCCTCGATCAGCGACTGGTTGCGGCGCGACAGGTTGGTGAAGATCGCGTTGATGTTGCCCCGCAGCAGGGCCTGCTCGGCGGCGAGCCGGACGGCCTCGCGGTGGACCTGGTCGAAGGCGCGGGCGACCTCGCCGATCTCGTCGCGGGTGTTGATCGGGATGGGCTGGACGCGGGTGTCCACGCGGCCCGGGTCGGTGCGCGAGAGCTGGTCGACCAGCATCGGCAGGCGCTGCTCGGCGATACCGAAGGCGGCGTTGCGCAGCTGGCGCATCGCGCGGCTCATCTGGCGGGCGACCATCCCGGCCAGGATGAACGCGGCGAGCAGGGCGACCACGACGACGGCACCGGTGATCAGCGCGTCGCGCTTGGCGTCGTCCGAGATGGCGGAGGCCTCGTTCACCGCGGTGTTCGCGAGGCCGTTCTCGATGTCGCGGTACGCGTTGTACTTGAGGGTGTTCACCGCCCACCAGTTGTCCCTGGTGATGCCCTGCGCGGCGAGGGCCTGGCGGTCACTGGGATCCGTGGAGGACAGCTGCGCGATGGCCGAGACCATCGCGTTGTCCTTGGTGGGCGGCGGGACGTAGTCCGGGTTCTTCTGCTTGGCCGCCGCCGCCAGGGCCGCGCCCTCGGCCTTGATGTCCTTCGAGGCCTGCACCAGCTTGGCGTTGTCCGCCTCGGTGCCACCGCTCTGGTACTCCTGGATGGCGATGCCCTCCAGGTAGGCGTACGACGACAGGGCGACGCGCTGCTTGGCCAGGGCGTCGGCCTTGGGACCCGGCTGGGTCAGCATGTGCATACCGATGGAGCGCTGCAGCGAGAGCGCGCCCTTGGTGAGCGAGATGGCGTAGACCGTACGGCCGTAGCTGGTGATGTTTCCGGTGCCGAGGCCCAGCTCGTTGGAGAACTCCAGCAGTCGGTGCTCGACCTCGACGTAGCCCTCTTCGGTGTCCACGCCCTTGAGCTTGCTGGTGTAGGCGGCCGCGCGGAGCTTGGTCAGCTCCGGCTCGACCTCACGGAAGCGGTCCAGGCGGCGGACCAGGTTGGGCCGGTCCGGCATGTTCTGGGCGGCCTCGTCGAAGGCGTCGGCGGCCTTGTCGGTGATGTCGCGGGCCTTGACGACCGTCGGGTCGTCCTCGCCCTTGCCCGCCAGCAGGGGCGCGGCGGTCTGGTCGCGCTCCTCCAGCAGAGCGTCGCCGTAGGTCAGAGCGGCGGCGACCAGACGCGCGGTGTTCTCCGCGTCCTCGGCCTCCTGCCAGGTGTCGATCGAGCTCTTCACCTGGAAGCCGCCCATGACAAGGCCGACCATCACGGGTATGAGCAGGATCGCGTTCAGTCGGGTCGGCACGCGCCAGTTGCGCGGGGAGAGACGGCCGCCGCTCGGGGCCGGCGTGGCCGATGGTTCCGATCCGGGCACATGGGCGGGCGCCGCTCCGCGCGGCGGCGGGGTGAAGTTGCCCCGGGCCGACGGCTCGGGACTGCTCTTGCTTCGCCTCACTCGACCAACAACCTTCCGGCGGGGTCGGCACCTACGTATGTGCCGCTGTGTCTCAGAGCCCAGTTCGCCATCGAGTACGCAGTACTGCTGAGTACGTCTTTGACTATTGGGCAGTTCTCGCATTCCAGCACGTCGGCCTGCGCTCTTCCAAACAGTGGAAGTCGAGGATTCCGGATGATGTAAGCCCTAGATAAAACGGTCATAAAGAGCGAGCCCCGTCAAAAGACGGGGCGTTTGTGCGCGCAGCGACACCGCTTGACCGCGACGAGTGGCCGTACCACCCGATTCCTCTGCCGAAACGTTATGAACAACGAAGCCGACCGTGTCAAAGGCCACAGTCGGCTCCGGTACATCTACGACAACTGCCGTATGGCGGTCCCGACTTGCGTTACCGCAGCCGGGCCATCAGCGCATGCTCGACCAGCGTGATCAGCGCGCTCTTGGCATCCGCCCGGTGCCGGGCGTCGGTCGTGATGATCGGCGCGTCCGGGCCGATCTGCAGCGCCTCGCGCACCTCGTCGGGTGTGTAGGGCTGGTGTCCGTCGAAGCCGTTGAGGGCGATGACGAACGGGAGCCCGCTGTTCTCGAAGTAGTCGACCGCGGGAAAGCAGTCGGCGAGACGGCGGGTGTCCACCAGGACGACGGCGCCGATCGCACCGCGCACCAGGTCGTCCCACATGAACCAGAAGCGGTCCTGGCCGGGCGTACCGAAGAGGTACAGGATCAGGTCCTGGTCAAGGGTGATACGACCGAAGTCCATCGCCACCGTGGTGGTGGTCTTGTCCCCGGTGTGCGTGAGGTCGTCGATGCCCGCGCTCGCGGACGTCATGACGGCCTCGGTGCGCAGCGGGTTGATCTCCGAGACCGCGCCGACGAACGTGGTCTTGCCCACGCCGAAGCCACCCGCCACCACGATCTTCGCGGAGGTGGTCGCCCGGCCTGGTTCAGAGCTTGCGAAGTCCACTGAGCACCCTTTCGAGCAGCGTCACGTCCGGAGCGCCGCCGTTGTTCTCGTCGCCACCCGGCTGGTGAATGGCGACCAGGCCGGCCTCCGCGAGGTCCGCGACGAGGATCCTGGCCACGCCCAGCGGCATGGAGAGGAGCGCCGACACCTCGGCGACCGACTTCACCTCACGGCACAGGTGGCAGATGCGCTGGTGCTCCGGGAGGAGTCCCATGAGTGCTGCCGGGTCGGCCGTGGTGCTGATCAGAGCCTCGATGGCCAGCTGGTAGCGCGGCCGGGTCCGGCCGCCGGTCATCGCGTACGGACGAACCAGCGGCTGGTCGCCCTCATCCTCGTACGGCTCCGCGTACGGATCATGAGAGGCGGTGGGCGGGGTCATGAATCCTCCGGGCTGGGACAGCAAGTCGGTCAGTCAAGCCGTCTGGTAAGGGGCCAGTGGGGGGATTGTGGCGGCCGGACGGTGATTTGGTGAGACGGGTGGATCCGGGAGCGATCAGTGGAGCAGACTGCCTTGGAGCTCGGCGCGCAGGTCCGGGGTGAGCACCGCGCCCGCGCGGTCGACCAGTAGCGCCATCTCGTAGCCGACGAGGCCGATGTCGCATTCGGGGTGTGCCAGTACGGCGAGCGACGAACCGTCCGAGACGGACATGAGGAAGAGGAACCCCCGTTCCATCTCCACGACCGTCTGGGCCACGCTGCCGCCGTCGAAGATGCGGGAAGCCCCCGCCGTCAGCGACGTCAGACCCGACGCCACGGCCGCCAGCTGGTCGGCCCGATCGCGCGGGAAGCCCTCCGACATCGCCAGCAGCAGGCCGTCCGCGGACACGACGACGGTGTGGGACACACCCGGGGTGTTGTCCACGAAGTTGGTGATCAACCAGTTGAGGTTCTGTGCCGCCTGGCTCATCTGGCTCAACTAACGCTCCTGCTGGTGAGTGGGGTTCGGGAAGCTGCCGGTCTGGCCGTTACCGACCTGGCGACCTTGCGCGATACCCCGACGGAGATTGGTCAGCCGACCGCGTACGTCATCAGGCGCACGCGAGATCTGCGGACCGGCTTGGTGCTGTTGCTGCTGAGCCGTGCCCGGGACGAGGTTGGCCCTGGGGACCCGACGCGGCAGGCCGGAGGTGGTGACCCCGCCCGCGGCGGGCTGCCGGACGCGTTCCGCCTGCCGGACGAGGTCGTCGTTCGGCGAGCTGCGCCAGGCGGTCGATGCGCCCCGCTGAGGAGCGGAGGACTGCTGGGGAGGCGCCGCGGGAGCCTGGGGTTCCCGCGGAGCGGAGGCCGGAGCCTGGCCGCCCGTCTCGGGCTGCTGCCCCTGCGGACCGCCGTGGAACCAGTTGGTCTCCAGCGTGTCGTACAGCGGCGTACGCCCGTCACCGGGACCCGTCGCCGGCGGCAGCGCTTCGGGCTCCTGCCGCGCCGGCCGCTGCTGCGGCCGCTGCGGGGCCGGCGGCTGTGCGCCGCCGTAGCCGGAACCGCCGCCGTACGTGCCGTTGGCCTGCGGCCGCTCGAACTGTCCGGTGGAGTCCGGGTTCTGGCGGCCGGGCAGGGAGTGCTGGCCCGTGGAGCCGTTGTCGTAGGCCTGCGGAGCGGGGAACTGACCCGTCTGCGACGCGTTGTTCTGCCCGCCCTGCGGGGTGCCCTGGGGCCGCTGGAACTGTCCGGTGGAGTCCGGGTTCTGGCGGCCGGGCAGGGAATGCTGGCCGGTCGAGCTGTTGTCGTAGGCCTGCGGGGCGGGGAACTGGCCCGTCTGCGACGAGCTGTTCTGTCCGGCGCCCGTGGAGCCGAAGACGTCCGAGCGGACGAACTGACCCGTGCTCTGCGGGTTGTACGAACCCGGCGACGTGGCGTCGAAGTCCGGGCGGGCGAACTCGGAGGTCGAGCCCGCACCCTGGCGGTCGTCGACCCGCGGCATCCGGGAGGTCTGTGCGGAGTCCTCGTCGTGCCCGCGCGGGGTGTCGAGCGAGGCGCGCGGCACCGGTGGCTGCGCGTTCTCGTCGCTCCAGCTGGGACGCGAGGGCTGGCTGCCGCCCGGCAGCTCGGCACGCGGGCCACCGCGCGGCGGCAGCTGCGGCTGACGGCCACGACGGCCCTTCTCGGCGGGCGGGTTCTGCTGCGACGAAGGACCGCCCGGACGGGACTGGTCACGACCGGAGCCGCCACGGGAGCCGCCGAAGGCGTCCTGGCCGGCACCGAACGGATCCTGACCCGTGCCCGCGGCCTGCAGTCCCTGCGGAGCACCCGGAGCCTGGCCACCGAACCCGGCACCCGCACCGGCGGGAGCAGGCCGGCCCTGCGACGGCGCGCCCGGACCCTGCTGGCCACGGGGAGCGCCGGGCCCACCCGGGAGTCCGCCACCGTCACGCCCCGGCAGTGCGGCCCGCGGTCCCTGACCGGCACCGAGCCGGCCACCGCCGGACGCACCGGCCCCGAGCGCACCACCCGCGGCGCCACCCGGCGCGCCCGCGCCGAGGGAGCCGCCGCCGGCCTGGGACTGGCGACGGGCGGCAGCCACACCGGCGGCGGCCTGCGCTGCGGCCGGGCCACCGGAGGCACCGGGACCGCTGGGGCCGGGCTTGCCCGGAGCGGGCTTCTTGCCGCCCTGGGCGACATCGACGGGCAGCATGACCAGCGCGGTCGTACCACCGGAGTCGGACGGGCGCAGCTGGATGCGGATGCCGTGCCGCTGCGACAGCCGGCCGACCACGAAGAGGCCCATGCGGCGGGAGACGGAGACGTCCACGGTGGGCGGCGAAGCGAGCCGCTCGTTGATCGCGGCGAGGTCCTCGGGGGAGAGGCCGATGCCGGTGTCGTGGATCTCGATCAGGACGCGGCCGTCGGGCAGCGCGTGACCGGTGACCTTGACCTTGGTCTGCGGGGAGGAGAACGAGGTCGCGTTCTCCAGCAGCTCGGCGAGCAGGTGCACGAGGTCGTTGACGACGCGGCCGGCCACTTCGGTGGTCGGCACGGACGACAGTTCGATGCGCTCGTACTGCTCCACCTCGGACGCGGCGGCGCGGAGCACGTCGACCAGCGGGACCGGACGGGTCCAGCGGCGGCCGGGCTCTTCACCGGCGAGAACGAGGAGGTTCTCACCGTTACGGCGCATGCGGGTCGCGAGGTGGTCGAGCTTGAACAGGGAGGACAGCTGGTCCGGGTCGGCCTCGCGGGACTCCAGTTCGGAGATGAGCGAGAGCTGACGCTGGATGAGGCCCTGGGAGCGGCGCGAGAGGTTGGTGAACATCGCGTTGACGTTGCCCCGCAGCAGGGCCTGCTCGGCGGCGAGGCGGACCGCCTCGCGGTGCACGTCGTCGAAGGCCGCGGCCACCTGGCCGATCTCGTCCCGGGAGTGCACACCGACCGACTCGACGGAGGTGTCGACGTCCTGCGGGTCCGACTCCGACAGCTGCTTGACCAGCTCGGGCAGCCGGTCCTGGGCGACCTTGGTGGCGGTCTCCTCCAGGCGGCGCAGCGAGCGGATCATGGAGCGGGCGACCACGAAGGCGCCGACCAGCGAGACACCGAGCACGAGCAGGATCAGCGCACCGGAGATGATCGCCTCGCGCTCCGACTCGTTGCGCAGCTCGCGGGCCTTCTGCTCCATGTCCTCCAGCAGCGTGGTCTCGATGGCCCGCATCTGCTGGATCTTGGTGGTGCTGTCGTCCACCCAGTCCTTGTAGGAGCGCTTCTCCAGGTCGTCGAGGGCGTTCGGGTTGCCCAGCGCACGGGTGGCGTACTTGTCGCTCGCCGTGATCGTCGGGTTGCCCTTCTCGATCGACTGCAGCAGGTCGGCGGCGCCCTGGATGCCGTAGATGCTCCGGAAGCTCTTCAGCTCGGAGCGCTGGCTCGTCAGGGCCGACTCGGCGTACAGCCGGTCGTTCTCGGAGAGCTTGCCCGCGGTGTCGTTGTTCGCGGGCAGCGCGGCGGCGAGGACGGCGCGCTGGATGGACGCGTACTCCTTGGCGGTGGAGAAGGCCGCCAGGGCACGCGTGCTCTGGATCATCTCCGGGTTGCTGGTCGCCTCCGCCATGTCCTGCGAGAGACCGAGCAGGTTGGTGATCAGGCGGTGGTAGGCCTCCACGGACTGCGTGGAGTTCTGCTTGGCCTGGTAGGCGGTGTTGCGGATCTTCGCGATGTCGCTCAGGTCGCCGACGAGCTGGACGAGGTTGTCACGGACACCCTTGAGGTTGCCGTCCTTGCTGCTGTCGTCGATCTCCTCGGACGCCTCGATGAAGCTGTCCCTGGCCCGGTCCGTCTTATCCCGGTAGCCCTTGACCGTGTAGTCCGTCGCCTTCGCGCCGTGCGCGAGCGGGCCGGCGGACTGGTCGCGCTCCTCCTGGAGCGCCGCCGCGAGCTCGGTGGCCCGCTTGGTCATGTCCGTCAGCAGCTTCATGTTGTCGAGCTGCTGGATGTCGTCCATGTTGTCGCTGATGCGCAGGGCGCCCAGCGAGGTGGCCGCGACCACCGGGAGCGTCAGCAGCGCCACCAGACGCGTGGAGATACGCCAGTTGCGCAGGGCTATTCGCGCGCCCGGACCGGTGGCGGACTTGGGGGCCTTCTTCGGCGGCGGTGGCGTGGAAGCGTTGGCCGTCCCCGGGGAAGCCGACACGGCGGGGCGCCCGGAGCGCTCACCGCCGTCGACGGACACGGCCGGGCCCGGGTTCTGGGCGTGCTGGGGCGAGGGACCTCGGTCGGTCCCGCCGTGCTCCGGCTCCGCCGAAGCGCTGCCATCCCTCTTGAAACGTCCCTGCACTAGCGTCGCAACCTCTGGACCAGGCGCCCCTCCGCGTGAGCGGACGGACACGGTGTCGGCGTATAGGGGAGCGTCCTGAACACGCTCCCTGATGGTCGTGAGTGACCGGCGCTGGCTCCCCCTTCTTGCCGCCGCTCGGCGCTCGATGCGCCCCCTGTGCGCCGGCTCGATCCTGCGGCGGTCCGTGGAATTCCAGCACAGTGCCGGATCTCCAACAAGGCCCGTAGGTCGAGCCGTGACATAGGTGACACCACGTGAGGGCGAGATTACCTGCCGTAGAAAATGATCCGGTCTATATCGGACTTATGCCCGCGATCCGCTCGGGCGCGAGGGGTGTCCCAGTCGCCATGATCAGGAGCGGAATGATGGCTTCAGGTGCTCAATGTCCGTTTCATGGGGGTGAATTGCAGGCCTGAATTGCCCGGTTTATCCGCAGAGTCGTGAGCAAACTCACATGGGGTTGACAGGGTCTGCGCGACCGCGGAGGGGAACATCAGGTTTAGCCCGCGCTTTACATGATGTAAGACTTTGACAAACCGCGCCCGCGCGAGGCCCCCTGCCTCCACCGGCGCCCGAACACGACAGGGTCACGTACAACCGTGAAGACGACGATGATGTTCCACAACATAGCCAACCCGCGGCGCACGACGCTGGTGCACCTCAAGGACGCCGACGCCCTGCAGACCCCGGAGCAGGAGCACTCCGTCGACCTCCCGGCGCAGACCGCGAACCCTCGGCGCACCGTCCTCATGGAGGTCCCCGTCGCGGCCTCCGTCGCGCAGTAGTACGCGCGTCGGCCCCGGATCATTCAAGGCGCCCTCACCCGAGGTAATACGCGAGGCACCTGCCCCGTGCCGCGTTAGCCTGGAGCGTCAGACTCCAGCCGGCTCAAGTGAGGGGCGCAGGGATCCCGTGCGCATCGCCAGATTCTCCATCGACGGGAACGTCGCCTTCGGCGCGGTCGAGGGCGACAAGCCTGACGAGCTCGTCCTCGACATCATCAAGGGCATCCCGTTCGCGGACTTCGAGCTCTCCGGTACGAAGGTGCCGCTGAGCAAGGTCAGGCTGCTGCCGCCGGTGCTCCCGAACAAGGTCGTGGCCTTCGGCCGCAACTACGCCGAGCACGCCCGCGAACTCGGCCACGAGGTGCCCGACGCCCCGTTCGCCTTCTTCAAGCCGTCCACCGCCGTGATCGGCCCCGGCGACGAGATCCAGTACCCGTCCTTCACCGAGGACCTCCACCACGAGGCCGAACTGGCCGTCGTCATCGGCCGCATGTGCCGCGAGGTCCCGCGCGAACGCGTCAAGGACGTGATCTTCGGCTACACCTGCGCCAACGACATCACCGCCCGCGACGTCCAGAAGCGCGAGAAGCAGTGGGCCCGGGCCAAGGGCTTCGACACCTCCTGCCCGCTGGGCCCCTGGGTGGAGACGGACCTGGACCTCGACAAGGCGTCCGACCTGACGATCCAGCTCACCGTCAACGGGGAACAGCGCCAGCTCGGCCGTACCAGCGAGATGATCCACCGGATCGAGGATCTGATCGTCAACATCTCCGAGGCCATGACGCTGCTCCCCGGCGACGTGATCCTCACGGGCACCCCGGCAGGGGTCGGCCCCCTCAACGTCGGCGACGAGGTCGCCGTCACCATCGAAGGCATCGGCACTCTCACCAACAAGGTTGTCAAGCGTGGCTAGCGCACCCGTCCGCGTACGTTTCTGCCCCTCGCCCACCGGTAACCCCCACGTGGGCCTGGTCCGCACCGCCCTGTTCAACTGGGCGTTCGCCAAGCACCACCAGGGCACGCTCGTCTTCCGCATCGAGGACACCGACGCGGCCCGCGACTCCGAGGAGTCCTACGACCAGCTGCTCGACTCGATGCGCTGGCTGGGCTTCGACTGGGACGAGGGCCCCGAGGTCGGCGGCCCGCACGCGCCGTACCGCCAGTCGCAGCGCATGGACCTCTACAAGGAGGTCGGCCAGAAGCTGCTGGACGGCGGTCACGCCTACCACTGCTACTGCTCCCAGGAGGAGCTGGACAGCCGCCGCGAGGCCGCCCGCGCCGCCGGCAAGCCGTCCGGCTACGACGGCCACTGCCGCGCGCTGACCGACGCGCAGGTCGAGGAGTACAAGGCCCAGGGCCGCGCGCCCATCGTCCGCTTCCGCATGCCCGACGAGACGATCACCTTCACGGACCTGGTCCGCGGCGAGCTGACCTTCACCCCGGAGAACGTCCCGGACTACGGCATCGTCCGCGCGAACGGCGCCCCGCTGTACACGCTGGTGAACCCGGTCGACGACGCCCTGATGGAGATCACCCACGTCCTGCGCGGCGAGGACCTGCTCTCCTCCACGCCCCGCCAGATCGCCCTGTACAAGGCGCTGACGGAGCTGGGCATCGCCAAGCAGACCCCGCAGTTCGGCCACCTGCCGTACGTGATGGGCGAGGGCAACAAGAAGCTCTCCAAGCGTGACCCCCAGTCGTCGCTGAACCTCTACCGCGAGCGCGGCTTCCTCCCCGAGGGCCTGCTCAACTACCTCTCCCTGCTCGGCTGGTCGCTCTCCGCCGACCAGGACATCTTCACGATGGACGAGATGGTCGCGGCCTTCGACATCGCGGACGTGCAGCCCAACCCGGCCCGCTTCGACCTCAAGAAGTGCGAGTCGATCAACGGCGACCACATCCGCCTGCTCGACGTGAAGGACTTCACGGAGCGCTGCGCCCCCTGGCTGAAGGCGCCGTTCGCCCCCTGGGCGCCGGAGGACTTCGACGAGACCAAGTGGCACGCGATCGCCCCGCACGCCCAGACGCGCCTGAAGGTCCTCTCCGAGATCACGGACAACGTCGACTTCCTCTTCCTCGCGGAGCCGGTGTTCGACGAGCCGAGCTGGACGAAGGCGATGAAGGAGGGCAGCGACGCGCTCCTGACGACCGCCCGCGAGAAGCTGGAGGCGGCCGACTGGACCTCCCCCGAGTCCCTGAAGGAGGCCGTCCTGGCCGCCGGCGAGGCCCACGGCCTCAAGCTCGGCAAGGCCCAGGCCCCGGTCCGCGTCGCCGTCACCGGCCGCACGGTCGGTCTGCCCCTCTTCGAGTCCCTGGAGGTCCTGGGCAAGGAGCAGACGCTGGCCCGCATCGACGCGGCACTGGCCAAGCTGGCCGCATAACGCGTTCACAGCAGGGCGGCGTCCGGTTCGGACGCCGCCCTTCGTGTGTCCGCCCAGACGTCACCCGGAGTTCACCCTTCCGGCCAACAACCGCTTGCCGAGGGACCGTTGGATGCTCCCCGTGCGCATGATGCCCGTGTGCACCTTGTCGTACGGGGAGGAAACGTGACTCGTTCACGAAGGCTTGCCACGGTGGCGCTCAGCGGGGCGGCAGCCCTGACGTGTGTCCTGCCGATCACGCCCGCGCAGGCGGCGGACCCGCCCGTGGGGACGGTCCGGCTCAGCACGGAGAAGCGGATCGAGATCACGTACCTGTGGGCCGGCGCGTCCGGATTCCACTACCGGCCGACCGCCGGCAGCACCACCACCTGGGTGGAGTACCCGGACGTCGTACCGCCCGCGCACGCGGGCCCCGACGACCTGGCCACCGGCACCGACGTCGTCAGCACCCGCAGCGGGTCCACCGTCACACAGCGGCACCGCTCCACGAACGTCACCGCCACCGTCACGATCCCGCCCGGCCAGACCTACGCGGCCGCCGCCGGCTGGAGCGTGCTCACCCGGGACACCGCCGGCGCCCTGCACGTGCTGCGCGCCGCCGCCGACGGCACCACCACTGACCTCCCGGTCACCGGGCTCCCCACGGGCGCCGAACCCGTCCGCTACGTCACCGGCGGCACGGTCGGCCGGCTCGCGGTCGCCTACACGCTGGACGGGACGACCTCCGTAGGCCTCGTCGGTCTCGCGGACGGCGCCTTCCGTACGTACGTCACCGGCGTGCGAGCGGATCCCGAGATCGTCTTCAACGACCGCTGGCTGGTCGCCGACTGGAAGGCGATCCGGGTCGACGCCGAGCCCGGCACCCAACCCAACCCGGTCTCCGGCCTGGTCGGCCGGCTCCAAGCCGTCGTAGGCGACCAAGTCCTCGCCGGAAACCCGGACTTCATCCAAGGCGGCACCCAGCCCGCACTCAACGCCCGCTCCCTCGTGACCGGTATCGCGAGCACCGTGCTCAGCCCGTCCTTCGGCGACACCGGACCCACCCTGGACGGCGGCGCGCTCGCCACCGCCGGACCCTCCAGCCTGGACTGGAACATCCACCGCATCACGCCCACCCAGGACGGCGGAGTCACCACCGAGAAGGTCGCCCGGATCCCCGCCTACGCGACCGGCGTCGACGGACTGGCAACAGCCGGCGGCGAGTTGTTCCTGTACGGCAGGACGACCGGTGGCGGCTACCCCCGCTTCAACAGCTTCCAGTTGGACGCGACGGGCAGGCCCACCGGTCAGCAGACCCCGCGCAGTCCAGCACTGGGCGAGAGCACCTGCCTCACCGGCGACGCCGCCTGCCCCCAGCTGGAGGCCCTCGGCGACGGCCGTGTCTCCTACCTGTCGACCAACGCCCAGGGCGAGGAGTCGGTCCTCAACATCGGCCTCGACACCACCACCATCCGCAACGAGCCCATGGCCGACGCCGGCGGCCGCATCCCCAGCGGCACCGGCCGCTATGTGCTCTACAACGGCGGCTCCGGCACCCAGAAGGTCGTCGACTTCCCGAGCGGCACGACCGACGGCGAGACCACTCTCAGCCGCGCCCGCACCGCGGCGGCCGTCTGGGGCCAGACGATGTGGACCCCCGGCAGCACCCAGGGCTCGGTCGTCGGCAAGAGCCTCAAGACGGGCCAGACGGTCGCCACCCTGGCCACCGGCGCGCCCTGCACCCCGAGCGACATCCAGGCGGTCAACACCTGGCTGTACTGGTCCTGCGGCTCCACCGCAGGCGTCTACGACCGGGCCACGAACCGCAAGATCACGGTCCCCGCCGACCAGGGCCCGGCCCGCCTCGCCGACGGTTTCCTGGTCCGTGAGAACCGCACCACCCACGAACTCCTGCTGACCGACTTCCACACCGGTACGGCCGCCACCCGCAGCCTGGTCAAGCTGCCCATCACGGGCCAGAACACGGGAGGCAGCAACGGCCGCTGGGCCGTCGACCGCTTCGGCGGCCACATCGCCTACCTCAACGGCACCTACGGCGAGGTGTCGATCGTCCGCAGCGGGGTCCCCGCCTCGACGCTCGCGCAGATGGAGGCCCAGACGGACGCGGTACAGGGCGGCCCGACGAAGTCCAACCCCTGGCAGCCCGTGTGGCAGCTCAACAAGCCGGCCGACTGGACGCTCACCCTGACCAGCGGCAGCGGCACGGTCGTGCGCAGCCTCACCGGCGGCACCAAGGGCGCCGCAGTCCGCGCCGCCTGGGACGGCTACGGAGCCGACGGCCGCCGGGTCACCGGCACATACACCTGGAAGCTGACCGCCGAGCCGCGCGACGAGGTGGGCCCCGCACTCACCGTGACCGGCACCACCACGGTCAACTGACGGACAGCCCTCTGGCGTCCGCGTTACCGTCGGATCATGCGCATCAGGGCCGTGGTCTGGGACGTGGACGACACCATCTTCGACTACACCGCGGCCGACCGCGCCGGAATGCGCGCGCACCTGCTGGCCGAGGGCCTGCTCGACGGGTACGACACTGTCGAGCAGGCCCTCGTGCGCTGGCGGCAGGTCACCGATCAGCAGTGGGCACGGTTCTCGGCGGGGGAGGCGACCTTCGAGGGCCAGCGGCGTGATCGCGTACGGGTCTTCCTCGGCAAGGAGCTCACCGACGCCGAGGCGGAGGCATGGTTCCGGCGGTACATCACGCACTACGAGGCCGCCTGGGCCCTGTTCCCGGACGTCCTGCCCGTCCTGGACGCCCTCGCGACCAGTCACCGACACGCCGTCCTGTCCAACTCCAGCCTCGTCGTCCAGGACCGCAAGCTGCGGGTGCTCGGGGTCCACGACCGGTTCGAGGCGATCCTGTGCGCCGCCGAGCTGGGCATCTCGAAACCGGAGGCCGGCGCCTTCCACGCCGCCTGCACAGCACTGGAGCTCGCCCCGCACCAAGTGGCGTACGTCGGTGATCATCCGGAGATCGACGGGCGGGGTGCCGCCGACGCCGGACTGCTGTCGGTGTGGATCAACCGTGACGGCGTGTACACCAGCGACGACGCCCCCGGCGGGCCGCACCGGATCGCCTCCCTCGCCGAACTCCCCGCGCTCCTCGGCGCGGATACCCGTTTTGGAGCCCCGTCCACCTTCGGGTAATGTTCTTCCTGCGCCGCCGGAGAGCGGGCCGAAAGGCCGGAATCCGGGGGAGCAAACTAGAACGAGATCCCCTCAGGGGCTTGCGTTCCAGTGGCCTATGGTGTAATTGGCAGCACGACTGATTCTGGTTCAGTTAGTCTTGGTTCGAGTCCAGGTAGGCCAGCTCGCAGAGCTCATCTGCGTCGCGGATCTCATCCGCAAAGCCCCCGTTGTGTAGCGGCCTAGCACGCTGCCCTCTCAAGGCAGTAGCGCCGGTTCGAATCCGGTCGGGGGTACAGATCCTTCCCGCGAGGACGGCTCGGGTAGCTCCCGCCGACTTCGATGCAGGATCGCTAGGGCCCCCGTTGTGTAGCGGCCTAGCACGCCGCCCTCTCAAGGCGGTAGCGCCGGTTCGAATCCGGTCGGGGGTACTGACTGGTCTAAACCACATTGGTCTATGGTGTAATTGGCAGCACGGCTGATTCTGGTTCAGTTAGTCTTGGTTCGAGTCCAGGTAGACCAGCTCGGACCTGCGGAAACGCAGTGTCCAGGCCCCCGTTGTGTAGCGGCCTAGCACGCCGCCCTCTCAAGGCGGTAGCGCCGGTTCGAATCCGGTCGGGGGTACAGATCGATGGCTCTCCACCTCAGCGGATGCGCGTGAGGTGGGGGGCCGTTTCTGTTGTTCGGGCGGGTGCGCGGTGGTGGTGGGGGCTTGTCGCCCCCCTTGATCCGTGAACTGTCAGGGCCTGCCGCGGCGTTGAGGCGGCCCTGACGTCCTTCGATCAGCCCGAGCGACGCAGCGCTTCGGAGAGGCGGCCCGCCGCGTCGATGACCGCCTGTGCGTGCATGCGGCCGGGGTGGCGGGTGAGGCGCTCGATGGGGCCGGAGACCGATACGGCGGCCACCACGCGGTTCGACGGGCCGCGCACCGGCGCGGAGACGGACGCGACGCCCGGCTCGCGCTCGCCGATCGACTGGGCCCAGCCTCGGCGTCGTACGCCGGAGAGGGCCGTCGCTGTGAAGCGGGCGCCCTGCAGACCGCGGTGCAGGCGCTCCGGCTCCTCCCAGGCCATGAGGATCTGCGCCGAGGAGCCCGCCTTCATGGTGAGCGTCGAGCCGACCGGGACCGTGTCCCGCAGGCCGGACAGCCGCTCCGCCGCGGCGACGCAGATGCGCATGTCGCCCTGGCGGCGATAGAGCTGTGCGCTCTCGCCGGTCACGTCACGGAGGTGGGTGAGGACCGGGCCCGCCGTGGCGAGCAGGCGGTCCTCACCGGCCGCCGCGGCCAGTTCCGAGAGGCGAGGACCGAGAATGAAACGGCCCTGCATGTCACGCGCCACCATGCGGTGGTGTTCCAGAGCCACGGCCAGTCGATGGGCCGTGGGTCGTGCCAGTCCGGTGGCCGAGACGAGCCCTGCGAGGGTGGCCGGACCGGACTCCAGGGCGCTCAGGACAAGGGCTGCCTTGTCCAGAACGCCGACGCCGCTACTGTTGTCCATGAAACGATACTCGCGTCTCACTCTGTGAAACGCAAGTTCAATTTTCCGTGGAACACGCCACTCTGGAAGAACGAAGGCAGAGCGGCCCGTAAATCAGAGCGGGCCTGGCGGCGGACGCCCGGAAGCAGGGGCGCGGGCGCAGGTCGCCTTCTCAAGATCTCTAGTTGGGCCGGTGGACCGTATACCGGCCGGAGGGAAAGCGATGGGTAGGACACTCGCGGAGAAGGTCTGGGACGACCATGTCGTCCGGCGCGCCGAGGGCGAGCCCGACCTCCTCTTCATCGATCTGCACCTGCTGCACGAGGTGACCAGCCCGCAGGCCTTCGACGGCCTCCGCAAGAGCGGTCGCCAGGTGCGCCGGCTCGACCTGACCATCGCCACCGAGGACCACAACACCCCGACCCTCGACATCGACAAGCCCATCGCGGACCCGGTCTCCCGCATCCAGCTGGAGACGCTGCGCAAGAACGCCGCCGACTTCGGTGTGCGCCTGCACCCGCTGGGCGACGTCGAGCAGGGCGTAGTACACGTCGTCGGCCCCCAGCTGGGACTGACCCAGCCCGGCATGACCGTCGTCTGCGGTGACTCGCACACCTCCACGCACGGCGCCTTCGGCGGTCTGGCGTTCGGCATCGGCACCTCCCAGGTCGAGCATGTGCTGGCCACCCAGACGCTGCCCATGGCCCGTCCGAAGACCATGGCCATCACGGTCAACGGCGAACTGCCCGAGGGCGTCACCGCCAAGGACCTGATCCTGGCGATCATCGCCCGGATCGGCACCGGCGGCGGCCAGGGCTACGTCCTGGAATACCGCGGCTCCGCCATCGAGAAGCTCTCGATGGAGGCCCGGATGACCATCTGCAACATGTCGATCGAGGCCGGCGCCCGCGCGGGCATGATCGCCCCCGACCAGACCACCTTCGACTACCTCGAGGGCCGTCCGCACGCCCCCAAGGGCGAGGACTGGGACGCGGCCGTCGCGTACTGGAAGACGCTGAGGACGGACGAGGGCGCCGAGTTCGACGCCGAGGTCGTGATCGAGGCCGCCGAACTGTCGCCGTTCGTCACCTGGGGCACCAACCCCGGCCAGGGTGCGCCGCTTTCGGCGGACGTCCCCGATCCTGCTTCGTACGAAGACGCTTCGGAGCGCTTCGCCGCCGAAAAGGCCCTGGAATACATGGGGTTGGAGGCCGGTCAGCCGCTGCGCTCCATCAAGGTGGACACCGTCTTCGTAGGCTCGTGCACCAACGGCCGCATCGAGGACCTGCGCGCCGCCGCGGAGCTCGTGAAGGGCCGTAAAGTCGCCGACGGCGTACGGATGCTGGTCGTCCCCGGCTCCGCTCGGGTGGGTCTGCAAGCCGTTTCCGAGGGCCTGGACGTCGTCTTCAAGGAGGCCGGCGCCGAGTGGCGGCACGCGGGCTGCTCGATGTGTCTGGGCATGAACCCCGACCAGCTGGCTCCGGGTGAGCGCTCCGCGTCCACCTCCAACCGCAACTTCGAGGGCCGGCAGGGCAAGGGCGGTCGTACGCACCTGGTGTCGCCGCAGGTCGCGGCGGCCACCGCGGTCCTGGGCCACCTGGCCTCCCCGGCCGACCTGTCCGACGCCGAGACCCGTACGCCCGCTGGAGTCTGATCAGCCATGGAAGCATTCACCACGCACACCGGCCGGGCCGTCCCGCTGCGCCGCTCCAACGTCGACACCGACCAGATCATCCCTGCTCACTGGCTCAAGAAGGTGACCCGGGACGGGTTCGAGGACGGGCTGTTCGAGGCCTGGCGCAAGGATTCGGAGTTCGTGCTCAACCGCCCCGAGCGCGAAGGCGCCACGGTGCTGGTCGCCGGTCCCGACTTCGGCACCGGTTCCTCCCGTGAGCACGCCGTGTGGGCGCTGCAGAACTACGGCTTCAAGGCCGTCATCTCGTCGCGCTTCGCGGACATCTTCCGAGGCAACTCGCTCAAGAACGGCCTGCTCACGGTGGTTCTGGAGCAGAAGATCGTGGACGCGCTGTGGGAGCTCACCGAGAAGGACCCGCAGGCCGAGGTCACGGTCGACCTTCAGGCCCGTGAGGTGCGCGCCGAGGGCATCACCGCCTCCTTCGAGCTGGACGAGAACTCCCGCTGGCGGCTGCTGAACGGCCTCGACGACATCTCGATCACCCTGCAGAACGAGGCCGACATCGCCGCCTACGAGACGAAGCGGCCGTCGTTCAAGCCGCGCACCCTCCAGTCCTGATCCGAGGGCCTGACCCCGAGGCGCGAGCCCAGACTTCGAAACAAGGCCACTTTCGGCCACCACAACACCCCCGCAGTACCCCCGATCAGCCCGATCGGGGGTACTGCCATGTCTGCACCCGAACGGCCCTGCGCCGCTCACCCGTCGCGCTCAACTTCCCACGTTACGAAGGATGTTGAAGGGGTACGCGAGTGTTGTCATCGCGGCTTCCGCAAGTGCCCGGAAGGCCATTTGAGGCCGGAGTTGCACCCCTGGCAGGCGACAACTCGCCCCAGATGGCACAATCTGTGCATGGAACACGACGGCCAACTCGAGCTCTATGCGGCAGTCGCGGACCAACTCAAGGAAGCGCATGGAAGGGTGCGCGCACTGCAAGTCCCGGAGGGCGTACGGATGGCGCTGACCCGGAAGCTGCTGGTCATTACGGCCGCGGCCAAGCACGACGTCGCCGAAGCGACAAGGCGTCTGGAGCGGTTCATGGCGGATCTCGACGCGGGGCGATTCCCCGAAGAGGAACGCTGAACACCTTCGAGACAGTCGAGTCTGTTGCGGCACAAGGGTGATTAGCCCGTTTCGTGTTTGATTTGCGGTATATATCTGCCTAACGTGCGAAAAAGCTTGAACACTTTCGTTCTGGCGATGTCTCCGAAGGGGAAGACGTGAACAAGGCGCAGCTCGTAGAAGCGATTGCCGACAAGATGGGCGGCCGCCAGCAGGCCGCCGAGGCTGTCGACCACGTACTGGACGCCATCGTCCGCGCGGTCGTCTCGGGTGAGCGGGTCTCCGTCACCGGCTTCGGTTCGTTCGAGAAGGTCGACCGGCCTGCTCGTTACGCCCGTAACCCCCAGACGGGCGAGCGGGTTCGGGTCAAGAAGACCTCCGTTCCGCGCTTCCGTGCGGGTCAGGGCTTCAAGGACCTGGTGAGCGGCTCGAAGAAGCTCCCCCGGGGCGGCGAGGTCGCCGTCAAGAAGGCGCCCAAGGGCAGCCTGACCGGTGGCGCCTCGGCGACGGTCAAGAAGGCCGCCGCGAAGAAGACCACCAAGGCGGCCGCGAAGAAGACGACCACGAAGAAGACGACGGCGAAGAAGACCACGGCCGCCGCCAAGAAGACGACCGCCAAGAAGGCGCCGGCGAAGAAGACCACGGCCGCCGCCAAGAAGACCACCGCGGCGAAGAAGACCACGGCCAAGAAGGCGACGGCCAAGAAGGCCCCGGCGAAGAAGGCGACCGCCAAGAAGGCGCCCGCCAAGAAGTCGACGGCTCGCAAGACCACGGCCAAGAAGGCCACCGCCCGCAAGAGGTAGAACTGCGGGTCACAGGTAGCACCGCAGGGCACTCACGCGCCGGGCCGGACTCCCCGTGGAGTCCGGCCCGCGGCGTGTTTCTAGAGGGTCTGCAGCGTCACCAGCGTGATCCGCAGGGCCGCGCCGTCGCCCTCCGTCTCGATGCGGACCCGCTGCCCGGGGCGCAGCAGCCTCAGGCCGCCCGCGTCGAACGCCGGGGCGTCGAAGGGGACGGGGGTGCCGTCGTCCAGGAGGACACTGCCGGAGCGGGTGTCTTCGTCGTAGGTGTATGCGGTGGCCTGCATGGCTGCAACCCTACGACGGGTTGTGGTTCGGGTGCGGGGCGATGAGCAGACGTGCCGCTGCCGCCGTCGTTCGCGAGCCCACGCCCAGGGCCAGTGCGGCCCGCAGATCCTCGCCGGTGTCCACGTCCTGGCGTACCGAGTCCACCTCGTCGAGGCACAGTTCCACTGCCCCGGACGCACGATGGCGGGCCCGGGAATCCTCGCCGAATGCGGGCCGCAATTCATGTCCGTGGGCAGCGGCCAGCAGAGTGGTACCGATTGCCGCGGCGTCGGGGAGGAAAGCGCGGGGGAATTCCGCCGCCGCGTCCAGGACGCGGGCCAATTCCAGCGGGCGCAGGGCCGGGAGATCGGCGTTCAGGGCCGCCAGGGCGCTTTCGGGACGGGACGACCGTACGACTGCCGCCGCGTGTGCCAGTGCCGCGTTCAGGCCGCCGCCCGGCTCGTCCGGGACGATGTGCGCGCCAAGTGCGCCCAGCTCGCGGCCCGCCAGCGCGTCGCCCGTGACGACTGCCACATCCTTGACCGCCGGGCAGGCCAGCGCCGCCACCACGGTGTCCTGGGCGAATGCGAGGGCCAGGCCTGGGCGCAGCCCGTCCGAGGCGGTGTCCGACAGCCTGCTCTTCGCCCGCGCCAAGGGTTTCAGGGGTATGACCAAGGTCCACTGCACGCGCGTTCCGTCCCTCTCTAGTCGCCGCCATTGTCACTCAGCCGTCACCAGGGCCATCAGGAAGCCGCGACGGCGAGGCGTACGGTGTTCTCGACAGACCGGCGGCCTGGGGCGACACTTGTGCGGCCCCCAGGCCCGATGTCCTTGATTCCTAGAGGAAGGTGCTCCGCGTGCCCCGCCGCAGAATCGGCTTCTGGTACCGCTTCGCCGCGGTGATCTGCAAACCGCCGCTGGTGGTTCTGATCAAGCGGGACTGGCGTGGAATGGAGCACATTCCGGCCGAGGGCGGATTTATCACCGCGGTGAACCACAATTCGCACATCGATCCCTTCGCGTACGCGCACTTTCAGTACAACACCGGCCGGGTTCCGCGATTCCTGGCGAAGAGCGGGCTTTTCAAGAAGGGATTCGTCGGCGCCGCGATGCGCGGCACCGGCCAGATCCCCGTCTACCGGGAGACCACGGACGCGCTGAGCGCCTTCCGGGCCGCGATCGACGCCGTGGAGCGCGGTGAGTGCGTCGCGTTCTACCCCGAGGGCACCATCACCCGGGACCCGGACCAGTGGCCCATGACGGGCAAGACCGGTGCCGCCCGCGTCGCCCTGCAGACCAAGTGCCCGGTGATCCCCGTCGCGCAGTGGGGCGCCAACGAGTTGCTGCCGCCGTACGCCAAGAAGGCCAACGTCCTTCCGCGCAAGACCCACCGGGTGCTTGCGGGTCCGCCGGTCGACCTCGCGCGCTTCTACGACAAGGAGATGACCCCGGAGTTGCTGAAGGAGGCGACCGAGGTCATCATGGCCGCCGTCACCCGCCACCTGGAGGAGATCCGCGGCGAGAAGGCGCCGCAGACGCCGTACGATCCGCGTCAGGAGCGCATCGAGCAGCGGCGCCGGACCTCCGCTCAGAACCGGCAGACGCCGGACCAGCCGAAGGCCGAGCAGGAAGAGGGGCAGGGCACGTGAGCAAGCCCGTCAAGGCGGCCGTCATGGGCACCGGATCGTGGGGCACCGCCTTCGGCATGGTCCTCGCCGACGCGGGCTGCGAGGTGACCCTCTGGGCCCGCCGCCCCGAACTTGCGGAAGCGGTCAACTCCACCCGCACGAACCCCGACTACCTCCCCGGCGTCGAGCTCCCGGAGAACCTGCGGGCGACGCCCGACCCCGCCGAGGCCGCGCACGGCGCCGACTTCACGGTCCTCGCCATCCCCTCGCAGACGCTGCGCGGCAACCTCGCCGAGTGGACCCCGCTGCTCGCGCCCGGCACGGTGCTCGTCTCGCTGATGAAGGGCGTCGAACTCGGCTCCGCGATGCGGATGAGCGAGGTCATCGATGATGTCGCCAAGGTCGGTTCGGACCGGATCGCCGTGGTCACGGGACCGAACCTCGCCCGTGAGATCGCCGCGCGGATGCCGGCCGCCGCGGTGGTCGCCTGTACGGACGAGGCTGTCGCCCAGCGCCTCCAGGCCGCCTGTCACACGCCGTACTTCAGGCCCTACACCGAGACCGACGTGGTGGGCTGC
This sequence comes from Streptomyces sp. NPDC107528, assembly GCF_055639295.1. Lineage (NCBI taxonomy): Bacteria > Bacillati > Actinomycetota > Actinomycetes > Kitasatosporales > Streptomycetaceae > Streptomyces > Streptomyces sp. NPDC107528. The sequence goes on from NZ_JBVKAV010000013.1 coordinate 182,141, forward strand.
GAGCTGGGCGGTGCCGTGAAGAACGTCATCGGGCTCGCCGTCGGCATCGCGGACGGCATGGGGCTCGGCGACAACGCCAAGGGCTCGCTCATCACGCGCGGCCTCGCCGAGACCGCGCGGCTCGGGGTCCGGCTGGGCGCCGACCCGATGACGTTCGCGGGACTCGCCGGCCTCGGCGACCTGGTCGCGACCTGTTCCTCGCCGCTGTCGCGCAACCACACGTTCGGCACCAACCTCGGCAAGGGCATGACCCTGCAGGAGACCATCGCGGTCACCAAGCAGACCGCCGAGGGCGTCAAGTCCTGTGAGTCCGTGCTGGATCTGGCCCGGCGGCACGGCGTCGACATGCCCATCACGGAGACCGTCGTCGGCATCGTGCACGAGGGCAAGCCGCCCGTGGTCGCCCTGAAGGAGCTGATGTCGCGCAGCGCGAAGCCGGAACGACGCTGAGCGAACACCGGCACGCCCTCCGGCTTCCGCGCGGGCCGAACGCTGACTCGGCCCCTACGGGCGGGTACGCTCAACGCGATATGAGCACCGAGAACCTCTCCCAGAGCCCTGACCAGCAGCCGCGCAAGCCGCGCGTGGCCGTCGTGTTCGGCGGCCGCAGCTCCGAGCACGGGATCTCCATGGTCACCGCCGGCGCCGTGCTGCGCGCGATCGACCGGACGAAGTACGACGTCCTGCCGATCGGCATCACGCAGAGCGGCCGCTGGGTGCTCACCGCCGACGAACCGGAACGCATGGCGATCACCGAGCGCCGTACGCCCAACGTCGAGGAGCTGGCCGAGTCGAGCGAGGGCGGCGTGGTGCTCCCCGTCGACCCGGCGAACCGCGAAGTCGTCTACACGGAGCCCGGATCGGTGCCCAAGGCGCTGGGCGAGATCGACGTCGTCTTCCCGGTGCTCCACGGGCCCTACGGCGAGGACGGGACCCTCCAGGGCCTCCTGGAGCTCTCCGGGGTGCCGTACGTGGGCGCGGGAGTGCTCGCCTCGGCCGTCGGCCAGGACAAGGAGTACATGAAGCGGGTGTTCACCTCGTTCGGGCTCAAGGTGGGCCCGTATGTGGTGATCCGGCCCCGCGAGTGGGAGCGGGACGAGTCCGCCGCCCGCAAGAAGATCATCGACCTCGCCGGCGACCACGGCTGGCCGCTCTTCGTGAAGCCCGCGCGCGCGGGTTCGTCGATCGGCATCACCAAGGTCGAGGACCTGTCCGGCCTGGACGAGGCGATCGCCGAGGCTCAGCGGCACGACCCGAAGATCCTCGTCGAGGCGGCGCTGCGCGGCCGGGAGATCGAGTGCGGGGTGCTGGAGTTCGAGGACGGCCCGCGGGCCTCCGTCCCCGCGGAGATCCCGCCGCCGGACGCGCACGCGTACTACGACTTCGAGGCCAAGTACATCGACTCCACGCCGGGGATCGTGCCGGCGCCCCTGACGCCGGAGGAGACGGCGGAGGTGCAGCGCCTTGCCGTGGACGCCTTCGAGGCGGCTTCGTGCGAGGGGCTCGTGCGGGCGGACTTCTTCCTCACCGAGGACGGGGAGTTCGTGATCAACGAGATCAACACGATGCCCGGTTTCACGCCGATCTCGATGTACCCGCAGATGTGGCAGGCGAGCGGGATCAGCTACCCGGACCTGGTGGACAGGCTGATCGAGGCGGCGCTGCGCAGGTCGACGGGTCTGAGGTAGGAGCCGGACCCGTTCGGGTCCGTTCCCGTGCGGTCCGTGGCATTCAGTTGGCGTTCAGTTGGCGATCCCCTCGGGGATCGCCTTCTTGATGGCCGGAGCCAGGTCGATCAGCACACTCGAGCTGTCCCGGCCCTCCGGCGCGGTGACCTCGACATACGCGAGACGGCCGGCGGTCGTGAACCGGTACCCACCGCCGTCCTGCTTCTCCATCAGCCATTTGACGTCTTCCACGCCACCGGCCACCGCGTCCGGATCCCGGCCCTCGGCCACCTTCGGATCGACCATCTTCGGCGGCTGCGGCACACCGCACCGCAGTATGATCGCCGAGTCCCCCCAGCCCGCGGTCAGCGCGGACGCGGGCGAGGGGTCCTCACGGCTCTCACCGTCCACCTTGGCCGGCAGCACCTTGTCGAGGTTCCGGCACAGTTGCCTGGCTTTCGCGCCGGGGCTGGGAACCGCCGCCGACGCGCTGCCGTCTGCTGATGAGCAGCCCGCTGCGGTGATCAGCAGGACGAGCGCGGGCAGCCCGAGGACAGAAATGTGCCGGTGACGCAAAGAGTTCACCGGCCAAGGGTAGACGGGGGCTACAGATGTACGACCGGGCAGGTCAGGGTGCGGGTGATGCCGTCCACTTGCTGGACCTTGGCGACCACCAGGCGACCCAGCGCGTCGACGGTGTCGGCCTGGGCGCGCACGATGACGTCATACGGTCCGGTGACGTCCTCGGCCTGGATGACTCCAGGGATCTTGCTGATCGTCTCGGCGACGGTCGACGCCTTGCCGACCTCCGTCTGGATCAGGATGTACGCCTGTACCACGGAACCTCCAGGGCGGCCACGAGGATCATGTGGGGAAAAGGAACGCCACGGTATCGCGTCGTCGCTCGCCGCGGGGAGACCTGCGGTGGCCGGGGCTTGCGCGCCGGGGTGCAGACACGACAGAAGTTGACGTACACGTCGACCGTAGCGAGGACAGTAGTGACGCGCGACCGGGTGCGGACAGAGACAGAAGGGGCGTAAGGGCAATGAAGGGCACTGTTGGTGAGCTCGGCGAGTTCGGGCTCATCAGGGAGCTCACCTCCCGTCTCACCACCACCCCGGCGGTCCGGGTAGGCCCCGGCGACGACGCCGCGGTGGTGGCCGCGCCCGACCGCAGGGTGGTCGCCAGCACCGACATCCTGCTGGAGGGGCGGCACTTCCGCCGCGACTGGTCCACGGCGTACGACGTGGGCCGCAAGGCCGCCGCGCAGAACCTCGCGGACATCGCCGCCATGGGCGCGGTGCCGACGGCGCTGCTGCTCGGCCTGGTCGTGCCCGCCGAACTCCCGGTGACCTGGCCGACCGAGATGATGGACGGCCTGCGCGACGAATGCCAGGTCGCGGGCGCTTCCGTGGTCGGCGGGGACGTCGTACGGGGCGACACGATCATGGTGTCGATCACCGCACTCGGCGATCTGCGCAACCAGGAGCCCGTGACCCGCGCGGGCGCGCAGCCCGGCGACCTGGTCGCCGTGACGGGCTGGCTGGGGTGGTCCGCGGCCGGATACGCCGTGCTCGCCCGCGGTTTCCGCTCGCCGCGCGCCTTCGTCGAGGCGCACCGGCGCCCCGAGCCGCCGTATCACGCGGGTCCGGCCGCCGCCGGGCTCGGCGCGACCGCGATGTGCGACGTGAGCGACGGGCTGATCGCCGACCTCGGGCACATCGCCGAGGCCAGCAAGGTCCGTATCGACATCCGCTCCGGCGCGATCGACATCCCCTCCCAGATGAACGACATCGGGCAGGCCGTCGGCGTCGACCCCATGCAGTGGGTGCTGACCGGGGGAGAGGACCACGCGATCGTGGCGACCTTCCCGCCGGACGTGAAGCTGCCGGCCCGCTGGAAGGTCATCGGCGAGGTCCTCAACCCCTCGGCGCTGCCCCAGGTGACGGTGGACGGGGCACCGTGGACCCGCAAGGGCGGCTGGGACCACTTCGGAGGGGACATCGAGTCATGATCGCCAACGTCCTGACGGTGGCCGGCTCCGACTCCGGCGGCGGCGCGGGCATCCAGGCCGACCTGAAGACGATGCTCGCGCTCGGCGTGCACGGCATGAGCGTGATCACCGCTGTCACGGCCCAGAACTCCCTTGGCGTGCAAGGCGCTTGGGAGCTGCCGGTGGAGGCGGTACGGGCCCAGTACCGCAGCGTCGTCGACGACATCGGCGTGCAGGCGGTCAAGACGGGCATGCTCGCGTCGGCCGAACTCGTCGAGACGGTGGCCGAATTGATCGGCGGCACCGACGTGCCCGCCGTGATCGACCCGGTGGGTGTGTCCAAGCACGGCGACTCGCTGCTCGCGGCGTCAGCGCTGGACTCCGTACGCACGAAGCTGCTGCCGGTGGCGACCGTGGCGACCCCGAACCTCGACGAGGTGGCCCAACTCACCGGCGTGCACGTCGAGACGGAGGACGACCTCAGGCGGGCCGCGGCGGCCGTGCTGGAGTACGGGCCCCGGTGGGTCGTGGTGAAGGGCGGCCATCTCGCGGGCGACGCCGTGGACCTCCTCACCGACGGTTCCGAGGAGCACTGGCTGCGCGCCCCGCGCCACGACAACCGCCACACCCACGGCACGGGCTGCACCCTCGCCTCCGCGATCGCGTCACACCTCGCGAAGGGGCTGCCCGTGCCGGATGCGGTGGCGGCCGCCAAGGAGTACGTCACGGGCGCCATCGCCGCCGGTTTCGCACTCGGCGGGGGGATCGGCCCCGTGGATCACGGCTGGGCCTTCACGCGGGGCACCACGGCCCTTTGACGGCGCGAGGAATCTTGTGTCGGGAATCCAGCGCCGGGAAACTTGCGTCGGGTGCGGCGAGAACCGGTCCACGGGCATGGCAAAAAGCCGGTCCACCCTGAGGTGGACCGGCTTACTGCAGCGAACCAGCTGTGGCCGCGCGCTTAGCTGTGCGTCAGCGCGAGACCTTGCCGGCCTTGATGCACGAGGTGCAGGCGTTCACGCGCTTCGGCGTCCCGCCGACCACGGTACGGACGCGCTGGATGTTCGGGTTCCAGCGACGGGACGTACGGCGGTGCGAGTGCGAGATGTTGTTGCCGAAGCCCGGCCCCTTGCCGCAGACGTCGCAGTTGGCAGCCACGGGTCACTCCAAAGACTTCAGATGCTCTTACGGATAATCCCGGCATGCCGGGATCGAGATCTACGATGAGAGATCTGAGTGGCGTTGCCAGGGGAACGGCCCGATTTTCATCGGGCAACCGGAGCAGCATACAACGACTGCGCCAGTCCAACGAAACTACCATGCCTGATCAGGGCCCCGCTCCCGGCCCGCTTCCGGCGCGCACCCTCTCTGGGTCTACGCTGCGTGCCACGGCCGGCAGCTCAAGGAGGCGCAGGTGGCGCAGGTGCCGCAGACATTCTTCGATGCTCTCGCGGTGCGCACCTGGTGCGGCCTCGCGCTGGAGTCACTGGGCCGGGCGCGTGAGGAGATCGACGCGATCAACGTCTATCCCGTGGCCGACGGGGACACCGGCACGAACCTTTATCTGACGGTGGAGTCGGCGGTCGGGGCGGTGGAGGCCGTGTTCGCCGCGTACGACGTGGGCAAGCCCACCCTGGCGGACGCCGCCCGCGCGATGGCGCACGGGGCCCTGATCGGCGCCAGGGGGAACTCCGGGACGATCCTCGCCCAGCTGCTGCGCGGCATGGCTCAGGTGCTCGCGGCCGAGAGTGAGACGGCTCATACCGATGGCTCCGGCCTGCGCCTCGCCCTGCGGCAGGCCGCGGACTCCGCCCGCCAGGCCGTGGCCCACCCCGTCGAGGGAACCGTCCTCACGGTCGCCTCAGCAGCCGCCGACGCGGCCGGCGGGGTCGCGCACGACGACTGCGGGGCCGTCGCGCGGGCGGCCTACGAGGGCGCGCGCGTGGCGCTGGCCGAGACGCCGGGGCAGCTGGCGGTCCTGGAGCGGGCCGGGGTCGTCGACGCCGGCGGACGGGGGCTGCTGGCGGTGCTGGGCGCGCTGGTGGAGACCTTCACGGGGGAAGCGGCAGCCCCGCTGGTTCACCAGGTCTCCGGGGCGCACGCGCGCGTGGCGGGGGGTTCACCCGGAGACGGCACCTCCCTCACCTCCCTCGCCGACGCCGAGGACTGCGCCGACGCCGTCGCGGCGGGCGCGCCCGCGTTCGAGGTGATCTACCTCCTGGAGGCCGAGGACGCGGCCGTGGCACGGCTGCGGGGGCGGCTCGACGCCCTCGGGGACTCGCTCGTGATCGTCGGCGGTGACGGGCTGTGGAACGTGCATGTGCACGTCGACGACGCCGGGGCCGCCGTGGAGGCCGGGGTCGAGGCCGGTCGGCCCTACCGGATCCGGATCACCCACTTCGGTGCCGGTGACGTGCACACCACCGGTGCCGAGCGGCCGCCCCGGGAGCGTGCCCAGCGTGCCGTGGTCGCCGTCGTGCCCGGCGAGGGCCTGGCCGGGCTGTACAGCGAGGCCGGCGCGACCACCGTCCTCGCGCGCCCCGGGGAACCGCCCGCGAGCGGGGAGCTCGTGCAGGCCGTACGGCGTGCCCACGCGCGTGAGGTCGTGCTGCTGCCCAATGACGCCGAACTGCGCCACACCGCGGCCGCGGCGGCCGAGCAGGCCCGCACTGAGGGCATCCGCGTGGCACTGATCCCCACCCGCTCCGCGGTCCAGGGCATCGCGGCGCTCGCCGTGCACGAGCCGGACCGCCGCTTCGACGAGGACGTCGTGTCGATGACCTCGGCGGCCGGCGCCACCCGCTACGCCGAGGTCGCCGTCGCCGAACGCCAGTCCTGGACCATGGCCGGCATCTGCCAGGCCGGCGACGTCCTCGGCCTCATCGACGGCGACGTGGCCGTGATCGGAACGGACGTCACGGCCACCGCCGGGACCGTCCTCGACCGCATGCTCTCGGCCGGCGGCGAACTCGTCACCCTCGTCCTCGGCGACGAGGCACCCGAGACGATCGCCGAGTACCTCGAAGCACGCGTGCGTGAGTCGTATCTGGCAGTCGACACCGTGGTGTACCGGGGCGGACGGCAGGGAGCGCTGCTGCTCATCGGCGTGGAGTAGCGCTCCCTGCCGAAAGGCTCCGCCCTGCCGCGAGCTACGCCTTCTCCCGCTCCGCGTCGGCCTGCTCCTGCACCACCTGCAGCATCTGCCCGGCCTCCGCCCGGCGCTCCTGCGCCGCCTCGTCGCCCTCGTCGTGGCCGTCGTACGCCACCAGCACCGCACGCGCGCGTGCCGCGGCCTCGGCCGGGCGGCTCAGGTCGGCCTCCAGCCAGCCCGCGGCGAGTTCGGCGCCGGTGCGGCTGTGCAGGGCGTCCTCGCCGAGGGAGGCGAACACGGCGACGGCCTTCGTCACTTGGGACAGGGCCTCCTCCAGCGCGGTCCGGATCGACTCGTCCTCGGCGTCCTCGGTGGCCGAACGGGCCAGCAGGTCACCGAACTGGCGGTGCGTGTGGCCGAGTTCGGCGACCAGGCGTTCACGCGCCTCGTCGTCGTCGACCGCCTCCAGCGCCGCCCTGCACTCCTCGACAGCGCTCGCCATCAACTCGGACGCCGTGTCGGCCCTGCCCTCCACGTCCTCCACCCGCAGCGCCAGCCACGCGCGGGCACGCAGGGAGCGCACCAGGCCGTGCACGTTGCCGAGGGTGCGCCACAGCCCACTCGCGCGCGCGTACGCCTGGTCCGCCTCGGTGTGCAGGCCCGCGTGGCCGAGGGACTCGGCGGCGAGGTGGGCCAGCGTGGCGTGGTCGTGCTGCTCGGGCCAGTGCCGGGCGATCTCGGCCGCCTGCAACCGGCGTTCGGCTGCCTCGCGGTGCTCGCCCAGCTCGCTCAGGCAGTCGCCGAGCCACCACTGCGTCTGGACGACCGCGCCGTCGCCGTGCGCCTCCGCGCTCAGGTCGGGCAGCGCCGACTCCAGCACCTCGGCGGCCTCGGCGAACCGTCCCTGCCGCAGCAGGAATCCGCCCAGCTGCTGCCGCGCCCAGGCGCCCAGCGTGCGGCTCTCGCCCGCCTCGTCGGCCCAGTGCGCTGCCTGAAGGGCGTGTTCGGCGGCCTCCTCGGACAGCCCCCGGCCGCCGAGCACCTCGGCCAGCTGGAGGTGCAGCTGGGCACGCCCCGTCGCCTCCAGGTGGGGCCCGCCGTGCTCCAGGGCCGCCCGCAGCGCCCGCTCGGCCTCCGCGGTGTCGCCGAGATGGTGCGCGAGCCCGGCCAGCCGGGCCTCGTACTCCACCGCGAACCACGGCAGCCCGGCCCCGACGAACTCGGCCGAAGCCCGCGCGAACAGCTCCGCGGCCCCCTCCACGTCCCCGGTGAGCGCCGCCAGCTCCGCGAGAATCGCGTGCGCCTCCGCGGCCCGCGAGGCAAGCCGTACGTCGTCGCCGGCCCGCCCGTCGACGAGTGCGAGCACCTCACGGGCGGCGGTCTCGGCGTCGGTCAGCGCGGCCTGCGGCGCCGCGTCCTGCGTCTCGTGCACCCGCCGCATCAGAATCCGCGCCCGGCACATCAGCACGGCCGCCGTCTGACGCACGCCCGTGCCGTCCTCGGCGTACAGCGCGAGAACCCGGTCGTACAGGTCGGCGATCGTCGTGAGGGCCTGCGAGACCTCGCCGGTGAGAGCGTTTACGTACGCTCCACGCGCGCGTGCCGCCAGCGCCTCGCCGGGGTCGCCCGCCGCCGCGTACAGCTCGGCGGCCTCCTCGAAGAGGGGAATGCCCTCGGGGCCCAGGTCCATCGCCCGGTGGTCGGCGATCTCCGCGCGGTCGAGGGCGTGCAGCTCGACGCCCTCGGCGGCTCGTGAGACGGCGGCCCAGGCCTCGATGGCGTTGGGTTGCAGGGTGTCCGACAGCCGCCGTGCCGCGGCGAGCAGCGCGGGCAGGTCGGCCTCCGCGTCGGCCGCCGCGGAACCGTCGGGTGCGACGACCGCAGCAGGCGCGGGCATCGCCACCGCCTTGGGCCGGGCCGCCGTACGCACCCCCAGCGGCAGCCGCTCCACCAGTGGCCGCTGTTCCATACGCGCGCGTGCCCGCTCGCTGACGTGCTCCGTGCCATTGCGCCCGTCGAAGCCCGCCGCCAGCGCGAGGGCCTGCGCACGCGCGTGTGCGGCCAGTTCACCGGCGGTCCAGTCACGGCCCGCCGGACCCGGCACCCGCTGCCCGCCCAGCCCCAGCTCGGTCAGGCGCTCCATGAGCAGCGCCACCACCGCCGTGAACTCCAGCTTGCTGCGCGGATGCCCGGTGTCCGTGAAGTACGCCGGCCGCTCCGCGAGCAGCTCCAGGCCGCGCGCCTCGTTGCCGGTCAGCACGCAGAACTCGACGTGGTCCGCGTAGGCGCCGCGCATGCTCTCCATGGCCCGTACGAGCCGAAAACCCCGCAGATGGTTGGCGCGGGCCTCGTCCACGCGGCCCAGGCGCAGCAGCGGCGCCAGGGAGGACGCGAGGACCGTGTGCGGCTCGTGGGCGCAGGCGTACTCGCCCTCCAGGACCGGCGCCCACAGTTCGAGCGCCTGCGTGTCCCGGCCCTGCTCGGCCTGCCACCAGCCCTGCCCGTGCAGCTCGCACGCGTGGCAATCGGCCATGCTGTCCCGGTCGGCGGCCAGCCAGGAGCCGTAGGCGCGCTCGGCCCGCGCGACGTCCCCGACATGCGCGGCCACGCTGAACTCGGCGCTGCGCACGGCCCGTTCGGAGTGCCCGGCGAGCCGGTAGCGGTGCTCCATCTCGCCGAGCCACTTCTCGATCGAGGCGAGCGGGATGTGCGGCTGGTCGAGCATGCCGGACGACATCCACTTGAAGACCCAGTGCAGCGAGTGCGTCTCGTACTCGTCGAAGTCCTCGGGCCGCTCGTCCCACATGCGCAGCAGACGCGCGAAGGGGACGAACATCTTGTCCTTCTCGGAGCTGTAGTTGTAGACCTTCAGCTGGTGGCCGAGCGCCTCGATCACGGCGAGCGGGATGCCCAGCTTCTCGGCCTCGGCGAGCAGCTGCTCCGCGCGCGCGTTGCGGGCGGGGCCCTCCGGCTCCTCGGAGTTCTCCGCCATCGCCCGGCGCAGCGAGTCGAAGTCCGTGACGTCGCTCATCGGCGGCCCTCCTCGCCGTTCGTGGCCCACTCCAGCAGGCCGATGAAGGCCCTGTTCAGCAGTGCCGAGTCCGCCGGCCTCAGCGGGCGCTGCGCCATCAGCAGGGCCTGCCCGTAGAGGGACTCGGTGGCGGTGCCGATCAGCTCGGGATCGCCCAGTGAACTGATCCGGCGGATCAGCGGGTTGAGGTGGTTGAGCACCAGACGCGCGCGTGGCGCGCTGCCGCGCAGCGAGCCCAGGATGCCCGCCCACAGGTCGTCGGACCGCTCCTCGGCCTCCGCGCGCGCCTGCTCGTGCCGGGCCGCCCGGTCGTCGAGATGCAGAGCGGGCACGGACAGCGGATGGAAGGCGCGCAGTACGACGTCACAGCCCAGCGGATCGAGCTTCGCCCGCGCGGCCGCCAGGAAGCCCGCCAGAGCCAGCTCCTCGGCCGGGTCGACCGAGTCCAGATGCGCGGTCACGGTGTCCGCGTCCAGCTCGGCGACGACCGTCCCCGGCCGAACCGACGGCAGCGCCTCGATGAGCTCGCTGTCGTACGTGTAACCGCCGTTGATCACGCCGACGCCCTGTGCGGACGCGATCGGCGCGACCTGCCGGTACTCCTCGACGGTCCGCGTGAAGTGCACCACCGGGTGCCGCTGCGCGAACTCCTCCAGGGACAGCCGCCCGTCGGTCGTCTCGAAGGGCAGCCACGGCAGCATCGTGCGCAGCATCTCCTTGTCGTGCCGCGCCAGGGACTTCACGCCCAGGTGGTGCACGGACAGAAACGCCGCCAGCCGTTCCGGATCACCGGCCGCCAGCCCCGTCAGCCAGGACCGAATCCTTTCGCCGAGCGCTTCCCGTACGCCCGCCAGCGTCTCGTCCTCGTACAGCGACTCCCGGGAGGCCGTCGGCCGCAGGCTGTCGGTGTCCAGGACACAGCGCACGAAGAACGCCCAGTCGGGCAGCAGCTGTTCGGCGTGCTCGGTCAGCAGCATGCCCTTGAGGTGGACGCGATGACCGGCCCGCTGGGCGGGGCTGACCGCCGACGGAAGGACGTACGCCACGCCACGGATGCCCGCGAGCGGCACGTCCAGCTCGATCGAGTCCAGCGGTGTGAAGCCGAACAGGTCGTGACAGTGCCGGGCCAGGGCGACCCTGCGGTTGGCGGGGGAGGGGTACGGGCGGTCCCAGGGCGCGGGGAGGTCGGTGACCGCCTCGTCGCCGACCCGGACGTCGTACGGCAGCAGCGAGCCGAAGTCCCGCGCCAACGAGAGAACCCGGTCCTGCGCCAGCCACTCCCCGGCCCCGGCCCGCGCCACCAGGTGCACGGTGGTGCCCGGTTCGGTGCGGGCGTCGTTCGGCAGCGTCCGCACGGTGTACGAACCGTCGTCCGTCGCCGTCCACTCCACGGGCGCCGCGTCCGGCGTACGGGCGCTGCGGCTGACCACCCGGATCCGCTCGGCAACCACGAAACAGGCCAGCAGACCGATGCCGAACTGGCCGAGGAAGTCGGACCGGGCCTCCTGAAGGCCCTCGGCACGCTTGGAGCTACGGCCGATGGTGGCGAGGAGGTTGTGCACGTCCGCCTCGGTCAGTCCGACCCCGGAATCCTCGATCCGCAGGGCGCCCGACTCGGCGTACAGGCGGATCTTGGCGGGCGCGTCCGGCTCTTCGGCGCGTCTGGCGGTGATGGCGTCGACCGCGTTCTGCAGCAGCTCGCGAAGGTAGACCTTCGGGCTGGAGTACAGGTGGTGGGAGAGCAGGTCCACCAGACCGCGCAGGTCGACCTGGAACGTATGAGGTGACTGGGACGGCTGAGGGGCCTGAGATGACTGTGAGGTCTGGGAGTCCATCGTCGCTGCGCCGGTGGGGGGACTTCGCGACGGCGCGGGGTCGGGCGGTCCCGGTGAGGCGGTGACCGCGAAAGGATGGCCGGAGCGCGCCATCCTAGAGCCGAAACGAACCGTCTGACCAGGGGTTTCCGGGACGTTTACCCGGACTGCCGCCCTGACCTCTACGGCATTGTCAGTGCCGTGGTGTGGAATGGATCTCGTGCCCGCACTGGAAGAACCACTGAAAAAGGTGCTCGGCCCTCCCACCGCGAAGGTGATGGCCGAGCACCTCGGCCTGCACACCGTCGGTGACCTGCTGCACCACTACCCGCGCAGATACGAGGAGCGCGGCCAGCTCACCCACCTCGCCGACCTCCCCATGGACGAGCACGTCACGGTGGTCGCGATGGTCGCCGACGCGCGCCTGCACACCTTCGCCTCCAGCAAGGCACCGCGCGGCAAGGGCCAGCGCCTGGAAGTCACGATCACCGACGGCAGCGGCCGGCTCCAACTGGTCTTCTTCGGCAACGGCGTTCACAAGCCCCACAAGGAGCTCCTGCCGGGCACCCGCGCGATGTTCGCGGGCAAGGTCTCCGTGTTCAACCGCCGCCTCCAACTGGCACACCCGGCCTACGAATTGCTGCGCGGCGACTCGGAGGAAACGGTCGAGACATGGGCGGGCGCCCTCATCCCGATCTACCCCGCCACCGCCAAACTGGAGTCCTGGAAGATCGGCAAGGCCATCCAGACGGTCCTGCCCAGCGCCCAGGAGGCGGTCGACCCTGTCCCGGCCACTCTGCGCGAGGGCCGCGGCCTGGTTCCCCTGCCCGAGGCACTGCTCAAGATCCACCGCCCCCACACCAAGGCGGACATCGAGGACGCCCGCTCCCGCCTGAAGTGGGACGAGGCGTTCGTCCTCCAGGTGGCCCTGGCCCGCCGCCGCCACGCGGACGCCCAACTCCCGGCGGTCGCCCGCAAACCCAAGCCCGACGGCCTCCTGACCGCCTTCGACGACCGCCTCCCCTTCACCCTCACTGAGGGCCAGCAGAAGGTCTCGAAGGAGATCTTCGACGACCTGGCGACCGAGCATCCGATGCACCGGTTGCTCCAGGGCGAAGTCGGATCGGGGAAGACGATGGTGGCGCTGCGCGCCATGCTCGCCGTCGTCGACGCGGGTGGGCAGGCCGCCATGCTCGCGCCCACCGAGGTCCTCGCCCAGCAGCATCACCGGTCGGTCGTCGAGATGATGGGCGAGCTCGCCGAGGGCGGCATGCTGGGCGGGGCCGAGCAGGCCACGAAGGTGGTCGTGCTGACCGGGTCCATGGGCGCTGCCGCCCGCAGGCAGGCGCTGCTCGATCTCGTCACCGGTGAGGCCGGGATCGTGATCGGCACGCACGCGCTGATCGAGGACAAGGTGCAGTTCCACGACCTCGGCCTGGTTGTCGTGGACGAACAGCACCGGTTCGGCGTGGAGCAGCGCGACGCCCTGCGCGGCAAGGGCAAGCAGCCGCCCCACCTCCTGGTCATGACGGCGACCCCCATTCCGCGCACGGTCGCCATGACCGTCTTCGGCGACCTGGAGACCTCCGTCCTCGACCAGCTCCCGGCCGGCCGCTCACCGATCGCCAGCCATGTCGTCCCGGCCGCCGACAAGCCCCACTTCCTGGCCCGCGCCTGGGAACGCGTGCGCGAGGAGGTGGGCAACGGCCACCAGGCGTACGTCGTCTGCCCCCGGATCGGGGACGAGGAGGACGACCCGAAGAAGGCCGGCAAGAAGAAGTCCCCGGAGGACGAGGCGGAGAAGCGCCCACCGCTCGCCGTCCTGGAGGTGGCGGACCAGCTCGCCAAGGGGCCTCTCCAAGGCCTCAAGGTCGAGGTCCTGCACGGCCGTATGCACCCCGACGACAAGGACGCGGTCATGCGCCGCTTCGCCGCGGGGGAGACGGACGTCCTGGTCGCCACGACGGTCATCGAGGTCGGCGTGAACGTCCCCAACGCCACCGCGATGGTGATCATGGACGCCGACCGCTTCGGCGTCTCCCAGCTCCACCAACTGCGCGGCCGGGTCGGCCGTGGCTCGGCACCCGGCCTGTGCCTCCTGGTCACGGAGATGCCGGAGGCCAGCACGGCCCGCCAGCGCCTCACCTCCGTCGCCTCCACCCTCGACGGCTTCGAACTCTCCCGCATCGACCTGGAGCAGCGCCGTGAGGGCGATGTCCTGGGCCAGGCCCAGTCCGGGGCCCGCACCAGCCTGCGGATGCTGGCGGTCATCGAGGACGAGGAGATCATCGCGGAGGCGAGGGAGGAGGCGGCGACGCTGGTGGCGGCGGATCCGGAGCTGGAGCATCTCCCGGGCCTGCGCACAGCCTTGGACGCCCTCTTGGACGAGGAGAGGGAACAGTACTTGGAAAAGGGGTGAGGGCCGCCGACCCAGGGGTGCGGGGCTGTATGGACCATGCGGCTACCGCCGCGGGGGCGCGACCAGCGACACTGAACCCAAAGCCGCTCACACCCAAGGACCAAAGATGACCCGCGTGATCGCCGGCACAGCCGGCGGACGTCGCCTGGCCGTCCCGCCAGGGACCGGCACCCGCCCCACCTCCGACCGCGCGCGCGAAGGTCTCTTCTCCACCTGGCAGTCCCTCCTCGGCGGCCCCCTGCAAGGCGAACGCGTCCTCGACCTCTACGCCGGTTCGGGCGCCGTCGGCCTGGAGGCACTCTCCCGCGGCGCCGGTCACACCCTCCTGGTCGAGGCCGACGCCCGAGCCGCCAGGGTCGTCCGCGAGAACGTGAAGAATCTCGGCCTCCCCGGCGCCGAGGTGAGATCCGGCAAAGCCGAACAGATCATCCAGACCCCGGCGCCGACCGAGCCGTACGACCTCGTCTTCCTCGATCCCCCCTACGCCGTCTCGGACGACGATCTTCGGGAGATTCTCCTCACACTCCGCTCGGGGGGCTGGCTCGCGGCCGAAGCGCTCGTCACCGTGGAGCGCAGCACCAGAGGCGGAGAATTCCGGTGGCCGGACGGTTTCGAAGGGATCCGGGCCCGTCGTTACGGCGAGGGAACGTTTTGGTACGGTCGCGCCGCCTCCACGTGTGAAGACGCACGATGACCGGACCCGAGAGCGAGGGATCACAAGTGCGCCGAGCCGTATGTCCCGGGTCGTTCGACCCGATCACCAACGGACACCTCGACATCATTTCCCGCGCCTCACGGCTGTACGACGAGGTCTACGTCGCCGTCATGATCAACAAGGCCAAGAAGGGCCTGCTCGAAGTGGACGAGCGGCTCGACCTGATCCGCCAGGTCACGGCCGAGTACGGCAACGTCCGCGTCGAGGCCTTCCACGGCCTTCTCGTCGACTTCTGCAAGCAGCGTGACATCCCCGCCATCGTCAAGGGCCTGCGTGCCGTCAGCGACTTCGACTACGAACTGCAGATGGCCCAGATGAACATCGGTCTGTCGGGCGTGGAGACGCTCTTCGTCCCGACCAACCCCACCTACAGCTTCCTGTCCTCCTCCCTGGTCAAGGAGGTGGCGACCTGGGGCGGCGACGTCTCCCACCTCGTGCCGCCGGTGGTCCTGGACGCCCTCAACAAGCGCCTGCGCAAGGACTGATGGGGCTACAGTCGTCCCGTCCGTCTCCATCACAGCAGTAGAGAGTGGCGAGCACACGGTGGACGTGCAGAAGAAGCTCGACGAGATCGTCGCCTCGGTCTCAGGTGCCCGGTCGATGCCCATGTCGGCCTCGTGCGTGGTCAACCGCGCCGATCTGCTCTCGATGCTGGAAGAGGTCCGTGCGGCCCTGCCCGGCTCCCTCGCCCAGGCCCAGGAGCTGATCGGCGGCCGTGAGCAGATGGTCGAGCAGGCCCGCCAGGAGGCCGACCGGATCATCCAGGGCGCGCACGCCGAGCGCGGTTCGCTGATCTCCGACACCGAGGTCGCCCGCCGCTCCCAGGCCGAGGCCGACCGCATCCTCGCCGAGGCCCGCAAGGAGGCCGAGGACATCCGCGCGGAGGCTGACGACTACGTCGACTCCAAGCTCGCCAACTTCGAGGTCGTCCTCACCAAGACCCTCGGCTCCGTCGGCCGGGGCCGCGAGAAGCTCCTGGGCACCGGACCCGGCACCGACGAGCACGGCTACGAGGACGAGGACGCCCCCGAGCGCAGCCACGACCCGGAGACCCTGCGCCGCAACGCCGACGGCTACGTCGACATCAAGCTCGGCGCCTTCGAGGCGGTCCTGGCCAAGACGCTGGAGGCGGTCGGCCGCGGTCGGCAGAAGCTGCACGGCCGTATCGCCAGCGACGACCTCGGCGCCCTCTCCGACGACACCGGCACCGTCCAGCACTCCAGCGACGCCGACTATCTCGCCGACCTCGCCGCGCTGGCGGAGCAGGACGCCGCGGCGGCCCGGACGGCGCCGGCCGAGCAGCCCGCCGTACCGGCGCAGCAGCAGTACGACCAGCAGGCCGCACAGCCGGCCTACGGCTACCAGCAGCAGACGGCGGACCCGTACGCCGGTTATCAGCAGCAGTACGCGGGCCAGCAGGATCCTTACGGCTACCAGCAGGCCGACCCCTACGCCTACCAGGGCTACGACCCTCAGCAGGGCGCCTACGACCCGCACCAGGCTCAGCACGCCCAGCACCAGATCCCGCAGCAGGCCGCACAGGACGGTCAGGGCTACGCCCTCGACGAGACCAGTCTCTTCGACACGAGCATGATCAGCGCGGAGCAGTTGCGGGCCTACGAGCAGGGGCGCGGCCAGTAAGCAGCCACCGGATTGGGCCATGAGCGAAAGGTCCAGTATCCTGGCTCTTCGGTCGCGTGTACGTCCGCGATCAAACCTGCCCCGGAACATCCAGGGGCAGTGACCCCCTGAGCTCAGCAGATCGAAAGCAGGAATGGCGTGACAGCCCGCCTCGACCACCGCAACCCTCTCGTGTTCGACACGCACGAGCTGGGTCGGCGGCCCGGTGCGCTGCAGCGCCTGACCCGTACGGTCGACGCCCCCAAGGATCTCGGTATCCAGGGGGTCATCGGAGTGCCGGAAGGCGCCCCGATGGAGCTCGAACTCCGACTCGAGTCGGTCATGGAAGGGGTGCTTGTCACAGGCACCGGCCGTGCACAGGCCGAGGGGGAGTGCGTAAGGTGTCTGGAGCCGCTTCAGCTCGACGTCGAAGCGGAATTCCAGGAGATGTTCTCGTACCCTGACGCCGATGACCGGGGCCGCCACAGCGCGGAACCCGGCGACGACGCCGAGGACGACGAGGACAGGCTCTTTCTCGAGGACGGCTTGTTCGACCTCGAACCAGTGCTGCGTGATGCGGTGGTGCTCGCACTGCCGATGCAGCCGGTGTGCCAGGACGACTGCCCTGGACTGTGCGCCCAGTGCGGAGCACGTCTCGCAGACGACCCGGACCACCACCATGACGCCGTCGACATCCGTTGGGCGGCACTGCAGGGACTCGCCGAGACCATGACGGACGGCGAGAAGGACGAGATGAGCGGCGCCGAAGCGGGCGTCGACGAGAAGCAGGAGAAGTAGCCGTGGCTGTTCCGAAGCGGAAGATGTCGCGCAGCAACACGCGCCACCGCCGGTCGCAGTGGAAGGCTGCGGTCACCCCCCTGGTTGCGTGCGAGCGCTGCCACGAGCCCAAGCAGCAGCACATTGCGTGCCCGTCTTGCGGCACCTACAACAAGCGCCAGGTCCTCGAGGTCTGAGCGGCTGGTGAGAGGCACTGTGTCCACTGCCAAGAAGGCGGAAGACGCCAAGGCGGACCCACACGCCCGTAAGAAGGCGGACAACCAGGCCTCGTCCCACACGCTGTTGGAAGGGCGGCTCGGGTACAAGCTCGAGTCCGCCCTTCTGGTGCGTGCGCTGACCCACCGTTCGTACGCGTACGAGAACGGCGGCCTGCCCACCAACGAGCGCCTGGAGTTCCTCGGGGACTCCGTTCTCGGCCTCGTTGTCACGGACACGCTGTACCGCACCCACCCCGACCTGCCTGAAGGCCAACTGGCCAAGCTGCGGGCCGCGGTGGTCAACTCTCGTGCGCTGGCGGAGGTCAGCCGCGGGCTCGACCTGGGCTCCTTCATCCGGCTCGGCCGCGGTGAAGAGGGCACGGGCGGCCGGGACAAGGCGTCCATCCTTGCCGACACCCTGGAAGCGGTGATCGGCGCGGTCTATCTCGACCAGGGCCTGGACTCGGCGGCGGAGCTGGTGCACCGCCTGTTCGACCCCCTGATCGAGAAGTCCTCGAACCTCGGAGCCGGCCTGGACTGGAAGACCAGTCTCCAGGAGCTCACCGCGACCGAGGGGCTCGGCGTGCCCGAGTACCTGGTCACGGAGACCGGCCCCGACCACGAGAAGACCTTCACTGCTGCCGCCCGCGTCGGAGGCGTCTCGTACGGCACCGGCACCGGCCGCAGCAAGAAGGAGGCGGAGCAGCAGGCCGCGGAATCCGCATGGCGGGCCATCAAGGCCGCCGCGGACGAGCGCGCCCGCAAGTCGGCGGCTGATGCCGCCGAGCCCGACGCCGATGCGTCGTCGGCCTCCGCCTGACCGAACAGAGCGATCCGAGCGCCCGTACCCCGCCGTGGGGCGGGCGCTCGGTCCATTGAGCGGCCCTGCCGGGCCGCGCAGGTGTTACGGGGGAACCCCATGCCCGAGTTGCCCGAGGTCGAGGTCGTACGACGCGGACTGGAGCGGTGGGTCGCCCACCGCACGGTCGCCGATGCCGAGGTGCTGCATCCGCGTGCCGTACGCCGGCACATCGCGGGCGGCGACGACTTCGCGCATCGCCTGGGGGGCCACCGCATCGGCACGCCGAGCCGCCGCGGCAAGTATCTGTGGCTGCCCCTGGAGGACACGCACCAGTCGGTCCTGGCCCACCTCGGCATGAGCGGCCAGCTGCTGGTCCAGCCGAGCACCGCGCCCGACGAGAAGCACCTCAGGATCCGGGTGCGGTTCGCTGACGCGGTCGACACCGAGCTGCGCTTCGTCGACCAACGCACCTTCGGCGGACTGTCGTTGCACGACAACACCCCCGACGGGCTGCCCGACGTCATCGCGCACATCGCCCGCGACCCCCTCGACCCGCTCTTCGACGACGAGGCCTTCCACCAGGCCCTGCGCCGCAAGCGCTCGACCATCAAACGGGCCCTGCTCGACCAGTCGTTGATCAGCGGCGTCGGCAACATCTACGCGGACGAGGCCCTTTGGCGCGCCCGCCTCCACTACGACCGCCCGACCGCGACCTTCACGCGCCCGCGCAGCCTCGAACTCCTGGGCCACGTAAGGGACGTCATGAACGCCGCCCTCGCCGTCGGCGGCACGAGCTTCGACAGCCTCTACGTCAACGTCAACGGCGAGTCGGGCTACTTCGACCGGTCGCTCGACGCGTACGGCCGTGAAGGGCTGCCGTGCAAGAGGTGCGGTACGCCCATGCGCAGGCGGGCCTGGATGAACCGGTCCAGCTACTTCTGCCCGAAGTGTCAGAGGGCGCCGCGCGTCCCGTCGTAACGCACGCGTGCTTCGAGCACGTCGTCCATCTGCCCCTCCACGAAGTGGATGAGGTTCAGCAGCCGCTCCGCCACGCCGCGCCCCAGGGGAGTCAGTTCGTAGTCGACCCGCGGCGGGTTCGTCGGCTGGGCATCGCGGCGCACCAGGCCGTCCCGCTCCAGGGCGTGCAGCGTCTGGGACAGCATCTTCTCGCTGACGCCGTCGACGCGGCGGCGCAGCTCGTTGAAGCGCAGCGAGCCCTCGTACAGGGCGCCGAGCGTGAGCCCGCCCCAGCGGCCCGTGACGTGCTCCAGCGTGCCGCGCGAGGGGCAGGCCTTGGCGAACACGTTGTACGGGAGGTCCTGCGCCTCCGTGCGCTCCTGCGTGGTGTCCATATCTGAAGCGTACTCGAACGCAGCGCTAACCGGCAGGTTGCACTAACTGAAAGTTAGTGCTTTCCTTTCGTTACCGCCGGCGAGCTGACTCTCGCTGGGCTGCCTACGTTCAGGAGCACTTAAGTGACCACCCCCGTCGTCTCCATCGCCTACCACTCCGGCTACGGCCACACCGCCGTCATCGCCGAGGCCGTCCGCTCCGGTGCCGTCGAGGCCGGTGCCGAGGTGCATCTGATCAAGGTGGACGAGATCACCGAGGAGCAGTGGGCGACCCTCGACGCCTCGGACGCAATCGTGTTCGGTTCTCCGACCTATATGGGCACCGCATCCGGCGCCTTCCACGTCTTCGCGGAGGCCACCTCGAAGCGCTGGGCCGAGCAGGCCTGGACGGACAAGCTGGCCGCCGGCTTCACCAACTCCGCCTCCAAGAGCGGCGACAAGCTGCACACCCTGCAGTTCTTCCAGATCCTGGCCGCCCAGCTCGGCATGCACTGGATCAACCTCGGCCTGCTCCCCGGCTGGAACAGCAGCGCCGGCTCCGAGAACGACCTCAACCGCCTCGGCGTCTTCGCGGGCGCCGCCGCCCAGACCAACGCCGACCAGGGGCCGGAGGCCGTCCACAAGGCCGACGTGGCCACGGCCGAGCACCTGGGGCGCCGGGTGACGGAGACGGCGAAGGCGTTCGTGCGGGGCCGCGTGGCCGCCTGAGCGCGACACCGTACGCGACGCCGTAATTGAGGCGCACGAGGCGCCGTCCCCGCTGTAGCCTGCCGACCGAGCCGGCCGCGGGGGACGGCGCCTAGGGGGGACGTGTGTGGGACGGCCCGTTCTATCGGGTGCGCAGGGACGGATACGAGATCTGCTTCGTACCGGACGCGGGGGAGGACCTCGACGAGGTCTGCAACGTCGACATGTGGGTGACCTTCGCCGACGGACAGCGCTGGTCCGCGACCGTCTTCACCCTCGACGAGGCGCGCCGCCTGATGGACCGCTGGAAGGACACCGGGGAGTGTCTCGACGGCCGGTACTTCTATTGCTGGGACAACCTGATGGTCCGGCACGCCGGCATCCCCGTGATGGTCGAGGTCATCGACCACCTCGTGGTCACCGGCGACTACACGTCGGCCCTGCGGCCCCTGGGGCTAGCCGAGGACTGAATCGGCAGCCCGGGCCGGAGTCGGCAGCCCGGGCCGGTCAGGGGTCGTCGGAGGTGCCCCACGACAAGGCGGGAGCGCCTCGGCGGGTATGCACAGGGAGGCCGACGACGGCCGGACGGCCTGATCCGGGCGCGTCCACCGGGCGCGCCCTTCCTCGTGTTCAGTACCCGAAGTCCTGCGTCCACCAAGGGCCGCCGGCGCCGAGCTGCACGCCGACGCCGAGGGTCTTGAAGTCGCAGTTCAGGATGTTGGCCTTGTGGCCCGGGCTGTTCATCCAGGCGTCCATCACGGCGGCCGCGTCGGACTGACCGCGGGCTATGTTCTCGCCGCCGAGGTCGGTGATACCGGCCTTCGCGGCCCGGTCCCACGGGGATGCGCCGTCGGGGTCGGTGTGGTCGAAGAAGCCCCGCTCCGCCATGTCCGCACTGAAGTCCTGGGCCAGATCGGCGAGCGAGCTGTTGGCGGCCACCGCGCTGCAGCCGACCTGAGCGCGCTCCTCGTTGACGAGCTTCAGCACCTCGGCCGCGGCGGCGGCCTGCGCGGAGACCGTCACGGGAGCGCTGGTCTGCTCCTTCTCGGGCTTCTTCTCGGGCTTCTGCTCCGGCGTCTTCGTGGCCGTACGCGAAGGCGTGTCCTTCGGCTTCTCGCTGGGCGTGGCCGAGGGCTTCTTCGACGGGGTCTTCGTCGGCGCGGCCGAGGAGGTCGACGGGGCCGGCGAGGTGGGCCGCTCGGTGTCGCGGCTCGTCGCCGAGCCGTTCTCGTCCCTGTCGGCGCTGCCGGAGGTGCCGCCCTGCTCGTTGGGGGAGTTGGTCGGGGTGTCGGCGGCCTGCACCTTGTCCGCGCCGTTGCCGCCGCCGAGCCTGTAATTGTCGATGCCGGGCACCACACCGGTGGCGACCGCGACCGTGCCCAGGGCGACCGCAGCGGAGACGCCGAGCAGACCGGTCTTCACCGGCGCCACGGCCTTCTTCTTGCGGCGGCGGTGCGCGCCGTTCCCGGGGCGACGGGAGCCGGAGCTGGGGGTGAAGCCGTCACTGCGGAAGACCGCGGTGTCCGCGCCCGAGGCGGAGCCACTCATGGAGTGGGCGTCGCTCGGGAAGGTCGCGGTGTTGGTGATCCGGTCGTAGTCGTCGTCCTCGGCGAAGAGGTACGCGTCGCTCTTCGCGTAGGCCTCGGCGTACGCCTCCGGGTTCAGATAGGGCGCGATGCCCATCGTGGGCCGGCCACCGTCGTGCGAGTTGAGCGGGTCGTGGCCCTCCGTGTAGGAGCCGTCCGTATGTGTGACCCCCGTGGCGCGGCCGGTGGCGGCGCGTCCGGCGGCGGAGCGTCGGTGGCGTCCCATGTTCTGGCCTTCCTCGTCCCTGCGGTCTCAACGTCCTCACAGAACTCACTCGATCGTGTGAGTTTCATATGAGATTCATTGGGTGGGGACGGTACCGCATGGCGCCAGGGGAGGAAGTGCTCGGAGAGACATTGGCCCGTTAGGTTGCACCTATGAGCGACGATGTACGGCTGGTCGCCTGGGTGCGTGGAAGCGTCCAAGGTGTGGGTTTTCGCTGGTTCACGCGGGCCAAGGCCCTCGAGATCGGCGGCCTGAGTGGTTTTGCTCTCAATTTGGCCGACGGTCGGGTCCAAGTGGTTGCGGAGGGCTCGCGCAAGGGTTGTGAAGGACTCCTCGACTGGCTCCAGGGCGACGACACGCCCGGGCGGGTGGACGGTGTCACCGAGATCTGGGACACACCTCGCGGGTGTTACGACGGCTTCGCCATCCGTTGAGCCGGTTCTGTAAAGCGGCCCTGGAACAAGCGGACGGATCTGCCACCGGCAACTGCCCCGAGCAGAAATGGGCAGGTGGTTGCCAAGAACGGCTCACGGTGGCAGGCTCCGCACTGAAGGATGATCGCCACGCCCCGCAGGGCCCGCAGGAGTCGCCGCGCAGCCGTCTCAAGGCCGTGTGCCCCCGGGTTTGCCCGCCAATACGGGGCGTGATCGTGTTGACCGTCAAACTTTTTGGTGAGACGCTGAAAGCCCCGCGCACCTTCGCTGTTTGGCGTGGCTGAACGGCAGTACAACTCCAGGCCTGCCAACCAACCGCGGGTGCGAATCCCTCACGACCCACACCGCTTCGGTCGGTCACTCATTGTGGAGGACCATCCATCATGGCAAAGGCGCTTCTCGGTTACGTCGGCGGCTCCGACCCTCGACTCCTCGCCGAGATGCGACGGCTCCAGCAGCGTGTCCAGGACCTGGAATCCGAGCTCGGACGGATCCAGGCGGAGAACGACGCGCTGACGGCTGCCGCTTCTCACGACAGGATCATGGAGAGCATCGACGCACACCAGGCGGAGCCTGCGCTCACCTGATCACTGCATCGCTCCACGACAGCACAAGCAGTGGTTTGGGCGGCTCGTATCCAACCGCTAGGTAGTTGTCAGGCGACTGGCAAGTCAGTCGTCAGAAGTTGCAAGGGACGCTTCGGCGTCCCTTCTTTCTTGCCTCCCGGCTTACTGCCCCGCGCATCCTTTCACCCTCTTTAACGTCTGGTGTGCCCTGCACGTTCATCGGTGAAACCGCGGGTTCATGGAGCGAGATACAGGCGGAAGGTAGAGTCCAGCGGCGTGCACCTCAAGGCCCTGACCCTCCGCGGGTTCAAGTCGTTCGCCTCGGCGACCACACTCCGGTTCGAGCCGGGCATCACGTGCGTCGTCGGACCGAACGGCTCGGGCAAGTCCAACGTGGTGGACGCGCTCAGCTGGGTCATGGGTGAGCAGGGTGCCAAGTCGCTGCGCGGCGGCAAGATGGAGGACGTCATCTTCGCCGGCACGACCGGCCGTCCGCCACTTGGCCGAGCCGAGGTTTCGCTGACCATCGACAACTCGGATGGCGCACTGCCCATCGAGTACGCCGAGGTCACCATCACGCGGATCATGTTCCGCAACGGCGGCAGCGAGTACCAGATCAACGGCGACACGTGTCGCCTCCTCGACATCCAGGAACTGCTCTCCGACTCCGGCATCGGCCGCGAGATGCACGTCATCGTCGGCCAGGGCCAGCTCGACTCCGTCCTGCACGCCGACCCGATGGGCCGCCGCGCCTTCATCGAGGAGGCGGCCGGTGTCCTCAAGCACCGCAAGCGCAAGGAGAAGGCTCTTCGCAAGCTGGACGCGATGCAGGCCAACCTCGCGCGCGTGCAGGACCTGACGGACGAACTGCGCCGACAGCTCAAGCCCCTCGGCCGTCAGGCGGCCGTTGCGCGCCGGGCCGCCGTCATCCAGGCGGATCTGCGCGACGCCCGGCTCCGCCTCCTCGCCGACGATCTCGTACGGCTCCGTCAGGCGCTCCAGACCGAGGTCGCCGACGAGGCCGCGCTGAAGGAGCGCAAGGAGGCCGCCGAACAGGAGCTGAGGAAGGCGCTCCAGCGCGAAGGGCTCCTGGAGGACGAGGTACGCCAGCTCACGCCGCGCCTGCAGCGGGCCCAGCAGACCTGGTACGAACTGTCCCAGCTCGCCGAGCGGGTGCGCGGCACGATCTCGCTGGCCGACGCGCGCGTGAAGAGCGCGACCTCCGCGCCACCGGAGGAACGGCGGGGCCGCGACCCCGAGGACATGGAGCGCGAGGCCGCCCGCATCCGTGAGCAGGAGGCCGAGCTCGAAGCGGCCCTGGAGGCAGCCGAGCGGGCCCTGGAGGACACGGTCGCGCACCGCGCCGAGCTGGAGCGGGAACTCACGCAGGAGGAACGGCGCCTGAAGGACGTCGCCCGGGCCATCGCCGACCGCCGTGAGGGACTCGCCCGGCTGAACGGGCAGGTCAACGCCGCCCGTTCACGTGCGGCCTCCGCCCAGGCCGAGATCGACCGCCTCGCCGCCGCACGGGACGAGGCCCAGGAGCGGGCCTTCGCCGCGCAGGAGGAGTACGAGGCGCTGAAGGCCGAGGTCGACGGCCTGGACGCCGGCGACGCGGAACTCGCCGAGCAGCACGAAGCCGCCAAGCAGCAGCTCGCCGAGGCCGAGGCCGCGCTCACGGCAGCCCGCGAGGCGGCCACCGTGGCGGAACGCGGCCGCGCCGCGACGCAGGCCCGCCACGAGGCGCTGGCGCTCGGCTTGCGGCGAAAGGACGGCACGGGCGCGCTGCTCGGAGCGAAGGACCGGCTCACGGGACTGCTGGGCCCCGCCGCCGAACTGCTGACGGTGACCCCGGGCTACGAGATCCCGCTGGCGGCGGCCTTCGGTGCGGCGGCGGACGCGCTGGCGGTGACGTCGCCTTCGGCGGCGGCGGACGCCATCCGCATGCTGCGGAAGCAGGACGGCGGAAGGGCGTCACTCTTGCTCGCCGGGGCACCGGAGGCGCCCCGAAGGGACGCGACCGGCCACGACGAAGCGGCGTCCGCCACGCAGCGACACGCGGCAGATCTGGTCCGCGGCCCTTCCGACCTCATGCCGGCAGTACGACGTCTCCTGCACGGCATCGTCGTCGTCGGCACGCTCGAAGACGCCGAAGACCTCGTCTACACCCACCCCCACCTCACGGCCGTAACCGCCGAAGGCGACCTGCTCGGGGCGCACTTCGCGCACGGGGGGTCCGCCGGGGCGCCCAGTCTCCTCGAAGTGCAGGCCTCCGTGGACGAGGCCGCTGCCGAGCTGGAAGAGCTGGCCGTGCGGTGCGAGGAGCTGGCCGAGGCGCAGCAGGCGACGGTCGAGCGGCGCAAGGAGTGTGCCGCGCTGGTCGAGGAGCTGGGGGAGCGGCGCAGGGCGGCCGACCGGGAGAAGTCGGCCGTCGCGCAGCAGCTCGGGCGGCTCGCCGGGCAGGCGCGCGGTGCCGCCGGTGAGGCCGAGCGGTCCGTCGCCGCAGCCACGCGCGCGCAGGACTCGCTCGACAAGGCCCTCCAGGAGGCCGAGGAGCTTGCCGAGCGGCTCGCCGTCGCCGAGGAGATGCCGGTCGAGGAGGAGCCCGACACGTCGGCACGAGACCGTCTCGCCGCCGACGGCGCCAACGCACGGCAGACCGAGATGGAGGCCCGTCTCCAGGTCCGTACCCACGAGGAGCGCGTCAAGGGACTGGCCGGACGTGCCGACTCCCTGGACCGCGCCGCCCGCGCCGAACGCGAGGCACGCGCGCGTGCCGAGCAGCGGCGGGCCCGGCTGCGCCACGAGGCGGCCGTCGCCGAAGCCGTCGCCTCCGGTGCCCGGCAACTCCTCGCGCACGTCGAGGTCTCCCTCGCCCGCGCCGACGAGGAGCGCACCGCCGCCGAGGCCGCCAAGGCCCGCCGCGAGCAGGAGCTCACCGTCGCCCGTAACCAGGGCCGCGACCTCAAGGCCGAGCTCGACAAGCTGACCGACTCCGTCCACCGCGGCGAGGTCCTCGGCGCCGAGAAGCGGATGCGGATCGAGCAACTGGAGACCAAGGCGCTGGAGGAGCTGGGCGTGGAGCCCGCCGGTCTCGTCTCCGAGTACGGCCCCCACCAGCTCGTACCGCCCTCCCTGGCCGCCGAGGGCGAGCAGCTTCCCGAGGACCCCGAGCATCCCCGCAACCAGCCCAAGCCCTTCGTCCGGGGCGAACAGGAGAAGCGGCTCAAGGCCGCCGAGCGCGCCTATCAGCAGCTCGGCAAGGTCAACCCGCTCGCCTTGGAGGAGTTCGCGGCACTGGAGGAGCGGCACAAGTTCCTCAGCGAGCAACTGGAAGACCTGAAGAAGACCCGCGCCGATCTGCTCCAGGTCGTCAAGGAGGTCGACGAGCGCGTCGAGCAGGTCTTCACCGAGGCCTACCGCGACACCGCCCGGGAGTTCGAGGGCGTCTTCAGCCGGCTGTTCCCCGGTGGCGAGGGACGGCTGATCCTGACCGATCCCGACAACATGCTCACCACGGGTGTCGATGTCGAGGCGCGTCCGCCCGGCAAGAAGGTCAAGCGGCTGTCGCTGCTCTCGGGTGGTGAGCGTTCACTCACCGCGGTCGCGATGCTGGTGTCGATCTTCAAGGCCCGCCCGAGCCCGTTCTACGTCATGGACGAGGTCGAGGCCGCCCTCGACGACACCAACCTCCAGCGGCTGATCCGCATCATGCAGGAGCTGCAGGAGGCCTCGCAGCTGATTGTGATCACCCACCAGAAGCGCACGATGGAGGTCGCCGACGCGCTGTACGGCGTCTCCATGCAGGGTGACGGGGTGTCAAAGGTCATCAGCCAGCGACTGCGTTGACGCCGGTCGCTGTCGACCATCGGGCGCGATCACCTTCACCGTCACCATTGCCTTCACCTTCACTTCAAGAAGTGAACACAACTCACTTAGTCGCGTCTCCAAGGTCACAGCTTCCTGGGTATTGACTTCGATACTTGAAGGCATAGTCTCTGCAACGTTGCTTTTAACTTCAGGTATCACTACTTGGAGCGGCTGACCCCCACCCGGCAGCGTTGCCGGCGCCCGAGGAGTACACGTGACCAGCACAGCGCAGGCACCCACGTCAGGAGCGAGGACGGCGCACCCCGAACATCTCGGGCACGTCGTCTTCATCACCGCGGCGGCTGCCATGGGCGGCTTCCTGTTCGGCTATGACAGCTCCGTCATCAACGGAGCCAACGGCGGCATCCAGGCCCGGTTCGATCTCAGCTCCGGCGTCACCGGTACCGTCGCCGCAAGCGCCCTGCTCGGCAGCGCCCTCGGCGCCGCGATCGCCGGCCGCATAGCCGACCGCATCGGCCGCATCCGCGTCATGCAGATCGCGGCGGTGCTGTTCGCCGTGAGCGCCGTCGGCTCCGGCCTCCCGTTCGCCGCGTGGGACCTCGCGGCCTGGCGTGTCCTCGGCGGCATCGCCATCGGCATGGCCTCGGTCATCGGCCCCGCCTACATCGCCGAGGTCGCCCCGCCCGCGTACCGAGGCAGGCTCGCCTCCTTCCAGCAGGCCGCCATCGTCATCGGCATCGCCGTCTCGCAGCTCGTCAACTGGGCCATCCTCAACATGGCCGACGGCGAGGAGCGCGGGACGGTCGCGGGCCTGGAGGCCTGGCAGTGGATGCTCGGCGTGATGCTCGTGCCCGCCCTGGTCTACGGCCTGCTGTCGTTCGCCATCCCCGAGTCCCCGCGCTACCTGATCAGCGTCGGCCGCACCGAGGATGCGAAGAAGGTGCTCGCCGACGTCGAGGGCGGCGTGGACCTCGACGGCCGCGTCACCGAGATCGAGCAGGCCATGAAGAGCGACCACAGGTCGACCTTCAAGGACCTGCTGGGCGGCCGGTTCGGTCTGCTGCCGATCGTGTGGATCGGTATCGGCCTCTCCGTCTTCCAGCAGCTGGTCGGCATCAACGTCATCTTCTACTACTCGAACCTGCTGTGGCAGTCGGTGGGCGTCGACCCGTCGAGCTCGTTCTTCTACTCGTTCGAGACCTCGATCGTCAACATCATCGGCACCGTGATCGCGATGATCTTCGTCGACCGCCTCGGCCGCAAGCCGCTGGCCCTCATCGGCTCCGTCGGTATGGGCATCTCGCTCGCGGCGGCCGCCTGGGCCTTCTCCTTCCAGAACGGCAGCGACCCCCTGCCGACCGCGCAGGGCTACGTCGCGCTGATCGCCGCCAACGCCTTCGTCCTCTTCTTCGCCCTGTCCTGGGGCGTGGTCGTCTGGGTCATGCTCGGCGAGGTCTTCCCGAACAAGATCCGTGCCGCCGCCCTCGGTGTGGCCGCCTCGGCCCAGTGGATCGCCAACTGGGTCATCACGATCACCTTCCCGGACCTGTCGGACTGGAACCTGTCGCTCACCTACGTCATGTACGCGGTGTTCGCCTTCCTCTCCATCCCCTTCATCCTCAAGTTCGTGCCCGAGACCAAGGGCAAGAAGCTGGAGGAGATGGGCTGAGCCGCCAGGGCTCCCCGAACTCGGGGAGAAGGGCCAAGTCCCCGCTGCCCCTCTCCCCGTAACCCCGCCGCCGCCCCGGCTCGGCCACTGCCCGAGCCGGGGCGGCGGTGTCGTGTGCGAGGGGACACGGCCTCGGATGCGACGCGATCAGTCGCCGAGCCCCGGCAGCACCCGCTCGCAGAACAACCGCAGGCTGCGCCACCCCTCCTCCACCGGCATCCCGCCGGACAACGGGTGCAGTACGTAGTTGGCGTGGCCCAGCGCCGCACACTCCTCGGGCGTCACGATCCGGTACACGCCCTCCGCCCGCAGTTCCGCCACGGTCGTGGCCCCCGACTTCACCGCCGAGCGGATCTCGCCGGACTGCCAGGAGGCGTACGTCCGAGCCTCGTGCAGGAAGTGCCTCCCGTACTGCGCCCACGCCCGGTCGGGATCCTCGGCCACGTGCAGCAGCGGCGTCTCGGCGGCCGGCATCATGGTCCAGCCCTCGGTGCCGTACTCGACGAGCCGCTCCTTGTAGTACGCCTCCAGCTCCGGCAGATGGGCGCTGGGGAAGAACGGCAAACCGAGCCGGGCGGCCCGGCGGGCGGCGGCCTTCGAGGAGCCGCCGACCAGCAGGAGCGGGTGCGGATCGGTGTACGGGCGCGGAGTGACCCGTACCGTACGGCCCCGGTACTCGAAGGGCTCGCCGGTCCAGGCCTTCAGCAGCGTCTCCAGCAGCTCGTCCTGGAGTCTTCCGCGCCGCTTCCAGTCCACGTCGAACAGGGCGTACTCCTCGGGCCGGTAGCCGATCCCGGCGACCGTCACCAGCCGGCCGCCGCTCAGCAGGTCCAGTACGGCGATCTCCTCGGCCAGCCGCAGCGGGTCGTGCAGTGGCCCGATGATCGCCGAAACCGTGACGGCGATGCGGCGCGTCGCGCCGAAGACCGCGGCCGCGAAGGCGAACGGCGACGGCAGCCAGTTGTTGTCGGCGCCGTGGTGCTCCTCGGTCTGCACGGTGGTGATGCCGTGCTCGTCGGCGTACGCGGCCATCTCCAGGGCCGCCCGGTAGCGGGCGGCGAGTGAGGCGGGGGTCGCGTCGGGCTCGACGAGGTTGAAACGTACGACCGTGACGGGCATGGGGGTCCCCCTTCACCGGGCGGGTGTGAAGGCGGACGTTAGCTGACGGTGTGTCAGACATCCAGAGCGGTGTCGCCGGGCTCCATGGCCGATACTGGACGGGTTATGGACATCGTCATCCTTGCTGTAGTCATCGCCGTGGTCGTGCTCGGCGCGCTCGGCGGGCTCATCATCGGCAGCCGGCGCAAGAAGCAGCTGCCCCCGCCGCCGCCCGCCGCCCCCGACATCACCGCCCCTCCGGCCGAGCCGCACGTCGGCGACGAGGCCGAGACGCCGCGCGACGAACCGCGCCGGACCATAGAGGAGGTGGATCTTCCCGACGGTTCGACCGGGGTCGCCGTCGAGGAACCGCCCGTCGTCGAAGAGCCCCCGCCGATCGAGATCGAGGTCCCGGAGCCCACCGCGGGCCGCCTGATCCGACTGCGCGCCCGGCTCTCCCGCTCCCAGACCGCCCTCGGCAAGGGACTGCTCACGCTCCTGTCGCGCGAGCACCTCGACGAGGACACCTGGGAGGAGATCGAAGACACGCTGCTCACCGCCGACGTCGGCGTGCAGCCCACCCAGGAGCTGGTCGACGGGCTGCGCGAGCGCGTGAAGGTCCTCGGCACCCGCACGCCGGTCGAGCTGCGCACCCTGCTGCGCGAGGAACTGCTGAAGCTGGTCGGCACCGACATGGACCGCGTGGTCAAGACCGAGCCGGAGGCCAGCAAGCCCGGCATCGTGATGGTCGTCGGCGTCAACGGCACCGGCAAGACCACCACCACCGGCAAGCTCGCCCGCGTCCTCGTGGCCGACGGCCGCAGCGTCGTGCTGGGCGCCGCCGACACCTTCCGTGCCGCCGCCGCCGACCAGCTGCAGACCTGGGGCGAGCGGGTCGGCGCCTACACCGTGCGCGGGCCGGAGGGCGGCGACCCCGCCTCCGTCGCCTTCGACGCGGTGAAGGAAGGCAAGGAGATGGGGTCGGACGTCGTCCTCATCGACACCGCCGGGCGCCTGCACACCAAGACCGGCCTCATGGACGAGCTCGGCAAGGTCAAGCGGGTCGTCGAGAAGCACGCGCCGCTGGACGAGGTCCTGCTCGTGCTGGACGCGACGACGGGGCAGAACGGCCTGGTCCAGGCCCGTGTCTTCGCCGAGGTCGTCGACATCACCGGCATCGTGCTCACCAAGCTGGACGGCACGGCCAAGGGCGGCATCGTGATCGCGGTCCAGCGTGAACTGGGCGTGCCGGTGAAGCTGGTCGGACTCGGCGAGGGCGCCGACGACCTGGCTCCGTTCGAGCCGGAGGCGTTCGTGGATGCGCTTATCGGAGAGTGACCTACGAAATTCGTACCTGCTCGAAGCGAAGAAGCGCCCGCCCCCCAAGGTGCAGTTGGGGGACGGGCGCTTCGCTGAGTACGGCTGTGACGGTTGTGCCCGGTGGTGCGCGCTACGCCCGCGACCGATGAGCCACGTAGGCCAGCGTCCCGAGCAGCAGTCGCGCGGCCGGCGGCTTCGTGGTCGTGTCCAGCTGTGGCGCCCGCAGCCAGCGCACCGGCCCCAGCCCGCCCCGGTCGGACGGCGGGGCCGTGATGGACGTGCCGGGTCCGAGGCCGCGCAGGTCGAGGTGGGTCGGGTCGTCCCAGCCCATGCGGTAGAGGAGCTCGGGGAGCTCGGCGGCGGCGCCGGGGGAGACGAGGAACTGCGCGCGGCCCTCGGGCGTGGCGGTGACCGGGCCGAGGGGGAGACCCATCCGCTCGAGCCGGGCCAGCGCACGACGCCCGGCCGGCTCGGCCACCTCGATCACGTCGAACGCCCGCCCGACCGGCAGCATCACCGAGGCACCCGGGAACTCCGACCACGCCTTGGCGACCTCGTCGAGCGTGGCCCCGGCCGGGATCTGCGGCGCGAAGTCCAGGGGGTGTGCGCCGGGCGCGTCGCAGTCGGAGCGGCCGCACGAGCAGGCGCCCGCGGCGGCTCGCGCGCCGGGCGCCACGTCCCAGCCCCACAGCCCGGTGAACTCGGCGACGGCGGTGCACTCCGAGGCGCGGCCGCGTCGACGCGTGCCGGACCGGATCTCCCGGATGCCGCCGATCGTGAAGCCCATGCCCCCTCCAACGGGTCCAGTGCGCCGGTGGTTACGGCGCGGAACCGGAACGTGACCCTGTGTGTTCCTCGGAGGCCGGTTACCCTCCGGCGCCGTTCGCCTCACGCGGCGCTTGGAAGCAGTCAGGGTTGTGGACTCAGCGACGCGCGCCTCACAGTGCTTCGCTCCGCCCACTTCCGGCCGTCCTATGTCAAGTGAATCGCGTGGAGGCGTCCGTTAGTTCATTCGAAGGGGTGGCGAATGGTGGCGTTTCCCGGATCGCCATGGCTGGAGGCGTGATCGTAGGATTACCGTGTGTGCACGGACCCTCGGGGCACATGCACTCGTGGGTATGCCGGGGGCAAGTCGGCTTTCCGTTCGAAGGGTGACAACTGCCGGACGGGAGACCGTATTTACCGGCATTCTGATAGGGCTTGGCGCACTCGGTGACAAGTGGTCCAAGGGATGGGGGCGTTCCAGTGAGCGGCAACAGCGGAAGCGGTACGAGCGCCGGTGGCGCAGCGCACGCTGACAAGCGCCCGAACGAGCTGCTCGCGTCCTGGTTCGTGCGCAGCGGCTGGTCAAAGGGCGAACTGGCCCGCCAAGTGAACCGCCGCGCACGCCAGTTGGG
This sequence comes from Streptomyces sp. NPDC107528, assembly GCF_055639295.1. Classification (NCBI taxonomy): domain Bacteria; kingdom Bacillati; phylum Actinomycetota; class Actinomycetes; order Kitasatosporales; family Streptomycetaceae; genus Streptomyces; species Streptomyces sp. NPDC107528. Next base: position 214,454 of record NZ_JBVKAV010000013.1, read on the forward strand.
TGCCAACCACATCTCGACCGACACCTCGCGCGTACGCCGCTGGCTCGACGGTGAGAACCCCCGCGAGCCGATCCCGCGGATCCTGTCCGAGCTGTTCTCCGAGCGGTTCGGCTGCGTCGTCTCCGTCGAGGACCTCGGTCTGCGCGCCGCTCGCCAGTCACCCTCCGTGTCCGGTGTCGACCTGCCCTGGACGGGTCCGCAGACGGTGGCCCTGCTCAGCGAGTTCTCGCGCAGCGACCTGATGCTGGCGCGGCGCGGCTTCCTCGGGAGCTCGCTGGCCCTGGCTGCGGGCCCGGCCCTCATCGAGCCGATGCAGCGCTGGCTGGTCCCCGCGCCGTCCGCCGGGCACCAGGAGTCCCGGCCCGTCCCGTCCTCACGCGCGCGTGGCCGGCTGTCCAAGCCCGAGCTGGACCTGCTGGAGTCCACCACCGTGATGTTTCGCCAGTGGGACGCCCAGTGCGGCGGCGGCCTGCGCCGCAAGGCGGTCGTGGGGCAGCTGCACGAGGTGACCGACCTGCTCCAGGAGCCCCAGCCGGAGTCCACCACCAGGAAGCTGTTCAAGGTCGCCGCCGAGCTGGCGGAGCTGGCCGGCTGGATGTCGTACGACGTGGGGCTCCAGCCCACCGCGCAGAAGTACTTCGTGCTCGCGCTGCACGCCGCCAAGGAGGCCGGCGACCGGCCGCTCGGCTCGTACATCCTCTCCAGCATGAGCCGCCAGATGATCCACCTCGGCCGGCCCGACGACGCCCTGGAGCTGGTCCACCTCGCGCAGTACGGCAGCCGGGACTGCGCCAGTCCGCGCACCCAGTCGATGCTGTATGCGATGGAGGCCCGCGCCTACGCCAACATGGGGCAGCCCGGCAAGTGCAAGCGGGCGGTCCGGATGGCCGAGGACACCTTCTCAGAGGCCGACGAGTGGGACGAGCCGGACCCCGACTGGATCCGCTTCTTCTCCGAGGCCGAGCTGTACGGCGAGAACTCCCACTCCTACCGCGACCTCGCCTATGTCGCCGGGCGCAGCCCGACGTACGCCTCGCTGGCCGAGCCGGTCATGCAGCAGGCCGTGGACCTGTTCGCGAAGGACGGTGAGCACCAGCGGTCGTACGCGCTGAACCTGATCGGCATGGCCACGGTGCATCTGCTGCGGCGCGAGCCCGAGCAGAGCACGGTCTACGCCGAGCACGCCATGCAGGTCGCCAAGAAGGTGCGCTCCGAACGCGTCAACACTCGTATTCGAAAGACGGTCTACACGGCCGTACGCGACTTCGGGGATCTCGCCGAGGTCGTGGACCTGACGGACAAGCTCGCGGTCGAGCTGCCGGAGACCGCGGAGGCGGTCTGACGACCGCGGGCGATCCCGCACAAACCCCAGAACCCCGGCCGCGGCCGGCCCTCCCGAACTGCCCGACTCGGCTCCCCCATGCCAGGTCATCGGAAGGCCGCCCGCGGCCGGCCTTTTCTTCCTTCAGTGAAGGTTGCGCCACGATAACGATCCGGCAGCCGGAGATCCGGCAGTTCATCGACGCGTAACACGCAAGGCGCCTTCGTCACGGCGGCGAAACAACGAGGGGCTTCCACCGAAACGGCGCTGCGCCAATCTCATGGCGCATAACCGGCCCACCCCTCATTCCGCTCAGGCTTCGCCCGCACGGGGCCGTACCAATCGACGAGGAGACGCCGATGGCATCAGCCGCCATCACGCTTGCGGCGGACGCACCCACGCTGTCGTCCGCCAACACAGGCTTCATGCTCATCTGTTCCGCCCTGGTGATGCTCATGACCCCCGGCCTGGCCTTCTTCTACGGAGGCATGGTCCGCGTCAAGAGCACCCTGAACATGCTGATGATGAGCTTCATCAGCCTGGGGATCGTCACCATCCTGTGGGTGCTGTACGGCTTCTCCATGGCGTTCGGCACCGACTCCGGCAGCCTCATCGGCTGGAATTCGGACTGGGTCGGCCTCAGCAACATCGGCCTGACGCAGTTGTGGGACGGCTACACCATCCCGATCTTCGTCTTCCTGGTCTTCCAGCTGATGTTCGCGATCATCACGCCGGCCCTGATCAGCGGTGCGCTGGCCGACCGCGTGAAGTTCACCGCGTGGGCGCTGTTCATCGCCCTGTGGGCCACCGTCGTCTACTTCCCGGTCGCGCACTGGGTCTGGGGCGCCGGCGGCTGGGCCTTCGAACTGGGCGTGATCGACTTCGCCGGTGGTACGGCGGTCCACATCAACGCGGGTGCCGCGGCACTCGGCGTGATCCTCGTCATCGGCAAGCGCGTCGGCTTCAAGAAGGACCCGATGCGTCCGCACAGCCTCCCGCTGGTCATGCTCGGCGCCGGTCTGCTGTGGTTCGGCTGGTTCGGCTTCAACGCCGGCTCGTGGCTCGGCAACGACGACGGCGTCGGCGCGCTGATGTTCGTCAACACGCAGGTCGCCACCGCCGCGGCCATGCTGGCCTGGCTGATCTACGAGAAGATCCGCCACGGCGCGTTCACCACGCTGGGCGCCGCCTCCGGCGCGGTCGCCGGTCTGGTCGCCATCACTCCCGCCGGCGGCGCGGTCAGCCCGCTCGGCGCGATCGCCGTCGGCGCCATCGCCGGTCTGCTGTGCGCCATGGCCGTGGGCCTGAAGTACAAGCTCGGCTACGACGACTCGCTCGACGTGGTCGGCGTCCACCTGGTCGGCGGAGTCGTCGGCTCCCTGCTGATCGGCTTCTTCGCCAGCGGCAAGGGCCAGTCCGAGGTCAAGGGTCTCTTCTACGGCGGCGGCCTCGACCAGTTCTGGAAGCAGTGCGCCGGTGTCTTCGCGGTCCTGGCCTACTCGCTGGTCGTCTCCGCGATCCTCGCCTTCATCCTCGACAAGACCATCGGAATGCGGGTCCCCGAGGACGACGAGGTCGCCGGCATCGACCAGGCCGAGCACGCCGAGACTGCATACGACTTCAGCGGTGCCGGCGGCGGTGCCGCCCGTACCGCCTCCCCGGCCCCGGTCGCGGCAGCAGCGAGCAAGAAGGTGGACGCATGAAGCTCATCACCGCCGTCGTCAAGCCCCACCGGCTCGACGAGATCAAGGAAGCCCTCCAGGCCTTCGGCGTGCACGGCCTGACGGTCACCGAGGCGAGCGGCTACGGTCGTCAGCGGGGCCACACCGAGGTCTACCGCGGTGCCGAGTACACCGTCGACCTGGTCCCGAAGATCCGCATCGAGGTCCTGGCCGAGGACGACGACGCCGAGCAGCTGATCGACGTCATCGTCAAGGCCGCCCGTACCGGCAAGATCGGTGACGGCAAGGTCTGGTCCCTCCCGGTCGAGACGGCCGTACGGGTCCGCACCGGCGAGCGCGGCCCGGACGCGCTCTGACGCAGGGAAACAGAACAGGAGTCGCTGGGTGACGGGCACGGACGTTCGCAAGGATGCAGAGGACTCGGGACCCAGCGGCTACGCGGCGGCCCGGCTGCGCCTCCTCACCGAGGGGGCGCGGTCCGGGCCCCCTCGCCGTACCGCCCTCGCGGAACTGACCGACGACTGGCTGACCGGCCTGTTCGCCGCCGGCGCCGAGGGGATGCGCGGTGTCTCCCTGATCGCCGTCGGCGGATACGGCCGCGGCGAGCTGTCCCCGCGCAGCGACCTGGACCTGCTCCTGCTGCACGACGACGGCGACAGCAAGGCGGTGGCCGCCCTGGCCGACCGCATCTGGTACCCCGTCTGGGACCTCGGCCTGGCCCTCGACCACTCGGTGCGCACGCCGGCCGAGGCACGCAGGACGGCCGGCGAGGACCTCAAGGTCCAGCTGGGCCTGCTGGACGCCCGGCACATCGCGGGCGACCTGGGCGTCACGGCCGGACTGCGGACGGCGGTCCTGGCCGACTGGCGCAACCAGGCGCCCAAGCGACTGCCCGAACTCCAGGAGCTCTCCGCCGAACGCGCCGAGCGCCAGGGCGAGTTGCAGTACCTCCTGGAACCCGACCTCAAGGAAGCCCGCGGCGGCCTGCGGGACGCCACCATCCTGCGCGCCGTCGCCGCCTCCTGGCTGGCCGACGCCCCGCGCGAGGGCCTCGACGACGCCCGGCGCCGGCTGCTCGACGTGCGGGACGCCCTGCACCTGACCACCGGGCGCGCGACCGACCGGCTCGCCCTGCAGGAGCAGGACCAGGTCGCCGCCGAACTCGGGCTGCTCGACGCCGACACGCTGCTGCGGCAGGTGTACGAGGCGGCGCGGGTCATCTCGTATGCGAGTGATGTCACTTGGCGTGAAGTGGGGCGCGTTTTGCGGTCGCGCGCCGTGCGGCCGCGTCTGCGCGCCATGCTGGGTGGCGGGAAGCCGACCATCGAGCGCTCCCCGCTGGCCGAAGGCGTGGTCGAGCAGGACGGCGAGGTGGTGCTCGCCCGCGCGGCTCGCCCCGAACGCGACCCCGTGCTCCCGCTGCGCGCCGCGGCCGCCGCCGCGCAGGCCGGACTCCCGCTCTCCCTGCATGCCGTACGCCGCATGGCGGCCGCCGCCCGCCCGCTGCCCACGCCCTGGCCCGCCGAGGCGCGCGAGCAGCTGGTCACCCTGCTCGGCTCCGGGAGCCCCACCGTCGACGTCTGGGAGGCGCTGGAGGCCGAGGGGCTGATCACCCGCCTGCTGCCCGACTGGGAGCGGGTCCGCTGCCGCCCGCAGCGCAACGCCGTGCACATCTGGACCGTCGACCGGCATCTGATCGAGACCGCGGTGCGCGCCTCCGAGTTCACCCGCCGCGTCCACCGCCCCGACCTGCTCCTGGTTGCCGCGCTGCTGCACGACATCGGCAAGGGCTGGCCCGGCGACCACTCGGTGGCCGGCGAGATCATCGCCAAGGACGTGGCCGGACGCATCGGCTTCGACCGCGACGACGTGAGCGTGCTCTCCACCCTCGTACGCCATCACCTGCTCCTCGTCGACACGGCCACCCGGCGCGATCTGGAGGACCCGGTCACCGTGCGCTCGGTCGCCGAGGCGGTGGGTTCGCAGGGCACGCTTGAGCTGCTGCACGCCCTGACCGAGGCGGACGCCCTGGCCACCGGTCCGGCGGCCTGGTCGTCGTGGCGCGGATCCCTCGTCGCCGACCTGGTGAAACGGGTCGCGGCCGTACTCGCCGGGGACGACCCCGCCGAGCCCGAGGCCGCCGCGCCGACCGCGGAGCAGGAGCGGCTCTCCCTGGAGGCGATCGCCACCGGCAGCCCGGTGCTGGCGCTGCGCGCCCAGACCGAGCCGCCGACCGAGGGGCAGCCTGCCGGCGATCCCGAGCCGCTCGGTGTGGAGCTCCTGATCGCCGTACCGGACCAGCCGGGCGTGCTGCCCGCGGTGGCCGGCGTCCTGGCGATGCACCGGCTGACCGTCCGCACCGCGGAACTGCGTGCCCTGGATCTCCCGGACGGCGTCGAGGGCTCCGTCCTGCTGCTGAACTGGCGGGTCGCCGCCGAGTACGGCTCCCTGCCGCAGGCCACCCGGCTGCGCGCCGACCTCGTACGTGCCCTGGACGGCTCACTGGACATCGCGGGCCGTCTCGCCGAGCGGGACGCGGCGTATCCGCGCCGCCGGGGCGTGGTGGCGCCGCCACCGAGGGTGTCCGTGCACCCGGCTGCCTCCCGGCTGGCCACGGTGATCGAGGTACGGGCCCAGGACGCCCCCGGGCTGCTGTTCCGGATCGGCAGGGCACTGGAGGACGCGAGCGTGCGGGTGCGCAGTGCCCATGTCAGCACCCTGGGCGCCAACGCCGTCGACGCGTTCTATGTCACAGGCCCCGAGGGAGCGCCGCTGCCCAGGGAAGAGGCGGCCTCCGTGGCCCGCAAGCTGGAGGAGACGTTGCGGGGCTGAACGGGGGATCCCGGCAACCTGCACTGGCGGGATACCCTGGAGGGCGATTGCCAGCCGCCACCGACCCCGAGGACCGCGAGCGCCGTGTTCGATACTCTTTCCGATCGCCTCTCAGCGACTTTCAAGAACCTGCGCGGCAAGGGACGGCTCTCCGAGGCGGACATCGACGCGACCGCGCGCGAGATCCGCATCGCCCTCCTCGAAGCGGACGTGGCGCTGCCCGTCGTCCGCACGTTCATCAAGAACGTCAAGGAGCGTGCGCTCGGCGCCGAGGTCTCCAAGGCGCTGAACCCGGCCCAGCAGGTTCTGAAGATCGTCAACGACGAGCTCGTCACGATCCTGGGCGGGGAGACCCGTCGCCTGCGGTTCGCGAAGCAGCCGCCCACCGTGATCATGCTGGCCGGTCTGCAGGGTGCCGGTAAGACCACCCTTGCGGGCAAGCTCGGCCGCTGGCTGAAGGAGCAGGGCCACTCGCCGCTGCTGGTGGCCTGTGACCTCCAGCGCCCGAACGCCGTGAACCAGCTCAGCGTCGTCGCCGAGCGCGCCGGCATCGCGGTCTACGCGCCCGAGCCGGGCAACGGCGTGGGTGACCCGGTCAAGGTCGCCAAGGACTCCATCGAGCACGCCAGGACCAAGGTCCACGACATCGTGATCGTGGACACCGCCGGCCGCCTGGGCATCGACCAGGAGATGATGCAGCAGGCCGCCGACATCCGGGACGCGGTGTCGCCGGACGAGATCCTCTTCGTCGTCGACGCGATGATCGGTCAGGACGCGGTCAACACCGCGGAGGCCTTCCGCGACGGCGTCGGCTTTGACGGCGTGGTGCTCTCCAAGCTCGACGGTGACGCCCGCGGTGGTGCGGCCCTGTCGATCCGGCAGATCACCGGCAAGCCGATCATGTTCGCGTCGAACGGCGAGAAGCTCGACGAGTTCGACGCCTTCCACCCGGACCGGATGGCCTCCCGCATCCTCGACATGGGTGACCTGCTCACCCTGATCGAGCAGGCGGAGAAGACCTTCGACCAGGCCGAAGCCCAGAAGATGGCCGAGAAGCTGGCCTCCAAGAAGGGCCAGGACTTCACCCTCGACGACTTCCTGGCCCAGATGGAGCAGGTCAGGAAGATGGGCTCCATCTCCAAGCTGCTCGGCATGCTCCCGGGCATGGGTCAGATCAAGGACCAGATCAACAACCTCGACGAGCGGGACGTCGACCGCACGGCCGCGATCATCAAGTCGATGACGCCGGGCGAGCGCCAGGAGCCGACGATCATCAACGGCTCGCGGCGCGCCCGTATCGCCCGCGGTTCCGGTGTCGACGTCAGCGCGGTCAAGAACCTCGTCGAGCGGTTCTTCGAGGCCCGCAAGATGATGTCCCGCATGGCCCAGGGCGGCGGCATGCCCGGGATGCCGGGGATGCCGGGCATGGGTGGCGGCCCCGGCCGCACCAAGAAGGCGCCGAAGAAGGCCAAGGGCAAGCAGCGCTCCGGCAACCCGATGAAGCGCAAGCAGCAGGAGCAGGAGGAGGCCGCCCGCCGGGCCGCCGCCGCTCAGGCCGGCGGCGCCCTCGGGCTGCCGGGCCAGCAGGGCGGGCAGGACTTCGAGCTGCCGGACGAGTTCAAGAAGTTCATGGGCTGACGGTTCGTTCCGTCAGGGCTGTCTCAGCCCGTACGGCGATCCCGTCGCTTGCGTCAGTGGGGGCGCCCCTCGCTTTGGGGGGCGCCCCCAGCGCATGCCACGGCCCGGTATCTGCCGTAACGTCCAGATATGAGCACGCCGCCGCGCAAGGCTCCTGACCAGCCGTGGCGCACCGAGGGCACGCCGGACGAGCCGCCCGGGCGGCCCCGCGGCCGACGGATGCGCGGTCGCTGGTGGGGCCTGCTCCTCACCGCGGTGATCGTCTTCCTGCTCGCCTATGTGGGACTGACCTATCTCGACCGGGGCAACGAGCCGACCATCTCGTACACGGAGTTCAGCAGGCAGGTCGACGCCGGTAACGTCTCCAAGATCTACTCCAAGGGCGACGCGATCCAGGGCGAGCTCAAGAGCGCCCGGGACAATCCCGACGGCGACGGCGACTACACCAAGTTCAAGACACAGCGCCCTGCCTTCGCGGACGACGACCTCTGGCAGGACCTGAGCAGCCGCGACGTGACGGTGACCGCCGAGCCGGTAGTGCGGGAGCGCGGCGTCCTGTCCAACCTGCTGTTCTCCTTGATCCCGATCGCCCTGCTGCTCGCGGTCTGGATCTTCGTCGCCCGGCGGATGGGCGCCGGCCTGGGCGGCGCGGGCGGCATGCTCGGCCGCAAGGCGCCGCCGAAACCGGTGGAGCTCCAGCCCGGCAAGGAGCGCACGACCTTCGCCGATGTGGCCGGCATCGACGAGGTCAAGGGCGAGCTGGACGACGTCGTCGACTTCCTTGAGCACCCCGACGCCTACCGCAGGATGGGCGCGAAGATGCCACGCGGCGTGCTGCTCGCGGGCCCGCCCGGCACCGGCAAGACCCTGCTGGCGCGCGCGGTGGCGGGCGAGGCGGACGTGCCGTTCTTCTCCGCCTCCGCGTCCGAGTTCATCGAGATGATCGTCGGTGTCGGCGCGTCCCGCGTCCGGGAACTGTTCGCCGAAGCCCGCAAGGTCGCACCGTCGATCATCTTCATTGACGAGATCGACACCATCGGACGGATGCGGGGCGGCGGCGCCTCGGTGAGCGGCCACGACGAGCGCGAGCAGACGCTGAACCAGATCCTCACGGAGATGGACGGCTTCTCCGGCTCCGAGGGCGTGATCGTCATCGCGGCGACGAACCGCGCCGACATCCTGGACCCCGCGCTGACCCGTCCCGGCCGCTTCGACCGGGTCGTCAACGTCGCACCGCCGGACCGCGGCGGGCGCGAGGCCATCCTGCGCATCCACACCCGCGAGATCCCGCTCGCCGAGGACGTGGACCTGACCCAGCTGGCCCGCACCACCCCGGGCATGACAGGCGCGGATCTGGCCAACCTCGCCAACGAGGCCGCGCTCCTCGCCGTCAAGCGCAAGCAGGACCAGGTGACCCAGCCGGACCTGTCCGAGGCCCTGGAGAAGGTGCAGCTCGGCGCCGAGCGCACCTTGGTGATGCCCGAGGAGGACCGCCGGCGCACCGCGTACCACGAGAGCGGACACGCCCTCCTCGGCATGCTGCAGCCGGGCGCCGACCCCGTACGCAAGATCACCATCGTGCCCCGAGGGCGGGCGCTCGGGGTGACGATGTCGACCCCCGAGGTGGAGCGGTACGCGCACTCGGAGGGCTATCTGCGCGGGCGGATCATCGGCGCCCTGGGCGGCATGGCGGCGGAGCAGGTGGTCTACGGGGTCGTCACCACGGGCGCGGAGAACGACCTCGAACAGGTCAGCAACATCGCGCGCGCCATGGTCGCCCGCTGGGGCATGAGCGAGCGCGTGGGCCGGCTGTCCGCCCTGCCCAGCGACGCCCAGCAGGCGTACGGGCTCGCGGCAGCCCCGCAGACCCTCGACGTGATCGACTCCGAGATGCGCCGGATCGTCGACGAGTGCTACGAGGAGGCCTGCCGCAAACTCCGGGACCATCGCGGGCAGTTGAACGCCCTGGCCGAGGCGCTGCTGGAGAACGAGACGCTGGAGGAGGCCGCGGCGTACCGGATCGCGGGGATCACGCGGCTGAAGAAGGACGACGCCCAGTAGGGCTCACGGCACGCGGGCGATCAGGTACCGGAAGACATTCGGCATCCATACCGTGCCGTCCTGCCGCAGGTGCGGATGCAGCGCCTCCGTCACCTCCTTGTCCACCTGGGCCTGGTCGGTCGCCGCGACCGCCGCGTCGAACAGTCCCGTCGACAGCAGTCCCCGTACGGCACTGTCGACGTCGGCGTACCCGAACGGGCAGGCCACCCGGCCGGAACCGTCGGGCCTGAGGCCCGCGCGCTGGGCGACCTCCTCCAGGTCGTCGCGCCGGGCAGGGCGCCAACTGCCCGCACTGCGCAGGGGATCGGCCAGCTTGGTGGCCACCCGCAGCACGGACGACGTGGCGCAGCGCTCCGGCGGGCCCCAGCCGGCGAGCACCACGGGCGCCCCCCGCTCGGCGAGCGGCGTCACCGCCGCGAGCGCCTCACCGAGCCCCTCCGAGTCACCCGCCAGGCACCCGATGGGCTCGAACGCGGTCACCAGCGTGTACGCGGGCGTGTGCGCGTCCGCCGCGTCGGCCAGGTCCCCGGGCGAGCCGTCCACGAGCCGGGCCTCGCCACGCGCGCGCGTGCCCCACGCCTCGGGCAGCAGCCGCTGCCGCGCGAGGGCCAGCCGTTCGTGGGAGGAGGACTCGACACCGGTGACGGCCGCGCCTCTGGACGCCGCCATCAGCAGGGCGAGCCCGCTGCCGCAGCCGAGGCCCAGCAGCCGGGTCCTTGCGCCCACTTCCACTCGCTCGTAGACGGCCTCGTAGAGCGGAACCAGCATCCGCTCCTGGATCTCGGACCAGTCACGCGCGCGTGCACTCGGGTTCACACGGGGCGTCGCGCCCGCATGAGGTGGGTGCTGCCGCACGAGCGTAGGTGTCATCTAAAGCGCCCCAATCCGACGAGAGTTGCCGCTGTACCTGATTTCGTGGCCCCCGTGACATGCGCTCACATCCCCCCGTATGCCAGGAAACTCCGCACCCGACGCTCCGTCCAGGGGTCGCGGAGCCCGGCTTGTGAGATCCCAGCGTTCGTGGCCAGAATTCACATTCCGGCAATGTGGACCCGTACCATCACGCCATGGCAAAGGCACCCGTACTCACGCCACGGGCGGACGACTTCCCGCGCTGGTACCAGGATCTGATCGCCAAGGCGGAGCTGGCCGACAACGGCCCGGTGCGCGGCACGATGGTCATCCGCCCGTACGGATACGGGCTGTGGGAGCGGATGCAGGCCGAGATGGACTCCCGGATCAAGGCGACGGGCACGCAGAACGCGTACTTCCCCCTCCTCATCCCGCAGTCGTATCTCACGCGTGAGGCGGACCACGTCGAGGGCTTCGCGCCGGAGCTCGCGGTCGTCACGCACGGCGGCGGCAAGGAGCTGGAGGAGCCGGCGGTCGTCCGCCCGACCTCCGAGATGATCATCAACGACTACTTCTCGAAGTGGGTGCAGAGCTACCGCGACCTGCCGCTGCTGATCAACCAGTGGGCGAACGTGGTCCGTTGGGAACTCAGGCCGCGCCTCTTCCTGCGCACGACCGAGTTCCTGTGGCAGGAGGGCCACACCGCGCACGCCACCTACCAGGACGCCCGCGACTTCGCCGCACACATCCACCGCGCGGTCTACGAGGACTTCATGGTGAACGTCCTCGCGATGGACGTCGTCCCCGGCCGCAAGACCGTCAAGGAGCGCTTCGCCGGCGCCGTCAACACCCTCACGCTCGAAGGCATGATGGGCGACGGCAAGGCCCTGCAGATGGCCACCAGCCATGAGCTGGGGCAGAACTTCGCGAAGGCCTTCAACACCTCGTACCTGTCGCAGGACGGCACCCAGGAACTGGTCTGGCAGACCTCCTGGGGATCGACCACCCGCATGATCGGCGCCCTGGTCATGATGCACGGCGACGACAACGGCCTGCGGGTCCCGCCGCGCCTCGCGCAGATCCAGGCCGTCGTCCTCGCCATCAAGGGCGACGAGGCGGTTCTGGCCAAGGTCCGCGAGATCGGCGACCGGCTGACGGCGGCCGGCATCCGCGTCCACGTCGACGACCGAACCGACACCCCCTTCGGCCGTCGCGCGGTCGACTGGGAGCTCAAGGGCGTGCCCGTCCGCATCGAGGTCGGGCCCCGTGACCTGGAGAACGGCACCGCGATGCTGGCCCGCCGCATCCCCGGCGGCAAGACGCCGATCGCGCTCGACGATCTCGTACGACTGCTCCCCGCCGTCCTCGACGAGGACCAGGCGCTGCTGCTGACCCAGGCCCGCGAGCGCCGCGAGTCACGCACCACCGACGTGACGACGATCGGGGAGGCCGTCGAGGCGGCCGTCGCCGGCGGCTGGGCGCGCGTCCCTTGGGCGACGCTCGGCGAAGAAGGCGAGGCCAGGCTGGCCGAGCACGCGGTGACCGTACGGTGTCTGGTCGCCGAGGACGGGTCGGTGCCGGACGCCGATGAGGCACCCGGTAACGTCGCCGTCGTAGCGCGCGCATACTGAGCCGACGCCGTGTGGAACGAGAGCGGCCGAAACGCCTCTTGCGCATGCGCGGACCACAGCCGCACCGGCGCGTGGACGGGGCGTACGCGCCGGGGCGTACGTCAGACTACGCACCGGCTTGGTATGAGCTGTGAGGCTTCTCCGCAGATCAGCGCACCCGCCCTCGTCCGGGCGCATCATTCGCAACTGACGGGTACGTGCAAATTATTTGGGATGCCCCGGAATCGGAACACAGCGGCACTCCGGCTCGTTGTCATTACGTGAGCACGACACAGACACCACCTGTACTCGCCGCAGAGCTGGCACAGGCGTGGGCCGACATTCAGCGGTACCACCCCGAGCTGCCGGATCTCGCCGCGCCAGAGTCCCTGATCGGGGAGTCGTCGTCCGCTTGCGGTCACGAGCTCTCCTTCGAGCGACTGCTTCACGAGGCAGTCCATGGCATCGCCGCCGCGCGCGGCGTCCGCGACACCTCCCGTGCCGGCCGCTACCACAACCGCAGATTCCTCGCCGTCGCCGAGGAGCTGGGCCTGGACCATCCCGAGGAGCCGCACCCGAGCAGCGGTTTCTCCCTGGTCACGCTCAACCCCGAGGCCAAGCGCCGCTACCGCCCGACCATCGAACGCCTGCAGCGCGCCCTGAAGGCCCACACGATGGCCACCTCCGCCGACACGAGCAGGACCTTCCGGGGCCCGGCCGCGCGTCACGGCTCCTCCGGGGGCGGCGTCCGCGTCAAGGCGGTGTGCGACTGCGGCCGTAACGTCCGGGTCGTCCCTTCGGTGCTGGCGCAGGCACCGATCGTGTGCGGCGGCTGCGGGAAGCCGTTCCGGATCCCCGAGGTGGTCGGAGCGGCGTAACGACGTCTCGTCGGACACCGGCATCTCGTGGCTGCCGGTTCAGTACGGGGCGTCGACCGCCGGGGTGCCGTCGCACAGTCGCGTCGACGGCACCCCTGAGCGCCGGGCTGCGCACCCCCGGCCCGACGGAGTCCCCTTCGCCGGGTGTCTTTCAGGCATGCCCGGGCACCCGCTCCACCCCTCGGCTCAAAAGCGCCCCGCAGGGTGTGGCACAATGGCTAGCTGTACTCGACAGCCGCACAGGAACCCTCTCGCCTCCGGCTGACGCGTCCATCGGGCACTCGGGTACCGCAACCCCACGCGGCCATCTCGCCGTGCCCAACCACGTCAAATCCAGGAGAACCCACTCCCGTGGCAGTCAAGATCAAGCTGAAGCGTCTGGGCAAGATCCGTTCGCCTCACTACCGCATCGTCGTCGCCGACTCCCGCACCCGCCGTGACGGCCGTGCGATCGAGGAGATCGGCAAGTACCACCCGACGTACAACCCGTCGGTGATGGAGGTCGACGCCGAGCGCGTGGCGTACTGGCTCGGTGTCGGCGCCCAGCCGACCGAGCCCGTCCTCGCCATTCTGAAGAAGACCGGCGACTGGCAGAAGTTCAAGGGCGAGCCCGCCCCGGCTCCGCTGCTCGTCGCCGAGCCGAAGAAGGCGCGCCCGACGTTCGAGGCCCTCAGTGGCGAGGACGAGGGCAAGGGTGAGGCGATCACCCAGAAGAAGAAGGCGGAGAAGAAGGACGAGGCTGCCGCCGAGTCCGCGTCGGCCGAGGCCTGAGCATGCTCGAGGAGGCTCTCGAGCACCTCGTGAAGGGCATCGTCGACAACCCGGACGATGTGCAGGTCGCCTCGCGCAACCTGCGTCGCGGGCGTGTGCTGGAGGTCCGGGTCCACCCCGACGACCTCGGTAAGGTGATCGGCCGCAACGGCCGCACCGCACGCGCTCTGCGCACCGTCGTGGGCGCCATCGGCGGCCGCGGTGTCCGTGTCGACCTAGTCGACGTGGACCACGTCCGCTGACGCCGAACGCAGCACCGGCTCGGGCCGGGGAGGGCCACTGGGCCGTCCCCGGCCCGTAGTCGTACGGGCGGTTCATGGCCGTCGTACGCGTCGTACGGCCAGTCGCATGACAGGAGAGCAAGCACAGTGCAGCTGGTAGTCGCACGGATCGGCCGCGCCCACGGCATCAAGGGCGAGGTCACCGTCGAGGTTCGCACCGACGAGCCGGAACTGCGGCTCGCCCCCGGCGCCGTCCTGGCCACCGACCCGGCCGCCACCGGGCCGCTCACCATCGAGACCGGCCGCGTCCACAGCGGCCGCCTCCTCCTGCGCTTCGAGGGGGTCAAGGACCGCACCGCCGCCGAGGCGCTGCGCAACACCCTCCTCATCGCCGAGGTCGACCCGGACGAGCTGCCCGAGGAGGAGGACGAGTACTACGACCACCAGCTCATGGACCTGGACGTGGTGACCGTGGACGGCATCGAGGTCGGTCGTATCACCGAGATCTCGCACTTGCCGTCCCAGGACCTCTTCATCGTGGAGCGGCCCGACGGGAGCGAGGTGATGATCCCCTTCGTCGAGGCGATCGTCACCGAGATCGACCTGGAGGAGCAGCGCGCCGTCATCACCCCGCCGCCGGGCCTGATCGACGACAACGCGGAGATCGCCTCGGCCCGCGATGCGGAGGCCGAGGGCTGATGCGGCTCGACGTCGTCACGATCTTCCCCGAGTACCTGGAGCCCCTGAACGTCTCCCTCGTCGGCAAGGCACGCGCGCGTGGGCAGCTGAACGTCCAAGTGCACGACCTGCGTACCTGGACGTACGACCGCCACAACACGGTCGACGACACCCCGTACGGCGGCGGGCCCGGCATGGTCATGAAGACCGACCCCTGGGGTGACGCCCTGGACTCCGTCCTGGCCGACGGCTACGAGACGGGCTCCCGCGGTCCCACCCTGATCGTCCCCACCCCCAGCGGCCGCCCCTTCACCCAGGAACTCGCCGTCGAACTCTCCGAGCGGCCCTGGCTGATCTTCACGCCGGCTCGCTACGAGGGCATCGACCGCCGGGTGATCGACGAGTACGCGACCCGTATGCCGGTCCACGAGGTGTCCATCGGGGACTACGTCCTCGCCGGCGGCGAGGCGGCCGTACTGGTCATCACCGAAGCCGTGGCACGCCTGCTGCCCGGCGTCCTGGGCAACGCCGAGTCCCACCGGGACGACTCCTTCGCGCCCGGCGCTATGGCGAGCCTCCTGGAGGGCCCCGTCTACACCAAGCCGCCCGAGTGGCGCGGCCGGGACATCCCCGACGTGCTGCTCAGCGGCCACCACGGCAAGATCGCCCGCTGGCGGCGTGACGAGGCACTCAGGCGCACGACGGCCAACCGGCCCGACTTGATCGAGCGTTGCGACCCCAAGGCCTTCGACAAGAAGGACCGTGAGATGCTCTCCATCCTGGGCTGGATGCCCGACCCGGAGGGGGAGCGGTTCGGCCGATTTTGGCGCAGGACCGAGGGCATGGAAGAATAGGCCGCTGTTGTGCGCCGTCCGGCATGCGCCCCTGCCACAGGGGGACACGACGCCCGCCCCGACGCGAACAGCATCCTCACGAAGAACCTATCTCCCGCCTATGACCTGTGGCATGGGCGAAGAAAGCAGACGAAATGTCTCACCTGCTCGACTCCGTCGACTCCGCGTCGCTGCGCAGCGACGTCCCGGCCTTCCGCCCGGGCGACACCGTCAACGTCCACGTCCGCGTCATCGAGGGCAACCGCTCCCGTGTGCAGCAGTTCAAGGGCGTTGTGATCCGCCGCCAGGGCGCCGGCGTTCGCGAGACCTTCACGGTCCGCAAGGTCTCCTTCTCCGTCGGCGTCGAGCGCACCTTCCCGGTGCACACCCCGATCGTCGAGAAGATCGAGCTCGTGACCCGCGGTGACGTGCGTCGCGCCAAGCTGTACTACCTGCGTGACCTGCGCGGCAAGGCGGCGAAGATCAAGGAGAAGCGCGAGAACTGAGCGCTTTCGGGGGCTCGCCCCCGCGGGGTCCTCAGTGGGGCCGGATAACATCTGGCCCCGATGGACACCGAAGCACAGCCGACGGAGCGCGACCGCTCCTCCCGCCCTTCCGACTCCGAGGCGATCTCGGACACCGAGGGACAGGAGGGCCGGTCGCGCTTCGCGTTGGTGTCGCGGATCACCGAGTGGGTTCCGGGCGGGCGGATCAGCCTGACCCTGCTGGTCTTCCTGGTCTTTCTGCTGCTGCTCAACACGTTCGTGCTACGGCCGTTCGAGATTCCCAGCGGATCCATGGAGTCCGGATTGAGGATCGGCGACCGCGTTCTCGTAAATAAGTTGGCGTACCGTTTCGGTGCCGAGCCGCGACGCGGCGATGTTGTCGTGTTCGACGGAACTGGGTACTTCGGGGATGCGGACTACGTCAAGCGCGTTGTGGGTGTGGGGGGAGACCACGTGGTCTGCTGCGACAAGGAGGGGAGGATCCAGGTGAACGGCCGGTCGGTCGACGAGTCGACGTACCTGTACCCCGGCGACAGCCCGTCCACGGTGCCCTTCGACGTCGTCGTGCCCGACGGCACCCTGTTCGTCCTCGGCGACCACCGCAGCGAGTCCAGCGACTCCCGCGACCATCTAGGTTCGCCCGGCGGCGGCATGATCCCGCTCGACGACGTCATCGGCCGCGTCGACTGGATCGTATGGCCGACCGCCCACTGGACCCGCCTGGACCGTCCGGACGCCTACGCGCGCGTGCCCGCAGCGGAGGGCGCGCATGGGTAACCGTGGCAAACCGCGCGGCGTCCCGAGCAGCCCCGCCGAAAATCTCCTGCCCACCGGTTCCCGGCGCGCCGCCAGCCCCGCCGGCGGTCGCACGCGCGCGGAGCGGCGCAAGCTCCAGCGCAAGGTCAAGCGCCGCCGCAGGCGCTCCGCGATCAAGGAGATACCCCTCCTCGTCGGCGTCGCGGTCCTCATAGCGCTGGTCCTGAAGACCTTCCTCGTCCAGGCCTTCGTGATCCCGTCCGGCTCGATGGAGCAGACGATCCAGATCGGCGACCGCGTCCTGGTCGACAAGCTCACCCCCTGGTTCGGCTCCGAGCCGCAGCGCGGGGACGTCGTCGTCTTCAAGGACCCCGGTGGCTGGCTCCAGGACGAACAGACGACGGTGCAGAAGGAGGACCCGGTCGTCATCAAGCAGGTCAAGGAGGCGCTCACCTTCATCGGCCTGCTGCCCTCCGAGGACGAGAAGGACCTCATCAAGCGTGTTGTCGGCGTCGGCGGCGACCGCGTCAAGTGCTGTGACACGCAAGGGCGAGTCACCGTCAACGGCGTTCCCCTGAACGAGGACTATCTCTACCCCGGCAACGCCCCCTCCGACTCGAAGTTCGACATCACCGTCCCGCAGGGCCGGCTGTGGGTGATGGGTGACCACCGCGCCAACTCCGCGGACTCCCGTGTACACCAGAACCAGGGCTACGGCGGCACGGTCTCCGAGACCGAGGTCGTGGGACGGGCCATGGTCATCGCCTGGCCCTTCGGCCACTGGAACTCACTCGAGGAACCTAAAACTTACGCATCGGTGTCCGACGCGGCGACCGGGTCGACCGCGGCCGCCCAGCAGTCGCATAGGGTTGCTTCCGACGAATCGATCGGAACGATTCAGCTCCCGAGCCCTGCGGAACTCCCGCTCGTTATGGGAGTAGTGGGCCTGCACCGTCTCTCGGTCAGGCAGCGGCACAGAGTGAGGAGTTGGCGTGGGGGATGTGGCGGTTGGCGCACGATCCGGGCACGACGGCGAGGAGCACCGCGGACGCCCCGTGGGAGCAGCCGACCCGGCCGCGGACGGCGCCGTGACCTCCGGGAATGACCCCGGAGCGGCCGGCGGCGGCGAAGGGTCCGGCGGGCAGCCGCCGACCGACGGTCAGGGGTCGGGCGGTGCTTCCCCCCAGTCGAAGAAGCAGCGCTCCTTCTGGAAGGAGCTGCCCATCCTGATCGGTATCGCGCTCGTCCTCGCGCTGCTGATCAAGACGTTCCTGGTGCAGGCGTTCTCGATCCCCTCCGACTCGATGCAGAACACCCTCCAGCAGGGTGACCGCGTCCTGGTCGACAAGCTCACCCCCTGGTTCGGCTCCGAGCCCGAGCGCGGCGAGGTCGTCGTCTTCCACGACCCCGACCAGTGGCTGGCGGGTGAGCCCACTCCCGACCCCAACGCGCTGCAGACCTTCCTCAGCTGGATCGGCCTGATGCCGTCCGCCGAGGAGAAGGACCTCATCAAGCGTGTCGTCGGCGTCGGCGGCGACACGATCCAGTGCGAGGGCACCGGCCCGCTGCTGGTCAACGGCAAGGCGCTGAACGAGCCGTACGTCTACCCGGGCAACACCCCCTGCAGCCAGGACGACCAGGGCGGCCAGTTCAAGGTCAAGGTCCCCGAGGGCAAGATCTGGGTCATGGGCGACCACCGGCAGAACTCCCGGGACTCGCGTTACAACCAGTCCGACAAGAACCACGGCATGGTCCCCGTCGACGAGGTCGTCGGCCGCGCCATCGTGATCGCCTGGCCGATCAACCGCTGGGACAACCTGCCGGTTCCGGACACCTTCGAGCAGAACTTGAGCGCCCGGTCCGCCGCTCTGACGGTCGCCCCGCAGGGCCTTGCGCTCGCCGGTGCGGTGCCGCTGGTGCTGTGGCGCCGGCAGCGGATCAAGGCGACGCAGACCCGCTGACCGCCTGACGCCCTTCCTGGGCCGAGGCCCCCGCTGCGGAGAGCTTGGGAAAGCTTTGCCGAGCCGGTGGCCCCGGGCGCTCAGGAGGGGCTGCCCGCTGTCGGTACCGCCGGGTAGGGTGCGGACCCATGGGTGGCGAGAGCACGATACGTACGGCGCCGCGTGGCGGTGGCGCGAGCAGTGGCCCGGCGGGCAGCCGGACCGGAGAGCGGTTGTCCGGACTGGCCGTGGCGCTGGGCCTGGTGCTGTTCCTGGGCGGGTTCGCCTGGGGAGTGGTGGTCTACCGGCCGTACACCGTGCCCACCAGTTCGATGGCGCCGACGATCGGCGCGGGCGACCGGGTGCTGGCCCAGCGTGTCGACGGCGGTGAGGTACGCCGTGGTGACGTCGTCGTCTTCACCGACAAGACCTGGGTGAGCAACGCGCCCGTCGTCAAGCGCGTGGTAGCCGTCGGCGGCGACACGGTCGCCTGCTGCACCGACGGCAAACTGACCGTCAACGGCAAGCAGATCGACGAGCCCTACCTGGCCGAGGGCGGCCTGGCCGAGCTCCAGAACTTCCCGACGGTGACGGTGCCGAAGGACAGGCTCTTCCTGCTCGGCGACGAGCGCAGCGGCTCCCTGGACTCCACGGCCCACCTCACGGACGCGGCCAAGGGCACCGTGGCGCGCAGCGCCGTGTCGGCCCGCGTGGACGCCGTGGTCTGGCCCGTGGACGGCATGCTGGAGCCCGCCACGAGCTTCGAGCAGCTCGGTGCGCTGTCGTCGCCGGGGCCGTTGCGGACGATGGTCGTGCTGATCGTCGGCGGAGGCGTGCTCGTCCTGGCCGGCGGCGCCTACGGCCCGATCGCGAAACGCGTGAGCAAGCGCTCCCAGACCCGTACGGAGCCCGCGGGTGCCCGCTGAGGCGACGGGTGTGGGGAACGGGCCGTCCGGCGGGACAGGCTTCGGGAACGGACCGTACGGCGACTCGTACGACGGCGGACTGCGCAAGGTCGCCCGAGTCGTCCTCCTCGACCCGCAGGACCGCATCCTGCTGCTGCACGGCCATGAGCCGGAGGATCCGTCCGACGACTGGTGGTTCACCCCGGGAGGCGGCGTCGAGGGCGACGAGAGCCGCGCTCAGGCCGCACTGCGGGAACTCGCCGAGGAGACCGGCATCACCGAGGTCGAACTCGGCCCCGTACTGTGGCACCGGATGTGCTCGTTCCCGTTCGCCGGCCGTCGCTGGGACCAGGACGAGTGGTACTACCTGGCCCGTACGACGCAGACGGCGACCCGGGCCATGGGCCTCACCGAACTGGAGCGGCGCAGCGTCGCCGGAGCACGCTGGTGGACGTGTCGGGAACTTGCCCAGGCACATGAGACGGTGTATCCGACCAGACTCGCCGAGCTACTGCGCACACTGCTCGACGAAGGTCCCCCCGCCGGGCCCGTGACCCTTGACTCCGAAATTGTCTAGGTGCGGACGGGACTGGCGCACAATGGTGGGATCGCACGGCTGAAGGGGAACATGCCATGAGCGCCGAGGACCTCGAAAAGTACGAGACCGAGATGGAGCTCAAGCTCTATCGGGAGTACCGCGATGTCGTCGGTCTGTTCAAGTACGTGATCGAGACCGAGCGGCGCTTCTATCTGACCAATGACTACGAGATGCAGGTGCACTCGGTCCAGGGTGAGGTGTTCTTCGAGGTGTCCATGGCGGATGCCTGGGTGTGGGACATGTACCGGCCGGCCCGGTTCGTGAAGCAGGTTCGGGTCCTCACATTCAAGGACGTGAACATCGAGGAGCTCAACAAGAGCGATCTCGAGCTTCCGAGCGGGTGAGGTTCACCCGCAGGAGTGAGCGAGTTGTCCACAGTCACGGACTTGTCCACCAAGATCCAATAGCTCGCTGAGCTGCCCTCATCGTTGGCGCCGGAGGTGGTGCCGACATGAGCACGAGCAAGGGAAGCGCACGCAGCGCACTGGGCAGGTACGGCGAGACGCTGGCCGCACGGCGGCTGGTCGAGGCCGGGATGACGGTTCTGGAGCGCAACTGGCGCTGCGGCAGGACCGGAGAGATCGACATCGTCGCCCGGGACGGCGACGTGCTGGTCATCTGTGAGGTGAAGACCCGCAGGACCAGCGGCTACGAGCATCCGATGGCCGCGGTCACCCCCGAGAAGACGCAGCGTCTGCGCGGCCTGGCGGAACACTGGATCCACGCCCATGGCGGGGCTCCACCCGGAGGCGTCCGCATCGACCTCGTCGGCGTGGTCCTGCCCGACCGCGGCGCGCCCGTGGTCGAGCACGCGCGAGGGGTGGCCTGAGATGGGGTTCGCGCGTACGTGCTCGGTCGCTCTGGTGGGCGTCGAGGGCGTTGTGGTCGAGGTCCAGGCGGATCTGGAGCCGGGGGTGGCGGCGTTCACCCTGGTGGGACTGCCAGACAAGAGCCTCTCGGAGAGCCGCGACCGGGTACGGGCGGCCGTCGTGAACTCGGGCGGGGAGTGGCCGCAGAAGAAGCTCACCGTCGGGCTCAGCCCGGCCTCGGTGCCCAAGGCGGGCAGCGGCTTCGACCTGGCCGTCGCATGCGCCGTCCTCGGCGCCGCTGAGCGAATCGATCCACGGGTCCTCGCCGACATCGTGATGATCGGCGAGCTGGGCCTGGACGGACGGGTGCGTCCCGTGCGCGGCATCCTGCCCGCGGTGCTGGCCGCGGCTGACGCCGGCTACGAGCAGGTCGTCGTCCCCGAGTGCGCCGCGGCCGAGGCCTCGCTGGTGCCGGGCGTGTCCGTACTCGGTGTGCGCAGTCTGCGCCAGCTGATCGCCGTTCTCGCGGACGAACCCGTGCCCGACGAGGAACCGGAGGAGCCGGGCCGCCCGGATCCGCTGCTCGCCGGTCTGCGAATGCCGGGCACGGGCGCGGCCACGGGCATGCACAGCATGGGTGCCACCGAGTTCGAGCACGGGCACGACCTCGCCGATGTGGTGGGTCAGATCTCGGCGCGGACGGCCGTGGAGGTCGCCGCGGCGGGCGGGCATCACCTGTTCCTCGAAGGACCGCCCGGCGCCGGCAAGACGATGCTCGCGGAGCGGCTGCCGGCCATCCTGCCCCGGCTCAGCAGGCAGGAGTCGCTGGAGGTCACGGCAGTCCACTCGGTGGCGGGCCTGCTCCCCCCGGGCAAGCCCCTGATCGACGTGGCTCCCTACTGCGCACCGCATCACTCGGCAACCATGCAGGCCCTCGTCGGCGGCGGCGCCGGCATCGCCCGGCCCGGCGCGGTGTCGCTCTCCCACCGAGGGGTCCTCTTCCTGGACGAGACGCCGGAGTTCAACAGCCATGCCCTCGACGCCCTCCGGCAGCCGCTGGAAGCGGGGCACGTCGTGATCGCACGCAGCGCGGGCGTGGTGCGCTTCCCGGCGAAGTTCCTGATGGTTCTCGCGGCCAACCCCTGCCCCTGCGGCCGTTTCTCCCGGACGGGCGACCTGTGCGAGTGCCCGCCCTCGGCGATCCGCCGCTATCAGGCACGGCTGTCGGGGCCGCTGCTCGACCGGGTCGACCTCCGGGTCGAGGTGGACCGTGTCACGCGCGCCCAGCTGACCGAGCGCGGGGCCCGGGGCGAGTCCACGGCCACGGTCGCCGACCGGGTCCGTGCAGCGCGTGAGCGGGCGTCGGACCGGCTCGCCGGTACCCCGTGGCGGACCAACAGCGAAATCCCCGGCCGGGAGCTGCGCAGCCGTTGGTACGCGGCGGTCGGCGCCATGGACGAGGCGGAACGGAACCTGGAGCGCGGCGTACTGACCGCACGAGGACTCGACCGTGTGCTGCGGGTCGCGTGGACCGTCGCCGACCTGGTCGGCCACGACCGGCCCGACGCGACGGACGTCGCCCTGGCACTGCAACTGCGCACCGGTGTGCCGCGCGGCGTGCCCATGGCCATCGGGGCGCTGACGTGAACGGCACCGGGGACCCGGACGACGAACTGCTCGGCCGGGTCTTTCTCAGCCGGGTCGTCGAGCCCGGGGACGAGGTCGCCGGACGGTGGGTGCGGGAGTACGGCGTGGGGGAGGTGGTGCGGCGCCTGCGGGAGGGGGCGGAGGCCTTGCCGGGGGTCGGTTACAAGCGGTGGGACGGGCTGCGGGCCCGAGGGATGGCGGCCGAGCCCGGCAGGGACCTCGCCGTCGCCCAGGAGGCCGGCGTGCGGTTTCTGTACCCCGGGGACATTGAGTGGCCGGGGCAACTCGACGACCTGGGGGACGCCCGGCCCCTCGGGCTGTGGGTGCGCGGGCGGGCCAGTCTGCGGATGTGGGCGCTGCGCTCGGTGGCCGTAGTCGGGGCCCGCGCCTGCACCGAGTACGGCGCACACATGGCGGCCACCCTCGCCGGGGGGCTCGCCGAGCGGGGCTGGGTCGTCGTGTCCGGCGGCGCGTACGGGGTCGACGGTGCCGCTCATCGCGGTGCCCTCGGCTCCGGCGGAGCCACCGTCGCCGTGCTCGCCTGCGGCGTCGACCGGCCCTACCCGCGCGGGCACACCCAGCTGATCAACAGGATCGCGGAACAGGGACTCGTGATCGGCGAGCTGCCGCCGGGGGACCACCCGACGCCCAGCAGGTTCATCGTGCGGAACCGGGTGATCGCGGCCCTGACGCGGGGCACGGTCGTCGTCGAGGCCGCCCATCGCAGCGGCTCACTGGCCACGGCACGGGCAGCCCAGCGGTTGGGACGCCACACGATGGGGATCCCGGGCCCGGCCACCAGCGGCCTCTCGGCGGGCGTGCACGAACTGCTGCGCGGGGACGCCGTCCTGGTCACCGACGCCGCGGAGGTCGTCGAACTGGTCGGCGACATGGGAGAGCTCGCGCCCGAGCGGCGCGGGCCCGTCCTGCCCCGCGATCTGCTGGAGCCCCGGGCGCGCAGAGTCCTGGCGGCGCTGCCCGGTCGGCGCGCGGCGAGAGCGGACGAGGTCGCGCGCGATGCGCAGACCACCGAGGACGACGCGATCGCGAGGCTGTACGAACTCCGCTCACTTGGTTACGTCGAACGACACGGCGACAGCTGGAAGTTGACACGCCAGGCGATGATGTCCGTTCAGGCCGGTCGGAGTCGATGCTGACCGAGCGTGTTCGGCCGTACGGGGGAACACGGACGCCCTTGAGAATTCCCCCAGTTGGGGTGTTCATGTGATCACGTAGAGCGACCGTCCTGACCCTGCTGGGCGTTGAGCGGAACGTATCTGCGTACGGCGTGCGCTCCGCCCTTCGCGCACCGCGACACTTCAGTCACGCTACGCTCACGTGGATTCCGGCGCAGACCGGCACCTCGACCCCAGAACGGCAGCAGAACGACATCCGACCGGTTGCTCCCCCAGGCACCCTCACTTCACGGCAGAACGGCACAAGGCAACGAATGCCCCAGCACACCTCCGGGTCCGACCGGGCGGCGATCCCCCCAGCCGCCCGTGACGGTGGCAGCGTGCGGCCGCCCGCTCCCTCGACACTCGACGAGCTGTGGCGGTCGTACAAGGCGACGGGGGACGAGCGGCTGCGCGAGCAGCTGATCCTGCACTACTCGCCGCTCGTCAAGTACGTGGCGGGCCGCGTCAGCGTCGGCCTGCCGCCCAATGTGGAGCAGGCGGACTTCGTGTCGTCGGGGGTGTTCGGGCTGATCGACGCGATCGAGAAGTTCGACATCGACCGGGAGATCAAGTTCGAGACGTACGCGATCACGCGGATCCGGGGCGCGATGATCGACGAGCTCAGAGCGCTGGACTGGATTCCACGGTCGGTGCGGCAGAAGGCGCGGAACGTCGAGCGGGCCTACGCGACGCTGGAAGCGCGGCTTCGGCGCACGCCCACGGAGGCGGAGGTGGCCGTCGAGATGGGCATCGCGGTGGACGAACTCCACTCGGTCTTCAGCCAGTTGTCGCTGGCCAACGTGGTGGCGCTGGAGGAGCTGCTGCACGTCGGCGGCGAGGGCGGCGACGGGCTCAGCGTCATGGACACGCTGGAGGACACCGCCGCGGACAACCCCGTGGAGGTCGCCGAGGACCGGGAGCTGCGACGGTTTCTGGCGCGGGCGATCAACACGTTGCCCGAGCGGGAGAAGACCGTGGTGACGCTGTACTACTACGAGGGGCTCACGCTGGCGGAGATCGGGAACGTGCTGGGCGTGACCGAGAGCCGGGTGAGCCAGATCCACACCAAGTCCGTGCTGCAGCTGCGGGCGAAGCTGGCCGGCTTCGGTCGTTGACCTGGCGGTACGTCCGTCGGGTTGGGCGGAGAGACTCCCCTCGGCGCGGGTGCGTCCGTAAAGTGGTTCATGTGCCAAGGATTCGAGCGGCCTCCGTGGCCGAGCACCGGTCGATGCAGCGAGCCGCCCTGCTGGATGCGGCGCGATCCCTGTTGTCCGAGGGCGGGACGGAGGCGCTGACCTTCCCCGCCCTCGCGGAGCGGACCGGGCTCGCGCGGTCGTCCGTGTACGAGTACTTCCGGTCGCGGGCCGCCGTGGTCGAGGAGCTGTGCGAGGTCGACTTTCCCGTGTGGGCCGCTGATGTCTCGGCGGCGATGGAACGGGAGACCACGGCCGAGGGCAAGGTCGAGGCGTATGTCCGGCAGCAGCTCGCGCTCGTCGGGGACCGGCGGCACCGCGCTGTGGTGGCGATCTCCGCGAGCGAGCTGGACGCGGGGGCCCGGGAGAAGATCCGGGCGGCGCACGGCGGGCTGGTCGCGATGATCGTCGAGGCGCTGGCGGAGATGGGACACGCCGAGCCCCGGTTGGCGGCGATGCTGCTGCAGGGCGTGGTGGACGCGGCCGTGCGACGGATCGAGCTGGGGGCGGCGGAGGAGCCTTCGGCGATTACGGAGGCGGCTGTCTCGATGGCCCTGAGGGGCGTTCGGGGCTGAGTCCGGCGGGGTGCGCAGGTGGCCGCTGCCTGGTGCGGGAGGGGGCGGCCGGCGCGGGGGCGAGGTCGGGGTCGGGTGCGGTTCGATGTCGGCGGGTGCCGCCTTTGTGGGGCGGGGCCAGGTCGGGGGTTGGCGCGTTTCGATATCGGCGGGTGCCGCTTCTGTGGGCTGGGAGTAAGCCGGGGTCGGGGGTGGGTGCAGTTCGATGTCGGCGGGTGCCGCTTCTGTGGGGCGGGGCCAGGTCGGGGGTTGACGCGGCTCGATGTCGGTGCGTGCCGCCCTTGTGGGCTGGGAGTAGGCCGGGGTCGGGCGTGGCCTGATACCGGCGACGCCCCGCCGCAGGGGGCTGGGCGCAGCCCCACCGGCACGACTGCGCGCAGTTGCGCGAGTCGGTCTGCGGGGCGCCGCTGAGGCGCCGATGCCTCGGCGGCAAGAGCGTCCACGAGCCTGGCGGCCGACGACCTTCCGCCAAGCCGGCGCGGTTGCCGACTCGGAGGCCGCGGCGGGCCAAGGTCTGTGCGGGGCCGTGTGCGGGGTTGTGTGTCGGACGGCGCTGGGCCGGGTCGACTGTGCTGTCGGGTCGGCTATGTCGGTCGGGTCGACGGCGCCGGCCAGGTCGGCAACGCGGGTCGGATCGGCCACGTCGGTCAGGTCGACTGCCCCGGCCAGGTCGGCTCCGCCGGTCGGGTCGGCTACGTCGGCAACGGCACCCCCAGCACCGGCAGCAGCCGCGACGGTCCCCTGCGTAGCAGCCCCGGTGGCAGGAGTGACAACGGGTCCAGGTAGGCGTCGCCTCGCCGCAAACCCCAGTGCATGCACGTTCCCGTGCAGTGCGAGCCCGTCGGCTCCACCGTCCCCACGACCTCGCCCGCCGCCACCTCGGCGCCCTTCTTCAGCACCGCCCGCACCGGCTCGTACGTCGTCCGCAGCGGCGGATCCCCGGTCCCCGTCAGCTCCACCGACACGACCCCCTTGCCCGCAACCCGGCCCGCGAAGGAGATCCGCCCCGGCGCCACCGCCCGTACCGGTGTCCCGGCCGGGGCGCCGAGGTCCACGCCCCGGTGGCCGCGCCCGTACCGTGTCGCCGGGGGTTCCCAAACACGGAGGATCGGCGGGGGAGAGCCCACGGGCCATGACCGGCCGACCGTAGGCACGGTCGGGTCCGGGGCCGACGCGGCGCCGGCGCTCGCGGCGGTCGGGGTCAGTCGTGGTGCCGGGGACAGCAGCACGGCCGCCGTCAGAAGCAACAGCACCACCAGCCGTCCGATGGTCCTGGCCGTCCTGGCCGTCATCGCCGCCCTCGCGGCACGCGCCGGCCTCGCACATTGCTTCGCTCGCATGCGAGAACCGTCCCCCACCGCCGCCGATCACGGCCGGGATCTGTGGATAACTCCCGGGTTGTGGACAGCGGCGTCACCCGGTACCTCGCGGGTCCCGTACACTTCTTCTGGCGATCCGGGTCACCGGGTCGACTTCGCACGCCCCGATACGACAACCGGAGACGGTCCGTATCAGCGCCTCTCGGTCCTTTGTGGCACGGCGCATGTGGGCGTCAGGCGCGGGAGCCGTCCGGCACCCGCGGCACAACCGAGAAATTCAAGGAGAACGGCCATGGCCGTCGTCACGATGCGGGAGCTGCTGGAAAGCGGCGTCCACTTCGGTCACCAGACCCGTCGTTGGAACCCGAAGATGAAGCGCTTCATCTTCACGGAGCGCAACGGCATCTACATCATCGACCTGCTCCAGTCGCTGTCGTACATCGACCGCGCCTACGAGTTCGTCAAGGAGACCGTCGCCCACGGTGGCACGGTCATGTTCGTCGGCACGAAGAAGCAGGCGCAGGAGGCCATCGCCGAGCAGGCCACCCGCGTCGGCATGCCCTACGTCAACCAGCGCTGGCTGGGCGGCATGCTCACCAACTTCTCGACCGTCTACAAGCGCCTGCAGCGCCTGAAGGAGCTCGAGCAGATCGACTTCGAGGACGTGGCCGCCTCCGGCCTCACCAAGAAGGAGCTGCTGGTCCTCTCCCGCGAGAAGGCCAAGCTGGAGAAGACCCTCGGTGGTATCCGCGAGATGCAGAAGGTGCCCAGCGCCGTCTGGATCGTGGACACCAAGAAGGAGCACATCGCCGTTGGTGAGGCCCGGAAGCTCAACATTCCGGTCGTCGCGATCCTCGACACCAACTGCGACCCCGACGAGGTCGACTACAAGATCCCGGGCAACGACGACGCGATCCGCTCCGTCACCCTGCTCACCCGCGTGATCGCCGACGCCGTCGCCGAGGGCCTCATCGCCCGCTCCGGCGTCGCCACCGGTGACAAGGGCGAGAAGGCCGCGGGCGAGCCGCTCGCCGAGTGGGAGCGCGACCTGCTCGAGGGCGAGAAGAAGGCCGACGAGGCTCCGGCCGCCGCCGAGGCCCCTGCCGCCGAGGCCCCCGCTGTCGAGGCTCCGGCCGCCGACGCTCCGGCTGCTGAGGCGCCGGCTGCCGACGCCCCCGCCACCGAGGCCCCGGCCGCCGAGGGCGAGCAGGCCTGACACCGTCAGCGTCAGGGTTGACGGCGGGAGCGGTACTGCACCCACTTGCGCCTTTGGCGCGGTGAAGTCCGCTCCCGCCGTTCACCCGTAGGTCGACGAAAGGTCAGCGGCTTCCGCCTTCATGGGGGCCGCAGACCCCGTAGATCTTCGATCTTCCAGACTTCGAGAAAGATTCACAGACTCATGGCGAACTACACCGCCGCTGACGTCAAGAAGCTCCGTGAGCTCACCGGCGCCGGCATGATGGACTGCAAGAAGGCGCTGGACGAGGCCGAGGGCAACGTCGAGAAGGCTGTCGAGGCGCTCCGTATCAAGGGCCAGAAGGGCGTCGCCAAGCGCGAGGGCCGCTCCGCCGAGAACGGCGCCGTGGTCTCGATCATCGCCGACGACAACTCCTCCGGTGTCCTCGTCGAGCTGAAGTGCGAGACGGACTTCGTCGCCAAGGGTGACAAGTTCCAGGCCGTCGCCACCGCGATCGCCGAGCACGTCGCGAAGACCTCCCCGGCCGACATCGAGGCCCTGCTCGCCTCCGAGATCGAGGCCGGCAAGACCGTCCAGGCGTTCGTGGACGAGGCCAACGCGAACCTGGGCGAGAAGATCGTCCTGGACCGCTTCGCGCAGTACGGCGACGGCTTCGTGCTCGCGTACATGCACCGCACGATGCCCGACCTGCCCCCGCAGATCGGTGTCCTCGTCGAGCTGGACAAGCCGAACGCCGAGGTCGCCAAGGGCATCGCCCAGCACATCGCCGCCTTCGCGCCGAAGTACCTCGCCAAGGAGGACGTGCCGGCCGAGGTCGTCGAGTCGGAGCGTCGTGTCGCCGAGGAGACCACCCGCGCCGAGGGCAAGCCCGAGGCCGCCCTGCCGAAGATCGTCGAGGGTCGCCTCAACGGCTTCTTCAAGGACGCCACGCTGCTCGGTCAGCCGTACGCGCTCGACAACAAGAAGTCCGTCCAGAAGGTTCTGGACGAGGCCGGTGTCACCCTGAAGCGCTTCTCGCGCATCAAGGTCGGCATCTGAGTCCGTACCGCGATCGGCGCCCGACCCCGATAGGGTCGAGGGCAGTCGTTGGCGGACGCCGTCACCACGTACGCGCGCGTGACGGACGACAGCAGATCTGACGAGGAGGCCATTGCCGCGCATGGGATGCGAAACACACCCCAACCGGCAGTGGCCTTCTTCGTATGTGCACCACGTAACAAAGGCGGGATCTCGATGACCACCAAGGCCCAGAAGAGCGACGACGGCAAAGTACGCGGCCGGTACATGCTGAAGCTGTCCGGAGAGGCCTTCTCCGGCGGCGGGGGCCTCGGCGTCGACCCGGACGTGGTGCACAAGATCGCCCGCGAGATCGCGGCCGTCGTGCGCGACGGTGCGCAGGTCGCGGTCGTCATCGGCGGCGGCAACTTCTTCCGCGGCGCCGAACTCCAGCAGCGCGGCATGGACCGGGCCCGCTCCGACTACATGGGCATGCTCGGCACCGTGATGAACTGCCTCGCGCTCCAGGACTTCCTGGAGAAGGAGGGCATCGACAGCCGGGTCCAGACCGCCATCACCATGGGCCAGGTCGCCGAGCCGTACATCCCGCTGCGCGCCGTACGGCACCTGGAGAAGGGTCGCGTGGTCATCTTCGGCGCCGGTATGGGCATGCCGTACTTCTCCACCGACACGACCGCCGCGCAGCGCGCCCTGGAGATCGACGCCGAGGCGCTGCTGATGGGTAAGAACGGCGTCGACGGGGTCTACGACTCGGACCCGAAGACCAACCCGGACGCGGTCAAGTTCGACTCCCTCGGCTACGGCGAGGTCATCACCCGCGACCTCAAGGTCGCCGACGCGACCGCCGTCACGCTGTGCCGCGACAACAAGCTCCCGATCCTCGTCTTCGAGCTTCTGGCGGAGGGCAATATCGCGCGCGCCGTCAAGGGTGAGAAGATCGGCACGCTTGTGGGCGAGCAGGGCGGTCGGGGCTGACGCTCCGACAACAAGCCCGTCCGGGGGACGGACGGGACGGACCCTGACCGGGGGATGGACAATGTCCTGCCGGTCGGGAACCGTGCAGGAAGAAGACGCGACGCAGCCGGCCGCCGCCCCACCGAGGAACCGCAGCCGGGCCTTACTCAAGACACGCAGGAGCAAGTGGTGATCGAAGAGACCCTCCTCGAGGCCGAGGAGAAGATGGAGAAGGCCGTCGTGGTCGCCAAGGAGGACTTCGCCGCGATCCGCACCGGCCGTGCGCACCCGGCGATGTTCAACAAGATCGTGGCCGACTACTACGGTGCGCCGACGCCGATCAACCAGCTGGCTTCGTTCTCCGTGCCGGAGCCGCGCATGGCCGTCGTGACCCCGTTCGACAAGAGCGCGCTGCGCAACATCGAGCAGGCGATCCGCGACTCCGACCTCGGCGTCAACCCGAGCAACGACGGCAACATCATCCGAGTGGTGTTCCCCGAGCTCACCGAGGAGCGCCGCCGCGACTACATCAAGGTCGCCAAGGGCAAGGGCGAGGACGCCAAGGTGTCCATCCGCTCCGTCCGCCGCAAGGCCAAGGACGCCATCGACAAGCTGATCAAGGACGGCGAGATCGGCGAGGACGAGGGCCGCCGCGCGGAGAAGGAGCTCGACGACACCACGCACAAGTACGTCGCTCAGGTGGACGAGCTCCTCAAGCACAAGGAAGCCGAGCTGCTCGAGGTCTGATGAACGACTCTTCCTGGGGGGCGCCGCCACAAGCCGGGCAGGCCGGGCATGCCGGGTACTGGGGGGCCACCGCGCGTGGACCTGTACAAGGGGCTGCCCCGGCGGGTCCCGCGTACGATGCGCCTGAGGCGCAGCAGACTCGCCCCATGCCCATCGTGCCCGACGTACCCGCGTATGGCGGAGACCAGGATGACGACCGGGGGGCCGCTCGGCTGAGCGGCCCCTTGTTCCGCGAACAGCCGCCCCGTATGCGGCCGTACGACACGTCGCAGGCGCGGCCCTCCGAGGCGGCGCAGCAGAATCCGGAGCCCATGCACGACTCCCCGCAGCCGGCGCCCCCGCCGCAGAAGAAGAGCGCGGGGCGCGACCTGGGTGCGGCCATAGGGGTCGCTGTCGGGCTCGGCGTGGTGATCGTCGCGTCGCTGTTCGTCGTCAAGGCCGTGTTCGTCGGTGTGGTCGCGGTCGCCGTGGTCGTGGGTCTGTGGGAACTGACCAAGCGGCTGGAGGAGCGCAAGGGCATCAAGGCGCCCCTCGTCCCCCTCGCGCTCGGCGGTGCGGCCATGGTGGTCGCCGGGTACGCCCGGGGTGCCGAGGGCGCCTGGGCGGCGATGGCGCTGACTTCGCTGGCCGTGCTGGTCTGGCGGATGACGGAGCCGCCGGAGGGTTATCTCAAGGACGTCACCGCGGGCGTCTTCGCGGCGTTCTACGTGCCGTTCCTGGCGACGTTCGTCGCGATGATGCTGACCGCCGACGACGGGCCCTGGCGGGTCCTGACGTTCCTGCTCCTGACGGTCGTCAGCGACACCGGCGCGTATGCCGTCGGCTGGCGCTTCGGCACACACAAGCTCGCCCCGCGCATCAGCCCCGGCAAGACCCGCGAGGGCCTGCTCGGCGCGGTGAGCTTCGCGATGGTGGCGGGCGCGCTGTGCATGCAGTTCCTCATCGACGACGGCACCTGGTGGCAGGGCCTGCTCCTGGGCCTCGCGGTCGCGGCCACCGCCACGCTCGGTGACCTCGGCGAGTCGATGATCAAGCGGGACCTGGGCATCAAGGACATGGGCACGCTGCTGCCGGGCCACGGCGGGATCATGGACCGACTGGACTCCCTGCTGCCCACGGCGCCGGTGGTGTGGCTGCTGATGGTGCTGTTCGTGGGCTCGGGCTGACGTCCGTACATGTACGTACCTGGGGGCCTCCGCTCTGACCGAGCGGGGGCCCTCCGCTTCGCCGGGCGGGCTTCCCGACTCCGCTCGCGGCGCCGCCTTCGGCCCGCTCCGCCCCGGCTGCGCCGACGCCCGCCGACATGGACAGGGCCAGGGCCACAAGGCGAGCAACAACCACCGGCGGCCCCTTCAGGGAGGTGTTTCCACAGGGAGCCGGGCGAGTGGTGGGCTGCGTTAACGGGGCGGGTGCCGGGCAGCGCCGGTGATCTAGGGTGTGTCGATGCAGCCCTTGCCGTCGCCGCCGATACCGGCGAACGAACTCCGGCCCGGCCGTCACTGGTATGCAACGGCGGCCGCGATCACTGTCGTGCTGATCGTGCTGGGTGTGGCCATCGGTGTGTACCGGTTCAAAAGCGCGATTGACGCGGTGGACACGGTCAACCAGTTCGCCAACGGCGACACCGTTACTCTGCGGCTCGAGCCGGGACGCGAGAAGGCGATCTGGATCAAGGACCGAGGCCCGTCATCCGACCAGGCGTGCGGCATCACCGGGCCGGGCGACCCCCGTCTCACCGATCCGGCAATCGACGTGTTCCTCACCCGCGACGAGACCTGGAACCCGCTCTACACCATCGACGTGCCGCGGGCAGGCGACTACCAGGTCACCTGCACCTCCCAAGGGCCGTCCCGGTACGCCATCGGGGACCCCGGAGGCCTTGTCACATTCGGAGGCTGGCTGGCACTGGCCGTCCTTCTCCCAATGCTCGGAATCAGCAGCGGCGCCGCCATCGTCCTCGTCACCGCCTTCCGCCGCAGAGGCCATCGCAAGCGCCTGCTCGCCGAACGCTGCGGCTCCGGTGGTAGCCACGTGAGTGTGTCGAGCTCCCCTGCGCTCTGATCACGATTCGTTGACGTGAACATGGAGCGGACGAATCGGCACTCGGTTGATCTGCGACACTGGGGGAGTTATGCCTGCACCCGGAGAACTCACTTTCGTCGCCCCCCGCGGAGCCAAGAAGCCGCCGCGGCACCTTGCCGACCTCACTCCTGCCGAGCGCAAGGACGTCGTCGCTGCGATCGGCGAGAAGCCGTTTCGTGCCAAGCAGCTCTCGCAGCACTACTTCGCGCGGTACGCGCACGAGCCGGAGCAGTGGACCGACATCCCGGCCGGGGCGCGGGCCAAGCTGCGGGAGGAGCTGTTCCCGGAGCTGATGACGGTGGTGCGGCATCTGTCGACCGACCAGGGCACCACGCGCAAGACGCTGTGGCGGCTCTTCGACGGGACGCTCGTCGAGTCGGTGCTGATGCGGTATCCGGACCGGGTGACCATGTGCATCAGCTCCCAGGCGGGGTGCGGGATGAACTGCCCGTTCTGTGCCACGGGGCAGGCGGGGCTGGACCGGAATCTATCGACCGCCGAGATCGTGCATCAGATCGTGGACGGGATGCGTGCGCTCCGGGACGGGGACGTACCCGGTGGGCCTGCCCGGCTTTCCAACATCGTCTTCATGGGGATGGGTGAGCCGCTCGCCAACTACAACCGGGTCGTGGGTTCCATTCGGCGGCTGACCGATCCGGAGCCGGACGGGCTCGGGCTGTCCCAGCGCGGGATCACCGTCTCGACCGTCGGTCTCGTCCCGGCCATCCACCGGTTCGCCGACGAGGGCTTCAAGTGCCGGCTCGCGATCTCGCTGCACGCGCCCGACGACGAACTGCGCGACACCCTCGTACCCGTGAACACGCGGTGGAAGGTGCGCGAGGTGCTCGACGCCGGCTTCGAGTACTCCGCCAAGTCGGGCCGCCGACTGTCCATCGAGTACGCGCTCATCCGCGACATCAACGACCAGGCCTGGCGTGGTGACCGGCTCGGGCGGCTGCTCAAGGGCAAGCCGGTGCATGTGAACCTGATCCCGCTGAACCCGACTCCGGGCTCCAAGTGGACCGCCTCGCGCCCCGAGGACGAGAAGGCGTTCGTCGAGGCCATCGCCGCGCATGGTGTGCCGGTGACGGTTCGGGACACCCGTGGTCAGGAGATCGACGGGGCGTGCGGGCAGCTCGCCGCGACCGAACGGTAGTCTGATCGCCGTAGGTACATTTTCCTATGGCGTAAATACATCTTCATATTCCGACAGGGGAGCGCCACAGCGCTGAGAGTGCGGCATCGGCCGCAGACCCTCCGAACCTGGCCCAGGTCATTCTGGGTAGGGAGATCGGTCACCACTCGAGCTGTTGCGCCCTGCCCGGAGCCCTCCCAAAGGCTGCGGGCAGGGCCGCGTCTCTTCCTGGTCACCCCCAGGAGGAATTAGTGAGCATCACCAAGAAGTCCACGGTGAAGTCCGTGGCCCTGGCCGTCGGGCTGGGCCTCGTCGCGCTGCCCGCGCTGTCCGCGTGCGGGTCGTCCGACGCCGACAGCGGCAGCGGCGGGTCCAAGACCGTCACGCTCGTCAGCCATGACTCGTGGGCCGTCTCGAAGGGCGTCCTCGCGGCCTTCGAGAAGCAGTCCGGCTACAAGGTCAGGGTCCTGGAGGACGGCGACGCCGGGCAGGCCGTCAACAAGGCCATCCTCACCAAGGACAACCCGCAGGGCGACGTCTTCTTCGGGGTCGACAACACCCTGCTCTCGCGGGCGCTCGACAACGGACTGTTCCAGTCGTACGAGGTCAAGGGCTCCGACCTGGTCCTGCCCGAGTACCGGGTCGACCGGGACAAGCACCGGGTCACCCCGATCGACACCGGCGACATCTGCGTCAACTACGACAAGGCGTACTTCAGCAAGCACAAGCTGACCCCGCCGAGCTCCTTCGACGACCTGATCAAGCCCGAGTACAAGAACCTCCTCGTCACCGAGAACGCCTCCGCCTCCTCGCCCGGCCTCGGCTTCCTGCTCGGCACCGCCGCCAAGTACGGGGATGACGGCTGGCAGGACTACTGGAAGAAGCTCAAGGCCAACGGCGTCAAGGTCGTCGACGGCTGGGAGCAGGCCTACAACGAGGAGTTCTCCGGGTCCGCCGGCGGCAAGAAGGCCAAGGGCGACCGTCCGCTCGTCGTGTCGTACGCCTCCTCGCCGCCCGCCGAGGTGATCTACGCCGATCCGAAGCCGACGACCGCGCCGACGGGCGTCGCGACCGGCACCTGCTTCCGGCAGGTCGAGTACGCGGGTCTGCTCAGCAATGCCGAGAACGCCGAGGGCGGCAAGGCACTTCTCGACTTCATGCTGACCAAGACGTTCCAGGACGACATGCCGCTGAACATGTTCGTCTACCCGGTGCGCGAAGCTGCCCAGGTACCGCCGGAGTTCACGAAGTACGGCCCGCAGGCCAAGAACCCCGAGACCCTGGACCCGGCGAAGATCGCCGACAACCGTGACGACTGGGTCAAGTCGTGGACCTCGCTCGTATTGAAGTAGGCCCTCGCAAGGGCGCCTTCCGTAAGGGACGCGCGCGGAGCGCGGCGGTGCGGCTCGGCCTCATCGCCGTGCCCGTCGCGTTCTTCGCGGTCTTCTTCGCCCTTCCCGTCGCCGCGATCGTCGCGCGCGGCCTGAAGGTCGACGGTGTCTGGCGGTTCGGGCGCCTCCTGGACGTGCTCGGGCAGCCCGACATCCGGCACGTCCTGTGGTTCACCACCTGGCAGGCGCTCGCCTCCACCGCCCTGACCCTGCTGATCGCGCTGCCGGGCGCCTACGTCTTCGCCCGCTTCGACTTCCCCGGCAAACAGATCCTGCGGGCCGTGGTGACCGTCCCGTTCGTGCTGCCGACGGTCGTCGTCGGCACGGCGTTCCTTGCGCTCGTCGGCCGCGGCGGACTCCTCGACGAGCTGTGGGGCGTACGGCTCGACACCACCGTGTGGGCCATCCTGCTCGCGCATGTCTTCTTCAACTACGCCGTCGTCGTACGGACGGTCGGCGGGCTGTGGTCGCAGCTCGACCCGCGGCAGGAGGAGGCCGCGCGGACGCTGGGCGCGTCACGCCTCACCGCCTGGCGGACCGTCACCCTCCCGGCCCTGGGCCCCGCCGTGGCCGCCGCCGCGCTGATGGTCTTCCTGTTCACCTTCACCTCCTTCGGCGTGGTGCAGATCCTCGGCGGTCCGACGTTCTCGACGCTCGAAGTCGAGATCTACCGGCAGACGTCGGAGATCTTCGACCTGTCCACGGCCGCCGTTCTGACGATCGTCCAGTTCCTCGCCGTCGGCGCGGTCCTCGCCGTGCACGCCTGGACGGTACGGCGACGGGAGAGCGCCCTGCGCCTGGTGGACGCGTCGGCGACAGCGCGGCGGCCACGCGGCGCCGGGCAGTGGTCGCTGCTGGCCGGTGTCCTGGTCGTCGTCTCCGTACTCCTGGTGCTGCCGCTGGCCGTGCTGGTGCAGCGGTCGCTGGACGTGCCCGACTTCGGCTACTACCGGGCGCTGACCAGTGCCGACGGCGGGGTCTTCCTCGTCCCGCCCATCGAGGCGATCGGCAATTCCCTGCAGTACGCCGTCGTCGCCACCCTCATCGCCGTGCTGATCGGCGGTCTGGCCGCGGCCGCGCTGACCCGGCGGGACGCGGGCCGGTTCGTGCGCGGTTTCGACGCGCTGCTGATGCTGCCGCTCGGGGTGTCCGCGGTGACGGTGGGGTTCGGGTTCCTGATCGCACTGGACGAGCCGCCGCTGGACCTCAGAAGTACGTGGATCCTCGTCCCGCTCGCCCAGGCGCTGGTCGGCGTGCCGTTCGTCGTACGGACCATGCTGCCCGTGCTGCGCGCCGTGGACCAGCGGCTGCGCGAGGCGGCTGCGGTGCTGGGGGCGTCGCCGTGGCGGGTCTGGCGTGAGGTGGACCTGCCGATGGTGCGGCGGGCGCTGCTGATCGCGGCCGGGTTCGCCTTCGCGGTGTCGCTGGGCGAGTTCGGGGCGACCGTGTTCATCGCGCGGCCCGACAACCCGACCCTGCCGGTGGCCGTGGCGAAGCTCCTCGGGCGGGCCGGTGATCTCAACTACGGGCAGGCGATGGCCCTTTCGACGATTCTGATGATCGTGTGCGCGGTGGCGCTGCTGGTGCTGGAGCGGCTGCGCACCGACCGGACGGGGGAGTTCTAGATGCTGCTGAGCCTTGCGGACGCGACGGTCCGGTTCGACGGGCGGGCCGTGCTGGCCGGGGTCGGCCTCGACGTCGCCGAGCACGAGATCGTGTGCGTGCTGGGGCCGAGCGGCAGCGGCAAGTCGACGCTGCTGCGGGTGGTGGCCGGGCTTCAGCCACTGGACCAGGGCCGGGTGTTGCTCGACGGGCGGGACCAGGCGGGGGTGCCCGCGCACAAGCGGGGCGTCGGCCTGATGTTCCAGGACCATCAGCTCTTCCCGCAGCGGGACGTCGGCGGCAACGTGGCGTTCGGGGCACGGATGCACGGCTCCTCCAAGGCCGAACAGGCGGATCGGGTGCGGGAGCTGCTCGATCTGGTCGGACTGCCGGGCGCAGCCCGTCGTGCCGTCGCCTCCCTGTCCGGCGGTGAGCAGCAGCGCGTGGCGCTGGCCCGTGCGCTCGCGCCCCGGCCGCGGTTGCTGATGCTGGACGAGCCGCTGGGCCAGCTCGACCGCTCGCTGCGGGAGCGGCTCGTGGTCGAACTGCGGGAACTGTTCGGCCGGTTGGGCACCACCGTGCTGGCCGTGACGCACGACCAGGGCGAGGCCTTCGCGCTCGCCGACCGGGTCGTGGTGATGCGGGACGGGCGGATCGCCCAGACCGGTACGCCTCTTGAGGTGTGGCAGCGTCCGGTGGACGAGTTCGTGGCCCGCTTCCTCGGGTTCGACAACGTCGTCGAGGGAACGGTGGCCGGAGAGGCCGCGGACACCCCCTGGGGCAAGCTGCCCGTGGGCGAGGGCGCCGCACAGGGCACCCGGACGCTGCTCGTACGGCCGGCCGGGGTGCGGCTCGTGTCCCCGGACTCGGGGTTGCGCTGCACGGTCACGGCGCGCACGTTCAAGGGCACGCATGTCGCCGTGCACCTCCAGCCGGAGGACGCGCCGCGCCTGGAGGCGGCGTGTGCGCTGCGGGAGGCGCCCGAGGTCGGGGACGCCGTCGGCGTGGAGTTCGACGCGGCGGAAATTGTGCTGCTGGGCTGATCACCCCGCACATAGGGTGCGGGCATGACGTCACTCCCGCATGATCGTTACTGCGACGAAATCGCCCATCAGATCGGCCTGTTGAGGGCCGTCGTGACCTCGGGCGCCGACCTGTCGGCCACCGTGCCGACCTGCCCGGACTGGTCGCTGGAGCAGCTCGTGCGGCACACGGGCGGCGCCCTGCGCTGGGTGGAGCTGACCGTGCGGACCCGGGCCGAGGAGGAGATCCCGGAGGAGCAGGTGCCGGGGTTCGCCGGCCCGGAGGGCGAGGGTGACGCCGCCGCGCTCGACGCCTGGCTCGCGCAGACCGGCGAGATGATCGTCGGCACGCTGCGGGAGGCCGGTCCCGACGCCAAGGTGTGGGGCTGGGCCGGGGTGCTCAACGCCGGGTTCTGGGCCCGCCGTATGACCCACGAGATCACGATCCACCGCGCGGACGCGACACTCGCCGCCGGCCTGCCCTTCGAGGTCGCGCCCGACATCGCCGCCGACGCGATCGACGAGTGGCTGGAGATCGTCGAGTGGGCGCAGCGGACCCTGCCGGACGACCCGGCGCGGGAGCTGCGCCGGCCGGGGAGCAGCATCCATCTGCACGCCACGGACGGCACCGCCGAGCTGAACGCCGAATGGTTCATCGGCCTCGACCAGGACGTCGTCGCCTGGCGGCGCGGCCACGAGAAGGCGACCGTCGCGCTGCGCGGCCCGCTCACCGCCGTACTGCTCGCCTTCTACCGTCGACTGCCGCTGGACAGCCCGGAGTTGGAGGTCCTCGGCGAGCGGGAGCTGCTGGAGTTCTGGCTGGAGCGGGCGACGTTCGGCTGACAGGCGTGTGGCCCGCCCCCGGGAAGGGGACGGGCCACAGCGGTGTCGCTCTACGGGCGCGTCAGCGGTCGCTGCTCGCCCCGCGGCGCCGCAGTCCGAAGAAGACCGCGCCGCCACCGATGGCGACCAGGCCGACCGCGATGCCGGCGATCAGGCCGGTGTTGGAGTTCGCACCGGTCTCGGCGAGGTTGGAGTCATCGGTCGCCGGGGACGGGGCGCTGCCCGTGTCCGCGGGAGCGGTGCTCTCGCTCTCCGAGGGCGTCGGAGCGGGGGTCTCCTCGGCCGGGGGCGAGGCGGAGTCCGACGGGGTCGGAGTGTCCGACGGAGCCGGCGGCTCCTCCTCTTCCTTCTTGCAGGCCGTCGACGGGGTCGTGAGGTTCGGCTTGATGTCCTCGTCGACGTAGCCCGCGGCCTTGACGTGGACGCGGTACTCGGCGTCCGGCTTCCAGTTCTCGGCGAAGGTGATGGTGACACCCTCGCGGGAGCCCTTGACCACCTGCTCGCCGACCTTCTTCAGGTCGGCGCCGTTGTTCTGCAGGTAGACGCTGATGGTCGCGGGGATGCCGCTGGGGTCCACGTCGGTGACCGTGATGACGCCCTTGTCGCCGTCGCACTTGGCTTCGGCGGAGAATTCACTGATGTTGCAGGCGAGGGCGTTGCCCGCGAGGCCGAGCGCGAGTGCGGCGGAGGCGGACGCGACACCAAGAGCGCGCACGGAGCGCGCAACAGTACGGCGGTTTATGGACACGTTTGTCCTTACGAGTTGCACCACTGAGGGGGGTTGAACGAGGCGGCGATGGGACACATCACCGTCCCCAGGAGTCTCACAGGTTTATAAGCGTGGCATAAGCAGTGTCAACGCATATGCTCTCCGCACGCGTTGGCTTTGCCGTCTTATTGCTCGCTGATGCGTTTCAGCGCCTGCGGAGCCTGCTCGATCCGGTCGACGAGGGCGATACGGGACTCCATCGACCGATCCCGGGCGAGGGCCTGCAACAGCGGCCAGGTCGGCAGCTTCTGAGTCCAGTGAGCCTTGTTCACGAGCACCATCGGGGTGGGCTCGCCGCGCGACTCGTAGTAGTTCGGCGTCGCGTTGTCGAAGATCTCCTGCACGGTGCCGGCGGCGCCCGGCAGGAAGACGACGCCCGCGTTCGAGCGGGCCAGGAGGCCGTCCTCGCGGGTGGCGTTGGCGAAGTACTTCGCGATGTGGGAGGCGAAGGGGTTCGGCGGCTCGTGGCCGTAGAACCAGGTCGGGATGCCGACGGAGCGGCCGCCCTGCGGCCAGCGGCAGCGCACCTCGAAGGCGGCCGTCGCCCACTCGGTGATCGAGGGCGTGAACAGGGGCGCCTTCGCCAGGAGTCGGAGGGCGTCGCCGAGCATCTCGTCGTCGTGCGGGGCGGCGTACGCGCCGAGGTTCGCCGCCTCCATCGCGCCCGGACCGCCGCCGGTGGCGACCGTGAAACCGGCGCGGGCCAGTTCCCGGCCGAGCCGCGCGGCCCCCTCGTACGCCTCCGTGCCGCGCCGCATCGCGTGGCCGCCCATGACGCCCACCACCCGGGCGCCGGACAGGAGTTCGTCGAGCGCGTCCGATATGGAGTCGTCGTGGATCGCGCGGAGCATGGAGGCGTGGATGTCGCGGTCGGCCTTGGTCCGCTGGAACCAGGCGTACGCGTGGGCGTCGGGGGTGTTCTCGTAGCCGTCCGGCAGTGACGCGAAGAGATCGTCGGGCGAGTAGACCATGCCCCGGTACGGGTCGAAGGGCAGGTCGGGGACCGGCGGGAAGACCAGGGCGCCGTCCGTGCGGACCTTCGCCGCCGCGTCCTCGCGCATCGCGCAGCCCAGGAAGACGGCGCCCGCCGTGTCCGCGGTGAGCAACTCGCGCGTACGGTCCGTCAGGTCGACGGCCTGGATACGGAATCCGGCGAGGGAGCCGCGCGCCGAGACGGTCGCGTCGAACTCCTCCAGCGTCTCGATCTCACGGTCGTTGTGGTGGGCCGCATGGGCGGGCATCGTCTGCACCCGCCCATGCTAGGCACCGGCCACGGGACGGCGGGGATCAGCCCTCGATGGCCGACGGGTCCATCCACACGACCTCCCAGGTGTGGCCGTCGAGGTCGTCGAAGGCGCGGCCGTACATGAAGCCGTGGTCCTGGGTCTCGCCGGTGACGGAGCCGCCCGCGGCGACCGCCTTCTCGACCAGTTCGTCGACCTTCTCGCGGCTCTCGGAGCTCAGCGCGATCAGCACCTCGCTGGTCTTCGTGGCGTCCGCGATCTGCTTCTTCGTGAACTGGGCGTACTTCTCGTGCGTGTGCACCATCGCGACGATGGTCTCGCTGATCACGACGGAGGCGGTCGTGTCGTCGCTGAACTGCTCGTTGATCGAGTAACCGAGCTCCGTGAAGAACTTCTTCGAGGCGCCGAGGTCGCTCACGGGCAGGTTCAGGAA
This sequence comes from Streptomyces sp. NPDC107528, assembly GCF_055639295.1. Taxonomy (NCBI): domain Bacteria; kingdom Bacillati; phylum Actinomycetota; class Actinomycetes; order Kitasatosporales; family Streptomycetaceae; genus Streptomyces; species Streptomyces sp. NPDC107528. The sequence goes on from NZ_JBVKAV010000013.1 coordinate 255,694, forward strand.
GATCATCTGCTGGTAGGCGGGGGCGGTCATCGTGGTCTCTCCCTCAGGTGGCTGCTGCTGTCGCTGCTGTTCGGTGGGATAGACCGGGGGTCCGAGCGGAAGTCATCGCCGGACGGAGATTTTTTTCGTACGAGTTTTTCAGCGGGCCAGGGGCGCCGCGGCCAGTTCGGCCACGACCAGGGTGAGCGGGCAGAAGAAGACCAGCAGCGCGCCGGCGCGCAGGGCTGCCGCGCTGCGGAGCATCGCCGTGGGGGCGCCGAGGCGGAGCAGTGCGGCCGTGGTGCCCGCGCGGGCCTGCTTGGCCTCCACGGCGGCCGTGAGGAGGGTGGCCACGGCACAGCCGGTGACGACGGTGGCGCCGACGGCGGTGAGGGGGCCGATGGCGTCCCTGGCCACGGGGGCGGACAGGGGCGCCATGGCGTACGCCGCGGAGGCCACGGCGCAGACGACGCCGAGGGGGCGCCCGATGCGGGCGGCTTCGGCCATCAGGACACGGCCCGCGAGCAGGCGCACCGCGCCCGGGCGTACGGCCTGCAGGACGCGGCCGCAGAGGTGGGTGAGGCCGGGGGCCGCCAGGGCCAGCCCGAGGGCGGTCAGGAGCCAGCCGACCAGGACTGCCGCGGGGCCGGTGGGGAGGGCGGCGGGAAGCGTGAGGGGGGTGGGGGTGGCGGTGCGGCCCGCGTAGGCCTCCAGGGCGATGCCCGCGGCGAGGACCGCGATGCCCCAGGGCAGGCCGGCGGGGGGCTTGGCGGGAGCCGGCAGGTGGGTCACGTGGTCCAGTGCCGGGCCGGCGTCGTCAGCCGCGGGGTCGGTCGCGCGGTCCGGCGCGGGTGGGGTGCCGTCGGTCTCCGGGGTGGGCACCACTTCAGCGGCAGGACTGCTCGCAGACGGCGCGGCCGCGCCCTCGCCGTCCTCCGCGGCGCCGGGCGCGGCCGTCGGGCCCCGCCTCAGACGGGCCCCGAACCTGCCGTAGGCCCCGAAGGTTTCCCGGGCCATCGACCTGCCGTACCCCCCGATGCCGCTGTACGCCCGCCCCGCGCCTCGTGCCCCGGTGGGCCCGGGCTCCTTCGGGCGCAGCACCAGTGCCACCGCCGTCGACGCGATGGCCGGCGTCAGGGACAGCAATGTCAGGGCGGCCGGCAGGGGGAGGGGGGCGTTCGCTGCCAGGAACTGCGCTGCGGCCCCGTCGAAGGGCATGCCGGTCAGGTCGCCCCGGAGGTGGAGGAAGACGAGCAGGGCGAGCATCGAGCCGAGGGCGCAGGACAGGGCCGTGGTGGTGGCCGAGACCAGCATCAGACGGGCCGGGCCCAGTCCGATCGCCGAGAGGCCGGAGCGGGGCTTGGTGCCGGGGTCCGTGCGCGCCACCGCGACCGCGAAGTGGATCGTCGCGGCGAGCGGGGGCACGCACCAGGCAAGGCGGAGGACCGCCGCGGACGTGTCGGTGTGGGACATGGCGTAGCCCAGGGCGCACAGCAGCAGGAAGCCCGTGCCGGCCGACGCCGCCGCCAGGAGCAGGCGGCGCAGCTGTACGGCGGGCTGGGCGCTGCGGCTCAGACGGAGAGCGAGCACGCGGCCCGGCCTTCCGCCGCGGTGACCGGGGGCAGGTGCACCGTGTTCACGCGCCGTCCGTCGAGCAGGGCGAGGGTGCGGTCGGCGAAGGCCGCGTTCTCCGCGTCGTGGGTGGCAAGCACGACCGTGATGCCGTGCGAGCGGGCCGCTGTCGTCAGGGTGCGCAGGACGTGCGCGCGGTCGGCGCGGTGCAGCGGGGCCGTCGGCTCGTCGGCGAACAGGACCGTGGGGGAGGGGGCCAGGGCACGGGCGATGCAGACGCGCTGGCGTTCGGCCTGGACGAGCTGGTGCGGGCGCTTGCGGGCCGCCTCGCCGACGTCCAGGCGGTTCAGCCACTCCAGCGCGGTCGTCTTGGCGCGGCGGCGGCTGGTGCCGCGCAGCATCAGGGGGAGCGCGGCGTTCTCCCAGACGTTCAGCTCGGGGACGAGTGACGGGGCCGGGTCGATCCAGGTGAAGCGGTCCCGGCGGAGCCGTTCGCGCGCCATCGGGGTCATGGTGTGCACCGGCACGCTGTTGAACCAGACCTCGCCGCTGCGGGCGGGGGACAGGCCGGACAGACACTGCAGGAGAGCCGTCTTGCCGCTGCCGCGGGGACCGGTGACGGCGAGGATCTCCCCCTCACGCACACCCAGCGAGACCCCGCCGAGCGCGGGGGAGCCGTCGCCGTGCGTGAAGTGCAGCGCGCGTGCCCAGAGCACGTCGTTGTCCGGCGGAGCCTCCATGGGCGTACACCTCGTCAGATCCGTAGTTCCCGGGCCGTTCCCCCGTGCGGGGGAACGAAGACAGGGCCGATCGGTTACCAGGCACGCTAAGGATCCGGGGGCGCAACGACGGACAGCACGCGGCGGGGGTGCACCCTTCTCACTCCTACGGGTGCACCCCCGCCGTCGAACGAACCACGTGCGGTTAGAGCTTGGTCCACGCCTCCGTCAGCGTCGCGCGCAGGATCTGCTCGATCTCATCGAACGTCTCCTGGTTGGAGATCAGCGGCGGCGCGAGCTGGACGACCGGGTCGCCGCGGTCGTCGGCACGGCAGTACAGACCGTTGTCGAACAAAGCCTTGGAGAGGAATCCGTACAGAACCCTCTCGGTCTCCTCCTCGTTGAACGACTCCTTTGTCGCCTTGTCCTTGACGAGCTCGATGCCGTAGAAGAAGCCGTTGCCGCGGACGTCGCCGACGATCGGAAGGTCGTACAGCTTCTCCAGCGTCGCGCGGAACGCGGCCTCGTTGTCGAGGACGTGCTGGTTGAGGTTCTCGCGCTCGAACAGGTCGAGGTTGGCGATGCCCACCGCGGCCGAGACCGGGTGGCCGCCGAAGGTGTAGCCGTGCAGGAAGGTGTTGTCGCCCTTGTAGAACGGCTCGGCCAGGCGGTCGGAGATGATGCAGGCGCCGATCGGGGAGTAGCCCGAGGTCATGCCCTTGGCGCAGGTGATCATGTCCGGGACGTAGCCGAACTTGTCGCAGGCGAACATCGTGCCGAGGCGGCCGAAGGCGCAGATGACCTCGTCCGACACCAGCAGGACGTCGTACTGGTCGCAGATCTCGCGCACCCGCTGGAAGTAGCCGGGCGGGGGCGGGAAGCAGCCGCCCGCGTTCTGGACCGGCTCCAGGAAGACCGCGGCGACGGTCTCCGGGCCCTCGAAGAGGATCTGCTGCTCGATCTGGTCGGCGGCCCAGCGGCCGAAGGCCTCCGGGTCGTCACCGAAGATCGGGGCGCGGTAGATGTTGGTGTTCGGCACCTTGTGCGCGCCGGGGACCAGCGGCTCGAAGGGGGCCTTCAGGGCCGGTAGACCCGTGATGGACAGGGCGCCCTGCGGGGTGCCGTGGTACGCGACCGCGCGCGAGATGACCTTGTGCTTGGTGGGCTTGCCGGTCAGCTTGAAGTACTGCTTGGCCAGCTTCCAGGCGGTCTCCACCGCCTCGCCGCCGCCGGTGGTGAAGAAGACCTTGTTGAGATCGCCCGGCGCGTGGTCCGCGATGCGCTCGGCCAGCTCCACGGCCTTCGGGTGGGCGTAGGACCAGATCGGGAAGAACGCCAGCTCCTGCGCCTGCTTGAAGGCGGTCTCGGCAAGCTCGACGCGACCGTGCCCGGCCTGCACCACGAACAGGCCGGCGAGCCCGTCGAGGTAGCGCCTGCCCTTGTCGTCGTAGATGTAGGTGCCCTCGCCCCGGACGATCGTCGGGACGGGGGCCTGCTCGTACGAGGACATACGCGTGAAGTGCATCCACAAGTGGTCGTACGCGGTCCTGCTGAGGTCCTGAGGGCTGTTGGTGCTCACGGTTATCGGGTCCTCACGGTTATCGGGTTCCCCACATGTAGGTCTGCTTCTTGAGCTTGAGGTAGACGAAGCTCTCCGTCGAGCGCACTCCGGGGACGGCACGGATGCGTCGGTTGATGACGTCCAGGAGGTGGTCGTCGTCCTCGCAGACGATCTCCACCATCAGGTCGAAGGACCCGGCGGTCATCACCACGTACTCGCATTCGGCCATGGCGGTCAGTGCGTCGGCCACGGACTCCACGTCGCCCTCGACGTGCACGCCGACCATCGCCTGCCGGCGGAAACCCACGGTGAGCGGGTCCGTGACGGCGACGATCTGCATGACGCCCTGGTCGAGCAGCTTCTGGACGCGCTGGCGCACGGCCGCCTCGGACAGGCCGACGGCCTTGCCGATGGCGGCGTACGGCCGGCGGCCGTCCTCTTGAAGTTGTTCGATGATGGCGAGGGAGACGGCGTCCAGCTGGGGACCGCCGTTCCTGGACTCGCGGGAGTCCCTGTGCTCTGCGCTTCGACTGGCCACGACGTCACTGTGCACGACGTCTCGACAGTTCCGCAAGGCCGAGGCGATGAAATTCGTTGTTTGCGTGACTGAGACCTGCGGATTTCGCAGAAGAGGCGCCAATGGGGGTGTTGAAAACGTGGGTCAGCCGATTAGGGTGGGTGTCTCAGAGAATGGACAGCTCTACCTGACAGGAGGCCGGCAGTGAGCACCGAGCTGCGTCGTCTGCGCAACTACATCGACGGTGAGTTCCGGGACGCCGCCGACGGACGGACCACCGAGGTGGTCAACCCCGCGACGGGCGAGGCGTACGCGACCGCGCCGCTGTCCGGGCAGGCGGACGTCGACGCCGCGATGGAGGCCGCCGCGCGTGCCTTCCCCGCGTGGCGTGACGCGACCCCCGCCGAGCGACAGAAGGCCCTGCTGAAGATCGCCGACGCGTTCGAGGAGCGGGCCGAAGAGCTCATCGCGGCCGAGGTGGAGAACACGGGCAAGCCGATCGGACTCACGCGGTCCGAGGAGATCCCGCCGATGGTCGACCAGATCCGCTTCTTCGCGGGCGCGGCGCGGATGCTGGAGGGCCGCTCGGCCGGTGAGTACATGGAGGGCCTGACCTCCATCGTGCGCCGGGAGCCGATCGGCGTCTGCGCGCAGGTCGCGCCCTGGAACTACCCGATGATGATGGCCGTATGGAAGTTCGCGCCGGCCCTCGCGGCGGGCAACACGGTCGTCCTGAAGCCGTCGGACACCACCCCGGCGTCGACCGTCCTGATCGCCGAGATCATCGGGGGCATCCTGCCCAAGGGTGTCTTCAACGTCGTCACCGGCGACCGTGACACCGGGCGGCTGATGGTCGAGCACCCGACTCCGGCGATGGCCTCCATCACCGGTTCGGTACGGGCCGGCATGTCGGTCGCCGAGTCCGCGTCCAAGGACCTCAAGCGGGTCCACCTGGAATTGGGCGGCAAGGCCCCGGTCGTCGTGTTCGCCGACACCGACATCGCCAAGGCCGTGGAGGACATCTCCGTCGCGGGCTTCTTCAACGCCGGGCAGGACTGTACGGCCGCCACGCGTGTTCTCGTCCACGAGGCCATCCACGACGAGTTCGTGCAGGCGCTCGCGAAGGCAGCCGCCGACACCAAGACCGGGCAGCCGGACGACGAGGACGTGCTGTTCGGCCCGCTCAACAACCCGAACCAGCTCAAGCAGGTCTCCGGGTTCATCGAGCGGCTGCCCGCCCACGCCAAGGTCGAGGCCGGCGGTCACCAGGTCGGTGACAAGGGGTACTTCTACGCGCCGACCGTGGTGTCCGGGCTGAAGCAGGACGACGAGATCGTCCAGAAAGAGGTCTTCGGCCCCGTCATCACCGTGCAGTCCTTCTCGGACGAGGCGCAGGCCGTCGAGTGGGCCAACGGCGTCGAGTACGCGCTCGCGTCGTCCGTGTGGACCAAGGACCACGGGCGGGCGATGCGGATGTCCAAGGCGCTGGACTTCGGGTGCGTGTGGATCAACACGCACATTCCGCTGGTTGCGGAGATGCCGCACGGCGGGTTCAAGAAGTCCGGGTACGGCAAGGACCTGTCGGGGTACGGGTTCGACGACTACACGCGGATCAAGCACGTGATGACGTCCCTGGACGCGTGACGCTGCGCTAGGCGCCGCGGCATTCGTAGCTGTTCCACGGCTGCGGGTTCGTTGTGGCCGGTCGCGCAGTTCCCCGCGCCCCTTCGCGGCGTCGCAGCCCCGGACGGAGTGAGTACCGTTCGGGGCTGCCGCTCGACATGGCGTCGATTGATCGGCCGCGGTCAGCAGCGCCATGCTGCGGCAATGGCCCTCCCCTCGATGAACTCCCCGCTGTCCCGCCGGACTTTGCTGCGCACCCTCGGTGCGGGCGCTGCGCTCGGCGGGCTCGCCGGCTGCGGTGTGCGCCCCGCCTATGTGCCGCCCGGCGACCGGGCCGCCACCGATGTCTCCGCGACCGACAAGCGGCTCACCTGGGCGAACTGGCCGCTGTACATCGACACGGACGACGAGGACGCGAGGCGCAGGCCCACCCTGGAGGCGTTCGAGAAGAGGGCAGGGATCTCCGTCGACTACGTCGAGGAGATCAACGACAACGACGAGTTCTTCGGCAAGATCAGCCCCTCCCTGATGAACCATCAGCGCACGGGCCGCGATCTCGTCGTCATCAGCGACTGGATGTGCGCCCGGTTCGTACGGCTGGGCTGGGTGCAGGAGATGGACCGGGCGCGCCAGCCGAACGTGACGAAGTACCTGGACCCGCTGCTGCGTTCACCGGCGTTCGACCCCGGACGGAAGTACACCGTGCCGTGGCAGTCCGGCATCACCGGCATCGCGTACAACCGCCGTCGGCTGGGCCGCGACATACACAGCGTCTCCGAGCTGTGGGCGAGCGACCTGAAGGGCCGGGTGACCCTGCTCTCCGGTCTGGACGAGGCCTTCGCGCTGCTCATGCAGGGCAACGGCGTCGACATCACCCGGTGGACCGCGGACGACTTCCACACCGTCTGCGACCAGGTCGACAAGCAGGTCCGCAAGGGCCAGATCCGCCGCTTCACCGGCAACGACTACATCAAGGACCTGTCGAGCGGCGACGTACTGGCCTGCCAGGCCTACTCGGGCGATGTCATACAGCTCCAGGCCGACGACCCCGACATCCGCTTCGTCGTCCCGGAGGAGGGCGCCGAGCTCTGGTCGGAGTCCTTGATGGTCCCCAACCTGGCCCGCCACAAAGCCAACGCCGAGCGGCTGATCGACTACTACTACGACCCTGAGGTCGCCGCCGACCTTGCCGCCTGGGTCAACTACGTCTGCCCCGTCCCGGCCGCCCAGGACGTCCTCGCCTCCGCCAAGGACGAGGAGACGGCGGCGCTGGCCGAGGATCCGCTGATCTTCCCGGACACGGCCATGCGTCGGCGTCTCGCGATCGCTCGGGACATCACGTCGGAGGAGCGGGTGGGGTTCGCGAAGCGGTGGAACGCGATCGCGGGGTTGTAGCCGGCCCTACGGCCCTGTGCCCCTACCAGTGCCCCTACCAGTGCCCCTGCCGGTGCACCGCCGTGCGCCCCACCGTCGCCGCCAGTTTGCGCAGTCGGCGCCAGTCCAGGCGTGGGCCGCGCTGAGGGACGCCGGGGCGTTTGCGGGGGACGCGGACGCGTAGGGCGCCCGGAGTGATGCGGCAGTGGACCGGGGCCGGCAGGACAAGGGCCTCGCCGTCGATGCCGGCCTCGATCTCCTCACGGTCGGCCTCGATGACCACCTCGGTCGCGGTGAGGATGCTGAGGCCGGGCGGCGCGGGGTCGAGGAGCAATGCGGCGGCCTCGGCCGCGCTGTCCACCCTGATGCCGAGGACGCCGAGAACGGCGGCGTCGAGGCGGTCGCGTCGGCCGAGTCCGAAAGGATCGTCCGTGCGGTAGGGGTTGTTGCTGACCAGCACGGCATGCGGGGCGTGGAGGGTCGCGCCCCCCGCCCGGACGGTCAGCAGCGGGCCCTGCTGGCGGGTGAGCAGGTCGGGCAGCAGCTCCAGACTGGTGCCGATCTTGTCGTCGCGGTACCCGGGGCTCTGCACGATGGCCGCGTACGCGCCGAAGGAGGCGTTGTTGACGAAGGGCCGGCCGCTCGCGAAGCCGAGGTCGACGCGCAGCTCGACGCCGTCGACGAGCGCGTCGAGGCAGGCTGCGGGATCCTCGCGGTCGAGGCCCAGGTCCATGGCGAAGTGGTTGCGGGTACCGGCGCTGATCACCAGGAACGGGATGTCGTACGCGGCGGCGATGGCCGCGACCAACGCCTGGGTGCCGTCCCCGCCTGCCACACCGAGCAGATCCGCGCCGTCCGAAACGGCCTTGCGGGCCAGGGCGGTGACGTCCTGATGCTCATCGGGGTCGAGCAGGACGACCTCGGCGCCGAGCCGTTCCGCCTTCTCCTTGAGCGCGAAGCGCCCCACCTTCCCGCCGCCCGAGCGGGGGTTCATGATCAGGATCGCCCGCCGCGGTGGCGCCGCCTTGCGCCCCCGCATCACCCGCACCCGTGAGCTCCCCGTGCCCCGCAGCGCGTACCGGCCGCTCCACACGGCCACCGTCCACAGCGCCACGGACACCAGCAGCGACCAGAAGAGGGTGGCGGCGAACAACGTGATCACGGCGGCCGGTACGGCCAGGGCCACGACGCCCGCCAGCCAGCGCAGAGGTCCGCGCAGCGTCAGCGTCCACCACACGGCGACGGCGCCGACCCCCAGGCCCGCCACACCGGCCACCAGGAGCAGCACGCCGCCGACCCCGCCGTAGGCGAGCGGCACGAGCACTGCGAGCCCCGCCGCGGCCAGTGAAGCCCGTGCCGCCCAACGTTGCCCCCGGTAAGCCCGTTCGCTCAGGTCCAGGCCCATGCGTCCTCCCTCGTCGGCGGACATCGTAGGGCCGGGCCGGTGCGGGCCGCATGGCGGCCGTCGGTTCCGGCTCCGCGACGGAGCCCGGCTTTGAACGTGTTCAACTCCAGGCGTACGCTGCCCCCATGAGCGACAGAGCCGCCCTGCTCAAGGGCATCCGTGTCTGGCTGGCCCTCTTCGTCGTCTGCCTGGTGCTCAGCGGCGCCACGGCCTTCCCCCTCGTCCACGAACTGCGCTGGACCGAGGACCTGTTGCGCTCCCTGTCCGTGCCGGAGCACCTCCCCGGCCTCATGGACTGGATCGAGCGCGTCCGGCGTGGTCTCGACACCGCCGACGCCGACTACCCCTTCCTGCTCTACGGCACGGACTGGCTCGCCTTCGCCCATCTCGTCATCGCGGTCGCCTTCTACGGCCCCTACCGCGACCCGGTCCGCAACATCTGGGTCGTCGAGTTCGGGATGATCGCCTGCGCGGGCATCATCCCGCTCGCCCTGATCTGCGGGCCGATCCGCGGCATCCCCTTGTGGTGGTCGGTGATCGACATGGCGTTCGGCGTCTTCGGGATCATCCCGCTGTACGTCGTGCGGAAGAGGATCAAGCGGCTGGAGGAGCTGACGACACCGTCAGCACCTCCAGCCGCCGCCGTCGTCAGCGGTTGAACGCCGGGAAGGCGAAGCGCTGGGCTATGGACAGGCCGTCGCCCTTCGCATCGGTCGAGTTGACGGAGTAGACGACCGTCCGGGACAGATTGCGGGTGGCCGCGACGACGGTGTGATAGCCGGGGCGGGAACCCGTCTTGCCCCAGATCTCCTTGCCGTTCAGCTCGAAACGCTCCAGCGAGGCACCCATGGTGGCCCCCTCGATGTCCGGGACCGCGAACATCTCCTTCAGCTGCGGCTCGGGCACGACCCGACCGCGGAACAGGGCGAACAGCAGCCGTTCCAGGTCCGCCGTCGTCGAGATCATGTCGCCGGCCGCGAACCGGTCGGACATGTTCCACTCGGTCACGTCGACCAGCTTGCCGTCGATCCAGTCGTAGCCGCGGTTGTGCGGTCCGTGGACGCGGGGGTCCGGGCCGTCGGGGAAGGACGTGTGCCGCATACCGAGCGGGCGGAAGATCCGTACGGCCGCCTGGTGGGCGTACGAGTCGCCGGTGACCTTCTCGATCAGCATGCCCAGCACCGTGTAGTGGATGTTGCCGTACCGCTGGTGCTCGCCGGGCGCGTGATCGGGGTCGGGGCCTTTGGCGACCGACGCGGCCACCACCTCCTCGGGGGGCAGCGTCTCGAAGCGGTGCTCGTAACCGTCGTCGACGCCCTCGCCGAGGGACGCCCCCGGCTGCAGACCGCTGGTGAAGTTCAGCAACTGCCGTACGGTGATGGGCGCGAAGTCCTCGGTGAGCAGGCCGGGCAGATACTGCTGCACCGTCCCGTCGAGGGAGATCCGGCCCTCGGCGGCGAGTTGCAGCACGATCGCCGAGGTCACGATCTTCGTCGTCGAACCGGCGCGGAAGCGGGCGTTCTCCAGCGCCGGCGCCCCGGTTCCCAAGTTTCGCACGCCGGCCGCCCCGTGCCAGCTCCCCTTGCCGCCCACGCGGATCAGCGCGGCCGTGGCGTCCTTGTCGGGCAGCCCCGCGAGCGCGGCGCACAGGGCCTTGACGTCGGGGCCGTTCCTTGGGGCCGTCTCGATCGCGTGCGCGGAACAGGACGATGACGACGCGGGCCGTGCGGAGGCCGTCCCGGCGAGCGGCAGTGCGGCCAGGGTCAGGGCGAGCGCTGAGGTGAGGAGTGCGGGAAGCGGGCGTACGGGCATCTGCTGCTCCTGGAGTCGGGTCGGTGGGATGTCCGTGATCATCGTCGGGCCGTGCGGTCCTGCGGCGGATCGTCGGTGAGGAGGGGCTGCGCCCCTGGGGGAGCCCGGAGCAAATGCCTTACAGGGCAAGGGGGTTGTGGGGGATCGCCCCTACGGGCCGCCGGCCGGCGGAAAAGTGTTATCGCCGACCCCTTCACCGCGTCTCCACTGGCGGAATGTGATCTCCGATATGGCCGACAGCGCTGGTCAGGCTGAGAAGGTGCGTACGGGCAGCGCATGACCCGGGAGAGGACGTACGTGGACGAGGGAGCCGGCAGGCAGTGGCGCTCCACCATCGCGGCGGCGCAGGCCGGTGACCGGCAGGCGCTGGACGAACTGGTGGAGGGCTGGCTGCCGCTGGTCTACAACGTCGTCGGACGTGCCCTGAACGGCCATGCCGATGTCGACGACGTCGTCCAGGAGACGATGCTGCGTGCCGTCGACAACCTCGGCTCGCTGCGGGACCCGGACAGCTTCCGCTCCTGGCTCGTCGCGATCGCCATGCGGCAGATCCGGGACCGGGCCCGCCGCAAGCAGCCCGCACCGCTTGAGGAGTCGGCGGCGCACGAGGCCACCGACTTCGCCGAACTCACCGTGCTGCGGCTCCAGTTAGAGGGGCAGCGGCGGGAGGTCGCGGAGGCGGTGCGCTGGCTGGACGCCGAGGACCGGCAGTTGCTGTCGCTGTGGTGGCTGGAAGTCGCCGGCGAGCTGACCCGGCGCGAACTGGCCGCCGCGGCCGGGATCAGCCGGCAGCACGCCGCGGTGCGCGTCCAGCGGGTGAAGGAGCGGCTGGAGACCGCGCGCGGCATCGTCCGCGCACTCGACGGCGCCTGCCCCGACCTGCCCGAACTGACCGCCCGCTGGAACGGACGCCCGGACTCCGTCTGGCGCAAGCGGCTGGCCCGGCACATCAGGGGCTGCGGCTACTGCGGCGACACCCGCGAGGCCGTCGTACCGGCGGAACGCCTTCTCGTCGGCATCGCGCTCGTCCCGATCCCGGTCGGCCTCACCCTGTCGCTCGCCCTCGGCGGCAAGACGGTGGTCGCGGCCACGGCGACGGCCACGGCGACCTCCGTCGGATGGTCCGCGAAGGTGATGGCCGCGCTCACCCAGCCCGCCGTGGCGGTGACGGCCGGGGCGACACTCGTCGCGGGCGGCGCGTACGTCGTCACCCAGACCCCGGACGCCCCGCCCCGCGCTGCCGCCCCCACCGCGGCGAGCACGGCCCGCCCGCCGGCGACGGCCCCGACCGTGTCACCGACGGCCACGCTCTCACCGTCCCCCTCACCCTCGTCGTCTCCGTCACCGTCGCGGAAGTCCGACCTGTACGGCACGGTCGTCGACGCCGTCGACCGGGCCCCGGACCCGCACGCCCGGCCCGCCGCCCTGCCGCACCGCCCCGAGTCCGGCATCACCAGCACCTGGGGCGCGAAGGCCGTCATGCAGCACCGCGGCGAGAAGGTGACGCTCAGCGGGCAGGGCTACATCCTGGTGCGCTGGCAGATCTCCCCGCAGTCACGGTCCGGCGCGCTGGTCATGCCGACCTGGACCGGCCTGAAGGGCAGGCTCTTCCATGTCGCGTCCGGCGGCGGCCGTCGTATGGACGACACCACCGGCCCCGACACCACCGGCATGGGCGGCCCCGCCACCGGCTACACGGTCCTGCCCGACGGCACCCAGCAGATGTGGCAGAACGAGTACTTCTACGTCGACGGATCGGTCACCCTCAACCAGAACGAACGGGGCGCCGACTACGGCGTCATCGTCTTCCCGTCGACCTGGGACGCGGCCGAGAAGGACGTGCGGACCGGCCCCGACCAGGGCGCGATCCGCTACGGCCAGGTCCGCGACGACGGCAAGGACACCGCACCGGTCCCGCAGTACGTCACGCGCGCGACCCCGGCCGATCCGGCGACGGTGCCTCAACGCTCGCGCGTGTAGCGGCCTTCGGCGTCGGACCGGGCTGCGAGCAGGCCGCGGAGGACGTCGACGCGGTTGGTCGTGATCGAGTCGACGCCGAGGTCCAGCAGGCGGCGCATGGTTCGCCGGGTGTCCGGGGTCCAGACGGACAGCAGGTGACCATCGCGGTGGACGCGCTCGGCGAGGGCGCGGTCGACCAGGCCGAAACGGTAGTTGAGCCAGCGCGGGCGCACCGCGTCCAGCAGGGCGGGGCGCGGCGGGGCCAGCGTCGTCCAGGTCAGGGCGATCTCCGCGGCCGGGTCGGCGGCCCGCACCGCGAGCATGGCCGGGGCGCCCGCGCAGTAGTACACGCGGTCCTGCGCCCCGCACTCGCGCACGACGTCCGCGATCCGCCGAGCCGCCCGCACGTCGGGCGTGCCCGGCAGGTCGAGCATCACCCGGCTCCCGTCACACGACGCCAGCGCCTCCGGCAGCGTCGGCACCCCGCCCGCCGTCAGCCCGCGCACCTCGGCCGCAGACAGTGCGAGGACAGGACGGTCCTGCTCCCACAGCCGCTTCAGCGTCTCGTCGTGGAGCAGCACCGGCACGCCGTCCTTGGTGAGCCGTACGTCGATCTCCACCGCGTCCGCGCCCCGTTCGAGCGCGGAGCGCAGGGAAACGAGCGTGTTCTCGCGGACGCGGTAGGGGTCGCCGCGGTGGGCCACGGCGGTCACGTTCTGCATGAGGGCATTCCGGTCGGGGGCGGGGGCCATCGTGGATGAGCCGAGGCGTGGAAGGCGCCGCGGGCTCAGGAGGCGAGCCAGTCCGTGGTGTACGTGTCGATCTCGGACCTGATCCGGGCCTTGCCCGGCTCGTCGAGGAAGGACACGTCCACGGCGTTCTTGGCGAGATCGGCCAGCCCTCGCTCGTCGAGGTCGAGGAGGCGGGCGGCGACCGCGTACTCGTTGTTGAGGTCGGTGCCGAACATGGGCGGGTCGTCGGAGTTGATGGTGACGATGACGCCGGCCTCGGTGAACTGCCTGAGCGGGTGCTCGTCGATCGTGCGCACCGCGCGCGTGGCGATGTTGGAGGTCGGGCACACCTCCAGCGGGATCCGGTGCTCGGCGAGGTGCGCGAGCAGCTTCGGATCCTGCGCCGAACTGGTGCCGTGCCCGATGCGCTCGGCGCGCAGGTGAGTGAGGGCGTCCCAGACGGTCTCCGGGCCGGTGGTCTCGCCGGCGTGCGGCACGGAGTGCAGACCTGCGGCGATGGCCTGGTCGAAGTACGGCTTGAACTGCGGCCTCGGTACGCCGATCTCGGGCCCGCCGAGCCCGAACGAGACCAGGCCCTCCGGGCGCAGCCGGTCGTCGGTGGCGAGCCGCACGGTCTCCGCGGCGGACTCCAGGCCGGCCTCGCCCGGAATGTCGAAGCACCAGCGCAGCACGGTCCCGAACTCGGCCTCGGCCGCCTTGCGGGCGTCCTCGATCGCCGCCATGAAGCCGCCCTCGTCGATGCCGCGGCGGGTCGAGGAGAACGGGGTGATGGTCAGCTCGGCGTACCGCACCTGCTGGCGGGCCAGCTCGCGGGCCACCTCGTACGTCAGCAGCCGTACGTCCTCAGGGGTGCGGATCAGATCCACGACGGACAGGTACACGTCGATGAAGTGCGCGAAGTCCGTGAACGTGAAGTAGTCGACCAGGGCCTCGGGATCGGTGGGGACCTTGGAGTCGGGGTGGCGGGCGGCGAGTTCCGCGACGATGCGGGGGGAGGCGGAGCCGACGTGGTGGACGTGCAGTTCGGACTTGGGCAGTCCGGCGATGAAGGCGTGCAGATCGCGCGGGACACGGGCGTCGACGAGGTTGTCGGTCAAGGTTCCTCCCCAGGAACGGCGTCCCCGGCCGGGTGTGTGGTCGGCGGGACGCGGGTGATCGGCTGATCGATGACTCGGGGTCATCGTATGCCGGGGCCGTGCCCGAGATGCCCGGGCCTTAGCATGACGGCACATACGACGGAGGGGGGCCGGGCATGTCGGACGACGCGCAGACGCCGGGGGCGGCGGACGGATCGGGGGGCGCGGCGGCAGGAGGGCCGGCTTCGCCGGGGGCTTCGTCGTCGGGTTCGTCGGAGACGGATCCGAGAACCTCGTTGGAGAAGACGGGCAGGAACGCGTCCTCCGCCGAGCCGGATCCGTGGGCGCCGCCGGTCGCGCCTGGGGGATCCGGGGGCCCCGGCTACACCGTCGCCTCGAACGACCCGCTGACCTGGCCAGCACCATCCGTGCACGATCAGCAGACGGTGACGTCCATGCCGTCCTCCGGCATGCCGACGCCGCCGGGCGAGTCGAGTGCCAACCCCTTCGCGGCGCCGGAACCCACGTCGCCTGTGCCGCCCCTCGCGCCGGCCGGGCCCTTCGCGCCCCCTACGGCGTCCGTTCCCTACGCCGCCCACGGTGCGCCCGTGCCGCCGCCGCCCATCGCGCCCGGTGGGCCGGGGCATGTTGCGTACGGCTATCCCGGGCCTGTCCAGGGTTACCCGCCGCCGGTCATGGGTCCCGGTGCAGGGGGTTATTACGGGTGGCCCGGGGTGCAGCCCATGCCGAGCAATGGGATGGGTACGGCGGGGCTCGTACTCGGGATCATCTCCGCGGCGATCTTCTGCCTGTGGCCGGTCGCCATCGTGATGGGTGCGCTGGCGTTGATCTTCGGGTCGATCGGGCGGGGGAAGGCGCGTCGGGGCGAAGCGACGAACCCTGGGCAGGCGCTGGCGGGGATGATCTGTGGGGCGGTGGGGTTGGTGCTGGGGTTGGGGATGCTGGCGGTGTTGATCTCGACGGTGTAGGGAGCGGGGGGTTTCTTCGCCCCCGCCGCCCCTACCCGTCCCGTACCTGGGGGCTGCCGCCCCCCCCAGACCCCCGCTTCGGCCCTGAACGGGCCTAGTCCTCAAACTCCCCCAGAGGGGGCACCCCCAGACGGGCTGGAATGCCTGGACCGGCGCTGGGAATTCAGAGCCCTGCCGGCTCCTGACCCCGCAACCGCTCCCGCGCCCCCATCAGCGCAAACCCCAGCAAGTTGGGCCCCCGCCACCGCTCAGGATCCCCCGCCCCGTCATCCCCCGCCGCCAACCCGATCCCCCACACCCGGTCCACCGGACTGGCCTCCACCAGCACCCGGTCCCCGGTCCCCAGCAAGAACCCCCGCAGCTCCGTATCCGCCGCGAACTTGTGGACCGACCCCTCGACGACGATCCGGAACCGCTCCCGCTCCCACACCGCGTCGTCGAAGCCGCGCACGAGCCGCCCCGCCTTCTTCGCCAGCGAGGGGTGCCCGGCCTCCAGCACCCGCCGCTCGGCCTCCGCGTCCCCGAAGAGCCGGGCCTTCTCGGCCATCATCCAGTGCTCGGCGGTCGCGTACGACACGCCGGCCACCGTGAACGGCGACGGCCACCACTGGCTCAGGCAACTCGCGCTCACCTGTCCGTCCGGTCGTGGCCGGTGGCCCCAGAAGTGCAGATACTTGACTCTCGTCCCCGCACGGACCTCCCTGATCAGGACGTCCCAAGAATCGATCTTCGCCATGTGGCCGAGTCTGGCACGCACCACCGACAATCCGTCCCGGGTTTTCAAGGCCAACTCGACACCTGGTCGACAGATTCCGTTGCGTAACCAAAAGGCAACAACGGAATCACTTGTTGAGCCCTTCCTGCTCTGTCAGGATCGGCACTCAAATCGAGCCTGAGCCACGCCACCCCACGCCGACCCCACTGCGGTCCCTCCAGGGGGACACGGAGGAGAGCGACATGCACAACCCGGGCACCGACACCCCGGAACGATTCCCGGCCCAAGACCGCTTCGCGGACGGCGCGCAGTTCATTGCGGGCCGTCTGGTGAAGGGAACGTCGGGTCGTACGCACGCCGTCGTCGACCCGGCCACCGGCGAGGAGGTATACACGTACGACCTGGCCGGTACCGACGACGTCGACGCCGCCGTGGCCGCCGCGCGCGAGGCGTTCCCCGCCTGGGCGGCAGCCACCCCGGGCGAGCGCTCGGACGCACTGCACCGCTTCGCCGCCGTCCTCGCCGAGCGCGCCGAGGACTTCGCCCGCGCGGAGTCCCTGCAGTGCGGGAAGCCGCTGAAGCTGACCCGTGAGTTCGACGTGCCGGGCACGATCGACAACGCCTCCTTCTTCGCGGGGGCCGCCCGCCACCTCGCCGGCCAGTCCGCAGGGGAGTACTCCGGCGACCACACCTCCTACATCCGCCGCGAACCCATCGGCGTCGTCGGCTCCATCGCCCCCTGGAACTACCCCCTCCAGATGGCCGCCTGGAAGGTCCTCCCGGCGATCGCCGCGGGCAACACCATCGTGCTCAAGCCGGCCGAGCTCACCCCTCTCACCTCGCTCCTCTTCGCCCAGGCCGCCACGGACGCCGGCATCCCCGACGGCGTCATCAACATCATCACCGGGACCGGCAAGGAGGCCGGCGAGCATCTCGTGGGCCACCCCGACGTGGCCATGACCTCCTTCACCGGCTCCACCGCCGTGGGCAGGCGCGTCGCCGAGATCGCCACGGCCACGGTGAAGCGGATCCACCTGGAGCTGGGCGGCAAGGCGCCCTTCGTCGTCTTCGACGACGCCGACGTGGAGGCCGCCGCCAACGGCGCCGTCGCGGGCTCCCTCATCAACACCGGGCAGGACTGCACGGCCGCCACGCGCGTGTACGTGCAGAGGCCGCTCTACGAGGAGTTCGTCTCGCGCACCGCCGCCCTCATGGAGAGCGTCCGCCTCGGCGACCCCTTCAGCCCCGGCACCGATCTCGGGCCCCTCGTCTCACACGTCCAGCGCGACCGTGTCGCCGGGTTCGTCGACCGTGCGCGTGCCTACGCGCGCGTGGTCACCGGCGGTGAGGCCCCGCAGGGCGATCTCAAGAACGGTGCGTACTACCGGCCCACCCTGGTAGCCGACGCCGCCCAGGACAGCGAGATCGTCCAGTCCGAGATCTTCGGGCCGGTCCTTGTCGTTCTGCCGTTCGACAGCGACGATGACGGGATCCGGCTCGCCAACGACACCCCGTACGGGCTCGCCGCCTCCGCATGGAGCCGCGACGTCTACCGGGCGAACCGCGCCACCCGCGAGATCCAGGCGGGCTGCGTGTGGGTCAACGATCACATCCCGATCATCAGCGAGATGCCGCACGGCGGCTACAAGGCCTCCGGCTTCGGCAAGGACATGTCCGCGTACTCCTTCGAGGAGTACACGCAGATCAAGCACGTCATGTTCGACAACACGGCGGTCGCCAGGAAGGACTGGCATCGCACGGTCTTCGGGGACCGATAGCCGATCCGACCGGACCGGACCGACCTCGGCCTGAGCGGACCTGACCAGGCAGGAAGCCGGACCGGATCAGATCGGCGCGGCCGCCTCGACCCCCTCCCCGCGGCCGGCCTCCCCTCCCTCCCGATCTCCCGAAAGGGCACCACGCGCATGGAGCAGTACGAGCCCGACCGCCTGTCCCCGGCCCAAGTGGCCGCCATGCGGCGCAGCCTGCGCAACGGCCGGGCCGCCATGACCCGCCGTTCCCTGCTGCGCGCCTCCACCGGCGGCGCTCTCGCGGTGGGCGGACTCGGGGCGCTCAGTGCCTGCGGCATCCCCGCGGCCGGCAAGACCGAGGGCGGCACGTCCGCCGAGGACCACTCGGCCAAGGAGAAGCAGGTCAGCTTCTCCAACTGGACCGAGTACATGGACGTCGACGACAGCGGCAAGCACCACCCGACGCTGGAGCAGTTCGCGAAGCGGACCGGCATCAAGGTCAAGTACACCGAGGACATCAACGACAACAACGAGTTCTTCGGGAAGATCAAGCCGCAGCTGGCCGCGGGCCAGGAGACCGGGCGCGACATCGTCGTCCTCACGGACTGGCTCGCCGGCCGCCTGATACGCCTGGGGTGGGTCCAGAAACTCGACCCGTCGAACCTGCCGCACGCCTTCGCCAACCTCTCCCAGCAGTTCCGCAACCCCGACTGGGACCCGGGACGGGCGTACTCGTACCCCTGGCAGGGCATCTCGACCGTCATCGCCTACAACAAGAAGGCGCTCGACGGCGTCGAGGTGAAGACGGTCTCCGACCTGCTCGACAACCCCAAGCTCAAGGGCCGCGTCGGCTTCCTCACCGAGATGCGCGACACCATCGGGATGACCTTGCTCGACATGGGCAAGGACCCCGCGAAGTTCACCGACGACGACTACGACGCGGCGATCGCCCGTCTGCAGAAGGCCGTCGACAACAAGCAGATCCGCCGGTTCACCGGCAACGACTACACCTCCGACCTCACCAGCGGAGACTTCGCGGCCTGCCTCGCCTGGGCCGGTGACGTCGTACAGCTCAAGGCCGACAGCCCGGACATCGACTTCCTCATCCCGGACAGCGGCTACATGACGTCCAGCGACAACATGCTGATTCCCAACAAGGCCCGTCACAAGACGAACGCCGAGCGGCTCATCGACTTCTACTACGAGCCGAAGCCCGCCGCCGAGCTCGCCGCCTACATCAACTACGTCTGTCCCGTGGACGGCGTGAAGGAAGAGCTCGCGAAGATCGACGAGGACGCGGCGAACAACCCGCTGATCCTCCCCGACAAGGCCATGCAGGCCCAGTCCCGTGCCTTCCGCTCCCTGAGTTCGAAGGAAGAGACGGCCTACGAAGAGAAGTTCGCGAAGCTCACAGGGGCGTGACCACCATGACGAACGACACCAGCGGCGACGTCCGCCTCTCCGGCATAAGCAAGACCTACGGCTCCTTCAATGCCGTACACCCGCTCGACCTGACCGTGCCCCAGGGTTCCTTCTTCGCCCTGCTCGGCGCCTCCGGCTGCGGCAAGACCACCACTCTGCGCATGATCGCCGGCCTGGAGGAACCTTCCTCCGGCACCGTTCACCTCGGCGACCAGGACGTGACCGCGCTCCCGCCGTACAAGCGGCCGGTGAACACGGTCTTCCAGTCCTATGCCCTCTTCCCGCACCTCGACATCTTCGAGAACGTCGCCTTTGGGCTGCGCCGACGCGGCATCAAGAGCGTGAAGAAGCAGGTCGAGGACATGCTCGACCTCGTCCAGCTCGGCGAGCAGGCCCGCAAGAAGCCGCACCAGCTGTCCGGTGGCCAGCAGCAGCGTGTGGCCGTCGCCCGTGCGCTGATCAACCACCCCAAGGTGCTCCTCCTCGACGAGCCGCTCGGCGCCCTCGACTTGAAGCTGCGCCGCCAGATGCAGCTGGAGCTCAAGCGCATCCAGACCGAGGTCGGCATCACCTTCGTCCACGTCACGCACGACCAGGAGGAGGCCATGACGATGGCCGACACGGTCGCCGTGATGAACGCGGGCCGCGTCGAGCAGCTCGGCTCGCCGACCGACCTCTACGAGAACCCGCGCACGACGTTCGTCGCCAACTTCCTCGGCACCTCCAACTTCATCGAGGCCGAGGTCGACTCCAAGAGCGGCGGCGACATCGTGCTGAAGGCGGCCGGCGGCAAGCTCGTCCTGCCCGAGGCGCGGTGCGGCGCGGCCACGGCGACCGGCGGCAAGGTGCTGGTCGGCGTGCGCCCCGAGAAGATCTCCCTCACGCATGCCGACGAGGCGGGCGAGATACCCGAGGGCCGCAACCGCATCACCGGGAAGATCGCGGACTCGTCCTTCATCGGCGTCTCCACGCAGTACGTCGTCGACAGCCCCGTCTGCCCCGAGTTCGAGGTCTACGCCCAGAACATCGACCGGGACGACCGGCTCGTACCCGGCGCCGAGGTCGTCCTGCACTGGAACCCCGCGCACACCTTCGGCCTTGACGCGGCCCAGTCCCTGCTTGCCGGGACGACGGGCTCCGCCGGCATCCAGGAAGAGGCGGCGGTCTGATGGCGACAGTCACCGAGGCGCCCCCGCCTCTCTCCCCGACCGCCCCGGAGAAGAAGCCGCCCCGCAAACGCGGGCGCCTGGTGCCGTACTGGCTTCTGCTGCCCGGCATCCTGTGGCTGGTCGTATTCTTCGCGCTGCCGATGATCTACCAGGCCTCCACGTCCGTGCAGACGGGCTCCCTGGAGGAGGGCTACAAGGTCACCTGGCACTTCGCCACGTACTGGGACGCCCTGTCCGACTACTACCCGCAGTTCCTGCGCTCGGTGCTCTACGCCGGCTCGGCGACGATCCTGTGCCTGGTCCTCGGCTACCCGCTCGCCTACCTCATCGCCTTCCGGGCGGGCCGCTGGCGGAACCTGATCATGATCCTGGTGATCGCGCCGTTCTTCACCAGCTTCCTGATCCGCACCCTCGCCTGGAAGACGATCCTCGCGGACGGCGGCCCGGTCGTCGGCGCCCTCAACACGCTGCACGTCCTGGACGTCACCAGCTGGCTCGGCATGACCGAGGGCGACCGCGTGTTGGCCACGCCGCTCGCGGTGGTGTGCGGTCTGACGTACAACTTCCTGCCGTTCATGATCCTGCCGCTCTACACCTCGCTGGAGCGCATCGACCCACGGCTGCACGAGGCGGCGAACGACCTCTACGCCAAGCCGGTCACCACCTTCCGCAAGGTCACCTTCCCGCTGTCGATGCCCGGCGTCGTCTCCGGCACGCTGCTGACCTTCATCCCGGCGGCCGGTGACTACGTGAATGCCGATCTGCTCGGCTCGACCGACACCCGCATGGTCGGAAACGTCATTCAGACGCAGTTCCTGCGAATCCTGGACTATCCGACGGCAGCGGCTCTTTCCTTCATCCTCATGGCCGCCATCCTCGTCATGGTGACGGTCTACATCCGCAGGTCCGGCACGGAGGATCTGGTTTAAATGACCTTCGTCAACTGGCTCAAGCGCAATCTCGTGGTCATCGCGGGACTGCTGACGCTCGCTTATCTTCTCCTGCCCAATGTCATCGTGACGATCTTCTCCTTCAACAAACCGAAGGGGCGCTTCAACTACGAATGGCAGGAGTTCTCCACGGCCGCCTGGCAGGACCCGTGCGGTGTCTCCGACCTGTGCGGCTCGCTGTCGGTCAGCCTCCAGATCGCGTTCTGGGCGACCATCGGCGCCACGCTGCTGGGCACGATGATCGCCTTCGCGCTGGTCCGCTACCGCTTCCGTGCGCGGGGCGCCATCAACTCGCTGATCTTCCTGCCCATGGCAATGCCCGAGGTCGTCATGGCCGCCTCGCTGCTCACCCTGTTCCTCAACATGGGTGCTCAGCTCGGCTTCTGGACGATCCTCATCGCGCACATCATGTTCTGCCTGAGCTTCGTCGTGACGGCGGTGAAGGCGCGCGTGATGTCGATGGACCCGCGGCTGGAACAGGCCGCGCAGGACCTGTACGCCGGCCCCTTCCAGACGTTCGTCCGGGTCACCCTGCCGATCGCCGCGCCGGGAATCGCGGCGGGCGCGATGCTCGCCTTCGCGCTGTCCTTCGACGACTTCATCATCACCAATTTCAACGCGGGCTCCACCGTCACCTTCCCGATGTTCGTCTGGGGCTCGGCCCAGCGCGGAACGCCCGTTCAGATCAATGTCATCGGTACGGCCATGTTCATCATCGCCGTACTGTTCGTCCTGGCCTCCATGGCCATCGGAAACCGCCGTAAGAAGCAAAAGGCATAAACCCCTGTAGGGAGTTGAAATCATGGCCCCAAGCGCCATGAGTTCTGGCAATCACTGGACGAAGGCCCTCTCCGACGCCCAGCCGGTCCCGTACTGGCTGGACGACCCCGGCCGCCCCCGCCCCGAGGCCGCCCTCACCACCGCCGAGACCTGCGATCTGCTGGTCGTCGGCGGCGGGTACAGCGGACTGTGGACCGCGCTCATCGCCAAGGAGCGCGACCCGCAGCGGGATGTCGTGCTGCTCGAAGGACGCGAGGTGGGCTGGGCCGCCTCGGGCCGCAACGGCGGCTTCTGCGCCGCCTCCCTCACCCACGGTCTGCCCAACGGGCTCACCCGCTGGCCGGACGAGATCCACAAGCTGGAGGAGCTGGGCGCCCGCAACCTCGACGAGATCGAGAAGGCGGTCGCCCGCTACTCCCTGGACTGCGACTTCGAACGCACCGGCGAGATCGATGTCGCCACCGAGGCATACCAGGCAGCGGAACTGCGCGACTGGTACGAGGAGTTGCGGGACAAGGGACTCGCCGAGGGCGTCGAGTTCCTGGACGCCGAGGCGGTGCGGGCACAGGTCGACTCACCGACGTTCCAGGCCGGCCTCTACGACCGCCGGGGCGTCGCCATGCTCAACCCGGCCAAGCTGGTGTGGGGCCTGAAGCAGGCCTGCCTGGACCTCGGCGTCCGCGTCTACGAGCACACCCCCGCCCTCACCCTGAAGCCGTACGGCGCGGGGATGGCCGTACGCACTCCGTACGGCTCGGTCCGCGCCCGCAAGGTCGCGCTCGGCACGAACATCTTCCCGAACCTGATCAAGCGCGTCCGCTCCTACACCGTCCCGGTCTACGACTACGCCCTGATGACCGAGCCCCTCACCGAGGACCAGCTGGCGTCGATCGGCTGGAAGAACCGCCAGGGCCTCGGCGACTCGGCCAACCAGTTCCACTACTTCCGCCTCTCCGCCGACAACCGCATCCTGTGGGGCGGCTACGACGCCATCTACCCGTACGGCGGCCGGGTGCGGGCCGAGTACGACGACCGTCCGGAGACGTACGCCAAGCTCGCCGGGCACTTCTTCACCTGCTTCCCGCAGCTGGAGGGCGTCCGCTTCACACACGCGTGGGGCGGCGCGATCGACACCTGCTCGCGCTTCTCGGCGTTCTTCGGCACCGCCCACCAGGGCAACGTGGCGTACGCGGCGGGCTTCACCGGACTCGGCGTCGGCGCCACCCGGTTCGGCGCGGACGTGATGCTGGACCTGCTGGCGGGGGAGCGGACGGAGCGCACGCAGCTCGAAATGGTCCGCCGGAAGCCACTGCCCTTCCCGCCGGAGCCCTTCGCCTGGACCGGCATCGCGCTCACCAAGTGGTCGCTGGCCCGCGCCGACGCGCAGGGCGGGCGGCGCAATCTGTGGCTGAAGGCGATGGACCGGCTGGGCCTCGGCTTCGACAGCTGAAGACCGCCGGTGAGCATGTGACTCAGCTCACTTTGAACTGGCGGTGAGAACCCGCGTAATGCCTGCCGATGACCTCCCTCTCCCTCGTGACGCGATCAGCGTCCATGAGGAAAAGGGAGGTCACCGTCATGACAGGGGCGAAGACGGCGGTCGAGTGGCTGGCATCCGTTGCGCCGAATCCCGAAGCCTGTCGCTGGGAGTGGGAGCGCAACCCCCTCGGGGTCGCACTGCTGCCGGCGGGCAAGGCCTGGGACGTACTCATCCTGCCGGGCGAGCTCGGCTATCCGACGCTCGATGTGCTCAGCCGCGTCATCGACCAACTGGGCCCGGTCCTGGTCGACTTCGGCGACGCCCGCATGGGCTTCTTCGTGCCGCCCGGCACGGCCGCACGCTGGCTCGGCACCGGCATCCGTACGGCCGGGGCCGGCACCTGGATCGTCGTTCCGTACCCGGGCCGCGCCACCGGCGGCACCCGCTGGCTGGTCCCACCGGACGGCACCGGCACCCTCAACGACCCGGCACTTCTCGAACTGGCCATGCACGAGGCGGCGGCGGGTCTCGCCGACTCTTGACAGGCGGATTGGTCTGGACCAAGTTGTGTGCGGCTCCACCCTCCATTTCCCCCCTGCCTGGAGGCACTTGTGGATCGCTTCAGACCCCTCGCTCTCCTGACCGCCGCGGCACTGACCCTGCCCGGCGTCACCGCGCTCTCGTCGGCCGCCCGTGCGGCCGACGCGGACCTGGCCCGCAACGGCGGCTTCGAGGCCGGCCTCGACGGCTGGACCTGCACGGCCGGTACGACCGTCAACACGCCCGTGCGCAGCGGCAGTTCCGCGCTCCAGGCCACCCCGGCCGGCAGCGACAACGCCCGGTGCGCACAGACCGTCACCGTGAAGCCGGACTCCCAGTACACCCTGTCCGGATACGTCCGCGGCTCGTACGTCTACCTCGGCGCGAGCGGCACCGGCACCACCGACGTCTCCGCGTGGACGCAGTCCGCCCCCGGCTGGCAGCAGCTCACGACGACCTTCAGGACGGGCCCGTCCACCACCCGCGTCACCCTCTACACCCACGGCTGGTACGGCACCGGGGCCTACAACGCCGACGACATCTCCCTCGTCGGACCCGGAGTGGACGCCGGCCAGCCGCCCGCCGCCCCGACCGGCCTGAAGACCGGAGCGGTCACCTCGTCCAGCGTCGCCCTGTCCTGGTCGGCCGTCCCGGGTGCGACGGGCTACGCCGTCTACCGCGACGGCGTCAACGTCCGGACGGTGACCGGCACTTCGGCCACGATCGGCGGGCTCTCGCCCTCCACGGCGTACGGCTTCCAGGTCGCCGCGGTGAACGACGCGGGCGAGTCGGCGAAGTCGGCCACGGTGACCGCGACGACGACCGCGGGCACCGGCAGCCCCGTGGACCTCCCTGCCCACGCCCTGGTCGGCTACCTCCACGCGAGCTTCGCCAACGGCTCCGGCTACACCCGTCTGGCCGACGTCCCCGACAGCTGGGACGTCATCGACCTGGCCTTCGGCGAACCGACCTCGGTCACCTCGGGCGACATCCGGTTCGACCGCTGCCCGGCCACGGAGTGCCCGAACGTCGAGAGCGACGCCGAGTTCAAGGCGGCGATCAAGGCCAAGCAGGCGGCCGGCAAGAAGGTGCTGATATCGATCGGCGGCCAGAACGGCCAGGTGCAGCTGACGACGACGGCCGCGCGGGACACCTTCGTGACGTCGGTGTCGAGGATCATCGACGAGTACGGACTCGACGGCCTGGACATCGACTTCGAGGGCCACTCGCTCTCCCTGAACGCCGACGACACGGACTTCAAGAACCCGAGGACGCCGGTGATCGTCAACCTCATCTCGGCCGTGAAGACCCTGAAGGCCAGGTACGGCGACGACTTCGTGCTGACCATGGCCCCGGAGACCTTCTTCGTCCAGCTCGGCTACCAGTACTACGGCACCGGCCAGTGGGGCGGCCAGGACCCGAGGGCCGGGGCGTACCTCCCGGTCATCCACGCCCTGCGCGACGACCTGACGCTGTTGCACGTCCAGGACTACAACTCGGGCCCGATCATGGGCCTGGACAACCAGTACCACTCCATGGGCGGCGCCGACTTCCACATCGCCATGACCGACATGCTGCTGACCGGCTTCCCGGTCGCGGGCAACGCCGGCAACGTCTTCCCGCCCCTGCGTCCCGACCAGATCGCGATCGGCATGCCCGCCTCCACCAACGCGGGCAACGGCCACGTCCCTCCGGCCGAGGTCACCAAGACCCTCGACTGCCTGACGAAGAGGGCCAATTGCGGCTCGTACGCCACCCACGGCACCTGGCCCGCGCTGCGCGGTCTGATGACGTGGTCGATCAACTGGGACCGCTACTCGAACTGGGAGTTCCAGCGGACGTTCGACGGCTATTTCGGCTGACGGCTACGCGGGCCGGCGCCCGGCACGGCTGAGGAACAGCCAGAGCAGCGAGAGGAGCACCGTGCACAGGCACCAACTGGCCACTACGTCCAGTGGCCAGTGGTAGCCGCGCCGGACCAGCCCGAAGCCGACGCAGAGATTGAGCACGGCGCACGTGACGAGGAGCGCGCGCTGTGCGAACACGGAACTCAGCCACGGCAGCAGCAACAGGGTCGCGGCACCGTAGGCGATGGCGGCCGTGGCCGTGTGGCCGGACGGGTAGTAGCCGGTGGCGGGCGGCACTACCGGGGTGCCGGGGCGGTCGGTCAGGATCTTGAGGGGGATCACCAGGGCCGGAACCAGCGCCATGAGCAGGGCCGCGGAGGCGGCCGGCCACCACCATTGGTGTGTACCGGTGCTGCGGGCCCGCCAGGCGACGTACATCAGACTCACGGCGAGCACGGGCACCGCGACCGGCACATTGCCCAGGTCGGCGAGGAGTTCGGAGAAACGGTCCGGATGAGCCAGGGCCCGGCTGGCCGCCTCGTCGAGGTCGACCAGCGGGCCGTCGGCCACCACCTGCCAGGTGATGAGCACGAAGAGAAGGGCGGGAAGCCCGAGGAGTCCGAGAAGGACGAAGAGGGAGGTCGGCCGCCCCGGAACAGGGGGGGTGGTTCCGGGGCGGCCGTCCGGATCGGAAGGTCGCGCGCCCCGGGGGGTTTGGGGCGGGCGACTGTCCGATCGGTGAGGAGATCCGGAGCCGGAAGCTCCGGGTGTGTGCGCGAGGGCACGACCAGGTCGAAGCTGGGGAGGCCTCGGCCCGAAGTCGCCCAGAGTCCCCTCTGGGCGGGGTGTATCTCTCATCTGCTTAGAACCTACGACAGGGCGATGGTGTTAGACAGCCGGAATGGCGTCCTGACATCCACCTCGCACACCTTCTTCACACGCTCTGACGGTAGCCGCCCCGGCCCCGGAATCACGGAAGGTGCCGGGGCTGGGGCGGACGAGTCGCATGGGGCGAGGCCCCTGTCGCTCACCAGTGGTTTTGCTGTGACCTCAGATGCGGGCGAAGGCCTGTTCGATGATGTCGAGGCCCTCGTTGAGGAGGTCCTCGCCGATCACCAGCGGAGGCAGGAAGCGCAGCACGTTGCCGTAGGTGCCACAGGTCAGGACCAGCAGGCCCTCCTGGTGGCAGGCCTTGGCGAGCGCGGCGGTCGCCTGCGCGTCGGGCTCCTTGGTGGTGCGGTCCTTGACCAGCTCGATGGCGATCATGGCGCCGCGGCCGCGGATGTCGCCGATGATGTCGAACTTCTCGGCCATGGCGGTGAGGCGGGCCTTCATGGTCGCCTCGATGTTCTTCGCCTTGGTGTTGAGGTCGAGCTCCTTCATGGTCTCGATGGAGCCCAGCGCACCGGCGCACGCCACCGGGTTGCCGCCGTAGGTGCCGCCCAGGCCGCCGGAGTGCGCGGCGTCCATGATCTCGGCGCGACCGGTCACGGCGGCGAGCGGCAGACCGCCCGCGATGCCCTTGGCGGTGGTGATCAGGTCCGGGACGATGCCCTCGTCCTCGCAGGCGAACCACTGGCCGGTGCGGCAGAAGCCGGACTGGATCTCGTCGGCGACGAAGACGATGCCGTTGTCGGAGGCGAACTTGCTGATCGCCGGCAGGAAGCCCTTGGCCGGCTCGATGAAGCCGCCCTCGCCGAGCACCGGCTCGATGATGATCGCGGCGACGTTCTCCGCACCGACCTGCTTGCTGATCTGGTCGATGGCCTGCGCGGCGGCCTCCGGCCCGGCGTTCTCCGCACCGGTCGGCCAGCGGTAGCCGTAGGCGACCGGCACGCGGTAGACCTCGGGCGCGAACGGGCCGAAGCCGTGCTTGTACGGCATGTTCTTCGAGGTCAGCGCCATGGTGAGGTTCGTACGGCCGTGGTAGCCGTGGTCGAAGACGACGACGGCCTGGCGCTTGGTGTACGAGCGGGCGATCTTGACGGCGTTCTCGACGGCCTCGGCGCCGGAGTTGAACAGCGCCGACTTCTTGGCGTGGTCACCCGGCGTCAGCTCGGCCAGCGCCTCGGCGACGGCCACGTAGCCCTCGTACGGCGTGACCATGAAACAGGTGTGGGTGAAGTCGGCGAGCTGCGCGCTCGCCCTGCGTACGACCGCCTCGGCGGACGCGCCGACCGACGTCACGGCGATGCCCGAACCGAAGTCGATGAGCCGGTTCCCGTCGACGTCCTCGATGATGCCGCCGCCCGCCCGCGCGGTGAACACGGGCAGCACGGAGCCCACGCCCTGCGCGACCGCGGCGGTACGGCGGGCCTGCAGCTCCTGCGACTTCGGGCCGGGGATGGCGGTGACGAGGCGGCGCTCCTGCGGAAGTGCGCTCATGAGGGGCTCCTGGGGGTTTTGCGGACGCTTGTCTTGTTCTTTTCTCGCAGGCTAGGGCGGGGAGCGGGGGGTGGGCATGCTCCATGTGGGCGTTGTCAGGGGGCCCGGTTGTCCGTCGTGGACATAGCGACGCCGAGTGTCTGGAGCAGCTCGATCCGTTCGGTCGGCCGTGTAAGCGGTGAACTCCCCAGGAGTGCACGTTAGATTGACTCGCTGATGGTGGATGGTACGGACGGAACGGCTGGTCAGGGGGCAAGGGCGATGGACAGCGACGGGACGCGGGACGCGCGGGGTACGCACGCCACGCCTGTGCCTCGGCCTGCGGCACCACCACAGGCCCCTGCGGTGCCGCCTCGGCCGACACGGGCGCCGGGTGCGGGGCCGGACGACTCGGCGTTCCTGACCTGGCTGCGGGCGCCACGACCGGAGGCGCTCCCCGGCGTGTGGCGGTTCGGGCACGTGCCCCGCCCGGACGCGGAGCCCGAGCGGATCCCGGGGCGGCAGTTGCTGAGCGGGGCGGTGATCGCCTTCCTGGTCGGGTGGCTGATCTGGTCGCTGCTCTGGAACGGCTATCTCGGTGGCTGGTGGGTGCTGCCCCTGGAGCTGTTCACCCCGGACTCCTGGCGCGAGAACAACGACCGCGTCGGCAACGCCGTCCTCTGGTACAGCTACTACACGCTCATCGCCCTCGCCATAATGCTCGCCGTCGGCCGACTGGGTCGCTGGGGCGAGGTCTGGCGTCGCTACGGCCCGCCCGCCTGGCTGCGTACGGCACCCGCGCCCGAGCGGGCGCCCGCCCCCGAGCAGGACCCCGCGTCCTGGCCCGCGCTGCGCACCGCCGGTGCCACGGATGCCGCCGAGCGGCTGAGTGCCGACGCGCGGTCGGGGCTGATGCGGGACGTCGACTACGCCCGGATCAGCCGCGCCTGGCAGGGCGTGCGCAGTGGGCGGCACGACCTTGCCACCTTCAGCGGTGCCGTCCTCAAGGACGGTGCCGCCGCCTGTCTGCACCCGTCGGGCGAGCGCGACGTGCCGGGCCGGGTCGCGCGGCACGACCTCGTCAGCGGTCAGGTGCGGCTCGGTACGACCGCCGACGATCCGCGCAATCCGTACGCCTACCGCGGGACGGGACTGGGCCTCGGGCCCGACCTGCTCGGCACCTCCCTGCTCGCCGTCGGGCCGGCCGGGTCCGGCAAGACGGGGACCGTCGTGCGGCCGCTGGCCGAGTCGCTGTGCCTGCACACGCTCGCCGGACGGGCCGCCGTGGTCGTGGTCGGGGCGGCGGGCACGGGGCTCGGACCGGAGGACTCGTACGACGTCGTCGTACGGATCGGAAACCCGGACTCGGTCTACGACCTGGACCTGTACGGCGGCACCGGCGACCCCGACGAGGCGGCGGCCGTGCTCGCCGAGGCGCTCGTCGGGGATCTCGCCGACCCGCATCCGGGCAGCGACAGCCGCCGCTCCACGACCGTGCTGGCCCAGTTGCTCGGGCCGTTCCGCGCCGTCCATCAGCGCTTCCCGTCCGTGGCGGAGCTACGGCAGCTGCTGGACGGCGCCCCTGGTGCGCTCGGCGCGCTGCGCACGGCGCTGGAGGGGTCCGGGCAGGAATCCCTCATCCGCGAACTCGACGCCCGGGAGCGGCAGTCGGGGCATCCCGGCGATGTGGCGGCCGTGCTCGCGGACCGGGTGGCGCTGCTCGACCGCCCTGCCTTCGCCGGGTTCTTCGACACCTCCGGGCAGTCCCGGCCGTTTTCGCTGAAGGCCCTCGACCACCCCGTCCGGGTCCGCATCGACCTGCCGGCGCGCGGGCACGCGGAGGCCTCGCGGATGCTGGCGCGGCTGGTGCTGGCGCAGTTCACGGCCAGCATCGCCGTACGGGAGGACCGGTCGCTGTTCGCCTGTCTGGTGCTGGACGACGCGACCGGCGTCGTGACGCCCGAGGCCGTACGGGGCATCCAGCGGCTGCGGTCCGGCAACGCCGGCGCGGTGCTCACGCTGCGCAGCCTGGACGACGCGCCGAGGCCGCTGCGCGGGCCGCTGCTCGGCGCCGCCGGGTGCCGGATGGCGCTGGCCGGGATCACGCCCTGGGACGGGCAGGACTTCGCCGAGGTGTGGGGCAAGGAGTGGACCGAGGCGCGGGACGTCACCGACCGGCAGATCATCGCGGAGACCCCGGCCGGGAAGGCGGTGCACGCGCTGCGGCGGGTGATCACCGGCAAGGCGCCGACCGCGCGGGCGGTGACCGTACGCCAGGTCGAGCGCGAGCGCTGGTCGGCGTCCGAGCTGGCGCACGCGGTGCCGCCCGGGCATGCGGTGCTGTCGCTCACCAGCGTGCAGGGCGAGCACGCGCCGCCTTTGCTGGTGGATCTTCGGGGGTGACCTGGGGGTACGGGCGGCAGGCCGCGCGGTGACCTTCCGGTGAGGCAGAATCGGCACAGGTCGTTCATACACGGCGGCCAAATGATCACAGAGATCACCGAAGATCCAGCGGTCACAGAGCTCACACCGATTTGAAGGCCTCATGCCCCCCACGCTCGCCTCGCTCCTGCACCACTCCGCGCTCAAGCTGACCGTGCGGGCGGGCGAGGACCGCCTGGACGTGCCCGTGCGCTGGGTGCACGCCAGTGAGCTCGCCGACCCGGTCCCCTACATGGAGGGCGGGGAACTGCTGCTGATCACCGCGCTCAAGCTGGACGCGGAGAACCCCGAGTCGATGCAGCGCTATGTGCGGCGGCTGGTCGGCGCGGGCGTGGCCGGACTCGGCTTCGCGGTCGGCGTCAACTACGAGAACATCCCCGAGGCACTCGTCGACGCGGCGGCGCAGGAGGGCATGCCGCTGCTGGAGGTGCCGCGGCGCACGCCCTTCCTCGCCATCAGCAAGGCCGTGTCGGCGGCGATCGCGGCGGATCAGTACCGGGCGGTGACGGCGGGGTTCGCGGCGCAACGGGAGCTGACCAAGCAGGCGTTGACCGACGGGCCGGAAGGGCTGCTGACGGCATTGGCCTCGCAGGTCGACGGCTGGGCGGCGCTGTTCGACGCATCCGGTGCCGTCGTCGCGACCGCGCCGGAATGGGCCGGGCGGAGGGCGGCACGGCTCACGGCGGACGTGGAACGGCTGCGGGAGCGGCCGGCGCCGGCGTCGTCCGTCGTGGGCGGGCCGGAGAACGAGGACCGGGTCGAGCTGCACACCCTGGGCACCGGCCGCCGGCCCCGCGCCGCCCTGGCCGTGGGCACCGCGGCGGCACTGGGCACGGCCGAGCGGTACGCCGTCCACTCGGCCATCGCGCTGCTGACCCTGACCACCGAGCGGTCGCGCTCGCTGCAGGCGGCCGAGGCGCGGGTGGGCGCGGCAGTGCTGCGCATGCTGCTCGCAGGGGAGCCCGATCATGCGCGGGCGGTGGCCGGGGACCTGTACGGAGGGCTCCTGGACGCGCCCTTCCGGGTGATCGTCGCCGAGGCCGCGTCGGTGTCGGCGGCGCGTGTCGTGGACTCCGGGAGCCGGGTGGCGCTCACCAAGGCGTCCGCCGCGGTGCTGGTCGCCGCCTCCGAGGCGAGCGGCGATCCGCTGGGTGCCCTCACCGAGGTCGTGGAGTCGGCGGCGGCGCGTGCAGGGGAAGCGGTGCTGGTGGTGCCCGAGGGGGAGGGGGACACGGCACGGCTGGTGGTGCTCGCGGCGGACGGGGGCGCGGCGGTGGACGCGTGTGCGGATTACGCGGCGGCTTTGGAGGCGGCGCGGACCGGGACCGTACCGGAGCCGCCGGGGAGCACCGACGAGGACGAACTGGTCGTCGGGCTCTCGGCGCCGGCCGGACCCATCGCCGCGGCGGCGGCGTACAAGCAGGCCGAGCAGGCGCTGTCGGTGGCGCGGCGGCGGGGGCGGGTGTGCGTGGAGCACGAGCAGATGGCGGCGGGGTCGGTGCTGCCGTTGCTCGCGGACGACGCGGTGAAGGCGTTCGCGGACGGGTTGCTGCGGGCGCTGCACGAGCACGACGCGACGGGGCGGGGGGATCTGGTCGCCTCGCTGCGGGCCTGGCTGTCCCGGCACGGGCAGTGGGACGCGGCGGCAGCGGACCTCGGGGTGCACCGGCACACGCTGCGGTACCGGATGCGGCGGGTGGAGGAGATTCTGGGGCGGTCCCTGGACGACGCGGACGTGCGGATGGAGCTCTGGCTGGCGTTGAAGGCGACGTCGACCGAGTAGGACGACCGAGCAGGACGACCGAGCGCCCCGGAGAATCCGGGCCGGCGTCGAACCGAGCCGCCGCTCTGCCAATCCGTCGAACCCCGGCCCCCTACCACTACACCCCGGACAAACGCCGCGCCGCCCCCTCGCCCCTACCGTGGACCACGACACACCAGGACACCCCCAATCGCGGAAGGGCCGGGAATTCATATGACTTCCACCCACGCCTTCTGGCTCGCCGGCCGCCAGGTCAGCGGCGAGGACAGCTTTGATGTGACCTCCCCGTGGGACGGGCGGGTCGTCGGCACGGTGAGCGTGCCGACGGACGCGCAGACCGAGGAGGCCGTGGCCGCCGCGTACGCCGTCCGCGAGGACTTCGCCGCGACCCCGGCCCACGTACGTGCCGCCGCTCTCGACCACGTCAGCAGGCGGCTCGTCGAGCGGACCGAGGAGATCGCCCGGCTGATCTACGCCGAGAACGGCAAGCCCATGAAGTGGGCCCGCGGCGAGGTCGGCCGTGCCGTGTCCGTGTTCCGGTTCGCGGCCGAGGAGGCCCGGCGGTTCAACGGTGGCGAGGCCCAGCGGCTCGACACCGACCTGGGCGGTCAGGGGCGGCTCGCCTTCACCCGGCGCTTCCCCAAGGGTGTCGTCCTCGGTATCGCGCCCTTCAACTTCCCGCTCAACCTGTGCGCCCACAAGATCGCCCCGGCCATCGCCGCCGGCGCGCCGATCATCCTGAAGCCCGCCCCTGCCACCCCGCTGTCCGGGCTGATCCTCGGTGAGCTGCTCGCCGAGACCGAGCTTCCGGCCGGCTCCTGGAGCATCCTCCCGGTGCCGAACGACAAGATGCCCGCCCTGGTCCAGGACGAGCGTCTGCCGGTCATCTCCTTCACCGGCTCCGAGAAGGTCGGCTACGCGATCATGGACTCGGTGCCGCGCAAGCACTGCACCCTGGAGCTGGGCGGCAACGGCGCGGCGATCGTGCTCGCCGACTTCGCCTCCGACGCGGACCTCGACCGGGCCGCGACCCGCATCGCCACGTTCTCCAACTACCAGGGCGGCCAGTCCTGCATCTCCGTGCAGCGGGTGATCGCGGACGCGTCCGTGTACGACCGGCTCGTGCCGCGCATCGTCGCCGCCGTCGAGGCCCAGGTCACCGGTGACCCGGGCGACGACGCCACCGATGTCGGCCCGCTGGTCAGCGAGGACGCCGCCAAGCGCGTCGAGAACTGGGTCGAGGAGGCCGTCTCCGCCGGGGCCAGCCTTCTCACCGGCGGCAAGCGCGACGGCGCCTCCTACGCGCCGACCGTGCTGACCGACGTACCGGCCGGCACGACCCTCGCGTGCGAGGAGGTCTTCGGACCCGTCCTCACCGTGCAGAAGGTCGACGGGGAGGCGGCTGCCTTCGCCGCCGCCAACGACTCCAAGTACGGCCTCCAGGCGGGTGTGTTCACCCACGACCTGCAGACCGCCTTCCGCGCCCACCGCGCCCTCGAGGTCGGCGGCGTCGTGATCGGCGACGTGCCCTCCTACCGCGCCGACCAGATGCCGTACGGCGGTGCCAAGCAGTCCGGTGTGGGTCGTGAGGGCGTGAAGTTCGCGATGGACGACTACACCTACGAGCGCGTGATGGTCCTCACCGGCATCGCTCTGTGAATCAGTCGCAAGGCCGGCTGAAGGCTAGCTAATGGGAACCATTTTCATATAGGATTCCCGAAGGGGCCCGGCACCGATGCCTTCCGGTGCCGGGCCCCTTCCTGCGTCGGCCTGTTCCGGACCCTCAACCGGAGAAGCCGACGTGCGCGAGCCGCAGTGGGCCGCGCAGTTCGAGGTGGACGTCGTGGACGCCGTCGGCGGTGATGCCGGCGCTCACCGTCGAGTAGTCGTACGGACTCGCATCCGCCGCCCCGGACGTCAGTACGACGAGCACCGGGCCCCCGTCCAGGGACACCTCGATCACGCCGTCGCCGGAGACCGTCGCCGTCACCCGGGTGACGCCGGCCCCGAAGTCGCAGTGCCGGTAGACCAGTTCGCCCGACCCGCCCCGCGCCGGCGTCACCGCATCGCCCGACGCCTTCGTACGGTCGACGATCGCGATGCCGCTCTGCTCGTCGAAGTCGGCCGCGTCCAGGCCGCGTCGGAGGGCCGGGCGCGGGGCGGGCGCCTCGCCGGTCAGGGTCAGGGTCGTACGCAGGCGGATGTCCTCGCTGGAGGCACCGGCCAGGATCTCGTACCGGCCCGGCTCGCGGCACCATCCGCCCCGGGCGACGTCCCAGAAGTCGAAGGCGGACAGCGGGACTTCGAAACTCAGCTCCTGCCGCTCGCCGGGAGCCAGCCGCACCCTGCTGTGCGCCACCAGCTCGCGGCGCGGACGCGGCACCGTCGGGTCGACGGCTCGGGTGTAGAGCTGGGCGACCTCGTCGGCCGTCCCTTCGCCGGTGTTGGTGACCGTGAAGGTGACCGTCACCCCGTGGCCGCCCACCGTCGTCCGCAGGCCGGCGTACGAGAAACTCGCGTACGACAAACCGTGGCCGAACGGGAACAGCGGGGTCCCCTCGAAGTACAGGTACGTCTGGCGGCCGTCGATCACGTCGTAGTCGAGGAGGCCGGGCAGGTCGGCGTCGTCGGCGTACCAGGTCTGCGGGAGGCGGCCCGCGGGGGAGACGTCGCCGGCCAGGACCCGGGCCAGGGCGGTGCCGGCCGCCTGGCCGCCGTGGGACGTCCAGAGCATCGCCGGGATCGCGGCCGGGTCGACGGCGTACGGGTACGCCGACACCAGCGCCAGCACCGTGTTCGGGTTGGCGGCGCGGGCGGCCCGCAGGAGGCGTTCCTGGTGGGCGGGGAGGGCCAGTGTCGTGCGGTCCTCGGTCTCGCGGCCGTTGATGTGGGGGTCGTTGCCCGCGACCACCAGGACCACGTCCGCCCGCGAGGTGACACGCGCCACCGCTTCTTCCCCGGATTCGACGACGACGAGCTCGAAAGCCTCCGGATTCGACTCGGCAACCCTGACGCCGTCGGCGGCGACTGACACGTGGTGACCCGTGCCGAGATGCCGGAGGAGGTGCCCGTTCTCATGCGGTTCCAGGCGGAACGTCTCCTGGACGACCCAGCCTCCGGGCTGGTCGGCGGAGGCGCGGAGGCGGCCGTCCCCGGCGACGGAGAGATAGCGGCCGTCGGGGGCGCGCAGCGTCAGCACGCCCTCGCCCCAGTCGACGAGCGCGAGTTCGGTGCCGGTCGGGCCGCAGGTCAGCGGGGGCAGGTCGGTACGGCCGGCGAGCAGGGCCGGGTCGAGGGCGCCCTCGGCGCCGCGCACCTCGTCGTCGGCCTCGGCCTCGGGGACACGCAGGAAGGTTCCGGCCGAGGTCTTCAGCAGGACGCGGTCGACGCCCTCCGCGAACTCCACCCGCTCCGCGCCGAACCGCTCGTACAGGCCCTCCAGCGGGGTGGAGCGGTGGATGAGCGTGCCGCTGTACCAGTCGAGCTTGCACTCGTCGGCCAGCAGGCCGACCACGGCGATCCGGGTGTCCGGTGCGAGCGGCAGCAGTCCGTCGCTGTTCTTGAGCAGGACGACCGACTGCTCGGCGGCCTCCTGGGCGAGCGCCCGGTGGGCCGGGGTGTCGAAGTCCTTGGTGGGCGCGTGCGGGTCGTACTCCGGGTCGAACTCACCGAGGCGGAAGCGGACCGAGAGCTGGCGGCGGACGGCCGTGTCGAGATCCGCCTCGGTCAGCAGGCCCTGGTCCAGGGCCCCGCGGACCCGCGCGGTGATCTTCGAACTGTCGGTGCCGTGGTCGGTGAAGCTGTCCACCCCGGCGAGGACCGCGGCCGCCGTGGCCTCCTCGTGGGTGTCGAAGTAGTGCTCGGAGTCGACCAGGTTGGACGGCGCACCGGCGTCCGAGCAGACCAGGAGGTCCTCGTCGGTCCAGGTGCGCAGGTGCTCGCGCAGATACGGCGAGACATGGTTGGGGCGGCCGTTGACCAGGTTGTACGCGGGCATCACCCCGGCCGTCGCGCCCGCCTCGACCGTCTCGCGGAAGGCCCGCAGGTCGTATTCGTGCAGGACGCGCGGGCGCACCGACGAGGATGTGACGTCTCGGCCCGTCTCGTTGTTGTGGGCCAGCCAGTGCTTGAGGACGGGGGCGGTGCGCCAGTACGTCGGGTGGTCGCCGCGCAGTCCGCGGGTGTACGCGGTGGCGATGGCCGAGGTGAGCTTCGGGTCCTCGGAGTAGCCCTCCTCGTTGCGGCCCCACAGGGGGTGGCGCAGGAGATTGACGGTGGGGGACCAGACGTTGAGGCCGACCCGGTCGTCGCGGGCGCGCATGGCGCGGGTCTCCTTCGACACCGCTTCGCCGACCCGGCGTACGAGATCGGTGTTCCAGGTCGCGCCGAGGCCGACCGCCTGGGGAAAGACGGTGGCCGGGCCCATCCACGCCACGCCGTGCAGGGCCTCCTGCCCGGTGCGGAACGCGGCGATGCCGAGGCGCTCCACGGCGGGCGTGAACTGGTGCAGAAATCCGATCCT
Source organism: Streptomyces sp. NPDC107528 (assembly GCF_055639295.1). Lineage (NCBI taxonomy): Bacteria > Bacillati > Actinomycetota > Actinomycetes > Kitasatosporales > Streptomycetaceae > Streptomyces > Streptomyces sp. NPDC107528. The sequence goes on from NZ_JBVKAV010000013.1 coordinate 292,776, forward strand.
CTCGTCGAGGGTGAGCCGCGACAGAAGGTCGTCGATGCGCTTCGCGAACGGCAGTCGCCGATCACGGAAAGGTGGCGTGGGCGGCGTTTGTGCGGTCACTTGGGGATCCCCTTGTGGTGGAGCGGCGAGACGCTTTCGAAGCGCTTCGATGCTGATTTGGCTCGGGGGTGGGTGTCAAGACATCGGCACCCTTACTTCAAGCAATGCATAAGGAAAGGTCCCTTCCCGCACCTCGGAGGAATCTTGGAAGCGACCCTTGTGCACCCCTGGGTGTTCACTTAACCTCGCAGCAACATCGAAGCGCTTCGACGACGGAGCCCGGTCGGATCTCGTCGCAGTGGTCGGAGGACCGCTTCAGCTCAGCCAGTTCCACTTACGACACCGCAGCCGACGGCCCACCGCCGGGTGTCCAGGTGCGCCATGAAGGGTTGACGCAATGACGCCGAACGCCGACTCAGCCTCCTTTGGAACCAGCCGGAGAAGCTTCCTCGCCTCCACGGCGGTCGCCACCGCAGCGGTGGCCGGTGGGATGCCGCTGCTCGCCGCCTGCGGCGGTTCGGACAGCGGTTCGCGTGAGGGGGCCACGTCGGGCAAGGACGCGAAGAAGCTGCTGCCGACGTACGTGGCGAGCACGGTCGCCCAGCCGGACCTTCCGTCGAAGAACGGTTCGGCGGCCGGCTACACCGGCAAGGTCGATCTCGCCGCCCTTGCCACCTCGGTCCCGGAGAAGCTCGGCACCGGCGCCCCCTTCAAGGTCATGGCCCCGTTCTGGGGCTCCCCGCCGAAGCCCGGCAACCCCTACTACAAGGCGCTGGACGCCGCGGCGGGCACCAAGGTCACCTGGCAGAACCAGGACGGCAACACCTACGGCGAGAAGCTCGGCGCCGTCCTGGCCTCCAGCTCCATACCCGACATGGTGGTCGTGCCGAGCTGGGAACTGGTCGGCAAGATCTCGAACGCGGTCACCGCGAAGTTCATGGACCTCGGCCCCCACCTGGCGGGCGACAAGGTCAAGAAGTACCCGAACCTGGCGGCCATCCCCTCCGACGCCTGGCGCATGGGCATCTTCGGCGGCGCCCTGCGCGGCATCCCGATGCCGGCCGCGACTGCGTCCTTCATCGTGCCCTTCTACCGCAAGGACATCTTCGACAAGAAGGGCTACTCGGTCCCCAAGTCACCCGACGAGTTCCTCAGTTGGGCCAAGGAGGCCACCAGCGCCAAGGCCAAGGTGTACGCCTGCGGTGACATGAACTGGACCGCATGGGGCATCTTCGGCGTCCGCCCCTCCGGGACGCTCGGCTGGGACAGCGCGGACGACGGCAAGCTGACGTACCGAGTCGAGCAGCCCGAGTACCTGGAAGCCCTGGAGTGGACCCGCAAGCTGTTCGACGCGGGCGTGGTCCATCCCGACGACAAAGCGCGCTCGGGCGACGCGGGCAACCGTTTCACCGCCGGCCAGATCCTCGTCTTCAACAACGACATGTCCTCCTGGTACGGGAAGACCACCGAACAGGCCGCGTCCAACCCGGACTTCGAGATCGAGGGCATGGACATCTTCGGCGCGGACGGTGGCAACCCGAAGCTGACCGCGGCCCAGCCCGCCGGTATCTGGTCGCTGATCCGCAAGGGCGCCTCGAAGACGACGATCGAGAACGCGCTGGCCGCCGCCGACTTCGCGGCAGCGCCCTACGGCACCAAGGAGCGGATGCTCGTCGACTACGGCGTCGAGGGCACCCACTACACGGTCAAGGACGGCGTCCCGGTCAAGAACGACCTGGGCAACTCCCAGGTGGTCAACGCCTGGGTGATGCTGGCCGCACCGGCCGCCTACTACGCCCACCCCGACTTCCCCGACGTCGCCCGCAAGCAGGTCGAGTGGCAGCAGCGGATGGGCGCCTTCATGAAGAAGACGTCCACGTACGGCATGAACATCGTCGAGCCGACCCGCTACGCCAATCTCTCCAGCCAGTTCGAGCAGCTGGAGATCGACTACGTGCGGGGCAACCGGAAACTGTCGGAGGTCCAGGCGGCCATCTCCACCTGGAGGTCCTCCGGGGGCGACAAGCTGCGCGACTGGTACAAGGAGCTCATCGACAAGAACGGCAGCGGCAACTGATGTCTCTCACGGCCGGGAGCAGGCCCGACGGGACTCGTCCCCCCGCGGCCGTCGAGGAGCCGACGGCCGCGGTCGCCACCGCCGCGGTGAAGGAGCGGGTGCCGCGCAGGACGAGCAAGGCCGGCAAGGTTCCCTTCCGGATCCGGCTGCGCCGCGATCGCGCGCTCATCCTGATGACGCTGCCCGTCATCCTCCTGCTGCTGCTCTTCAACTACGTCCCGCTGCTCGGCAACGTCGTCGCCTTCCAGGACTACGACCCGTACGTCTCCGGCAACGGCGTCACCGCGATCCTCCACAGCCCCTGGGTCGGCGTGGAGCAGTTCTCGCGGATGCTGGACGACCCGCTGTTCTGGAGCGCCGCGAAGAACACCGTCGTCCTGTTCGTGCTCCAGCTGGTGCTGTTCTTCCCGATCCCCATCGCCCTCGCGCTGCTCATCAACAGCGTGGTGCGGCCCCGGGTGCGGGCCGTGGCACAGGCGATCATGTATCTGCCGCACTTCTTCTCGTGGGTCCTCGTGGTCACCGTGTTCCAGCAGATCTTCGGCGGCGCGGGCATCATCGCCCAGACCCTGGAGAACCACGGGTGGAGCGGCTTCGACCTGATGACCGACGCGGATCTCTTCAAGTACCTGGTCACCGCGCAGGCCGTGTGGAAGGACGCAGGCTGGGGGATCATCGTCTTCCTCGCGGCGCTGGCCGCGGTCAGCACCGACCTGTACGAGGCCGCCGCCATGGACGGGGCGGGGCGCCGGCGGCGCATGTGGCATGTGACGCTGCCCGCGCTGCGCCCGGTGATCGCGCTGCTGCTGGTCCTCAGGGTGGGCGACGCGCTGAGCGTCGGCTTCGAGCAGTTCCTGCTCCAGCGCTACGCAGTCGGTGCGGGGGCCAGCGAGGTCCTGGACACGTACGTGTGGAACATGGGTATCCAGAACGGCGACTTCAGCTACGCGGCCGCGGTCGGCCTCGCCAAGGGAGTCATCGGAGTCTGCCTCGTCCTGGGCGCGAACAAGTTCGCGCACCTGCTGGGCGAGCAGGGGGTGTACAAGAAATGAGCCTCAACACGCAGCTCATCCGCAGCCTCAAGGCCCCCGCCCGCCCCGTGTGGGAGGAGCCGCCCAGCAAGGCCGGACTCACCCTGAAGAGCGGCTTCCTCGCGCTGTGCTGCCTGGGGGTGCTCGGTCCGCTGTGGATCGTGATCGTCACCAGCCTCTCCCCGAAGCCGGTGATCGACCGGGTCGGCGGCCTCGTCGTGATCCCCCAGGGCATCACCTTCGTCAACTACACCGAACTGCTCGGCGGCGGCCAGGTCAGCCGGGCGATCATGGTCTCGGCCGGCGTCACCCTCTTCGGCACGCTGTTCTCGATGACGGTGTCGGTGCTCGCGGCCTACGGCCTGTCCCGGCCGGGGAGTCTGGGGCATCGGTTCTTCCTGATGACCATGATGGCGACGATGTTCTTCGGGGCCGGCCTCATCCCGACGTACCTGCTGGTGCAGTCGCTGGGCCTCACGGACACCTATCTGTCGCTCGTCCTGCCGAGCGCGGTCAGCGTCTTCAACATCCTTGTCCTGCGGGCCTTCTTCATGGGGATCTCACCCGAACTCACCGAGTCCGCCCGCATCGACGGGGCCGGCGACCTGCGGATCCTGCTGACCATCATCCTGCCGCTGTCGCGGGCGGTGCTGGCCGTCATCTCGCTGTTCTACGCGGTCGGCTACTGGAGTGCCTGGTTCAACGCCTCCATCTACCTCAGCGACCAGCAGATGATGCCGCTGCAGAACGTGCTCATCCAGTTGGTCCAGAAGAACACCGAGGCGCCGACCGGCCTTCAGCAGGCGGTCCGCACCGGTGAACTCTCCTCCCTTGGACTGCAGATGGCCGTCATGGTCCTCGCCCTGATCCCCGTCGCCGTAGCGTCCCCGTTCGTCCAGCGCCACTTCAAGAAGGGCATGTTGACCGGCGCGGTCAAGGGCTGACGACCGCACAGCAAGGTCTAGCCGCAGGACCACCGGTTGCTCGCTGTCCCCCACGTAGGCGTCCCCGCCCCCTTGCCAGAACGAGGTTTGCCATGCGCTCGTCCCAGCCCAGCAGACGAACCGTCCTCGCCGGCACCGCGGCCGCTGCCGCGCTCACCGCCGTGCCGTCCATCGCCGGGCAGGCCTCCGCCGCCGAGCCCGACGCCGCTGCCGCCGGCCAGGCGTACCGCTGGCGCAACGCCGTCATGGGCGGCACCGGCTTCGTCACCGGCGTGCTCTTCCATCCCTCCGCCCGCGGCCTCGCCTACGCCCGCACCGACATCGGCGGCGCCTACCGCTGGGACGACCGCGCCGCCCGCTGGACCCCGCTGACCGACCACCTCGGCTGGGACGACTGGAACCTCCTCGGCGTCGAGGCCATCGCTGTCGACCCCGCCCACCCCGACCGTGTCTACCTCGCCCTGGGCACCTACGCCCAGTCCTGGGCCGGCAACGGAGCGGTGTTGCGCTCAGCGGACCGCGGGGCCACCTGGCAGCGCGCCGACCTCGCCGTGAAGCTCGGCGCCAACGAGGACGGACGGGGCACCGGGGAGCGGCTGCTCGTCGACCCACGGGACAGCGACACCCTGTGGCTGGGCACCCGGCATGACGGGCTGCTCAAGTCCACCGACCGGGGCGCCACTTGGGCGGCCGTGACCGGATTCCCGGGTACCCCGAGTGCCACCGGACAGGGCGTCACCCTCCTCGTCGCCGCCGGCCGCACCCTCTACGCCGGCTGGGGCGACGGCGACGGCACGGCGGCCACCAAGAACCTGTACCGGACCGCCGACGGCACCAAGTGGGAGGCCGTCCCCGGTCAGCCCACCGGCACCGCCGCCAAGGTCCCGATCCGCGCCGCGTACGACCGCCACACCCACGAGCTGTACGTGACGTACGCCAACGCACCCGGCCCCAACGGTCAGAGTGACGGCAGCGCGCACAAGCTGTGCACGCTCAACGGGAAGTGGACCGACGTCACGCCCGTGCAGCCCGGCGGGACCACGGGTGACGGTTCGGCCGACACCTTCGGCTACGGCGGCGTCGCCGTCGACGCCCGGCGGCCCGGCACGGTCGTGGTGTCCACCAACAACCGCTGGGCCGACATCGACACCGTGTACCGGACCACCGACGGCGGTCGCACATGGACGTCGTTGAAGGACACCTCCGTCCTCGACGTCTCCGAGACGCCGTACCTCAAGTGGGGTGCCGACAAGCCCAAGTTCGGCTGGTGGATCCAGGCGGTCGCCGTCGACCCGTACGACGCGAAGCACATCGTCCACGGCACCGGCGCCACTCTCTACGGCACGCGCGACCTGGTGCACTGGGCCCCGCAGATCCGGGGACTGGAGGAGACGTCCGTCCGTCAGCTGATCTCGCCGCCGGCCGGGAGGGCGCACCTGATCAGCGGCAACGGGGACATCGGTGTGATGTACCACGAGTCGCTCGCGGCGTCCCCGTCGCGCGGCATGGCCGCCAATCCGGTGTTCGGGACCTCCACCGGGCTCGCGCAGGCCGCGGCCAGGCCGTCGTACGTCGTCCGTACCGGTTGGGGCGACCACGGCAACGGCGCCCACTCGAACGACGGCGGGCAGACCTGGGCGCCCTTCAAGACCCAGCCCGCCATCGCCAAGGACGCGCCGGGGCCGATCGCCGCCAACGCCGACGGCAGCGTGCTGCTGTGGTCCTTCGTGCACTGGGACGGCACCCCCTACCCGGCCCAGCGCTCCGCCGACAACGGCGCCACCTGGTCCGAGGTCACCTCCTTGCCGAAGGGGGCCACGCCGGTCGCGGACCCCGTCGACCCGACGACGTTCTACGCCTTCGACACCGCCACCGGCACGCTCCACGCCAGCACCGACGGCGGTCTCACCTTCGCCGCGCGGGCCGGCGGGCTGAACTCGGGTGACAGGGAGTTCCAGCTGGCCGTGGCGCCCGGCCGGGCCGGGGACCTGTGGCTGAGCCTCAAGTGGAACGGGCTGTACCGCTCCACCGACGGCGGCGCGACCTTCACCAAGGTCGACAGCTGCTGGGCCTCGTACACCCTCGGCTTCGGCAAGGCCGCCCCAGGCGCCGTCTACCCGGCGCTCTACCTGGTCGGCTCCACCGAGAGCAGCACCGCGGTCCACCGCTCCGACGACGAGGCGAAGACCTGGGTGCGGATCAACGACGACTTGCACCAATGGGGCTGGATCGGAGCGGCCGTCACCGGCGACCCGCGCCTCCACGGCCGCGTCTACCTCGCCACCAACGGGCGGGGTGTCCAGTACGGGGACCCGGTCTGATGCCCGACCTGAACGACGCCACCCGCGGCCGCCTTCTCTTCGGCGGCGACTACAACCCCGAGCAGTGGCCCGAGGAGACCTGGCACGACGACGTCCGCCTGATGAAGGACGCCGGGGTCAACTCGGTCACCCTCGGTGTCTTCTCCTGGGCGAAGCTCGAACCCCGGCCGGGGGAGCGGGAGTTCCGCTGGCTGGACCGGCTGATGGACCTGATGCAGGACAACGGCGTCGGCGTCGTCCTCGCCACCCCCACCTCCTCGCCCCCGCCCTGGATGGGCCGGCTGCACCCCGAGACCCTCCCGCGCGACGAGGACGGCCGGACCGAGTGGTGGGGTTCCCGCCAGCACTTCTCCCACTCCAGCGCGACCTACCGCCGCTACGCCGCCGCCATCACCGAGGACCTCGCCGCCCGCTACGCCGGCCACCCGGCCCTGCGGATGTGGCACATCAACAACGAGTACTGCACCTATGACTGGGGCCCCGAGGCCGAGGCTGCCTTCCGCCGCTGGCTCCAGGACAGGTACGGCACGCTCGACGCCCTCAACGAGGCCTGGGGCACCGCGTTCTGGAGCCAGGGATACGGGGACTGGAACGAGGTCCTGCCGCCGCGCCGCGCGCACTACATGAAGAACCCCACGCAGGTTCTCGACTTCAAGCGGTTCACGTCCGACGCGCTGCTGGAGTGCTACCTCGCCGAGCGTGACATCGTCGCCCGGCACAGCACGGACATCCCGGTGACGACCAACTTCATGCCGTTCTGGCAGGGGCAGGACGCCTGGCTCTGGGCCGAGCGGGAGGACGTCGTCTCGGTCGACATCTACCCGGATCCGCGCGATCCGTTCGGCGGGCAGCACGGGGCGCTCATCCATGACATGACCCGCTCGCAGGCCGGCGGCGGCCCCTGGATGGTCATGGAGCAGGCGGCCGGACCGGTCAACTGGCGCGGCGTCAACCACCCCAAGCCCGCCGGCCTCAACCGCCTGTGGTCCCTCCAGGCCGTGGCCCGCGGCGCCGACGCCGTCTGCTACTTCCAGTGGCGGCAGTCCCGGCAGGGCTCGGAGAAGTTCCACTCCGGGATGGTCAGCCACGCGGGCGAGCACGGCCGTACGTACCAGGAGGTCAAGCGGATCGGCGCCGAGCTCGCCCGGCTCGGCGGGAAGGTGGCGGACAGCCGGGTCGACGCCGCGGAAGTCGCCGTACTCCTCGACTGGAACGCCTGGTGGGCGAGCATGCAGGACGGCCGGCTGTCCTCCGAGTTCGACTACCCGCAGGTCGTCCGTGCCTGGCACCGCGCCCTCTGGGAGGCCCACACCGTCACGGACTTCGCCCACCCCGAACACGACCTGTCCGCCTACAAACTGGTCGTCGTCCCCCAGCTGTACCTGATGACGGACGCGGCCATCGACCACCTCGTCGCCTACGTCGAGGGCGGCGGCACCCTCGTCGCCGGCTTCCTGACCGGCGTCGCCGACGAGGACGACCGCGTCCGCCCGGGCGGCATGGACGTACGGCTGCGCGAACTGTTCGGCATCCGCACCCTGCACGAATGGTGGCCGCTCGACGCGGGGGAGAAGGCCGACGTCGAGGGTTTTTACGGCACCCTGTGGTCCGAGGAGATCGAGGCGGCGGACGACGTGGCCGCCGTGACGCCCTACAAGGGGGGCGAGCTGGACGGACTGCCCGCCGTCCTGCGCAAGGGCCGTGCCTGGTACGTCTCCACCCTCCCCGAGCCGCACGCCCTGCGCACACTGCTCGCCGACATCGCGACGGGTGCGGGTGTACGACCGACCCTCGCCGGACTTCCGGCAGGTGTGGAGGCGGTACGGCGGGGTGGGCTGCTGTTCCTTCTGAACTACGGGCGCGACGCGGTCACCGTGTCCGTGCCGGGCCGCCACCACGACCTGCTGACCGGCGCGGACACGACCGACTCCGTGGAGCTGGGGCGGTACGGGGTCGCCGTACTGGAGGCCGTCTCATGAGCGGACCCGTTCACGGCACCTGGGAGCCCGCTCCCGCCACCCGCTGGGAGGACGCCTTCCTGAGCGGGAACGGCCGACACGGCGTCATGGTGTTCGGCGATCCGAACGCCGACCGGGTCATCGTCAACCACCACACCCTGGTCCGCCCCAACGGCGGCGAACACGCCCGTCCCCCCGCCCTCGCCGCCGAGCTCCCGCACCTTCAGGACCGGCTGCTCGCCGGTGACGTCACCGCAGCCGAGCGATTCACCGACGGGCGGGAGCTCCAATGGGTGCAGCCCTTCCACCCCGCGTTCCAGGTGCGGCTGAGCCGCCCGGCCGCCCAGGAGCGCGGGGACTACCGCCGGGAGGCCGACTTCACCACCGGCGTCTGCACGGCCGCGCAAGGCGGTTGGCGGAGCCGGGTGTTCGTCTCCCGCGCCGACGACGTCATCGTCCAGCACGTCACCGAGCCCGGCCTCACGGTCGATGTCACCCTGGACCACCGACTTCCTGGTGCGCCCTACGACTTGGCGGTCGGACACGGTGCCGTCCGCACTCCCGAGGGCGCGCTCCTCACCCTGCGCGCCCGCTACCCCGGCAGCGACCGCTCGTACACGGGCGTCACCCTCGCCGTGGTCACGGGCGGAAGCACCCGCACCTCGCTGCCGGGCCTGCGCATCGAGAACGCCCGCTCCTTGCTGCTCCTCACCCGCGTCCGGCGCCACACCGGCGAGCTGGACACGCTCGTCGAGGCACACGCGTTGCGCGCCCTGCTGCCCGAGTGCGACGAGGACCCGTACGGCCGACTCCTCACCCGCCACACCGACCTGCACCGTCCGGCCTACCTCCGCGTCGGCCTCGATCTCGGCGCCGACGCGGCCGAACGAGCCCTGCCCGGCTCGGACCTGGTGAGCCGCCCCAAGAGCCCCGCTCTCCTGGAACGCCTCTTCGCGGCCGGCCGCTACCACCTGATGTCCGCCGCCGGAATGCTGCCGCCCCGGCTGACCGGCCTGTGGACCGGCGACTGGAACACGGCCTGGTCGGGCGCGTTCACCACCGACGCCAACCTCAACCTCCAGACCGCATCGGCCGCCGCGGCAGCACTTCCGGAGGTGACCGAGGCCCATGCCGCCCTCGTCCACGGCCAGTGGGACCACTGGCGGGACAACGCCCGCGCGATCTTCGGCACCCGTGGCGTCGTGGCTCCCGCCCACACCGACGGCGAGTCCGGCCACCTCTACCACTTCAGCCGCGCATACCCCCTGCACCTGTGGACCGCAGGCGCCGACTGGCTGCTCAAGCCGCTCGTCGACCACGACGAGACCCGCGGCGAAAGGGACCCGCGCACCGCCGCCGCACTCACCGAAGTCGCCCGGTTCTACGAGGACTTCCTCACCCGCACCGACCGCGACGGCCGCCTGATCGTCGTCCCCTCCTACTCACCCGAGAACCGCCCGGCGAACGCGAGCTGGGGCACGATCAACGCGGCCATGGACCTCTCGGCGGCCCGGCACGCCCTGTGCACGGCCGCTCGCTACCACCCGGGCACCCCGGAGGCCGACCGCTGGCACGCCCTCGCCGACCGCCTCCCTCCGCACCGGATCAACGCCGACGGCGCCCTTGCCGAATGGGCCTGGCCGGGCCTGGAGGACACGTACGACCACCGCCACCTCAGCCACCTCCACGGAGTCTGGCCCCTCGACGAGATCACCCCGTACGACACCCCGGACCTCGCGACGGCCGCCCACCGTGCCCTCGAACTGCGCGGCGCGGAGAACGACTCGGCGCACGGCCATCTCCACCACGCCCTCATCGCGGCCCGCCTCAGGGACGGCGAGCGGGTTGCCCACGCCCTCGACCAGGTCCTGGACGGCGACTTCTTCCACGCCTCCCTGATGAGCGCCCACTACCCGAACCGCGACGTCTACAACGCGGACGCCGCGCACACCCTGCCCGCCGTACTGATCGAGATGCTCGTGCAGTCGACCCCGGGCCGGCTGGTCCTGCTGCCCGCCGTGCCGCCCACCCTCCCCAAGGGCCGGCTTCGAGGCGTACGCACCCGGTTCGGCGCGGAGGTCGATCTGACGTGGGGGCCCGGCGGGGCGACCGCCGTCCTGAAACCGTCTCGCACCCTGCGCATCGAACTCCGGACTTCCACCGGCGACGCCCAACCGCTCGACCTCGTCGCCGGAGAAGACCACGTCCTCGGCCTCGGGGCGTGGTAACCCCCGCAACTCCCCCCACCCATGGAAAGGGACACCATGGCAAAGAGCGCACTACGCAAGATCACCATGGCCGTGCTGGCCCCGGCGATGGCCCTCGGTGCCACCGTCGGGCTCGCCTCCGCCCCCGCCTCGGCCGCCGTCTGGAACTCCTGCGACCAGTGGGGCAACACCAGCCTGAACGGCTACACGCTCTACAACAACATCTGGGGCTCCGGCGCCGGCAGCCAGTGCATCTGGGCCAACTCCGGCACCAACTGGGGTGTCTGGGCCAACCACCCGGGCACGGGCGGCATCAAGTCCTACCCCAACTCCAAGAAGGTGATCAACAAGACGATCGCCTCCCTCGGCTCGCTCACCAGCAGTTACAACGTCTCCGTCCCGTCGTCCGGCGCGTACAACACGTCGTACGACATCTGGGACACCGACTACGACTACGAGATCATGCTCTGGGTCAACTACAACGGAGCCGTCGGCCCGCTCGGCACCTCGCAGGGCAATGTCACGCTCGGCGGTCACACCTGGACCGTCTACAAGGGCAACAACGGCGCGAACGAGGTCTTCTCGTTCCTGCGGACGTCCGACTCCACCTCGGGCAGCGTGGACATCAAGCCGATCCTCGGCTGGATTGCCAACACCAAGGGCTGGATGTCCAGCAGCGAGACCATCGGTGACGTGCAGTTCGGCTACGAGATCACCTCGTCGTCCGGCGGGCTCGACTTCGCCACGAACAACCTGACCGTCAGTAGCAGCTGACCCGTCAGCAGGGCCGGGGCCGGTCCGCGTCCCGCCTCAGGCGCGGTCGACCTCGGCCCGCAGCGCGTTGTAGTCCGCGAAGGCGTCCTCGACCTCGGCGCGGGTCAGGCCGTAGCGGGCCAGGTCGTAGCGGTGCGGTCGGGTGCCCTTGGGGCGGGCGACGGCGACGGCCAGGCGGGCGGCCTCGGTGTCGGTCCAGCGTGCGCCGACGGCGTCGTAGAGCTTGGGGGCACCCGTGGCGGGCTCGGCGCCGAGCCAGGAGTACGGGGCGTCGACCACCGTCTCGCGGGGGAGGGCGGCACGGGCCGCGAGGCCGCGTCGCATGGCACGGCTCAGCAGGCCGGACCAGATGGCGCCGATGCCGTGCAGGTCGAGGGGGCGGGTGCTGACGGCCATGCCGTGCTCGATCAGGCTGCAGAAGGAGGCCACGGCGGTGACCGGGTCGCGGTGGCACCACACGATCGTGGCGTCCGGGAACACCGTGTGCAGCGCGTCGAGGTTGCCCAGGTGCAGCGGGGACTTGAGGATCCAGCGGCGCCGCGGACGGCCGTACTGCAGGACCTGGAACACCTGCTTGAGGTACCGGTAGTCGTCGGTGAAGTCCCGCGCGCGGTACCACTCCACGTACTCCGGTATCAGCACCTGCGACAGCGGCATCAGGGCGTGCGGCAGGGCGAAGGTGCACTCCTCGGGGCCCTCGGCGGCCATCGCGTGGATGTCGCGGAAGCGCGGTGCGAACAGGTTGGTTCCCTGGACCATGCGGCGTCCCGCGGTGACCGCCTTCCGGCGCTCGCGGGGCGACGGCTCCAGGCCGGGGGCGAGGAGTTCCCACAGCAGAGGGCTGCGGTGCTCGGCCGAGAGCGACAGGACGGAGTGCGTGACGGTGGTCGCGGTACGCGGCAGGCCCACGACGAACACCGGCTTCTCGATCGGCTCCCGCTCGATCTCCGGGTGCTCGGCGACCAGAGCCCGCACCCGCGCCCGATTCGTGAGATGCCGGCGCACGAAGACCTGAGCGGACTGCCAGCCGACCGGCGTGAGGTTCTCGGCCCTCGCCCACCAGCCCAGCAGCAGCCGGAAGTCGTCGACGAACTGCCGGTCCCCCTTGGCCTCTCCCGCCTCCACGACGATCCGGTCGAAGATCCGGTCGGGACCGCGACGGGATCCGAACCCCGGCCGCAGCAGTTGGTTGGCGAGAGTGAGGGCGAGGGGAGGCGAGGACACGCGGCGACTCTATACCGATGAACTGACGTGCTGGAGCCGGGAGTTGGACGAGCGGCCGAGGGGGTGACCGGAAGACCTCCACCGTCCGGCCACCCCCTCTGGCACGGCTACTGAGCCACCGGCAGCGGTGCCCCGTCCCGCAGAAACAGCGGGATGCGGTCCAGCGGGGCGTCGACCGTCACGGTCGCACCGCCCTCGTACGTCTCCCCGGTCCACGCGTCCGTCCAGCCCGCGCCTGCCGGGAGATACGTCGTCCATGTCGTCGCGCCCGCCGTCAGCACCGGGGCGACCAGCAGATCGCGGCCGAAGAGATAGGCGTCGTCGACCGACCAGGCCGCCGGGTCGTCCGGAAACTCCAGGAACAGCGGCCGCATCACCGGCAGGCCCTCCTCGTGGGCCTCGCGCATGACCTTCAGGACGTACGGCTTCAAGCGCTCGCGCAGCCGCAGGTACTTCTCCAGGATCGGGCGGGCCTCCTCGCCGTACGACCACACCTCGTTCGGGCCGCCGGTCATCTCCGGGCCCAGCGGTGTGCCCGGGTCGCGGAAGCCGTGCAGACGCATCAGCGGGGACAGCGCGCCGAACTGGAACCAGCGGACCATGACCTCGCGGTACGCCGGGTCGTCCGGGTCGCCGCCGTGGAAGCCCCCGATGTCCGTGTTCCACCAGGGGATGCCGGACAGCGCGGTGTTGAGTCCGGCCGCGAGCTGGCGGCGCAGGGTCGGGAAGTCGGTGCCGATGTCTCCGGACCACAGGGCGGCGCCATAGCGCTGACTGCCCGCCCAGGCAGAGCGGTTGAGGGTGATGACTTCCTCGCCCTGTGCCCGCAGGCCCTCGTGGAAGGTGCGGGAGTTCTCGGCCGGGTAGCTGTTGCCGACCTCCGGGCCCGGCCCCGTCCAGTAGCGCAGGTTCTCCTGGAAACCCGGCTTCAGCTCCGGCTCGCAGGCGTCCAGCCAGAAGGCCGTGATGCCGTACGGGACGAGGTAGTTGTCGCGCACCTTCGACCACACGAACTCACGCGCGTCCGGGTTCGTGGCGTCGTAGAACGCCACCTGGACCGTGGAGGCCACCTCCTTGTCGGGCCAGTCGGCGTGTGCCATCGGGCCGTACTGGGTGCCGATGAAGTAGCCGCGCTGCTCCATCACGGCGTGGTTCTCGCTCAGCGGCGACACCGACGGCCAGACGCTGACCACCAACTTGACGCCCAGCTCGGTCAGTTCACGGACCATGGCCGCAGGGTCGGGCCACTCGGCCGGGTCGAACTTCCAGTCGCCGAGGTGCGTCCAGTGGAAGAAGTCGCAGACGATCGCCGACAGGGGCAGGCCCCGGCGCTTGTACTCCCGCGCCACCGCGAGGAGTTCGTCCTGTGTGCGATAGCGCAGCTTGCACTGCCAGAAGCCGGCCGCCCACTCGGGCAGCATCGGCGTACGGCCCGTCGCCGCGCTGTAGCGCCGCTGGCCGTCGGCCGGGCTGCCCGCGGTGATCCAGTAGTCGATCTGGCGGGCCGAGTCGGCGACCCACCGGGTGCCGTTGTGCGCGAGCTCCACGCGGCCGATCGCCGGGTTGTTCCACAGCAGGGTGTAGCCGCGGCTGGAGGACAGGACCGGGATGCCGACCTCGGCATTGCGCTGGACGAGGTCGACGACCAGGCCCTTCTGGTCGAACCGCCCGTGCTGGTGCTGGCCGAGGCCGTACAGCTTCTCGTCGTCGTACGCGGCGAAGCGCTGTTCCAGGCGGTGGTGGCCGTTGCCCACGGCGGTGTAGAGGCGCGGGCCGGGCCACCAGAAGTGGGCGCGCTCCTCGGCGAGCACCTCCTCGCCGCCCGAGGTGCGCAGGAACCGGACCAGGCCCTCGGCGTCGACCTCGACGGTCAGGGCGCCGACGGTCAGCGTGCCCAGCCCGTCCTCGATCTTGACGGCGGACTCCGTGGGCGGGGCGGACTCCAGGAGCGCGCCCGGCAGTCCTTCGAGGACCGGGCCGCCGAGCCGGGCACGCACCCGGACCGCGTCCGGACCCCACGGCTCGACGCGTACGGTCTCCTGGCGGCCGCTCCACTCCAGCGCGCCGTCCCGCTCGCGGAACGTGCCGAGGGTCGGGGACGACTGCGCGAGGCTGACCGTGCCTGGCTGGGGCTGGTTTTCGGCAGGCTGATTCACGAGGTGTGCTCCTCAGGAGGGCAGCGAATGCAGACATGGGGGTGCCCGGCGAGGGCACGGCGGTGCAGCGGTCGGTGGCGGGGAGGGTGGGGGCGGTGAGGTGTCAGTGGGCGGCGGCCGGCGCCGGGCCCGAGCTCGCCCGGACCGTCAACTCGGGCGCGATCAGCAGGACTTCCTCGCTGCCGCGCCCGTCGAGCTTGGCGACCAGCTGCTCCACGGCGTGCCGGCCCATCTCCTGCGCGGGAATGGAGACCGACGTCAGCCGCACCGAGGCCTGGGTGGCCACCTGGTCGGGACAGATGCCGACCACCGACACGTCCTCGGGCACGGCACGGCCCTGCTGGCGCAGCAGCGCGAGCAGCGGCTCGACCGCCGACTCGTTCTGTACGACGAATCCGGTGGTGCCCGGGCGTTCGTCGAGGATGCGGGCGAGGGTGACGGCCATCGCGTCGTACCCGCCGTCGCAGGGCCGGTGCAGCAGCCGGAGCCCCAACTCCTGGGAACGCAGCCGCAGTCCGTCGAGCGTGCGCTCCGCGAAACCGGTGTGCCGTTCATAGACGGCCGGCGCCTCGCCGATGACAGCGATGTCGCGGTGCCCCAGCTTCGCCAGATGCTCCACGCACAACGCGCCGGTCGCCTTGAAGTCGAGGTCGACGCAGGTCAGCCCGGAGGTATCGGCGGGCAGCCCGATCAGCACGGACGGCTGATCGGTGCCGCGCAGCAGCGGCAGCCGCTCGTCGTCCAACTGGACGTCCATCAGGATCATCGCGTCGGCGAGCCCGCTGCCGGTG
The DNA here is from genome assembly GCF_055639295.1 of Streptomyces sp. NPDC107528. Taxonomy (NCBI): domain Bacteria; kingdom Bacillati; phylum Actinomycetota; class Actinomycetes; order Kitasatosporales; family Streptomycetaceae; genus Streptomyces; species Streptomyces sp. NPDC107528. Next base: position 308,298 of record NZ_JBVKAV010000013.1, read on the forward strand.
ACACGGCGCACCGCGTCGGGGCCCTCCTCACCGGTCAGCAGGAGGACGTCGTAGCCGTGCGTGCGGGCCGTGGTGGCCACCGCGATGGCGATCTCCATCATCACCGGCACATACATGTCGGTGCGCAGCGGGATCATCAGCGCGATGATGTTGGACCTGCTGCTGGCCAGGGCACGGGCGCCCGCGTTCGGGTGGTAGCCGAGTTCGCGGATGCTCTGCTCGACCCGGTGCCGGGTGGTCGTGGAGATGGACCGCTTGCCACTGAGGACATAGCTCACCGTGCTCGCCGAGACTCCGGCGTGCTGGGCGACCTCGGCGAGGGTGACCATCCAGCTCTCCAAGCTCTAGTGAAGCGCTTCGACAGTGCGCCGATGCGTGCAGGGGCGGGTGTGAAGGTGATTTGACACTAGCTCTGGCGAGGCCGGGTGTCCATAGGTTATCGAAGCGCTTCGACAGCATTCCTCTCCAGGGGCACCGTCCCCCGGACGGCCCTGCCGCCGCAACACCTCTGACCGCGCCCGTTCTCCGGGCGCCGACCGCCTGGACACCGAGGCGGACTCCGTCAACATCGGCCGAACGGACGCGCGCAGGGTGGTGGCCCCGCCCGTAATCGGGTACATACGATCGGGTAGCACCCGTCGGTAACCAAACGGCCCATGATCCCGATTCACGGCGAGGTGAGCCTCATGTCCGCAGCACCCACGAAGCCCACTGTCACTGAGCGTGAGGCACGTCAGGTGGCGGAGGAGGCCCGGCAGCAGGACTGGCGCAAGCCCAGCTTCGCCAAGGAACTGTTCCTGGGCCGCTTCCGACTCGACCTCATCCACCCCCACCCCATGCCCACCGACGAGGCCGCCCAGCGCGGCGAGGAGTTCCTCGCCAAGCTCCGCGACTTCGTCGAGACGAAGGTCGACGGCGCCCTCATCGAGCGCGAGTCGCGCATCCCCGACGACGTGATCGACGGGCTGAAGGAAATCGGCGCCTTCGGCATGAAGATCGACACCAAATACGGCGGGCTCGGCCTCGGCCAGGTCTACTACAACAAGGCCCTCACCCTGGCCGGCTCGGCGTCCCCCGCGATCGGCGTGCTGCTCTCCGCCCATCAGTCGATCGGCGTACCGCAGCCGCTCAAGTTGTTCGGCACCCCGGAGCAGAAGGAACAGTTCCTGCCCCGCTGCGCCCGCACCGACATCAGTGCCTTCCTGCTGACCGAGCCCGACGTGGGCTCCGACCCGGCGCGCCTGGCCACCTCCGCCGTTCCCGACGGGGACGACTACGTCCTCGACGGGGTCAAGCTCTGGACGACCAACGGCGTGGTCGCCGACCTCCTCGTCGTCATGGCCCGGGTGCCGAAGTCCGAGGGCCACAAGGGCGGCATCACCGCCTTCGTCGTGGAGACCAACTCACCCGGCATCACCGTCGAGAACCGCAACGCCTTCATGGGTCTGCGCGGCATCGAGAACGGCGTCACCCGCTTCCACCAGGTCCGCGTCCCCGCCGCCAACCGCATCGGCCCCGAAGGCGTGGGCCTGAAGATCGCCCTCACGACCCTGAACACCGGACGGCTCTCGCTCCCCGCGTCCTGCGTCGCCGCCGGCAAGTGGTGCCTGAAGATCGCCCGCGAGTGGTCCGCGGCCCGCGAGCAGTGGGGCAAGCCGCTCGCCCACCACGAGGCCGTCGGCTCGAAGATCTCCTTCATCGCGGCCACCACCTTCGCCCTGGAGGCCGTCACCGACCTGGCCTCGCAGATGGCCGACGAGGACCGCAACGACATCCGCATCGAAGGCGCCCTCGCCAAGCTCTACGCCTCCGAGATGGCCTGGACGATCGCCGACGAACTGATCCAGATCCGCGGCGGCCGCGGCTTCGAGACGGCCGAGTCGCTCAGGGCGCGCGGCGAGCGCCCGGTCGCCGCCGAGCAGGTCCTGCGCGACCTGCGCATCAACCGCATCTTCGAGGGCTCGACGGAGATCATGCACCTCCTGATCGCCCGCGAGGCCGTCGACGCCCACCTCTCGGTCGCCGGTGACCTCATCGACCCCGACAAGTCCCTCCAGGACAAGGCGAAGGCAGGCGCGAACGCCGGCGTCTTCTACGCCAAGTGGCTGCCGAAGCTGGTCGCCGGCCAGGGACAACTGCCGTATTCGTACGGTGAGTTCAAGCGCGGCGTCGACCTCTCCCCGCACCTTCGCTACGTCGAACGCACGTCCCGCAAACTCGCCCGCTCCACCTTCTACGGCATGTCCCGCTGGCAGGGCCGCATGGAGACCAAGCAGGGCTTCCTGGGCCGTGTCGTCGACATCGGCGCCGAACTGTTCGCCATGAGCGCGGTGTGCGTGCGCGCCGAGCACCTGCGCGGCCAGGGCGAGCACGGCCGCGAGGCCTACCAGCTCGCCGACGCCTTCTGCCAGCAGGCCCGCCTGCGGATCGAGGAGCTCTTCGGCCGCCTGTGGTCCAACACCGACGACCTCGACCGCAAGGTCGTCAAGGGCGTGATGTCGGGCACGTACGAGTGGCTGGAGCAGGGCATCGTCGACCCGTCGGACGACGGCGCCCCCTGGATCGCCGACGCGACGCCGGGCCCCAGCGAGCGGGAGAACGTGCACCGTCCGATCAGGTGACCGACGGTTCGAGGGCCTGAGAAGCCGTGAGGGGTCACTGCTCGCAGTGACCCCTCACCATCCTGTTACCTGCCGGATGGGGATGCCCTGTCCTCCCTGTCAGCCCTTCCGGCCACAATGGGGGAATGAGCGACAGTCCAGCCCCACTCGCCGACCCGCATCTGGTCTACGACCCCGTAGCGGGCGACGGCCCCAAGGACGTGGTGATCCTCGGCTCCACCGGCTCGATCGGCACCCAGGCCATCGACCTCGTGCTGCGCAACCCCGACCGGTTCCGGGTCACCGCCCTGTCCGCCAACGGCGGCCGGGTCGCCCTCCTCGCCGAGCAGGCGTACCGGCTGAAGGCGCAGACCGTCGCGGTCGCCCGCGAGGACGTCGTACCGGCGCTGCGGGAGGCCCTGCAGGCCCAGTACGGCACGGGGGAGCCGCTCCCCGAGATCCTCGCGGGCCCCGAGGCGGCCACCCAGGTCGCCGCCTCCGACTGCCACACCGTTCTGAACGGCATCACCGGCTCCATCGGCCTCGCCCCCACCCTCGCCGCCCTGGAGGCGGGCCGCACACTCGCGCTCGCCAACAAGGAGTCGCTGATCGTCGGCGGCCCGCTGGTCAAGGCGCTGGCCAAGCCCGGGCAGATCATCCCCGTCGACTCCGAGCACGCGGCCCTGTTCCAGGCCCTGGCGTCCGGGTCGCGGGCAGATGTACGGAAGCTGGTCGTCACGGCGTCCGGGGGCCCGTTCCGGGGCCGTACGAAGGCGGACCTGGCTCAGGTGACCGTCGAGGACGCCCTGGCCCACCCCACCTGGGCCATGGGCCCAGTGATCACGATCAACTCCGCGACCCTCGTCAACAAGGGCCTGGAGGTCATCGAGGCACACCTCCTCTACGACATTTCCTTCGACCGCATTGAGGTGGTCGTGCATCCCCAGTCGTATGTTCACTCGATGGTTGAGTTCACCGACGGATCCACGATCGCCCAGGCGACGCCCCCCGACATGCGCGGGCCGATCGCCATCGGCCTCGGCTGGCCGGAGCGCATCCCCGACGCCGCGCCGACGTTCGACTGGAGCAAGGCGTCGACGTGGGAGTTCTTCCCCCTCGACAACGACGCGTTCCCCTCGGTCGATCTGGCGCGTCATGTGGGCGAGCTCGCGGGCACGGCACCGGCGGTGTTCAATGCGGCAAACGAGGAGTGCGTCGAGGCCTTCCGGGCCGGCGCGCTGCCGTTCAACGGGATCATGGAGACCGTGACCCGGGTGGTGGAGGAGCACGGCACCCCGCGCGCGGGAACTTCGCTCACCGTCGCGGACGTCCTCGAAGCGGAGACCTGGGCCCGCAGGCGGGCACAGGAACTGGCGGCACACACGGCGGAGGCCCGTGCATGACGACCCTGATGTTCATCCTCGGCATAGTGCTGTTCGCGGTCGGGCTGCTCGCCTCGATCGCCTGGCACGAGCTGGGCCACCTGTCCACGGCCAAGCTGTTCGGCATCCGCGTGCCGCAGTACATGGTCGGCTTCGGCCCCACCATCTGGTCGCGGAACAAGGGCGAGACCGAGTACGGCATCAAGGCGATCCCGTTCGGTGGCTACATCCGCATGATCGGCATGTTCCCGCCGGGCCCGGACGGCCGCCTGGAGGCCCGCTCCACATCCCCCTGGCGCGGCATGATCGAGGACGCCCGCTCGGCCGCGTTCGAGGAGCTCAAGCCGGGTGACGAGAGCCGCCTCTTCTACACGCGCAAGCCGTGGAAGCGGGTCATCGTGATGTTCGCGGGCCCCTTCATGAACCTCATCCTCGCGGTGGCCCTGTTCCTCACCGTGCTGATGGGCTTCGGCATCCAGCAGCAGACGACCACCGTGAGCTCGGTCTCCCCGTGCGTCATCGCCCAGACCCAGAACCGCGACGAGTGCAAGGCCTCCGACCCCAAGTCGCCGGCCGCCGCCGCGGGCATGAAGGCCGGCGACAAGATCGTCTCCTTCGCCGGGGTACCGACCGAGGAGTGGAACTCCCTCTCCGACCTCATCCGCGACAGCGCCGGCAAGGAGGTGCCGATCGTCGTCGACCGCAAGGGCGAGCAAGTGACCCTGCACGCGAAGATCGCCACCAACTGGGTCGTGAAGAAGGACGCGAGCGGGGCCTACGTCAAGGACGACTACGTCCAGGCCGGCTTCCTCGGCTTCAGCGCCGCCACCGGCGTCGTCAAACAGGACTTCGGCGACTCGGTGACCTGGATGTCCGACCGGGTCGGCGAGGCCGTCGACTCCCTCATCGCCCTGCCCTCCAAGGTCCCCGCCCTGTGGGACGCGGCCTTCGGCGACGGCGAGCGCGAACCGGACTCCCCGATGGGCATCGTCGGCGCGGCGCGGGTGAGCGGCGAGATCGCGACGCTGGACATCCCGGCGTCGCAGCAGCTGGCCACGTTCGTCTTCCTCCTGGCCGGCTTCAACCTCTCCCTCTTCCTCTTCAACATGCTCCCGCTGCTGCCGCTCGACGGCGGCCACATCGCGGGCGCCCTGTGGGAGTCGCTGCGCCGCAACACGGCGAAGGTGCTGCGCCGCCCGGACCCCGGTCCGTTCGATGTGGCGAAGCTGATGCCGGTGGCCTACGTGGTGGCCGGAATCTTCGTCTGCTTCACGCTGCTCGTGCTCGTGGCGGACGTGGTTAACCCAGTCAGAATCTCCTAGTCACATGGAGTTCGAGGCGGCCCGGGATCGCATGTCCTGGGCCGCCTTCCATTGAGTGGGTTTACGGGCGGTGATGTGCTGGGCTGAGGCACGGTGCCGTAATCTCGAAGCCTGGGGCCCGCTGCTGACGGGACCGGACCTTGATCCACGACTTGGGGTTGCACAGCAGATGACTGCGATTTCTCTCGGCATGCCGTCCGTTCCGACCAGGCTCGCCGAGCGCCGGCGGAGCCGCCAGATCCAGGTCGGCACCGTGGCGGTCGGCGGAGACGCGCCGGTCTCGGTCCAGTCGATGACGACGACGCGTACGTCCGACATCGGGGCCACTCTCCAGCAGATCGCGGAGCTCACGGCCTCCGGCTGCCAGATCGTGCGCGTGGCCTGCCCGACGCAGGACGACGCGGACGCGCTCGCCACGATCGCCCGCAAGTCCCAGATCCCGGTGATCGCGGACATCCACTTCCAGCCGAAGTACGTGTTCGCGGCGATCGAGGCCGGCTGTGCGGCGGTCCGTGTGAACCCCGGCAATATCAAGCAGTTCGACGACAAGGTCAAGGAGATCGCGCGGGCCGCGAAGGACCACGGCACCCCGATCCGCATCGGCGTCAACGCCGGCTCGCTGGACCGCCGTCTGCTCCAGAAGTACGGCAAGGCGACGCCGGAGGCGCTCGCCGAGTCGGCGCTGTGGGAGGCGTCGCTCTTCGAGGAGCACGACTTCCGGGACATCAAGATCTCGGTCAAGCACAACGACCCGGTCGTGATGGTCGAGGCGTACCGGCAACTGGCCGCCCAGTGCGACTACCCGCTCCACCTCGGCGTGACGGAGGCGGGCCCGGCGTTCCAGGGCACGATCAAGTCGGCCGTGGCCTTCGGCGCCCTGCTCTCCCAGGGCATCGGCGACACCATCCGCGTGTCCCTCTCGGCCCCGCCGGTCGAGGAGGTCAAGGTCGGCAACCAGATCCTGGAGTCCCTGAACCTCAGGCAGCGCGGCCTGGAGATCGTGTCCTGCCCGTCCTGCGGCCGCGCCCAGGTCGACGTCTACAAGCTCGCCGAGGAGGTCACGGCAGGCCTCACAGGCATGGAGGTCCCGCTCCGCGTGGCCGTCATGGGCTGCGTCGTGAACGGCCCGGGCGAGGCCCGCGAGGCCGACCTCGGTGTCGCCTCCGGCAACGGCAAGGGCCAGATCTTCGTCAAGGGCGAGGTCATCAAGACCGTCCCCGAGTCCAAGATCGTCGAGACCCTCATCGAAGAGGCCATGAAGATCGCCGAACAGATGGAGGCGGACGGCGTGGCGAGCGGCGAGCCGTCGGTGGCGGTGGCGGGCTGACCGCAGCGACTCGGCGCCGGTCCGGGCATTTCAGCCCGTCCGGCGTTTGAGGACGAGGCCGTTCAGGCCGAAGCGGGGGCCTGGCGGCGGCAGCCCCCAGAGGCGGGACCGCAGCCGACGTCCACCCTCAACGCCCGCCAACCCCCACGGGGCGGCACGGCAAAGCTTCCGCAGGTACAGTGCGGGGACCAGCAGAACCCCAGCGTGAGGCCCCGTACGTGTTGACCCAGACCACCTCACGGGTGCTCGAACCGAGCGACCTGGACGCCGCGCTCGCCGTGCTCGACCGCGAGCCGGTCGCGAACGCCTTCGTGACGTCCCGCGTCCAGATCGCCGGCCTCGACCCGTGGCGCCTCGGCGGCGAGATGTGGGGCTGGTACGAGGGCGGCATGCTCACCTCCCTGTGCTACGCGGGCGCCAACCTCGTCCCGATCTGCGCGGGTCCACGCGCGGTACGGGCCTTCGCCGACCGGGCCCGGCGGGCGGGCCGCCGCTGCTCCTCCATCGTCGGCCCCGCCGAGTCGACCGCCCAGCTGTGGCGCCTGCTGGAACCCAGCTGGGGCCCGGCCCGGGACGTCCGTGCCCACCAGCCCCTCATGATCACCGACCGCATGGCGACCGACATCACCCCGGATCCGTACGTCCGCCGCATCCGCAAGGACGAGATGGAGACGATCATGCCGGCGTGCGTGGCGATGTTCACCGAGGAGGTCGGCGTCTCCCCGCTGGCCGGCGACGGCGGCCTCCTCTACCAGGCCCGGGTCGCCGAACTCGTGGGCTCCGGCCGCTCCTTCGCCCGCCTCGACCACACCGGCAAGGTCGTCTTCAAGGCCGAGATCGGCGCCGCCACGAACAGGGCCTGCCAGATCCAGGGCGTCTGGGTGGCCCCCGAGTACCGGGGCCAGGGCCTGGCGGCCCCCGGCATGGCAGCGGTACTGCGCTACGCCCTGGCCGATGTGGCCCCGGTGGTGAGCCTCTACGTGAACGACTTCAACACGGCGGCGAGACGGACGTACCACAGGGTGGGCTTCCAGGAGGTCGGCGCCTTCATGAGCGTCCTGTTCTGACGACGTTCCCTGCGAGGGACCGCGCTGCAACGCCCCCAGGGGCGCGGGGCCCTGTCGATGTGCGGCTCCGCCGCGTGGGCGCCGGCAACCACGGATGCCGCACCCGGAATTCAGCGCGAACCCCCCTGTAGGCTCCCCACATGCGCCTTCCCGGTCACGCACACCGCCGCCAACCAGACGACATCGTGATCGGCCCCCTGGACCTCGCCACCCACGTCGACGAAGCCCTCGCAGTCCAAGCCGTGGCGTTCGGCCTCGGCCCCGACGAGGTGGCCGTTCGCCGCCAGATCGTCCTGCGCCACATGACCTACCCGGGCGCAAGGGCCCTCGGTGCCACCAGCGGCGGGCGCCTCATCGGATTCGTCTACGGCATGCCGAACGACCGCACCCACTGGTGGTCCACCATCGTGGAGCCCTACCTGCGGGCCCCGGGCTACGACGACTGGCTCGACAACTCCTTCGTCATCACGGAACTCCACGTCCACCCGGGCTACCAGAACCGCGGCGTCGGCCGCCGTCTGATCACCACGATCACGGACGGCGCCCTCGAACCCCGCTCGATCCTCTCGGCGATCGACGTGGAAAGCCCCGCCCGCGGCCTCTACCGCTCCCTCGGCTATCAGGACCTCGCCCGCCAGGTCCTCTTCCCCAGCGCCCCGAAGCCGTACGCCGTGATGGGCGCCCCGCTCCCGCTCCGCCGCCGTTAACCGATTTCCACCGCCCCGTCCCGCCCGGCTAACCTCCTGCCATAACCCTTACGCAGCAGGAGTACGGAAACCATGGCGAACGCACCGGTCCAGCGCATGTCCCAGTTGATGGCGAAGACGCTGCGCGACGACCCGGCGGACGCCGAGGTCCTCAGTCACAAGCTGCTCGTCCGCGCCGGCTACGTCCGCCGCACCGCGGCCGGCATCTGGTCGTGGCTGCCCCTCGGCAAGCGGGTCCTCGCCAACGTCGAGCGCATCGTCCGCGAGGAGATGGACGCCATCGGCGCCCAGGAAGTGCTGCTCCCCGCCCTGCTGCCGCGTGAGCCGTACGACGCGACGGGCCGCTGGGACGAGTACGGCCAGGAGCTGTTCCGCCTCAAGGACCGCAAGGGCGGCGACTACCTGCTCGGTCCGACCCACGAGGAGATCTTCACGCTGCTGGTGAAGGACCAGGCGTCCTCCTACAAGGACCTGCCGGTCATCCTCTACCAGATCCAGCACAAGTACCGCGACGAGGCCCGCCCGCGGGCCGGCATCCTGCGCGGCCGTGAGTTCCTGATGAAGGACTCGTACTCCTTCGACACCGACGACGAGGGCCTCGGCCAGTCCTACGCCCTGCACCGCCAGGCCTACCAGCGCGTCTTCGAGCGCCTCGGCCTCGACTACCGCATCTGCGCCGCCACCGCCGGTGCCATGGGCGGCTCGAAGTCCGAGGAGTTCCTCGCCCCGGCCGAGGCCGGCGAGGACACCTTCGCCGACTGCCCGAACTGCGACTTCGCGGCGAACACCGAAGCCATCACGTACGAGCTGAAGTCGGTGGACGCCGGCGACGTGCCCGCCCTCGAAGAGATCCCGACCCCCGACACCCCCACCATCGAGACCCTCGCCGCCCACCTCGGCGTCCAGGCCGCCGACACCCTGAAGAACCTGCTCGTGAAGGTCGACGGCGAGATCGTCGCGGTCGGTGTCCCCGGTCACCGCGAGGTCGACATGGGCAAGGTCGAGGCGCACTTCGCCCCGGCCGTCGTCGAGATGGTCACCGAGGCGGACTTCGCCGGGCGCCCGGACCTGGTCCGCGGCTACGTCGGCCCGCAGGGCCTGGGCGAGAAGGTCAAGTACCTCGCCGACCCGCGCGTGGCCCCCGGCACCTCCTGGATCACCGGCGCCAACAAGGAGGGCACGCACGCGAAGAACGTCGTCGCGGGCCGTGACTTCGAGGTCGACGAGTACGTCGACGTCGTGGTCGTCCAGGAGGGCGACCCCTGCCCGAAGTGCGGCACCGGCCTCAAGCTCGACCGCGCCATCGAGATCGGCCACATCTTCCAGCTGGGCCGCAAGTACGCGGACGCGCTGAAGCTCGACGTCCTCGGCCAGAACGGCAAGCCGGTCCGCGTGACCATGGGCTCCTACGGCATCGGTGTCTCCCGCGCCGTCGCGGCCCTCGCCGAGCAGACCGCCGACGACAAGGGGCTGTGCTGGCCCGCCGAGGTCGCCCCGGCCGACGTGCACGTGGTCGCCGCCGGGAAGGCCCTGCAGACCGAACTCGCCCTTGACGTCTCCGAGAAGCTGTCCGCGGCCGGCCTGCGCGTCCTGTGCGACGACCGCGCGGGTGTCTCGCCGGGCGTGAAGTTCACGGACTCGGAGCTGATCGGCGTACCGCAGATCCTGGTGGCCGGCCGGCGCGCGGCCGAGGGCGTCGTCGAGCTCAAGGACCGCAGGACCGGCGAGCGCGAGGAACTGACGGTCGACGAGGCGATCGCCCGCCTCACCGCGTAAGGGCTCTCCGCAGAAGTCCCTCCGTGCGGCTCAAGGCGCCGCACGGAGGGACTTGTGCGCCCTTCCCGGAGTACCAGGAGCCGGCTCAGAGCCAGCCGGCGAACTCCAGCAACAACTCCGCGTCCTGGGCCCGCCCGACCCGCCGCGCCCGCACGCCCGACTCCACGGCCCGGAACAACGTCCAGCCCCGCAGCCGCTCCTGATCCACGTCCAGCGACTCCGCAAGCCGCTTGACCCGTCGCCGGGTCGTCGCAGCCCCCGACGGCGAGGCGATCAGATCCTCCACCCGGTCCCGCACCAACCGCGCCAGATCGAACGCGCACTCACCGATCACCGGGTCCGGCCCCACCGCAAGCCACGGCATCCGCTCCCCGGCCAGCACCTTGCTCTGCCGGAACGTCCCGTGCAGCAACCGCCGCTCGGGTGGCGCGGCCAGCAACTCCTCGCGGGCGGCGAGCGCGGCGTCGACCAATGAAGTCACCTCGGCATCGGCGGCCGCGGTCGCCCGCATCGCGTCGGCCTGCCGACCGGTCCGCTCGGCGACCGTCTCGAAGGGGTGATCGCCGGGCGGCTCGACCCACAGCCGCCGCAGCGTCCCCGCCGCTTCCAGCAGCGCCTTCGCCTCGGGCAACGACCGCACCGACACATCCGGATGCAGCCGCTCCAGCAACAGCACACCCTCGACAGCGGGCTCGTCGAGCAGTTGCACGGCCCCCACGCCTCCCCAGTGCGCCAGCGCCGCCCGCTCGCTCTGCGGACGGGCCCGCGGCGGGGCCAGCTTCAGCACGGCCGGGGTTCCGTCAGCGCGCCGCACCAGTACCACCAGGCTGCTGCGCCCGCCCGGCATCTGCACCCGCTCAACGGTCAACTCGCGTAGCGCGACGGCCTGGTGGGCCGCCTCCGGCAGCTTCACCAACCAGTCGTCACCGTCCGGTGCCGTCTCACCGAGCGCCTTGACCAGACGCTGCGGCGGTTCGAAAGCCATGCGCGAGTAGTTCCCTTCAGATGCGGGTCATGCCGAGGGCATCGGCGAGGCGGACGTCGTGGCCGCCCGCTCGGCGAGCCCAGGGAAGGCTACGCTCTCGCCCCGCCAGCGCACCGCCCGCACCGCCGCCTCCCGCAGCGCCTCGGCCGCGGTACCCCGCAGCTCACCCTCGGCCGCCCGCACCAGGTCGGAGTACACCGCGGCCATCCGGTCCTCAAGACCGGCGGCGAACCGCACGGCCGAGGGTGCGTCCGACACCGGGAACGGCAGCGCGTACGCGGGGCTCGCGGCGACCGGCTCGGAACCGAGGTCGCGCACCTCGCGCGCCAGCGCGTCCCGCCGCGCCCGGTGCGCGTCGTAGGCCGCGCGGGCCTGAGAGCGCCGCTCCTGGCTGATCCGGCCGCCGACGACGCCGTACCCGTACACCGCCGCGTGCTCGGCGGCGAGCGCCGCCTGCAGGGCCTTCAGCTGCTCCTTCTTGCCGGACTCGCTCACTTGGCCCCCTCGTTCAGCAGATACGCGTGTGCCGCCCCCGCCGCGGCCACCGAGGCCAGCAGCCGCGCCAGTTCGCCCGGTACGTCCAGCAACGCCTTGGCCCGCCGGTCCGCGAGCGCCCGTTCCGCGGCGGCGAGCTCGGCGAGGGCCGCCCGCTCGTCGAGGGGCACGGCGGCCGACGGCGACCCGGAAGGCGCCGGCGAAGCGGAAGACGCCGGCGACCCGGAGGGCGACGCGCTGTCCGATGCCTTTCGGCCACCCTCGAACGCCTCCACATGCCTTACGGCCGCCGCCCGCAACGGCCCCAGCAGTTCCGTCAGCACGGGATGGGCGGCGAGCACCGCGTCGTAGCGCTCGACCAGCCCCTCGCTGTCCCCGGCCGCACGCGCGCGTGCCCGCTCGGCGACCGACGGGCTGCCGCTGGTGCCGCCGTCCGAGTCGTCGGAGCCGGAGGAGCAGCCCACCAGCAGCGCGGCTCCGGCGGCCGAGGCGAGCAGGGTTCTTCTGCGCGGTCCTGACGCGGAGCGCGGCGGCGGGGGGTACGGCACGGCAGACGTCCTCGGGGAACTTGTACGGAAGGCGGCTGTGAAAGCGGTTACACACGACAGCGGGCCGCAGGCCCGTGATCACCGTACCCGCGCAAGCGGACGGCACCACTCATCGGCACCGCTCGTGCGCAGGTGGACGGCAACAGTCCTCGCGACCCGATACCCTTTGACCAGACACGCGACCCATCCCACAACAGCACACGCGGCCGAGGAGTCACCCGGATGAGCACCACCCAGAGCGAGAGGCTGCGAGAACTACTGGAACCGCTCGTCAGCTCTCAGGGCCTGGACCTCGAAGAGATCGCAGTGGACTCCGTCGGACGCAAGCGTGTGCTGCGCGTCGTCGTGGACTCGGACACCGGTGCCGACCTGGACCGGATCGCCGATGTGAGCCGCGCGCTCTCGGCGAAGCTCGACGAGACGGACGCGATGGGCGAGGGGGAGTACACCCTCGAGGTCGGAACCCCCGGCGCGGAGCGCCCCCTCACGGAACACCGGCACTACGTGCGCGCCGTCGACCGGCTCGTGAAGTTCCAACTGGCCGAGGGCGGCGAGCTGGTGGCCCGGATCCTGGACGTCGACGACGAGGGCCTCGACCTCGAAGTGCCGGGAGTGAAGGGCCGCAAGGCCACCTCCCGCAGACTCGGCTTCGCGGACATCGACAAGGCGCGCGTGCAGGTCGAGTTCAATCGCAAGGACAACAAGGACGAGAAGGAAGAGGAGGCGTAGCCGTGGACATCGACATGAGCGCCCTGCGGGGCTTGGTACGGGAGAAGGAGATCTCCTTCGACCTGCTGGTCGAGGCGATCGAGTCGGCCCTCCTCATCGCCTACCACCGCACCGATGGAAGCCGCCGCCACGCGCGCGTGGAGCTGAACCGGGAGACCGGCCATGTGACCGTGTGGGCGAAGGAGGACCCCGAGGACCTCGAGGAGGGCCAGGAGGCCCGCGAGTTCGACGACACCCCGTCCGGCTTCGGCCGTATCGCCGCCACCACCGCCAAGCAGGTCATCCTGCAGCGGCTGCGCGACGCCGAGGACGACGCGACGCTCGGCGAGTACGCCGGCCGCGAGGGCGACATCGTCACCGGCGTGGTCCAGCAGGGCCGCGACCCGAAGAACGTCCTCGTGGACATCGGCAAGCTGGAGGCCATCCTGCCGGTGCAGGAGCAGGTCCCGGGCGAGACGTATCCGCACGGCATGCGCATCCGGTCGTACGTCGTACGAGTGGCCAAGGGCGTCCGCGGCCCGTCCGTGACCCTCTCGCGCACGCACCCGAACCTGGTGAAGAAGCTCTTCGCCCTGGAGGTGCCGGAGATCGCCGACGGATCCGTCGAGATCGCCGCCATCGCCCGCGAGGCCGGTCACCGCACGAAGATCGCCGTCCGGTCCACCCGCAGCGGCCTGAACGCCAAGGGTGCCTGCATCGGCCCCATGGGCGGGCGGGTGCGCAATGTCATGGGCGAGCTGAACGGCGAGAAGATCGACATCGTCGACTGGTCGGACGACCCGGCCGAGATGGTGGCGAACGCGCTGTCGCCGGCCCGGGTCTCCAAGGTGGAGGTCGTGGACATGGCGGCCCGCTCCGCGCGCGTGACGGTGCCCGACTACCAGCTGTCACTGGCGATCGGCAAGGAAGGGCAGAACGCCCGGCTTGCGGCCCGGCTGACCGGCTGGCGGATCGACATCCGGCCGGACACCGAGCAGGCCGGGGAATAGATCCAGGCCGCAGGTCGCTCAGATCACGTCACGTTATCGCCCGGCAACTGTTCGAATCCCGCCCCAAAGGGGTGAGGTCGCTACGGGGAGGTAGACTTAAGAGTGTCTGGCCGGACACGCGTCCGCGCATGCCCTGAACGCACCTGTGTGGGGTGCCGGGAGCGAGCGGCCAAGGCTGATCTGCTGCGGATCGTGGCGATCAAGGGCGAGTGCGCCCCTGATCCTCGCGGTACGCTGCCCGGCCGGGGTGCGTACGTACACCCCGCTCTGGTCTGTCTTGACCAGGCGGTGCGCCGCCGGGCGTTCACGCGGGCGTTGCGCGCCCCGGGAGCGCTCGACACAAAGGCGTTGCGCCGATACGTCGAGCAGACAACAGTTGCTGAGCAGGCAACACCGTAAGAAGCGTCGTGCGGAACCCCCGCGCGGCCCAGGTACCCCGCGAGTTGGAAGTAGGTCGAGATTGCGATGAGCACTCGATGAGCACGCGATGAGTACGCCCATGAAGTAGCGACGGTCCGGACGCAACCCGGACCTAAAAGGAGCGAAGTGGCTAAGGTCCGGGTATACGAACTCGCCAAGGAGTTCGGGGTTGAGAGCAAGGTCGTCATGGCCAAGCTCCAAGAACTCGGTGAATTCGTCCGTTCGGCGTCTTCGACCATCGAAGCGCCCGTTGTCCGCAAACTGACGGACGCCCTCCAGCAGGGCAACGGAGGCGGTAAGTCCGCCCCCGCCCGCAAGGCTGCCCCGGCGAAGCCGGCAGCCCCCTCTCCCGCGCAGGCCGCCCGTCCGGCCGCCCCGCGCCCGCCGGCCCCCAAGCCGGCCGCTGCCGAGAAGCCCGCGGCTCCCGCCGCCCCGGCTGCTCCCGGCCCCCGTCCCACCCCGGGCCCGAAGCCCGCGCCGCGGCCCGCCCCGGCGTCCCCGGCTCCGACCGCGCCCGAGTTCACGGCGCCTCCGGCGGCTCCTGCCGCCCCCGCCGCCTCTCAGGGTCAGTCCCAGGGCCAGGCCCAGGGTTCCAGCCCGCGTCCGGGCGCCCCGCGTCCGGCCGGCCAGGCGCCGCGCCCCGGCGCTCCGCGTCCGGGTGGCCCGGGCCAGGGTGGCCAGGGCCGTGGTGAGCGCGGCGACCGCGGCGACCGCGGCGACCGTCCCGGCGCTCCGCGTCCGGGTGGCGGCGCCCAGCGTCCCGGCGGTCGTCCGGCCGGTCCCCGTCCGGGCAACAACCCGTTCACCTCTGGTGGCTCCACCGGCATGGCGCGCCCGCAGGCGCCCCGTCCGGGCGGCGCCCCGCGTCCGGGCGGCGCCGGTGCTCCCGGTGGTGCCCCGCGTCCGCAGGGCCAGGGCCAGGGCGGTCCCCGTCCCCAGGCTCCGGGCGGCGCACGTCCCACGCCGGGCGGCATGCCCCGTCCGCAGGGCGGCGGCGCGCGTCCCGGCGGCGGCCCCGGCGGTCCTCGTCCCGGTGGCGGCGGCCCCGGCGGCCCGCGTCCCAACCCCGGCATGATGCCGCAGCGTCCTGCTGCCGGCCCGCGTCCCGGCGGCGGTGGCCCCGGTGGCCGCGGTCCCGGTGGCGGCGGTCGTCCCGGTGGCGGCGGCGGTCGCCCGGGTGGCGGCGGCGGCTTCGCCGGTCGTCCCGGTGGCGGCGGTGGCGGCGGCTTCGCCGGTCGTCCCGGCGGTCCCGGTGGCGGCGGTGGCGGTTTCGCCGGTCGTCCCGGTGGTCCCGGCGGTGGCGGCGGTGGCCGTCCCGGCTTCGGTGGTCGTCCCGGCGGTCCCGGTGGCCGTGGTGGCACGCAGGGTGCCTTCGGTCGTCCCGGCGGTCCCGCTCGTCGTGGCCGTAAGTCGAAGCGGCAGAGGCGCCAGGAGTACGAGGCCATGCAGGCCCCGTCGGTCGGCGGCGTGATGCTGCCTCGCGGCAACGGACAGACCGTCCGCCTGTCGCGCGGTGCTTCCCTCACCGACTTCGCGGAGAAGATCAACGCCAACCCGGCGTCGCTCGTCGCCGTGATGATGAACCTCGGCGAGATGGTCACTGCCACGCAGTCCGTCTCCGACGAGACCCTCCAGCTGCTCGCCGGCGAGATGAACTACGTCGTCGAGATCGTCAGCCCGGAGGAGGAGGACCGCGAGCTGCTCGAGTCCTTCGACATCGAGTTCGGCGAGGACGAGGGCGGCGAGGAATTCCTCATGCCGCGTCCGCCGGTCGTGACCGTCATGGGTCACGTCGACCACGGTAAGACCCGACTGCTGGACACGATCCGCAAGACGAACGTCGTCGCGGGCGAGGCCGGCGGTATCACGCAGCACATCGGTGCGTACCAGGTCGCCACCCAGGTCAACGACGAAGAGCGCAGGATCACCTTCATCGACACCCCGGGTCACGAGGCGTTCACCGCCATGCGTGCCCGTGGTGCGAAGTCGACCGACATCGCGATCCTGGTCGTCGCGGCCAACGACGGCGTCATGCCGCAGACGGTCGAGGCGCTCAACCACGCCAAGGCGGCCGACGTCCCGATCGTCGTCGCGGTCAACAAGATCGACGTCGAGGGCGCGGACCCGACCAAGGTGCGCGGTCAGCTGACCGAGTACGGCCTGGTGGCCGAGGAGTACGGCGGCGACACGATGTTCGTCGACATCTCCGCCAAGCAGGGCCTCAACATCGAGAGCCTGCTGGAGGCCGTGGTCCTCACCGCGGACGCCTCGCTCGACCTGCGGGCCAACCCGGAGCAGGACGCGCAGGGTATTGCGATCGAGTCCCACCTCGACCGCGGCCGCGGTGCCGTCTCGACGGTCCTGGTCCAGCGCGGCACGCTGCGCATCGGCGACACGATGGTGGTCGGCGACGCGTACGGCCGTGTCCGGGCGATGCTCGACGACAACGGCAACAACGTCGAGGAAGCGGGTCCGTCGACCCCCGTCCTGGTCCTGGGTCTCACCAACGTCCCGGGCGCCGGCGACAACTTCCTCGTCGTCGACGAGGACCGCACGGCGCGTCAGATCGCCGAGAAGCGCGCGGCGCGTGAGCGCAACGCCAACTTCGCCCGCCGGGGTGTCCGGTTCTCCCTGGAGAACCTGGACGAGGCCCTCAAGGCCGGTCTGGTGCAGGAACTCAACCTCATCATCAAGGGCGACGCGTCCGGTTCGGTGGAGGCTCTCGAGTCCTCGCTGCTCCAGCTCGACGTCGGCGAAGAGGTCGACATCCGCGTCCTGCACCGCGGTGTGGGTGCGGTCACCGAGTCGGACATCGACCTGGCGACCGGCTCCGACGCCATCGTCATCGGCTTCAACGTCCGCGCTGCGGGCCGCGCGGCGCAGATGGCGGAGCGCGAGGGCGTCGACGTCCGGTACTACTCGGTGATCTACCAGGCCATCGAGGAGATCGAGGCGGCCCTCAAGGGCATGCTCAAGCCGGAGTACGAGGAGGTCGAGCTCGGCACGGCGGAGATCCGCGAGGTCTTCAAGTCGTCCAAGCTGGGCAACATCGCCGGTGTCCTGGTCCGCTCGGGCGAGGTCAAGCGCAACACCAAGGCGCGCCTCGTCCGCGACGGCAAGGTCATCGCGGAGAGCCTCAACATCTCCGGTCTGCGTCGCTTCAAGGACGACGTCACCGAGATCCGCGAAGGGTTCGAGGGCGGTATCAACCTCGGCAACTTCAACGACATCAAGGTCGACGACGTCATCGCGACGTACGAGATGCGCGAGAAGCCGCGGGCGTAACAGCCGACGGTTTGTGCTGGCCGGCGGGACTTCGGTTCCGTCGGCCAGCGCGCCGTTTGCCGACCTGCATCGAAGGCGGACGGCGACGGTCCACGGAGCGTAATATCCGTCGATCGTCCCGACCCCTTCGTTGTACGGTTCTGATGTCCCTGCCCCACGGATGGCAGGGCCATCGATCCCGTACCGGCGGGTGAACCGGTTACACACATGTATGTGGGGACGCTGTCCTTCGACCTCCTCCTCGGCGACGTACGGTCGCTGAAGGAGAAGCGCTCCGTCGTCCGCCCGATCGTCGCCGAACTCCAGCGCAAGTACGCGGTGAGTGCGGCCGAGGTGGACCACATGGACCTCCACCGGCGGGCCGGGATCGGCCTCGCCGTGGTGTCCGGCGACGCCGGGCATCTCGCCGACGTACTGGACCGGTGTGAACGGCTGGTCGCCGGCCGTCCGGAAGTGGAACTGCTGTCGGTACGGCGGCGTTTCCTCGGTGACCACGACGACTGACGACCATCAGCCAAAGAACGCAGAAGAAGAAAGAACGGGAGACGGACCAGTGGCCGACAACGCGCGGGCGAAAAAGCTGGCGGACCTCATCCGAGAGGTGGTGGCCCAGAAGCTGCAGCGCGGGATCAAGGACCCGCGGCTCGGCTCGCACGTCACCATCACGGACACCCGCGTCACGGGTGACCTGCGGGAGGCGACGGTCTTCTACACGGTGTACGGGGACGACGAGGAGCGGGCGGCCGCCGCCGCCGGACTGGAGAGCGCCAAGGGCGTGCTCCGCTCGGCCGTGGGAGCGGCCGCGGGTGTGAAGTTCACGCCGACCCTCACCTTCGTCGCCGACGCCCTCCCGGACACCGCCCGGACCATCGAGGACCTCCTCGACAAGGCCCGGCAGTCCGACGAGAAGGTGCGCGAGGTGTCCGCGGGCGCGAAGTACGCCGGTGAGGCCGACCCGTACCGCAAGCCGGGTGCCGACGACGAGTCGGACGCTGCCGAGACGGACGGCGACACCGCGGAATGACGCAGAAGCACACCACGCCCGACGGCCTTGTCATCGTCGACAAGCCGTCGGGCTTCACTTCGCACGACGTGGTCGCCAAGATGCGCGGCATCGCCCGCACCCGCCGCGTCGGGCACGCCGGCACCCTCGACCCCATGGCGACGGGCGTCCTCGTCCTCGGCGTCGAGAAGGCGACCAAGCTGCTCGGTCACCTGGCCCTGACCGAGAAGGAGTACCTGGGCACCGTCCGCCTCGGCCAGACCACGATCACCGACGACGCCGAGGGCGACATCACGGCGTCGGCCGACGCCTCGAAGGTCACCCGCGAGGCCATCGACGCCGGGATCGCCAAGCTGACCGGCGACATCATGCAGGTCCCCTCCAAGGTCAGCGCCATCAAGATCGACGGCGTGCGCTCCTACAAGCGGGCGCGCGACGGCGAGGACTTCGAGATCCCGGCGCGGCCGGTCACCGTCTCGTCCTTCTCGGTCCACGACGTGCGCGACGCCGTCGCCGACGACGGCACCGCCGTCCTCGACCTGGTCGTGTCGGTCGTCTGCTCCTCGGGCACCTACATCCGCGCCCTGGCCCGCGACCTCGGCGCCGACCTGGGCGTCGGCGGCCACCTCACGGCACTGCGCCGCACCCGCGTCGGCCCGTACAAGCTGGACTCCGCCAAGACGCTGGAGCAGCTGCAGCAGGAGCTGACGGTGATGCCGATCGCCGAGGCCGCCACGGCCGCGTTCCCGCGCTGGGACGTCGACGCCAGACGCGCCCGGCTGCTGACGAACGGGGTCCGCCTCGACATGCCCGACGAGTACGCGGGCGCCGGCCCCGTGGCCGTCTTCGCCCCCGAGGGCCGCTTCCTCGCGCTCGTGGAGCAGCACAAGGGCAAGGCCAAGAGCCTGGCCGTCTTCGGCTGAGGCGCCCGGCTCACGGGCGCCGCCTGCCGGTGTTCTGCCCGTGGAGCGGCGGTCACGGGGTAGTCCTCTGCCCGCCGCTCCACGGTCCCCCTCGGTTCCCCCACCCCTAGGGTGTATCCAACGACCCCTGCCCGTTCACCCGTCCGTGCAGGCGCTCGGAGTGAACCGAGGGAGCGGAAGGGGGCGCGTTCGCCGAGCGATCTTTCCCGCTGATCACTTCGCGCCTACCGTCGAAAGAACAGGGCGTGGGCGCATGGGCGTGTGGACGCACGGCGGGGAGGTTCGACCATGGCGGGACGAGGCCCGGGGGCGGGCGGCGACCGCCGGACGGCGGAGGGGACGCGGTCGGCGGAAGACGCGTGGCACACGCGTCAGGCCATGCGCGGCGTTCGGGACCTGGGGGAGGCATCGGGTCCCTGGAGCACCTCGGACGACTTGCCCGGCATCGGCCTGACCGGGACGGACGTCGGCACCCGAGGCCCGGACGACAGCGGGTCCTGCTCCGGCGAACGCCGGGACGGCGCCGGGTTGGGCGCCCGCCCTCGTGACGAAGCCCTGGTCCGCATTCATGACGCGGCCGGTCGGCCCCGCGGCCTCGGGTTCGTGGCCGACCACCACGGCACGGTCGTCACCAGCCACGAGGTCGTCGACGGTTCGGCCGGGCTGGTGCTGTACTCCGCCGAGGGCGACCGGAGCTGTGCGGTGGATGCGACCGCGGTGACCCTGTTGCCCGCCCTGGACCTGGCTCTCGTACGCACCGAGGGGCTGGGCGTGGAGCCGTTGCCGGTGACCGTGCTGGATCAGATCGAGACCGGCGCGTACGTCCGGATCGCCGCCGGGGGCTGGCGGGAAGCCCGGGTGCTGGGCGCCGTGGCAGTGACGTACACGGCGACGGACCGCCTCCATCTCCTCGACGGCGCCCTGGAGTTGGCGATCGGCACGGCCGGCCGGGACGCGATGCGGCTGGGCGGAGGGGCGGCGGGTGGACCCGTGCTCGACGCCGGGACCGGCGCCGTCGTGGGCGTTCTCGGCACGGCACTGCAGTCCGGCCACCGCGACGCCGTCTTCGCGGTACCGCTGCTCCAGCAGGGTCTCGGCCGCGCTCGGGCAGGGGCTACGGGCGTCCCGTCCGACGGCCCGCTGGCCGAGCTGCTCGCCGAGAACGCGGCGACGGTGCCGGCGTACGGGGCCGACCTCAACCTGGCGGGCGTACTGGAGCTGACGGCCACATCGGTCGGGCAGGACGGTCCTGCCGGGGCGCCGGCGGGCCATGCGGGCCGGGAGGGCGCCGGGGGAGCGGGGGCGATGCCGGTCGAACGGGCCTCGACGGCGAGGGAGTTCAGCGCCTTCGCCGAGAGCAGGGCCTCCGTACTGGGCCTGGTCGGGCGTCCCGGCAGCGGCCGTACGACGGAACTCGCGGCCCTGGCAGCCCGCCGCGGTCGCGGCGCGCAACCGGCTCCCACGCTGTGGCTGCGCGGCGCCGACCTGAGGGGCGACGACACCTCCGTGGCCGACGCGGCGCGGCGGGCGCTGAACCGGGCGGCCCGCATCGTGGCGGCGTCGGCGTCGGTGTCGGCATCTGCATCGGTGTCGGCATCTGCATCGGTATGGGCATCGGCGTCGGTATCGGCGACCGTGGCCGGCCAGTACTCCGCCGACCCCGGCATCCTGGGCGACACGAGCCCCGAACGGCTGGCCCGGCTCGCTCGCGCCACCGGCCGCCCCCTCCTGCTCCTCCTGGACAGCCCCGAGGAGATGCCCCCCGTCCTCGCCCACGGCCTCAGGGAGTGGACCGACGGCACGGCGCAGTGGCTGCGGGAGACGGGGGCCCGGCTGGTGGTGGCGTGTCGGGCGGAGTACTGGGAGGGGGCGGGCGCCGAGTTCCCGGAGGAGTTGCTGTACGGCTCGGGTGAGCGGTCGGAGCGCGGGACGTCCGGGCGGTTTCCGCCGTGCGTACGGCTCGACGACCTCACCCCTGACGAGGCCCACCGGGCCCGCGCCGGCTACGGCATCCCGGACGGCGTTCTCGCCGCACCCGATGTCCGGCACCCCCTCACGCTCCGCCTCCTCTCCGAGGTGCGCGCCGCCCTGCCCGACGCCCCCGCCGTCCCGGTCGACCGCGACGACGTCCTCTCCGCCCACCTCGACCTCATGTGCCTGCGCATCGCCGTCCGCCTGGCGGTCGAGAACGGCCTGCGCGGCACCGCCGTACGCCGCCTGGCCGCCAAGGTCTCCGGCCAGGTCCACGAGGCCGCCCGCCGCAGCCTCGGGCCGGGCCAGGGGGAGCTGGACCGGGAGTCGTTCGAGGCGGTGTTCCCCTGGGGGCCCGCCCCCGCGCGGCTCGGCGGCGCCACCGGCTGGGCCTCCGCCGTCCTCACCGAGGGCCTCCTCGTCCCGGCCGGCAACGGCTATCGCTTCGCCCACGAGGAAGTCGCCGACTGGATCCAGGGCATGCACCTCGACCTGGACGAGGCCCTGTACGCCCTGGTCCACCGGAGCCGAACCCACCCCGACGCCGCGCACCCCCTCCCCGTACCGCACCACCGCATCGGCCCCGTCGTCCAAGCCCTCCTGCTGCTCCCACGGCACCACGGACACCATCAACTCGCCCTCCGGCTTGAGGAGTTGGCCGATGCGCTGGATGCCGACCGGCACTGCTGGTGGGCCGCCCGGCTCATCACCGAGACCCTGCTGCGCGTCCCGGACGCGACGCCGTACCAGGACGTACTGCGCCTCCTCACCGACCGGATCGTCGCCCGGCGCGGGCGCGACCTCGCCGTGCCGCCCGAGTTCGGCCCCGGCTTCTGGACCGCGCTGCCGCTCCCGGACGGGGAGCGCCTCGACCTGTTGCGCCGCCTCGTCCTCGCCGACGGCCCGCCGAGCGACGCCGAGGAGGCGCTCGACCCCGGGCAACCCCGGCACCCCCGGTACCTGGACGCGGTGGCCCGGCTCCTCGCCGCCGACCCCGCTGCCGTACAACCCCACCTCACCCGCTGGTTCGACGACGACCGCCCGCTGCCCGCGACGCCCCACGCGACCGTCGCCCACGCCGCCCAGGCACTGCTGCACACGCACCGCCACCGCGCCCTCGACGACCTCACCGAAACGCTCGTCGACAGCGCACACCGCAAAGCCGACGAACTCCTCGCCGTACTGTCCGAGGAGGAACCGTCCGCGATCTGCCGGGCCGTCGACCGCTGGGCGCACGACGAGCGGCCCGGGCGACGCGTCGCGGCGGCGGCGTACGGACAGCGCGTCGCGCCTCATGTGCGCACCGAGGCCGACCGCGAGCTGCTCCGCTATGCCGCCCTCGCCCTGCTCGCCCGGCCCGACGACTGCACCCTGCACGGCAGCGCGCTCGCCGTCCTCGTACGGGACCCACGCACGCGTGCCCTCCACCTGCCGCAGGCGCTGGCGCACTTCGCGGCAGCCGACCCGCGGTTCCCGCCGGGCGCCCTGGTCGCCGCCCTCGCGACCCACCCCGAACAGGTCCTCGAAGCCTTCCGGGCGCGGCTGTGCCGACCCGACGCCGAAGAGGCGCTGCGCACCCTCGCCGACGTCACCACACCGGACCTCGCCCGCCGGGTCGCCACCCTCCTGCGGGAAGCGGTCCAGTGGTGCCCCGAGACCGCAGCGGACGTGGCCGCTTACGTCGACCGGCGCCTTGAGCACGGCCCCAGTTCCCGCGCCGTCCTCTTCCCGCTGGTCACCAACCTGCTGGACGGCGGCACGGAAGGGGTGCGGGTCGCCCTGGCCGCCGTACTCGCCACTCCCGGCACGTCCGACTCGCGGACCCTGCGGCGCGAGCTCCTGGACTTCCTCCTCGCCAACGAACACGCCCCGGCCGTCCTCGACGCCCTCCTGCACGCCAGCGTCCGGTGCCGCGGCGACCGCCCGGGCGACGGTCTGCGCGACCTCGTCCACCACATCGGCATGCTCCTGGTCCGCACCCAGGACGGCGCAGCCCGTTTCGACCGGGGCCTGGTCGACCTGGGGCGCCGCGTCCCCGGCTTCGCCGCCCAGGTCGCGGCGTGGCTGACCGACACCCCGCAGGACTGGACGGCGGTGGTGGGCCCGAGCACCCGCCGGATGATCGAGAACCTGGCAGGCGTCCGAGTCCCCGCATGAATCCCGCGTTGGCACGTGCAGCCGGTCACAGCACCCATGCCGATGCGGGCCACAAGGGCCCGGCATGGCACCCTTAGACCTGCGTAAGACCGTATGAGCGAAGACGGACACCGGTTCGACGACTTTGCGACAAGGAGCAGGCACAGTGCAGCGCTGGCGTGGCTTGGAGGACATCCCCCAGGACTGGGGGCGCAGCGTCGTCACCATCGGCTCCTACGACGGAGTCCACCGCGGGCACCAGCTGATCATCCGGCATGCCGTGGACCGCGCGCGTGAGCTGGGCGTCCCCGCGGTCGTCGTCACCTTCGACCCGCACCCCAGCGAGGTCGTCCGCCCCGGCAGCCACCCGCCCCTGCTCGCCCCGCACCACCGCCGCGCCGACCTCATGGCCGAGCTGGGCGTGGACGCGGTCCTGATCCTCCCCTTCACGACCGAGTTCTCGAAGCTGTCGCCGGCCGACTTCGTCGTCAAGGTCCTGGTCGACAAACTGCACGCCAAGGCGGTCGCCGAGGGCCCGAACTTCCGCTTCGGCCACCGCGCCGCGGGCAACGTCGAGTTCCTCGCCGAGCAGGGCAAGATCTACGACTACGAGGTCGAGGTCGTCGACCTGTACGTGACCGGCGAGGCCGGCGGCGGCGAGCCCTTCTCCTCCACTCTGACCCGGCGGCTGGTCGCCCAGGGCGACGTCGAGGGCGCCGCCGAGATCCTGGGCCGCCCGCACCGCGTCGAGGGCGTGGTCGTGCGTGGGGCACAGCGCGGCCGGGAGCTGGGCTTCCCCACCGCCAACGTGGAGACCCTGCCGCACACCGCCATCCCCGCCGACGGCGTCTACGCGGGCTGGCTGCACGCCCAGGGCGAGGTGATGCCGGCGGCCATCTCCGTCGGCACGAACCCGCAGTTCGACGGGACCGAGCGCACGGTGGAGGCGTACGCGATCGACCGCGTCGGCCTGGACCTGTACGGCCTGCACGTCGCCGTCGACTTCCTCGCCTTCGTCCGCGGCCAGGCGAAGTTCGAGTCGCTGGACGGCCTGCTGGAGCAGATGGCCGAGGACGTCAAGCGCTGCCGTGAGCTGGTGGCGGCCGCCGAGTAGCCACTAGCCAGTCCTACGACGCCGAAGGGCGGCCGGTACCTCAGGGGTACCGGCCGCCCTTCGTTGCGCATGGGCTACTGCTGCGTCCAGCCGGGCGGTACGGCGCCCTGCTGCGGCTGCTGACCCTGCTGCGGGTCCTGCTGCGGCGGCGCCTGCTGCTGCCAGCCCTGGCCCGGCGCGGGCTGCTGCGGGGGCTGCCCCCAGCCCTGACCCGGCTGCGGGGCACCGCCCTGCTGGGGGTACTGCTGCTGGGGCTGCTGCTGCGGGGGCGGGTAGCCGCCCTGCTGCGGGTGCTGCTGGTGCTGCTGGTACTGCATGTTCGGGTTGCCGAAGCCCTGCTGCGTGCGCGCGATGTCCTCGGCGATGAGCGCGGCGAGGTCGAAGTAGGCCTCGCGGGTCTTGGGACGCATCATGTCGAGGTCCACCTCGGCGCCCGCCGACAGGTGCTCGTCGAAGGGGATCACGACGACACCGCGGCAGCGGGTCTCGAAGTGCGCGACGATGTCCTCCACCTTGATCATCTTGCCCGTCTCGCGGACTCCCGAGATCACGGTGACCGACCGCTGGACCAGATCGGCGAACCCGTTCGCCGACAGCCAGTCGAGCGTGGTCGAGGCGCTGCTCGCGCCGTCCACCGAGGGCGTGGAGATGATGATCAACTGGTCGGCCAGGTCCAGCACGCCGCGCATCGCGCTGTAGAGCAGACCGGTACCCGAGTCCGTGAGGATGATCGGGTACTGCCGCCCCAGCACGTCGAGCGCGCTGCGGTAGTCCTGGTCGTTGAAGGTGGTGGAGACCGCCGGGTCCACGTCGTTGGCGATGATCTCCAGGCCCGAGGGCGCCTGCGAGGTGAAGCGGCGGATGTCCATGTAGCTGTTGAGCTGCGGGATCGCCTGCACCAGGTCACGGATCGTCGCGCCCGTCTCGCGCCGCACGCGCCGCCCGAGTGTGCCGGCGTCCGGGTTGGCGTCGATCGCCAGGATCTTGTCCTGCCGCTCGGTGGCGAGGGTGGCGCCCAGAGACATGGTCGTCGTGGTCTTGCCGACACCGCCCTTGAGGCTGATCACCGCGATCCGGTAGCAGGACATCACCGGCGTACGGATCAGACCCAGCTTCCGCTCCCGCTCCGCCTGC
The DNA here is from genome assembly GCF_055639295.1 of Streptomyces sp. NPDC107528. Classification (NCBI taxonomy): domain Bacteria; kingdom Bacillati; phylum Actinomycetota; class Actinomycetes; order Kitasatosporales; family Streptomycetaceae; genus Streptomyces; species Streptomyces sp. NPDC107528. The sequence continues at coordinate 334,211 of NZ_JBVKAV010000013.1, forward strand.
TCCTTCTTCGCACCGAGCTTGAAGCGGGACGGACCCTGGTTGTTCTTGCGGGCCTTGGGCTGGTTGCGCAGCAGTCGGTCCGAGGACAGCTCCACCGCGGCGTTGTAGCCGAGCGGGGTGCCGGGCGCGGCTTGCTGCTGCTGCGGAGCGCCGGGGCCGGCCTGGGGTCCGGGCGGGGCGCTCCAGCCCTGGTTGCCCTGGTTGCCCGGCTGGCCGTAGGCGGCGGGATTCTGCTGCGGCTGCGGCTGCTGCGGGGCCTGCTGCTCGGGCTGGGCCGGGGGCTGCTGCGGCCCGGGCTGTTGGGGCTGGGCTGCCTGCGGGTAGCCGTAGCCGCCCTGCTGGGGCGGGTAGCCGTAGCCGGGCTGCGCGGGGTGTTGCGGCTGCTGCGGGTAGCCGTATCCGTCGGCCTGCGGTTGCGGTTGGGGCTGCGCGGGCTGCGGCTGGCCCGGCTGCGGCTGGCCTGCGTGCGGGGGCTGCTGCGGGTAGCCGTAACCGGCGGCCTGCGGGTGACCGGGATGCGGCTGTCCGGGCTGGTGTGCCTGCCGCGGGTCGGCGGGGGCGGGCTGTCCGCCCTGCGCCGGGTATCCGGGCTGGGCCTGCGGCTGGGCCGGGCCGAACGAGCCCTGCGCGGGGGGCTGGTGCGGAGGCTGACCTGAGTGGCCGGGCTGACCGGGGTGGCCGGCCTGGTCCGGGAGCGGCTGGGCGGCCGGGGCCTGGGGGTAGCCGTAGCCGGCGGCCTGCGCAGCGGCGGCGGCCTGCTGGTCCGGCTGTCCGGACTGCGGCGGCATTCCCGGGGCGGGCTGCGCGGGCGTGAATCCCTGGGGCAGCGGAGGGAGCGCCTGGTTGGGGTGGGGCTGGGCCTGCGGCTGCTCCGGGGCCTGGCCGGTGGGCTGGGCCTGCGGCGGCACGGGGGGCTGGCCGGTCGGCTGCGCCTGGGGCTGCTGTACCGGAGCCGCAGGCTGCTGTGCGGGAGCGGTGGGCGCGGGTGCGGCGGCCTGTGCCTCGGCCTCTGCGTCCGGCTCCGCTTCCGGCGTCGCCGGGGGCTCGTGCTGGGGCGCGGCCTGGGTGGGGGAGTCGGCGTCGGCCTGGACGTGCTCCGGCTCGTCGCCCTGAGCGACGGGCGCGGATCCGGTGGAGTCCGCCGACTCCGCCTCGTCGGTCCGCTCCTCGTCCGCCTCTACGTCGTCGTCGGCATCGCCGAACAGGCGCGCGGCCTCGGCGTCCGCGGCGGCGTGGTTGAGCTCGGCCTCCGGCTCCGCCACGGGCTCCGCCACCGGCTGTGCGGGAGCGGGCTGCTCGGGTGCGGGGTGCTCGGGTACGGGGGCCGCCGGGACGCCTGCCGCCGGGGACGGTCCGCCCTGGGCGTCGGTGTCGACCGGACGCAGCACGGGGAAGCCGGGGGCGCCGGGGGGCGGGGCGGGCGTGTGCTGCGGGGGCGCGGTGGGCGGCTGGGCAGGCGTCGGAGACTGAGGTGCGGCGGCGGGGGGCTGGGCAGGCGTGTGCTGTTGGGGCACGCCGAATCCGCCGGACGTGTCCTGGCCTTGCTGCGGGACGCCGAAGCCTCCCGAGGTGTCCTGGCCCTGACCCTGCTGGGGTACGCCGAATCCGCCGGAGGTGTCCTGGCCTTGGCCCTGCTGGGGTACGCCGAACCCGCCGGAGGTGTCCTGGCCTTGGCCCTGCTGGGGCGCACCGGCGCCTGACTGCTGGGGGTAGCCGTATCCGCCGGCTGCGGGGCCACCCGGCGCGGACTGCTGTGGGGGCACACCGAAGCCACCCGACGTGTCCTGGCCCTGACCTTGCTGGGGTACGCCGAACCCGCCGGAGGTGTCCTGGCCTTGGCCCTGCTGGGGCGCACCGGCGCCTGTCTGCTGGGGGTAGCCGTATCCGCCGGCCGCGGGGCCACCCGGGGCGGACTGCTGCTGCGGAAAGCCGTAGCCACCCGTGGCGGGGCCGCCCTGCTGGTGCGGGTCGGGCGTGCCCTGAGCCGGAGTCTGCTGGGCGGGCTGGACCGGCTGAGCGGGCGGCTGAGGGGTGCCCTGGGCCGGTGGCTGCGCCGGTCCGGGAGCGTAGGGAGCGGGACCGCCGGGCGGACCGCTGGGCGATCCGACGGGCGCACCGGTCGGCGGTGGTGGCGATGGCGGACCGGAATCCTGCTGGCCACCGGCCGAGGAACCGCTTTGCGTACTTTGGGCGTACCAGGCGGGAGGTGTGTAGACGATTTCGAACTCGCCGGTGAGATCCACCTCGTGATCGTCCCCGTCCGAGGAAGGGCTCCCGCCGTTGTACTCGGACCGATCCCTGTTCACTGCTTGCCTCCTGGTCAGCCACTGCTGCTGAGCTGGTCGTCGTCGCGGCCGGGCGGACCGAGTGGCGAGTCCCACTCGACTGCGATCGTCACCGCACCACCAGAAGCCTAATCACTCGCATGGCGGGACGGAAAAGCCCCCATGGGCGCGGACGCTATAGCTCCGGGTGCGTGGGCGGAAGAGCCTCATGGGTGCGGACGGAAACCCCCCTGGGCATGGCCCTGTTGGGCCCCACCCAGGGGACGACGACCTGTCAGTCCATACGGCGGGCCACGCCGAGCAGGCCCGTCTCCGCGTCGGTGGGGTCGGTCATGACGAACTTCTGATGCTTACGAGTGCACCACAGAGCGACGCCGTCGTGCAGGGTCGGCAGGTGCTGGAGCTGGTCCTCCGGGATCCCCAGCGTGTCCCGCACGGCCTCGGTCTCGTACGGCGAAATGCGCTGGATTCCGACCAGATGGGCCTGGGACAGCCAGCGCGGCGCGTGCTCACTGACGAAGGGCAGCACCGTCACCACGGCCTGCCACGGCACGGACGTCACCCGACCGCGGGGCGGGCGGATACCGCAGTCCCGGAACAGCACGACCGGACTGGACACGGACGGACCCTGCGCGGGCACCCGGCCCACCGGGTACACCGTCACGCACTGCTGGCCGCCGCCCGCCGCCTGGGCCAACTGCTGCCACGCCTGCGGACGTCCGGTCTCCACGCCCACCCGCGCACCCGTCGCGGCGGCGCGCAGCGCCAGCACCTGGGCGAGCCACAAGCCACCCACGAGCACGACGTCGAAGGGGGTCGGACGGGACAGCCCGAGCACGGCCGGCTGCGACTCCGGGTCGGTGCCGATGATCACGCCGTCGTCACCGAGCGGCATGCTGATCGCCGCGAGTTCGTCGGCGCTGACGACATGGCGGTTGCGGCGCGGCCCGCGCAGCCCGAAGCCGGGGCTGCCGATGCGCCGCTGCTGCTGCTGTGTCTCCGGCTGCCGGATGATCGGGATCATGCCGGTGTCGGTGGGGGAGGCCACGTGGGCCGGAGTGCGTGCGGGGGCCCGGCCCTGCTGCCCCGGGGGCATGGTCGCGGGGTGGGACATCAGTACGTACCTCCGAGCGGCAGAGTGGCGAGGGCTCCGGGAACCTGCTCCCGGTCGAGGCGGACCAGACCGACCTTCGCGGTACTGGCGGCCCGCTCCAACTCGCGCCCCACCTGGCCGAGTTCACTGTCACCGCGGGCGGTGACACGGACGTGCCCGGTGAGGGAGACGCCCCGGTTGCCTGCCTTGCTGAGGGTCATGCTGAACGTCGTGGCGAGCAGGGGCAGCGAGGTGAGCCGCGTGACCAGCTCGGGCAGCGCCACACCGCCACTCCCCAACTGCGGCCAGCGGGACACCCAGTACGTGGTGTGCCACCGGTCGTCGACCCGCCAGGTACGGACCGCCTCGACCGTACGGCGCTGGGGGGCCCGCCCGTCCTGCCCGTGCTGCGCGTTGGCGCGCGGGTTCAGGCAACTGGACGTCGCGAGCGCCTGCACCAGCTCGGTCTCGTCCAGGATCGTCGCCTTGAAGCCGGCCCCGGCCAGCCGGCTCGCCAGCTGGTCAGCCACACGCAGCAGCGCGCGCTGGGCACCGGGAACGCCGTCGCCGCGGGCCTGAACGGCCTCTGGGCACAGCTCCGGGTCGAGCTTGAGGGCGACCCAGGTGAGCCGGAGCGCGGGGGAACCGGCCTGTGCCTGGAGGGGGCCGTAGGAGCGTGCGGCCAGCGACTGCTGCGGCAGGTGCGGCGCGGGCGCCGGCTGGGTGTGCTGCACGACCTGCACGGAGGCGAGCCGGATCCCGTCGACCTCCAGGGCGTCCTGGATCAGCCGCAGGGGCAGCTGCCGTCCGGCGGCTGCGGGGCGCAGCGGTTCGTCGGCGGGCTGCACGAAGAGGACGGCGGTGAGGAAGGTCCCGTCGCCGATCATGCCGATGGAACGGTCGTCACGGGACACGAACGAGTACGTCCGCAGGGCGGGGTCGCACTCCACGACCGGCGCCAGCATGGCGTCCGTCCCGGGCGGCACGGGCTGCTTGGCGTCGCGTCGACGCTGCCTGAGCGCGCGGGTCGTCTCGTACCACTCGGGCAGCGGACGGCGGCCCCTGCGCAGCACGGCCAGGAGCAGCAACAGCGCGGCCACGGCACCGGCCGGGGCCAGCAGCCAGGACGCGTCGGCGGCCCAGGCGGCCAGCATGACCGCCGCCGCGAGCTCCACCAGGATGAGCTGCTGCAGCCGTACCGGACCGAGGCCGCCGGGGCGGGGCAGCGTGCGCGGCGACGCGGCGGCGGGTGCGGCCGGAGCAGCGGACGTACGTCTGCCGCCCGGACCTCCCTGTTGCTGCGGTGCGCGGCGTCCGCGCCGAGTGCTCGTAGCGCTGGTCATCCCCCGGGACATCCCTTTCGCGAAGTAAGTGGCCGTTGGCCGGGCGGGATCCTCTGTTCCGTTGCATCCGAGAGGTCCGCGATCCCGGCGACGGGCCAGGGGCACCGATGGCCCACAACATCCATGCGGGTGGCTCACGGTACCCGCTGCACAACACCAGGCGACACAGGGGACACCCAAACCCCAGGTGGTCAGCCTGTCATGGACCGGCCCCGCATGGTGGAGCGCTGTGGTGAAGCTCTGTGAAGATGCGGGGGCGGCCGTACACCTGATGGATCAGGGCCGCGTGGCGCAAGGCATAGTAGGTGCCTGCGCGGGTGCCTGCGTGGCTGAACGGGCCGTATGAGGCGGCCGAATCGGCCTTGCAGGACAGCCGAACCGGCCTTGTGGGACCGGCCTTTCGAGCGCGATCGAGCATCACCAACGCGCTTGAGCACACAACCGCGATCGAGTCTCACATCACGATCGAGCATCACAAACGGGAGAAACGGGGACCATGGCAAAGCAGCGTCGGGATGAGCTCGCCGCCTACACGTTCGCTCGCAAGCGCACCGTCGCAGCGTTCCTGGCACCGTCGCCGGGCGGATCCGAAGAGGGCGCACCGCGTCCCGTTCGTACCGTGATGCCCTCTCTCGCGGTGGGCGTGGTGCTGGTGATCGGCTTCATCGCGTGGGGCGTGATCAAGCCCGCGGCACCCAAGGGCTGGGACACGCCGGGCGAGTACATCATCGTGGACAGCGACTCCACGACGCGCTACGTCGTCCTGAACGACGAGGCGTCGAACGGCGACAAGACAAAGACGCTGCACCCGGTCCTCAACTACGCCTCCGCCAAGCTCCTTCTCGACAAGGGCAAGGGCAGCGTCATCGAGGTCCCCGGCAAGGAGATCGACAAGAGCGGCATCCCGCACGGCGCGACCCTCGGCATCCCGTACGCCCCCGACCGGCTGCCCGCCAAGGACGACGCGGAGCAGGAGAAGACCTGGGCGGTGTGCGAGCGGCCGGCCCCCGGGTCGGCCGATGCCATCGACCGCGCGGTCTTCGTCCTCGACGCCGACGACGCCAAGTCGGTCAACGGCGCGGGGAAGGTCGGCACCGGCAAGGCCCTGTACGTCGTCGACTCCAAGACCGAGCAGGAGTACCTGATCGACGGCAAGGGGACCCGCTTCCTGCTGGGGCGCCCGGGCCTCGACCAACCCACCATGGAGAAGCTGCGCGCCGCGGTCATCGGTGGTGAGGCAGAGCCGCAGTCGGTGAGCCAGGAGTGGCTGAGCACCTTCAACGACGGCGGCGTCCTGACCTTCCCGACGGTCCTCGGCGCCGGGAACCCCACCTCGGTCGAAGGGCTCCCCGCGGAGGCGAGCAGGGTGGGCAGCGTGCTCAAGGCGAACGACGCGGGAGGCGAGCGGTACTACATCGTCCTCAAGGACGAGATCGCGGCCATCACGCCGCTCGTGGCCGACCTGCTCAAGCTGGCGACCGGGGCGGATGCCCGCGAGGACATCGTGGTCAGCACCTCGGACATCATCGATGCCAACGGCGGCCGGGCGGACACCTTCTACCAGGACAAGGGCTGGCCCCAGACCGTTCTGCGGCAGGCCAACGCCACCGACGCGGCGAGCGGCGAGGCCCGCACCACCTCGTGCAGCGTCTACAAGGGCGGCATCGGCGCGGACAAGAAGCCGGAACTCGCGGCCTGGGCCGGAACGGCGTACCCGAAGAAGGTCGTCGCCGACTCGCTGGGCGCCTACGTCTCGTCCGGCTCGGGCCTCCTCTTCCAGGAGGTCACCGGTACGGCCGACGGTGGCGGCAGGGTCTACCTGCTGACGGACACGGGCCTTCGGTACTCGCTGCCGTCGAACAACGACAGCGGTGCAAAGGAGAGCGGCAGCGGTTCCGCCGAGTCGGCCGCCAGCGGTGCGTCGCAGGGCGATGCGAGCGAGACGGACAAGGCGCGCACGCGGCTGGGCTACGAGGACGTGTCCAACGTGGCGATCGTGCCGCAGACGTGGGCGACGTTCATCCCGAAGGGGCCGATGCTGGACACGGGGAGTGCGGCGCAGCCGCAGAGTCAGTGACGGGGCCGTGGGGTCCCGATGCTTGAGGTCCCCGGTGCTCGGGCCTAGGGGCTTGAGATCCCGAGGGCTTGAATCCCGAGGCTTGGGTGGTGCCTGAGGTCCGTCTGCCGACGGCCCTCAGGCGGACGGTCGGCCAACGGGCAAGCGGGCAAACGCACTTGAGAGTAAGACGGTGTGACGGTCACGAGATGATCGCCCAAGTGTGTGAGCCGTGTAACTGATTGGTCTTGCCTGTGGTTGAGTGACAGGCTGACGATAGAGTGTTTGCAGCGCTCAAGCGTGCGAAGCTCCTCCGGGTACCCGTGCTGGTTTCCCGGATAAACGACGACATGGGGGAAGGTTCATCATGGCCGGCCAGTTCCGGGTAACAGAGGACGAACTCACCAAGCTCTCCGGCGACATCAGCACCGCGAACGGTCAGCTGCAGGGCGAGATCCGCCGCCTCAACGGAGTGATCGACCAGATCGCCGGCGGCTGGAAGGGCCAGGCGGCCCAGTCCTACCGCCAGCTGCAGGATCGTTGGAACGCGGACGCGAAGAGGATGAGCGACATCCTCAACGACATCAAGGAAGCCGTGGACTCCACGCGGAGCAACTACTCCGCTTCGGAAGAGCAGCAGAACGCTGAGATCAGCAAGATCATGTCCGACTTCGGCTGATAGAGCCGTTTCAGTCGGTACATCTCCGCTGTTCAAGATTCCACAGACTTCCTCCGATTCTTCCTGAAAGGGAATGACGATGTCGATCCTCGTCAATTACGCAACCATCACCAATGCGTCCACCGACGTGAAGTCCACCGCCGGTCGCATCAAGCAGCAGCTCGACGACCTCGAGGCCGCGGTCAAGCGTGTCGCCAGCACCTGGGAAGGTGAGGCGCAGGAGGGCTACCAGCGCAAGCAGCGCGAGTGGGACAAGACCGCCCAGGACCTGCACGCGACCCTGCTGAAGATCTCGACGGCCCTGCAGAGCGCCGCCGAGAGCTACCAGGCCACTGAGAAGAGCAACGCCAACACGTGGGGCTGAGCCCGGCGGCGGCCCAAGGGGCATGAGATGAAGAGAATCGGCCCAGCCGACGCCACGGCGTTCGCTGGGCCGACCTCTGCTTCGGGGTCGTACACAGCTTCTCCGGAACCGGAAGGGCCGGCTGCCGGAAAGCACACAGCAAATCCCGCGAACATTCACATTCACTGCAACACCCGTGACACACACATGACCCAGCTTCGAAGGAAGCAAGGAAGCCCTGGGGGCCTGAACATGAAGGGCCTGAACGTGGCGGGCCGTACAGCCCGCACGCGTAGCCGCACCAGTGGAACCCGCGCACTGCAGCGGGTTTTCGGCGTGCTCGCGGTGACGGGGGTGTGCGTGGCGTCGGCGCCGCCCGCGCTGTCGGCACCGACGGACACGACGACGCCGACGCGCCTCGCGGACTCGCGTGACTCCGCCTCGGGCGGCTCCGGCTCCTCCGACGCGCCCGAGTTCGGCCTGTCGGCCAGCACGGAGTGCGACTTCGGCGGCGACGTCATCAAGTCCACGCCCTGGTCACTCCAGCGGATCCTCCTGGACCAGCTGTGGGAACAGGCGACGGGCAAGGACGTCAAGGTCGCGGTGATCGACACGGGCGTCGACAGCTCGAACAAGCAGCTGAGCAGTGCCGTATCAGGCGGCAAGTCCTACGTCGGCGGTTCCGCCACCAAGGACATCGAGGGCCACGGCACCCGGGTCGCCGGCATCATCGGCGCCCGCCCGCTCAAGGGCACCGGCTTCGTGGGTATCGCGCCGGACGCCGAAATCCTCTCCTACCGCTACACGGGGGGAGAGGGGGAGAAGCAGGGCAACTCGGGGACGATGTCCCAGGCGATCGCCGCCGCGGTGGCCGCGGGCGCGAAGATCATCAACATCTCGTCGGACACCGCGAACAAGGAAGACAACGAGGGTCTGCGGCGAGCCGTGGCAAACGCGGTGAAGGCCGGAGCCCTGATCGTGGCGGCCGCCGGCAACGACGGAGCGGACGGCAAGCCGGCGAACACGTACCCCGCCGCGTACCCGGGCGTCCTGGCGGTGGCCGCCTCCGACCGCAACGACGAACGCGCCTTCTTCTCGCAGGCGGGCGACATGGTTGACGTCGCGGCACCTGGCGTCGGCATGGTCTCCACGGTCCCGCTGGGCGGCCAGTGCACCGCCGACGGCACGAGCTTCGCGGCCCCGTATGTCGCGGGTGTCGCAGCCCTCCTGAAGCAGAAGAACCCGGGCTGGAACGCGGCCCAGATCGCTACCCGGATTGAGGAAACGGCCCAGCGTCCGGGACGTGGTCCCAACCAGTACATCGGCTGGGGCGTGGTCGACCCGGTAGCCGCGTTGTCGGACGCTTCGACACCAGGCACGTCTCCGACGCCGGATCCGCCGGTGACGGCCGGGTCGGGCGGCGTCATCCCGATGGCAGTGACCATGGGGGAGAGCGAGGCGGAGCGGGAACGCCGGGTGGCCATCTATGTGTTGGGCACAGGGCTGGCTCTTGCGCTTGTGGTTGCGGGGAGCGGGGTTGCTGTGCGGGACTGGCGTAGTCGGAGGGTCGGGCGGGCCGGTGCGTCGGCGGGCCGACTTGGCCGACTTGGGCGATGACTGGGCACCGAGTGGGTGCTGACAACTTGAGGAACAGGGGAGAGGACAACGGGGTATGAGTAACGGGATGCGGGTTGACCTGAGCGCGATGGATGAGGTCATCCGGAAGCTCTGGACGTTGCTGGACGATATGGATAAGGCCGGGCAGACGTCTCGGTATAACACGGAGATCCCGATGGATGCTTTCGGGAACACGTGCCTGTTCCAGGAGGCCGGTGATCTGCAAGCGGCCCACAAGAACATGAAGACCGACCTTGAAACTGCGATTAAGAGCCTGCACGGGCTGATCGACAAGTTCGGCACGAGCACCTCAAAGGTCAAGGACAAGTACACCGAGCAGGAGTACGCGAACAAGCAGCAAATGGGTGGGGGCTCCGATGCCCCGAAGGGCAAGTGGGACTAGCAGTTCCGGATCGAGTAGCACCTGATAGGGGAGGAGTTCCAAATGGCTGGTGACAAGGACCTGCCCAAGCCCGAGATCGTCAATGACACCTGCGTCGCGGACCCTGGGCGGCCTCAGACAAAGACTCAGTTCATCGAGTTTTCGCTGAAAGAACTCAAGCAGATGCTTGACGGCACAAATCCTGGCGCGATCGAGGAGGTTGGCCGTCACTGGGGCAAGGTAGACGAGATCCTTTCCGGTGGCGAGGGAGGGGGCATCGCCGGCCTGCTTGACAAGGCGGTCGACAATGTCCTGGAGCACTGGGAGGGGGAAGCAGCCCAGAGCTTTGCGAAGAAGGCTCGAGAAATTTCTCAGAGCATCAGGAATGCCGCGTGGCATGCCGATCTCAACAGCTCTCAGATGGCTGACGCCGGTTCACAGCTGCGTAGGTTCAAGTCGCAGCTGGACCAGATTGAAGAACCCAGTGGTTGGGCCAAGGTCGGCGACGCCCTCAGTGACTGGCAATGGGACAACGGCGAGGCAGTAGCCGGCGATCTCCAGGACCGCAAGCTGACCGCTAAGGAAGTAGCGGAAATCAATGAGGGCAAGATCGGGGCGAGCCGGGAGGCGCAGCTCAACGGTGTTGCTGTCATGGAGAACCTTGCGGCTCAGTACATCCGGGTTAAGGGAAACCTGGATAGAAATCGAGTCCTTATCGATGACAAGGGCAACATCAAGGAACCCAACCGTGACGTGGAGTACCCGCCACCCGTCACGCCCCCTACGGGAGGGGCATCGCGGCCAGGAGCGTCCGGCTCGGCTCCTAAGCCATGGAGCGCAGGGCAGACCACTAATGTGAAGCCTGCTCCCGCGGTACCCCGCGACCAGGGCATCACGGGCGGTGCGCAGCTCCCCACGGCTAAGACCAAGGTGGACAGCATCACTCCCGGCCTGACAGGACCTGGTCCTTCCACGAGCACTGGCGTAGGCGGTGGCGGTGGCGGTCTTGGCACCGGCGGCGCACAGGGCCCGGGCATCATGGCACCTGGCGGAGGCGCTGGCTTCGGCCGTGGAGCCGCGGCCGGGCGTGGGGGCATCGGAGCCATGGGCGGTCGCGGTGGTATGACTGGAGGCGGCGCGGCAGCAGGTCGTGGCGCCGGTGGTCGAGCAGGTATGGGCGGTATGGGTGGCGGTGGAGCCGGTGCGGCGGGCCGGGGCGGCGCTGGCGCCGGCGGTCGTGGTGCCCTGGCGAAGGCCCGTGGCGGCGTTGTCGGCGCGGCCAAGGGAATTGCCGGCAAGGGTGCTGGCGGCGGCGCGGGCCTGCACGGCAGCCGTGGTGGAACCCAGCGTGGCGGCATGGCCGGCGGTATGGGTGGCATGGGCGGTCGCAACGGACGTCGGCCCGAGGACGAGAACAGCAGGGGTGACCGTCCCGACTACCTGGTCGAGGACGAGGAAACCTGGATCTCGGAAGAAGATCGAAACCGCAACGTACCGCGGACCATCGAGTAAGTAGCGGGGCGGACGACGACATGTCGTCGTCCGCCCACCTATGCGGGCTGGCGCATCCAGCCAAAGCTGAGTGAGGAGCAGGGAGTTGGATTTCAAGCGAGTCTGGTCCACGACAGGCGTCGTGGCGTTGACGGGAGCCTTGCTCCTCACTTCGGCCTCAACTGCCTCCGCAGACTATGTCAGGGACCAACAGTGGGTCTTGGACGTGTTTGCGATGCAGGACACCTGGGCCGAGACTCAAGGCGAAGGGGTGACTGTCGCCGTAGTCGATTCCGGCGTGGACGGCAGCCACGCGGATCTAGCTGGGCAGGTCCTCGAAGGTAAAGACTTTACCGGCGGTGGCAACGCGCGCGAGGACTTGGACGGTCACGGAACGAGCATGGCGAGCCTCATCGCTGCGCGTGGCCATGGCGCAGGGAATGCGTCAGGCATGGTGGGGCTCGCGCCAAAGGCGAAGATCATGCCCCTTCGTGTTATCCAGACACAGAAGGACCCTAATCACGATGAGACCTGGGCCGCAGCGGTCCGATACGCGGTGGACCATGGCGCGAAGGTCATCAATCTCTCCTTCGGCAATGATGGCGGCAAGACTCTAAGTGACGGTCGCGAAGCCATCTCGTATGCGCAAGCTCACGATGTGGTAGTGGTTGCATCGGCAGGCAACGAAGGGTCTGTCGCTGTCGAAGAGCCAGCGGCACTGCCTGGCGTTGTGTCTGTCGGCGCCGTAGACAAAGAAGGAAATCGTTGGGAGAACTCCAACACTGGCAAGGGGCTAACCCTCATGGCTCCCGGCGTTGAGGTCCTCGCGGCAGACAAGACGCGGTCTCAGCAATACAGCCTGTCAAACGGCACATCGGATGCCACGGCCTATGTATCCGCCACCGCCGCCTTGGTCCGCGCAAAGTACCCTGACCTGACCGCGGGCCAAGTTATCAACCGCCTCATCAAGTCGGCCTCCTTCCTCGGCCACAAAGACCTGACGGCCCCCGACGAGGAATACGGCTACGGGATTATCCGCCCCCGCCAGGCGGTAACGATGGACATCCCCGCCGGCCCCAAGAAGAACCCTCTCGGCCAACTCACGTCCTCCACCTCGACCTCCAGCGAGGCGGCCAACGGGACCGACAAGTCGACGCAGGCCAAAAAGAAGAAGAAGTCCTCCTCCAGCAGCCTCCTCCTTGTCGCCGGCGGCGTCGCAGTCGTCGTGGTCATCGGCGCCATCGCCTTCGTGGTACTCCGCAACCGTCGCAACGGAGGCAACGGAGGCCCCGGTTCCGGCGGCGGAGGGTCGCAGTACCCCGGTTACCCGTCAGCCCAGCAGCCGTACCCGGGTCCCGCTTCGAACCAGGGATACCCCGCCTCGCCGGGACAGGCCCCGCAGCAACCCGGCCCCTACACTCAGCAGCCCCCGCAGCAGGGGCATTAAGCAGGGGCATTAAGAGGCAAACCTTCCTCGTCTGTGGCAGTCAGAGGCGCATCCGGTTCTCCCAAGAGGGTGCGCCTACCACAGGGGTGGAACCTCGGCACTCACGTGGGAATTCTGTTCAACCTGCTGGGATACCGTGACGACGGCCGTGCAATTGACATGGTTGGGGCGCGGTGACGTATGCCCGGACTCTGCTGCTGTATGTCGCGTCGGCATGTCGATTCCGCAGTGACCTGGAAGTCAAGAAGGAGAAGGGGTTCCCATCGATGGGTGCCATCGTCGTCGTAGTTGGCGTTCTCGGCCTTGGAGCCGTAGTCGGCGCCGTAGTCGTCTTCGTAGTGCTACGAAGTCGCCGCAACTCGGCTCCAGGCCAGATGAATTACGGCGCCGGAGCTCCACCTCAGCACATGGGATACCCGCCCCAGCAGCCGGCCTACCCGCCTGCTCAGCCGCCTTACCCCTCGGCTCCCCAGCAGGGGCAGCCGACTCCTCCTGGGCAGGCGCCTCAATACCCCAACCCCTACACGCAACAGCCCCCGCATCACGGGCAGTAGACAGCGGAGTCCGGCCTCATTCGAGTAGGGCTGCGGCCGAGCTGACGCAGCAGTAGGCCGTGGCCCTGACGCGAGGACGCCGCGACACTCGGCCCAGTAGCTTTTTACCGCGAGCAACCGTGAGGTTCGGGTCGTTCTCCAAGAGCCCAACAATCCCCGCCTGTTCGGCAGCACCCGGGCGCTGGGTGCAGGCCTGGGCTCGTATCCGGTGCTCTCTCTGACTGCGCAGGGTGCACGACGAGGTCGTCGTTCTCCCCGCCGTGAGCATGACGCCGACGAACGCGGGGGCGCTGCTGAACCACGCCTGCCGCGGCGCCGGAATTCGCCCGAGTTGCACCAGCGTCGGCGGCGGTCGAGGTATGGGGCATTCGGCCGTCAAGGCCGCCACCTCCCTCCCGAGCGTTCTGCTCCCAGTTGCTTTTGCCGCCAGCGGGGCTTCTAGCCGGTGTTCCTCCCGTTGGAGCAAGTGCGGCAATGGGCTCAGTGTGTGTTGGGGGGGGGTGGGTTAGGTTCGGATTTCGTACGGCAGTAAGTCAGCCTGCGGCATCCGAGTTCGAGTGGCCGGAGCGACGGCCCAGTGTCGTGATCAAATAAAGCCAATCGTGGTCGGCAATCGCCACCACCATCCAAGTACGGGACGAACGAGGGGACTTATGAGCGGGGGATTCGATGTCGAGGGCGACGCCTTGCGTAAGTACGCGAAGGCTGTCGAGGCGGCAGCAGGTCGGGTCGACAGCATTCGGAGCCGTACACAGCAACTGGAGCTCACCCAGGAGACCTTCGGGAAGCTGCCCCAGTCGGACGAGTTGAAGGCCGACTACGACACGCAGCGCAAGGAGTCCGGCAACGATCTCACTGACGCGGTCGACTCGCTGTACGCGATAGCCGACGCGCTCAAAGACTCCGCAGCGGCCTACGACGGAACGGAGATGCATAACCGGGGCATGATGGGCGGGGGCAACTGATGGGCGCCGGACAGGTCGCCGGTGATGCCCTGAGCCGGATCAACTTCGTCCTGGACTGGAGCAACCCGCTCGCCGGTGTCCTCGACGAGATCATCCGGGGCATCCTCGAACAGTTCAACCTGGACGAACTCCTCGAGCAGGTCAGCGGAGACAACGAGCTGCTCGCCGAGACCGCGATCCAGTGGCGCAAGTCCGCCAATGACCTGCGAGGTGTGGTCGAGGACCTGGTCGCCGACCGCCGGACGCTGGCCACCCAGTGGCAGGGCGAGGCGTTCGGGAAGTTCGACGGCATGATGACCGAGTTCGAGGAAGCCCTCATGGGCGAGGCCTCGGACATGGACACCATGGCCGAACTCCTCGAGATGGCGGCTCAGGAGTGTGCGGCTGCCGAACAGCTGATGCTCGACCTCATCGTGGAAATCGTGGAGGTCGCGCTCGCGGCCGCTGCGACCACGGCCATCCTCTCGCTCCTGACGGCAGGCGCCGCGGCCGCCATCGGTCCGCTCATCGCGGCTGCGGGCATCGCCCACAGGGCCGCGAAGGCCGTGAGGATCACCGCCAAACTGGCGGACGCCTTGGCCGACATCGCCAAGCGCATGCAACTGCTGCGTAAGATGATGAAGCTCCGGAATGCGCTGCGTAAGGGCCCCAAGCACTTCAAGGGCGGCCTCGGACGTTTCGTTCGCGGTACGAAGAAGCGTGACGAGTTGGGCAACGAAGTCACCGTGCGCAACCCCAACGACCTTGCCATGTATGTGGGCTACAAGGTCGTCAAGAAGGGTGTGAAGGGCGTCGTCAAGGACGTCATCGGCGCGGACCCGGCCGGAGCGGTCCAGGAGAGCCTTCTGGAGGACGGGCCGGGGGTGGCGGAGGAGCGCTACGAGTACCATCAGCGCCCCGATCCGCAGAGTCTCCGTGAGCGTACGGACGTGACTCCTTCGAGTGCGACAAGGACAGTGAGGGACGATTTCGGGTGAGCAGGACCGAGCGCGGCCGGGAGACGGTTGAGCGGGCAAGAGCGCTGGTGCCGGCGGGTGAGGTACTACGCGCCGATCACGGGGTCTCATTGGCCGAGAGGGCACCGATGCCCGGCTACTTCCGCCGCCCGCGCGCTCTGCGATCCGAGCGCCGCACGCTCGGGAGCTGGGCCATGCTCCCCGTGTTCTGGTTCGCACGACTCTACGAGATCACCTGGAACCCGATCGAAGCGGTCGTCGAGGCGTTCACGGAGCGTGAGCCGAAGAAGCCGGGTAAACCGTTTCACGGCGGCTGGAACAGCATGGCCGGTCATCTGGCCCGCGCCGTGCTGCCTCGGACCAAGAACAACAGGGCTGTGATGCTGCAGGTCACCGACCGCCGACTGCAGATTGTCTACGTGTCACAGGCCCGTTCCATCACTGGCAATCTCGGTCCGGCCGAGGTGGGATGGGCCACGGATCTTCACAACGTGACCTGCATCCGTGACCGCAGCGATGTGGTGGGCGGCGACCACGAGATCGGTTTTGTCGACGGTTCGTGGTGCTCCATCCACTTCGGCGGCAAGGGCTGGAGCGGGATGTCGGACGCGTTCCCGCTCCGGTTGAGTCACCTCGACCCGCTTCCGTATCAGAGATGAGCGGACCGTCGTGAGCTGCGACGTGAAGTGAACCCGCCCGGGACCGGCTCGATCGGTCCCGGGCGTGCTGTCCTTCGATGGGTGGGGGCGCGTCAGGAAAGCCGCCCCGCGATCCGGACCGCTATCCGAAGTCCGCCCTCACGTGATCGGCAGCGCTACGTCCCCGCTCGTCTCCGTCGCCCGGGGACGGGGCGTCCCCGGCCCCGCTGGACACCGTCAGATCATGTGCGGTCTTCGACAACAACGAGACGTAGAAGGGGAGATCGGGCAGAGAGGGTGTGGTGAGGCTCAGGACGAGGAGTCGTTGCATCCGGGGCAGCGGGAGGTACACGTCCACCCTGGCCAGCGGCAGGGACGGAGCCGTTGCGTCGGAGGGGTCAGACTGCCACTCGATGCCGCACAGGACGAGAACACCTGGCCCGGCCGGGACCCGGAACTCCTCGACCGTGTTGTTGTCGTTCGCGGAGAGCGCCTCGAAGAGGCCGCGCACCGACATTTCCGCGTCAGGTTCGTCCAGCGGGTCGAGGCGGGCCAGCAGCGACGCGGTGGTGAGGCGGCCGTCCGGGGCTTCGTCCAGGCAGAAGCCGGCGTAGAAGGAGTTCTCGGCGAGCGCGTGGTCGGCCATCTCGCGGTAGGAGTGGAAGGTGACCTCGCGCTGAAAGTCGGTGCCGTGCGGCCAGACCTCCTCGGCGATGGACCAGAGCTGCTCCTGGCGCTCCTCGTCGTCCAGGTCGAGTCCCAGTGAGTGAAACCCACCGGGAACGTCCAAGTGCAGCTCGGTAGTCGGGGCGGACATCAAAGCGTCTTCCTGTGGGTTGGCCGCAGACTCACACCGCGACGTAGATCTGCAGGCACGTCCAGGGCGAGGTGGTGCCGGTGTGCCAGGCGGGTCAGCACGCTGACCGGGGTCCCGCGGAACTCACGGGGATGCAGCGCGACGCCCTTCAGGCGTGCGCCGTCAGGCATTGGCGTCAGTGTGACGAAGTGGTAGATCGTCGTGCGCCAGCCGAATTGCTGTCGTTCGATCTCCCCGGCGAGCCGGGCGAACTCCCGGTCCAGGTGTGCCTCGTGCTTGGCCGGGTTGCGAGAGAGGCGGAGTGCCAGCCTGCCGGGCGAGAGGAACCGGGCGGGAGCGTTGAGGAGCCGCATCAGATCGTCCTCATGGCCATCTCCGAAGATGACCATGAGCAGCCAGACGAGTTTGGCAACGAACTCCACCGGGATGAGCACCCACTGCAGCACGAACCACAGCAGAAGTCCCAG
Organism: Streptomyces sp. NPDC107528; assembly: GCF_055639295.1. Classification (NCBI taxonomy): domain Bacteria; kingdom Bacillati; phylum Actinomycetota; class Actinomycetes; order Kitasatosporales; family Streptomycetaceae; genus Streptomyces; species Streptomyces sp. NPDC107528. The sequence goes on from NZ_JBVKAV010000013.1 coordinate 351,344, forward strand.
TCTCGAAGGGAACGGAAGGGCAGGGTCCGCGACCGACTCGGAGTGCGGCGTGGCTGCCATGGCTATTCTCCCGTCACGCTGTCGTAAATGCCGCTGGCAGTGCCCGGCACCTGCATCGCAAGCTGGGGGCCCTTCGACCACCACGACGTCGGGTCCACGGTTCCGTCGGCGCGAATCGCCGCTTGCAGGGAATCAAGGTTCCTGAGCCCTGGAGTGTTGGCGACAATGGTGTTCAGCCCGGTCTCGCCCATCGAGGCACCCATGTTCTTGGCCACCGAGTTCTCCCAGGCCAGCTTCACCTTGTTCGCGGCGCCTTGTGCCTCGAAGATCTGGCCATCGGCGCCGCGGAGGACGCGGTTCCCCGCCCGGCCGAAGTCTTCCGCTGTGGCGACTCCGTCATCCACGAGCTTTCCCAGCCGAGCGGCCCTTGCCGCGCCGTCGACGGAGGTCACCAGCTCTCCCGCCTTCTCCGCGCGCACCACGACCTTCGCCGTGCCGGTGATGGCTGTCTTGGCGAAACCCGCGCCCGGAACGATGCCGAGGGCGTCGCCCGCCAGGTCCATCAGCCCGATATCCGCACCACCGATCTTGGCCGCACCGTGAGCCAGGAGCGCACCCGCCGAAAAGCCCGCACTCGCCAGCGCGAGAGCCCCGGACAGCGGCGGACACCACAGGGTCAGCAGTGCCAGGACACCGAGGACGGCGGAGATGTTGCTCAGCCAGTCACCGATGCTCTTCAGCAGGTCCTTGTGCCGGGCACACCACTCCTGGATGGCGTGCCCGAGCTTCTGGAACTGGTCGCCAAGTCGCTCCCAGAACCCCGGATCGGGGGCGTTCTCGGTCGCCTTGCGTAGCTGACCCGCGACGCCCCGGGCCTGAGACTGGTGCTCCTCGAGCAGCCGCTCAGCCTTCTTGACGATCTCCTCGAGCTCGCGCTCGGCCTGGTCAAGTCGTACGGAGGCTGTCGACAGGTCGCCGTCGGCCTGCTGCAGCCGGGCGCTCGCCGCGTCGATCCTTGCTTGGGCGTCCTGCAGAGCGGGGCCGGTGAAGTACTGGCCACTGAGGCGGAACGCGGGGTCGGAGGCTGCCTGGTTGTAGCGGCTCGTCGCCGTGTCCTTGGCCTTTTCCGCGGAGCCGACCTGCCCCTTGGCCTCCTTGGCCTGCGACTCGTATGTCCGGGCTGTGTTCTGGTAGTCGGCCAGCGCCGCACGCCACTTCGTCAGCTCCGACGACGCCGTACTCATCGCCTCTTGGCTGTCCTTCAGATAGCGGGGGAGCTCCCCGACCTTCGTCGAGAACGCGGAGGCGGCGTCTCCCGCCCAAGTGACGTTCCCCGTCAGGCGCTTGATGCTGTTCTGCGCGTTGTCGAGTGCGGCTGCCGCCTTCTTGGTGCGGGCGGCCAGCGAATCCACGTTGCCGGGGTTGCCCGGTGCCGGATCGAAGCCGAGGGCGGGGTACGAGTCACTGCTCACTGCGTGCCACCCTTCCCGGCGAAGCCGTCACGCAGGGCCGTCTCGACGTCCCGGTAGGTGTCGCGGGTCTTCCTCAGCCCATCCTCGATGGCCTGCGTACCCTCGGCGATCTTCGTGATCGCGTCGTCCCAGCTGTCGTGGAACTCGTCGCAGGCGTTGTCGAGTTCCTTGCTCCCCGTGGTCTTCGGACCGGTGTCACGCAGAGCGTTGAGCGCGGAACGCATCTCGTCCTGACTCCGGTGGAGTTCCCTGACCAACGTGTCCAGCTCTGATATGTCTACTTTGAAGCCCGCTCCCATGGCGCCGGCATCCCCCTGTCTTGCAAAGGCGCAGGTCAACTTGCTGTCGCCACACGCTACCCAATGGGTCTGTGAGACCCGGTCGAGGGTTTGCTCGTTCGCAGAACCTTCACGACCTCATGAGAACGGGTACGGGAGTCGCGGCCGAAGCGGACAACCACCCTTGCAGCACTGCAATGTGGTACCACGTCGCCGCAGGACCCGCAGGGCGGTGCGCCTCTGCGTTAGCGAACGCCATAGGGTGTCTCGTGATTGAACGGGGAAGGTGCGCTTGAGGGGCGGGAGTTGCTCCTGTGCTGAGCTCAGAGGCGTAACCCGGTTGCAGGGCAGCCGAGGGAGCGGACCTCTGTCGCACGTGATCGAGTTGCGCATCATGCCCCTCACCGGCAGATGTGTGAGGAAGCCCATGTCCTATCCGACGCCGCCCGGAAACCCGGGCAGCGCCAACCCGTATGGGCAGCCGCCCCAGCAAGCGGGTTGGCAGCAACAGCCACAGCAACAGCCGTGGCAGGGGCAGGTTCCCATGCCGCCCCCTTCTCCAGGAATGCCACCGGCTGTTGCCCCTGCTCCTCCCGGCGGGGGTGGGCGCACGGTTCGTATCGTGTTTGGTTCGCTCCTCGGCCTGTTCGGTGTCCTCGCACTCGTGGGAGGCGGGGCGCTCGCGGCGCATGCTTACAGCAACAGCCAGCAGACGCTGGCCAACCCCGAGTACGGAGAGGCGATCTGGTCGGACGAACCCGCCGACAGCATCTTTCCGGACACCCTTGGCGGCCGCGACGGGCGACTTGGGGATCTCACCAATCCCAAGTACGCGTACTGGCGTCGGCTCGGCATCTCCCCTGAAACGTCCTGTGGCAAGGGACTGACGGCGAAGACGCTTGCGAGCGCGGAGAGGGTGGGATGCAAGGCCGTGCTGCGCGCGACGTATGTCGACCCGACCGGGGACGTGGTGGCGACGATCGCACTCGTGGTGTTGCCCGGAGACATCTCGAAAAAGGTGGAGCTCGCTCAGGCCTTCGAGGGCATGGAGAACGAGGGGGCGGTGGCACCATTGGCGGTGCCGGGCACTCCGGCCGCCGAGTGGAAGAAGATCGGGCGAAACGGGTCGGCGTTGGAAGCAACTGCCGGCGAACACCTGCCCTACGCCGTCGCTGCCACCGTGGGTGCTGTCAACGGGCGGCTTGCCGGCAATCTGCCGGGCGACTGGGCGGAAGACGAAGCTGAAGTGATGACCGACCGGGAGTCCTGGTACGCCGAGGCGGAAATCCTGGTCAGGATGTTCCAACTTCACGTGGATGATCTCCAGCTCGGAGGTGCGGAGTCGTGACCAACCGACCTACGAGAACGGCCGTCGTCGGTGCTGCACTGACCGGTCTCATCTGTGTATTGCCCATGGCCGCCGCGCATGCCGCCACCACGCCTTTGGGGTGGGAAGGCGACGCCCTGGGCCTTTCGGCAGCGCAACAGCTCAGTCAGGGCGAAGGTGTCACCGTGGCTGTCCTGGACAGCGGAGTGGTGGCTGACCACCCTGCGGTCAAGGGGCGGGTGACCACCGGCCCCGACTACCGCAAGGACGGCCTGGACCCGGAGAGCCCCGACTGGGGGAGGCACGGCACCGCCATGGCGTCGGACGTGCTCAAGGTCGCGCCCAAGGCCAAGGTGCTGTCCGTCAGGGTGATTTCCGACCAGGACGAGGCAGACGACGGAAAAGTCGAACGGCAGCGCGGCCCAAGTCCGATCGTGGCAGGCATCTACTACGCGGTCGACCACGGCGCCGATGTGATCTCGATGTCCCTTGGAAGCGGCGAGGTCGGCAACTACGCGGATGACGCCGACGTTGCGGCGATCGGCTATGCACTGAGCCATGGGGTGCCCGTACTCGCGGCGGCCGGCAACAGCGGGGACGAACTCAATGAGACCGCGTTCCCGCCGGGTTACGCCGGGGCCATTGCAGTAGCCGCGACGAATCGGAGCGGGGCACGCGCCACGTTCTCAACCGTGCACACGTACAACGAAGTGGCCGCGCCGGGTACGGGCATCACCAGTGCGAAGAACACAGGTGGCTACGAGGCCGTTGACGGCACGTCACCGGCGACTGCGCTTGCCTCGGGTGTCGTGGCTCTGATGCTCTCCCACAACCCGAAGCTCACGCCGGCCCAGACGCGTGCGATCCTCACCAGCACCGCCCGTCACCCGCAGGGCGGGTGGAATGCGTTCCTCGGGCACGGGCAGATCGACGCCGGCGCCGCCGTGAAGGCTGCGGCCTCGCCGCCGGACGACAAGACGGTGCCGGTGAAATACGAGGGCAAGGAACACTTCGCCTCCCCTGTGGGTACGCCCAGGACGACCCATCCGGCGATGGAGCAGGAAGTGTGGCTCACCGGATTGGGCGCCGCCGGTGTGGGGCTCCTGATGTTGATTGGTGGGCTGCTACTGGTGCTGCTGGGGCGGCGTAGGGCTGGCGGCGGTGCACCGGCCGCCGTCCCTCCGTCGGGGCCGTTCCCGGTCTGACTCTCATGGTGGGGCGAGTGGCAGTCCCTCTGTGCCACGAAGCTCCCTGAGGCGGTTGTTGCCGATTCGCATCGGAACAACCGCCTCAGGGAGCCACCTCTGTGCGACGCACGGTCCAAACTCGCGTCACACGAAGAACGTCACCAACAAGCTGACGACAAACCCCACCACCCCCACCGCGATCATCACGAACACGGTGCCGAGCAGGCCCTGGCTCGCGGTCTCCCTCGCGTGGCGGAAGTCGGAGGTGCCGCCGAAGGCGAAGCCGGTGGTGATGCTGAGGATTCCGATGCCGAGGGGGACGAGGGCGCCGAACCACCATGCGCAGCCGACGGCGACGGCGCCGACCCAGCCGTGGTCCTGCTGGTAGGAGGTGTCGCCGGTCTTGACGGCGTCGAGGACGTCGCCGCGCTGGTACAGGGCGTCGCTTCTGAGTTCCGCGTTGAGGTCCTTGGTGCTGCCGTCGGCGGTGGTGAAAGTGCCGTAGCACCACTTGGTCTTGGTCCGCTTCCGCGAACTGCTTGAGGTGCTCGACGAGCTCGAGCGGTACTTGTAGTCGACGGTGCAGGTCTCGACGGTGAGCTTGCCCGGTGTGGAGGTGGCGTACGAGTACGGGCCGAGGTAGGCGCCGAGGGCCAGGAGGACGACGCCTACGAGGATGAGGCCCGCGCCGATGAGACGGCCGAGGCCCGCGCGCCCTTCCGGAGTGGCGTTCGGCGGTGCGTTCCCGTGCAGCTGTGCCATTGGGGGTGAGTCCTCAGAGTGCGGAAGAGTGCGGATACGGGCATCACAGGGCGAATGTGCACACGAGTGCTGTCAGGACGCCCAAGGCGAACAGACCGCCCAGGAGGGGACCGGTGATGGTCCGGGCCGGCAAGGAGCTCCAGGAGGCCGCGAAGCCGGGGCCGTTGCGGGAGCCGAAGCCGGTGAGGAGGCAGTGGATGCCGAACGACAGCAAGGAGAGGCAGAGCGCGAGGATCGCGGCGTCGTCTCCGGGGTCACGGTCCTGCGGCTGCTCGAAAGTACCGTCCACTTGTACGACCGGGATTTTCGCACCGGATTCGAAACGCGACGAAGTGTCCACTTCTAGATTTTGGTAAGTGGTCCCACCTTGTTGAGCCGTCCAGTTTCCGGTGCAACTGAAACGGAGTTCTGTCGAACGTCGATGCGTGCCGTAGTGGGTCTTCGTGTGTGTCTCACATGAAGAAATCGTGAGGGCCCCCGCGGTGCCGTCACCGGCCAGTTCACTGCGCAGTTCCGGAATGGTCACCGCGGCGACGGCCACGGCCGCGAGGAGCAGTCCAAATCCGAGGAGTCTTCCCGCCCACTGGGCCCCTGTACTGCTGTAACGCGGCTGAGCTGTCACCACTTTGGGCGTCCCTTTGAATTCCTTGACGATCTCTTGACCGGCCGACTTTCGGGTCGTGCGCGAGGAGTCTAAGCTATCCGCCTGTCGTGCAATATGACGTACAGCAAGGGGAGTTCGGGGGAGCGTCATGACGTTCGAAACCTTTAACGTGGACACGGATGTGCTCCGGCAGCAAGGGCAGCGATTCGCCACTCTCGGGGGTGATTTCGCGACCGCGTCCAAGCGGCTTCAGGGTGCCCTTGAAGGCATCGGGGAGCCTTGGGCGGATGCGGATTTCGGGGAAAACTTCGGGCAGGTCTACACGCCGATTCGTGACGGAATCTTCACGTCGATGGACAGCCTCGCGGAGCGGCTTCACCAGATCGGGCAGAACCTGCAGGACAACGCACGTGACTACGACGCATCGGACGCGTCGAACAGTGGCCTGCTGGACAGGATCTCCGGTCAACTCTAGGCGCATTCGGGACTATTGACATGTCGCTCACACTTCCCGGCGAGCTCGTCTGGGTGCTCGACCTCCTCGGCTACAGCTGGCCCGAGGCCGATGAGGAAGCGCTGCATCAGGTCGCCGAGGCCTGGCGGGCTTTCGGCAAGGAGCTCGAAGAGATCCAGGCGCAGGGCGAGGGCTTCGCCCGCACCGTCGTCTCCAGCAGTTTCGGTGCCGCGATCGAGGGGTTCAGCAAGGACTGGGGCGCGTACACGGGCGCGAACGGCGAGGATCGCTACATCCCTGACGCGAGAACCGCGTGCGACGTGATCGCCCTGGCTTTCGACGTGGCCGCGGTGGCGGTCCTCACGGCGAAGTTGGCCGTGATCGTGCAGCTCATCGCCCTCGCGATGGAGATCATCGCCGCGCAGGCGGCGGCCCCCTTCACCTTCGGGTTGTCCGAGGTCGGCGCGCTGGGCGCCACGCAGGCCACGCGCTTGATCGTCCGGGAGCTGCTGGACCGCCTCAAGAAGGAGGTCATGGAGGCGATCACCAAGGCCATGGAGCACGCCACCATGGACGCCCTCAAGAAGGTGGCCAAGAAGGTCGTCAAGGAGCAGGTCAAGCAGTTCGTCCAGGAGCGGGTGGTCGACGCCGCCAAGGACAAGGTCCGCGAGGCCGCCGTCGGAATGGCGCAGAACCTCGGTCAGCAGGGCATCGAGGCCTACTTCGACGCACGGTCAGGCATCGATCTCGGAGAGACGACGGACGTCGCCAAGACGGCAGTCGGCGCCTATGTGGACGGCCTCAAGAACGAGGTCACCGGAGGAGAGGGGTCGGCACTCGCCGGCTACGCGGATCCGGCCACGTATGTGGACCACGCGAAGGAGACCGTCAGCGGGGCCGTCGGGGATCGGGCGCAGCACGGGGTCGATGCGTTGGCCCGGCATGGGGCCGGCTCCGGGGACACCAACACCACGTCGGTGTCCGAGGGGGCGGCGGCCAGTACCGCCGCGCCCAGTACTGCCGCAGCGGGTTCCGGTGCCACCGGTACTTCTGCTGACACCGGTACTTCAGGGTCCCCCAACCCGTCGGGGCGTGCGGATGACTGGGCTCGCAACGAGTTCGGATGACGTGACGCGGACATCACCGCTCGTGGCGAGCGGCCAGGGCTGGAGCCGTATTGCCTCGGCGTTCCCGGTCCGGTTGAGGCACTTCGAATCGGTTCCGCGCCGGGAGTGAGCAAGAAGTGATCATGAACAGGTGCCGCATCTGCCAAATCTGCGAAGCGGGCATTGCGTAGAGGCAGGATGAATTCGGCGAATTGGAGAATTCGGGGCATAGGTAATCCAGCCATGGTGAATGATCAAGTTCGCAAACCCAGTAGCCTCGCGAAGGCCAACAAGCTCCCGCCCTGGTCGAGTTGAAACCGAACACCCGATTGCTGCGGCGACCGTGTGTTGAAGCGTTCGCAGTTGCATTGGTAGGTTCACGCCGGTCGAGACACGCCGACCCTCCCCGATGAGGTATCCCTTGGACAGCGCCGCGAACAATTCCGACAAGCGCGTAGACGACTCCGAGTTTCTGGAGATGACCCAGCAGGACGCCGCGCAGGCCAAGATCCTGCGGCAGTCCCTGGAGCATCTCGCCTCGGGGCTGGGAGGCGCTGCGCTCAAGGAGATGGCTCAGGAGGTCCTCTCCGGACGTATGGGGCTGCGCGAGGCGGCCGATGTGTCGGCGTACGCCGAGGAGGCGGTGCAGCAGTCGGCACCGCTGGCCGAGAAGTGGGCCTCCATGTCCGACAGCGAGCGTGAGGCGCTCGCCGCTGACGGGGAGCGCCGGCTCGAGGAGGAACGGCGGCAGCTCGATGACGAGCGGCGTACCGAGTCGGAGAACCGCCCGGGCACGAAATCGCGTCACGACGGGCGCGGCTGGTCCTTGTACTGATGGTCCTTGTCCTGATGGTCCTTGTACCGATCCTTGTATGAGCTGATGCAGGCGATGGGGGAGATGTGAGCTTTCGAGTAGAACCCGGTGCGATCGACGGCTTCTCGAAGCTGGTGGGACGCGCCGCGGACGGCAGTGCGCAGGCTGTCTCGTACACCGGCACCCATGCACAGATCGAGAAGTCGGTCGGCGGTGAGGCCTGGGATCTGGTCGCGGGTGACCACGATCAGTATGTGAGTGAGGCCAAGAAGGCTCTGGAGAAGGTCAAGAGTCTGCTGGAGTCGTCCGAGAAGGAGCTGACCGGCACCGCCAAGTACTACCGGGAAACGGACAGCGGCGAGGCGGCCAAACTCGACGCCACCTACCCCGGGTCCAAGGTGTCGGACGGCGGTTCCGGGGGTGACGCGCACGACTTCTCCGACGCCAGCGACGCCGCGGATACGCTGAAGCCGCCCGGTGATCCCAGTAACCCCATCGTCAAGTACGCGTCGGGCCACGCGGACGAGTACAAGATGAGTCCCGTGCAGAAGACGCTCGGCAGCGTCCTCGACCTGGGCAGCCCCTCGGCGATGGCCGTGGAGGCGTCCAAGCTGCTCTTCGACTTCGACCCCTTCGGCGTCTGCACGAACTGGGTTTTCGGGGACTGGAACAAGTACAACGACTGCTCCGACGTATGGGGCAACCTGGCGTCGTTCTGCGACTCGGTGTCCGAGAATGTGCGCAAGGGCACCCAGAACGTGGGTGTGACCTGGGACGGCAATGCCGCCAACGCCGCCAGCGTGTATTTCGACGAGTTCACCAAGAAGCTCGACGAGATCAAGGAGACCTTCAAGTCCCTGCAACAGTGCTATGCGCAGGCGGCGCAGATGGCGTTCCAGTTCGCGGAGTTCCTGAAGTCGTTCCTGGTGATGTTCTGCGATCTGCTCGTCATCTGGCTGGTCAACCTGCTCGCGGCGCAGGCAGTCAACGCCATTCCCGTCGGCGGGCAGGCCGCCTCGATTGCCATGTTCGCCCTGGCCGCGGCCCAGGCCATCCGGCTCATGCAGATGTGGGCCGAGGCGGCCAAGACCTTCGACACCTTCGCGTCGGCGCTGGCCGCGCTCGGAGTGGTCATGTCGGCGGCCGTCAACGGGTTCTCGGCGGCGGACGGGTTTCCGCAGGTGGGTACCGGTGGTTACGACCATGCCGCGGTATGAGTAGCAGGAAAAGCAGGAGTACGAGGAGAGAGCGGTCCGGGTCATGAGTTTCTTCGGTGGGGCCGGCGACCTTGAGCTCTTCCTTTCTCGGAGCCAGGTCCTGAGCGTCAGTTCGGTGCCCGTCTGCCTGGGCGCCATGGTCTTCTTCATCACGGAGGAGGGCTGGCACTTCAGCCTGCTCCTGTGTTGTGTCCTGCCGCTGATCGCCGCCTACCTGGGCGTCCGAGGCAAGCGGGAGATCCGTGCGGGACTGGCCGCGGCGGGGCTTGCTCTCGCCGTCGCCACACTGCCGTTGTCGTTCGTATTGGCGTCGCTTGAGGGGGCGTAGCGCGAACTCCGCTTCGTCTGGGGCGGTTCGATGCCCTGTCACGCCATCCGTTGGACCACTCCGGCGGGCCACCGGTCGTCACCGCTAAGCTGCACTGCCATGACTACGGGTAGCGGTGGAGCGGCCAACAGGCCTGAAGGGACGGGCGGGCAGCCGCTTTCCAGCGGTTCTTCCGGGGTGAGCGCGGACGACCTGCGGGCGCAGTTCGATGCCCAGGGCCGATCGGGGCTCGTGGAGGAGCGGCGGCGTGACGCGCGGCAGGCGCGAGGGAAGTACGCGGTGTTCGCCGGGTTGGTCGCCGTCGTATGCCTTGCCCTGATCGTTGTACGCCTCGGTCAGGGTGACGCGTTGGGCGTCTGGGTCGCCACGTACGGCGTGGGGGTGGCCCTCGGTGGATGGGGCTTCGTGCTCGCGCGGGCCGGTCACACGCGCTGGGCGATGATGGTCGCGTGCATTGGAGCAGTGCTCGCGGGCCTCGGCGACAGCCCGGCGTTTCGCTGAGGCAGGCAGGCCGGCGTGAGTCGACATCGGCTCGCGCCAGGACCGGACCAGGCTACCGACCGGGGCCGGGGCGCCGGGTGATGGCCCGGACCGGTACCTGATGCGGTGTCACACCTGCCGGCGCCTGCTGCCGATGAGGTAGGCGAGGCCCCATGCGGCGGCTGCGGCGAGCAGCAAGCCGAGCGGGGAGAACCAGTCGACTCCGTCGGTGGCTTCGTCGGTCCACCAGGCTTTGGCCGGCCAGAAGGGCTCGTACCTCACCAGGTCCCAGACAGCACCGGGCGACTCCACGTCGGCGAAGACGAGCGGGGTGGCGTTGGTGTAGCCGAAGAACGCGCCGAGCGCGGCGATGATGGCACCGCTGATCCAGGCGCCGTTGTTGCGGTGCCCCACCATGCCGATCAGGCTGCCGACTATCGCTCCGTTGATCAGCGCGTGACCCAGGTAGAGGGTATTGGCTGTCGTGACCGACTGGTCCTTGTAGGTGGCCAGGATGAGACCGCTGTAGAGCATCGACACGATGACCGACGCGAAGAAGGCGAGGAAGACCGCGCCCACCGGGTGACCGCTTGCGTTCGGCCGCTGCCCGAAGGGGGGTGCTGCCTGGAACTGGGGTGCCTGGTGCATCGGATACGCGGATTGCATCGGCTGCATGGGTTGCATCGACGGCTGTCCCGGCGCCGGGGGTGCTCCGGGGTACATCGGGGGCTGGCCGGGGGCGGGCGGCGGGCCGAAACCCTGAGGCTGCTGCTGCGGGGGCGGTGGCGCGGGCTGAGCGTATGGGTTGTTGGGGTCCTGAGGGGGTTGCGGCGGCTGCGGTGGTGGCTGGAACGGTGGCTGGCTCATTGAAATCCCACTGAGTGAATAGGCAAGAACAGCAAGTTATCAGCGTGATCAGGAGGGGGCCGTCGGGGTTGGGGCGGGCGGCGTGAAGGGCGCTCAGGGGAGAGAGGCGAGCAGCAACCGGTCCCCCCGAGGTTTCACGCTGGCCCCGTGCGCACAGGGCAGGCGTCAGATGGGCAAGGCCCCCTTGAAGCGGGAGTTCGGTACGTCGGGGTGGGTGGTTGCGAGCCAGCCGTGGCCGTGGGTGCTGGACGCCGGCATGCGGCCGGGCTCGACCGAGAGCATGTCGGCTGCCGTCAGGGCGTAAGGAACACCTTCGGCGTATTCCTCCGCCTCGTCCTCGTCAGCGTCTTCCCTGTACTCCACCTCGAAGGGCAGTGGTTCTCCCCGGAACCGCGGCAGGTCGTAGCTGCCGAAGCTTCGCACCCGGTGACCTTCGCGGGCGACGTACCAGTTCTCGGCGGAGTTGTAGGGGTCGATGACGTAGAAGTGAGCCTCACCGCATCGCTCGCTGAGTTTGTCGGCCAGTGTGAAGCCGTCGAGCTGATCGATGAACGAATTGCCCCACAGCATTCGCCAGTTCTGGATCGGCACTTCAGAGAGCCAGGTCTCGAACGCCGGCGTGATGAACACCCGGTACGCGGTCCGAGACTTTCCCTGGGAACCCTGGAACTCGAGCGAGTCGGTGGCCTCGGTGGCGGCAGCCACGCCCATGACCGTGGTGGCCGGCCGAAGATCGTGCAGGCCGAGAGCGGCTACGGCGTCGTCGACTCGCTCCGCCGGGAAGGCGAGCCAGCGACCGGCCTCCGACGGGACCCTCACCGGGAGTTCGTCCTTGAGTTTGACCCGCACGAGCCGCTCCACGGCACTCCGGTCACCCTCGTCCAGGTACTCGGCGCCACCCAGGTCGACCAGTACCTTCAGGGCGTTGCTGCGCAGACGCCCGGGACCGTGGCTCCGGATCTCCCGCAGGCGTGGCAATGCCTCGTCGCCCAGCCTCTGCAGGACGGACTCGGCACCCCATTTCAGCCGGGATGAACCGTCCACTCCCATGTAGGGCAGCAGGCTGTCGACCGCCTGCATGCCGAGGGCGACCAGACCGTCCTCCGCGGCCTGCCGCACGCTCCGATCATCGTCGGAGAGGTCCCGTACAAGAGCGTTGATGGTGTCTGGCATGACCCACAGCCTAGTTGTGGTGCGTGGCGGGCTGGTAAGGGCGTTGGCGGACAGTCATTCCATGGCTGTGTTCAGCTGAGGATGTCGTCACGCAGCTTGCCCCAAGTTCCTTGAAGGGCGCTGATGTGCCGGTCGAATTCGGCGCTGATGGCGTCCTCCTTGTGAGTCGTGGTCCCCTTGCGTTGGTTATCGAACTCGTTCTTGATGGCCTTCATGAGTTTGTCGCCGGTCTTGTCCTCAAGCTTCTTGAGTGCCTTGTCGAGACCTTCCTGGTCGTCCTTGTAGTGTTCGCGCCACACCTTTTCCGCGTGCTGCTTGGATTCCTGATCGGACATGCCCTTCATCTGCTTGAGCGCGTCCTTCTTGTCATCTGCCATGTCTCCACGGGTGTCCACACCCACGGGGTCGTCACGGTAAGTCGTGCTGTAGTGGATCGGTATGCCCTCCAGCCGCTTGTCCCGGAGAGTGTCGGAGCATTTCGCGTGGCCCTGGCCCTGCCCGCATGGTTCACGCTCGGTGTACAGGCCGATGGGTGTGTACGTTGATCCGTCCGGGTCCATACGCTTGAGCCAGTCGAGCAGGTGTCGCTCCGAGTGTCGTGGTTGCACCCCCTTGAGGTTCTGGTTGGCCGGAACAGACGAGTCCACGATGTAATGGACATCGCTCTCCGGCGGAGGTCCCTGCACCTCCAGGACTGCGTAGTTCTTTCCACTGAAGTCTGGTCCGTGCCGCCTGATTTCCTTGAGGTCGTCGGTTTCGAGGTTCTTGAATTCCGCCTTCTTGAACAAGGCGTTCATCGCCATGCGATGCAGCCGCACACCGAGCGACTCCTTGGAGATCTTCGCGCCGCGGTCCGGTGTGTCCTTGTCGGGTTCGCCCTCGCCCTCGTTCCGGTAAGGATTGGCGATCCGTTCCGGGCTGCGGCCCACCGCGTGCTCCTGGTGGAAGGAGAGGCTGAGCCTCGCGAGGGACGCCACAACGGCTTGCTGCTCTCCTCGCGACAAGTCACGGAAGCCGGTGAGACTTTCGCTCAACTGCTCCCTGGTGAAGCTACGTGCTCCGCCAGGATTGGCATTCGGCCCGCTGCCGTTCGTCGCCCGCACAACGTTCCCGAGCTCGCCCGAATCCGCCCAGCGGTTGAGTCGGTCGTGGACCCGGTCGAGTTCGACCCTGTGGACGTCCCGCTCCAGTCGCAGCTTTTGCTGCAGCGGGTCGGGCTCAAGGCCGTACTCCTTGGACTTGTCACCCTCCGGTGTCTCATGGGTGCGCGAGACATCGCTGTCCGGCCCGTCCTCGGTCACCCGGCGGCTTTCGTCCGCGGTGTCACTGGTGCCTCGGTCGTGAGGGTCGGTGTAGGGGTGGTCGTCGGGATCCTTGGTGCTGTCCTTGTCGCCCGTCGAATCCGTGGGGTCGTCGTGCTGGTGAGAGTCCTGCCCAGCAGGGCTTCGGGGGCCTTGGCGGGGTGCCTCGTCGGGGGTGGTGTCCGCTCGGCCGTCGGGGCGCGTCGTGGTGTCGCGCTCGGAGTCCGGCCGTTCGTTTGTGTGCGGTTTCCGGTTGGACGGGTCCTGCCCGCGTGGGTCGGCCGACCGCGCGGTGGGGTTGTGCTGCTGCGAGGCGGCGTGGGCGCCCGTGACAGGAGGCTGCTGGCTGCTGGGCCGATCGGTTGCCGGGGTATCGGGTGCCTGGCGGGCGGGGGTGTCGGAGCGGTCGCTCGGCGACGAGGCCTGCGTCCCAGGTGCCGGAGTCGTGGTCCTGTCGGGATCGAGCGTGTTGGCCACGTTGGTGCGAGTGCCGTTGTCCGACTGCGACGTGCCGTCCTGGCCAGGGGGTGTGCGTCGGCTTTCTCCGGCTCCACTCTCACCTTCACCGCGTGCGGAGCCGGAGTCCGACCCCCGTGCGGCGTCGGGAAGTTCTCCTGTCGACGGCCGGTCCGACGGCCGGTCCGACGGTCGTGACTCGGGGCTGAGCGCGCCCTCTTCGCTGTCGCCGTCCGCATCTCTGACGGACGGCCTGTCTACGGGGTTCGCGGGCTCTGAGTGCGGGACGTTCTCGCCGGGCGCATGGGCAGGTGTCTCACCCGAAGGGGCCGGGTCGTCGGTCTGCTTGTTCTCGGGACCGTCGGATGCGTCGGTCGTGTTCGGTTGGGCACTGTCACCGCCGTCTTGCGACGTGTCCGTACCCTGCTGGGCGTGCTCGGAGTTCTGGGTGTGGGGCTGGCTCGTGTCGATCGGATTCCGGTCGGCGTCCAGCGGGATGTGCCAGACGTGCTCCGCCTGGTCGATGTGGAGCGGCTGGTTGCTGACTTCCCCGCTCTGGGTGTCGATCCAGACGATGTTGCCGTCGTGGTTGACGACGTTGAAGGCGTGGCCGCCTCCGCCGGGCCAGTCGACCTGGACGATGGCCGCTGAACCGGGTCCGGCCTGCTGGAGGGTGGTGGCGATGTTGTTGGCGGTGTCGGGGTCACCGCCGGGGCCGGCGTAGGTGTGAGCGGCGCCGGTCCAGCGGATCTGGTTGTCGTTCGCGTTGTCCTCGGGGGTGAACGGGTTGTGGTTGCCGTTCTCGTCGAGGTCGACAGTTCGTGGGGCCGAGACCTGGGGGTTGCCGTACCAGGTTTCCAGGAACGAGCGGGAGCAGTCTGCGCAGTTGTTGCTTCGGCCCGGGACCGTGTTGCCGCCGTCGTTCTGGAGCTGTGTCCAGGGGCCGAAGGGGTCGGGGAAGCGTTCCGGGGTGCCGTCCTCGTTGTGCGGGACCGCGTCGGCCAGAGCCTGCTGATCGGCGGGATCGGGCTGGGACAGGCCACCCGGGTGGTGGTCCAGGTCGGCTCGGATGTCGTCCAGGCTGTCCTGCTGCGGGTGTTGGTTCTGGGAGTCGCCGGGATTGGCCTGGGGCGAGCCGGGGGGCTGGGGTGTGGCGGAGTCCGCGTGCGACGGGGAGTCGGAGGCGGGCGGTGTCGTGACGACGGTGTGGATCGGGACCGCTGTCACGTCCTGATGGTGCTGTTTTTGCTGTTGCGAGTCGGGCGGTGTGTTCTCCGACTTGTGCGGTTGTGCGGCTGGCTGCTGCGGAGTGCTGGGGGTGTTCGGCGTGTTCCCCGCCGGCTGCTGAGGCGGCCTGGAGGGGGTGGCGGGCGAACCGGTACTCGGCTGGTTCTGGGTGCCGGGCGTGCCAGGAGTGGCATGGCCCGGCTGCGTCGAGGAGTTCGGGTTGCTGTTGTTCGGCGTCGAGGAACCCGGACTGCCGCTGCTCGGTGTGGAGGTGTGCGGCGCACTGCTGCTCGGCGTCGACGAGCGCTCGGGCCCGCCGCCGGGAGACGTGGACGGCGTCGTCGTGGGCGTGCCGGTGGACGGCGATGCGGCCCTGGGGGGCGTCGACTGGGCCGGGTTCTGGTTCGGCGTCGTCGTGCTCGGGTTGTGGCCCGGGGTTTGGGTACGGGTGCCACTGTTCGAGTCGGCGTTGTTGCGAGGTGTGCTGCCGTCGCTCGGGTTGGTGTTCGCGGGGTTGCTGCGGGGAGGAGTGCGGTCGCCCGGAGTCGTGTTCGTGGGGTTGCTGCGGGACGTGTTGCCGTCGCCCGGAGTCGTGTTCCCAGGGTTGCTGCGAGGTGTGCTGCCGTCGCCCGGAGAGGTGTTCCCGGGACCGCCGCGCGGTGGAGTACGGTCGCCCGGCGTCGTACCCGGAGTGTTCCGCGGCGTGTTGCCCTCGCCCGGGGTCGTACTCCCGGGGCGCTGGGCCGGTATTCGACCATCCGGCGTGCCCTGGGTACCCGGCGTACGCCCGTCCCCCGCGCCCGGAGCACGTCCGTCCGGCGTGGAGGCAGTCCTACTCCCCGGCGTTGTGGCAGACGTGCTTCCCGGAGTTGTGGCAGACGTGCTTCCCGGAGTTGCAGCAGACGTGCTCCCCGGCGTCGAGGCCGACGCACTCCCCGGCGTTGCCGCGGGCGTACCGCCCGGCGTCGCAGCCGGCGTACTCCGAGGCGCCGTAGAAGGCGTGGCGCTCGGAGTGGAGGCAGGCCCCGTCCCGGTGGCGGAAGGTGTGCCAGGTGTGCCGGCGGAAGGATTCCTCGCCGGGGCGGAGTTGGCGTTCGGGCTTGTGGCGGACGGCGTGCTGGAGCCGCCGGAGGCGCCCGGGCTGTGGTGCCCACCCGGAGTCGCACCCCCCGTGGAAGGCGCCGTGGGCGACGTCGGCATGGCCGAGCCGCCGTCCGAACGGCCGCCGGAACTGGAGGGGGACGAGTCGGCTGCCGGCGCCGGTGCGGCGTTGGACTGGGTGGGAGCGGTGGCGGCCAGGCCGTCGATCTGGGTGCCGATCGAGCCGCTCCCCGGCGAGGAGGACGTACCGCCGGACGACGCGGCCCCGGACGAGGGCGTGGACTGCGGGCTCGGCGACGACAGGCCGGATACGCCGGAACCGCCACCGGAGTGGGAGGGCCCGGCCGTGCTCGGCGCGCCCGAGGAACCGTTGGAGCCAGGGGAGTTGGACGATGCTCCGCCGGGCGAGGGGTCGTCGAAGTCCGTCAGGGACGACCCGGACGGGGCCACCGACGGCCTCGAGTACGGCGTGTCCGAGGAGGACGGATTCTGCCCGGAGCCGGAGCCGGAGTTGGAAGCGGATCCCGAGCCCGAGTCGGGGCCCGGCCCCACGTTCGGTCCGCCGATGTCGTTGCCGCCGGTGTCGGCCGATATCCCGTTGCCTATGTTCGTTCCCGGCCCGCTGCCGTTGCTCGAACGCGACGACGTCGAGGAGTCCGACGAGTCCGACGACCCCGACGAACCGGAGTCCGAGGAGGAGGAGTTGGAGTTGGAGTTGGAACTCCCCGAGCCGGAGTCCCCGCTCCCGCTGCTGCCGTCACCACTCCCGTCGGTACCGGCACCGCTGTCGCTGCCCGGCGTCCCGGACGGCCCGTTGTACCCGTCGATACGGCTGTCGATCGCGTGATGGAAGCGATCGCCCGCCTTCTTACCCATGCTGTCGCGCACGCCCTCGGCGAACGTCTGCGGGCTCTGCTTCAGGGCCTCAAGGCCCGCGGTGCCGCCGGCCTTGAGGGTGGCGCCGACGTCGTAGCCCTCCTGTGCGCCGAAGCCGACGTTCACCGTCTGGCGGATGAGGTCGGTGATGATCGCCTCGATCGCCGAGATCGCAGGCTCCTTCATGGTCTCGATGAGTGCCTCGAGCAGCGCCTTTTTGAGCTCGTCGAGGATACGGCGCACGAGGAGGCGGGCCGCCTGGGTGGCGCCCATTCCCGCTACCGAGGACAGACCGAAGGTGAAAGGCGCGGCGGCAGCCGCGGCGGCGATCTGGATGGCCAGGGCGATCAGCTGGGCGATCACCGCCCACTTGGCGAACTCGACGAGGTAGGCGCAGGTCTCCATCACGTTCGCGATGAGGAAGGCGGCCTCGGCGGCGTTACGGAGGTAGCCGTCGCCGCCCCCGCCGTCGAACTTCTCGTACGTCTTCGTGAACTTGTCGATCGACTCGCCGGCGTTGTTGGCGGTCACCGTGCGGGCGCTGGTGTTGGCCTTGGTGTGCAGGTCGGTGACGTCCTCACCGAACTTGCGCCACAGGGCGGCCGAGTCTCTGAGCTTGTCCTCGTCCGCCGTAGGCCAGTTGTAGCCCAGCATCTGGAGAACCCACTCGAGTTCGTCCGGCAGCATCATCGACACAGCAGTAAGCACCCCCGTCAGACAACACAGCCGTACAACTCCCTCACCCGTGAGGGAAAATCACACAGGAGTACAGCCGTCCGCAAAGTTTACGGACTCACCGGCCGGCAACTTCAGGGGGTTGCTGTCACAAGTCCGTTTCAGGTCGCCACTGTTGCCGGAAGCGAGCGGCAGGGCGGCTGACCGTTCACTGTGTACGGCCCTGGGTGCGCTGTCGGTGCCCCTTGACGTCGGGTCGGCCGACGTGGCCCTCGGCCCGTTCGGACTCGCCGAGCCAGATGTGCGGGACGTACCGCTGGACCGCGGAGACGAGTTCCTGTCGGCAGGGCGCGGGGAAGGGGAGGCGGTGGCGCAGGCGAGGCAGGTCGGGGTGCAACGGCTCCTCGTCGCGGACGAGGGTCCACAGGACGGGGTCGTCCCGGTCGATCGGGCCGGTGGGGAACAGTTCGAGGGAGTAGACCTTCTGGGTTCGGCCGAACTTGCTCCAGTACAGGCCGACTCCGGCGAGCCCCTGCCAGGGGATGACGTTGCGAAGCTTTCCGTTCTCGACCCACAGGCCTGTGGCGTCGACGAGGATCCGGCTGCGACGGTTCGCCCAGTTGGCGATGAACAGGAACACGCCGAGCGCACCGAGCAGCAGCATGAACACGAGGCCCACGTAACCCGCCGGGTTGGATTCCCCCTTCTGGTTCCCGGTAGCAACCACGACCGCGCCGACGACGCCGACCGCGCCCATCGCGATGAGCAGGACGGAGCAAGGGAGGCCGGTCATGGCGCCGCGACGGCCGGTCCGGATGACCATGGCGTCGGGCGCGGGGGAGGGCGTGTGCGAAGGCAACATGGTGCGTGAGCTTAGCGAATTGACCTACGCTGCCTCCCCATGACGACGCACGGCCGGGAACTCGGCGGGGAACACGTACAGACGCAGCTGCGAGGCGACGAGGGCGATCCGGTCCCGCCCGGGCTGGACGAGTTGCGGGCGAGTTTCCCCAGGCAGGCGGATCCGGGGTTCGCGAGCCGGCGGTCGCAGCAGGCGCGGAGTGCTCGCGGTGGGCTCATGGCCGCCGGGGCGCTGGTGGCGCTGGTCTGCCTCTTCGTGATCGTGGGACGCCTCAACAGCGGTACCCAGGCGGGCGTGGGGACCGCGATGTACTGCGTGAGCCTCGCTTCCGCCGGCCTCAGTGTGGAGTTGGCGCGGCGCGCCCGCACCCGCCTGGCCATGATGGCGATCATTCTGGCGGCGGCGGGCGCGTCGCTGGCGGACGCGATGCCCTGACTCGCTGGACATTCCGGTCAGCGAGCCGAGGGCAGGCTCAGGTCAGGTCTGGTCGTATGGACCATGTGGATCAGACCTTGGTGAAACACAACGTGTAGTCGAAGCCCCGGCTGTTGCGGTACTGGATGCCGTAGTCGTACTTCGCCGAGCACTCCTGGTCCTGTCCGGGGAGCAGGGCCCCCGTCTTGTACTCGGCCTCGGGCGAGCCACAGTCGACGACTGTCGGCAGCGGTTCGCCCTGAGGGTCCGCGACCTTCACGCAGTCGCCGATCTCGGGGTCGTGCGTCTTGTCCTCCTCGGCGGCCGCGGACGCCGAAGCCTCGGCCTTCGCCTTACCGCCGGTGGGGCTGGTGTTGTAGTCCCAGACGTAGTAGCCCAGCCCACCGAAGATCGCTATGACGACGAGGGCGGCCTTCAGCATCCGCAGCACACCTCCTGGCTGCGGGCGCTGAGGCCCGCCCGGCGGCTGCGGCTGAGGTTGCTGCGGGAATCCGTACCCTTGCTGCGGCTGACCGTACGGCTGCTGCGGTTGTCCGTACGGCGGTTGCGGCTGCTGCCCATACGGCTGATTCGGATACTGCGGTGGAGGCGTCGACATGCCCGGGAACCCCGTAGTTGGCTGAACGTTGAATGAACTGGCAAAGGTCAACGTGAAGTTGACCCGGCGCAGGCTATCCCCCGACGTCAGCCGGACCGTCACCGGGTCAGAAGTAGCTGATCAAGAACGACACCGCGGCGCCGACGATCCCCACCCCGATCGCCCCGATCACGAGCGACCGCGTCACTCCCCGCCCGGCCGCCTCCCAGGCGGCGTCGAACGAGACACGGCTCTGCCCGAACGGAGCGAAGCCGGTGGCGAGGCAGAACACCCCGAGCCCGGTGAACACCCAGCCGCCGAAGAACGCGGCGAACCAGCGCCACGCCCGGTCCATCCCGGCCTGGACGTAGTCGGCACCGGCCCCGCCCTCCGACGCCGGCGGCTCCGTCTGTTGTACGGACAACTCGGTGCCCTGCGCGTACCGTTGCTTGACCCGCACCGCCGCGTTGGCGTCCGTGCCCTTGCCGTCCTCGGCGACGAACGTGCCCTCGCAGCGGACGGGACGGCGGTTCTTACGGCTGCTGCGGGCGGCGTTGTTCGGGTAGCTGACCTCGCACTGCTGCACTGTAAGCGTGCCGTGGGTACCCGCCCAACCCGCCGCGTACGCCCCCTCGTACGCGCCGAACCCGCTCAGCCCGAGGCCCGCGATCAGAAAGACCAGGCCGCCCGCGCGCCCCAGGCGCCCGAAGACTCTGCCGAGGAGGCCGGCGAGGGAACGGTCGACGCCGGTGCCGTTTCCTGTGCCTTGCGTCCGAGCCATGACGATGCGGTCCTTCCGATGCGGTCCTTCTTCTCTACGGCCGATGGGGCCCCAGCATGGCATCCCCCTGTGACGGGAGATACTTCAGGTGTCGAGAGGCGACGAGAGGCAGCGACATGACGAGGCAACCCGAGAACTCACCCAACCCGCAGGGCTCTTCGCAGGAGCGCGGCGTGCTCGACGAGGCACTCGAACCCGAACAGATCCGTTCCCTGAACTCCGCCCTGCGCAAGTTGTCCGAGTCCGACGTCGGTGGCAAGGACTTGCAGGAGGCGGCCAAGAAGCTGCTCTCCGGCCGCCTCGCCCTGCGCGACGCCATGGACGACCCCGCGGTGTCACGAGCCCTGGGCGGAGGCATGGCCTCCCTGCGCGGTCAGTGGGAGTCGCTCTCGGAGGACGAGCGCGACCAGATCAGGCACGGCGAGCCGCTCACCGGCGGTGACCCCGCCACCGGGCCGTCGGATCCGAAGCGGGCGCAGGGCGAGGACTCCCAGTCCGGGAAGAAGAACCAGGGACGGCACAGCGGCGGGTTCTCGCTCTACTGAGCACGCCCGAGCCGTACGTTCACGCCCGAGCCGTACGTGTCATGCCCGAGCCGTAGGTGTCATGCCTGGCGCTGCTTCCGGTACAGCGCGATGGCCGCCTCAGTCGGATAGTTGGGCACGGTGACGGTCTCACCGGTCTCCTTGGAGACCACGATCTTGCTGCCGCCGGGCGGAGCCGGCTGAGGCCGCCCGGCGGCGTCCGTGACGGGCGGGAACACCGCGTACACCAGGTAGCCGATGTCGAACTCCTCGACGCGCAGCTCGGCGGGACTGCCGTCCGGCAGCCTGGGCTGCGCAAAGCGGCTGCGCACGATGGCGAGGGCCTGGTCGGAGGTGGTGGGCGCTGTCGGGTGGTCCGAAGTCACGGTCGCTCTCCTTGTTGTCTCGTTTGCCGCGGTGGGGATCTGCCAAGAGGACCGGGCCGGTCAGAACAACCCGTGCCACATCTGCTCGACGATCAGCGACCACCAGGTCTCCGCGTTACCCAGCGCGGACGCGTCCACGGCCGCCAACTGCTCCTGCAGCGCCGCCACTTCCGCACCGGCCGCGACCGGGTCCAGGCCCTGCAGTCGCTGTCGTACGGTGGCGAGCAGCGCCAGGGAGCGAGCGAATGCAGCGACCGAGACGTTGACGTAGCGGGCCTCGGCAGTGACCGGATCCACGGCCCAGAGGGCGCCGAGGCCGTCCGGCTGTCCCGAGCCCGGCAGGACCTGCACGGCGATGACTGCGACCCCGTCGAAGCCGATCCGGACCAGGTGCGCCAGGGCACCGATCTTGTCGTCGCCGGCCGGGCTGCGCCGCTCGCGCAGATTCGTGGCGACGTCGGTGAACAGGCCACCGGCCGGAGGGGCGTCCGACCGGTCGGCGGTGAAGAACAGCGGGAGGTCGGCCGGCAGCCCCGCCCACGTGAGCGTCGTCCCGGCAGCCTCGGGCAGCGCGCCGGCGGTGATGTCGTCGGCGTCGAAGCGACGGACGCCGTCCTCGCCGAAGACCTCCACGAGATGGCGGCCCAGAGCCACGTCACGCATCGGCTCCGCGGGCGTCACCTGCGCGGGAACCGGCAGGCGGTGCGGGCGGGGCGGCGGCTGCTGGCCGGCCATCCGGTGCATGGTCTCGACCTGCTCGACCAGCGCCGCGATGCCCTCCGCGCGCGCCTCGGGACGAGCCCCGTAGGTCTGTGAGCAGGAGAGCTGGGCGTTGCGGAAGGTGTTGAGGAGTTCGGCCGTGTAGCCGCCGGGGAGCAGGCTGGGACGCACATCGGTGTGGATGGCCAGGATGTTCTCGGCGGGTACGTTCATCCGCCGCAGCTCCCCCCACGCCTGGTACTCGGCGGGAGGCAGGCCCGGGGCGGAGGTGCGGAACAGGGTGGTCTCCTCGCCGTTCGCCGGGTCCGTGTACGTGAAGACAGCGGTGTTGCCGGGACCCGTGACCGGACGGGCGCCGCTTTCGGACGTGCCCGAGCCGCCGTGCTTCTGCCGGTACATCTGTATGACCTCGTCGACCGGCACCGACGGCCAGACCGTCAGTTCACCGGTACGACGGTCCACGACCCCGCACGCGTCACCGATCTCGGCAGGCGGCCGCCGCTGACCGGTCACCGGGTCACGCTCGGGCTCCGCCGGTGCCGCCCACACGACCCAGCCCAGGTCGAACTCCTGCATCCGGACCTCGCGGCGCGGCTCCGCGGAGTCTTCCGGGTTGAGCCAACGGTCGGCGATGGCGAGCGCCTGCTCCTGGCTGGTCACGGGGAGGCTCCTTCGAAGTTCATCGGTTGTGGGTGCTCACGAGGCTATCCCCGCGTCCGCCGCGCGGATACGCAGGGCCTTCGCCCCGTGTTCGGTGGCGAGAAGGAGGATGCCGTCCGGGGAGATGTCGGCGGCGGTGAAGCGCGTGTCGGAGATCAGTGCCGCCACCATCTCCTGATCCGCCCGGTCCCAGACCCGCAGGTAGTCGGCGCCTCGGCTCAGGCCGAGCGGGGCGGCGGCACGCTCCTCCTCCGAGGGGCGTCGAATCTGCTCGGGGTCGGCATCGCCGAGGTGATCAGGCTGTACGAGGCCATGGACCAGCACCGCGGAACCGGGCTCCTCGCCGGACGCACCGACCGGGTGGGCACCCGGCGTGCCCGCGGGTACGACCAGGACGGCGACCGGGGTGGCAGATCCGTCGGCGCGAGGCAGGCTGCCGACGGTCACGGCGCTGATGCCCGGGACGGGCAGGCTCCACAGCGTCTGCCACGGCAGTTCCAGCCCGAGCCGCTGGTGGATCGCCTCGGCGTACTCGGGCAGGCCGTCCTCGACGAACGCGGTCTCCAGCAGGGCTGCGCGCAGCATGGGGGACGCCTGGGTGCGGGTCAGAAGGGGTGTCGTACGCAGGTACGTGCGGGCGGGGGCGCCCAGCTCCTCGGCCGGTACCGCCTCGATGGCGGCGCGCAACGGCACCGGATCGGCGTGGACGAACAGCCCCGGGTCGGTGAGGAGTTGGGGCAGGAGCCCCGCTTCGAGCGTGTGGCCTGCGATGTTGTCGCGCACGTAGGGGTCGGCCTTCCCCCAGTCCTGCTCGGGCACGGCCTCCAGCAGGGCCATCGCGATCTGGCTCTGGGCGGCGGCAACGTTCGGCAGGCCGGCGCGGATCTCGTCGCTGATGGCCGGGTGCAGCAGCCGTAGCAACGTACGCCCGTCCGCCTGCTCGTCGTCCGTCGCGTCCGCGTCCTGTTCCTCGGGCTGCACGAACGGCGCGGCGAGCAGCATCCCGCCCGCGATGGCCTGGCTCATGTCCTGCCCGGCGACCGCGCTCGCCAGCCGCGACCACAGTTGAATCGGCAGACCGTCGGCCTCGGCCAGGGCGAGCGGTGCCAGCAGGAGCCGCAGCGTCTGCGAGTCGGTGCCGAGCCGCCTGGCGTGCAGGTCCAGGGCCTCACCGACAGACGTCGGCAGGAACCTCTCGTCGGCCGGGTCGAAGCCCTCCGGAGCCATCAGGATGCAGTTGACGGCGAGTTGGACGACCAGCGGACTGGTCCCGGCCCGGCGGCCGATGGCCGCTCCCAGGGCGAGACGGGAGGCGGGATCCGCGGTGAACGGAAGCTCGGGTGCTCCGAACTCCCCGCTCAGCGCCGCCTGCGCGTGCCTCAGCAGGCCCTCGGGGTCGGCCCACTCCGGCTCGTCGAGATCGATGATCTGCACGGTGCCGGAGGGCAGGACCTCGGCCAGCTCGGCGGCCAGCGGACGCGGCACCTCGGCCAGGAGCCGGACCGTCTCCGTGGCGGCCAGGGGGGAGAGGACCTCCCGTACCAGCCGTGCGGGTTCGCCCGCCGTCCGTACCGGACCGGCACGGTCGACGTCCGGTACGACGACGGTCACCGGCTCGTCGAGTGCCGCCAGTTCGGCGTACACGCCCTCGACACTGGTGGCGTTCAGTTCGTAGTGATCGGCGAGCAGCCACAGGACCTGGGCCGCGGTCAACCCCTCGGGGGCCGGTACGGCCGGGGCCGGCAGGTCCGGCGGCACCGTCGACGGGTCCATCTCGTCGAGCGGCAGCCGCTTGCGGTACTCCGGCTCGCACAGCATCAGGAAACCGGTGAGCAGCCGCGAACGCCCGCTTCCGGAGCTGCCCGTGAGCACGACCACGCGGGGCGCGCCGGGCGCGGCACCGCGCCAGGCGGTGAGCGCGCGCAACGCGGCGGTCCGGCCGCCTATGTGGGGGTGCGGTGCGTGGTGCTCGGTCGTGCCGGTCATGGGTCCCCGTCCTCCGTCATCGCGGACGCATTTTCGTAGGACCTTGATCTTAGGCGCCGGGCCGGTCCCACGGACGGGCCCGTCCCCGACCGCCGACGCCGGCGGCGTACCCCCGAAGCCGGCCTACTCCGCCGCCACCCCACCATTGCGCGGCGTGGCCTCCAGATCGAACTCCCCGTCCCGCGCCCCCAGCACGAACGCCCGCCACTCCGCCTCGGTGTACCGCAGAACGGTGTCGGGGTCCAGAGACGAGCGCATGGCCACCGCGCCCGCCGGCAGGTAGGCGATCTCGACCCGCTCCTCGTGCGCCTCGGTACCGGGCGCGCACTGCCACTCGACCCCCGAGATGTCGAGGGCGTACAGCTCGTCCCTCTCCCGCTCCTTGCGCGCCTTGACGTCCTCGGACTGAGTCCCGACCTCGTTGTTGCGTGCCTCGGTCATGCCGCTGGGCCTCTTCCTGACGTGCGAACGACGTACGTGAGTCAGCCTACTTGCGTCGGAGGCCCCGCACGTGCCTGTCGAGGATCAGAGGTCCTGGCGAGGCCGCAGGTTGCTGTGCACGACACCGGTCGGCACCTGCACCTGACCGTCGTACTCGGACGTCGTCCGCTGCCAGATGGCGTCCTGCTCGGCCTCGTTCTTCTCGTGCGCCACGCCCATCTTGGTGAAGGCGACGCCCATGCCGGCGATGCGCTCCGCCAGGCTGGCCATCGACTCGTACATGCCGTCGCGCAGGCCCTCGTAGACGACGCCGAACTTCTCGCCGATGTCGTCGTCCCCCCACGGCGGGGTGTCGCCCTTCTCGAGCGCGGTCAGCCCGGTCTGCAGGGTTGACACGGCCTTGGCGAAGTCCACGCCGACGCCGAACATGTGAAAGCCCTCGGTCTTGAGGACCTCAGGGTCGGAGTCCATGTAGTCCGACGACACAACTGCCCCCCGTGGCTCGTCTTTTCTGTCGCAACGCCACTCTAACGGGGACACCTGTCCGGGACCCAGCCCTCACGTGGGCAACGGAGAGGGGCGGCACCCACATGGGTACCGCCCCTCCCGATCGACCGATCGACCGATCGACCAACCGTCCCTCAGAAGCGGTTCGGCACCCAACCCGTCTGAATCAGCTGCCCACCCCGACGCCGCGTATGGAAGTGCCCACGCCCGGGCGGCAGTTGCGTCGCGGTGATGTTGCCGAGCAGCGCACCCTCCGCCCGGTCGCCGGAGAGCACGACACCCTGGGCGCCGAGCTCGCGCATCCGCTGCATCACGGGCTCGTACAGCGACCGGCTCGCACCGCCCGAGGCGCGCGCGATGATGACGCGCAGGCCGATGTCACGGGCGAACGGCAGGTACTCCAGGAGCGGGGCCAGCGGGTTCACGCCGGTCGCCACCAGGTCGTAGTCGTCGACGATGACGAACGCGTCCGGGCTGCTGTACCAGCTGCGGTTGCGCAGCTGCTCGGGCGTGACGTCCGGGCCGGGCATCCGGCGGTGCATCGAGCCGGCCAGGCCCTCCAGCGTCTCCGTCAGGGCCGGCGCCGAGGCGCAGTACCGCGACAGGTGCGAGTCGGGCACGCCCTCAAGGTGGGCGCGCCGGTAGTCGCCCATGACGATCTTCGCCTTGTCCGGCGAGTAGCGCTCGGTGATCTGCTTGACGAGCAGCCGGAGCATCGCGGACTTACCGGACTCGCTCTCGCCGAACACGATGAAGAGCGGGTCCGTCTCGAAGTCGACGAAGACCGGCGACAGCGACGACTCGTCGATGCCGATGGCGACACCGCGGTCCGGGTGCTCGAAGCCCTTGGGCAGCCCGTCCGCGGGCATCATCGTGGGCAGCAGACGGACGGACGGGGCGTGCTGGCCCTGCCAGTTCTCGTTGATGCCGCTCACGAGGATCGACGTCGCCTCCGACAGGTCCTCCGTCTCCGAGGAACCGTCGACACGGGGCAGGCCCGCCATGAAGTGCAGCTTGTCCGAGGTCAGACCGCGGCCCGGCACGGTGGCGGGGACGTTCTGCGCGACCTTGCGGTCGATCTCGGACTCCGTCGGGTCACCGAGCCGCAGCTCGATGCGGTTCTGCAGCATGTCCTTGAGCGCGGGCCGCACCTCGGTGTAGCGGCTGGCCGTCAGGATCACGTGCACACCGAAGCCGAGGCCACGCGTGGCGATCTCGGTGACGGTCGCCTCGAGCATCTCGTAGTCGGTCTTGAAGGTGGCCCAGCCGTCGATGACGAGGAAGACGTCGCCCCAGAGCTGGTCCGGCAGCTGGCCCGAGTTCCGGCGCTGACGGTAGGTCTGGATCGAGTCGACGTTGTTGGTGCGGAAGTACTCCTCACGCGCGTTGAGGATGCCCTCGACCTCGCTGACCGTACGGCGCACCTTCTCGGCGTCGAGACGGTTGGCGACGCCGCCGACATGCGCCAGCTCCTCCATCGAGATCAGACCGCCACCACCGAAGTCCAGGCAGTAGAACTGCACTTCGGACGGCGTGTGAGTGAGGGCGAACGACGAGATGAGCGAGCGCAGCAGCGTCGACTTGCCGGACTGCGGACCACCGACGAACAGACCGTGACCGGCACCGCCCGCGAAGTCCCGGTACAGCACGTCACGCCGCTGCTCGAACGGCTTGTCCACCAGGCCGACCGGCACGTTGAGCCGGCCGAGCGCCGTGTAGTCGGGCGCGGTGAGGCCGCGGTCCTGGGTGACGGCGAGCTGCGGGAGCAGCTGCTCCAGCGAGGGCGCCTCGTCGAGCGGGGGCAGCCACACCTGGTGGGCGGGCGGCCCCTGGTTGATCATCCGGCTGACGAGGACGTCCAGCACGGTGTCGGCGAGCGCGTCGTCCACCCGGTTGTCGGGCTCCGGCTCCTCGATCACCGGCTGCGGGGGCAGCGCCACATGCTCCGCCGAGAACAGCGCGGGACGCAGCTGCGTGGAGCGGTGCACCCGGGACGGTCCCTCACCGTGGTACGCCCCCGACACGTACGCCGCCTTGAAGCGGACCATGGTGTCGGTGTCGTACCGCAGATAGCCGGAGCCCGGGATCGACGGCAGGTGGTAGGCGTCCGGGACGCCGATCGCCGTACGGGACTCGGCGGCGGAGAAGGTCCGCAGACCGATCCGGTACGACAGGTAGGTGTCCAGGCCGCGCAGCTTGCCCTCTTCCAGGCGCTGCGAGGCCAGCAGCAGGTGCACACCCAGCGAACGGCCGATACGGCCGATCTGGATGAACATGTCGATGAAGTCCGGCTTGGCCGTCAGGAGTTCGGAGAACTCGTCGAGCACGATGACCAGCGAGGCCATCGGCTCCAGCGCGGCACCCGCCGCCCGGGCCTTCTCGTAGTCGTGCAGGTTGGCGTAGTTGCCCGCCGAGCGCAGCAGTTCCTGACGGCGCTGCGTCTCACCCATGATCGAGTCGCGCATACGGTCGACGAGGGTGAGGTCGTCCGCGAGGTTGGTGATCACGGCCGCGGTGTGCGGCATGTCCGCCATACCGGCGAAGGTGGCGCCACCCTTGAAGTCCGCGAGGATGAAGTTCAGCGTCTCCGAGGAGTGCGTCACCGCGAGACCCAGCACCAGCGTACGCAGCACCTCGGACTTGCCGGAGCCGGTCGCTCCGACGCACAGGCCGTGCGGGCCCATGCCCTCCTGCGAGGCCTCCTTGAGGTCCAGCATGACCGGCTCGCCGTTCTCGCCGACACCGATCGGCACGCGCAGCCGCTCGTGCAGCGTGCGGGGCCGCCAGGTGCGGGCGACGTCGACGGTGCCCGCGTCGCCGATGCCCATGAGGTCCGTGAAGTCCAGGTTGGACAGCAGCGGTTCGCCCTCCTCCGCGGAACCGACCCGGAAGGGGGCCAGCTGCCGCGACAGGGACTCGGCCTGCGCCGGGTTGAGCAGGTCGGGCTTGCCGGTGTACGCGGACTCGTGGCCGACGAACAGCCGCATCCGCTCCGGCTTCACATAGACCGTCAGGCCGGCGCGCAGCTCCTCCTCCAGCTCGCCGGGCGCGATCTCCAGGAAGGTGACGCCCTGGAGGCCCTCGCTGCTGGCGAGTTCGGAGTCCGGCGGGACGGTGCCGCCGTCGAGCACCACGATCAGGTGCGGCTGGTCGTAGACCGGGGTCGCCTCACGGTTCCAGCGGGGCCTGTCGTCCAGCTGGTCCGCGAGCGCCTCCTCCAGCTCACCGAGGTCGTCGAAGAGGAGCCGGGACGAGCCCGCTCCGTCCTTGCTCTTCGGGTGCTGGCTGTGCGGCAGCCACTTGATCCAGTCCCAGTCGGCCGCCGCGGACGGATGCGCCACCACGGCGATCATCAGGTCCTCGGGCGAGTGCAGCGTCGCCAGCTGGGACAGGGACGCGCGGGCGTTGCCGTAGACCGTGTCCGTCTCACCGCAGACCGTCACGTGGTAGAAGGCGCGCAGCGAGATGGCGACCGGCAGGTCCGACAGGCTGCCGTGCGCGTCGAGGAAGGCCTTCATGGCCGCCGCGGTCAGCGGCTCCAGCTCCTCCTTGGGAGCCGTCTCCGGCGCCACGAGCGGGGTGTTCAGCTGCTGGATGCCGCGACCGATCCGCACGGAGGCGAAGTCCGCGTCCGTCGGGCGCCGCTCCCACAGCCGCTTACCGTCCGCCGCGACCGCCCACAGCTGCTCCGGGTCGGGGTGCTGGAAGAGCTGGCTCTGGCGCTGCAGCTCCGCGGTCTTGTGTACGTCCTTGCGGACCTGTTCCAGGTAGCGGAAGTAGTCACGCCGGTCCTGAGCCATCCCCGCGCCGCCGCCCTGCTGACGGGACTTGGCGAACTGGGCGATGGCCATGGCCAGCGTCGAGGCGAGCATCAGCCCGCCGACGACCCTCATGTAGGAGGGGAGACCCGGCATGAAGAAGAAGCCGACCGAACCCACCATGCCCATCATGGGCAGCAGGTTCATCAGCATGCTCTCGTCGCCCTCGCGAGGGATCTCAGGAGGCGTCTCGAGTTTGACCTCGCCCTCCGGGACGGCCGGGGGCACTATCCGCGGTGGTCGTTTGATGATGACGACGCTCACCGAATGCACTCATCCTTCGCGATTGATACGTCATACGTCCTGGCACCGACGCCCCCGTGTACCGCGACGTGTTCTCGTTCGCGTAGGCGTCGTTCGCGTAGACAGCGATCCTACTGATGCGCCACGTGCCCGAGGGAGGGAGGCGGATGGAGATGCGGCGCAGGTCCTGGGAGGAATGGGGGAGGTAGGTCCTTCCCCGGGTACCGCAACGGATATGGTGGCGCTCCGCGTCGTACGAGCGGCGCGAGGAGCCTTGTCTAGCAGGGGGAACACCAGGTGAGCACGGGGACTTCGACAGGTTTCTGCCGAATCACCATCGCAGCGCCGGACAGCCGTGTAGATGTCGCGCTGCCGGAGGACCTGCCGATCCAGGACCTCTTTCCTGAGATCATCAGGCTCTCGGGCCTGGTCCAGTCCGACACCAGTCCATCTGGTTACCACCTTGTGACCCGCGAGGGTCAAGTGCTCGACGCGAGCCGTTCGTTGCTCGAGCACCGCGTCAGGGACGGTGAGGTGCTGCTGCTGCGGACCTTCGCCGACTCGCTGCCGCCGGCCGTGCACGACGACGTGGTGGACGCGATCGCCGCCGCGGTCAAGCAGGACCTGCGCAGCTGGAACGACAACCTGATGCGCCTCGCCGGTCTCGTCGCCGGATCGCTGCTGCTGGTCATGCTCGGCTTCGTCTTCTGGTTCGCGGACCCGATCCGGCACGACATGCACGGCCTGCAGGGCATCCTCGCCGGCGTGACCGCGCTCGCCCTGACGGCTCTCGCCGGCGTACGGGCCCGGGTCTACGAGGACCGCGGTTCCGCCGTCGCGCTCGGTATCTCGGCGCTGCCGCACGCGCTCATCGCGGGCTCCGGCGTCCTTTCGCAGGACGCGGGTGAGGGCCCCGGAAGGCTCCAGTTCCTCGTCGGCTGCGTCGCCGTGCTGCTGTTCTCCGTCGTACTGATCATGCTGCTGCCGCAGGGCGACGCCCCGTTCGTGGCCGCCGCGCTCGCCTCCGCGATCGGCACCCTCGCCGTGTTCTGCGGTGTGCTCACCGAGGCCCAGCCGCGGGAGATCGCCGCCGGCACCGCGGTCGTCGCCCTGGCGGTCGTCGGCTTCCTGCCCGGCTGGTCCGCCCGCTTCGCCAAGCTGCCGATCGGCTTCCGCAACCCCGAGGACCTGGCCAGGGCCCGTCGCGATGGCAACGAGGGCGACCTCGAGGCCGTCGACGTGCAGCGCATCGTCGCCCAGACCAGCCGCGGCCACGAACTGCTGCTCGGCCTGGTCGGCGGCTGCGCCGCGGTCATCATCGGTGCGGGCGGCGCGGTGCTCGGCTTCAGCGACAGCGGCTGGGCCCAGCTGCTGGCCCTGTGCGCCGGCCTCGCCGCGATGCTGCGGGCCCGCCTGTTCCGCTACACCGCCCAGGTCACCTGCCTCTTCGTGGCCGGTGTCGTCACGCTCGGACTGCTGGTGCTCGGCCTCGCGATCTCGCCGCCGGCCGACATCGTCATGGAGCTGCTCCAGGGCAACTCCGGCCCGGTCGACGTCCGCACCCTGTGGCTCGGCGCCTCCGTCGGCGCCGGTGTGCTGCTGCTGATCGCGATCGCCCTGATCGTGCCGCAGAAGGGGCTCTCCCCCTTCTGGGGCCGCATGCTGGACCTCGCCGACTCGCTGGTCCTGCTCTCCCTGATCCCGATCTGCCTGGCCGTCCTCGACGTCTACGGCAAGGTCCGCGGCGGCGTCTGACCGGCGCCGGGGCCCGGAGGCCGCCTGTCAGGAGCGTGCCCGCGTGCTGGTACGCTGTGTGACGGCCGTTTGTGTACGCGCCTCCGGGTCCACCTGGGGGACGCGCCCAGCGGATCCCCGCCTCCCGAGTCACGGAAGCTCCCCTGAGAAGTGGACCAGGGGCACTCGGTGGCAATCAGAGACTACGAGGAGTACACGTGTCGCTCGACACCGCCACGAAGAAGCAGATCATCGCCGAGTTCGGTACCAAGGAGGGCGACACCGGCTCCCCCGAGGTCCAGGTCGCCATGCTCTCGCGTCGCATCTCGGACCTGACCGAGCACCTCAAGACCCACAAGCACGACCACCACTCCCGTCGTGGCCTGCTGATCCTCGTCGGTCAGCGTCGCCGTCTTCTCCAGTACCTGGCGAAGAAGGACATCCAGCGCTTCCGTACGCTGGTCGACCGCCTGGGCATCCGCCGCGGTGCGGCGGGCGCCAAGTAAGACGCCGTGAAGGGAGCGGTTCCCACTCTTAGGGGCCGCTCCCTTTGCTGTACGTGCGGAGTGTCACCGCCCCTTTGTAGTGTGGTAGCACAACGCAGTACCACGAGGAGAAGCGCACCTCGCCGCCGCCGGTCCTCGGTAGTGGCCCCCGGGCGATGTGAACCCGGGTGCTTCGATCGAAGACCGGCCCGCACCAGATGGAGCAGCTTCTCCGCTCACGTCCCCCCGCCACACGGGCGGATCGGGACAAAAGACGCAACGCAGACGAAAAGTAACGGAGAAAACGCTAGTGGAGAACGAGACCCACTACGCCGAGGCCGTCATCGACAACGGCTCCTTCGGCACCCGCACCATCCGCTTCGAGACGGGCCGTCTGGCCAAGCAGGCCGCCGGTTCCGCCGTGGCGTACCTGGACGACGACACCATGGTGCTGTCGGCCACCACCGCCTCCAAGAACCCCAAGGACCAGCTCGACTTCTTCCCCCTGACGGTGGACGTCGAGGAGCGGATGTATGCCGCCGGCAAGATCCCCGGCAGCTTCTTCCGCCGTGAGGGTCGTCCCTCCGAGGACGCCATCCTCACCTGCCGCCTCATCGACCGCCCGCTGCGCCCGTCCTTCAAGAAGGGCCTTCGCAACGAGATCCAGGTCGTCGCCACGATCATGGCGCTCAACCCCGACCACCTGTACGACGTCGTGGCGATCAACGCCGCGTCCGCGTCCACGCAGCTGGCCGGCCTGCCCTTCTCCGGCCCGATCGGCGGCGTCCGCGTCGCGCTGATCCGCGGCCAGTGGGTGGCCTTCCCGACGCACAGCGAGCTCGAGGACGCCGTCTTCGACATGGTCGTCGCGGGCCGCACCCTGGAGGACGGCGACGTCGCGATCATGATGGTCGAGGCCGAGGCCACCGAGGGGACCATCAAGCTGCTCCAGGGTGGCGCCGAGGCTCCGACCGAGGAGGTCGTCGCCGCCGGTCTGGACGCCGCGAAGCCCTTCATCAAGGTGCTCTGCAAGGCCCAGGCCGACCTCGCCTCCAAGGCCGCCAAGCCGACCGGCGAGTTCCCGATCTTCCTCGACTACCAGGACGACGTCCTGGAGGCGCTCTCCGCCGCCGTCCGCCCGGAGCTCGCCTCCGCGCTGACCATCGCCGGCAAGCAGGAGCGCGAGTCCGAGCTGGACCGCGTCAAGGCGCTCGCCGCTGAGAAGCTCCTGCCGGAGTTCGAGGGCCGCGAGAAGGAGATCTCCGCCGCGTACCGCTCGCTCACCAAGCAGCTGGTCCGTGAGCGCGTGATCAAGGAGAAGAAGCGCATCGACGGCCGCGGTGTCACCGACATCCGCACGCTGGCCGCCGAGGTCGAGGCCATCCCGCGCGTGCACGGCTCCGCCGTGTTCGAGCGTGGCGAGACCCAGATCCTGGGCGTCACCACGCTGAACATGCTCCGTATGGAGCAGCAGCTGGACACGCTGTCGCCGGTGACGCGCAAGCGCTACATGCACAACTACAACTTCCCGCCGTACTCCACCGGCGAGACCGGCCGCGTCGGCTCCCCGAAGCGCCGCGAGATCGGCCACGGTGCGCTCGCCGAGCGCGCCCTCGTGCCGGTCCTGCCGACGCGCGAGGAGTTCCCCTACGCGATCCGCCAGGTCTCCGAGGCGCTGAGCTCCAACGGCTCGACGTCCATGGGCTCGGTCTGCGCCTCCACCATGTCGCTGCTGAACGCCGGTGTGCCGCTGAAGGCCCCCGTCGCCGGTATCGCCATGGGCCTGATCTCCCAGGAGATCGAGGGCGAGACGCACTACGTCACCCTCACCGACATCCTCGGTGCGGAGGACGCCTTCGGCGACATGGACTTCAAGGTCGCCGGCACCAAGGAGTTCGTGACCGCCCTCCAGCTCGACACCAAGCTGGACGGCATCCCGGCCTCCGTCCTGGCCGCCGCCCTGAAGCAGGCCCGTGACGCCCGCCTCCACATCCTCGACGTGATGATGGAAGCGATCGACACGCCGGACGAGATGTCCCCGAACGCGCCGCGGATCATCACCGTGAAGATCCCGGTCGACAAGATCGGCGAGGTCATCGGCCCCAAGGGCAAGATGATCAACCAGATCCAGGAGGACACCGGCGCCGAGATCACGATCGAGGACGACGGCACGATCTACATCGGTGCCGCCGACGGCCCGGCCGCCGAGGCCGCCCGCACCACGATCAACGGCATCGCCAACCCGACGATGCCCGAGGTCGGCGAGCGCTACCTGGGCACGGTCGTGAAGACGACGACGTTCGGCGCCTTCGTCTCCCTCCTGCCCGGCAAGGACGGCCTGCTGCACATCTCGCAGATCCGCAAGCTGGCCGGCGGCAAGCGCGTGGAGAACGTCGAGGACGTCCTCGGTGTGGGCCAGAAGGTCCAGGTCGAGATCGCCGAGATCGACTCCCGCGGCAAGCTGTCGCTCGTCCCGGTCATCGAGGGCGAAGAGGCCTCCGACGAGGACAAGAAGGACGACACCGACCAGTGACGTCGAGTAGCTCCACGGCGACGGCCCGCACCTCTTCGGAGGCGCGGGCCGTCGCCCGTACCCAAACCCTCATCATGGGCACCAACGGCATCGGCACGGTCCGCAAGACCACCCTCCCGGGCGGGCTGCGCATCGTCACCGAGACCCTGCCCTCGGTCCGCTCGGCGACCTTCGGCATCTGGGCGCACGTCGGCTCCCGCGACGAGACCCCGGCTCTGAACGGCGCCACGCATTACCTGGAGCACCTGCTCTTCAAGGGCACCGCCCGCAGGTCGGCCCTGGACATCTCCT
The DNA here is from genome assembly GCF_055639295.1 of Streptomyces sp. NPDC107528. Classification (NCBI taxonomy): domain Bacteria; kingdom Bacillati; phylum Actinomycetota; class Actinomycetes; order Kitasatosporales; family Streptomycetaceae; genus Streptomyces; species Streptomyces sp. NPDC107528. Next base: position 386,032 of record NZ_JBVKAV010000013.1, read on the forward strand.
CCGCCATCGACGCCGTCGGCGGCGAGATGAACGCCTTCACGGCGAAGGAGTACACGTGCTACTACGCGCGCGTGCTCGACACCGACCTGCCGCTCGCCATGGACGTCGTCTGCGACATGCTGACGGGCTCCCTCATCGTCGAAGAGGACGTCAACGTCGAGCGGGGCGCGATCCTCGAAGAGATCGCCATGACGGAGGACGACCCGGGCGACTGCGTGCACGACCTGTTCGCGCACACCATGTTCGGCGACAACCCCCTCGGGCGCCCGGTCCTCGGCACGGTCGACACGGTCAACGCCCTCACCGCCGACCGCATCCGCCGCTTCTACAAGAAGCACTACGACCCGACCCACCTGGTCGTGGCGGCCGCGGGCAACATCGACCACAACAAGGTCGTACGACAGGTCCGCGCGGCCTTCGAGAAGGCCGGCGCCTTCAAGAACGGCGACGCCGCGCCCATCGGCCCGCGCGAGGGACGGCGCACCATCCGCGCCGCGGGCCGGGTCGGCCTGATCGGCCGCAAGACCGAACAGGCCCATGTCGTCCTCGGTATGCCCGGCCTGGCCCGCACGGACGAGCGCCGCTGGGCGCTGGGCGTCCTCAACACCGCCCTCGGCGGCGGCATGTCGTCCCGCCTGTTCCAGGAGGTCCGCGAGAAGCGCGGCCTGGCCTACAGCGTGTACTCGTACACCTCGGGCTTCGCCGACTGCGGCCTGTTCGGCGTGTACGCGGGCTGCCGGCCCTCGCAGGTCCACGACGTGCTGAAGATCTGCCGCGACGAACTCGACCAGGTCGCCGAACACGGCTTGTCCGACGACGAGATCGACCGCGCCATCGGCCAGCTCCGCGGCTCCACCGTCCTCGGCCTGGAGGACACCGGTGCGCTGATGAACCGCATCGGCAAGAGCGAGCTGTGCTGGGGCGAGCAGATGTCCGTCGACGACATGCTGACCCGGATCGCGGCCGTGACGCCGGACGACGTCCGCGCGGTTGCCCGCGAGGTCCTCGGACAGCGGCCCTCGCTCTCGGTCATCGGCCCGCTGAAGGACAAACAGGCGACCCGGCTGAACGACGCCGTCGCCTGACCGTCCGCCCACGGAACATCCGACGCGGAACATCCGACGTAAGGAAGCAAGAAAGATGAGCAAGCTGCGCGTGGCGGTCCTCGGTGCCAAGGGCCGCATCGGCTCCGAGGCGGTACGGGCGGTCGAGGCCGCCGAGGACATGGAGCTGGTCGCCGCCCTGAGCCGGGGCGACAAGCTGGAGGCGCTGGCCGAGACCGGCGCCCAGGTCGCCGTCGAACTGACCACGCCGGACTCGGTGATGGACAACCTCGACTACTGCGTACGGCACGGGATCCACGCCGTCGTCGGTACGACGGGCTGGACCGACGAGCGTCTCGCGCAGCTGAAGGCCTGGCTGGCCGAGTCCCCGGAGACCGGCGTGCTCATCGCGCCGAACTTCTCCATCGGGGCCGTCCTGACGATGAAGTTCGCGCAGATCGCCGCGCCCTACTTCGAGTCGGTCGAGGTCGTCGAGCTGCACCACCCGAAGAAGGTCGACGCCCCGAGCGGTACGGCCACGCGTACGGCTCAGCTCATCGCCGAGGCCCGCCGTGCCGCCGGTACGGCCCCCGCGCCGGACGCCACTCAGACGGCCCTCGACGGCGCGCGAGGTGCCAGCGTCGACGGGATCCCGGTGCACGCGGTCCGCCTGCGCGGCCTGCTGGCCCACCAGGAGGTCCTGCTCGGCGGCGAGGGCGAGACCCTGACCGTCCGCCACGACTCCCTCCACCACAGCAGCTTCATGCCGGGCATCCTGCTCGGCGCCCGCCGCGTGGTGACCACTCCGGGCCTGACTTTCGGCCTGGAGCACTTCCTGGACCTGGGCTGAGGCCCGCAGATGCGCGCGAAGATCTCCTACGTCATAACGGCCGCCGTCCTGGTCGTCTACTTCGTCCTGGTCGGCAGCCGTGGCGTGCTGCTCATCCAGTCCGGCACGGTCCTCACCGTCACCTTCGGTGTGGCGGTGCTGATCCTGCCGGTGATCGGCCTGTGGTTCCTGTGGAAGAACACCCAGTTCGTCCGCCGGGCCAACGCGCTGGCCGCCGAACTCGACGCCGAGGGCGCCCTGCCCGTCGACGAACTGAAGCGCACCCCCAGCGGCCGTATCGACCGTGACTCGGCCGACGAGGTCTTCGCCAGGCGCAGGGCCGAGACGGAAGCCGCCCCCAACGACTGGCGCAGCTGGTTCCGCCTCGCCGTCGCCTACCACGACGCCCGCGACACCCCGCGCGCCCGCAAGGCGATGCAACGCGCCATCGCCCTCCACGACGGCAGGACCGTCGAGGCCTGAGCCCTACGACGACCCCTCGGCGGTACGCGAAGGGGCCGGCCCGCACTGCTCGCGGGCCGGCCCCTTCGCGTACCCCGGCTCGATCAGCCTTGCGTGTTCTCCGCGGCCCAGGCCTCCACGGCGTCCGTGGCCCGGTTGAAGGCCGCGACCCGGGCCATGAAGTCCGCGTTGTGCGTGGTCATCAGCGTCGGCATGTCATCCGCACGGTCGCGCCGTACGAGCATCAGTGCCTGTCCCTGCACCGTGCGCGGCAGCCCCAGCCAGCGCACCGGCTGCTGCACCGTCCGCACGGCGGCGACCTGTTGCCAGGGCACCGTACGCGTGGCGAAGAACCTCACCTGGCGCAGCCCGCTCGCGCTCACCCACACGCCCATCCGCAGCAGCCTCAGGGCACCCGCGATGACGGCCAGCGCGATGCCGAAGACGACCGCAGCCCCGGTCACCGTGCCCGTCAGGGCGATGATGACCGCGGCGAACAGCACGTACGAGGCGAGCAGCAGCCACAGCGCGGCCACACCCACGCGCCACGGCCCGGGCCGGTAGGGGCGCCGCCAGCGGTCGAGGTCGTCGAACGGCAGCGCGACATCGTCGGCTGTCTCGAATGCGCGGTCGGCCGTCAGGAAGGGCAGGGGCACGGCTGGTCCTCACTCGTTCCATGCATGGGCTGTGCCCGGTGAGGCTATCGACCTGTGTCCCCACTCACCACCCTTGGGGGTCCGATGGAGTCAGCGCCCCTGGGAGGCCTGGGACTGCTGAGTCTGCGCCCCCTTATCGGTGGACAGCGCGGGCGTGCCCACCACCAGCGAGCCGGCGAGCCCGGCGACGATGGTGAGCCCCAGGAGCCATCGCCCGGCTATCTGGCCGACGGACGCCCGCTCACGGGGTGGGGGAGTGACATTGCTGCGGAACCTGTCGGCCTCGGCGAGAAAGGCGAACGGAACGGGCTCACGCCGACGGAACATGGAGGGTGCGTCCCCCTTCGGGATCGAACGAATCACTTTCATCAACACAGACGAGCGAGTGCCCCAAAAGGTGCCCGGTTTCACCGACTTCCTTCCATCGCGACCTTCCTTCGGTCACGACGGTGAGCGCCCCGTTTGATGGGACGTAGAGTGGCGTCGCCAAGAGACGAGATGGGAAGGACCCTCCGAACCGTGACCCCCACCCCCGACGACGATTTCAAGATCGATCTGCGCAGCGATGTCACCGTCGAACTGGTCAAACACAGCGCGGCCGACTCCGACGTGCTGTTCGCGGCCCGGGTGTCGACCGTCGGGGAGCAGTCCCTGGATGAGTTGAACAAGGACCCGGAGCGTTCGAAGGGCCTGATCAACTACCTCATGCGGGACCGGCACGGCAGCCCGTTCGAGCACAACTCCATGACGTTCTTCATCAGCGCCCCGATCTTCGTCTTCCGCGAGTTCATGCGGCACCGTGTCGGGTGGTCGTACAACGAGGAGTCCGGCCGCTACAGGGAGCTGCAGCCGGTGTTCTACGTGCCGGGCACCTCGCGCAAGCTCGTGCAGCAGGGCCGCCCGGGCAAGTACGTCTTCGTCGAGGGCACCCCGGAGCAGCACGACTTCGTGCAGCACGCCATGGAGGAGTCGTACCGCGAGGCGTACCGGACCTACCAGGAGATGCTCGCCCAGGGCGTCGCCCGCGAGGTCGCCCGCGCGGTCCTCCCGGTCGGCCTGTTCTCCTCGATGTACGCCACCTGCAACGCCCGGTCGCTGATGCACTTCCTCGGCCTGCGCACCCAGCACGAGCTGGCCAAGGTCCCGTCCTTCCCCCAGCGGGAGATCGAGATGGTCGGCGAGAAGATGGAGACGGCCTGGGCCGAGCTCATGCCGCTCACCCACGCGGCGTTCAATGCGAACGGCCGTGTGGCGCCGTAAGGCACTGTCCGTATTGCGGCATTTAGAGAAGTTCATCTAGCCTGATCAAACGGACCCGGCACTGCTTGAACCCCCGAGCAGGCAGTGCCGGGCTCCTTATTTGTCCTGACTTTCCCGTACCCCCCTAGGGCAGACCAGGCCGTGCGCAACGAGTAGCGTGTAACCCATGGCTCCGACCTCCACTCCGCAGACCCCCTTCGGGCGGGTCCTCACCGCCATGATCACGCCCTTCACGGCGGACGGCGCACTTGATCTCGACGGCGCGCAGCGGCTCGCCACGCACCTGGTGGACGCAGGCAACGACGGCCTGATCATCAACGGCACCACCGGTGAGTCGCCCACCACCAGCAACGCGGAGAAATCGGACCTGGTACGAGCGGTGGTGGAGGCCGTCGGCGACCGAGCACACGTCGTGGCCGGCGTCGGCACCAACGACACCCGCCACAGCCTCGAGCTGGCCCGAGCGGCGGAGAAGGTGGGCGCACACGGCCTCCTGGTCGTCACGCCCTACTACAACAAGCCCCCGCAGGAGGGCCTGTACCGGCACTTCAAGGCCATCGCCGACGTCACCGAGCTGCCGGTCATGCTCTACGACATCCCCGGCCGCAGCGGCGTCCCGATCAGCACCGAGACGATCGTCCGCCTCGCCGAGCACCCGCGGATCGTCGCCAACAAGGACGCCAAGGGTGACCTCGGCCGCGCGAGCTGGGCCATCGCGCGCTCCGGCCTCGCCTGGTACTCCGGCGACGACATGCTGAACCTGCCGCTGCTCTCCGTGGGTGCCGTCGGCTTCGTGTCGGTCGTCGGCCATGTGGTCACCCCCGACCTGCGCGCGCTCGTGGAGGCGTACATCTCGGGCGACGTCCAGAAGGCCACGGAGATCCACCAGAAGCTGCTCCCGGTCTACACCGGCATGTTCCGCACCCAGGGCGTCATGACCACCAAGGCCGCGCTCACCCTTCAGGGCCTGCCCGCGGGGCCGCTGCGCGCACCGATGGCCGAGTGCTCACCCGAGGAGATCGAGCAGCTCAAGATCGATCTTGCCGCGGGCGGGGTACAGCTCTAACACCAGACTTCGCGCTCCGGGCGCGCACAACAGACTCCACAACTGAATACGCGGGCCACCGGTGCCTGCACCCCACAACGACAACTGCTTCTGCACGAACGTCACGCGCGCCACGTGCCCAACCGGTACGTGGCGCGCGTGGTGAGGAGAGTCTTTTGAGTCATCCGCATCCTGAACTCGGCACGCCGCCGCCGCTCCCCGAGGGCGGCCTGCGCGTCACCCCACTCGGCGGCCTCGGCGAAATCGGCCGAAACATGACGGTCTTCGAATACGGCGGCCGCCTACTGATCGTCGACTGCGGAGTGCTCTTCCCCGAGGAGGAGCAGCCCGGAATCGACCTGATCCTCCCGGACTTCTCGTCCATCCGGGACCGCCTCGACGACATCGAGGGCATCGTCCTCACGCACGGCCACGAGGACCACATCGGTGCCGTCCCGTTCCTGCTCCGCGAGAAGCCGGACATCCCGCTGATCGGCTCCAAGCTGACCCTCGCTCTCATCGAGGCGAAGCTTCAGGAGCACCGGATCCGCCCGTACACCCTTGAGGTGACGGAGGGGAACCGCGAGCGCATCGGCCCCTTCGACTGCGAGTTCGTCGCGGTCAACCACTCCATTCCGGACGCGCTCGCGGTGGCCATCCGCACGCCTGCCGGCATGGTGGTCCACACGGGCGACTTCAAGATGGACCAGCTCCCGCTGGACAACCGTCTGACCGACCTGCACGCGTTCGCACGGCTGAGCGAGGAAGGCATCGACCTCCTCCTCTCCGACTCCACGAACGCGGAGGTCCCGGGCTTCGTCCCGCCCGAGCGGGACATCTCCAACGTCCTGCGCCAGGTCTTCGCGAACGCCCGCAAGCGGATCATCGTGGCGAGCTTCGCCAGCCACATCCACCGCATCCAGCAGATCCTGGACGCGGCCCACGAGTACGGCCGCAGGGTCGCCTTCGTCGGCCGCTCGATGGTCCGCAACATGGGCATCGCCAGGGACCTGGGCTACCTGAAGGTCCCCCCGGGCCTGGTGGTGGACATCAAGACACTGGACGACCTCCCCGACCACGAGGTCGTGCTGGTCTGCACGGGTTCCCAGGGCGAACCGATGGCGGCCCTGTCCCGCATGGCCAACCGGGACCACCAGATCCGGATCGTCCAGGGCGACACGGTGATCCTGGCGTCCTCCCTGATCCCCGGCAACGAGAACGCGGTCTACCGCGTCATCAACGGCCTGACCCGCTGGGGCGCCAACGTCGTCCACAAGGGCAACGCCAAGGTGCACGTCTCGGGCCACGCGTCGGCCGGCGAGCTCCTGTACTTCTACAACATCTGCCGCCCGAAGAACCTGATGCCGGTGCACGGCGAATGGCGCCATCTGCGCGCCAACGCCGAACTGGGCGCTCTGACCGGCGTCCCGCACGACCGCATCGTCATCGCCGAGGACGGCGTCGTCGTCGACCTCATCGAGGGCAAGGCGAAGATCGCCGGCAAGGTCCAGGCCGGGTATGTGTACGTCGACGGCCTCTCAGTCGGCGATGTGGGCGAGCCGGCGCTCAAGGACCGCAAGATCCTGGGCGACGAGGGCATCATCTCCGTCTTCGTGGTGATGGACTCCTCCACCGGCAAGATCACGGGCGGCCCGCACATCCAGGCCCGCGGCTCCGGCATCGAGGACTCCGCCTTCAGCGAGGTCATCCCGAAGATCACGGAGACGCTGGAGCGGTCGGCTCAGGACGGAGTGGTCGAACCCCACCAGCTGCAACAGCTCGTGCGCCGCACCCTGGGCAAGTGGGTCTCCGACACCTACCGCCGCAGGCCGATGATCCTCCCTGTCGTCGTGGAGGTCTGACGGTCCGTCGGACGCTGAACCGTGCGAACCCGGAGCGGGGCGCCTCGATTTGCATCGGGGCGCCCCGCTCCAGTACGTTTACGGCTCCGCCCGAACGGGAACCCGGCCACTTCGTGTGCCGGAACCAGTCCCCGGAGGGGGCGGGAATTCCGACTCAGAACTTCTGATAAAGTCGGAGTCGCCGGAAAGGGAAACGCGAGAGCGGAAACCTGGAAAGTACCGAGGAAATCGGATCGAGAAAAGGTCTGATAGAGTCGGAAACGCAAGACCGAAGGGAAGCGCCCGGAGGAAAGCCCGAGAGGGTGAGTACAAA
>NZ_JBVKAV010000014.1:0-101648 GCF_055639295.1 Streptomyces sp. NPDC107528
CGAGGAGACGACCAGCTGCTTGATGTTGAGGATCAGGTCGGTGACGTCCTCCTTGACGCCCGGCACGGTGGTGAACTCGTGCAGGACACCGTCGATACGGATGGACGTGACCGCCGCACCCGGGATCGAGGACAGGAGCGTACGACGCAGGGAGTTGCCGAGGGTGTAACCGAAGCCCGGCTCCAGCGGCTCGATCACGAACCGGGAGCGGAACTCGTCAACGACCTCTTCGGTCAACGAGGGACGCTGAGCAATCAGCATGTTGCGATCCTTCAGTCAGGGGCGCCCGCTATTTGACGCCCTGATGTGTGACAAGGGTACGGGCGATATGACTCCGAAGAGCCATACCGCCCGAAACCTCAAACCAAGCAGCCGTGCACCCGACCCGAGGGTCAGACGCGGCGGCGCTTCGGCGGGCGGCAGCCGTTGTGCGGGGTCGGGGTGACGTCCTGGATGGAGCCGACCTCGAGGCCCGTGGCCTGCAGGGAGCGGATCGCGGTCTCACGACCGGAGCCCGGGCCCTTGACGAACACGTCGACCTTGCGCATGCCGTGCTCCTGGGCGCGGCGGGCAGCCGACTCGGCAGCCATCTGCGCGGCGAACGGCGTGGACTTCCGGGAGCCCTTGAAGCCGACGTGGCCGGCGGAGGCCCAGGAGATCACGTTGCCCGACGGGTCCGTGATGGAGACGATCGTGTTGTTGAACGTGCTCTTGATGTGCGCGTGGCCGTGAGCGACGTTCTTCTTTTCCTTGCGGCGCACCTTCTTGACGGCGCCCTGACGTCCCTTGGGGGGCATCTGTTAACTCCTACGGGGAGGTGGTCGGTCCTACAGCGAAGACCGCTGATGAAGCGTTGTCCGCTGAGGACTACTTCTTGCCCGGCTTCTTCTTGCCGGCGATGGCGCGACGCGGGCCCTTGCGGGTGCGGGCGTTGGTGCTGGTGCGCTGACCGCGGACCGGCAGGCCACGGCGGTGACGCAGACCCTGGTAGCAGCCGATCTCGACCTTGCGGCGGATGTCGGCCTGGATCTCGCGACGGAGGTCACCCTCGGTCTTGATGTTGTTGTCGACGTACTCGCGGATCGCGACGAGCTGCTCTTCGCTCAGGTCACGAACACGGGTGTTCGGGTCGATGCCCGTCTCCGCCAGCGTCAGCTGCGAAAGGGTCCGGCCGATGCCGAACACGTAGGTGAGGGCGACCTCCACGCGCTTTTCGCGCGGGATGTCAACACCGGAAACGCGTGCCATTCAATGGCTCCTGGTGATCTTCGGAGGTCTTCCGCAGAACCGAATCCCAGCCGCCGTACCAGGTACGAACTGGGTCCCCGGCCTCCGAACCGGGGGTGTCAGGCGAAAGCTCGCCTGGGTTCTGCGTATGAACATATTCAGCTCGCGTCGCGCGAATCTCTGCGATGTCGTTGCAGAGGGAGTGGACGATCGTGCGTCAGCCCTGGCGCTGCTTGTGGCGCGGGTTCTCGCAGATGACCATGACCCGACCGTGACGGCGGATCACCCTGCACTTGTCGCAGATCTTCTTGACGCTCGGCTTGACCTTCATTGGTGAGGTTCTCCGGGTCAGTGCCATCGCCTCGGGAAGCCCGGGGCGCGGGCAAGATCTACTTGTAGCGGTAGACGATCCGGCCACGCGTCAGGTCGTACGGAGACAACTCCACCACGACCCGGTCGTCAGGGAGGATGCGGATGTAGTGCATGCGCATCTTGCCGCTGATGTGTGCCAGGACCTGGTGGCCGTTCTGGAGCTCGACCTTGAACATGGCGTTCGGCAGAGACTCGACGACAGTGCCCTCGATCTCGATGGCACCTTGCTTCTTGGCCACGCTTCGCCCTTCGGAATCGACTACCTTGATCGACCCTTGGACTTTTCCCTTACGGGCGCATGCAGACATGCGGGTGCACAAGAGCCGACGAGTCAGTCTACGTCAGCGCACCCGGAAAGACGAATCGGGGAAGTCTGCCCCGGACGGCAGATCATTAAGCGCCGGGGAGGTACGGCGGGACACTCAGGCCGACGGATCCGGCGCGGTGACAATCCCGTACTCGGCCAGCTTCGCCTTGCCGCCGTCCGGAGAGGTGAGCACCAGCGGCCCCGCCTCGGTCAGCGCAACCGAGTGCTCCCAGTGCGACGACCAGGTGCCGTCGGTGGTGATCACGGTCCAGTCGTCCGACAGGACCTCCGTCTTCGGGGTGCCCAGCGAGACCATCGGCTCGATCGCGAGGCAGAAGCCCGGGACCAGCTTCGGCCCCTTCCCCCGCCGCCGCTCGACGTAGTTCAGCAGGTGCGGGTCCATGTGCATCTCGGTGCCGATGCCGTGGCCGCCGTAGTCCTCGATGATCCCGTAGCGCCCGCCGCCCGGCTTGGGCTGCCGGCGGATGTACGTCTCGATGGCACGGGAGACGTCGACGAGACGGTTGCCCTGCTTCATGGCCGCGATGCCGGCCCACATCGACTCCTCGGTCACCCGGGAGAGCTCGACCAGCTCCGGAGCGTGACCGGAGCCCACGAAGGCGGTGTAGGCGGCGTCGCCGTGCCAGCCGTCGATGATCGCGCCGCAGTCGATGGAGATGATGTCGCCGTCCTTGAGGACGACGTCCTCGGACGGGATGCCGTGGACGACGACGTCGTTCACGGAGGTGCAGATGGTCGCAGGGAAGCCGCCGTAGCCGAGGAAGTTCGACTTGGCGCCGTGCTCCGCGAGGACCTTGCGGGCGACCTCGTCCAGATCCTTGGTGCTGGCCCCGGGAACCGCGGCCTCACGCGTGGCCGCGTGAATGGCGGCGACGACCAGCCCCGCCTCACGCATCTTGGCGATCTGCTCGGGGCTCTTGATCTGCACCATGGGGACGGGGGCCTTCCTGGACTGAATAGAGGGGACTGCTTCAACCATAAGGGCGGAGGCTGCGCACCCCACCCCACGCAGCAGCCGCGGCCCCCTCACAGGGAACCGCGGCATGAGCTACGTACGAGCCAAGAACGCTACTTGCCGTCCCCGTCACGCTGAAGCGCCTCCATGGCGCGCGCCGTGACGTCTTCGACCTTGCCGAGCGCGGAGATGGTGACCACCAGCCCCTGCGTCTTGTAGTAGTCGATGATCGGCTCGGTCTGCGTGTGGTAGACCTCGAGGCGCTTGCGGACCGTCTCCTCCGAGTCGTCGTCCCGCTGGTACAGCTCGCCGCCGCAGACGTCGCAGACGCCTTCCTTCTTCGGCTGGCTGTACGTCACGTGGAAGACGTGGCTGGAGTCCTTGCGGCAGATCCGCCGCCCGGCGATCCGCTTGACGACCTCTTCCTCGGGGACTTCGAGGTCCAGGACGGCGTCCAGCTTCATGCTCTCGGACTGGAGCATCTCGTCGAGCGCCTCGGCCTGGGACACATTGCGCGGGAAGCCGTCCAGCAGGAAGCCACCCTCGGCGTCCGGCTTCTCCATGCGGTCCTTGGCCATCCCGATGGTGACCTCGTCCGGCACCAGGTTGCCCGCGTCCATGTAGGACTTCGCGAGCTTCCCGAGCTCCGTCTGCTGGCTGATGTTGGCGCGGAACAGGTCGCCCGTGGAGATGTGCGGGATCGACAGGTTCTTGGCGAGGAACGCAGCCTGCGTTCCCTTACCGGCGCCCGGCGGCCCGACGAGGACGATACGCATCAGCGGAGGAACCCTTCGTAATTGCGCTGCTGGAGCTGGCTCTCGATCTGCTTCACCGTTTCGAGACCGACACCCACGATGATCAGGATGCTGGTCCCGCCGAACGGGAAGTTCTGGTTTGCCCCGAAACCAGCCAACGCCATCGTCGGCACGAGAGCGATCAGGCCCAAGTACAGCGAGCCCGGCCAAGTGATCCGGTTGAGTACGTACGAAAGGTACTCAGCGGTCGGTCGGCCAGCCCGGATGCCCGGGATGAAGCCACCATACTTCTTCATGTTGTCCGCGACTTCCTCGGGGTTGAACGAGATGGCCACGTAGAAGAACGCGAAGAAAATGATCAGGAAGAAGTACAGCGTGATGTGCAGCGGAGCGTCCGTCAGCGCGAGGTTCTGCTCGATCCAGGTCTTCCAGCCGGCGTTTCCGCCGGCGAACTGGGCGATCAGCGCCGGGATGTAGAGCAGCGACGAGGCAAAGATCACAGGGATGATGCCCGCCTGGTTGACCTTCAGCGGAATGTACGTCGAAGTACCGCCGTAGGACCGGCGGCCGATCATGCGCTTCGCGTACTGGACGGGGATTCGGCGCTGAGCCTGCTCGACGAAGACCACCAGGCCGATCATGACGAGACCGACCGCGACCACGGTGCCGAACTCGATCCAGCCGTCGGCCAGGGAGCCCTGCTTCTTGATGGCCCACAGCGCGGACGGGAAGGTCGCGGCGATCGAGATGAACATCAGGATCGACATGCCGTTGCCGATGCCGCGGTCGGTGATCAGCTCACCGAGCCACATGACCATGGCCGTACCGGCGGTCATGGTGATGACCATCACGACGGTGGTGAAGATCGAGCGGTCCGGCACGATCTGGTTGGCGACCTGGCAGTTCTGGAAGAGCGCACCGCTGCGCGCGGTGGCCACCAGACCCGTGCCCTGCAGTACGGCGAGCGCCACCGTCAGGTAGCGGGTGTACTGCGTGATCTTCGCGGTACCGGCCTGGCCTTCCTTCTTCAAGGCTTCCAGGCGCGGGATCACGACGGTCAGCAGCTGCAGGATGATGCTCGCCGTGATGTACGGCATGATGCCGAGAGCGAAGATCGTGATCTGAAGCAGCGCGCCGCCACTGAACATGTTGACCAGACCGAAAAGGCCCTGGTTGGCGTCCGCCTGGTCGATGCAGACCTGTACGGCCCGGTAATCGACGCCGGGAATCGGAATGTGGGTACCGACCCGGAAGATCACGATGATGCCGAGCGTGAAGAGCAGCTTCTTGCGCAGGTCGGGCGTCTTGAACGCCCGGGCGAACGCGGTGAGCACGGTGCCTCCTGCGACCCCCGCGCTACTGCGTCAAGGGTGACGGTCTTGAGGTTCGACTAATAGGAACGACTTGGCTAACGGTCAACTGCCGCTCAGAGTGCCCCACAAGAAGCACTCCGTAAAAGTGGGCAGTGCAGGCCACCTTACCCGCGGGACCGCCCCCCTTGGAACGACCAACCGGGGATACCCCATTTGTGGGGTATCCCCGGTCGGGATCGCTCAAGTCATCGAGACGCCTGTTGGATTCAGACGAGCTCGGTGACGCTGCCGCCGGCGGCGGTGATCTTCTCCTTGGCGGAGCCGGAAACGGCGTCAACCGTCACCTGCAGCGCCACGGAGATCTCACCCTGGCCGAGGACCTTGACGAGGCTGTTCTTGCGAACAGCACCCTTCTCCACCAGGCCCTCGACCGTGACCTCGCCACCCTCGGGGTAGAGCGCGGCCAGCTTGTCGAGGTTCACGACCTGGAACTCGGTCTTGAACGGGTTCTTGAAGCCCTTCAGCTTCGGAAGACGCATGTGGAGGGGCATCTGCCCACCCTCGAAGCGCTCCGGAACCTGGTAGCGGGCCTTCGTGCCCTTGGTACCACGACCGGCCGTCTTACCCTTCGACGCCTCACCACGACCCACACGGGTCTTGGCGGTCTTGGCGCCGGGGGCGGGACGGAGGTTGTGGATCTTCAGCGGGTTGTTCTCCGCCATGATCAGACCTCCTCAACCGTCACGAGGTGGCGGACGGTGTGCACCATGCCGCGGAACTCGGGGCGGTCCTCCTTGACGACCTGCGTGTTGATCCCCTTGAGACCAAGGGAGCGCAGGGTGTCACGGTGGTTCTGCTTGCTGCCGATGTAGGACTTGACCTGCGTAATCTTGAGCTGCGCCATGATTACGCACCCGCCCCGGCACGCGCACGGAGAAGAGCCGCGGGGGCGACGTCCTCGAGCGGCAGACCACGGCGGGCCGCGACCTCCTCGGGACGCTGCAGGCCCTTCAGGGCCGCCACGGTCGCGTGCACGATGTTGATCGCGTTGTCGGAGCCGAGCGACTTCGACAGGATGTCGTGGATACCGGCGCACTCGAGCACGGCACGCACCGGACCACCGGCGATAACACCGGTACCGGGCGACGCGGGCTTGAGCAGCACGACGCCGGCAGCCTTCTCACCCTGGATCGGGTGCGGGATGGTGCCCTGGATACGGGGGACCTTGAAGAAGTGCTTCTTGGCCTCCTCAACACCCTTGGCGATGGCGGCCGGCACCTCCTTGGCCTTGCCGTAACCGACACCGACGGTGCCGTCACCATCGCCCACCACGACCAGCGCGGTGAAGCTGAAGCGACGACCACCCTTCACAACCTTGGCGACACGGTTGATCGCGACAACGCGCTCAACGTAAGCGGTCTTCTCGGCGGCAGCTGCGCCGCCGTCACGGCCCTTCCGGTCCCGCCGCTCGCCGCCACCGGCACCGCCACCGCGGCGCTGGGGTCCAGCCATTGGAATTACCTCTCTCTGTTTCCGCTAGCTACGGAAGCGGCTCAGAACTTGAGCCCGGCTTCGCGGGCGGCGTCCGCCAGGGCGGCAATGCGCCCGGCGTACTGGTTGCCACCACGGTCGAATACGACAGCCTCGACGCCGGCGGCCTTGGCGCGCTCGGCGACCAGGGCACCGACTTGCTTGGCCTGCGTGGACTTGTCGCCCTCGCCGCCGCGGATCGTGGTGTCCAGGGTGGACGCCGACGCCAGGGTGTGACCCTTGATGTCGTCGATCACCTGGGCCACGATGTGGCGGTTCGAGCGGGTAACGACCAGACGCGGACGCTCCGCCGTTCCGTTGATGTGCTTACGGATCCGGATGTGGCGGCGCTTGATCGCGGCGCGCTTGTAGGCGTCGCCCTTAAGGATCTTCTGTCCGTATGCCATGGCTTACTTACCCGCCTTTCCGACCTTGCGGCGGATGACTTCGCCCTCGTACTTGACGCCCTTGGCCTTGTACGGGTCGGGCTTGCGCAGCTTGCGGATGTTGGCCGCAACCTCGCCAACCTTCTGCTTGTCGATGCCCTCGACCGAGAAACGGGTCGGGTTCTCCACCTTGAAGGTGATGCCCTCGGGGGCCTCGACGGTGATCGAGTGGCTGTAGCCGAGCGCGAACTCGAGGTTCGATCCCTTGGCCGCAACGCGGTAACCGACACCGCTGATCTCGAGCTTCTTCACGTAACCCTGGGTCACGCCGGTGATCATGTTCGCCACCAGCGTGCGGGACAGGCCGTGCAGGGCCTTGTTCTGACGCTCGTCGTTCGGGCGGGTGACGTTCAGAACGCCGTCCTCATCCCTGACGATGTCGATCGGCGCGGCAACGGTGTGGGTCAGTTCGCCCTTGGGGCCCTTGACCGAAACCGTACGGCCGTCGATGGTGACGTCCACGCCGGCGGGAACCGTGATGGGGAGCTTGCCAATACGCGACATAGCTGTTTCCTCCGTTCCCTTCCGCTACCAGACGTAGGCGAGGACTTCTCCGCCTACGCCCTTCTTGCCGGCCTGCTTGTCGGTGAGGAGCCCGTGGGACGTGGAGATGATCGCCACGCCCAGGCCGCCGAGCACCTTCGGCAGGTTGGTGGACTTCGCGTACACCCGGAGACCGGGCTTGGAGATCCGCTTGATGCCCGCGATGGAGCGCTCACGGTTCGGGCCGAACTTCAGCTCGAGAACGAGGTTCTTGCCGACCTCGGCGTCCTCGACCTTCCAGCCCGTGATGAAGCCCTCCTGCTGGAGGATCTCCGCGATGTGAGACTTGATCTTCGATGCCGGCATCGTCACGGAGTCGTGGTATGCCGAGTTCGCGTTCCGCAGACGCGTAAGCATGTCTGCGATCGGATCAGTCATGGTCATGAATTGGCCTTCGGCCTCTCTCGCCGGGGTTTCCTGGTGCGCCATCCCTCTCCCCGATCCGAGACGGGACGGGTGCGGCGCGGTGGACCTACGGCGTAGTAAGTCGTACGGGCGACCGTCAGGCGCCCAACCCTCCAAGCCTAAGCCATGGAAGGGAGGGCGCCTGACACGCCCAGTGCTTACCGAGAGCCCTTGGAATCCCTAAATGGGGGATTACCAGGAGCTCTTGGTCACGCCCGGCAGCTCGCCACGGTGAGCCATCTCACGAAGGCACACGCGGCACAGGCCGAACTTGCGGTACACGGAGTGGGGACGGCCACAACGCTGGCAGCGCGTGTAGCCACGCACGCCGAACTTGGGCTTGCGAGCAGCCTTCGCGATCAGAGCCTTCTTCGCCATCTCGCTCACGCCTCCTTGAAGGGGAAGCCGAGGTGACGAAGGAGCGCGCGGCCCTCAGCGTCGTTGGTCGCCGTGGTCACCACGGTGATGTCCATACCCCGGGTGCGGTCGATCTTGTCCTGGTCGATCTCGTGGAACATGACCTGCTCGGTGAGACCGAAGGTGTAGTTGCCACGGCCGTCGAACTGCTTGGGGGACAGACCACGGAAGTCGCGGATGCGCGGGAGCGCGAGCGACAGGGTGCGGTCCAGGAACTCCCACATGCGGTCGCCACGGAGCGTGACGTGGGCACCGATCGGCTGGCCCTCACGCAGCTTGAACTGCGCGATGGACTTGCGGGCCTTGGTGACGGCCGGCTTCTGACCGGTGATCGTGGTGAGGTCGCGGATGGCGCCCTCGATCAGCTTGGAGTCGCGGGCGGCGTCGCCCACACCCATGTTGACCACGATCTTGACGAGGCCGGGGATCTGCATGACGTTCTCGTACTTGAACTCGTCACGCAGCTTGCCCGCGATCTCCTCGCGGTACTTCAGCTTCAGACGCGGGCTGGTGGTGGTCGTCATCAGATGTCCTCACCCGTCCGCTTGGCAACGCGGATCTTGTTGCCTTCGTCGTCGAAGCGGTAACCGACACGCGTGACGACCTTGTTGCCGTCCTTCTCAACGACCAGCTGGACGTTGGAGACGTGGACAGGCGCCTCGGTCGTGACGATGCCGCCGGCCTGCGAACCCTTGGCGGTCGGGCCGGCCTTGGTGTGCTTCTTGACCCGGTTGACACCCTCGACCAGGACACGCTCGTCGCGCGGGTAAGCGGCAATGACCTTGCCCTGCTTGCCCTTGTCCTTACCGGTGATGACCTGGACCAGGTCGCCCTTCTTGATCTTCATGCTTACAGCACCTCCGGCGCGAGCGAGATGATCTTCATGAACTTCTTCTCGCGCAGCTCACGGCCGACGGGGCCGAAGATACGGGTGCCGCGAGGGTCGCCGTCGTTCTTCAGAATGACGGCGGCGTTCTCGTCGAAGCGGATGTACGAGCCGTCCGGACGGCGGCGCTCCTTGACGGTGCGAACGATGACCGCCTTGACGACGTCACCCTTCTTCACGTTGCCACCGGGGATCGCGTCCTTGACGGTGGCGACGATGACGTCACCGATGCCCGCGTAGCGGCGACCGGAGCCACCGAGCACACGGATGCAAAGGATCTCCTTCGCACCAGTGTTGTCGGCGACACGCAGTCGCGACTCCTGCTGGATCACGTCTATCTCCTGTTTGTCTGCCGGTTCCCGGCAGGGGCCGCTTCATGAAGAGGCGAGCCCCTGCCGAGCCTGGCGGAACTGACCTGCGGGTTTGCCCGCAGGAAATTACTTGGCCTTCTCGAGGATCTCGACGATGCGCCAGCGCTTGGTCGCCGACAGCGGACGCGTCTCCATCAGGAGGACGCGGTCGCCGACGCCGGCAGCGTTCTGCTCGTCGTGCGCCTTGAGCTTGTTCGTACGGCGGATGACCTTGCCGTACAGCGCGTGCTTGACGCGGTCCTCGACGGCGACGACGACGGTCTTGTCCATCTTGTCGCTGACGACGAGACCCTCACGGGTCTTGCGGAAGCCGCGGGCCTCTGCAGTCTGCTCAGTCACGTTGCTCTCACTCATCAGGCGCTCTCCACCGTCTCGATGCCCAGCTCGCGCTCACGCATCAGGGTGTAGATCCGCGCGATGTCCTTACGGACGGCCTTGAGCCGACCGTGGTTCTCGAGCTGACCGGTCGCCGCCTGGAAGCGGAGGTTGAACAGCTCTTCCTTGGCTTCGCGAAGCTTCGCCAGAAGCTCCTCGTCACCCAGCTCGCGCAGCTCGGACGCCTTGGTACCGGCCGACATCACGCTTCACCTGCCTCGCGCTTGACGATCCGGCACTTCATCGGCAGCTTGTGGGCTGCGCGAGTCAGGGCCTCACGGGCGATCTTCTCGTTGGGGTAGGACAGCTCGAACATGACCCGGCCCGGGTGCACGTTCGCGATCCACCACTCCGGCGAACCCTTACCGGAACCCATGCGGGTCTCGGCAGGCTTCTTCGTGAGCGGGCGGTCCGGGTAAATGTTGATCCAGACCTTGCCGCCACGCTTGATGTGGCGGGTCATGGCGATACGGGCCGCCTCGATCTGGCGGTTGGTCACGTACGCCGGCGTGAGGGCCTGGATGCCGTACTCGCCGAACGCGACCGTCGTACCGCCCTTGGCCTGACCACGGCGCTTCGGGTGGTGCTGCTTGCGGTGCTTGACCCTACGGGGGATCAGCATGTCGGTCAGGCCTCCGTTCCGGTGCTCTCAGCCGGAGCGGCGGGGGCCTCGGCCTTGGGGGCCTCGGCGCCGGCAGCCTGCTGCGGCTTACGACCGCGCCGCTCGCCACCGCGGCCACCACGGGCCGGGCGGTCGGAGCCGCCACCGCGGGCCGGGCGGTTACCCGCACGGGCGGCAGCGTTCTCGGCGCGGACCTCGGCGATGTTCTTGACGTCGCCCTTGTAGATCCAGACCTTCACACCGATGCGGCCGAAGGTCGTCTTGGCCTCGAAGAAGCCGTAGTCCACGTTCGCGCGGAGCGTGTGCAGGGGCACACGGCCCTCGCGGTAGAACTCCGAGCGGGACATCTCGGCGCCGCCGAGACGGCCACCGCACTGGATCTTGATGCCCTTGGCGCCGGCCTTCATCGTGCCCTGCATGCTCTTACGCATGGCGCGACGGAAGGAGACGCGGGAGGAGAGCTGCTCGGCAACGGCCTGGGCAACCAGCTGAGCGTCGGTCTCGGGGCTCTTGACCTCGAGGATGTTCAGCTGGACCTGCTTGCCCGTGAGCTTCTCGAGGTCACCGCGGATGCGGTCGGCCTCGGCGCCACGGCGGCCGATGACGATGCCCGGACGAGCGGTGTGGATGTCCACCCGCACGCGGTCACGGGTGCGCTCGATCTCAACCTTCGAGATACCGGCGCGCTCCATGCCGGACGTCATCATCCGACGGATGGCGACGTCTTCCTTGACGTAGTCCTTGTACAGCTTGTCGGCGTACCACCGGGACTTGAAGTCCGTGGTGACACCGAGCCGGAACCCATGCGGGTTAACCTTCTGGCCCATTACCGGGTTCCTTCCTTGCTGCTGACGACCACGGTGATGTGGCTGGTCCGCTTGCGGATCCGGTAGGCACGGCCCTGGGCGCGCGGCCGGAACCGCTTCAGGGTCGGGCCCTCGTCGACGTACGCCTCGCTGATCACCAGCGAGGAGGCGTCCGGGTGGTCGTAGTTGTGCGCGGCGTTGGCAATGGCGCTGTCGAGCACCTTGCCGACCGGCACGGAGGCTGCCTGCGGAGCGAATCGCAGAACAGCCTGAGCCTCCGTGGCGTCCATGCCACGGATAAGGTCCACCACGCGGCGGGCCTTCATGGGCGTAACGCGGATGTACCGCGCCTGGGCCCTGGCTTCCATGGTTGTCCCTCTCAGTTACTTACGTGTCTGAATGCGATCCGCTACTAGCGGCGCTTCGACTTCCGGTCGTCCTTGACGTGACCCCGGAAGGTGCGCGTCGGCGAGAACTCGCCGAGCTTGTGGCCGACCATCGACTCGGTGACGAACACCGGGATGTGGGTCTTGCCGTTGTGCACCGCGAGCGTGTGGCCGAGCATGGCCGGCACGATCATGGAGCGACGGGACCAGGTCTTGATGACGTTCTTGGTGCCTGCTTCGTTCTGCGTTTCCACCTTCTTGATCAGGTGGTCGTCGACGAAGGGCCCCTTCTTGAGACTGCGCGGCATCTAAACCCGCTCCTAGCGCTTCTTGTTCGTCTTGCGGCGGCGGACGATGTACTTGTTGCTCGCCTTCTTGGGAGCACGAGTACGACCTTCCTTCTGACCCCAGGGGCTGACCGGGTGGCGACCACCGGAGGTCTTGCCCTCACCACCACCGTGGGGGTGGTCAACCGGGTTCATCGCCACACCGCGAACGGTCGGGCGAACGCCCAGCCAGCGCTTACGGCCGGCCTTACCCCAGTTGATGTTGCTCTGCTCGGCGTTGCCGACCTCGCCGACCGTGGCGCGGCAGCGCACGTCGACCAGGCGGATCTCACCGGAAGGCATGCGGAGGTGGGCCATCGAGCCCTCCTTCGCGAGCAGCTGCACGGAGGCACCGGCGGAGCGGGCGAACTTGGCGCCGCCACCGGGACGGAGCTCGATCGCGTGGATCGTGGTACCGACCGGGATGTTGCGGAGCGCCAGGTTGTTGCCCGGCTTGATGTCGGCCCCAGGACCGTTCTCGACGCGGTCACCCTGCTGCAGGTTGCGCGGGGCGAGGATGTAGCGCTTCTCGCCGTCGGCGTAGTGCAGCAGCGCGATGCGCGCGGTGCGGTTGGGGTCGTACTCGATGTGCGCGACCTTCGCCGGCACGCCGTCCTTGTCGTGACGACGGAAGTCGATCACGCGGTAGGCGCGCTTGTGGCCACCACCCTGGTGGCGGACGGTCACACGACCGGAGTTGTTACGGCCACCCTTGCTGTGCAGGGGGCGGACCAACGACTTCTCCGGCGTGGACCGCGTGACCTCGACGAAGTCGGCGACGCTGGAGCCACGACGGCCCGGCGTAGTCGGCTTGTACTTGCGGATTCCCATTTCTCAGTCCTCGTCCGATATCGGACGATCCGGACCGCCCTCAGGCGGTCGGACCGCCGAAGATGTCGATACGGTCGCCCTCAGCGAGGGTCACGATCGCGCGCTTGGTGCCGGCACGCTGGCCGAAGCCCGTGCGGGTCCGCTTGCGCTTGCCCTGGCGGTTGATCGTGTTGACCCCGGTGACCTTGACCTCGAAGACCGTCTCGACGGCCTGCTTGATCTGGGTCTTGTTGCTGCCCGGGGCGACGACGAACGTGTACTTGTTCTCGTCGAGGAGCGCGTAGCTCTTCTCGGACACGACCGGCTTGATCAGGATGTCACGGAGGTCCGTGAACGCCTTGCTCGCCGGCGTGACGACGGTGTTCTTGCCCTCGGCGGCGTGGCGACGCGCCTTCTTGACGCGCGCCTCCTTGGCCTTCTTCGCGGCCTTCGAGGCAATAGCGGGGTGACGGATGGCCATCAGACCTCGCTCCCTTCGGTGTCATTGGCCTTCGGGCCGGACACGAAGGACTCGAAGGCGGCCTGGGTGAAGACCACGTCGTCCGAGACGAGAACGTCGTACGTGTTCAGCTGGCCCGGCTCCAGGATGTGGACCTGGGGCAGGTTGCGGGCGGACAGCCACGCGGCCTCGTCGGCGCGCTCGACGACCAGGAGCAGGTTCTTGCGCTCCGAGATCTTGCCGAACAGCGACTTGGCGGCCTTCGTGGACGGGTTCTCGCCCTCGATGACGCCGGAGACGACGTGGATGCGGTTGTTGCGGGCCCGGTCGGTGAGGGCGTGGCGCAGGGCCGCGGCCTTCATCTTCTTCGGGGTCCGCTGCGAGTAGTCACGCGGCACGGGACCGTGCACGACGCCACCACCGGCGAACTGCGGCGCGCGGGTCGAACCCTGACGGGCGCGACCGGTGCCCTTCTGGCGGTAAGGCTTCTTGCCACCACCACGGACTTCACCGCGGGTCTTGGTCTTGTGCGTGCCCTGACGGGCAGCGGCCAGCTGCGCGACGACGACCTGGTGGAGCAGCGGAACGCTGATCTTCTCTACGTCGAAGATCTCCGCAGGGAGCTCGACGGAACCGGCCTTGTCGCCCGCCGGCGAAAGGATGTCAACAGTGCTCATCGGTTACCTCAGGCCCCCTTGGCCGCAGTGCGGACCAGGACGAGGCCGCCGTTCGGACCGGGAACCGCGCCCTTGATGAGCAGCAGACCCTTCTCCGCGTCAACGGCGTGGACGGTCAGGTTCTGGGTGGTGACCCGCTCGTTGCCCATACGACCCGCCATGCGGAGGCCCTTGAACACACGGCCCGGGGTGGCGCAGCCACCGATGGAACCGGGAGAGCGGTGCTTGCGCTGGGTGCCGTGTCCGGCGCCGAGGCCCTTGAAGTTGTGACGCTTCATGACACCGGCGAAGCCCTTGCCCTTGCTCTTGCCGGTCACGTCCACCTTGACGCCGGCCTCGAAGACCTCCGCGGAGATCTCCTGACCCAGCGTGTACTCGGAGGCGTCCGCGGTGCGGATCTCGACGAGGTGGCGGCGGGGAGTGACGTCGGCCTTGGCGAAGTGACCCTTGAGGGGCTTGTTCACCTTGCGCGGGTCGATCTCGCCGAAGGCGATCTGGACCGACTCGTAGCCGTCGGCGTCGTTCGTACGGACCTGGGTGACGACGTTGGGGCCGGCCTTGACGACGGTGACCGGAACAACACGGTTGTTCGCGTCCCACACCTGCGTCATGCCGAGCTTCTCGCCCAGGATGCCCTTGATCTGCTTAGCCATTCTCAGATCACCGGCCCTCAGAGCTTGATCTCGATGTCGACACCGGCCGGGAGGTCGAGTCGCATCAGAGAGTCAACGGTCTTGGGAGTCGGGTCGAGGATGTCGATCAGGCGCTTGTGCGTGCGCATCTCGAAGTGCTCGCGCGAGTCCTTGTACTTGTGCGGCGACTTGATGACGCAGTACACGTTCTTCTCAGTGGGCAGCGGCACCGGGCCCGCGACCGACGCACCAGTGCGGGTCACCGTCTCGACGATCTTCTTCGCCGAGGAGTCGATGACCTCGTGGTCGTAGGCCTTGAGCCGGATGCGGATCTTCTGTCCCGCCATGGCTACTCAGTAGTCCTGTCTCTCTTACGCTCTGGAACCCGGTGTTCCCTTGACCTCCTCCGACCCACGCGGTCGGGCGTGTCGCGCTCCCGCTGACACAGATGCCCCTTGATCGAACATCCCTGCGTGGGAACACGGCCCTTCCGGAACCGCAAGCCGGGAGCTAGGAGGCCCACCGGGTGCCTGGTCGGCGTCGCACTGTCACTTCCCGAAAGATTCCCGTACGTCCGCCCCAGCGCTGCCTTACGGCAGTTAGGGCGACGAGTACTGTGGGACTCGCTTCCGGTCCTCCCGGCGGGAGGCGCGCAGCATCAACACTCGACCGAGCAACTCGGACAGTCTGCCATATGGGGCAGGGGGCTGGCCAATCGAGCCGGAGAGAATACCCCGAGGGTGACGTAGGTCAAACCCGGGCCGCGGGCGGACGAGCTGACGGGCCCGCAACCTCAGCGGACCCGTCAGTCACACCAGCATCAGACCACCCGCGGCGGCCTCAGCTCTCCGCTCCTCCCGGACGCGGTCCCGCGAGCTGACCCGTGAGCGGCTCGGAAGGCTTCTGCGGGGCGAGAAGGTGCAGCGCGTCCCGGAGCAGCGTGCTGGAGGTGTGCTCGGTGTAGGGGAAGTAGACGACCTCCACCCCCACTCTCGCGAACTCGGTTTCGAGCGTCGTCCAGACGTCCGTGCCGAGCCAGTCGTCGCCCTTGAAGATGACGTCGAAACCGACTTCCTTCCAGATCTCCATCTTGTCGTCCACGGTCGCGACGAAGGTCTCGTCCACGTAGCGGACACTGCGGACGATCTGCAGCCGCTCGGCGAGCGGTACGACGGGCGGCCTGCCTTTCAGGCGCACCACGAGGTCGTCCGAGCACACGCCGGCGACGAGCCGGTCGCAGTGCCCACGGGCCCGGCGCAGGACATTCAGATGGCCCACGTGGAAGAGGTCGAAGACCCCTGGCGCGTAGCCGAGACGCTCCCTCATCAACGCCTTTCCGTCGAAGCCTTGGATGCCTTGGATGCCTTGGATGCCTTGGAGGCCTTCGAAGGCTTGGAGACCTTCGAGGTCTTCGAGGCCTTCGAGGTCTTCGAGGTCTTCGAGGCCTTCGAGGTCTTCGAGGTCTTCGCAGCCTTGTCGGCGACCGCGGTGACCGTGAGCGCCTGCGACCTGAGCGTGGTGTTCTGCCCGTCGGAGACGGCGATCGTGTACCGATGGCGCGAGCCGGGGGTGACGGTGTCCGTGTACTTCATCGTGGGGCGGTTCCACTCCTGGGACCGGCCCGTCCGCGTGGCCACCAGCACGCCGTCCCGGTAGATGAGGTACTTCAGCTCCGCATCGTCCCGGTCCCATGCGGCACGCCAGGTGAGCGTCACCCGACCGGCGCTCTTGACCGAGGCCTTGAGCCGGGGCGGGTTCTCCGGAGTCCCGCGGTCGGGGCCGGACGCGAAGCGTGTCAGGCTCTGCTGCGGACGGTTGTTGACGGTGGTGAACTCGCCGCCCGCCCACAGGATGCCGCCCGCCATCGCCATGGCCCGGGGACCGTTCTGCTCGCCGATCCCCTCGTTCGTGTCGGGGAACCAGTGCAGGATGTGGCGGTTGCGGGTCGACTGGGCCAGGAAGTGCTGGCGGTTGTGGTGCTCGGGGAAGCCGCCCGGTGTGTCACGGCAGTTGTGGGCGTGGGATCCGCTGTAGAGAACGCCGTTGTGCAGGGCGAGGGCCTGGGTTGCGCCCAGGCAGGTGTCCCGCCACACCAGCTTGCCGGTACGGAGGCTGGCGGCGATGCGCCCGTCGAAGATGCCCGTTCCGGTGCCCTCGGCCGCCACGTAGAACTTGGTCTTGTCGCGGACCAGCGCCTTCACGACCGATCGGGCCGGCAGCCAGTCCGTGTACTGGGCCACCGTCTTCCCCGTGCGGGGGTGCAGGGCGACGAGCGAGGCCTCCAGGTCTTCGTTGACCAGCTGGAAGTCACCGCCCACGATGATCTTGCCGTACTCGGGCGCGGCACTGATGGCGCGCACCGGAGCCTCGATCTCCGCCTTGAACGGCAGCAGCGCACCTCGGTGGGTGAACGCCGCGACGCGCTCCCTCTCCCTGCCGTTGACAGCTGTGAAGTCGCCTCCCATGTAGACCGCGCTCTTCGTGACGTCGATGGCCCGCACGGCCGACGAGATCCTCGGGCGGAAGTCCTTGCGCAGCGAGCAGCCGGCCGTGTTGAGCGCGACCGCATTGGCCGCCCTGGCCTTGCCCGCGTTGGCGAACGAGCCGCCGACGTAGAGCATCTTGCCGTCCGCGGTCGCCTTGAGCGCCCGTACGGTGCTTCCGGCGCCGGTGAAGCGGTGGGCGCATGACAGCAGTTTGCCGGTGACGGCGTCGAAGGCCGCGAAGTTCTTGCGTGCGACCTCCCTCTGGCCGGGCTTGGCGCCCGGAGGCCGGACCGTGTTGAACGTTCCGCCGACATAGACGACACCGCGTGCGTACGCGATCGACCAGACGATGCCGTCGGTCTGCCAGGTCGCCAAGGGGTCGGCGGTCAGGGTCTTTTCGTCGCTGTCGGCCACCGAGGCCGAAGCGGTGACGAGCGAGGCGGCCGCGAGGAGGGCCGCGACCGAAGCCGCGGTGACCCCCCGCTCAGTGCTTTTTCTCAAGCGCATGGAACATCCCGGGTTGCAGCAAGGACGGGTGGAGGAAGGGGAGATGGAGCGGCGGTCTCGGTTTCGAGACGGCGTCATGGGGTGCGTTCGCGCAGCACACCGACGAGTTCGTGCACTCCCAAAGCTGTACGAAATCGCCATAAACCTATACCAAATGCACACAATCCCATGGTGATTGCGGCGGCAAGTCCAACGGCCGTGTCACCTGCCAGCAGCCTTCCGGTGACGATCAGCGGCACGGTGAGGCACAGCGCGACGGCCGTCGCGAGCAGGTAACCGCCGTCGATGAAGGTGAAGCCGGGATGCCGCCGCACCAACACGGCTGCGACGACGTTCTCCACGACCGTCGCCGCCCCCCAGGACAGGGCGGCGCCGAGGACGCCGAGACGGGGAATGGCGAGGAACCCCACCGTCAGCTGCACCGCGAACGCGACCCCGGTGACTGCCAGATGCCAGGTGCTCTTGCCCGCCATGAGCAGCACGGTCTGGGCGTTTCCCACCCCGACGTTGACCGCCGAGGCGATACAGAGCAGCACCAGCGCGCCCGCCCCCTGATCGAACTCCGGTCCGAACAGCGACAGAACGGTGCCCGGGAAACTCGTGAGCAGGGCGAGCAGCGGCCAGGAGAACAGCACGATCCAGCGCGTCGAGACGCGGTGCAGATGGGAGGCCTGCGGGAGGTCGCCCAGGGCGAGGAGACGGCTGATCTCCGGAGCCACGGCCAGCCGGATGGCGAGTTGGAGGAGTGTCGCCGCGATGACCACGCGTCCGACCGCGGTGTAGATACCGGCCTCTTCGCTCGTCGCCAGGGAGGACAGCAGGACGACGCCCAGCCAGACCGCGCTGATGTCGAAGACGGACGAGATCGCCCGGGGTGCGGCGAACGCCCAGAACCCGCGCCTGGTGGCGGCCTCCTGTACGGCGCTCTCCGGTACGGCGACATGTTCCGAACTCCTGCGACGGCACCTGCGCAGTGCGAGCCAGGCGAAGAGGAAACCGGCCAGCGAGGGTACGAGCCAGGCAGCGGCCAGAGTCAGCACGCCGGGGGCGAGCAGCAGGACGGGTACGGCGATCAGCACGCGCAGTACCGGCTTCCCGATCTGCTCGACACCGACGTACGGGATCACGGTGCCGTGCCCCTGGGTGGCGCCCAGCAGGATCAGGGTGACCGTGGCCAGGGGGAGGAACACGGCGAACAACCGGACCAGGGTCACCGCGTCCCCCGGGGCGAGACTCGGCAGCAGCGCGGTGGCCGTGCCGGGCGACAGGAAGAGCAGTGCCGCGGCCGTGGTGCTCGCCAGGGCTCCCGGCACGACCGCGCTGCGCAGCAGTGCGCCCACCTTGCGGCCGCCGGTGATGGCCAGGTCACCGGGGACGAAGCGCACCAGCCCGGTGTCGGCGCCTAGCTTGCAGGTGTTGCACAGGATGGTGAAGGCGGCGACACCGGTGAACACCGCTCCGGCCCCGTACGCCCCGAGCCCTCGGGTGACCAGGGCGACCAGGGCGTACCCGAAGACCGCGTTGACCGCCGAGCCCAGGAAGCCCCACCAACCGCCGCGTGCGGTGGCGGCGACCCCGGACCGGACGGTCGACCGGGCGGTGGCCGGGACGGTCGTACCGGAGGTGCTCACCGGGAGGTGGTGAGCGTGTCGTCCGGCACTGGAGCGGTCGGCTTCGCCACGGCGTCGTCGGCCGGGGCGGACGGTGCCGTGGACGCGTTCCGCCGCCGGCGACCCGGCCCGATGTCCATGACACGGCGGAGCAAGCCGGGCCGGGTGCCGTCGTGGAGGGCCGCGCCCACGAGGTGACCGCCGAGGCAGCTGACCAGTTCGTGGACCCGCTTGAGGTCGTCGCGCCTGATGTCGTCCAGCGCGCCCACCACGAGAACGCCGTCCACGCACGGGGCGAGCACCAGACCGTCGCCGTGTTCCAGCAGGGGCGGGCTCAGCAAGAGCGTCGACCCGGCGGAATCGGCATCCGGCACGGCACGCGCCGCCGGGACCGCAGGACCGTCGTCGCCGGTGGTAACGCGGCTGTGGGGGCAGAGCGTGAAGCGCCCGGCTGTGCCCGCGTCGACGACCACTGCGCCCTCGTGGACGTCGTCCGGCTCGGGGGCGTCGGCCGCGAGTGGCAGTCGTGCCCACAGGGCGGGGGTGTGCGCGGTGGCGTCCACCAGTCGTACGTCGTCACCGGACTCGGCGAGGGCGGCGGCGAGATTCACGGCGATGACCTCGGCACCTCGCTGCAGCCTCGGCGCCACGATCATGAGCCTGCCCGGGGACATACGGCCGTCGCTGCCCCGCAGCCGCAGGGCGAGGGCGCGGTATGCCTCCGCGCGGCTGCCGTCCGCCCGGCCGACCTCCAGCAGTTCGCCCCCGGCGCCGGGGGCCGGGAGGATGCCCAGCACGGGAGCGTGCAGTGCCTCCTGGACCTCGCCGACCGAGCGCGCCCGTGGTTCGAGGGCGGATCGCAGCCAGGCGAGCACGACGCCCAGGATGAGACCGCCGAGCAGGCCGGCCCCGATGAGCCAGCCGGGGCCGGGCCCCGCGGGTCGCGCCGCCGGCTCGGCCCTGCGGACGATGTCGCCGGCGAAGGGGTCGTAGGTCCTGACGTCCGAGACCTTCTTGCGCAAAATGCCGACCTGCTCCCGCAGGCCTGCGGCGCCTGCGACGGGCGGGGCACCCTTCTTCGTTTCGAGCTGCTTGGTCAGCTCGGCGATCTGCCGCTCCAGTCCGGCGGCCATCCTGGCGGCCATGGCCTCGGAGCGGTCCTGCCGATCGGCGAGGTAGGCCCGGGCGAACGCGTTGGTGACCCGGGCCGCTCGCTGTGCGGTGCCCGCCGTGTACTCGAACCGGAGGACCTGGGTGTCCGGGAGGTTCGTCACGCGCAGGTCCGCCAGCAGCGCGCCGGCGCCGGGCTCGTACCGCAGTTCCGTCGCCGCCCGGGCCGCGACGGTCGCGCTGAGCGCGATCTGCCGCTCCGTACCCATGCTCACCTGGCTGTCGGCGCCCACCCCGATCGTGCTGAAGGGGTCGGACCTGGCGCGCACGAGCACTTCGCCGGTGGAGGTGTAACTGCCCGAGCTCAGCAGGGCCAGGAACAGCCCGCCGAGCAGCCCCAGGGCCACGCCCAGCACGATGGTCGCGCGGTACCTCAGCAGCAGGCGCACCTGGTCGCGAAGCTCGTCGGGGTCGTCGTACCGATCGTCGAAACCGGCGGGGCTGGTCACGGGTGCCTCCTGTGGCCGGGGATGAGTGCGTGGCCCGCGGTGGCGGGTGGCCGCACCGGGGCCGGGAGCCGGGGCGACCGGGCGGCGCGGGTGAGGAAGAGCGGAACGATCAGGAGCAGCGCGAGGGGCGCGACGATGGCCATGAGGCTGCCGCGCAGGAAGATCAACTGGTAGAAGGCGAAGGCGGGCACCAGCAGCAGCGCCAGGGTGCTCTGCCGGCCCTGCAGCCGTGCCCGGATGTCGTCCACCCGGCGTCCGGCCGCGCCCAGCAGGCAGAAGACCGCGACGACACACAGCGGACCGCCCCACAGGTAACTCTCGATCCACAGCGGAGCGGAGAGGTTGTGGAAGTCGTAGCCCGCGTACTCGGCGAATTCGATACCGGTGGCCTGCGGTTTTCCGGGCCACATCGTGCGGGGGATCGCGACCAGGACGACACCGAGCAGGGCAAACGGCGAGAAGCCGTTCTCCTGCACGTAGTCGATGCCGGTCTGCATTTGCTGAAATGCGTCGTAATCCATGGTGGTGCTGAACTGCTCCGCAAGTCCCACCACTTGGATCGCTTCACGTTCGTCGTAACGGAAGTAGTCGCTGTACGGGAAAGCGAACAGCACCACGGCCGTGATGGCCACGGCGATGCCGCGAAAGGCCCGCGGAGTGTTGAACCTTGGCCATGAGAAAAGCAGCACCAGAAGGACGGTGCCGGCCCAGAAACGCGGCCTGCTGATGGGGTTGTTGACGATCACATTGAGCGCGAGCAGGGCCGGGAGCAGCATCCAACGGACCGCGCGCAGCAACCGGTCGCCGGCGGCCCGGCGGGGCAGGTGGACCAGGGCCACCAGGGACCAGAAGGCCGGGACGGCGAGGCACCAGACGCGCAGCGCGTGCGCGGGTTCCGACTGGGTGTCCGACTGCCACAGAGCCTGTCTGCTGGTGAAGTAGGCCCGCAGGCCGCCTTCCTGCCCGGGGATCAGCACGGCCGCGAGCAGCAACGACAGGCCGCACAGGAGGAGCACGGGCAGCGGCGAGAGCGTGCGGGACAGCAGCGGTTCCAGTACGGCCGACCTGCCACGCCTGCGTCCGGCGGCCAGGGCCGCCCCCGCGCCGTAGGCGAGGAGTCCGAGTTCCGTCAGCAGGGCGGCCGCGCAAGCGGTCATCGCACCGCTGCGGTGGCCGAGCGGATAGGTGTCGGTGGCGAGCATGGCGAGCGGTGCCAGGCCGAGCCACACATAGGAGAAGAGCCAGAATCCGAACGCGATCAGGCGCACCGACCTGTCGGTGAGTACCCGGGCCAGCCCCACTCCGGTATGCACCACGACGACGCACTGCACGGCGAGTGCCGTCCCGAATCGCGTGTCGATGGCCTGGAGAATCAGCGCGGGCAGGAAGGCGACGAGAGAGAAGGCCCAGCAGCACACTGCTGCCACGGAACGCTGTTCACCGCCTCGCACCTGCACCCCCGATTGAGCGAGCAAACGAAATGGGTCGACACCGGTAGATTTATAGCCCAAAGGCCCGGCCGATCCGCCGCATTTCAGAGGGCGTTTCACATGACGTGAATTAGTATGAAGCCACAGTAATCACGGAGTGGCGCGACTTGCCGCCCGCAGAATTTCCTCGAATCTCGAGGCACACCCCTCCAGGGCGAACTCCTGCTCGGCCAGCGCCCGGTTCTCCTTGCCCATCGACTCCGCCCGGGCCGGGTCGTTCAGCACCTCGCGGACCCAGGTGGCCGCGTCGGACAGCGAGGACTCCTCGGGGGCGAACACCGGCGAGCCGGCCCGGCGGAGCAGCTTGGCCGCGAGATTGTCCGCGGGCATCAGGCCCAGCACCGGGCGGCCGGCGCACAGATAGGACAGCGTCTTGGAGGGGACCGAGAACTCTCCCGCGTCCGCCGTCAGAAGCACGACCAGCACATCGCCCGCGCCCAGCACCTCGGGCAGCCGCTCGTAGGGCTGGAAGGGCAACAGGGTCAGCTCGACACCGCGGGCGGCGGCGGCCTCCTTGATGACCGGGACGGCCGGTCCGTCGTTGACGACGACGAGACGGACCCGTTCGCCCTGCTCACGCAGTGTCTCTGCCAGCCGCACCAGCAGGACGGGGTTGTGCTTGAGACCGATCGTGCCCGAGTACAGCACGGTCCTGACGCCGGTGAGGCCGTGCTCCTGCGACCACGCGTTGGCGCGGGGCACGGGAAGGATCTCGTCCAGCGGCGCCCAGTTGGGAATGACGGTGGCCTTGGCGGCGGTGCCCCACTCCCGGTGGACCCGCACGAAGGAATCGGCGATCACGACGATCGCCGAGGCCTGCCGCGCCGACCACTTCTCGCCCTGCTCGAAGACCCGGGCGGCCACGCCCATCAGCTTCGACACCCCGGCGGCGGCGAAGCTCTTCAGGGCGACCGCGGTGATGTCCTGGTGCCACAGCACCCATGGGATACGCAGCGCCTTCAGCGCCGAGGCGGCCACGACGAGGGTCGGGATCGGCAGGTTCGCCAGCATCGCCACGTCCGGCTTCTCGCGCCGTACCTGCCGTGCCAGCTCCAGCCCCAGCCGCGTCTCCTTGAAGAGGCGTCGGACATAGGCACCCTTGTCCAGTACGACGCGATCGCCGATGGTGACGAAGCGGAGGCCGACGACCGCGTCCTCGGCGAGGTTGCCCTTTCCCGAGACGTAGGCCGAGCAGGTCGAGTGGACGACGTCATGACCGCGGTACGCCAGTTCACGGCTGAGCTGGGCCTGGAACGGGTGCCCGCTGTAGTCGTGGACGAGGATCCTCATGTACTGCTCTCCCGGCCGGTTCGAGGGATCAGGAACGAGCGCGCTTGACCTGGTCGAAGACCCAGGCGTAGGTCTTCTCCAGCCCGTCGGCCAGCGGGATCGACGGCTCCCAGCCGTACAGTTCGCGGATCAGGCCGTTGTCGGAGTTGCGGCCGCGTACGCCCTGCGGCGCGTCCAGCCGGTAGGCGCGCTCGCAGCGGATGCCCGCGATCTCCTCGACGATGTCGACCAGTTGGTTGATGGTGACCAGCTCGGAGGAGCCGAGGTTGACCGGGACGCCGCCGGCGCCGTTCATGAGCATCCGCGTGCCGTGCAGGCAGTCGTCGATGTACATGAAGGACCGGGTCTGCCGGCCGTCGCCCCAGATGTCGATCCGGTGCTCACCGGAGATGACGGCCTCGGCGATCTTGCGGCACACGGCCGCCGGGGCCTTCTCGCGGCCGCCGGTCCAGGTGCCCGCAGGACCGTAGACATTGTGGTAGCGCGCGACACGGCAGGTGAACCCGTAGTCCTCCTCGAAATGGCGGCACATGCGCTCCGAGAAGAGCTTCTCCCAGCCGTAGCCGTCCTCGGGCTGCGCCGGGTAGGCGTCCTCCTCCTTGAGGGCGGTGACTTTCGGGTCGCTCTGCTTGCCGGCGGCGTACACGCAGGCGGACGAGGAGTAGAAATAGCGCTCCACACCGGCCTCGTGTGCGGCCTTGAGCATGTGGGTGCTGGTCAGCACCGACATCATGCAGGCGGCCTTGTGGTTCTCGATGAATCCCATACCGCCCATGTCGGCGGCCAGCATGTACACCTGCCGGGCGTTCCGGACGGCGGCGCGGGCGCTTTCCAGGAGGGACAGATCGGCGACGACGTTCTCGGCGCCGGCGTGCACCTGCTGCCACTCATGCTGCGGCTTGATGTCGACACACCGAACGGTCAGCCCCTGGGACAAAAGGTCGGCAGCGAGATGCCCACCGATGAATCCTCCGCCACCCGCGACAACGACATCCACCTGCTTGCTCATGGCAGCTCCTTCTGGAAAGCCGGAATCCGACTGGCAGATTAATCACTGTTTACACCTTTTCATGTGATATGCCGCGCGTTTCCGCATCACAAGGTGCCCGATACCTCCGTCCGAGTTCGCGTCAGGACAGCTCCCGCAGCCACTTGGCAAAGAACACCGGAAGGAGCACGACGTGGGCCACGAGCAGGGCGACGTACAGCGTGAGGAACAGCTTCTGGCTGCCCAGGAACAGGAAAATCAGGCAGAACAGCCCGTAATCCACGGGCAACAGGGCCATGCCGCGAACACTGGAAGCCGGGGCCGGCGGTCCGGTGGGCGGTTTCACCCTTCGCCTTCTCAGCTGTTCCGTGAGAATCCCTCCGAAGAACAACAGGACAGCGGCGAACTGGAAGATGACCGGGAGCAGCAGCGCGGGCTGCGTCAGATCGAAGAAGCGGTAGAAGGAAATCAGCACCGCCGCGTGAATGCCCAGGATTTTCGCGCAGTCCACCACATGGTCCAGCCACTCCCCGGAAAGGCTGGACGACCGGTGCAGCCTGGCCAGTTGACCGTCAGCGGAATCGAGTGCGAACCCGAGAAGCAGCGCGAGTGCGACCCACTGCCCCGACACATAGGAAGGTGGGCGGAGAGCAATCGTGAAAATGGCCGCGAAGGTGATCAGCGCGCTGACGGCCGTCACATGGTTGGGCGAGAGTCCGATGCGGTACGCCGCTGCCGCCAGCAGCCTCCCGGCCGGCCGGTTGACGAACCGGGAGTAGAAGGAGACCCCCTGGGCAGGTTTCTGCACCTTCGAGAGCTGCTGCAGCGTGCTGGAGAATTCCATTACCTCGACCTCGTGCGTGAACGGGCGGGAGGATCAACCGCGTACCGAATGCCCGGAGTCGTCCCCGCGCGAGCTAATCCCGAGAGGGGGCATGACACACACCCCGGTAGATCGCCTCCAGCCGATCCGTCACCGCATGGATCGAGAACGCCTCCCGGACGGCGCGATGCCCCGCCTCCACGAGGGCGTCCCGCTTGCCGCCGTCGGCCAGCACACCGCACACCGCGTCGGCCAGCGCTTCGGGACTGCCGTCGGTGACCATCGCCGCCCCCCGTTGGGCCAGCTCGTCCGCGATTCCGCAGCTGTCCGTGCACACCACGGGAGTGCCGGCCGAGAGAGCCTCCATCACGGTCATCGGGAACGGCTCGTCCACACTGGGCAGTACGTAGACCGCCGCCCTCGCATACGCCCGTACCGCCTCCGGGTGCCGCAGCGCCCCGCCGTAGGAGACGATGCCCTGCAGCCCATGGGCGGCGATCAGCCGGCGCACCGTCGGCAGCATTCCCTCGTCCGCCCCGTGGATCGTGAACCGGGCGTCAGGCATCCGCCGGTGCACCAGAGCGGCCATCTCGACGAAGGCCTCCGGGCGCTTGCGCGGATGCAGTCTGGCGAGGAAGAGCACCTCCCGCTCGCGCCGCGGCTGCTCCGCCCCTCCCCCGGGCCCGGGTCGCACCCCGTTGGGCAGGGTCATCAGCGGCGGACCGTCGACTCCGATGACCTCGGCCACGGCCCGGCGCTCGTGCTCGGTGAGAACCAGGCAGCCGTGCGCCCGCCGCAGCAGCGGCACGTACACGCGGTCGAAGAGCCTGGCGACGGCCGCGTGCCGGGGTTGCAGCATGCCGTGCGTCTGCGCGAAGAACTTCTTGCGGCGCAGCGCGGCGACGGCGAGCGCCGCGAGGGAGACGAGATCGCGCCCCGCGTGCACATGGACCACGTCGGCCCTGCCCATCGACACCCACAGGTCCCTGACCAGCAGCGGATGCATCAGCCCGGTGAAGCGCCCCGGGAGCAGCGAGCGGGCCGGACGCGTCTGCAGCGGCACCGAACCGAGGCGTCTCGGCGCCGAGGACCTGCCTCGCCACAGCGACACCAGCTTGACCTCGTGGCCGCGGGCGGCGCACTCCTCCAGGTGCCCAGCGGCCACGCTCGTCGGACCGCCGTACGCTCCGTCATCGCTGACGAGCGTCACCACGTGAACGACTCTCATGCCGCGACCCCACACGTGACGACCTCACCGGGGGCGACGTCACGGTGGGCGACCGCCGAGGCACCGACAACCGCACCGCGGCCGACGGTCACACCGCGCAGTACGACGGCCCGCGCAGCGACCCAGGATCCGGGCTCCAGGCGGATCGGCCCGTTGTCGAACTCCATGGTGGGGCTGCGGTGTTGATGACTTCCCGTGCACAGGAACGCGTCCTGCGAGACACACACATCGCTGCCGATGGTGATCGGCTGCAGGTTCAGCAACCAGGCGCCCTCACCGATCCAGACGTCGTCGGCGACGGACAGCCGCCAGGGCCAGTGCACCCGGACACCGTGCCGGATCAGCACCCGCCGCCCGATCCGCGCACCGAACGCCCGCAGCACCGCCGGCCGCCAGCGGGCCGGGAACCACCATTTGCGGAACACGAGATGCAGTACGGCGAACCACGCAGCCTGGACCAGCCAGGGCCGCCCCTTGTCGTAGCCGGCCCCTGTGAAACCCCGCAGGGAACGCTCGACTACGGCCCTGTGACGGGCCTGGCCCGCACGGGCGGCCCCACCAGGCGGCGCAGCGGTCTCTGACATGGCGGCGCCCTTCCCAGAATGCGGCGTAACTGTATTTACGTGTATTTACTATGACCGCATCACATGCACCAGCACATACAGGCGTGTTGCCGACGCCCTCGACTGCCCGGCGCATCCGCCGGACCGACACTCGCCCTTTCCGGCGCCCTGGACCTCGGACGGCCCACGAAAAGGAACCCTCGGGGACTGACGCCGATCCGATTGTGCAATTAATCAGACTGCCCACAAGGGCGCAATCAGGCTGATTCAGAGCAAAAGGAGCACAAATCGTGCGAGTAACCAGTCGAGCGGCCACGCGGTCGGCACGAGCGAGATGGGGAGCGCGCTGCGTCGGCCTCGGCCTGACCACGGCGCTGGCGGTCACGTTCGCGGCAGGCCCCGCGTCGGCTCTCCCGGGTCCGCAGCTGAGGGCAGAGGTGGCGCCCGAAGAGGTTGCCGACAACCCGGACTGTGACGACTTCGATCAGTTCGCCGACTCCGAAGAGTTCGACACGGACAACGAGCCGGCGAACGGAGAGGTCCTGGACATCAACGGGCAGGGAACGATCACCCTGGGCGTCACGCAGAGATCAGAGGAGCCGGACGGGGAGCTGCTGAGCTTCAGCGTCGACGGCCCCTTCGCCGTTGTCGGAGTCATCGTCAAGGGCGGTCCGGCAAACGAAGGAGGAGCCAACCTCTACGACTACACGACCACGCCGGCCGGCCAGATCGAGGCCGACGAGGATCTCCACGCCCAGCTCAACCCTCCCGGCAACGCCATCACCGACATCAGCCATGTGGCGTTCTGCGTCGTCCCGGACGGCAGCAACACCTGACGCCCTAGAGGCACACAGCAAAGAGGCCCGTACGACCAAAGTCGTACGGGCCCCTTCAGGAGCTCGCGCTGGAGCTACCAGGTCAAACCAACAAGACTACTTGTTGATCTTGGTGACCTGGCCGGCGCCGACCGTCCGGCCACCCTCACGGATGGCGAACTTCAGGCCCTCTTCCATGGCGACGGGCTGGATGAGCTCCACCTTCATCTCGGTGTTGTCACCCGGCATGACCATCTCGGTGCCCTCGGGGAGGGTCACAACGCCGGTCACGTCCGTCGTACGGAAGTAGAACTGCGGACGGTAGTTGTTGAAGAACGGCGTGTGGCGGCCACCCTCGTCCTTGGACAGGATGTAGGCCTGGGCCTCGAACTCGGTGTGCGGCGTAACCGAACCGGGCTTGATGATGACCTGGCCGCGCTCGACGTCCTCGCGCTTGATGCCACGGAGCAGCAGACCGACGTTCTCACCGGCCTGGCCCTCGTCGAGCAGCTTGCGGAACATCTCGATGCCGGTGACCGTGGTGGTGGTCTTCTCCTGCTTGATGCCCACGATGTCAACGGTCTCGTTGACCTTCAGGACACCACGCTCGATACGGCCGGTGACGACCGTACCGCGACCGGTGATCGTGAAGACGTCCTCGATCGGCATCAGGAACGGCTTGTCGACGTCGCGCTCGGGCTGCGGGATGTTCTCGTCCACGGCCTTCATGAGCTCGAGGACGGTGTTGCCCCACTCCTTGTCGCCCTCAAGGGCCTTGAGCGCCGAGACCTTGACGACCGGCAGGTCGTCGCCCGGGAACTCGTACTCGGAGAGCAGCTCACGAACCTCGAGCTCGACGAGCTCCAGGATCTCCTCGTCGTCCACCATGTCGGCCTTGTTCAGGGCGACGACGATGTACGGAACGCCGACCTGGCGGGCCAGGAGCACGTGCTCCTTGGTCTGCGGCATCGGGCCGTCGGTGGCGGCGACCACGAGGATGGCGCCGTCCATCTGGGCAGCACCGGTGATCATGTTCTTGATGTAGTCCGCGTGACCGGGGCAGTCGACGTGGGCGTAGTGACGCGTCTCGGTCTGGTACTCGACGTGCGCGATGGAGATGGTGATACCGCGCTGGCGCTCCTCGGGAGCCTTGTCGATCTGGTCGAAGGCCGAGGCCTCGTTCAGGTCCGGGTACGCGTCGTGCAGCACCTTGGTAATGGCGGCCGTAAGGGTCGTCTTACCGTGGTCGATGTGACCGATGGTGCCGATGTTGACGTGGGGCTTAGTCCGCTCGAACTTCGCCTTCGCCACGGGGT
This sequence comes from Streptomyces sp. NPDC107528, assembly GCF_055639295.1. Lineage (NCBI taxonomy): Bacteria > Bacillati > Actinomycetota > Actinomycetes > Kitasatosporales > Streptomycetaceae > Streptomyces > Streptomyces sp. NPDC107528. The sequence continues at coordinate 29,378 of NZ_JBVKAV010000014.1, forward strand.
CCTCCTGTGGAGTGGTTCTGAACGCCTTGCTTCATCGGCGCCAGGTGATCTTTGCTGGAAAGCCCGGGCCTCGGGGCAAACATCCGCGTTTGCGGGTGTTTGCCCCTCAAGGCTCCGGAGTCAAGCCTAAAGCGTGTGAACGCGGTGCGTTACTCGCCCTTGGCCTTCGCGATGATCTCCTCGGCGACGTTCCGCGGAACCTCGGCGTAGGAGTCGAACTGCATGGAGTAGCTGGCACGGCCGGACGTCTTGCTGCGCAGGTCGCCGACGTAACCGAACATCTCCGAGAGGGGCACGAGGCCCTTCACGACGCGAGCACCCGCCCGCTCCTCCATGGCCTGGATCTGGCCACGGCGGGAGTTGATGTCACCGATGACCTCACCCATGTAGTCCTCGGGCGTGGTGACCTCGACGGCCATCATCGGCTCAAGGAGCACAGGGCTGGCCTTGCGCGCGGCCTCCTTGAAGGCCTGCGAACCGGCGATCTTGAAGGCGAGCTCCGAGGAGTCGACCTCGTGGTAGCCACCGTCGATGAGGGTGACGCGCACGCCGGTCATCTCGTAACCGGCGAGGATGCCGAACTGCATGGCCTCCTGCGCACCGGCGTCGACCGAAGGGATGTACTCCTTCGGGATACGACCACCGGTCACCTTGTTCACGAACTCGTACGAGGCGTCGCCGCCCTCGATCGGCTCGATCGCGATCTGCACCTTGGCGAACTGGCCGGTACCACCAGTCTGCTTCTTGTGCGTGTAGTCGACGCGCTCGACGGCCTTGCGGATCGTCTCGCGGTAGGCGACCTGCGGCTTGCCGACGTTGGCCTCGACCTTGAACTCACGGCGCATACGGTCGACCAGCACCTCGAGGTGCAGCTCGCCCATACCACCGATGATGGTCTGGCCGGTCTCCTCGTCCGAGTGGACCTGGAAGGACGGGTCCTCCTCGGCCAGGCGCTGGATCGCGACGCCCAGCTTCTCCTGGTCACCCTTCGACTTGGGCTCGATGGCGACCTGGATGACCGGCGCCGGGAAGTCCATGGACTCCAGGATGACCGGGTTCTTGTCGTCGGACAGCGTCTCACCGGTGGTGGTCTGCTTCAGGCCCATGACGGCGATGATGTCGCCGGCGCCCACCGAGTCGATCTCCTCACGCTTGTTCGCGTGCATGCGGTAGATCTTGCCGATGCGCTCCTTCTTGCCCTTGACGGAGTTCAGCACGGCGGTGCCGGACTCCAGGCGGCCCGAGTAAACCCGGACGAAGGTGAGCTTGCCGAGGTGCGGGTCGCTCATGATCTTGAACGCCAGCGCGGACAGCGGCTCGTCGTCGGACGGCTTGCGCTTGACGACCAGCTCGGGGTCCTTCACGTCGTGGCCCTCGATGGCCTCGACGTCGAGCGGGGTCGGCAGGTAGCGCACGACCGCGTCGAGCAGGGGCTGGACGCCCTTGTTCTTGAACGCGGTGCCACAGAACACCGGGGTGACCGTGGTGTCGCTGGACTTGCCGGACGCGATGGTGATGCGACGGATCGCGGCGTACAGCTGCTCCTCGGTGGGCTCCTGGCCCTCCAGGTACAGCTCCATGATCTCTTCGTCGTTCTCGGCGACGCCCTCGATCAGCTTGCCGCGGTACTCCTCGGCAGCCTCGGTGTGCGTGGCCGGGATGTCGACGACGTCGTACATCTCGCCCTTGGCGGCCTCGGCGGACCACACGAGCGCCTTCATGCGGACCAGGTCCACAACGCCCTTGAAGTCGGCCTCGGCGCCGATCGGAAGCTGCATGACGAGCGGCTGGGCGCCCAGGCGGTCCGAGATCATGTCCACGCAGCGGTGGAACTCGGCGCCGGTACGGTCCAGCTTGTTCACGAAGCAGATACGCGGCACGCCGTAACGGTCGGCCTGACGCCACACCGTCTCGGACTGCGGCTCGACACCGGCGACACCGTCGAACACCGTCACGGCACCGTCGAGCACACGCAGGGAGCGCTCCACCTCAACGGTGAAGTCGACGTGCCCCGGGGTGTCGATGATGTTGATGGTGTAGTCGTTGTCCTCGAGCGGCCAGTGACAGGTGGTCGCAGCAGACGTGATCGTGATGCCACGCTCCTGCTCCTGCTCCATCCAGTCCATCGTGGCAGCGCCGTCGTGGACCTCACCGATCTTGTAAGACACACCGGTGTAGAACAGGATCCGCTCGGTGGTGGTCGTCTTGCCCGCGTCGATGTGGGCCATGATCCCGATGTTGCGGACCTTGGCCAGGTCAAGTGAAGTGGTAGCCATAAGGCTTCAGTCTTCTCTCGGTCTCGATGTGGGTAGCGACTACCAGCGGTAGTGCGCGAAGGCCTTGTTGGACTCGGCCATCTTGTGCGTGTCCTCGCGCTTCTTGACGGCCGCACCGAGGCCGTTCGAAGCGTCGAGAAGCTCGTTGAGCAGACGCTCGGTCATGGTCTTCTCGCGACGGGCGCGGGAGTAACCGACGAGCCAGCGCAGCGCGAGCGTGTTGGCACGACCGGGCTTGACCTCGATCGGAACCTGGTACGTCGCACCACCGACACGGCGGGACTTGACCTCGAGGGTCGGCTTGATGTTCTCCAGCGCGCGCTTCAGCGTGATGATCGGGTCGTTGCCCGTCTTCTCACGCAGACCTTCCATGGCGCCGTAGACGATGCGCTCGGCGGTGGAGCGCTTGCCGTTCAGCAGCACCTTGTTGATGAGCGACGTCACCAGAGGAGAACCGTAGACCGGGTCGATGATGACCGGGCGCTTCGGGGCGGGGCCCTTACGAGGCATTTCTACTTCTCCTTCTTGGCGCCGTAGCGGGAACGGGCCTGCTTGCGGTTCTTGACACCCTGGGTGTCGAGGGAGCCACGGATGATCTTGTAGCGAACACCCGGCAGGTCCTTCACACGGCCGCCGCGCACGAGCACGATGGAGTGCTCCTGCAGGTTGTGTCCCTCACCCGGAATGTAAGCGGTGACCTCGATCCCGCTGGTCAGACGCACACGCGCGACCTTACGCAGGGCCGAGTTCGGCTTCTTCGGGGTGGTCGTGAACACACGCGTGCAGACGCCACGACGCTGAGGGGAACCCTCGAGTGCGGGCGTCTTGTTCTTCTCGACCTTGTCCTGCCGGCCCTTACGGACCAGCTGCTGGATCGTAGGCACTACTTCTCCGGTTTCTGTGTGCCGAATGGTGAAGCTAACCTGGAACGTCGCCGACCCACGCGGTCGGGTGTGTCGAATCCGGCGGACTCCCGCCGCAAGGCGAAAAAACAGCACAGATTACGGTGGCCGCTCACAGCTCGCGATGCGGGTGAAGGCACGCACGAGAGCCAGGGCACACCCCAGGCACAAGGTCTGAGCGTACCTACCTCATTCGCTGCGGTCAAAACAAATGGGCCTCGCCCGCATCGCCATACGGCCGATGTCAAGACCGTGCACCATGTTTGATCTTCGAATCGGGCGATCCTGGCATGTCAGCGCCACATCGCAGGATCGACGAAACGACCGCCCACAGCCGTCATGCCGACAGGGCGGCAGCGACGATCATCAACGTCAGCATCGCCGCCCAGGCCGCGTTCGACAGCCACCCCAGCACGAGGCCGGTGAGGGCGAGGGCGTCCCCGCCCTCACCGGTTCGGCGAATCTCGGAGCGAGCCGCGTGCCCCAGGACGACGGCCGGAATGCCGGTCAGCCCGAAGCTCACGAGGCACAGCACCCCGCAGACCACCGAACCGACGGCCTTGCCGTTCGTCGGCGGCCGGGGCGTCGCCAGGAACGTCGGTGGTACGGGCATCACGGGCGCCGGGTGCGGCATGGGGCCCTGCGGCAGGTCGGCGACCAGCAGGGCCAGCTCCCCGACCGTACGGGCCGTGTAGGCCCGTGAGACCCGCTGCTCGAACTCGGGATGCTCCAGCCGGCCCTCGCCGTAGCCGGCTCTGAGCACGTCCACGGCGCGCTCACGGTCGGCGTGCGAGGCGAGCATCGACGGCACGCTCGCGCCCGTCCACGGTTGCGGCGCGCCGGCGCCGGACCAAGGCTGCGGCGCACTGCTGCCCTTCCATGGCTGCCATGGCTGCCCCGGCTGCCACGACGGATGCGTCATGGAGCACCTCCCCCGTACTGGTCGGAGTCCCTCCATGATGCGCCGAACCGGCACCGAGGGCATCGGGGTCGCCCCCGAGAAAACCCGGAGACGGCCGCGACGGCCTGAAAGAGGCCCGGGAAACAAGCCACACACGCCGAAGGGCGGCCACCCGGGAAGGTGACCGCCCTCGACTGAGCCTGACTCAGGCTGCTCGCTTACTGGTTGTACGGACCGTAGTCGTAGTCCTCCAGCGGAACGGCCTGGCCGGAGCCGGTGCCGAACGGCGAGTAGTCGATGTCGTCGTAGCCGACGGCCGAGTACATCGCGGCCTTGGCCTCCTCGGTCGGCTCGACCCGGATGTTGCGGTAGCGGGACAGACCCGTACCGGCCGGGATGAGCTTACCGATGATGACGTTCTCCTTGAGGCCGATGAGGCTGTCGGACTTGGCGTTGATCGCCGCATCCGTCAGGACTCGGGTCGTCTCCTGGAAGGAGGCGGCCGACAGCCAGGATTCCGTCGCCAGCGAGGCCTTGGTGATACCCATCAGCTGCGGACGACCGGAGGCCGGGTGACCGCCCTCCTGGACCACACGACGGTTCTCGGTCTCGAACTTCGAGCGCTCGACCAGCTCGCCGGGCAGCAGCTCGGCGTCGCCGGACTCGATGATCGTCACACGGCGCAGCATCTGCCGGATGATGATCTCGATGTGCTTGTCGTGGATCGACACACCCTGCGAGTTGTAGACCTTCTGGACCTCGCCGACCAGGTGGACCTGGACGGCACGCTGACCCAGGATGCGCAGCACGTCGTGCGGGTTGGTGGCACCCACGGTGAGCTTCTGGCCCACCTCGACGTGCTCGCCCTCGCTGACCAGGAGTCGGGCACGCTTCGAGATCGGGAACGCCGTCTCGTCGCTGCCGTCGTCCGGGGTGACGACCAGCTTCTTGGTCTTCTCGGTCTCCTCGATCCGGACGCGGCCGGTGGCCTCGGAGATCGGGGCGACACCCTTCGGGGTACGGGCCTCGAAGAGCTCGACGACACGCGGCAGACCCTGGGTGATGTCGTCACCGGCCACACCACCGGTGTGGAAGGTACGCATCGTCAGCTGGGTACCGGGCTCACCGATGGACTGGGCGGCGATGATGCCGACCGCCTCACCGATGTCGACCAGCTTGCCGGTGGCGAGCGAGCGGCCGTAGCACATGGCGCAGGTGCCGACGGCGGACTCACAGGTCAGGACCGAGCGGGTCTTGACCTCCTCGATGCCGGCCTTGACCAGCTGGTCGATGAGGACGTCACCGAGGTCGACGCCCGCCGGGGCGAGCACCTTGCCGTCGACGACGATGTCCTCGGCGAGGCAGCGCGCGTACACGCTGGTCTCGGCGTTGTCCGCCTTGCGCAGCACGCCGTCCGCGCCGCGCTCGGCGATGGCCAGCTTGAGGCCACGCTCCGTGCCGCAGTCCTCCTCGCGGATGATGACGTCCTGGGAGACGTCGACCAGACGACGGGTGAGGTAACCCGAGTCGGCGGTACGCAGGGCGGTGTCCGCCAGACCCTTACGGGCACCGTGCGTGGAGATGAAGTACTCCAGCACGGACAGGCCCTCACGGAACGAGGCCTTGATCGGACGCGGGATGGTCTCGTTCTTCGCGTTCGACACCAGACCACGCATACCGGCAATCTGACGCATCTGCATCATGTTGCCTCGTGCACCCGAGTTCACCATCATGAAGATCGGGTTGGTCTTCGGGAAGTTCTCGTTCATCGCCTCGGCAACCTCGTTGGTCGCCTTGGTCCAGATCGCGATGAGCTCCTGCGTGCGCTCGTCCTTGGTGATCAGACCGCGCTCGTACTGCTTCTGGACCTTCTCGTCCTGCGCCTCGTAGCCCTTGACGATCTCCTTCTTCGCCTCGGGAACGACGACGTCGGAGATGGCGACGGTGACGCCGGAACGGGTGGCCCAGTAGAAGCCGGACGCCTTCAGGTTGTCGAGCGTCGCCGCCACGATGACCTTCGGGTAGCGCTCGGCGAGGTCGTTGACGATCTCGGAGAGCTGCTTCTTGCCGACCTCGTAGTCGACGAACGGGTAGTCCTCGGGCAGCAGTTCGTTGAAGAGCGCACGGCCGAGCGTGGTCTTCAGACGGAAGCTGTCACCCTGCTGCCACTCCGGCTCGCCCTCTTCCTGGGCGGGCGGCATCCAGCCACGCGGCGGGATGGTGCCCACCGGGAAGCGGATGTCGATCTTCGACTGGAGCGAGAGCTCGCCGGCGTCGAAGGCCATGATCGCCTCGGCCACGGACGAGAAGCCGCGGTCCGCGCCCTTCACGTTCCGCATCTCGCTGTCCGTGGTGAGGAAGAACAGACCGAGGACCATGTCCTGGGTCGGCATCGTCACCGGACGGCCGTCGGCGGGCTTGAGGATGTTGTTCGAGGACAGCATCAGGATGCGGGCCTCGGCCTGCGCCTCCGCGGACAGCGGCAGGTGCACGGCCATCTGGTCACCGTCGAAGTCCGCGTTGAACGCGGTGCAGACGAGCGGGTGGATCTGGATGGCCTTGCCCTCGACCAGCTGCGGCTCGAAGGCCTGGATGCCGAGGCGGTGCAGGGTGGGAGCACGGTTCAGCAGAACCGGGTGCTCGGCGATGACCTCTTCGAGGACGTCGTACACGACCGTGCGGCCGCGCTCCACCATGCGCTTGGCGCTCTTGATGTTCTGCGCGTGGTTCAGGTCGACCAGGCGCTTCATCACGAACGGCTTGAAGAGCTCCAGCGCCATCGCCTTGGGCAGACCGCACTGGTGCAGCTTCAGCTGCGGACCGACGACGATCACGGAACGCGCGGAGTAGTCCACGCGCTTGCCGAGCAGGTTCTGACGGAATCGACCCTGCTTACCCTTCAGCATGTCGCTGAGGGACTTCAGCGGACGGTTACCGGGACCGGTGACCGGGCGACCACGACGACCGTTGTCGAACAGCGCGTCGACGGCCTCCTGGAGCATGCGCTTCTCGTTGTTCACGATGATCTCGGGCGCACCGAGGTCGAGAAGGCGCTTCAGTCGGTTGTTCCGGTTGATCACACGGCGGTACAGGTCGTTCAGGTCGGAGGTCGCGAAGCGGCCACCGTCCAGCTGCACCATCGGGCGAAGGTCCGGCGGGATGACCGGCACGCAGTCGAGCACCATGCCCTTGGGGCTGTTGCTGGTCTGCAGGAACGCGGAGACGACCTTCAGGCGCTTGAGCGCACGGGTCTTCTTCTGGCCCTTGCCGGTGCGGATGATCTCGCGGAGCTTCTCGGCTTCCTCGTCGAGGTCGAAGGACTCCAGGCGCTTCTGCAGCGCCGCGGCACCCATCGAGCCGTCGAAGTACGTGCCGAAGCGGTCACGCAGCTCGCGGTAGAGCAGCTCGTCGCCCTCGAGGTCCTGGACCTTGAGGTTCTTGAACCGGGTCCACACCTCGTCGAGACGGTCGATCTCGCGCTGCGCACGGTCACGCAGCTGCTTCATCTCACGCTCGGCACCCTCGCGCACCTTGCGGCGCACGTCGGCCTTGGCACCCTCGGCCTCGAGCTCGGCCAGGTCGGTCTCGAGCTTCTTGGCGCGGGCCTCCAGGTCGGCGTCCCGGCGGTTCTCGACCTGCTGCCGCTCGACGGAGACGTGCGCCTCCAGGGAGGGCAGGTCACGCGTACGGCGCTCCTCGTCGACGTACGTGATCATGTACGCCGCGAAGTAGATGACCTTCTCGAGGTCCTTGGGAGCCAGGTCGAGCAGGTAGCCCAGCCGGCTCGGGACACCCTTGAAGTACCAGATGTGCGTGACGGGCGCGGCCAGCTCGATGTGGCCCATCCGCTCACGACGCACCTTGGCGCGAGTCACCTCGACGCCGCAGCGCTCACAGATGATGCCCTTGAAGCGGACACGCTTGTACTTGCCGCAGTAGCACTCCCAGTCCCGGGTCGGACCGAAGATCTTCTCGCAGAAGAGTCCGTCCTTTTCGGGCTTGAGGGTGCGGTAGTTGATGGTCTCGGGCTTCTTGACCTCGCCGTGGCTCCACTGACGGATGTCGTCAGCGGTGGCCAGACCGATCCGGAGCTCATCGAAGAAGTTGACGTCGAGCACTATGCGTCAATCCCTCTCAGGGTTGTAAGTCTTGGGGTCTGAAACGGGGGCCTGGGGGTCGGCGGGGCCCTGTGGGTAAGGGCCCCGCCGGACTCCCGTCAGACCTCTTCGACGCTGCTCGGCTCGCGCCGGGACAGGTCGATGCCGAGCTCCTCCGCAGCGCGGAAGACGTCCTCGTCGGTGTCACGCATCTCGATGGACATACCGTCGCTGGACAGCACCTCCACGTTCAGGCAGAGCGACTGCATCTCCTTGATGAGCACCTTGAAGGACTCGGGGATGCCGGGCTCGGGGATGTTCTCGCCCTTGACGATGGCCTCGTAGACCTTCACGCGGCCGGTGACGTCGTCGGACTTGATGGTCAGCAGCTCCTGGAGGGCGTACGCGGCGCCGTATGCCTCCAGCGCCCACACCTCCATCTCACCGAAGCGCTGGCCACCGAACTGGGCCTTACCACCCAGCGGCTGCTGGGTGATCATGCTGTACGGGCCGGTCGAACGGGCGTGGAGCTTGTCGTCGACCAGGTGGTGCAGCTTCAGGATGTACATGTAGCCGACCGAGATCGGCTCCGGGAACGGCTCACCAGAGCGGCCGTCGAACAGCGGGGCCTTACCGGTCGGGAGCACCATGCGCTCGCCGTCGCGGTTCGGGATCGTGTGCTCGAGCAGACCGGCGAGCTCGTCCTCACGCGCACCGTCGAAGACGGGGGTCGCGACGTTCGTGCCCGGCTGGACCGCGTCGGCGCCGATCGCCTGGAGGCGCTGCGCCCACTCCTCGCCGAGGCCGGAGACGTCCCAGCCGCGGCTGGCGAGCCAGCCGAGGTGGATCTCCAGGACCTGTCCCGGGTTCATTCGGGACGGCACACCGAGCGGGTTGAGGATGATGTCGACCGGGGTCCCGTCCTCGAGGAACGGCATGTCCTCGATGGGCAGGATCTTGGAGATGACACCCTTGTTGCCGTGGCGGCCGGCGAGCTTGTCACCGTCGGTGATCTTGCGCTTCTGCGCCACGTACACGCGCACAAGCTGGTTCACACCGGGGGGAAGCTCGTCGCCCTCCTCGCGGTCGAAGACGCGGACGCCGATGACCTTGCCGATCTCGCCGTGCGGCACCTTCAGCGAGGTGTCACGGACCTCACGGGCCTTCTCACCGAAGATCGCGCGCAGCAGGCGCTCCTCCGGGGTCAGCTCGGTCTCGCCCTTGGGCGTGACCTTGCCGACGAGGATGTCGCCGGCGACGACCTCGGCACCGATACGGATGATGCCGCGCTCGTCGAGGTCGGCGAGGACCTCCTCGGAGACGTTCGGGATGTCCCGGGTGATCTCCTCGGGGCCGAGCTTGGTGTCACGGGCGTCGACCTCGTGCTCCTCGATGTGGATCGAGGAGAGGACGTCGTCCTGCACGAGGCGCTGCGACAGGATGATCGCGTCCTCGTAGTTGTGACCCTCCCACGGCATGAACGCCACGAGCAGGTTCTTGCCCAGCGCCATCTCGCCGTTCTCGGTGGCCGGACCGTCGGCCAGGACCTGGCCCTCGATGATCCGGTCGCCCTCGTTGACGATGACCTTCTGGTTGACCGAGGTGCCCTGGTTGGAGCGGGCGAACTTGGCCAGGCGGTACGTGATGTACGTGCCGTCGTCGTTGGCGGTGGTGATGTAGTCCGCGGAGACCTCCTGGACCACACCCGCCTTCTCGGCCTTGACCACGTCGCCGGCGTCGACGGCGGAGCGGTACTCCATGCCGGTGCCGACGAGCGGCGACTCGCTCTTGATGAGCGGGACGGCCTGACGCATCATGTTCGCGCCCATGAGGGCACGGTTGGCGTCGTCGTGCTCGAGGAAGGGGATCATGGCGGTCGCGACCGACACCATCTGGCGCGGCGAGACGTCCATGTAGTCCACGTCGTCACCGGCGACGTAGTCGACCTCGCCGCCACGGCGGCGGACCAGGACGCGGTTCTCGGTGAACCGCATGTCGTCGTTGAGCGTGGCGTTGGCCTGCGCGATGACGAAGCGGTCCTCTTCGTCGGCCGTCAGGTAGTCGACCTCGTCGGTGACGACACCGTCGGTGACCCGGCGGTAGGGCGTCTCCACGAAGCCGAACGCGTTGACGCGGCCGTACGAGGCGAGCGAACCGATCAGACCGATGTTCGGGCCTTCGGGAGTCTCGATCGGGCACATACGGCCGTAGTGAGACGGGTGCACGTCACGGACCTCGAAGCCGGCCCGCTCACGGGAGAGACCACCCGGACCAAGAGCCGACAGACGGCGCTTGTGGGTGAGACCCGACAGCGGGTTGTTCTGGTCCATGAACTGCGACAGCTGGCTGGTGCCGAAGAACTCCTTGATGGAGGCGACGACCGGCCGGATGTTGATCAGGGTCTGCGGCGTGATCGCCTCGACGTCCTGAGTCGTCATGCGCTCACGGACGACGCGCTCCATACGAGCCAGACCCGTGCGGACCTGGTTCTGGATGAGCTCGCCGACGCTGCGCAGACGACGGTTGCCGAAGTGGTCGATGTCGTCGGTCTCGACAACGATCGTCTGGCCGTTGTCCGCGGCCGTCTCGGTCTCGCCGGCGTGCAGCTTCACCAGGTACTTGATCGTCGAGATGATGTCCTCGACGGTCAGGATGCCCGCGTCGAGCGGAGCCTCCGCACCCAGCTTCTTGTTGACCTTGTAACGGCCGACCTTGGCGAGGTCGTAGCGCTTCGGGTTGAAGTACAGGTTCTCCAGAAGCGTCTGCGCGGCCTCACGCGTGGGGGGCTCGCCCGGACGCAGCTTGCGGTAGATGTCGAGCAGCGCGTCGTCCTGGCCCTGGGTGTGGTCCTTCTCCAGGGTGGCGCGCATGGACTCGTACTCGCCGAACTCCTCGAGGATCTGCTCGGTGGTCCAACCGAGAGCCTTGAGCAGAACGGTCACAGACTGCTTGCGCTTGCGGTCGATGCGGACACCGACCATGTCGCGCTTGTCGATCTCCATCTCCAGCCAGGCGCCCCGGGACGGGATGATCTTGGCCGAGAAGATGTCCTTGTCGGACGTCTTGTCGATGGAGGAGTCGAAGTAGACGCCGGGCGAGCGGACTAGCTGGGACACCACGACACGCTCGGTGCCGTTGATGACGAAGGTGCCCTTGTGGGTCATGAGCGGGAAGTCGCCCATGAAGACCGTCTGGGACTTGATCTCGCCGGTCTCGTTGTTGGTGAACTCAGCCGTCACGAAGAGCGGAGCGGCGTACGTGAAGTCGCGCTCCTTGCACTCGTCGATGCTGTTCTTCGGCGGCTCGAAACGGTGGTCGCGGAACGTCAGCGACATCGACCCGGAGAAGTCCTCGATCGGGGAGATCTCCTCGAAGATCTCCTCCAGACCGGACTTCGTGGGGACGTCCTGACCGGACTCCAGAGCCGCCTCGACCCGACTCTGCCAGGCGGTGTTGCCGAGCAGCCAGTCGAAGCTCTCGGTCTGCAGCGCGAGCAGGTTGGGAACCTCGAGGGGCTCCTTGATCTTTGCAAAGGAGATGCGCAGCGGGGCGGTGCTGGCGCCGTTGTTCGTATTCGCGGTCGAGGCAGTGCGCGAGGCGGCCAAGAGGGGGTCCTTCCGAGGGCTCGGACTCACTACGCGCGTACCGGCCCCTCACAGGGACACAGAGACAGGGGTTTCCTTCTCCGACCAAAGAATGGCCAGGTCAGGGAGGTCCGGTCATCGGTGCTCAAGCGAGGGCATGCCCCTGGTGACGGGCAGGGGACAGCTAACAGGCAGCGCAAAGGGTCAGTGTAGCCACTTGGCACACTGATGTCCAGTGCGGGTTTTTCGCGACCCTCGTTGTTCTCAACGCCCTCGTTCTCAACGCCCTCGGCATGCTCGCCCTCAACGCACGTTGATACTGCCCTCTTCGCCGCCGATCCATGCCTCGGATTCGGATCCTTGTGACGACGCGTCCTGAGAATTGCGCGCTGCGTGCGGTTCGTCAAGGCCCCCATGCCCGACGCGGGCGCGCCCAGGGACACGACGAAGATCACCATACCCCTCGCCGTAGCGGGCACAAGGCAACCGTGGCCGCGCCCCCAGGAACGCCGAAGAGCGACCACCCGAATGGATGATCGCTCTTCGGTGCGACTGCGTTACAGCCCCGGAGGGCTGTATTTCAGCAAGCGCGAAGGTCGTGGTCGACCAGCAGGACCGGGAAGGTCTTACTTGACCTCGACGGAGGCGCCGGCGCCCTTGAGGGACTCGGCGGCCTTCTCGGCGGCGTCCTTGGCGACCTTCTCGAGAACGGGCTTCGGGGCGCCGTCCACGAGGTCCTTGGCCTCCTTCAGACCCAGGGAGGTCAGCTCACGCACGACCTTGATGACCTGGATCTTCTTGTCGCCGGCGCCGGTGAGGATGACGTCGAACTCGTCCTTCTCCTCGACGGCCTCGGCGGCGGCGCCACCAGCGGCACCGGCGACGACGACCGGCGCGGCAGCGGCGGCGGTGACGTCGAACTTCTCCTCGAACGCCTTCACGAACTCGGAGAGCTCGATGAGGGTCATCTCCTCGAACTGCGCGAGCAGGTCTTCCTGGCTGAGCTTCGCCATGATGGCGGTCCTTCCACTAAATCGGCAGGTGCCGGATGTACTGGGTGTGGCGGGCGTACGTCGGCCCGCTGTGGCCTCCGCGTTCAGGCTGCGGGGGCCAGTGTGCGAGCCGAGTTACTCGGCACCGCCCTGCTCGTCCTGCTTGGCACGGAGCGCGTCCACGGTGCGGACGAGCTTCGACGGCAGCGCCTGGAAGACGGAGGCAGCCTGAGACTGCTTGCCCTTCATGGCACCGGCCAGCTTGGAGAGCAGAACCTCGCGGGACTCGAGGTCCGCAAGCTTCTTGATGTCGTCGGCGGACAGCGCCTTGCCGTCAAGGACACCGCCCTTGATGACGAGGTTGGGGTTGTCCTTGGCGAAGTCGCGGAGACCCTTCGCCGCCTCGACCGGGTCACCGGTCACGAAGGCGACGGCCGACGAACCCGTGAAGAGGTCGTCGATCGTGTTGATCCCGGCCTCATTGGCCGCAATCTTGGTCAGCGTGTTCTTCGCCACACGGTAGTTAGCGTTCTCACCGAGTGAACGACGCAGCTGCTGGAGCTGCGCCACGGTGAGACCGGTGTACGCGGTAACGACGGCGCCGTTGGAGTTGCGGAACTTGTCCCGCATCTCCTCGACGGCATCGACCTTGTCTGGCCTCGCCATGAGCCTCGGCCTCCTTCCGGGTGATTCGGACCGCGCGGACCCGAAGGAGGACTGGGGAAAACGAAACGCCCCGGCGCAGGCGCACGGGGCGGACTCGACCGGTGGCACATACGGTGGACGTACGCACTCCGGGAGTTCTTCCACAGTCACCTGCGCGGGTCGTCCGCAGTTTTCAGCGGATCCTTCGGCCACCGCACCCTCTCGCGAGCGCACGGCAACGACCAGCGGTCTTTGGCTTCTGTAGGAGAGTACGGGACGGAATCGCCGTCAGGCAAATCGGCCCCTACCGTGCTCAGCTCCCCTTCTTTTTCAGGGGCTTGCGCAGGTCCGCGGTGTCGTCGGCTCGTGGTGCCCGAACCGTCACCGCCTTGCCGTGGTCGAGGAAGGTAAAGGTGAAGGTGAGGTCGAGCGTGCCATGACGCCCGAAGCCCTGCGTGCGAAGCCGCTTGATGCGGTCGTCGCCGTCGAGCCACACATCCAGGGTGAGCTCGTCCACGCCCAACTTCTCGTACTGGTCGAGGCTGTTCCGGCGCCCCTCCCGGGCCGTCTTGTCCTTCACCTCGTCCAGGGAGGCTCGGAGCTCGTCGACGGCGGCGGTCCCCGCGTAGTGCGTGGTCTCGGCGCCGTCGACCTTCTCGGAGCCGATCCGCTGCACGTCCTCGGCGCCTGCCAGGAAGGCGGCCTCCCGGGCCGGGTTGCGGCTGACCTGGTCACGTAGACCGCCGACGTCCATGCGCAGGCCACCGTGCGTGGTGAATTTGGCATTCGGGCCGTAGCTGATCCAGTGCCGGCCGCCCATCTCCTCGACCATGTCGCCGGTCGCGCTCCCGTACAACACCCCGTCGACCAACCTCAGTTCGGACTCCCCCTGCTGATCGCCGCTCAGATTGGCCGTCCGGAGCCGCGCCGCGACCGGCTGCGTCGTACGGACGGTCGCCTCATCCGCTATTCGCCCTCGCTCGGGAAACCGACCGGTGACCCGATAGCTGAGGGACGTCACGTCCTCGGTCTTCTCCACGGCCCGCGCGACCGCGTCGCCGGCCGATGCGTCCGCGGACGACTCCGCGCCGACTCCTGTGCCACAGCCGGCAAGCACCAGCGCGGCAAGGCCGATGCCCACCACCCGTGGCGGCACGAAGGCGCGCACGCCAAGCCGCATTGACTCCCGCATTGGTTCCCCCCAGGAACGGTCGTTCAGAATTCAGAACTCATGAGTCAGGGCTCACGAGTCAGCAGTCAGCGGCGTTCGGAGCCCTTCAGCAGCTCCTTGAGGTCCGCTGTGTCCCCCGCCGCAGGTCTCTCGACCTTGGTGTTCACCCCGTAGTCGCTGTAGTACGCGGTCTGGGTCAGCGCTCCCGTGGCCGTCCGGCCCTTCTCGACCTTCTTGACCAGCAGGTCCCGGTCGTCGACCCATATGTCGACGGTCTGCTGGGCGGCACCTTCCCCCTGCACCGTGCCGGAGTAGTGCCTGGTGCGCTCGCCCCTCACCGTCTCCTCGCCGACCTTGCGTGCATCGGTGGAGGACAGCAGCAGCTTCACCGACGTATGCGGCGCGGTCCCCCGCATCTGGTCCGCGAGAGCGGCTCCGGAGGTGCCGGCGAGGTCGTCCAGGTCGTCGTAGGGGTACTTGATCCAGTGCTTGCCGTCGGTCTTCTCGGCGAACGCGTCGCCCATGCGCGCGTAGTAGGCGTCGGGGAGGTAGCGAGCCTCCATCGACGTGGTGCCGAGGCGGCGCATCGTCTCGGCCGTCGTGCCGCCGGTGTAGGTGATCGTCAGGGTGCCGGTGAGGCCGTCGCTCCAGGCGAGGGTGCCGTCGGCCTTCATCGACAGCGTCGAGCCCATGGTGGTCGTGGACCTGACGCGGGCGGACTCGGCCTGGCCGGTGGACCGCTCGACGGTGCGCAGGGCTGCCGTCACGGCGCGAGCGGGCGCAGTGGGATCCGCCTCGCCGGGGTCGTCGGAGGACGTACAGGCGGCCAGGGCCGTCAGCGCGGTCGGCAGCACGACCCACAACGCCGACCGGCGCGCCCTCGTGCTCGTCATTCGTCCCCCCTGTGCGAATCCCGTGAATGCACGTTAACCCAGGGCACTGACAAACAGGGGAGACAAACGGGAAGACAGGGACGGGCCCCGCACCCGGGAAGGGTGCGGGGCCCGTTTCGAGCCTAGTGAGCCGTTGGCTCAGACCGCGGCCGGGTCCTCCTCGACGAGGAGGTTGCGGGTGCGGTTCGGGTCGACCGGAACGCCGGGGCCCATCGTGGTGGTGATGGCGGCCTTCTTGATGTAGCGACCCTTGGCGGCGGACGGCTTCAGACGAAGGATCTCGTCCAGCGCGGCGCCGTAGTTCTCCACCAGCTTGGTGTCGTCGAAGGACGCCTTGCCGATGATGAAGTGCAGGTTCGAGTGCTTGTCGACGCGGAACTCGATCTTGCCGCCCTTGATCTCGGTCACGGCCTTGGCCACGTCCGGGGTCACGGTGCCGGTCTTCGGGTTCGGCATCAGACCACGCGGGCCGAGGACACGGCCGAGGCGGCCGACCTTGCCCATGAGGTCCGGGGTGGCGACGACGGCGTCGAAGTCCAGGCGGCCCTTCGAGACCTCGTCGATCAGCTCGTCGGAGCCGACGATGTCGGCGCCCGCGGCACGCGCGGCCTCGGCACGGTCACCGGTCGCGAAGACCAGGACCCGGGCGGTCTTACCGGTGCCGTGCGGAAGGTTCACGGTGCCACGGACCATCTGGTCGGCCTTGCGCGGGTCGACACCCAGACGGAAGGCGACCTCGACGGTGCCGTCGAACTTGGTCGCGGACGTCTCCTTGGCGAGACGGACGGCCTCGAGCGGGGCGTAGAGCTTGTCCCGGTCGATCTTGGCGTCCGCAGCGCGGAGAGTCTTGCTGCGCTTGCTCACTACTGCTCCTGGGTTTCTTAGGAGTTGTGGTCCGGGCCGAGCAGGCCCTGCCACTCACTTCTGCTGGGAAGGTTGGGCTCAGCCCTCGACCGTGATGCCCATGGAACGGGCGGTGCCGGCGATGATCTTCGCGGCGGCGTCCAGGTCGTTGGCGTTGAGGTCGGGCATCTTGGTGGTGGCGATCTCGCGGACCTGCGCCTCGGTGATCTTGGCGACCTTGGTCTTGTGCGGCTCGCCGGAGCCCTTCTCAACACCCGCAGCCTTGAGGATCATCTTGGCGGCCGGCGGAGTCTTGGTGATGAAGGTGAAGGAGCGGTCCTCGTAGACCGTGATCTCCACCGGGATGACCCAACCGCGCTGCGACTCGGTCGCGGCGTTGTAGGCCTTGCAGAACTCCATGATGTTGACGCCGTGCTGGCCCAGCGCGGGGCCGACCGGCGGGGCCGGGTTGGCGGCACCGGCCTGGATCTGGAGCTTGATGAGCCCCGTGACCTTCTTCTTCTTGGGAGGCATGTGCTCTCTCTCCGGGTCTTAGTGAGAGTGTTCAGCCATCCAGTCCGGATCATCCGGATGGAGGCATACCGCACAACGATAACGGGTATCTATGCGCGGCCAAAAACCGAGCAGGTCAGAGCGGCTACGAGAGCCGATCTGACCTGCTCGGAAGCGGTGTGTCCAGAAGGAACCGGAGCAGCCCGGAAAGGGCTAGTTCTTCTGGATCTGGTCGAAGCTGAGCTCGACCGGGGTCTCACGGCCGAAGATCTCGACGAGGCCCTTGACCTTCTTCGAGTCGGCGTTGATCTCGTTGATCGTGGCCTGCAGCGTGGCGAACGGACCGTCGGTGACGGTGACCGAGTCGCCGACCTCGAAGTCCAGCACCTGGACCTCGACCTTGCGCTGCGGAGCGGGCTTGCCCTCGGCCTCTGCGGCCTCGCGGGCGGCCTTCTCCTCGGCCTCCGGGGCGAGCATCTTGACGATCTCGTCCAGGGTCAGCGGGTACGGGTCGTAGGCGTTGCCCACGAAGCCGGTGACGCCGGGGGTGTTGCGGACGACGCCCCAGGACTCGTTCGTCAGGTCCATACGGACGAGGACGTAGCCCGGCAGCTTGTTCTGCTTGATCGTCTTGCGGTCGCCGTTCTTGATCTGGACGACCTCTTCCTGCGGCACCTCGGCCGCGAAGATGTAGTCCTCGACGTTCAGCGAGACGGCGCGCTGCTCCAGGTTGGTCTTCACGCGGTTCTCGTAGCCGGCGTAGGTGTGGATCACGTACCACTCACCGGGCAGCGTGCGAAGCTCCTCGCGCAGGGCGGCGACGGGGTCGACGGGCTCGGCCTCCTCCTCGGGGGCCTCTTCCTCGTCCTCGACGTGCAGCGCGGCTTCCTCGGCGGGCTCGCCCGCCTCGGCATCGGCAGCCTCGACCTCGTCCAGGTCCTCGTCCGCGCCCTCGACGATGTCGAGCTCGTCTTCCACGGACTCGTCCGGCTCGACGGCGTCGTTCAGGTTCTGGTCAGACACGGTGGCTGCTTCTTCCTGGATACATAGGGGTGGAACATGCGAAAGGGGCGCCGGTAACCACGGCGCCCTTCGCTCTTGGCTCAGCCGAAGACGTACTTGGCTGCGTTGTCGAGCCCATAGTCAATCACGGTCACCAGACCGATCATGATGACGACGAAGATGATCACCACAGTGGTGTACGTCGTCAGCTGGTTACGCGTCGGCCAGACAACCTTGCGGAGCTCCGCGACAATCTGGCGGTAGAAGAGCGCGAGTCGCTTCAGCGGGCCCTTCTTGGCGCGCTTGCCACCCTTACGGTTCTTCTTGGACTCCGGCGCCTCGTCCTGGGCATCAGGCATGTCGATGGAGCCCACGGCGTCCGTCACTCGTCCTCACCTGATTCCGGGTCGTGGCCGTGCCGCGCCCGGTCTGGACCGCACGGCGGTGCATTGCTGTACGTACATGCGCACACATCCTGGCGAAGGAGTGTGTAGCAGGGCCGGAGGGACTTGAACCCCCAACCGCTGGTTTTGGAGACCAGTGCTCTACCAATTGAGCTACGACCCTTTGTGTCTGCCCACCAACGTACCGCATCCGGACGGGTGCTCGGTGTACACCCTGCGACTGCGGACCGCTGATGGCCAACGAGGTGAGAGTGTACGTGGTCCTGGGCGCGCCGTCGAACAGAAAGTGCCCGTGGGGGGCTTGGTCGGCGAAAGATCGGCCGAAGATCATCGGCCGCAAGACACAAGATCCGCTGGCCGTGGCCACGATCCGCACGGTTGTTCAACTGATGTTCAGTCCGTGAAACCCCTGTGCCGGGCGAGTTTCCTGTCTGAAACGATGGGACCCATGAGCCCTGCAACCCCTCCCACCGAGCGCCGGGTCTCCGCCCGAGTCGGCGCGATCTCCGAGTCCGCCACCCTCGCCGTGGACGCCAAGGCCAAGGCCCTCAAGGCCGCCGGGCGTCCGGTGATCGGTTTCGGCGCCGGTGAGCCCGACTTCCCGACCCCGGACTACATCGTCGAGGCCGCCATCGAGGCGTGCAAGAACCCGAAGTACCACCGCTACACCCCGGCCGGCGGTCTGCCCGAGCTGAAGGCCGCGATCGCCGCCAAGACGCTGCGCGACTCCGGCTACGAGCCCGACGTGTCGCAGATCCTGATCACCAACGGCGGCAAGCAGGCCATCTACGAGGCCTTCGCCGCGATCCTCGACCCGGGCGACGAGGTCATCGTCCCGGCCCCGTACTGGACGACGTACCCGGAGTCGATCCGTCTTGCGGGCGGAGTCCCGGTCGAGGTCGTCGCCGACGAGACGACCGGCTACCGCGTCTCCGTGGAGCAGTTGGAGGCCGCTCGTACGGAGAAGACGAAGGTCGTCCTCTTCGTGTCGCCGTCCAACCCGACGGGCGCGGTCTACAGCGAGGCCGAGACCGAGGCCATCGGCCGCTGGGCCGTCGAGCACGGCCTGTGGGTGCTGACGGACGAGATCTACGAGCACCTGGTCTACGGCGACGCGGTGTCCGTGTCGCTGCCCGCGGTCCTGCCGGAGCTGCGCGACAAGTGCATCGTGGTCAACGGTGTCGCCAAGACGTACGCCATGACGGGCTGGCGGGTGGGTTGGATCATCGGCCCGAAGGACGTGGTGAAGGCCGCGACCAACCTCCAGTCGCACGCCACGTCGAACGTCTCGAACGTCGCCCAGGTCGCTGCTCTGGCCGCGGTGTCCGGTGACCTGGACGCGGTCGCGAAGATGCGTGAGGCCTTCGACCGCCGCCGCAAGACGATCGTGCGCATGCTCAACGAGATCGACGGCGTGCTCTGCCCGGAGCCCGAGGGCGCCTTCTACGCCTACCCGTCGGTCAAGGCCCTGCTCGGCAAGGAGATCCGTGGCAAGCGCCCGCAGGACTCGGTCGAGCTGGCCGCGCTGATCCTGGAGGAGGCCGAGGTCGCGGTGGTTCCGGGCGAGGCCTTCGGCACGCCGGGCTATCTGCGGCTGTCGTACGCGCTCGGCGACGAGGACCTCGTCGAGGGCGTGAGCCGCATCCAGAAGCTGCTGGCGGAGGCCAGGGACTGACGTCCGCCTTCCGTTTCTCAGGGGTCACCTCCGGTTTTCCGGGGGTGACCCCTTTTTCCTTGGGTGACTCATTTGTTTGTGCGAGCAAGACCACTAACGGGGAAACCGCTACCGGGAGGGCGGACACGTACGGCAGGATCCTGGAATGGAGCGTGTACGTGATGTCTCTGAACTGCCGAAAGCCCATCTGCACCTGCACTTCACCGGCTCGATGCGGCCGGCGACCCTGCTGGAACTGGCCGACAAGTACGGCGTGCGGCTGCCCGAGGCGCTGACCGACGCGCTGACGCGTGGCGAGTCGCCGAAACTGCGGGCGACGGACGAGCGGGGCTGGTTCCGCTTCCAGCGCCTGTACGACGCCGCGCGCTCGTGCCTGCGGCAGCCGGAGGACATCCAGCGGCTGGTCAGAGAGGCTGCGGAGGAGGACGTCAGGGACGGTTCCGGCTGGCTGGAGATCCAGGTCGACCCGACCTCGTACGCACCCCGGCTGGGCGGTCTGATCTCAGCGCTGGAGATCATCCTGGACGCGGTCGAGACGGCGACGCGCGACACGGGGATCGGAATGCGTGTCCTGGTCGCCGCGAACCGGATGAAGCACCCCCTGGATGCCCGCACGCTGGCGCGGCTCGCTGTGCGGTACGCCGACCGGGGCGTCGTCGGCTTCGGGTTGTCGAACGACGAGCGCCGGGGCATGGCTCGGGACTTCGACCGTGCCTTCCACATCGCCCGTGAGGGCGGCCTGCTGTCGGCCCCGCACGGCGGCGAGCTGACCGGCCCGTCCTCGGTCCGTGACTGCCTGGACGACCTGGACGCGAACCGGATCGGCCACGGGGTGCGCGCCGCCGAGGACCCACGGCTGCTGAAGCGCCTCGCCGACAGGGGCGTGACATGCGAGGTCTGCCCCGCGTCGAACGTCGCCCTCGGCGTCTACGAGAAGCCGGAGGACGTCCCGCTGCGGACCCTGTACGAGGCCGGCGTCCCGATGGCCCTGGGCGCCGACGACCCTCTCCTCTTCGGCTCGCGTCTCGCCGCCCAGTACGACATCGCCCGCCACCACCACGCCTTCACCGACGAAGAACTGGCGGAACTGGCGCGGCAGTCGGTGCGGGGGTCGGCGGCGCCGGACGAGGTGAAGGCGAAGCTGTTGGCCGGCGTGGACGACTGGCTCGCCTAGGCCGCTCGTCCCGTGCCCGGCGTCAGTCGGCGATACCGGCCAGCAGCGTGCGAGCCAGCCGGGCGGCGAACTCGTCCACCGGCGGCCTTACGGTCTCCTTCGTCGCGTCATAGGCGAACGCCCGCTGCGCGCAGGCTCCCATCAGCAGCGACGCCGCCGCGAACGTGTCCGTGTCCGTGCTGACCCGGCCCAGTTCCTGCTCGGCCCGCAGGTAGGTGTCGAGTTCCTGGATGGGCACGTGCGGGCCCGACCCCATCTGCCGTATGGCGTCATCGTGCCGCCGCTTGAGCTCGGTCTGCGCGTACAGCGACGCGGCGATCGGGAAGCTCTGTTCGTAGAACAGCGCCGCCTGGCGGGCGATCTCGGTGAGGTTCTCCTCGAGGGACCGCCGGCCCGGCTCGGCGGCGAGGCTGCTGAGCAGGGGGCGCAGCGGGGGCAGGCGCTCGGTGAGCACCCGGATGAACAGCTCTTCCTTGCTGTCGAAGTGCTTGTACAGCGCCGCCTCGGAGCATCCGGCCGCCCGCGCGATCTCCTTCGTCGTGGCCCGAGCGAGCCCGACGGTGAGCATCAGCTCATGGGCCGCGTCGAGGAGTCGGACCCGGGTCGGCTTGTTCTCCATGGCTTGTCCAATCGCCCTTGACGGTGGGTGAGTACTTACTCACTCTAGAGGGAGGCATGGGTGAGTGAATACTCACCCACCTATCCGACGACTCTTCTCATGCGTACGGGAGCTCTCATGAAACTCACCGTTTTCGGTGCCACCGGCGGTATCGGCAAGGAGATGGTCCGGCAGGCCCTGGACGCCGGTCACGAGGTCACGGCCGTCGTACGGGACCCCGCACGTCTCCCCCTCGCCGGTGACCGTCTGGAGGTGTTCCGCGCGGATCTCACCGACCCCGGTGCGCTACGGCCCGCCGTCGCCGGACGCGACGCCGTGCTGTCCGGCCTCGGTGCCCGCGGGCGCAAGGACGCGGGGGTCGCGGCAAGGCTGACCCGGACGGTGCTGGCGGCCCTGGAGGCCGAGGAGGTGCGACGGCTGCTCGTGGTCAGCGCCGCGCCGGTCGGGCCCGCACCCAGAGGGGACGGCTTCCTGGACCGTGCCGTGCTCGGCGTCGTGTCGGCGGTCCTCAAGGACATCTACGCCGACCTGCGCGAGATGGAGGCCGAGGTGGCCGGCAGCGGCACGGACTGGACGCTCGTACGGCCACCCCGTCTGCAGGACAAGCCGCTCAGCGGCGGGTACCGGACCGTCGTGGGCGGGTTTCCCAGCAAGGGGCGCTTCATCGGGCGGGCGGATGTGGCGCACGCGATGCTGCGGATGGTGGGGGACTCGGCGACGGTGAAGCAGGGGGTGGGTGTGGCCTACTGACGGCCCGGGCTGCGGGCTCGGGCCGGGCCCCGGGCGTACCGGGGCTACCGGGCGTACCGGCTAGAGGCTGACTCCGACCGTCACCGGCTCGTTCACCAGCGTGATGCCGAAGGTGTCGCGCACTCCTGCGACGACCTCGCGGGCGAGCGCGAGGAGGTCCTCGGTGGTTGCTTCGCCGCGGTTGGTGAGGGCGAGGGTGTGCTTGGTGGAGATGCGGGCAGGGCCGGTGCCGTAGCCCTTGGTGAAGCCGGCCTTGTCGATGAGCCAGGCCGCGGAGGTCTTGGTGTACCCCGCCCCTGCCGGGTACGCGGGCGGCTCCACGTCGGCGCCGAGGTGCTCGTGCACGCGCGCGTGGAAGGCCGTGAACTGCTCGTCGGTGAGGATCGGGTTGGTGAAGAAGGAGCCGGCCGACCAGGTGTCGTGGTCCTCCGGGTCCAGGACCATGCCCTTGCCGGCGCGCAGCTTCAGCACGGTCTCGCGGGCGGCAGCCAGGGGTACGCGGTCGCCGGGTTCGACGCCGAGGGCGCGGGCGGTCTCGGCGTACTTGATCGGGGCGGAGAGGCCTTCGGCGTTCTCCAGCCGGAAGCGGATGCGCAGGACGACGTAGCGGTCGGGGTCGGCCTTGAAGCGGCTGTGGCGGTAGGAGAAGGCACAGTCGGCGTTCGGGATGACGACGGTCTGGCCCGCCTGGCGGTCGTACGCGATCACCTCGGTGATCGTCGAGGAGACCTCCTGGCCGTACGCACCGACGTTCTGGATCGGCGTGGCGCCTGCGGAGCCTGGGATTCCGGCGAGGCACTCGATGCCGGCGAGCCCGGCTTCCACGGTGCGGGCGACGGCATCGGTCCACACCTCGCCTGCGGCCAGTTCGAGCGTGCTGCCGTCCAGCTCGAAGCCCTTCGTGGCGATGACGAGCGCGGTGCCGTCGAAGCCCTTGTCCCCGATGACCAGGTTCGATCCACCACCGATGATCAACAGCGGGGTGCCTTCGGCGTCGGCCTCACGCACGACGTCGATCACCTCTGCGTCGGTGGTGGCGGTGACCAGCCGGGTGGCGGGGCCGCCCAGGCGGAAGGTGGTGAGGGGGGCGAGGGGGGCGTCGTGGAGTTCCTGCACGGGCTCAAGAGTACGAGACGGTGGGGGGTGGGGTGCCTGCGGCGGCCTGTGGCTGTTCGGTGGGGGTTCGCGTAGCGCCTGCGGGTGTGTGGTGGGTCGGGGCCGTGCCGGGGGCACGCCACCACCACGGCCACTCCGCCGGTCACTTTTCGGCGCCGGCCAGGATCATTCAGCCCGTCCGGCGTTTGAGGACGAGGCCGTTCAGGCCGATGGGGTCCAGGGGGCGGAGCCCCCTGGCCGGGTCGAAGGGGCGGAGCCCCTGGAGGTGGGACGGGTAGGGGCGGCGGGGGCGAGAACTGCTGCCGAGCGGCACCCCCGCCGCGTTCAGGTCCGGTCAGCCGGCGACCGCCTCCAGCGTCGGCGCCTGCTCCGCCGGTCGCCCAACCTCGCCACCCCGCCCTCGCCCTCGCCCAGGGATCAGCAGCGCAGCCACCCCCGCCACAGCCACCACCACCGCACCGGTGACCAGCGCGGGCCGCAACCCGTCGACGAAGGTCTGGCCGGTCTCGTACCCACCCTGCGCGGAGAAGATCGACGCCATGACGGCGATGCCGAGCGCGCCGCCGACCTCACGCAGGGCGTTGTTCGCGCCGGACGCGATGCCCTGCTCCGAGACGCAGACGCTGGACATCACCAGGTGGGCGGCCGGGGCGAAGAACAGGGCCATGCCGATGCCGCTGATGATCAAGCCGGGCAGCTGGGCGGCGTAGGAGACGTCGGCGGTGACCACGGACGCCATGTAGGCGAGGCCGGCGGCCTGGAGGAACAGTCCGGTGGCCACGACGGGCCGGCCACCGATGCGGTCGGCGAGGATGCCGGCGATCGGCGCGACGAGCATCGGCATACCGGTCCACGGCAGCATCCGCAGCCCCGCCTCCGTCGGCGAGTAGCCGAGCACGATCTGCATGTACTGGCTGAGCAGGAAGATCGACCCGAACATGCCGAGGAACATCAGCATGCTCGCGGCATTTATCCCGGAGAACGCCCGGGAGCGGAACAGCCGCATCGGCAGCATCGGGTTCTTGGCGCGCGTGCTGTAGAGGACGAACCCGGCCAACAGCGCGCCTCCGGCGAACAGGCCGGTCAGAACCAGGCTTCCGGTCCAGCCGTCGGCGGGGCCGCGCACCAGGCCGTACACGATCCCGAAGAGACCGCCGCTGGCGAGCAGGGTGCCGGGGATGTCGAGCCGGGCGCCGACGCCGTACGACTCGGCGAGGCGCAGCCGGGCGAGCGGCAGCAGGGCGAGGCCCAGCGGAACGTTCAGCCAGAAGATCCACTGCCAGGAGATGTGCTCGGTGAGGCTGCCGCCGATCAGCGGCCCGGAGGCGATCGCGAGCCCGTTGACGGCACCCCAGATGCCGTACGCCATCCCGCGCTTGGCCGCGGGCACGGCCGCCGTCAGCAGGGTCAGCGTCAGCGGCATCATGATCGCCGCACCGGCGCCCTGCACCGCGCGGGCGGCGATCAGGGAGTCGATGCCGGGCGCGAGGGCCGCGGCGGCGGACGCCGCGGTGAAGATCGAGATGCCGACGAGGAAGAGTCGGCGACGGCCGAAGCGGTCGCCGAGTGCCGCGCCGAACATCAGCAGGACGGCGAAGGTGAGTGTGTACGCACTCACCGTCCACTCCAGGTCGTGCAGCCCTCCGCCCAGGTCCTCGCGGATGGAGGGCAGTGCGGTGGTGACGACGAGGTTGTCGAGCGCCGCCATGAACCCGGCGACGCTGGTGATGATCAGGGCCCAGGCGGCCCCGCCACGGCGCGTGGTCCGCGCGTTCTGTGTGGTCAGGTGTGACATCGGTCCCCCAGAAGTGATCCGTTCCGGCTACTGCTTCATGCTGCTCAGGTAGTTATTGGTCACTAACTTTCGGGATCATGAAGAGTCCAGGTGAGCCACCTCACCTCTCGTCTACGAGTGCTGCTCCCTGGCCCGCTTCGGCAGTTCCATCCCCGCCCAGACTCGATGGTCGGGAGGGAAGCCCATGGTGACGAGGCAGTTAATGAGCATCCCGTACGCCATGAAGGTCGTCGTCTCATGGACGTCCGCACCCAGCGGCAGATGGATGGTGTCCCACAACCGCGTCCAGCCTGCGCGTACGGCCTCACCGAACTCGTGGTCACCCTCCTGCTCGGCGGCCGCGACAGCGAGGTACATCTGCATCTGCATCATCAGCCGCTCGGGCTGCTCGGAGGCGGCTTTGCGGTACGCGGTACCCATGGCGCGCTCGGCCTCATCGCCCTCGAGCCCGTCGGAGGCCTCCGCGAACATCCGGATGGTGTCCTCCACGCAGCGCTCGGCCGCAGCGAGGAAGATCGCCTTCTTGCCCGGGAAGAGCCGGAAGAGATACGGCTGCGAGACGCCGACCCGCTTGGCGATCACCTCGGTCGACGTGCCGTAGTAGCCACCACGGGCGAACTCGGTCATCGCCGCGCGGATGACGCTCTCACGCCTCTCTTCCGCGCTCATCCTGGCCATGGAATCCAAGTTAGTACTCAATCACTAACCCGGCAAGTGGATGCGGCCGGAGAATGTGTAAGGGGCGCCCACCATTGGAGGACGCCCCTTACTTCACGGCACGCGCGTGACGCCGACTTTCACGCCAGCTGTACGACCGCCCGCGACATCCCGAGCACCTTCTGCTCGGCGCTCTTCACGGTCAGGTCCACGCGGACCCTGTTGTCGTCGAGCTTGACCGCGACCTTGCCGCTGACCTCAATCGTGGCGCCCAGGTCGTCGTTCGGTACGACGACGGGCTTGGTGAAGCGGACGCCGTATTCGACGACCGCGCCGGGGTCGCCGGTCCAGTCGGTCACGACGCGGATCGCCTCGGCCATGGTGAACATGCCGTGCGCGATGACGTCCGGCAGCCCGACCTCCTTGGCGAACTTCTCGTTCCAGTGGATCGGGTTGAAGTCACCCGAGGCACCCGCGTACTGAACGAGCGTGGCGCGGGTCACGGGGAAGCTCTGGGGCGGCAGTTCGGTGCCGACCTCGACATCGCCGTACGCGATCTTCGCCGTCATGGTCTCAGCCCTCCCCTTCTTCGGCGTCCGCCCCACGGGCCACGAGCTTGGTCCAGGCGGTCACGACGTGCTCCCCCGCCTCGTCGTGGACCTCGCCGCGGATGTCCAGGATCTCGTTGCCCGCCATGGACTTGATGGCCTCGATGGTCGACGTGACGGCCAGCCGGTCGCCGGCGCGCACCGGGCGTGTGTAGGCGAACTTCTGGTCGCCGTGCACGACGCGGCTGTAGTCCAGGCCCAGCTGCGGGTCCTTGAGGACCTGCCCGGCGGCCTTGAAGGTGATGGAGAACACGAAGGTCGGCGGGGCGATCACATCGGGGTGGCCAAGCGCCTTGGCGGCCTCCGGGTCCGTGTACGCCGGGTTGGCGTCCCCCACCGCCTCCGCGAACTCACGGATCTTCTCCCGGCCCACCTCGTAGGGGTCGGTGGGCGGGTAAGTCCGCCCCACGAAGGACTGGTCGAGCGCCATGGCTCGGCACCTCCTGCTGTCTTCTGCCGTTGACCTGCTGGTTCACCGGGAGCGGTCGAACCGACCGGTAACCGGGGCGGAAACGACGCGAGGCCGCCCCCACGATCGGGGACGGCCTCGCGTACGAGCCTGATTTATCGCGTTTCGCGATGCGCGGTGTGCGCATTGCAACGCGGGCAGTGCTTCTTCATCTCAAGACGGTCCGGGTTGTTACGCCGGTTCTTCTTGGTGATGTAGTTCCGCTCCTTGCACTCCACGCAGGCCAGCGTGATCTTCGGGCGGACGTCGGTGGCAGCCACGTGAGTGCTCCTTGACGAACGGATGGAATGAGTTAACGCAAAAAAGAGTAGCCGATCGAAGGACCGACCCCGCAATCGGCTACTGTCAGTAGCGGTGACCGGACTTGAACCGGTGACACAGCGATTATGAGCCGCTTGCTCTACCGACTGAGCTACACCGCTGTGATGTGATCGGGCCCCGCCTTGCGACGGGAACCTCACACACCAGAGCCCCAAAACGGAATCGAACCGTTGACCTTCTCCTTACCATGGAGACGCTCTGCCGACTGAGCTATTGGGGCGAGCGATGAAGACATTACACGCTCGGCAGCCGTTCACCCAAATCCGTTTCGCGGCACCTACCGGGGGCCGAACAGAGCGCCGCGCAGGCGTATCGCAGGCGTCTCGCAGGCCACTGCGGTACCGCCCGGGACGGCTCCGTTCGGCCGACCACACCGGTACGACTATTGCGCTCCTGCGCGCCCGGGCCGTATCGCCACCCTAGGCTCGACTCACTCTGCGTGATCTTGCGTGCCCGGCGCAGCCCCCGGCACCGTCCCGCAGCCCGCTGCGCAGCCCGAGCCTCTGGAGCGCGATGCCCGACAGTCATCCCCAGCCGCCGCACTCGTCGTCCTCGTCAGGCTCCTCCGGACCGGCCGACCCGGGTGCTCTGCTGCTGTGCGGGGCGCGGCTCACCGACGGCCGGACCGTGGACGTCCGGCTGGGCGGCGGGCGCATCGAGGCGGTCGGCACGGCCGGGAGCCTGGCGGGGGACGGCACGCACGCGTGCGGCGCGCGTGTGGACCTCGGCGGGTACCTGCTGCTGCCGGCCCCGGCCGAACCGCACGCCCACGGCGACACCGCGCTCTCGGCCGACGAGGGCGGCCCCGTCTCGTACGAGCCCCAGGACGTCCAGCGCCGGGCCACCGAGGCCGCCCTGCTCCAGCTCGGGCACGGCGCGACCGCGCTGCGGGCACACGTGCGTGTGGGCGACGTTCAGGGGCTGGGCGCGCTGGAGGCCGTCCTGCAGGCACGGCGTTCCCTGCGCGGGCTCACGGAGTTGACGACGGTGGCGATGCCGCGGCTGCTGACGGGAGTGGCCGGCGCCGAGGAGCTGGCCATGCTGCGGGACGCGCTGAAGATGGGCGCGTCCGTGGTCGGCGGCTGCCCCGACCTGGATCCGGATCCGACGGGCTACGTGGAGGCCGTCCTGGAGGTCGCCTCCGAACACGGCTGCCCCGTCGATCTGCACACCGACGCCACCGACCCGGCACGTCTGGCGCGGCTCGCGGCGATGGCCGGAGGGCTGCGCCCCGGCGTGACGCTCGGCCCGTGCGGTGGCCTGGGACGCCTGCCCGCCCAGGTGGCCTCCCGCACCGCGGACCAGCTCGCGGCGGCCGGGGTGACGGTGGTGTGCCTCCCCCAGGGCGGCTGCGGGGGCGCGGAACGGCGGAGCACGGCGCCCGTACGACTCCTGCGCGCCGCCGGCGTACGCGTTGCCGCAGGGAGCGGCGCCCTGAGGGACGTGTCGAACCCGGTGGGACGCGGGGACCCGCTTGAGGCCGCCTACCTGCTGTCGTCACGTCACGGGCTGCGCCCCGAGGACGCGTACGACGCCGTGAGCGCGTCGGCGCGCGCGGCGCTGGGTCTGTCCGAGGTGCGGGTGGAGGCGGGTTTCCCGGCCGAGTTGCTCGCGGTGCGCGGGGACCGGCTGGCGGGGGCGCTGTCCCTGGCGTACAGCCGCATCGTGGTGCACCGGGGGCGCGTGGTGACGCGGACGAGCGCGGTTCGGGAGTACTGCAACTCGGCCGTCGCCGCGGAGTTGGGGCTGCCGCGACAGGGGCGCGGAGAGGTGTCCTGAGGGATGTGGGTGCACGCCCGGCGGTGCGCGGGTGGCTCGTGCGCCGGCGTCGGCGTGTGAGGCGTGCGCCCGGCGCGGATACGTGAGGCGTCTGCCCGTGGTGACGTGAGGCGTGGCTGAAGTCGTGCGGCGAATGCGGCTGCCCGGGCGTACGGTCGAAGACATGCGCATTGTCATCGCTGGTGGTCATGGTCAGATCGCGCTGCGGCTGGAGCGACTGCTCGCCGCGCGCGGGAACGAGGTCGCGGGGATCATCCGCAAGGCCGAACAGGGCGACGATCTGCGGGAGGCCGGCGCCGAACCCGTCGTGCTGGACCTGGAGTCGGCCTCGGTCGAGGAGGTCGCGGCACAACTACGAGGTGCGGACGCGGCGGTGTTCGCCGCCGGCGCGGGGCCGGGCAGCGGGACGAGCCGCAAGGACACGGTGGACAAGGGCGCGGCGGTCCTGTTCGCGGACGCGGCGGTCCAGGCGGGCGTACGGCGCTTCGTGGTCGTGTCGTCCATGGGCGCGAACCCGGCGCACGAGGGCGACGAGATCTTCGACGTCTATCTGCGCGCCAAGGGCGGAGCCGACGAGTACGTCCGCGGTCTGGACGCCCTGGACTGGACGATCCTGCGCCCCGGCGCGCTGACGAACGACGCGGGAACGGGCCTGGTACGCCTGGAGGCTCACACCGGCCGCGGCCCGATCCCCCGCGATGACGTGGCCGCCGTGCTCGCGGAGTTGCTCGACACCCCGGCCACGGCCGGCCTGACCCTCGAACTCATCAGCGGCTCGGCCCCGGTGCCAGTGGCGGTGAAGTCGGTGGCAGGGAACTGAAGATGGGCCCCGAGGGGGCTCCGGCTCCCGCCGCGTAACAGACACGTCCGGACGGAGCCCGGCTGCACGGCCGCGAGGCGGTACGCGCGTGCTGGGCGCGGCAGTTCTCCGCCGGGCATCCTCTCGTGGGGCTGGATCGCGTATAGCTGACTCTCGTACGGCTGACTCCCGTACGGCTGGATCGCGTACGGCTGGATCGCGTACGGCTGGATCGCGTACGGCGCGACGGGCTGCGTCCGGACGCTGACGGCGCGGCGGTGGTACGGATGCGCGGCCAGGCCTCCAGCATCCGCCGACGGAGTGACATTCGGGGGCCAGTGCGACGGGGCCGTGTGAGGCTCGGAGCAGCACGTGATGGGGCCGTCGATGAGGTCTTGGCTGGCACTCGGCGGGGTCTTCAGAACAACGGAAGCTGCCCGGGGAAGTCGGGCACGACATACCCGTCCAATGCGGGCTGCGCGGCCCCGAGTTGCGTCGGTCGCCGTGATCCGGGGCATGACACGAGTTCCCCGTTCTGCCGTGCGCCGGGCGGATCATGCCGCGCGAACCGACCGGCGACGACGGCGATCTCACGACGGCACTCGGGGCAGCTTCTGCGAGGCGTGACCATGGGGTCAGTGTGCCCCGGCCGTGACTCAGGAACGCGAAGCCAGGATTCGAACCTGGGAAGGCTGAGTCGTCAGATGTGCCGCGTGATCGACCGGCATACCTCAGGCAGATCAAGCCGCCGAGGGCGGCTAGCGCTTCAGCTCTTCATGACCGCGTCGGCAGCAGCCCCGCACGTGCGCCCGAATGCTCCACTCGAAGTGCACGGTGCCGGATATTTACCAGACTCGAGTTCATGGCAGAAGAGCATCGGCCGCGCGCCAAAAAGACCTCGACGTCCACTGCTTCCCGCACACCGAGCGTGCGGGGAGCAGAACATGCCGCGCGTGCTGCCTGCCAGAGCCTGGAACGGCTGACCGGTCATCCCATGGAGGGCGTATCAGCGGTGGGGCGTGAGGACGACGGGTGGTGTGTCGTCGTGGATGTCCTTGAGCTGCCCCGAATTCCGGACACCACCAGCCTTCTCGCGTCTTACGAGGTGCGACTCGACCAGGACGGCGAACTCACGGAGTACCGCAGGGTCCGCCGGTATCAGCGGGGGTCCGCCGACGCATGACCAGTGACTCAGGTTCGCCCGACAACCGGAAGGACCCCACATGCCTGCGACCACCTACTCCGACGAGGTAGTGGCGTGCCCACCGCGGGCCGGCACGTTGTACGACACGCTCGAACTCATCCTCGATCGAGGCATGGTGATCGACGTGTTCGTCCGGGTCTCCCTGGTCGGCATCGAGATCCTCAAGATAGACGCGCGCATCGTTGTGGCGAGCGTGGACACATACCTGCGATTCGCAGAAGCGTGCAACCGGCTCGACCTGGAGCGGGACTCCGGCAGCACCACCGTTCCCGAACTGCTGGGCGGCAGTGCTGCCAGATCCATCGGCAAACGCAAGGCCCGCAAGGCCGCGTCGAGCATGGGAGACACCGTTCGCAAGGTCATCGGGGGTCGTGGTGACGATTCCGACGAGCCTGATGAGGACGAGGAAGAGCAGCAGGAACAGCCGAAGAAGCGGCGTGCTCCGGCCCGGGGCAGTACGAGTCGTCGCCGAACCGCGGAGGGGTGAGTCGTGACCACCAATGGTGTCTACGTCTACGCGGTGATCCGGGCGGAAATGGCGCTGCCGGCAGACGCACGAGGTGTCGGCAGCCCGGCCGCCCAGCTGCGGCCGGTCCGGCAGGGGCGCGTCGCCGCTGTCGTCAGTGAGGCTCCCCCGAACCTCCGCGCCAGACGCCGCGACCTGCTCGCTCACCAGGATCTGTTGCTGCGCCTTTCGGAACAGGGCTCGGTACTGCCCATGCGGTTCGGCATAGTCGCACCTGATGAGGAGACGGTGCGCGGCCAGCTGGCGGCAGGTGAAGCGGACCACATGACTGCACTCGAACACCTCTCGGGTGCGGTCGAGGTCAACATCAAGGCATTTCCGGCACAGGACGCGCTGGCAAGCCTTGTCGCGCAGGACAAGAAGGTCCGTCGGCTGCGGGACGAAGTGCGTCGACGGCCCGGCTACGAAGCCAGCCTCCGGCTGGGCGAGGCCGTCGCGGCAGCTCTGCAGAGCAGAGCCGCCGAAGCCGGTCGGCGAGTTCTGAGCGAGCTCACCCCCAAGGCCCGAGCGGTGGCCCCGGGGCCTGAAGTCCAAGGATGCGTGCTCAACACGTCGTTCCTCGTCGACAGCAGCGACAGCGATGCCTTTCGAGGGGCGGCGGAGGAATTCGCCCGCACCAACCGCGACCGAGTTGAGCTGCGCCTTTCGGGTCCGCTGCCTTGCTACAGCTTCGTATCCAGTGAAGGCGCTCCCGTCCTGACCGCCGGAGTCTGAGATGGGACTGATCACCGGACTTCTCACCCTCCCCATTGCGCCGGTCCGTGGCGTTGTCTGGGTCACGGAGAAACTCCAGGACGCGGCCGAACGCGAGTTGTACGACCCGGGAGTAATCCGCGCCCAGCTGGCTCTGCTGAACCAGGAACTGGAGGACGGAGACATCGGCCTGGAGGAGTTCGAACGAGAAGAGGAACGGCTGCTCGACCGGCTGCATGCCGCAGGGTCCTGTTCCGCGTCGAACGATCGAAGGTGACGGACTCATGGATTCCAGGGACAAGGTGGCCATCGCGGCTGCAAAGGATGAACAGGAGGAACCGGAGGAACGGGAGGAACCGGAGGAACCGGAGGGCGACTGGGACGAGGGCGAAGAGGTGGCAGAGGACGAAGCCAAAGCCTCATACGGGAACCAGACGGAGGAAGAGGAAGCAGAAGCTTCCAGGAAGAGGCCAGAACGGAGGCGGCGCCGTGTCTGACGTCGACTTCCGACAGGACCCCTACCTCGCCTCCGGCCCTCAGACCACCAACCTCGCCGACATTCTCGAACGCGTTCTGGACAAAGGAATCGTGATCGCGGGCGACATCAAGATCGATCTCCTTGACATCGAACTGCTCACCATTCGACTTCGCCTGTTCGTGGCATCCGTGGATACCGCGAAGAAGGCCGGAATCGACTGGTGGGAAAGCGATCCGGCGCTCAGCTCACGTGCTTACCGCAACGCCTTGCAGGAAGAGAACCAGGAATTGCGCGAGCGGCTGAAATCGCTCGAGGCCGAGACATCGGACAAATAGCCTCAGCGCTCCACAGCAACGCCCGAAAGCCAGCAATGCACCAAGGAGAACGTAGGTACATGACAGAGCGCGACCTTGAGCATTCGGACGACAACGCCACCTACGTGTTCGCTGTCTGCTGGAACCCGAACCTGTCGGCCGTCGCCGGCCTGCCGGGAGTAACCGACGAGGCGCCTGTGGGCACGCTGTCACTGGGGACGCTGACAGCGATCGTCCAGACCGTCCGAGCCGGCGACTTCACGGATGAAGCCTGGCAGGCGCGCCTGTCCGACCAACGGGAACTGGAACGCTACGCACGGGCCCACCACGACGTCGTCTCTGCGGTCGCGGCCTGCTGCCCTACTGTTCCCCTACCGATGGCCACCGTCTACCACGGTGCCGAGAGGGCACGAGACGCGCTGGCCAAAGAGGCGGGGCGATTCCACGCCGCGCTCAAGCGCATCGCGCACCACGCCGAATGGGGCGTCAAGGTCTACGCGCCGCCGAGCCCGCCCGACACCGCAAACCGGACGCCGATCCGGCGGGGCACGCCGCCAGACCGAACCCGCCCGGCGCCCGGCGCCGGCCTCGCCTACCTGAACAGCAAACGAGGCGCGCAGGAGCGCCGCGAGCGGAGCCAGAACGAGGCCCTGCGGACCGCGGAAACGGTGGATGTCCAAATCCGTGGTCTCGCCACCGCGTCCCGCAGACTGCGGCCGCACCTCCAGCCCTCCGAGGATCGACGGGTCCAGGTCCTCAACGCGACGTATCTCGTGGCAGAGCACCGCGCCGAGGAGCTTGCCCTCCTGGCACGGACGCTGCGGGAACGCACCGGGGCGCACATCGAGCTGTCGGGGCCGTGGGTGCCCTATTCATTCGTGGGCGAGGTGTAGACCGTGACGCACGAAGTCGTGCCCTGGGACAGCCCCAGGTCGCTCAGTGGCCCCATCGGGGTACCGCTCGTCGACCTGTTGGACCGCGTCCTGGCAACCGGCGTAGTGATCAGTGGTGACCTGGTCATCGCCATCGCTGACGTTCCACTGGTACGCCTGTCGCTTCATGCCCTGCTCTCCTCCGTCAACGAACGGGTCCCCGCTCCCTGGGCGGACGGCGGCCCCCTATGACCAGCTCCCGACTCGACCTGGACTCCGACCAGATGGGACGCGACCTCGTCGCCCTGGTGCTCACCGTGGTCGAACTCCTCAGGCAACTGATGGAGCGCCAGGCGATTCGCCGGATCGAGCAGGGCGACCTCAGCGATGAACAGGTTGACGAGATCGGGACCACTCTGATGCTGCTCGACCAGCGGATGACCGAACTCTGCGAGCAACACGGAGTGCGTCCAGAGGACCTCAATCTCGACCTCGGCCCGCTCGGAACCCTTCTGCCCCGAAGCTGAAGACGTTGGTCCGGTTCGGCCGCATCCGTCAGCATCGCTGCCCTCGCCGCGAGCGCGGCGGCCCGCCGTCGGCCCACCAGGCCATGCATCCGCACCGGTTCCTGCTCGGGAACGGGCACAATTCGTTGCTCTGAGACCCACCGGGGCCGCCCCCCTGCGCCCTACGGTGCCCGCTGCCTCGTCGGCACGCGGAGGCATTCCAGGAGCTACACCGTCAAAGCCCAAGCCGACGGCCGCTGTTCGAAGCTGATGAGCGCGCTCCTCTCCGGTGCGCCCCATGAAGGTCGCAGGGCCGGACGGACACTCCGTGGCCCTGCCACTCCGCGTGGGACGGCACAGGACTTCCTGTAGGGGAAGCCTGGGGGACACACGCCGATCAGCCCCGGACATCACCTGAGACAAGCCGGGACAATCCAGGCATTGCACACTTACTTCGAAAAGGCTTGCCCCACACGAAGAGACCCCTTCCGATCTACGTTTCCGCAGATCGGAAGGGGTCTTCCCTAGTGTGGCGGCGCCAGGATTCGAACCTGGGAAGGCTGAGCCGGCAGATTTACAGTCTGCTCCCTTTGGCCGCTCGGGCACACCGCCTGGGTCGCTGCCTTTCGAACCGCTTTTCGGCGGTGCTCGCTGGCAACGACGTAAACAATACCCGATGGGGAGGGGTGCTTCGCCACCCGATTGATCGCCTCCCGGGGGACACGGGGTGGCTAGGCTTGTCCGGATGCGGTCCCGGGTTGCCCCGGGCTCGGCGGCCACCCCCACGCCCGCCGATACGCACTCCACACGCACTCGATACAAGGAGCCACAGGACATGGCCGACTCCAGTTTCGACATCGTCTCGAAGGTCGAGCGGCAGGAGGTCGACAACGCCCTCAACCAGGCCGCCAAGGAGATCTCGCAGCGCTACGACTTCAAGGGCGTGGGTGCCTCGATCTCGTGGTCCGGTGAAAAGATCCTGATGGAGGCGAACTCCGAGGACCGGGTGAACGCTGTCCTCGACGTCTTCCAGTCCAAGCTGATCAAGCGCGGCATCTCGCTGAAGGCCCTGGACGCGGGCGAGCCCCAGCTCTCGGGCAAGGAGTACAAGATCTTCGCGTCGATCGAGGAGGGCATCTCCCAGGAGAACGCAAAGAAGGTGGCGAAGATCATTCGCGACGAGGGCCCGAAGGGCGTGAAGGCCCAGGTGCAGGGCGATGAACTGCGGGTCAGCTCCAAGAGCCGGGACGACCTCCAGGCCGTGATCACTCTGCTGAAGGGCAAGGACTTCGACTTCGCGCTGCAGTTCGTGAACTACCGGTGAGCAACTGATCCGATGCCCCCAGCGGCTCGGCTTCGACACCTGCTGCGGCTACGGCCGCGACTTCCAAGCCGTACGAGGAAGGGTGGGCACCTCTGGTGCCCACCCTTCTCGCCTGCTGGCTGCGGTCCGGGGTCTGCTCGCCTCGCTCAGTTGCGCGAGTGGCCGAACAGGAGGCGGTAAGCGATCAGGAGCACCAGGGAGCCGCCGATCGCGGAGGCCCAGGTGGCGCCGTCGTAGAAGTCCTTGGTGATGGGGTGGTCCAGCCAGCGGGCCGAGATCCAGCCACCGATGAACGCGCCCGCGACACCGATGAGCGTCGTGCCGATGAAGCCGCCCGGGTCACGGCCCGGCAGCAGAACCTTGGCGATGGCTCCGGCCAACAGCCCCAGAATGATCCAGCTGATGATCGTCATGCCGTGAACCTGCCCTTCCGCGCTGTGCCTGCACTTTCCGGGCACTGTGATTTCGGGCGCGCTTATTCGTGCTCTGTTGATGAGCAGGACGTCACCGTGGTGCCCCTCGGTTGCAGCGATCAGTAGGGTTCGGGCCATGGCACGGTCAAGTTCCGCCTCCTCCGAGCTGCGGCGCACCCTCGGTGTCGGCGACGCCGTGGTCATCGGGCTCGGCTCGATGGTCGGGGCCGGGATCTTTGCCGCCCTCGCCCCGGCTGCGCACGCGGCCGGGTCCGGACTGCTGCTCGGGCTCGCGGTGGCGGCTGTGGTCGCCTACTGCAACGCCGCGTCGTCGGCGCGACTGGCCGCCCTGTACCCGGCCTCGGGCGGCACGTATGTGTACGGGCGCGAGCGGCTCGGGGAGTTCTGGGGCTATCTCGCGGGCTGGTCGTTCGTAGTCGGTAAGACGGCCTCCTGTGCGGCAATGGCGCTCACCGTGGGCGCGTACGTCTGGCCGGGGCAGGCACATGCGGTGGCGGTCGCGGCGGTGGTGGCGCTGACCGCGGTGAACTACGGCGGTGTCCAGAAGTCCGCCTGGCTGACCCGGGTGATCGTGGCAGTGGTCCTGGCTGTCCTCGCTTGCGTGGTGGTCGTGTGTCTGGGGTCCGGTCAGTCCGACGCCGGTCGTCTGGAGGTCGGGGCCTCGGGCGGAGTACTGCAGGCGGCGGGACTGCTGTTCTTCGCGTTCGCCGGGTACGCGCGGATCGCGACCCTCGGTGAGGAGGTGCGGGACCCGGCGCGCACCATCCCCCGGGCGATTCCGCTGGCACTGGGTATCGCGCTGACGGTGTACGTATGTGTGTCGGTGGCTGTCCTTTCCGTTCTGGGGTCGGATGCTCTCGGCGAGGCGGGCGCGCCGCTTGCCGACGCCGTGCGGGCGGCAGGGGTGCCGGGGCTGGAGCCTGTGGTGCGGGTGGGTGCGGCCGTCGCCGCGCTTGGCTCGCTGCTCGCTCTGATCCTGGGTGTCTCGCGGACGACGCTGGCCATGGCCCGCGACCGGCATCTGCCTGGCGCCCTCGCCGCAGTGCATCCCCGCTTCCAGGTGCCGCACCGGGCCGAACTGGCCGTGGGCGCGGTGGTCGCTGTCCTGGCCGCCACCGTGGACGTGCGCGGCGCGATCGGGTTCTCCTCCTTCGGTGTGCTGGCGTACTACGCGGTGGCCAATGCCTCGGCCTGGACTCTCAACTCGGCGGCGGCTTCGCGAGTCGTGCCGGTGGTGGGCCTCGTCGGGTGCATGGTCCTGGCGTTCTCGCTTCCATGGGTCTCGGTTGGCGTCGGTGCGGGCGTACTGGCGGTGGGCGTGGTCGCGTACGGGGGACGGCGGTGGATGGCCCGGCGGTCGGGGGACAAGGGGCGGTAGGCCGACGGACGCGCACGTGATGCTGGTTGGGGGCGGAGCGTGGGGTCGGTGGCTGGGCGGGTGGGAGTGTGGCGGCCGACCACCGGGGGGGTGGGTGATGGGTCGGGTAATCGGTCTGCTCAGGACGGGCCGACGCTGACCGACCAGCAGTCGCAGCAGGCCGCAGGGGGCATTGGCCTGCCGCGCAGTGGCCATGGCCTGCCGCCATGTGGTGGTGACTGCGGTCCTTGGTCCACCCGGCGGCCACGTCGGTCCTCTAGGTGAAAACGGCCTGCTCAGCACGCTCGGAGTGCCCGCCGGCCGTCGCTCCATTCCACCTGTCGAGCCACTCGACCGGGCCGTCGGTCCACCAGGTGACCGCCGATCCGCGACTCCTCAGGACGCCCCGGCCGTAGCCGTACGTATGCGGAAGTCGGCCCACGGGGCCAGCTCCGGTTCCTCGTTCATCTCCTCGTACCAGCCCGTGCCGTCGGCCCAGGCGCGCAGCCAGTCCGTGAGGGCCGGGGCGTCCACGAACCACGCCCGGTCGGCGTCGTCGGCGTTCGGTTCGAAGAGCAGGACAGTGGCCTGCTGGCTCTGGCAGTCCACGCACGCGTACATGGCGCAGCCCCAGTGGGATACCGGCAGGACGCCGTCGGGCCAGGGCCAGTCGGGGTCCTTGCGGCCGCTCTCGCGGTTGGCGAGATACTGCGTGACGGCAGCGGGTTCGCCGGACGGAGGACTGTCGAGCAGGGGCAGCAGGCCGTACTCCGGACCAAATCCGCCGTCCCCTATACGCAAGTAGAGGTCGGCGAGAAGCGGGGGCAGGCGGAAGCCGAGGGCGGCCTCGGCGCGGGCCACGGTGGCCGCGTCGACGGGCTCGGGGAGCGAAGTCCAGCCCCACGGTCGGGTGTTGCGGGCCTTGTCCGCCACCCTCGTCAGCAGCTGCTCGTTCTCGGTCATGCATTCATGATGCAAGCCGCCACTGACAATCGAGTGGGCCTGTGGATAACTCCGGGTTGTGGAAAAACCCGTGTCTGTCGCCCGGCTCGTTGGCCCCGCGGCGCGGTCCGCTCCCGGGCTCGGTCCGCCCCCCAACTCGCCCCTGCCCGCTCCGCTCCGCTACCAGCCCTGAGCGAACGGCTCGTCCGTCGGCACGATTTCGCGGCCCAGCGGGAACAGCGACACCGGGATCAGCTTGAAGTTGGCGACGCCGAACGGGATGCCGATGATCGTGATGCACAGCACGAGGCCGGTGACGATGTGGCCGATGGCCAGCCACCAGCCCGCGAGGACCAGCCAAAGGACGTTGCCGACGCATGAGGGGGCTCCGGCGTCGCGGCGTTCGATCGTCGTGTACCCGAAGGGCCACAGCGCGTAGACGCCGATGCGGAAGGCCGCGATACCGAACGGGATGCCGATGATGGTGATGCACAGGAGTAGGCCCGCGGCCAGGTAGGCGATGAACAGCCAGAAGCCGCTCAGGACGAGCCAGATGACGTTCAGGATGGTCTTCATCGGGAACCTGCCATCTTTTGGAGTCGGGCGATTCGGTCCGCCATGGGCGGGTGGGTGGAGAACATCTTGGAGAACCCCTGACCTGGGCGAAAGGGGTTCGCGATCATCATGTGACTGGCCGTCTCGATGCGGGGCTCGGGGGGCAGCGGGAGCTGCTTGGTGCCGAGTTCGAGCTTGTGCAGGGCGCTGGCGAGGGCGAGCGGGTCGCCGGTGAGCTGGGCGCCGGACGCATCGGCCTCGTACTCCCTGGAGCGGCTGATGGCCAGTTGGATGAGCGTGGCGGCGAGCGGGCCGAGGATCATGATCAGCAGGATGCCGAGGATACCGGGGCCGTCGTCGTCATCGGAGCGGCCGATCGGGATCAGCCAGGCGAAGTTGACGAGAAACATGATCACCGAGGCTAGGGCGCCGGCGACCGACGAGATCAGGATGTCCCGGTTGTAGACGTGACTGAGTTCGTGGCCGATGACGCCGCGCAGCTCGCGCTCGTCGAGGAGGCGCAGGATTCCTTCGGTGCAGCACACGGCGGCGTTGCGCGGGTTGCGGCCGGTCGCGAACGCGTTCGGCGCCTCTGTCGGGGAGATGTAGAGACGGGGCATGGGCTGGCGGGCCTGGGTGGAGAGCTCGCGGACCATGCGGTACAGGGCCGGGGCCTCGAACTCGCTGACCGGGCGGGCGCGCATCGCACGTAGCGCCAGCTTGTCGCTGTTCCAGTACGCGTACGCGTTCG
Source organism: Streptomyces sp. NPDC107528 (assembly GCF_055639295.1). NCBI lineage: Bacteria > Bacillati > Actinomycetota > Actinomycetes > Kitasatosporales > Streptomycetaceae > Streptomyces > Streptomyces sp. NPDC107528. The sequence goes on from NZ_JBVKAV010000014.1 coordinate 69,319, forward strand.
TGGCCAGCGCGATCAGGACCGCAATGATGAGCCCCATCCGGCCGAAGAAGCTGCCGATGACGATGATGACTGCGGACAGTCCCCCGAGGAGGACTGCGGTCCTGAGCCCGTTGTGCCGGCGGTGCACGGTACGCCCTCCAAGTGGTGCGGCAGGGGAACCCTTTGCTGGTCGATCTCCGATGCCACTGATGCCGTGGTCTCACGTCCAGTGGACCCTTCTGTACTGGTCAACGCCAGGCGAGGGCCACGGGTTCCCTGGTGAGCCGGGCGGCAGGCGTGGGCCGTCCGGGTGAAGGCGCCGACGTGCGGCTACGCGCGCGTGGAGGTCGATGCTCCACGCGCGCGTACAGGAAGTGGGCCAGAGGCTCAGAAGAGCCCGGTGTCGGCGAAGCGCAGGATCAGCTGGGGGGCTCCGGACAGGGCGATGCCGACGACACCGGTGAGGGCCACCGCGGCCGTGAGCGGCGCGGGGAGGATGTGCCTCGCGGCCTCCCCCTCTGGAGCGCGGAACAGCAGGGCCGTCCACTGGAGGTAGTAGAACAGCGCGATCACGACGTTGACCGCCATGACCACGGCCAGCCAGCCCAGGCCCGCGTCGACGGCGGCGGAGAAGACCGTGACCTTGGCGAAGAGACCGATGATGCCCGGCGGGAGTCCGGCAAGGCAGAGCAGGAAGAAGGCCAGGAGCAGGGCGGTCAGGGGATTGTGTGCGTACAGACCGCGGTAGTCGCTGATGCGGTTCAGGGACTTCGTGCGGCCCACCAGGGCGGCCACTGCGAAGGCGCCCAGGTTCGCGGCGGCGTACATGAGGGCGTAGGCGACGGTGGAGCCGATGGCGCGCTCGCCGTCGTCGGAGTACGCGGCAGCGGCGATCGGCACCAGGAGGTAGCCCGCCTGGCCGACGGAGGACCACGCGAGCAGGCGTACCGCGCTGTACGCGCGCGTGGCCTGCTGCCGCAGGGCTCCGACATTGCCGACGGTCATGGTGAGGGCGGCCAGCGCGGCGAGGGCCGGTCCCCAGACGGCGGCGTACGACGGCAGGGCGATGACCGTGACGAGGATCAGGCCGGTGAAGCCGACCGCCTTGCCGACGACCGACAAGTAGGCGGCGACCGGTAGGGGCGCTCCTACGTAGGTGTCCGGCACCCAGAAATGGAACGGGACGGCGGCCGTCTTGAAGGCGAAGCCGACCAGAGTGAGGACGACTCCCGTCTGGACGAGGGTCTGGAGCTGTCCGTCGACGTTCTGGATCCGGTCGGCGATCTGCGTGAGGTACAGGGTGCCGGTGGAGGCGTACACGAAGCTGATGCCCATGAGGCTGACCGCGGTCGCGGTGACCGAGGACAGGAAGAACTTCAGGGCCGCTTCGGAGGACTTGCGGTCACCGAAGCGGAGGCCGACCAGCGCGAAGGCGGGGAGCGAGGCGACTTCGAGCGCGACGATGAGGGTCGCCAGGTCCCGGGAGGCGGGCAGCAGGGCGGCTCCGGCGGCGGAGGAGAGCAGCAGGAACCAGTACTCCCCTTCGGGGAGGTTCTTGTCGGCGTCCTTGAGAGCGGTGACCGACAGGAGCGCCGCGAGGAGTGCGCCGCCGAGTACCAGGAACTGGATCGCGAGGGTGAAGCGGTCGGCCGTATAGCTGCAGACCGCGGCGTCGCCGGTCAGGCAGAAGGTGGAGCGGTCGCCGTCCAGGAGAGGCAGCAGCAGGACCATGGAGGCGGCCAGGCCGGCCACGGACGTCCAACCGAGCAGGGCCTTCTTGTTCTCCGCCACGAACAGGTCGGCGACGAGGACCACGAGTCCCACGAGCGCAGCGATGGTGGGCGGCGCGATGGCGAGCCAGTCGACGGGCTGGACCACCGACTCGGCCAGGGGCTGGGCCAGGGAGCTCATCGGGTGCCTCCTGCGAGGAGCTGCTGCACGGCCGGGTCGGTCAGGCCGAGAAGGGTCTTCGGCCACAGTCCGGTGACGACGGTGAGGGCGACGAGCGGGGTCCAGGCCGCGAACTCGTAGCTCTGGACGTCGGCGAGCTTCGGGGCTTCCTGCGACGCGGCACCCATGCAGACGCGGCGGACCACGACGAGCAGGTACGCGGCCGTGAGCAGGGTGCCGAAGGCGCCGATCGCCATGAAGGTCAGGAAGGCCGGCCGGCTGAGCTGGGCGGCGGGCTCGAACGCGCCGAACAGCGCGAGCATCTCGCCCCAGAACCCGGCGAGGCCCGGCAGCCCGAGCGAAGCGACCGCGGCGAAGGCGAGCAGGCCGCCGAGACGGGGCGTCTTGGCGTAGAGGGCCGCGCCGGTCTTGTCGGCGAGGGTGTCGAGGTCGGTGGTCCCCGTACGGTCCTTCAGCGCGCCGACCAGGAAGAACAGCAGGCCGGTGATGAGACCGTGGGCGATGTTGGCGAACAGGGCGCCGTTCACGCCGGTCGGGGTCATCGTGGCGATGCCGAGCAGGACGAAGCCCATGTGACCGACGGAGGAGTAGGCGATGAGGCGCTTGAGGTCGCCCTTCGCGCCCCGCTTGGCGAGGGCGAGGCAGGCCAGGGATCCGTAGATGATCCCGACGACGGCGAAGGCGGCGAGGTAGGGCGCGAAGTCGGCGAATCCGTCGGGGGTGATCGGCAGGAGAATCCGGACGAACCCGTACGTTCCCATCTTCAGTAGAACGCCGGCCAGCAGGACCGAGCCGACGGTCGGGGCGGCGGTGTGAGCATCGGGCAGCCAGCTGTGCAAGGGCCACATCGGCGTCTTGACCGCGAGCCCGATGCCGATCGACAAAACGGCGATGACCTGCACGGATGCGGTCAGGGACCGGCCGTTGTCAGTGGCGAGTGCCACCATGTCGAACGTGCCCGCCTTGATTCCGATCAGGAGCAGGCCGAGCAGCATGACCACGGAGCCGAGCAGCGTGTAGAGGATGAACTTCCAGGCGGCCGCGGCCCGGCCCTCGCCGCCCCAGCGGGCGATGAGGAAGTACATCGGGATCAGGACCATCTCGAAGGCGAGGAAGAAGAGCAGCAGGTCGAGGACGGCGAAGGTGGCGAGAGTGCCGGACTCCAGGACGAGCACCAGTGCGACGAAGGCCTTCGGGGTCGGGCCCGAGGGCATCTTGAAGTACGAGTAGAGAGCGCAGAGGAAGGTCAGCAGCGCGGTCAGGGCCAGAAGGGGGAGGGAGATGCCGTCGACGCCGAGGTGGATGCGCACGTCGAGTGCGGGGATCCAGCTGATGTCCGTGCTGGCCTGCATCTTCGACGGCTGGTCGTGGTCGAAGCCGAGCACGAGGACGATCGCGGCGATGAGGACCGCGCCGGTGACGGTGACACCGTGCCGGAGTACGGCCTGGTCCGGTGATTTCCCCTTCAGCCCGGGCGGGGCGGGCAGGAGAGCGGCAGCCGCACCGAGGAGCGGGCCGACGACGATGAACGCCAGAAGGACCTGCATCACGGACTCGTTGATATCGATCACGCCTGCTCACGCTCCCGCGGCGACGAGGACGGCGGCGACCGCCAGGACGACGGTGCCGGCGAGCAGGGCGCTCACATAGGTCTGCACATTGCCGGTCTGGGCGCGCCGTACGGCGATGCCGAGCCAGCGGGGTAGAGCACCCGCGCCACGCACGTAGGTGTCGACGACCTCGCGGTCGAGGAACCGGACGAGACTCGCGCCGGCCTGGACCGGGCGGACAAACAGGGCCCGATACACCGCGTCGAGGTGGAAGCCGACGGCGGCATGGCGGTGCAGCGGGCCGAGCAGCAGCCGGCCCGGGTCCGCCGGGTCGGGCGCGTACGCCACTCCTCCGTACACGGGCGCGTGGCTGGCGATGGCCTCCGCCTCGACCTGGGCGGCATCACCCTCGGGGTGGGCCGCGACCGCACCCAGCGGGACGCGTGCCGCGACGGCCGCGAGGTGGCGCCAGGCCGCGTAGGTGACGATGCCGCCGACGAGGGCCACGCCCGTGCCGAGGACTGAGGTGGTGAGCGTCGGGGCGAGGTCGCTGCCGTCGAACCAGTCGGGGAGCTCGCGGTAGGCGAACGCGCCGACGGCGAGGGACGGGACGGCGAGCACCCACAGCACCACGGTCATCGTCAGCGGCTGCCTGCCGTGGTCGGGGGCCTCGGCGCCGCGGCCGCAGAAGGCCAGCAGCCACAGGCGCGTCGCATATGCGGCGGTGAGCAGGGCCGCGAGCAGGCCGGACACGAGGATGAGCCAGCCTGCGGCACCGGGGGCGTGCTCGGTGTGGCCGGTGGCGACGTGCTCGGCGGCGCCGAGGACGGGCTCCTTGGAGAAGAAGCCGCTGAACGGCGGGATCGCGGCGAGCGCGAGGAGCGCGACGGTCATCGTCCAGAAGGCGTCCGGGACGCGGTTGCGCAGGTGGGTCATGCGCGACATGGCAGCCAGCGAGTTGGTGCCGGCGGCGTGGATGATCACGCCGGCCGCGAGGAACAGCAGCGCCTTGAAGGCGCCGTGGGAGAGGAGGTGGAAGACGGCGGCACCGCGGTCGGCGACGGCGAGGGCGCCGGTCATGTAACCGAGCTGACCGATCGTCGAGTAGGCGAGGACGCGTTTGATGTCGTCCTGGGCGAGCGCGGCGATACCCGAGCCGACCATCGTGACGGCGGCCATGACGGCGAGGACGATCATCGCGACCTGGGAGGCCTCGAAGACCGGGAGGAGACGGGCGACGAAGTAGACACCGGCGGCGACCATCGTCGCGGCGTGGATCAGCGCGGAGACGGGAGTCGGGCCCGCCATGGCATCGGGGAGCCAGGTGTGCAGCGGGAACTGCGCCGACTTGCCCGCCACGCCCGCGAGGAGCAGAAGGGCGATCAGTGTCGGGTGGTCGAGGCCACCGCTCGCGACGGTGCCGAGGATCTTCGTGATGCGGAACGACCCGGCGTCGGTGGCCAGCGCGAACAGGCCGATGAGGAAGGGGACGTCACCGAGCTTGGTCACCAGGAACGCCTTGATGGAGGCGGCGCGGGCCTCCGGGGTCTCCCAGTAGTGGCCGACGAGGAAGTACGAGCAGATGCCCATGATCTCCCAGCCGACCAGCAGCACCATCAGGTCGCCGGAGTAGACGACGAGCAGCATCGCCGAGGTGAACAGGGAGACGAGAGCGGCGTACGACGGGTAGCGCGGGTCCTCGCGCAGGTAGCCCGTGGAGTAGATCTGCACACAGGTGGCGACGACGCCGACGAGTACGGCGACGAGGGCGGCGAAGCCGTCGATGTACAGGGCGAGTTCGATCGGGACCGAGCCGGTGGGTGTGAGCTCGGTGGCGGCGCTGATCGCCTGGTCTCCGCCCTGGCGCACGGCGACCACCGCGGCGAGGACGAGGGACGCCAGCGTCGGCAGAACGGCGAGCGGGCGGACGAAGCCGGGCGCGGTGCGGCCCAGGAGCAGGCCGGCCGCGGCGCCGAGGAAGGGGAGGAGGGGAACGAGGGCGGCGAGGGTGGTCGTGCTCACGCGGTGGCCTCAGCCTTCTCGGCCTGCGGGGCCGTGGAGGCGTCGCGGTCGGGGCCATCGGTGTCGTGGCTCTCGGCGGTGTCGCGGAGCTTGTCGATGTCCGCGGTGCCGCGGTTGCGGTGGACGGCGAGGACGATCGCCAGGCCGATGCCGATCTCGGCGGCGGCGATGGTGATCGTGAACAGGGTCAGGGCCTGGCCGGAGTGCAGGGTGTCCGCGGCGGCCTTGCTGAGCCAGACGTCGAAGGCGACCAGGTTGAGGTTGACGGCGTTGAGCATCAGCTCGACCGACATCAGGACCAGGATCGCGTTGCGGCGGGCGAGCACGCCGTACAGGCCGGTGCAGAAGAGGAGCGCGGAGAGTACAGCGGGATAGGCGAGGTGCATCAGCGGGCGCCTTCCTGCTCGGCCGGATCGGTTCCCTCGGCCTGATCGGTTCCCGCGACCGGCTTCTTTCGCCCGACCGGGTGATTACGGGAATCCGGGACGGCTGGGGAACCACCGGTCACGGCTCGGGAGTTCACAGAGGGAGAGCCCGACTCCGCCTTCGCCTTGCGGGACAGCACGATCGCCCCGACCAGCGCGGCGAGGAGAAGGACGGAGAGGGCCTCGAAGGGGAGGACCCAGTTCTGGAAGAGGCTTTCGCCGATGGCCTTGGTGGAGCCGGCGGCGGGGCCGTCCAGGTCGATCCAGGTCGCGCGGAAGGCGTCGACGATCACCCAGATCAGGGTGGCTGCGGCAGCGACGGCCACGGTGAGGGCGGCCCAGCGGTTGCCGGAGTCGGCGTCCGGGGAGCGGCCGATGGGGGCTCTGGTGAGCATCAGTCCGAACAGGAGGAGGACGACGACGGAGCCGACGTAGATGAGGACCTGCACCCAGGCGATGAACTCGGCGGTGAGCAGGAGGTACTCGACGGCGAGGCCGCCGAGCGTGACCACCAGCCACAGGGCGGCGTGCACCAGCTGCCGGGTGGTGACGGTGACGAGGGCGGCGCCGAAGGTGACCAGGCCCACCAGGAGGAAAACGATCTCGACGCCGGTCGGGGAGAGGAAGCCGTGCGTGTCGGCGGCCAGGGTCAGCGCGGCAGGGGTGGACGTCACGACTCACCCCCCTGCGGCCCGGTCGGTTCGGTCGGTTCGGTCGGTTCGGTCGGTTCGGCCTCCGCAGCCTGCGCGGCCGCCAGCTTCTCAGCGGTCTTGCGGGCGGCGGCGATCTCCTTGGGCTCCTCCGCGCCGGGGTCGAGGGCGGGCGGGGCCGGGACGGTCCACATCCACTCGCGGAGCTTGTCGCGCTCGTGGGTGAGCTCGCGGATGTCGGTCTCGGCGTACTCGAACTCCGGGGACCAGAACAGGGCGTCGAAAGGACAGACCTCGATGCAGATACCGCAGTACATGCACAGGGAGAAGTCGATGGCGAAGCGGTCGAGGACGTTGCGGCTGCGTTCCCGGCCGCCCGGGGTCGCCGCCGGGACCGTCTCCTTGTGGGAGTCGATGTAGATGCACCAGTCCGGGCACTCGCGGGCACAGAGCATGCAGACCGTGCAGTTCTCCTCGAACAGGCCGATCACGCCACGGGTGCGGGGCGGGAGGTCGGGCTGGGTGTCCGGGTACTGCGCGGTGACGGACTTCTTCGTCATCGTGCGGAGGGTGACGGCCAGGCCCTTGGCCAGGCCACTGCCAGGAATGGGGGCCATGGTTACTGGATCACCACCTTGACGATGCCGGTGAGGGCGATCTGGGCGAGGGAGAGGGGGACGAGGAGGGTCCAGGAGAGCTTCTGGAGCTGGTCCTCGCGCAGGCGGGGGTAGGTGACGCGGAGCCAGATCACGATGAAGGCGAGGACGGCCGTCTTCAGCAGGGTCCAGACCCAGCCGAGGCCGTCGGCACCCCAGGGGCCGTGCCAACCGCCCAGGAAGAGGACGGTGGTCAGGCCGCACAAAACGACGATCCCGGCGTACTCGGCGAGGAGGAACAGAGCGAAACGGAGGCCGGTGTACTCGGTGTAGGCGCCGAAGATGATCTCCGAGTCGGCGACGGGCATGTCGAAGGGCGGTCGCTGCAGCTCGGCCAGTCCGGCGACGAAGAAGACAATCGCGCCGACGATCTGCCAGGGCAGCCACCACCACTCGAAGGCGTCGAGGATGCCAGGGAGGGAGACGGTCCCGGCAGCCATCGCCACGGAGGCGGCGGTGAGCAGCATCGGGAGTTCGTAGGCGAGGAGCTGAGCGGCGGTGCGGAGGCCGCCGAGGAGGGAGAACTTGTTGGCGGAGGCCCAGCCGGCCATGAGTGAGCCGAGGACTCCTACGCCCATGACCGCCAGGACGAAGAAGATGCCCGCGTCGATGACCTCGCCGACCGCGCCCTCTCCCGGGCCGATGGGGATGGCGAGGAGGACGAGCAGGTACGGGAGGAGAGCCACTGCGGGGGCGAGCTGGAAGATCCGGCGGTCCGCGCCCGCCGGGACGACGTCCTCCTTCTGCGCGAACTTCACACCGTCGGCGACGAGTTGGGCCCAGCCGTGGAAGCCGCCGGCGTACATCGGGCCGAGGCGGCCCTGCATGTGGGCCATCACCTTGTGCTCGGTCTGGCCGATGAGCAGGGGGAAGGTGAGGAAGACGACGAAGACGATCAGGAGTCGCAGGGTGACGTCGAGCGCGTCGTTCACTGCGGGCCTCCTGAAGGGTCTGTGCGGTCCGGGCGGTCTGGGTCGTCCGGGCGGTCCGGGTCGTCCGGGCGGTCCGGGTCGTCCGGGTGGTCCGGGTTTTCGTTGGTGGAGTCTTCGGCACCTTCGGGCGCGGGCGTGGCTGCGGGGTCGGACGGGCTGGGCTTCGCCGGGGTCTGCGACGGTGACTTGGCCTCGGTCTGGGCCTCGGCCTCGGTCTGCGGCTCGGCCTCGCTCATCGACTCCGGCGCGGGCTGGGCCACGCTCGTCGACTCCGATGCGGGCTCTGCCACACTCTCCGGCTCCGGCTCCGGCTCCGGCCCCGGCCCCGGCTCGGGCTGCCGCTCGGCCTCGGGCTGCTGCTTGAGTGCCGGTTCGTCGAAGGCCGGGCGGGCGTGGTGCCAGGGGGCGTCCAAGCTGCGGGAGTTCGACGCGGCCGCCGCTCCTTCGGTCGTCGCGTCCGTCGACGTCTGGGCCGCCCGCTGGCTCGCCGAGCCCTCGCCTGCGCTCCGGGTGCGGCGCGCGGCGGTTGGCGTGCCGGACGTGGTCGGCGGCGTTCCGGACGTGGTCGGCGGCGTTCCGGACGTGGTCGGCGGCGTTCCGGTGGCTGCCGGTGATCCGCCCGTCTCCGGCGAGTTCTCGGATTCCGTAGCGACCGGCTCACCGGCGGATGTCTCGGCCGGCGAAGCGGCGTCCTGCTGACTGACCGACCCTTCGGCTGCCGTACGCGTACGCCGGGCCGGGCCCGTTGCGGGCGCGGCACCAGCCGAGGCTTCCGTCTGGCTGGCCAAACCCTCCGCGGCCGTACGGGCACGCCGCGCCGCACCCGCGGCAGGAGCCCCCGCCGGATCCCCACCCACACTCGGCGTCTCCGCCTGGCTCGCCGAACCCTCCGCGGCGGTACGGGCACGCCGCGCCGCACCCGCGGCAGGAGCCCCCGCCGGAGCCCCGCCCACACTCGGCGTCTCCGCCTGGCTCGACGAACCCTCCGCCGACGTACGCGACCGCCGCGCCGCACCCGCGGCAGGAGCCCCCGCCGGAGCCCCGCCCACACTCGGCGTCTCCGCCTGGCTCGACGAACCCTCCGCCGACGTGCGCGTGCGTCGGACCGGTCGTTCGCCCGTAGCGCGGGGCGGCCGTTCCCCTGCTGTGCGTGCCGTGCCGCGGGCCGGGCGGGCGGGGGCAGGGGGGAGTTGGCCCTTCAGGGGGCCCCATTCGTTCGGGTCGGGGACGCCGGGGGGCAGCATCTGTCGGCGTTTCGGGCCGCCGTGTTCGGACTCGCCGGGTTCCTTGGCGCCGGGCCAGGCCTTGGCGACGCGGGCGGCCAGGACGAAGTCCTTGCGGAGGGGGTGGCCCTCGAAGTTCTCCGGGAGGAGCAGGTGGTCGAGGGCAGGGTGGTCGGTGAAGGCCACGCCGAACATTTCGTGCGTCTCGCGTTCGTGCCAGGCCGCGCCCGCGTAGACGCCGATCGCGGAGGGCAGCGTCGGTGCCTCGTGCGGGACCGTCGTGCGGACCAGCAGGCGCCGTACCGGAGACAGGGCGGCGACGTGGGCGGCGACGCGGAAGCCGGTGCCGGGTTCGTCGACCGCGCTCAGCCAGTCGAAGTAGGTGCAGCCCAGCTCGCCGCGGGCCGCTTCAAGTGCGGGGATCCAGGATGTCGGGGGGACGTCGACCGTCAGGACCTCGTAGGACTCCTCGGCCGTGGCATCGGGTCCGAAGAGGTCCTCGACTGGGGCGGGCAGCCAGCCGATCGTCGTCATCGGTCGGCCTCCCCCGCGCCGTCGGCACCCGCACCGTCGGCACTCGTTCCGCCGGCATCGGGCGCCTTCGGCCCGCGCACCAGCCCGCTCTGCAACGCCGCCGTGGACGGCCGGGCCCCGGTGCCGTACCGCTCCCCCAGCGACTCCCGCGCGATCTTCTCCTGGAGCTTCAGGATGCCCTGGAGCAGTGCTTCGGGGCGGGGCGGGCAGCCGGGGACGTACACGTCCACCGGGATGATCTGGTCGACGCCCTTGGTGACGGAGTAGGAGTCCCAGTACGGGCCGCCGCAGTTCGAGCAGGCGCCGAACGAGATGACGTACTTCGGCTCGGGCATCTGTTCGTACAGGCGCTTCACGGCCGGGGCCATCTTGTCCGTGACCGTGCCCGACACGACCATGAGGTCGGCCTGCCGGGGGCCGGGCGCGAAGGGGATCACGCCGAGGCGGATGAAGTCGTGGCGGGCCATCGACGCGGCGATGAACTCGATGGCGCAGCAGGCGAGGCCGAAGTTGAAGACCCAGAGCGAATAGCGGCGGCCCCAGTTCAGGATCACCTTCATCGGCTCCGGGGCGAGGCGGGCCAACGCGCCCAGCCGCTTCGGCTCCGGGAGCAGAACGGGTTCGGGCGAATCCACTTCCGCGCGCTCCGGCGAGTTCACTTCTGGCGTCACGTCCATGCCAGGACGCCCTTCTTGTATGCGTAGAGCAGGCCCACGGCCAGGAAGCCGAGGAAGATGAACATCTCGACGAGGGTGGTCGCGCCGTAGCCCGGGTCGGCGAACACCGTCGCCCAGGGGAACAGGAAGATCGAGTCGATGGCGAAGATCACGTAGAGGAAGGCGTAGACGTAGTAGCGGACCTGAGTGTGCGCCCAGCCCTCGCCGACGGGGTCGACGCCGCACTCGTACGTCAGGAGCTTCTCGGGCGTAGGCACCACGGGGCGCAGCAGTCGGCCCGCGCCGAAGGCGACGGCGACGAACAGCACGCCGATGACGGCCAGCAGTCCGACGACCGAGTAGGACTGGAAGTAGTCCGCCGAGACGACGACGTAATGCACATCCGCCGCGACGACGACGGTCTGTTCCGACACGTCCGCCCCTCGCTCCCTGACCTCGTTGCCTACCAGTGTCCTGCGACCTGGGGTCTCGTGAACACCGCTGTTCGACGATCTGTACGCACGGGAGTCTAGGCCCTGCTAAAGACAGCGTAAGCAGCCCGTCACACCTTGAGATCTCGTCGAGACTCGCCTCGGGCGCGGGGGTGGGGATTTCCCCCGGAAGACCTCGGCGGTCCGCCTCATGGCGCGGCGGCGCACCGCGCGGCACGCTAACCCATATGACCGAAAGCCCCAGCCCTTCGTGGGACGCCTCCGGGCGTTCCGACGGTGACCAGCCGCCGCTGCCACCCGCCCGTTTCGCCTACGACCGGCACACCTGGAAGGAGATCGCGCACCTCCTGGCGAACCTTCCGCTGGCGCTGCTCGGCTTCGTCTACGTCGTGACAGTGCTGTTCACCGGTGCCTTGCTGACGCTGACGGTGATCGGGTTCCCACTGCTCGCCGCCGGTCTGGTGGGTGCGCGGCAGTTGGGCAAGCTGGAGCGCTCACGCGCGCGTGCGTTGCTCGGGGTGCGGGTGGACGAGCCGAGTCCGCTGCCGTTGCGCGGCGGCAAGGACGGCTTCTTCCCGCAGCTGTGGCTGGCGCTGAAGGACCCCGTCGGCTGGCGCACGATCCTGTACGACTTCATCCGCCTGCCCTGGGGCATCCTCACCTTCGTCATCACGCTGACCTCGCTGTTCGTGCTGTGGCCGGTGCTGCCGTTCATCGCGCGGGGCCTGACGAACGCGGACCGGGCGATGGTGCGGGGCCTGCTGTCGCCCTCCGACGAACTGGAACGCCGTATCGCGGAACTGGAGTCGGACCGGGGGGTCGTGGTGGACACGGCCGCGGCCGACCTGCGGCGCATCGAGCGCGACCTGCACGACGGCGCGCAGGCCCGTCTGGTCAACCTGGCCATGGGGCTGGGCCTGGCCAAGGAGAAGCTGCTGGAGGATCCCGACGGGGCGGCGTCGATGGTCGCGGAGGCGCACGGTGAGGTGAAACTGGCGCTTCAGGAGCTACGGGATCTCGCGCGCGGCATTCATCCGGCCGTCCTCACCGACCGGGGCCTGGATGCGGCCCTGTCGGCGGTCGCCTCGCGCTGCACGGTGCCGGTGAAGGTGACCGCCGACCTGCCGTCCCGACCGGCCGCGGCCATCGAGGGCATCGCCTACTTCACCGTCTCCGAACTGCTGCAGAACATCAGCAAGCACAGCGGGGCGAAGTCGGCGTCGGTCGAGGTATGGCGTTCGGACGACCGGCTGCTCATCCAGGTGTGGGACGACGGCCGCGGCGGCGCGCGCCTCGACGGCGGCACGGGCATGCGCGGTCTCGCCGACCGGCTGGACGCCGTGGACGGCCTGTTCGTCATCGAGTCACCCCGGGGCGGTCCTACGACCGTGACGGCGGAGCTGCCCTGGCGCGACCGCGTCCCCGGGCAGGGGTAGCTCAGGGGGTAGGGAAAACCCCCCGTTCAAGACGCCGACGGACTCCATGGTCCGTGGACCTGCGGCGCAGCAGGGTTGGAGATACGACGGCACAGCCCCGGGGCGGGGCTGACGGGACGAGGAGAACGGACGACGCCGATGGCCACGGAGTACGGACAGGGCTACGGGCGCGGGCTCGGTTACCCCGAGCACGGCCTTCCCGAGCACGGCGGCGAGCGACGGCACCGGCTGCCGGCGGGGCTGCGGGCGCCGTTCGAGGCACGCAGCTGGCGCGAGTTCGGGTACGTGCTGCTGAGCCTGCCGATCAGCATCATGCTGTTCGTCTACGCCATCACGATGGTGTCGCTGGGCGCGGGCCTGCTGGTGACGTTCCTCGGCATCCCGGTGCTGGCTGCGGGGCTCGCCGGCTGCCGGGCCTTCGGCGCGCTGGAGCGGGCACGCGCGCGTGCGTTGCTGCACCTGGACGTGGCCGACCCGGAGCCGCTGCGGATGCGCAGGCGCGGGTTCATGGCGTGGATGGGCGCCGTACTGAAGAGCGGGACGTCGTGGCGGAGCGTGCTGTACGCGGTGCTGCACTTCCCGTGGGCGGTGTTCTCCTTCGTCGTCGCCGTGAACGTCTGGGCGTACGGCTGGGCGATGCTGACGTATCCGCTGTGGTTCTGGGTGTTCCCGATGTGGGTCGGCCAGGACGGCATTCAGGTGTACGGCGACGAGACGCACCACTTCTACCTCGACAACCCGTTCGAGATCACGCTCACCGCGCTGGTCGGCCTGCTGTTCACGCTGGCCACGCCGTGGATCGTGCGGGCGTTGACGCAGGTGGACCGGCTGCTGGTGCACGGCCTGCTCGGGCCGTCGCGGCTGGCCACGCGCGTGGTGGAGCTGGAGTCGGACCGCGGCGTCGTCGTCGATACGGCCGCCGCGGACCTGCGACGCATCGAGCGCGACCTGCACGACGGTGCCCAGGCCCGCCTGGTGGCTCTGGCCATGGATCTGGGTCTGGCGAAGGAGAAGCTGACGGAGGACCCGCAGACGGCGGCGCGGATGGTCGACGAGGCGCACGGCGAAGTGAAGACGGCGTTGCAGGAGCTGCGGGATCTGGCCCGCGGGATCCATCCGGCGGTCCTGACCGACCGAGGGCTGGACGCGGCCCTGTCGGCGGTGGCCTCGCGGTGCACGGTGCCGGTGGAGGTCCAGGTGGATCTGGAGCGGCGGCCGGTGCCGGCGATCGAGGGGATCGCCTACTTCACGGTGTCGGAGCTGCTGCAGAACATCAGCAAGCATGCGCGGGCCACGTGGGCGGCGGTGGATGTGTGGCAGGTGGAGAACCGGCTGATGCTGCAGGTCGTGGACAACGGGATTGGCGGTGCCGGCATATCCGGGGGGTCGGGGCTGGCCGGGCTGGCGGAGCGGCTCGACGCGGTGGACGGGATTCTGGTGGTGGACTCGCCGGTCGGCGGGCCTACGCGGGTCACGGCGGAGCTTCCTTGGCGGACCGTGTAGCCGCATTCGTCTAAGCCCACGGTGTAGCTCGACTGAGCCCACTGTGCAGTTCGACAAATAGTCATTGGCTGATCATTGGCCTGGAGCGGGACCTCGTCCGCCTCCAGGCCATCGTCACGCCCCCCACGGCCCTTCTTCGGCTCCGGCTCTTCGGCCCCCCGGCCCTCCTTCGGTCTCTTGAAGGTGAGTGCTCCCGAGCACGCGCCCCCCAAGACGCCTCCTTTGTCCACAAGCGACCCCAACCGGCTCGGGCAGGTTATCCACAGGCCCGGTGACGGAGAGCAGATCGCGGGATACTGAGGTCGCGAGGACGACAGGGCCGAGAGACGCTCGGCCGAATGCCGAGGCACGGGGGGCCGGGGATCGTGGAGGACAGGGTGCGGGTGGTCATCGCCGAGGATTCGGTGCTGCTCAGGGAGGGGCTGACCCGGCTGTTGACCGACCGTGGGCACGAGGTCGTGGCCGGTGTCGGGGACGGCGAAGCGTTGATCAAGACCATCACGGAGCTGGACGGGCTGGGCGAGCTGCCGGATGTGGTGGTGGCGGACGTCAGAATGCCGCCGACGCACACCGACGAGGGGGTGCGGGCGGCCGTGCAGCTGCGCAAGACGCACCCCGGACTCGGGGTACTCGTGCTGTCGCAGTACGTGGAGGAGCGGTACGCCACGGAACTGCTGGCCGGTTCCAGCCGTGGAGTCGGCTATCTGCTCAAGGACCGCGTGGCGGAGGTTCGGGAGTTCGTGGACGCCGTCGTGCGGGTGGCCCAGGGGGGTACGGCCCTCGACCCGGAGGTCGTCGCGCAGCTCCTCGGCCGCAGCCGTAAGCAGGACGTGCTGGCGAGGCTCACCCCGCGGGAGCGGGAGGTCCTGGGACTGATGGCGGAGGGGCGGACCAACTCCGCGATCGCCCGGCAGCTGGTGGTGAGCGACGGCGCCGTCGAGAAGCACGTCAGCAACATCTTCCTCAAGCTCGGGCTGTCCCAGAGTGACGGGGATCACCGTCGCGTTCTTGCGGTCCTCACCTATCTGAACTCCTGACGGACTGACACCGTGTCAGTCAAATGGGCAACCGTTCGCGCGGCGCCCACCGAGCAGGCCGACCGACAAGCACGAACGCGGCAACCGAACAATGGGCAGGGAGCGTCTTCAAAAGAAGCGTCGGGGGGCGTGTAAACCATGACAAGTCAGGGTGGCGAACCAGGTCAAACCCGCGTCCGTCATGCGAATGGCCCAGGGAGGGCGACCTTTGCGGACGTAGGGTTGATCCTGGGAAGGCTTGCGGGAAGGCCATGCGCAGACAGCCGCCTCGAAGGAGGTCCAGTTCAGTGACCAGCCAGGTCAGTAGCCCAGCGGAGCAGGCCGACGAAGCCGTCGTGGGAGAGCAGCGCAAACCGGCAGGGACGAAGGACGTCCGCCGGCTGGACCGGGTGATCATTCGTTTCGCGGGGGACTCGGGCGACGGTATGCAGCTCACCGGCGACCGTTTCACCTCGGAAACGGCGTCCTTCGGCAACGACCTGTCGACGTTGCCGAACTTCCCGGCCGAGATTCGCGCTCCCGCCGGCACCCTGCCCGGCGTGTCCTCCTTTCAGCTGCACTTCGCCGACCACGACATCCTGACTCCGGGCGACGCGCCGAACGTGCTGGTCGCGATGAACCCGGCGGCGCTGAAGGCCAACATCGGCGATCTTCCGCGCGGCGCGGAGATCATCGTCAACACGGACGAGTTCACCAAACGGGCGATGCAGAAGGTGGGCTATGACACCAGCCCCCTGGAGGACGGCTCGCTCGACGGCTACAGCCTCCATCCGGTGCCGCTGACGACGCTGACGGTCGAGGCGCTCAAGGAGTTCGACCTCACCCGCAAGGAGGCCGAGCGCAGCAAGAACATGTTCGCGTTGGGCCTGCTGAGCTGGATGTACCACCGGCCGACGGAGGGCACCGAGAAGTTCCTGACGGCGAAGTTCGCCAAGAAGCCGGAGATCGCGGCGGCGAACATCGCGGCCTTCCACGCGGGCTGGAACTTCGGCGAGACGACCGAGGACTTCGCCGTCTCCTACGAGATCGCCCCGGCGACGACGGCCTTCCCGGTCGGCACCTACCGCAACATCTCCGGGAACCTCGCCCTGTCCTACGGTCTGATCGCCGCGTCCCGCCAGGCGGACCTGCCGCTCTACCTGGGCTCGTATCCGATCACCCCGGCCTCGGACATCCTGCACGAGCTGAGCCGGCACAAGAACTTCGGTGTGCGGACCTTCCAGGCCGAGGACGAGATCGCGGGCATCGGCGCGGCGCTGGGTGCGGCCTTCGGCGGCTCGCTGGCGGTGACCACGACCTCCGGCCCCGGTGTGGCGCTGAAGTCGGAGACGATCGGGCTTGCGGTGTCGCTGGAGCTGCCGCTGCTGGTGATCGACATCCAGCGCGGCGGGCCCTCGACGGGGCTGCCGACGAAGACGGAGCAGGCGGACCTGTTGCAGGCGATGTTCGGCCGTAACGGCGAGGCGCCGATCCCGATCGTCGCCCCGTGCACCCCGGCCGACTGCTTCGACGCAGCCCTGGAGGCGGCGCGGATCGCGTTGACGTACCGCACTCCGGTGATGCTGCTGTCGGACGGTTATCTGGCCAACGGCTCGGAGCCGTGGCGGATCCCCGAGCTGGAGGAGCTGCCGGATCTGACGGTGCAGTTCGCGCAGGGCCCGAACCACACCCTGGAGGACGGCAGCGAGGTCTTCTGGCCGTACAAGCGCGATCCGCAGACCCTCGCCCGGCCGTGGGCGGTCCCGGGCACTCCGGGCCTGGAGCACCGGATCGGCGGCATCGAGAAGGAGGACGGCACGGGCAACATCTCCTACGCCCCGGCCAACCACGACTTCATGGTCCGCACCCGCCAGGCCAAGATCGACGGCATCGAGGTGCCCGACCTGGAGGTCGACGACCCGCACGAGGCGAAGACGCTGGTGCTGGGCTGGGGGTCGACGTACGGCCCGATCACGGCCGCGGTCCGTCGGCTGCGCACCGCCGGCGAGTCGATCGCGCAGGCGCATCTGCGCCATCTGAACCCGTTCCCGCACAACCTGGGCGCGGTACTCGGACGCTACGAGAAGGTGGTGATCCCCGAGATGAACCTCGGCCAGCTCGCCACTCTGGTCCGGGCGAGATACCTGGTGGATGCCCACTCGTACAACCAGGTCAACGGCATGCCGTTCAAGGCGGAGCAGCTCGCCAAGGCTCTCAAGGAGGCCATCGATGCCTGAGACGTCCACGGAAGGCACGGGCACGATCGAGGCACTTTCGCTCATCCCCAAGGCCGAGGCCCGCCAGTCCATGAAGGACTTCAAGTCCGATCAGGAAGTGCGCTGGTGCCCCGGCTGCGGTGACTACGCGATCCTCGCCGCGGTTCAGGGCTTCATGCCGGAGCTGGGCCTGGCCAAGGAGAACATCGTCTTCGTCTCGGGCATCGGCTGTTCGTCCCGCTTCCCGTACTACATGAACACGTACGGCATGCACTCCATCCACGGCCGCGCCCCCGCGATCGCGACGGGGCTGGCCACGTCGCGCCGGGACCTGAGCGTGTGGGTGGTCACGGGCGACGGTGATGCGCTGTCGATCGGCGGCAACCATCTGATCCACGCCCTGCGCCGCAATGTCAACCTCAAGATTCTGCTGTTCAACAACCGGATCTACGGCTTGACGAAGGGCCAGTACTCCCCGACCTCCGAGGTCGGCAAGGTGACCAAGTCGACGCCGATGGGCTCGCTGGACGCGCCCTTCAACCCGGTGTCCCTGGCCATCGGCGCGGAGGCGTCCTTCGTGGCGCGCACGGTGGACTCCGACCGCAAGCACCTCACCCAGGTACTGCGCGAGGCGGCCGCCCACCGGGGTACGGCGCTGATCGAGATCTACCAGAACTGCAACATCTTCAACGACGGCGCCTTCGAGGTTCTCAAGGACAAGCAGCAGGCCGAGGAGGCCGTGATCCGGCTGGAGCACGGACAGCCGATTCGCTTCGGCACCGACGGTGCGCGCGGCGTCGTACGGGACCCGCAGACGGGCGACCTGAAGGTCGTCACCGTGACCCCGGAGAACGAGTCGCAGATCCTCGTCCACGACGCCCACTGCGCATCCCCGACCACGGCCTTCGCCTTGTCCCGCCTGGCCGATCCGGACACCCTGCACCACACCCCGATCGGTGTGCTGCGCTCGGTGGAGCGCCCGGTGTACGACACGCAGATGGCCGACCAGTTGGACACGGCTATCGAGCAGAACGGCAAGGGGGACCTGGCTGCGCTGCTGGCGGGTGGGGACACCTGGACGGTGGTGGGCTGACCGGCACGTTCGGAAAGAGTCGAGGGCCTGGGTGTCGTACGGCATCCGGGCCCTCGGTCGTTCCGGCCGGGTCCTCGGACCTGCCGTTCAGGCGCCGCTCTTGCGCGCGTCGTACGCGACCCGCGCCTTCTGCACGTCTCCCATCCGGTCCTTGGTCCACAGTGCCAGTCCGCGCACCTGTTCCGCCGCCTCGCGGCCCAGGTCGGTCAGGGAGTAGTCGACCCGCGGAGGGATCACCGGCTGGGCGTCGCGGTGGATCAGGCCGTCCCGCTCCAGGGTCTGGAGGGTCTGGGTCAGCATCTTCTCGCTGACCCGGCCGATCGCCCGGCGCAGTTCGCTGAAGCGGTAGGGGCGCTCCATCAGTTCGATCAGGACGAGGACGCCCCAGCGGCTGGTGACGTGCTCCAGGACCAGGCGGTAGGGGCACATCTGCTCGCCGATGTCGTACTTGCTCGCCGTCGCACTCGCCATGTCACTTACTGCCATGCCAGTACCTTACTTCAAAGTGGGTACTTTCGTCAAGTTAGTGCACCTCCTAGGGTTAGTGCCAACACATCCCACAAGGAGTTCTGATCATGAGCATCGTCGTCACCGGAGCCACCGGACACCTCGGCCGCCACGTCGTGGAGCAGTTGCTGGAGAAGGTTCCGGCCGACCAGGTCACCGCCGTCGTCCGCACCCCCGAGAAGGTCGCCGACCTCGCCGAGCGCGGCGTGAAGATCGCCGTCGCCGACTACAACACGCCCGAGACCTTCGACGGACTGTTCGCGGCCGGCGACAAGGTGCTGCTCATATCCGGCAGCGAGGTCGGCAACGACCGGGTCGGCCAGCACAAGGCCGTCATCGACGCCGCCAAGGCCGCCGGTGTCGCCCTGCTCGCCTACACCAGCGCCCCCGGCAGCCTCACGGCCGCCCTCGCCGACGACCACCGCGGCACCGAGAAGGCGCTCGTGGAGTCCGGGCTGCCGTACGCGTTGCTGCGCAACGGCTGGTACCACGAGAACTACACCGAGAACCTCGCCCCGGTGCTGCAGTACAACGCCGTCACCCACGCCGCCGGCGAGGGCCGCGTCTCCTCCGCCTCCCGCGCCGACTACGCTGCGGCCGCCGTCGCCGTACTGACTGGCGAGGGGCACGAGAACAAGACGTACGAGCTGGGCGGCGACGTCGCGTGGAGCCTCGCCGAGTACGCCGCCGAGCTGAGCCGGCAGACCGGCAAGGAGATCGCCGAAAACGCCGTCTCCACGGACGCCCTCGTCGGCATCCTGGCCGGCGCCGGGATGCCCGAGCCGTTCGCCGTGATCCTGGCCGGTGTGGACGCCTCCATCGAGAAGGGCGAGCTGGTCGTCACCAGCGGGGACCTGTCCCGCCTGGCCGGCCGCCCGACCACGCCGCTGGCCGAGGCGATCGCGGCCGGCCTCAAGGCCTGAGCTCCCATGAACTGACTCCCCTCAGTTCATCTGGGCGCTCCACCCCCGCCTGTCATGACCGTATGGCGATACGGGCATGACAGGCGGGGGCATTCGGCGTTACCTTCGTGCAGACCGTCGTATGGGCGCGGTCCGGTGTGTGCGCGAAGGAGGGGCCGTGAGCGGGAAGTCGCAGGGAGAGCGGCGTATAGGACTGCTGAACGGCTTCGCCGCGTATGGGATGTGGGGGCTCGTTCCCCTGTTCTGGCCCCTGCTGAAGCCCGCCGGCGCGGTCGAGATCCTCGCGCACCGGATGGCCTGGTCCCTCGTCTTCGTGGCGGTCGCGCTGGTGTTCGTGCGGCGCTGGGCCTGGGCGGGTGAGCTGATACGGCAGCCGCGGCGGCTGGCGCTGGTCACCGTTGCCGCGGCCGTGATCACCGTCAACTGGGGCGTCTACATCTGGTCCGTGAACTCGGGACACGTGGTCGAGGCATCCCTTGGGTATTTCATCAATCCGCTCGTCACCATCGCGATGGGCGTGCTGCTGCTGAAGGAGCGGCTGCGGCCGGTGCAGTGGGCGGCGGTCGGGGTCGGCTTCGCGGCCGTGATCGTGCTGACCGTCGGGTACGGCCGGCTGCCGTGGATCTCCCTCGTCCTCGCCTTCTCCTTCGCCACGTACGGGCTGGTGAAGAAGAAGGTCAACCTCGGCGGCGTCGAGTCGCTGGCCGCGGAGACCGCGATCCAGTTCCTGCCGGCCGTTGCATATCTGGCGTGGCTGGGGGCGCGCGGGGAGTCGACGTTCACCTCTCAGGGGCCCGGACATGTGGCCCTGCTCGCGGCCACCGGCGTCGTCACCGCCCTGCCGCTCGTCTGCTTCGGCGCGGCCGCGATACGCGTACCGCTGTCGACGCTGGGACTGCTGCAGTACCTGGCGCCGGTCTTCCAGTTCCTGCTCGGCATCCTGTACTTCCATGAGGCGATGCCCGCCGAGCGGTGGGCCGGGTTCGCGCTGGTGTGGCTGGCGCTGACCTTGCTGACGGCCGACGCGTGGCGCTCCGCGCACAGGGGCAGGGTGGCTCGGCTCAGCGTGCCGCGGGTGGAGAAGCCGGCGTCCGCCGCGGTGGACGCCTGAAACACCGGGCAGGCCGAGACTGCCCGCACCGGCGGACACCGGACGAACCGAGACTGCCCCACCCCGGCGGACACCGGACGAACCGAGACTGCCCCACCCCGGCGATTCTCATTGCGGCCCCCTCCCCCACCCCCTATGAGTGGTCGCATGACACAGGCACCGAAATCCCCGTCCGCCCCCACCCCCCTCCACTGGAAGCTCGTCGTCGACAGCGGCAACCCCCAGTCGCAGGCCGACTTCTGGGCCGCCGCGCTGCACTACGAGGTCGAGGACAACGGGGCGTTCATCGAGCGGCTGCTGGAGCTCGGCGTGCTGCCGCGGGAGGACGTCGTCGAGTTCCACGCACGTCTCGCCTTCCGGGACCTGGTGGCCGTACGGCATCCGGACGACCCGTTCGACAAGGACAGCGGGACCGGGCTCGGGCGGCGGGTGCTGTTCCAGCGCGTGCCGGAGGCGAAGTCCGTCAAGAACCGGCTCCATCTCGATCTGCACGCGGCGGCCGGGGAGCGCGAGAGCGAGGTCCAGCGGCTGCAGGGGCTGGGGGCGAGTGTGCTGCGGCACGTGAAGGAGCCGGGCGGGGAGTGGGCGGTGATGGCGGATCCGGAGGGGAACGAGTTCTGCGTGCAGTGAGGCCCGCCGGGGATGTCCTCATTCCCCTTCTCCACCCGAAGGATGCCCTTCCCCTGCCCGAACTTCCTGCACTCACAGCTCTCTTGACGGAGAGTCAGGCTTAGCTCCACGATCCAGGCACCCCATTCACTGTGGCTCCCCTGTGGCCATCCCACAGGGGGCCTCCTGGAATTCGGAGCCCCCCACATGAAGCTCTCCGTCTCCGGGCGCGCGATGACGGCCGGTACCGTCGCGGCCGTCCTGCTGCTGACCGGCGGATCCATAGCCGGCGCGGCACCCGCGCCCTCCGTCGCCGCCGCGCCCGACATACCCGTGGCGAGCGTGAAGGCCCACCTCACCCAGCTCCAGTCCATAGCCGCCGCCAACGGCGGCAACCGCGCCCACGGCCGCCCCGGCTACAAGGCCTCCCTCGACTATGTGAAGGCGAAGCTGGACGCCGCCGGGTACATCACCGCCATCCAGCAGTTCACGTCCTCCGGCCGTACCGGCTACAACCTGATCGCCGACTGGCCCGGCGGCGACACCAACCAGGTCGTCATGGCCGGCTCGCACCTCGACAGCGTCTCCTCCGGTCCCGGCATCAACGACAACGGCTCCGGCTCGGCGGCGGTCCTGGAGACCGCGCTCGCCGTGTCACGGGCCGGCTACCAGCCCACCAAGCATCTGCGGTTCGCCTGGTGGGGCGCGGAGGAGCTGGGGCTCGTCGGCTCCCGCTACTACGTCAACAACCTCTCCTCAGCCAACCGCGCGAAGATCAGCGGCTACCTGAACTTCGACATGATCGGCTCGCCCAACCCCGGCTACTTCGTCTACGACGACGACCCCGCGATCGAGAAGACCTTCAAGGACTACTACGCCGGCCTCGGCGTCGCGACCGAGATCGAAACCGAGGGCGACGGCCGCTCCGACCACGCGCCGTTCAAGAGCGCGGGCGTGCCGGTGGGCGGGCTGTTCACCGGGGCCAGCCGCACGAAGACAGCGGCGCAGGCGGCCAAGTGGGGCGGCACGTCCGGGCAGTCCTTCGACCGCTGCTACCACTCGTCCTGCGACAACACGTCCAACATCAACGACACGGCCCTGAACCGCAACAGCGACGCGGTCGCGTATGCGGTGTGGGAGCTCTCTGAGTAAGGCAGAAAGGCAGAAAGGCAGCAGCGCAATGAGGCAGTAAGGCACCGGGTTGATTCGAGTCCCGAGCGGCGACTCGGGTCATCACCCGGCGGGCGGTTCGGTCGACTTGGCGGCTCGGGCGGTGAGGCGGTCCATGCGGGCGCGGGCCGACTCCAGCTCCTCGGCCTCCTCGGCGGCCGAGCCGCCCTCCGCCATCAGCTCGTCCCACAGCGCGAGCAGGTCCCGGCCCAGGGCCAGGCCCAGGGCCGGGTCCCGTACCGCCCGCCATGCCGTGGCCGCGCCGTGGAGGCTGCCGTACGCCGCCTCCGCGTCGCGGGTGCGGTGGTGCGTCCGGGCCACGTCGAGGGCGAGCGCGAACGCACGCTCCGGGTCGCCCCCCAGGTAGGCGATGTACGCGGCGAGTTCACGCATCCCGAGCACCTCGGGGTGCTCAAGCCCCAGCACCGCCGACGCCTGGGCCACGGTCCGCTCCGCCAGCTCCGTCGCCTCCGTGGTCCGCCCCTCCTTCACGGCCTCGTTGACCTGCGCCATCTGCTCCGCGAACGGCGAGGCGTCGGTGGTCGCGGCCGGAGGCGCGTCCCCGAGGACGGCTTCGGCCACGGCGTCGAAACCGCGAGGCGGGGTGGGCTTGGAGTCGAGCTCGGGGGTGGGGTCGGGGACGAGGACGGGGTCGGGGACGACCCGGGCCGAAGTGGAGGTCGAGGCGGCGGCAGGGGTCGGGGCGGGCAGGTCCGCCGGCTCCGGCCACGCGTCCATGGACGGCGGTGGGCCGAACTCCCCCAGCGGCGGTGGGACCGTGCCGGGTACGGCGTCCCCGTCCCCGACCGGCTCGGGCAGCGCGCGCAGACGGAACGTGGGCGACACCTCCGGTGCCGGGTCCTGCAGCGGTCGTAGGACATGCGTGGGCCTGTCCCGATGAGGAGCCTGATCCGACGGGAGCGGCGCGGGTGGCACGGGCGGGACGGGCTGCGCGGCGGGCGGCTCGGGCTGTGATGCCGAGGGCGCGGACGGGGCGGGCGGGGCCGCAGGGGGCCGTACGGCTTCCGCCGGCACCGGGGACTCGCTCGGTGACGTCGGAGGCGTCGGAGGCGTCGGAGGCGCAGGAGGCGTCCGCACGGGCTCGGCCGTGAAGTGACTGGACCCATCCGCCTCCACCCGCAGCGGCACGACGTATCCGATCCGCTCGTCATGGATCGTGGCGTGCACGGAATGCCCGGCGGCGACGGCGATGCGCTGGAGATGGGTCAGGACGGTCTGCTGGATCTCCTCACCCGCAACCGCGCTGACGGGTACGCCACCGATCGACGCACCACCCGCGCCCGGACCACCGGCAGGGACGCGTACGTCGATCGGCGCGGCCACGGGGGCCGCTATGGCCGCGGCGCGTTTCTGTTCCCGCTTCATCGCGCGGCTCAGTCGAGACATCGCTTCCCTCACTCGCATGTGTCGGGGGTTTCGCCGACAGCACGTTCGGGCTCCATGGTGCTCCCTCACGCTGTCGGGTACGGCTTCCCCGGCATCAACATCCGGTCGTACAGGTCGGACACGTCGTACACGTACTTCGGACACGTCGTACACGTACTGTCGAGTCTCTCCGGTACCGCCCGGCGCGGGCGTCACCGGGGCGTCACAGACTCGTTCCAGGAGCTTGTGCCACGTCACAGCGTTCTCATGCCTGGCGCCAAGATCAATCGCGTGGGAGGAGGAGTGCGGGCATGCGAACTGACATGCACGCGCAGCACGGGTGGTCCGAGCCGGGGCCGGAGATCTGGATCCGCGGGCCGGTGGCCCTGCCCGAGGAGCCCTCGCCCTCCCCTGCCGCCGTCACGCCCCGGCGCTTCTCCTGGGTCGGCGTGCACGGCGGAGCGGGTGCCTCCACTCTCGCCGCGGTGTACGGCGGCCACGACTGCGGACGCAACTGGCCCGGGCCCGCCGATCCCCCGTCGGTGCTGCTCGTGGCCCGCACGCATGCGGCCGGGCTGGCCGCGGCCCTGGGTGCCCTGGAGGTCTTTCGACGCGGGGAGGCTCCGCACGGGCTCGATCTCGATGCCGTCGTCCTGGTCGCGGACGCGCCGGGCCGACTGCCACGACCGCTCGCCGAGCGCGTCAAGGTGATCGAGTCGGTCATCGACGTGTACCGGGTGCCGTGGGTGGCTGCCTGGCGGCTCGGTGAACTGGGCGGACAGGTGCCACGGGAGGCGGCGGCGTTGGCTCGGTTGACGGGGTCTTCTCGCTGAGGCCGGCGGGGTGTTTTCGCTGCGACGGGGCGCTCTCGCTGAGGTCGACGGGACGCTCTCGCTGAGGTCGACGGTTCAGGTGACGGGGCACTGTCGCTGAGGTCGACGGTTCAGGTGACGGGGCACTGTCGCTGAGGTCGACGGGGCGCCTTCGCAGGGGCCGGCGGTTCAGGTCGGGGGCTCGGTCGGGCGGGCGTCTGGGGCGCAGGTCGGCCGGGTGGCCGGTGGCTCAGGCCGGCCGGGTGGCCGGTGGCTCAGGCCGACCGTGAGCAGCAGCCCTGCGAGGGCCTCGCGGAGAATCACCCCATGACCCCCACCCCCGGCCCAGACCCTGATCCCGCATCCGTATCCGCCCCCGGTCCCGGTCCCGGTCCCGCCCTCGGTCCCGGTCCCGGCCCCGGTTCCGGTCCCGCCGCCCTGTCGGCCGTAGAGATCGCCGCGGCCGTACGCTCGCGCACCCTCCACGCCGTCGACGTCGTCGCGGAGGCCCTCGAACGGATCGAGCGAGCCGACCCCACCCTCTCCGCCTTCATCGAGGTGTGGGGCGAGGACGCGCTCCGGCGGGCCGGCGAGGTGGACGCACGGGTCGTGGCGGGTGAGCGGCTGCCACTGGCCGGAGTACCGATCGGGGTGAAGGGGCGGCGGGGACTGCGGACAGCGGGCCCCCTGCTCGCGGCGGGGTGTGTGCCGGTCGGGGCGACGTCGGTCCCGGGGCCGGGAACCCCCTGGCAGACCTGGGGACTTGGCCGTTACGGCCGTACCGTCAACCCTTGGCGCCACGACCGTACGCCGGGCGGCTCCTCGGCCGGGTCCGCGGCGGCGGTGGCGGCGGGGCTGGTCCCCCTCGCGACCGGGAGCGACGGGGCCGGGTCGGTGCGGATTCCGGCGGCGTGGTGCGGGGTCGTCGGGCTCAAGGCCGGCTACGGGCGGCTGCCGTCCACCGATCGCACGGGGCTCATGGCGCCGGGAGTGCTCGCGCGGTGTGTGGCGGATGCGGCGGCGTACTGGAGCGTGGTGTCGGGGGAAGAGGCCGACGCGGAAAGGCCACCCGGTTCCGGTGGGTACGACAGCCTCGCCTGGCCAGCCGGTGTCGGGCCATACGGCAGCCCCGCCGGGCCACCCGATCCCGCCCCGTACGACAGCCTCGCCGGGCCCCCCGGTCCGGGCGCGTTCGACAGCCTCGCCGGGCCACCCGATCCCGCCCCGTACGACAGCCTCGCCGGGCCACCCGATCCCGCCCCGCACAACAAGGCCGACCAACCCGACGTCCCGACCGCCGTGTGGTCACCCGACCTCGGCTTCGACGCCCCCGACCCGGACGTGGTCGCCGTCGCCCACGCCGCAGCCGTACGGCTGGCCCAGGCCGGAGCTGTGCGGCTCATACGGTCACGGACTCCGCTCCGCCTCGACGACCCGGCCCCGGCATGGCTCGCACTGCGGTCCCCGGACGCCGCCCCCGCCCCAGGACCAGCCCCAGCCCCCGCACCCGCCGACCCCGGTACTCACCAGATCCGAGCCGGCAACGACAACCGCCTGGCCGACCTCTTCACCGAAACCCGGCTGCTGCTGACGCCGACCGCCCCCACCCCGCCGCACGGCCACGCCGGCCCCGGCGACCGGTACTCCACCGCGCTCACCTGGGCGTTCAACCTGAGTGGGCATCCGGCGATCAGCATCCCGGCGGGGTTCGGGCCGGACGGGTGTCCAGTCGGGCTCCAGTTGGTGGCGGCGCACGGCGCGGAGTCGCTGTTGCTCGCAGTGGCAGGGGCGGCCGAGAGACATATCGGACCTTGGCCAACCGTCAGCGGCATCTGAATGCGTGTGCATATAATGCACATGCGTTTAGTTGTCGTACGCCCACCATGGCCTGATGACGGGCCGACCGTTTGGGGGACCCATGACCCGCCGTTTCCTGTTCGTCCTCGGCAGCAGCCGCTCCGACGGCAACACCGAGTTGCTGGCCCGCCGGGCCGCCGAGCAGTTGCCCGAGGGTGTCGAGCAGCAGTGGATCGACCTGGCCGCACATCCGCTGCCCGACTTCGAGGATCTGCGGCACGACAGCGACCATGTGCGCCCCACGCAGGGGAACGTGGCGCTGCTGCTCGACGCCACCCTCGCGGCCACCGACATCGTGATCGCCTCGCCCCTGTACTGGTATTCGGTGTCCGCCCCCGTCAAGCGCTACCTCGACTACTGGTCGGGCTGGCTGCGCACACCCGGGATCGACTTCAAGGCGACCATGGCCGGGCGCACCCTGTGGGGCGTCACCGCGCTCGCGCACGAGGAGCAGGAGGTCGCCGACCCGCTGGTCGGGACGCTCAGCAACTCCGCCGCGTACATGCGGATGCGCTTCGGCGGGGTGCTGCTCGGCAACGGCAGCAAGCCCGGTGATGTGCTGAACGACGCCGAGGCCCTGGCCCGCGCGAAGACCTTCTTCGCGCAGGAGGCACCGCTCGCACGGTTCCCGTACGAAGCGGAGTGACGTCTGCCGAAGCCGGTGCGACGTCTGCCGAAGTCGGTGTGACTGCTGCGGAAGCCGGTGTGCCGTCAGCCGAAGCCGGTACGACTACTGCGGAAGCCGGTGTGCCCTCTGCCGAAGCCGGTACGACTGCTGCGGAAGCCGGTGTGCCGTCTGCCGAAGCCGGTACGACTACTGCGGAAGCCGCAGCGGCTGCCACCGAAACGGAGTGACCCCTACGCGGTGACGTCCTTCGCCGTGAACCTCGCCCATGCCGCCGAGCCGAACACCGCCGCGTACAGGGCCTGGATCCCCAGGTTCTTGACCAGGTCGTCCCAGTACACGGGTTCGCGCATGAGGTCGGCGAAGGACAGCCAGTGGTGGGAGAAGAAGTACGGCTGGATCGCGTGGAGCTGCGGGATCTGGTCGAGGATCTGGACGGTGATCAGCAGGCCGACCGTCGTCGCCATCGCCGCGATGCCGCTGCTGGTCAGCGTCGAGACGAACAGCCCGAGCGCCGCCACACCTATCAGGGACGCGGCGACGACCAGGGCGATCAGCAGGGCGCGGCCCAGCCCCTCCGCGAAGCTGATCCGCGTGCCGGAGATCGTCGTCAGGTCACCCAGCGGGAAGAGCAACGCCCCGACCGTGAGCGCCGAGACGGCGACCACGAGGGTGGCCACCAAGCAGAAGACCATCGTGGTGGCGTACTTGGTGAGGAGCAGGCGGGTGCGGCCGGCGGGGGCGACCAGGAGGTAGCGGAGGGTGCCCGCGTTTGCCTCGCCGGCTATCGCGTCGCCCGCGATGACGCCGATGGCCATGGGCAGGAAGAACGGGAGCGTCGCGGCCAGCGCGGTGAAGACCAGGAACAGGCCGTTGTTGGTGATCTGCGAGATGAACGCCGGCCCGCCGCCTTGCGGGCCACCGCCTCCCGCCGCCCCGTCGCCGCTCGTCTCGATCTTCACGGCGATTCCGACCAGAATCGGCACGGCCGCCAGGACGGCGAGCAGCGCGAGGGTGCGCCAGCGCCGGAACGTGGTGAGCAGTTCGCTGCGGAGGAGACCGAAAGTCCACAGCGGACTGACCTTGCGGGCGCCCGCGACCTCGCCACCGGGCAGCGTCTTCGCTTCAGCCTGCGACATCGAACCCTTCCCCCGTGAGCGCCACGAACGCGTCCTCCAGGGAGGCCCGTTCAACGCCGAAGCCCCGCACGCGGACTCCGGCCGACACCAACGCCGCGTTGACGTCGGCGAGGTCCCGGTTCGGAGCTTCCGCGGTCACCCGGTCGTCGGCGATGACGACGTCACCGGCGCCCTGCTCCTTCAGCACCCGGGCCGCGTCCCCGGTGTCGGGCGTGGTCACGACGAGCCGGCCGCGTGTCCCGGCCGCCAGCTCCGCGACCGCGCCCTGGGTGATCAGCCGACCCTGGGCCATCACGGCCGCGTGCGTGCAGACCTGCTCGATCTCGTCGAGGAGGTGGGAGGAGAGGAAGACGGTCGTACCCTCCGACGCCAACTCCCGTATCAGGGAGCGGATTTCGCGCATGCCCTGCGGATCGAGGCCGTTGGTCGGCTCGTCGAGGACGAGGAGTCTGCGCGGCTGGAGCAGCGCGGCCGCGAGGCCCAGCCGCTGCTTCATGCCGAGCGAGTACGCCTTGGCCTTCTTGCCGGACGCGGCTGCGAGGCCGACCCGGTCCAGCGCGGCCGAGACACGTGTGCGCCGGGTGCGCGGATCGGCGGTCGGGTCGGCGGCGTCGTACCGGATGAGGTTGTCGCGGCCGGAGAGGAAGCCGTACAGGGCGGGTCCCTCGATGAGGGCGCCGACGTGCGGCAGTACCGCGCGCGATGACCGGGGCATGGGCTGCCCGAGCACGCGCGCGGTACCGGAGGTGGGCTGGATGAGGCCCATCAGCATGCGGATGGTGGTGGTCTTGCCCGAGCCGTTCGGGCCGAGGAAGCCGAAGACGCTGCCCGCCGGGACGGTCAGATCGAGACCGTCCACGGCGAGCTGCCCGCCGCGGTAGCGCTTGGTGAGCGCGCGGGTGGCGATCACCGTGTCGATGTCGTCGACCGGAGCCGAAGGTTCGGCTCCACCGGCCTGGCCGACCGGGCCGACGTGATCGGCGGCCTTGTCGACCTCGTCGCCCTCCGCGGCGGGCAGTTCCTCCATGGGCTCCCTTGGCTCCTCCGGCACCTCGTTCGGCACCTCGTGGCGTGACGCGCGGCGGCGCATGACGCGCGGGATGGCGCGTGTACGCCGCCCACGCCGCCCACGCCGCCCACGCCGCCCACGCCGCTGCGGCTGGGGCCTACTTCCCCGAGTCGGCCGCCTTCACGAGCGCGTCCTTGTCGACCGCACCCACATAGACCTTGCCGTCGTCCGTGATCAGGGCGTTGATCAGGCGGGTCTTGAAGACCGTGCCCGAGCCGAACTTGCCGGTGACCTTGTCGCCCAGGGAGTCGAGGAAGCCGCCCATGCCGCCGCCGACCTCGGCGCCGGAGGGGACGCCCTCGCCGGCGTTGTCGAAGACGGCCACGGAGTTCCAGCCCTCGCCGATGACCTCGGGACCGTCGCCGGACGCCTTGCCGTGCTTGTCCTCGGACTTCAGGCCGCCGAGTTCCTTGTCGAGCTCCTTGCGCAGCTCGTCCTCGGACTTGGGGCCGCGGCGCTCGCCGGCCTTGCCTTCCAGCTCGCCCTCCTCGGTGACCTTCGCACCCTTGGGCGGGGTGAAGTCGAAGGTGGAGGCGGCCGGCTTGGCGAAGCTGACCTGCGTGAAGCCGGCGTCGATCACGGCCGCGCCGCCGCTCGACGGGGTCAGCGTGAACTTCAGCGGCATGCCGGTCTTGGCGTCGACGGCCACGGTGATCGCGCCGACCGTTGTCCCGGCCTGCTTCGGCTTGATGAGCAGCCGGTACGCGTCCCGGCCCGCGACGTGTGCGGTGCCGTCGACGGTGACGGACGTGGTGTCGTCGACCGACTTGAGCGCCTCTTCGGCGAAGTCCTTGGGCGTGGCGGGAACGTCTTCCTTCCCGCGCCCGTCCTTCGACTCCTCCGCGGTGCCGTGGAAGACCTCGTTCGACTTGCTGTCGTAGCCCCAGATGTCCTTGCCGTTGTGGATGAGGCTGTACTCGGACGCGTTCTCCAGGAGGGAGAGCTTCTGCCTGTCGTCGCCGTCGAGGGCGACGCGCAGGGTGTGCGTGCCGGACGCCAGCTCGGTGAGCTTGGCGGACGGGTCGGCGGACGATCCGCCGTCCGCGCCCGACGCCATGGCGCCGGAGGCGAAGCTGGACTCCAGCCCGCCGAGGTCCGGCAGACCCAGGTCGGTGCTGATCTTCACGGTGCCGGACAGCTGCTGCACGTCCGACTGCGCGATCTTCTCGATGAGTTGCTCTGCGGTGATCTTCGGCAGGTCCGGGTCGCCGGAGTCGGCGAGCGCCGGGACGAGCCCGATGGTCGCCGCCGCGACGCCCACGACCGCGACCGGGACGACGTACCGCGCGGCCTTGCGCCGCCCCGCGCGGTGGTCGTCGACCTCCGCTGCGGTCGTACTGTCGTCGGATTCGTACGGTGCCATGTCTGCCTTACCTCCGTCGTCGGCGGCGGCTGTCCTTCTCGTTCGTCGCCCGCGAGTCTTTCGACCCCGCACTGCTCCACCCCTGAGCCGCCATTCTCACCCGAATCGGTGAGGAGTGGTGTTGTCCGTGGTTTCCATCTGACCAAATCGGCCGGAGAGATACGTCAACCTTCGGAGCCAACTCCGCGTACACCTCCGGTATGACGCACGAAGGCGGCGCCTCCCCCGACCCGTAGGGGTCGGTGCGGAAGACGCCGCCGTGCGTGCCCGCTCTTCGGGCAGGATCAGCCGTTGATGAACACGTAGTCCGCCTGGTACGGCACCCCGACGATCGCACCGGCTGTGCAGGAGCCGGCCGGGGCGATTCCGCCGACGGTGTTCAGCCGCAGGATCTCGGCGGTGTCGGCGAGGAGGCCGCGGTGCTCGCCGGACTGGGTGGCCTTCAGGTCGAGCTCGGGGATGTTCCGTTCGCCGTTGGGCGTCTTGGAGATGAGGGCCCCCGTCACCGCACTGCCGTCCCGCGCGATCCACTGCGGAGTACCGGAGTTGGGGGCGACGAAGGAGTGCGCGATACGGCCGCCGAGTACGGCACTGACGTCCCGCTGTGCGAAGGCGTACCCGCCGCCCTCGGCCGGCTTGCACTCGTAGATCTGCTTGCCCTCGATGACGGATGCCTGGAAGTTGTCGAGCGCGTCGCGGAAGTCGAACTTGGCGACGGTGACCTTGTGGAGCTGGCCCCGGACGGCACCGCCCGGGAACTCGGCCGTGTGGAGGTTGGCGTAGAAGGAACTCGGGTCGGTCTTGAGGGCGTTGAGAAGGGCGCGGTCCTTCACGGTGACGGTGCCGGTGAGGCTGTGCCCCTTGCTTGTGCCGTTGCCCTTGCCGTCGCCCTTGCCCTTGCCCTTTTCCTCGGCGATGAGCCCGCTTTCCCTGCCGATGAGTCCGCCGAAGTCGACCTTGATGCCGCCGTTGGTGCCCTTGGCGCCCTGGTGGATGTGAAGGGCGGTGGGCTTGCCGGTGCCGCGCCAGGCGACGGCGACGGACACCTTGTCGCCCTTGACCTTCACGAACTGCACGGCGGCCCCGTCCTTGTCCCCGACGGCGGGCCCGCCCGCCACGGGCACCTCGTTCGCCCCCCGAAGGCCGGCGGCGAGGACCGTGCCTCCGGCGCCGGCGGCGGTCCCACTCCGGCTCACGATCCCCTGCGCGTCGCCTCCGGCGTGACCCGCGTGGTCGGCGCGGGCACCTCCGGCGGCGAAGGCGGGAATCACCGCGGCGGCGACCCCACCGGCGGCAGCCACCGCGACAGCGGTGACGATCAGGCTCTTACGGCGCTTTGAGAACGTCGCGTTCATGCCCATGATTCTGTTTTCTCCCCGTATGGCGGCTGACGCCCCCTGCGTCAGCTTCTGGGCACTCATACGGAGGCGATCTTATTTTGGACTCAGTCCAGATAAGTGACGTGCGTCACAGCCGCAGTGGGCCTTTCAGCCCGTCCGGCGTTT
>NZ_JBVKAV010000014.1:101747-278193 GCF_055639295.1 Streptomyces sp. NPDC107528
CTGGGCACTCATACGGAGGCGATCTTATTTTGGACTCAGTCCAGATAAGTGACGTGCGTCACAGCCGCAGTGGGCCTTTCAGCCCGTCCGGCGTTTGAGGACAAGGCCGTTCAGGCCGACAGCGGGGATCTGGGGGCGGCAGCCCCAGGAGCCGGGGTCGAAGGGGCGGCAGCCCCTGGAGGACGGGAAGGGTGGGGGCGGCGGGGGCGAAAACCCCTATCCGGCCCGATGCACCACCGCATCGCACAACTCCATCAACGCAGCCTTGGCACCGATGTCCGCCAACGGCGCCAACGCAGCCCGCGCATCCTCCGCATACCGCACCGTGTCCCGCCGAGCCTGCTCCAGCGCCGGATGCTCACGCAGCGCGGCCAACGCCTCCGCATGCCGGGCGTCGTCCGTCAGATCGGAGTCCAGCAGCTCACACAGGGCGACATCCTCCGCCAGCCCCAACCGCTCGGCCCGCTCCCGCAACCGCAGCACAGGCAGCGTGGGAATGCCTTCCCGGAGATCCGTCCCCGGCGTCTTCCCGGACTCGTGGGAGTCACTGGCGATGTCCAGCACGTCGTCCGCGAGCTGGAAGGCGACCCCCAGCCGCTCCCCGTACTGGGTGAGCACGTCGACCACGGTCTCGTCGGCGCCCGACATCATCGCCCCGAACCGGCACGACACCGCGACCAGCGACCCGGTCTTCCCGCCCAGCACATCCAGGTAGTGCTCCACCGGATCGCGCCCGTCCTGCGGTCCCGCCGTCTCCAGGATCTGTCCGGTGACCAGCCGCTCGAACGCCTCGGCCTGCACCCGCACCGCCTCGGGCCCGAGGTCGGCGAGAGTGTGCGAGGCGCGCGCGAACAGGAAATCCCCGGTCAGTACGGCAACCGAGTTGCCCCAGCGGGCGTTGGCACTGTCGACACCCCGCCGCACCGCGGCCTCGTCCATCACGTCGTCGTGGTACAGCGTCGCGAGATGGGTCAGCTCCACCACCACCGCCGACGGCACGACCCCCGGCGCATACGGGTCCCCGAACTGGGCAGCGAGCATCACGAGCAGCGGCCTGAACCGCTTTCCGCCCGCCCGCACCAGATGCTGGGCGGCCTCCGTGATGAAGGGGACCTCACTCTTGGTGGCTTCGAGCAATCCCTCCTCGACAGCCGCCAATCCGGCCTGGACATCGGCTTCCAGAGCCTGGTCCCGCACGCTCAGCCCGAACGGCCCGACGACGGTCACGAGGGGTCTCCTGTCTGCTGGTGTCCACTGGCGGTTACACGGTTTGTCGATAGGTCGCTGCCATCACTCAAGTCAGCGTATCCGGTCACCTTTCGATCACCGATGCCGCCCACCCGTCCACCACGGGCGGTATCGGATCACGACCGGTATGTTTTTGATCACCTGATAAGGCGGGATATCCATCCACTTATAGGGAAGTAGCGGCCCGTGTCCCGAACCGACCTCGACGTCGAGCCCGAGAGCGGGCCCCCGCCACGCGACGACCGCGCCTTCCTCGGCCAGCCGAAAGGCCTTTTCACCCTCTCCGGTCTGGAGGTCTGGGAACGCTTCTCGTTCCTCGGCATGCAGGCCATCCTCGTCCTGTACTTCGCCGACACGGTCGCCCACGGCGGTATGGGCATGTCGGCCGGGACCGCGGCCTCCGTCTCCGCCGCATACGGCACCCTCGTCTATCTGGTCTCGGTCGCCGGCGGCTGGCTCGCCGACCGTATCCTCGGCTCGTATCGCGCGGTGCTGTGGGGCGGCATCCTCATCGCCTGCGGCCATTACGCCATGGCGGTGCCGACCACCGGCATGACCTGGGTGGGCCTCGGCCTGATCAGCGCCGGCACAGGGCTCCTCAAGCCCAACGTCGCCACCATGGTCGGCAAGCTCTACCGCACCGACGACGACCGCCGTGACGCCGGCTTCGCGCTCTACTACATGGCGATCAACATCGGTGCCTTCGCCGGCCCGCTCGTCACCGGCTGGCTCGGCGACCACAAGGGCTGGCACTGGGGCTTCTCGGCCGCCGCGATCGGCATGACGCTCGGCCTGGTCCAGTACGTCGCCGGACGCCGTCACCTGGCCGGGCGGAAGCACTCCGCAGAATTCGCGCTGTCTCCGGACGCGACGCGCCGGGCGATCCGCCTGATCGTCACGGGCCTCGCCGTCACCGCGGCGGTCGCCTTCCTGCTCGCCGCCGCCGGCTGGCTCACCATGGACCGCTTCGTCGACCTGCTCACGCTCGTCTCCGTGATCGCCCCGGCCGTCTACTTCGCGGTGATGTTCTCCAGCCCGCGCGTGACCCCCGAGGAACGCGGTCGCCTTCGCCCGTACGTCGTCCTGTTCCTCGCCTCGACGGTCTTCAACTTCATCCTCTTCCAGGCCTACTCGACGATGATCCTGCTTGCCTCGACGAACGCCGGGACGACCGTCCTCGGCTTCGGCTTCCCCGCCGGTTGGTACGCCTCCGCCCTCGGCGCCTTCGAGGTCGCCCTCGCCCCTGTCGTGGCCGCACTGTGGGTCAGGATGGGGCGCCGCCAGCCGCACGCGTCCAACAAGATCGCAATCGGGGTCGTCCTCGGCGGCCTGTCCTTCCTGCTGATGGTGCTGCCGACCTCCGGGCACTCCTCCGACGACTACCTCATGTCCGTCTGGTGGATCGTGGGTTCGTACCTGCTCCTCGGCCTCGGCGACGTCCTCCTGGAGACCTCCGGCATGTCGGCCACGACCAAGCTCGCCCCGGCCGCGTTCGCCGGCCAGACCATGTCCCTCTGGTTCCTGTCCCTCGCCCTGGCCAACGGCATCCAGGCCCAGGCGGTGAAGCTCTACGACGACGTCTCCAAGCCCGCCTACTTCGGCGTCAACGGCGCAATCGCAGTGGCCGCGGGCCTGCTCGTGATGGCCGCGGCGCCCTGGCTGCGCCGCACGATGCACCCGGTCCACTGACACCGACCGAGCCACTGGGATCCCGCTCATGCACATCCGTACGTCCTTCCCCTACGAGACGACTCACGACGACCTCCGCATCCCGCTCCCGGACGGGACCCTGCTGTACGCGCGCGTGTGGCGCCCCCTGACGGACGAGCCCGTACCGGCGCTCCTCGAGTACCTGCCGTATCGCCTGTCCGACTGGACCGCACCCCGCGACCACCAGCGCCACCCCTGGTACGCAGGCCACGGCTACGCCTCCGTGCGCGTGGACATCCGCGGTCACGGCAACAGCGAGGGCATGCCGACCGACGAGTACTCGGCGACGGAGCTCGCCGACGGGGTCGAGGTGGTCAACTGGCTGGCGGCCCAGCCCTGGTGCAACGGCCGGGTCGGCATGTTCGGCATCTCCTGGGGCGGCTTCAACTCCCTCCAGATCGCGGCCCTCGCGCCCGAACCGCTCAAGGCGATCGTCACGGTCTGCTCCGCGGACGATCGCTATGACAACGACGTGCACTACATGGGAGGTTCCGTCCTCGCCGTCGACATGCACGCCTGGGCGTCGACGATGCTCGCCTTCGCCGCCCGCCCGCCGGACCCGCAGTATGTCGGGGACGCCTGGCGGGAGATGTGGCTCAAGCGGCTGGAGGCCGTCGAACCGTTCCTGCACACCTGGCTCGGCCACCAGACGCGCGACGACTACTGGCGCCACGGCAGCGTCTGCGAGGACTACGGCGCGATCGACGCCGCCGTCCTGGCGGTGGGCGGCTGGCACGACCCGTACCGCGACACCGTCCTGCGTCTCGTCGAGCACCTGCCGGCGGACCGCGTGCGCGGCCTGATCGGCCCCTGGTCGCACCAGTACCCCGACCGCGGCCTGCCGCCGGGCCCGGCGATCGGCTTCCTCCAGGAGACGCTGCGCTGGTGGGACCACTGGCTGAAGGACGAGGACACGGGCGTCATGGCCGAGCCCCTGCTGCGCTCGTACGTCAGCGACTCGCACCGCCCGGCCACGGTGTACCCCACGCTGCCCGGCCGCTGGGTCGGCGAGCCGGCCTGGCCCTCTCCGCACGTGCGCGCGGTGACGTACGCCTTCCAGGGCGCCCCCGTCCTCGTCCGCTCCCCCATGCACACCGGGATCGACGCCGGCCGCTTCTTCCCCTTCGGCAACGATGCCGACCTGCCGCCGGACCAGCGGGAGGAGGACGCGCGGTCGGCGTGCTTCGAGTTCGAGGTGGGCGAGGAGACCTGGGTGTCGGGGCGGCCGAAGGTGCGGCTGCGGCTGACGTCGGAGGTGCCGCGCGGGCAGGTCGTCGCCCGGCTCTGCGACGTGGCACCGGACGGCTCCTCGACCCTGGTCACGCGGGGCGTGCTGAACCTGTCGGCGCGCCACGGCCGGGACCGCGCGGTGCCGTGGGAGCCGGGCGCCACCGAGGACGTGACCTTCGAGCTGAACGGCATCGGCCACGCCTTCCCGCCCGGGCACCGCATCCGCCTCGCCGTCTCCTCCGCGTACTGGCCGTGGATCTGGCCCCAGCCGGACTCGGCGGCGGGCTTCGGCCTGGAACCGTCGGGAAGCTCGCTGGAACTTCCGGTACGCGCGCGTGCGTTGGACGAGTCAGCAGACGACACAGCGATCACCTTCGAGGAACCGGAGCAGGCGGAACCGCTCGGCGTGAACTCCCCCATCACGCTGGACGAGCCGCGCCCCGAGCGGCTCGTCGTGCGGGACGTGGCCAAGGGCGAGTGGCGCCTGGACGTCGACCCCCGGTACGGCGGCACGCGCGTGTACCCCGACGGCCTGGAGTTCACCGAGGACGCGCTGGAGACGTACACGATCAACGAGTGGGACCCCTTGTCGGCCCGTACCCGTTCGGAGTGGTCGATCCGCCTGCACCGGCCGGAGCTGGGGTGGGACGCGACGGTGCGGACGCGCTCGGAGATCAGCTGCGACCGGCATGACTTCATCGCCTCCAACGAGGTGATCTGCCGGGAGGGCGAAGAGGTACTTTTCCACCGGACATGGGAGAAACGGACTCCACGGACAGCCGGTTAAAGGCGAGTTGGAATCATTGCCCGATTTGCCGCTCTTGTGGATGCCAGTGAGTTGGGTCACTCGCACCCGGTCACGCACCACCTCGGGGCACCCGCGTCTCCCCTTGCCTCAAAAGCAAGTTGAGGCTTGGCAACCGCAAAGGATCAAGCGCCCCATTCACACCAGACCATGGTCAACCGGCCGACAGGTGACCACGGCACTTGTTCCGGGCATGTGCTCTCGCATACGTTCCCGCTCAGTCGGGCGGACGCCTAATCCTGCCGCCGCCCGAGTCACCCACCCACGCAACTCACTCACGCACGGCAGGAGCGGGGGACCCAGGTAAGTCGCCGGACCGGACGCCTTGATGGCGCACCGAACCGGCTCGGGGTGAAGTCGCACCGCCACACGGCGGCGCGGCCGGGCATCTCCCGCCCGAACCCGACAGCTCACCTCGCAGGCGCCGGAGAGGAACAGCGCCATGCCCCGAGGCAAACACCGCCGCCCCCGCACCAACCCGCTCACCCGGCACGTCATCGCAGCCGGCACCGGCACCGCCGCCCTCGCCATCCCGCTCCTGAGCGCGACCACCGCGAGCGCCGCACAGCCCGCCCAGTCCCCCACCGTCGCGCAGGCCGCTCCCCAGGCCGCC
Organism: Streptomyces sp. NPDC107528; assembly: GCF_055639295.1. Lineage (NCBI taxonomy): Bacteria > Bacillati > Actinomycetota > Actinomycetes > Kitasatosporales > Streptomycetaceae > Streptomyces > Streptomyces sp. NPDC107528. The sequence goes on from NZ_JBVKAV010000014.1 coordinate 107,354, forward strand.
GTGAAGGCCAAGACGGTCACGTACACGACGAAGAAGGGCGACACGCTCTACGGCGTCGCCGACCGGTACGACGCGCAGGGCGGCTGGAAGCAGCTCTACAAGGACAACCGCAAGGCGATCGGCGACGACCCCCGTCTGATCCACCCCGGCCTCGACCTGGAGGTCCGGGCGACGAAGAAGGCGAGTTCGCCGGACAAGTCGGCCGACAAGGCGTCCGCGCCCGCCAAGAAGTCCAACGTCGCCAAGGCCACCCAGTCCTCCGTGAAGACGTACCCGAACAACCTCGACGGCTGGATCCGCAACGCGCTGGACATCATGGCGCAAAACGGAATTCCGGGTTCGTACGAGGGCATTCAGCGCAACATCATGCGCGAGTCGTCCGGCAACCCCCAGGCCATCAACAACTGGGACTCCAACGCCGTCGCGGGCACCCCGTCCAAGGGCCTCCTCCAGGTCATCGACCCGACCTTCGCGTCGTACCACGTGCCGGGGACGGTGTACGACCCCTTCGACCCGGTCGCGAACATCACGGCCGCGTGCAACTACGCGGCCGCGCGTTACGGCTCGATCGACAACGTGAACGGCCCCTACTAGGCCCTGGCGCGGGGGCCTGGTCCGACGACGTGCCCTACTGGGCGAAGTCGGCCAGGCGCCCCGCGAACAGCCTCTCGAGGACGACGGCGATGCCGTCGTCCTCGTTCGAGAGGGTGATCTCGTCGGCGACCGCCTTGAGTTCGGGATGCGCGTTGGCCATCGCCACCCCGCGGGCGGCCCAGTCGAACATGGGGATGTCGTTGGGCATGTCCCCGAAGGCGATCGTCTCGTGCGCGCCCAGACCGAGATGCTCGGCGGCGAGGGCGAGACCGGTCGCCTTCGTGACGCCGCATGGCTGGAGTTCGACGGTCCCGGGCCCCGACATGGTGACCGTCGCGAGCGACCCGACCACCGACCGCGCCGTCGCCGCCAACTCGTCGTCGGACAGGGTGGGATGGCGCAGCAGCACCTTGCTGATCGGCTCGCACCACAGGTCGTCGCGGTGCCGGACGCGTACGGCGGGCAGGGTGGGGTGCGGCATCAGGTACCCGGGCTCGATGAGCGTGAGGCCGTCCACGCCGTCCTGGTCGACGGCCGCGTACACCTGCCCCACCTCGGCCTCGATCTTGCCGAGCGCGGTCTCCGCCAACTCCCGGTCCAGGGTGATGGACCACAGCAGACAGTCCGCTCCGGCGTCGTACAACTGCGCGCCCTGTCCGCACACCGCGAGCCCCCGGCTGCCCAGGACGTCGAGGAGCGGGCGCACTCTGGGCGCCGGCCGGCCCGTCACGACGAGGTGCTGCGCACCGGCCGCCGCCGCCTGCGCGAGCGCGTCGAGGGAACGGTCGGAGAGCGTGTCGTCGCCTCGGAGCAGCGTCCCGTCCAGGTCAGTGGCGATGAGTGAATATGCGATGGGTCGGGCCATGATCAGAGAATACGGACAGGAGGCCCCATCGACTCGACTCGAACCGGACGGCTGCTGTGTTCACATGTGTTGACACCTGTTCCGGTTCCAGTTCTGATTCCACCCGGGCAACTTCCTTTTGCTTGTGGCGATTTCACTCCCACGTGGTGCCGGCGAGCTCCTGGGCGGCACCGACTCAGGTCTCGTCGACGCGGCCGAGTGCGGCGACCTGCTGATTCGCCCGCCCCGACGACGCGAGTTCCGCACTGCCCAAGACCCTCGTCTCACCCGTAACGTGTGGCCAGACCACATGGCACGGAGCGTATGAGAGTGAGGCAGCACCCCATGCCCCCCTTCGATCTCCCCGAGGGCGACCCCTTCGGCACGCACAACCTTCCGTACGGCGTCTTCTCCCTTCCCGGCTCGGACTCCGCGCGACGGGTCGGCGTCCGGCTCGGCGACCACGTCCTCGACGCGGGCAGGGCGGCCTACGCGCTCGGCTCGCCGTACGCCCCGCTGCTCGCCCAGGACTCCCTGAACCCGCTGCTCGCCGCCGGCCACACCACGTGGTCGGACGTACGGCGCGCACTGACGGCCTGGGTGACGGTGCCGGCGCACCAGGAGGCCATCGCGGACCTTCTCCACCCTCTGTCCTCAGTCACCCTGCACCTCCCCTTCGAGGTCGCGGACTACGTCGATTTCTACGCCTCCGAGAACCACGCCCGGAACGTCGGCCAGATCTTCCGCCCCGACGCCGAGGATTCGCTCACCCCCAACTGGAAACACCTGCCGATCGGTTACCACGGGCGCGCCGGCACGGTCGTGGTCTCCGGCACGGACGTCGTACGTCCGTCCGGCCAGCGCAAGGCCCCCACTGATCCGGCGCCGGTCTTCGGCCCGTCGGTCCGCCTCGACATCGAGGCAGAGGTCGGCTTCGTGATCGGCACGCCCTCGGAGATGGGCAAGCCGGTGGCGCTGGGCGACTTCCGTGAGCACGTCTTCGGCCTGTGCCTGCTCAACGACTGGTCGGCACGCGACGTCCAGGCCTGGGAGTACGTCCCCCTCGGCCCGTTCCTCGGCAAGTCCTTCGCCACGTCGGTGTCGGCGTGGATCACCCCGCTGGACGCGCTGGAGGAGGCGCGGGTGGCGCCGCCGGAGCGGACGCACCCCCTGCTGCCGTACCTGGACGACTCCGGCCCCGAAGCCGAGCCCGGCGGCTACGACCTGCGTATCTCCGTGGCCATCAACGGCCACGTCGTCTCCGAGCCGCCCTTCTCCACCATGTACTGGACGGCCGCCCAGCAGCTCGCCCACATGACCGTGAACGGCGCCTCCCTGCGCACCGGTGACCTGTACGGCTCGGGCACGGTCAGCGGCCCGACCGAAGGGGAGCGCGGCTCACTCCTGGAGCTGACCTGGAACGGCCGTGACCCTCTCGAACTCCCGGACGGCAAGCGGGCGTTCCTGGAGGACGGCGATGTGGTGACCCTGTCCGCCTGGGCCCCGGGCCCTGGTGGGGTCCGGGTCGCTCTGGGGGAGGTGACAGGACAGGTCGTGGCGTCGTGACGGGACGGGTCGCGTTGTAGTGACGCCGAGCGGCCGGCCCAACCGTCAACTGTGTCTTTCCCCCTGACTCCTGCGATGGTCACCGTCATACTGACTGGCGGTGGGAACCGAGCCGCAACCGGCGTTCGTGACCCACCGCCCCGCACTGCCGCCCTCGCACCTTCCCTGACCAGGATCCGGAGCCCTTGGCATGACCGTCTGCCTGCTCCTGTTGAGCATCGTCGCCCTGACGGCCGCCGTACCCGTCCCCCAGGCGTTGACCCGGGCCTCCTGGCCCGAACGGGAACCCGTGGTCGCGCTCTGGGTGTGGCAGTGCCTGGTCGCCACGGTCCTGCTGTGCTGCCTGACGGCCCTGGCCCTGGGCACCGCCGCGGTCTTCGCCACCGTACGCGCCCAGCTCTTCGCTCCGGCGCCGCCGTCGGTGACCGAGGCGTACGACCTCTCGGCCGCGCCCGCATGGGCGGTGGCCCTCACCCTGCTGCTGGCCGGCGGCGCCGCCTGGACGACGGCGATGCTGGCCCGCGAATTCGTCGAGGCCCGTCGGCGGCGCGGCCAGGCAAGGGCCCACCTGCTCGAACGCGCCCCCGACCTGCCGGCCGACCTGGGTTCGGCGCGGGGCCCGCTGCTGGTGCTGGAGGACGAGTACCCCGACGCCTGGTGGATGCCGGGCAGTCCGCCCCAGCTGATCGTCACCACGGGTGCCCTGCACCGCCTGACCGACCACCAGCTCGACGCCGTCCTCACCCACGAGCGTGGCCACGCCCGGGCCCACCACGACTGGCTGCTGCACCTCTCGACCGCGCTTGCCACCGGATTCCCCCACATCCCGTTGTTCGCCCACTTCTGCGACCAGACCCACCGCCTGGTCGAACTGGCCGCGGACGACACGGCCTCCCGCCGCTGCGGTCACCTGACGACCGCGCTGGCCCTGATCGAGCTCAACCAGCACCGAGGCGTCCTGTCCTGCGCGTCCACCAACCGCCTCCTGGGCGAACGCGTCAACCGCCTCCTGCAGCCACCCCCACGTCTGGGCCGTCGCAACCGGGCCCTCACCACGACGCTGGCAGCGCTGGTACCGCTTCTCCCGCTCCTGATCACGTTCGCTCCGGGGCTGACGGCGTTGAGTTGACCGTCGTCGCCGAGAAGCGCTCGCATGCGCGGGTGGCTCTTCCTAGGCCCAGTCCTCCGGCTCCGGCTCCTGCTCCATCTCGGGCCAGTCGTCCGCCCCGTCGTGGTGAGCCCCCGGGTTGGTCTCGGTCGCCGCCCCCGCACCGGACTCGCCGCGCACCGAGGTCAGCACCTCGAGCACGCCCTCTCCGTACGTGGCCAGCTTCTTCTCACCGACACCGCCGATGCTCCCGAGCTCACGCACGGACGCTGGCCACACCGTCACGATCTCCCGCAACGTCGCGTCATGGAAGATCACATACGCCGGAACACCCTGCTCGCGAGCCTGCTCGGCACGCCAAGCACGCAGGGCCTCGAAGGCCGGCACCAGCGCCTCAGGCAGCTCGGCCGCCGCGGCCTTCGCCTTGCGCTCGCCACGCCCGGACCCGGCGGAACCCGACGCCGACCGCGAGGTGACCGGCTTCTTCGGCTCCTTCCGCAGCGGCACCTCCCGCTCCCGCCGCAGCACCGTCCCGCTCGCCTCCGTGAGCACGAGCGTGCCGTACTCGCCCTCGACCGCGAGCAGGCCCTGCGCCAGCAACTGTCTGACGACTCCTCGCCATTCGCCCTCGCCGAGCTCCTCGCCGATGCCGAACACGGACAGCTGGTCGTGATCGAACTGGATCACCTTGCCGGTGCGCCGCCCCAGCAGGATGTCGACGATCTGCAGCGCCCCGAACTTCTGTCCCCGCTCACGCTGCAGCCGCACCACGGTCGACAGCACCTTCTGCGCCGCGATGGTGCCGTCCCAGGTCTCCGGCGGGGTCAGGCAGGTGTCGCAGTTGCCGCAGCCCGTCGGATCGGGGTCCTGGCCGAAGTAGGCGAGCAGCTGACCGCGCCGGCACTGCGCGGTCTCGCACAGCGCCAGCATCGCGTCCAGGTGGGAGGCCGCCCGGCGCCGGAACGCCTCGTCGCCCTCGCCCAACTGGATCAGCTTGCGCTGCTGAATGACGTCGTTGAGGCCGTAGGCCATCCAGGCCGTGGAGGGCAGTCCGTCGCGGCCGGCGCGGCCCGTCTCCTGGTAGTAGCCCTCGACCGACTTCGGCAGGTCGAGGTGGGCGACGAACCGCACGTCCGGCTTGTCGATGCCCATCCCGAAGGCGATGGTCGCCACCACGACCAGCCCCTCCTCCCGCAGGAACCGGGACTGGTGCACCGCGCGCGTGCCCGCGTCCAGGCCGGCGTGGTACGGCACCGCCTCGATGCCGTTGCGGCTCAGGAACTCGGCCGTCGCCTCCACGGACTTCCGCGACAGGCAGTAGACGATGCCCGCGTCGCCCGTGTGCTCCTCGCGCAGGAAGCTCAGCAACTGCTTCTTCGGGTCCGCCTTCGGCACGATCCGGTACTGGATGTTGGGCCGGTCGAAGCTCGCCACGAAGTGCCGGGCCGTCGGCATGTTCAGCCGCTGGGTGATCTCCTGGTGCGTCGCGTGCGTGGCCGTCGCCGTCAGCGCGATCCGCGGCACGTCCGGCCACCGCTCGCCCAGCAGCGAGAGGGCCAGGTAGTCCGGGCGGAAGTCATGCCCCCACTGGGACACGCAGTGTGCCTCGTCGATCGCGAACACGGCGATCTTTCCGCGTGACAGCAGGTCCAGCGTCGACTCGACCCGCAGCCGCTCCGGCGCAAGGTAGAGCAGGTCCAGCTCGCCCGCGAGGAACTCCGCCTCCACCACACGTCGCTCGTCGAAGTCCTGCGTGGAGTTGATGAACCCGGCGCGCACCCCGAGCGCCCGCAGCGCGTCCACCTGGTCCTGCATCAGGGCGATGAGCGGCGAGACGACGATGCCCGTACCCGGTCTGACCAGGGACGGGATCTGGTAGCACAGCGACTTCCCGCCGCCCGTCGGCATGAGCACGACGGCATCGCCGCCAGCCACCACATGCTCGATGACGGCTTCCTGCTCGCCGCGGAAGGCCTCGTAGCCGAAGACCCGCTGCAGCGCGGCCAGCACCTCGCCGTCACCGGCCTGTGCCACCTCGCTCACCCCTGACATTTCGCTGATCCCGCCCGTCGCACCCATCGCCGTGTCCCCCGTACGTCGACCCTCGACCACTGCCTCCACGATAGGGGCCGCCACCGACAGCGCCGGAGTTATCCACAGGCTCACCGTTCACCGGTCCGTGAGCGAGCGATAGCCCTGAGCTATCGGTACGGCTGGCCTGCCCCGCATCGCGGGCCCACCACATCGCGGCCCCACCACATCGCAGGCCCCACCACATCACAGTGGCCCGGCATCCCCCCGAGGGAAGCCGGGCCACCGCCGTGCAGGCGTGCGCCAGGTCAGCGCACGAACACCGCCGCATTGCCGGCCAGATCCAGGAAGTACTGCGGCGCCACGCCCAACACCAGCGTGACCGCCACGCCCACCCCGATCGCCGTCATCGTCAGCGGTGACGGAACGGCCACCGTCGGCCCCTCAGGGTTCGGCTCGCTGAAGAACATCAGGACGATGACGCGGATGTAGAAGAACGCCGCGATCGCGGACGAGATCACACCGACCACGACCAGCGGGCCCGCCCCGCCCTCCGCCGCCGCCTTGAACACGGCGAACTTCCCGGCGAAGCCGGAGGTCAGCGGGATGCCGGCGAAGGCCAGCAGGAACACCGCGAACACGGCCGCGACCATGGGTGAACGACGGCCCAGACCAGCCCACTTGGACAGGTGCGTCGCCTCACCGCCGGCATCACGCACCAGCGTCACGACCGCGAATGCCCCGATCGTCACGAACGAGTAGGCGGCCAGGTAGAAGAGAACGGACGACACCCCGTCCGGCGTGGTCGCGATGACACCCGCGAGGATGAAGCCCGCGTGCGCGATCGACGAGTACGCCAGCAGCCGCTTGATGTCGGTCTGCGTGATCGCGACGATCGCACCGCCCAGCATGGTGACGATCGCGACGCCCCACATGACCGGCCGCCAGTCCCAGCGCAGGCCGGGCAGCACGACGTAGAGGATGCGGAGCAGCGCGCCGAACGCCGCCACCTTCGTCGCCGCCGCCATGAACCCGGTCACCGGTGTCGGCGCGCCCTGGTAGACGTCGGGCGTCCACATGTGGAACGGGACGGCGCCCACCTTGAACAGCAGGCCCATGACGATCATCGCGGCGCCGACGAGGAGCAGCGCGTCGTTACCCATCGTGTCCGCGAGCGCCGGGGTGACGTCCGGGACCGTACCGTCGACGACCTGCGCGATCGTCGCGTACGACACGGAACCCGCGTACCCGTACAGCAGCGCGATGCCGAACAGGGTGAACGCGGAAGCGAAGGCGCCCAGCAGGAAGTACTTGACCGCGGCTTCCTGCGACATGAGCCGCTTGCGGCGGGCCAGCGCGCACATCAGGTACAGCGGGAGCGAGAAGACCTCCAGCGCGATGAACAGCGTCAGCAGGTCGTTGGCCGCCGGGAAGATCAGCATGCCGGCGACGGCGAACATGAGCAGCGGGAACACCTCAGTGGTGGTGAACCCGGCCTTGACGGCGGCCTTCTCACTGTCGCTGCCCGGCACGGACGCGGCCTGCGCCGCGAAGGAGTCGACCCGGCTGCCGTGTGCCTCGGGGTCGAGTCGCCGCTCGGCGAAGGTGAACAAGCCGACCAGGCCCGCCAGCAGGATCGTGCCCTGCAGGAAGAGGGCCGGTCCGTCGACGGCGATCGCGCCCATCGCGGCGATGCCCGCCTTGGTGGTGGCGTATCCGCCGGCCGCGAGCGCCACGACCGCGGCGAAGGCTGCGACGAGCGCCACGACACAGACGAACACCTGCGCGTAGTAACGGGACTTGCGCGGGACGACCGCCTCGATCAGTACCCCGATGATCGCCGCTCCGACGATGATCAAGGTGGGCGACAATTGTCCGTACTCGATCTTGGGTGCGTCGATCTTCGAGATCGGATCGGCCGCGGTTGTCCACAGGCTGTGGACAGCTGATGCGCTCACTTGGCGGCCTCCACCTCTGGCTGGGGGTCCTTCTTCTGTACGTCGGACATGGTCTGCTTGACCGCCGGGTTGACGATGTCCGTGAGGGGCTTCGGGTAGACGCCCAGGAAGATCAGCAGTGCGACCAGCGGGGCGACGACCACGAGTTCACGCACCCTGAGGTCGGGCATCGCGGAGACCTCCGCCTTCACCGGGCCCGTCATCGTCCGCTGGTAGAGGACGAGCGTGTAGAGCGCGGCGAGCACGATGCCGAAGGTGGCGATGATGCCGATCACCGGGTAGCGAGTGAATGTGCCGACCAGGACCAGGAATTCACTGACGAAGGGCGCCAGGCCCGGCAACGACAGTGTCGCCAGGCTGCCGATCAGGAAGGTGCCGGCGAGCACCGGGGCGACCTTCTGCACACCGCCGTAGTCGGCGATGAGCCGCGAGCCGCGCCGGGAGATCAGGAAGCCGGCCACGAGCATCAACGCGGCGGTGGAAATACCGTGGTTGACCATGTAGAGCGTGGCGCCGGACTGGCCCTGGCTGGTCATCGCGAAGATGCCCATGATGATGAAGCCGAAGTGGGAGATCGACGCGTACGCCACCAGCCGCTTGATGTCCCGCTGCCCGACCGCGAGCAGGGCCCCGTAGATGATGCTGATCAGCGCCAGTACGAGGATCGCGGGCGTCGCCCACTTGCTCGCCTCCGGGAACAGCTGGAGGCAGAAGCGGAGCATCGCGAAGGTGCCCACCTTGTCGACGACCGCGGTGATGAGGACGGCGACCGGAGCGGTGGCCTCCCCCATCGCGTTGGGCAGCCAGGTGTGCAGCGGCCACAGTGGCGCCTTCACCGCGAAGGCGAAGAAGAAACCGAGGAACAGCCAGCGTTCGGTGTTCGTCGCCATGTCGAGCGTGCCGTTGGCCCGGGCCTCGGCGATCTCCTGAAGGCTGAAGTTCCCGGCGACCACATACAGGCCGATCACCGCGGCCAGCATGATCAGACCGCCGACCAGGTTGTAGAGCAGGAACTTCACGGCCGCGTACGACCGTTGCGTCGCCGCCACCTTCTCGCCGTGCTCGTGGGCACGGTCCCCGAAGCCGCCGATGAGGAAGTACATCGGGATGAGCATGGCTTCGAAGAAGATGTAGAAGAGGAAGACGTCGGTGGCCTCGAAGGAGAGGATCACCATCGCCTCGACGGCCAGGATCAGGGCGAAGAAGCCCTGCGTCGGCCGCCAGCGCCTGCTGCCGGTCTCCAGCGGGTCGGCGTCGTGCCAGCCCGCGAGGATGATGAACGGCATCAGCAGCGCCGTCAGAGCGATCAGCGCCACCGCGATGCCGTCGACGCCGAGTTCATAGCGGACCCCGAACTCCGCGATCCAGGCGTGGGATTCGGTGAGCTGGTAGCGGTCGCCGTCCGGGTCGAAGCGGACCAGGACGGTGATCGCGAGGGCGAGCGTGGCGAGTGAGAAGAGCAGCGCCAGCCACTTGGCGGCGGTGCGCCGGGCGGCCGGTACGGCGGCCGTGGCGATCGCCCCGATCGCCGGGAGCGCCGCCGTAGCTGTCAGCAGAGGAAAGGACATCGGTATCAGACCGCCCTCATCAGCAGGGTCGCGGCGATGAGGACCGCCGCACCGCCGAACATCGAGACCGCGTACGACCGCGCGAAGCCGTTCTGGAGCTTGCGCATCCGTCCGGACAGACCGCCGACCGAGGCCGCCGTGCCGTTGACGACGCCGTCGACCAGGGTGTGGTCGACGTACACCAGGGAGCGCGTGAGGTGTTCGCCGCCGCGCACGAGGACGACGTGGTTGAAGTCGTCCTGGAGCAGGTCGCGCCGGGCGGCCCGGGTGAGCAGCGACCCGCGCGGGGCGACGACCGGGACCGGCCGGCGGCCGTACTGGCCGTAGGCGACGGCGACGCCGATGACCATGCACGCGACGGTCGCGCCGGTGACGACTCCCGCGCTGATCGGCGGGTGGCCGTGTTCGAACCCGGTGATGGGCTCCAGCCAGTGCACGAAGCGTTCGCCGATGCTGAAGAACCCACCGGCGGCGACCGACCCGACGGCCAGCACGATCATGGGGATCGTCATGACCTTGGGCGACTCGTGGGGGTGCGGCTCGTTGCCCTTCTCGTCGGGCTGCCAGCGCTTCTCGCCGAAGAACGTCATCAGCATCACGCGCGTCATGTAGTACGCCGTGATGGCCGCGCCCAGCAACGCGCAGCCGCCGAGGATCCAGCCCTCGGTGCCGCCCTTGGCGAACGCCGCCTCAATGATCTTGTCCTTGGAGAAGAAGCCGGACAGGCCCGGGAAACCGATGATGGCGAGGTAGCCGAGGCCGAAGGTGACGAAGGTGACCGGCATGTACTTGCGCAGAGCGCCGTACTTGCGCATGTCCACCTCGTCGTTCATGCCGTGCATGACCGAACCGGCGCCGAGGAACAGCCCGGCCTTGAAGAAGCCGTGCGTCACCAGGTGCATGATCGCGAAGACGTAGCCGATGGGGCCGAGGCCGGCGGCGAGGACCATGTAGCCGATCTGCGACATGGTCGAGCCGGCCAGTGCCTTCTTGATGTCGTCCTTCGCGCAACCGACGATCGCACCGAAGAGGAGCGTGACGGCACCGACGATGGTGACGACCAGCTGCGCGTCCGGCGCCGCGTTGAAGATGGCCCCGGAGCGGACGATCAGGTAGACGCCCGCGGTCACCATCGTCGCGGCGTGGATGAGGGCCGAGACCGGGGTCGGGCCCTCCATCGCGTCCCCGAGCCAGGACTGCAGCGGCACCTGGGCGGACTTGCCGCACGCGGCGAGCAGCAGCATCAGGCCGATGGCGGTGAGCCTGCCCTCGCTCGTGTCGGCGGCGAGCCCGGCCTCCTCGCCGGTACCGAGCACCGGTCCGAACGCGAAGGTGCCGAACCACAGGAACATGAGCATGATCGCGATCGACAGGCCCATGTCGCCGACGCGGTTGACCAGGAAGGCCTTCTTCGCGGCCGTGGCGGCGCTGGGCTTGTGCTGCCAGAAGCCGATCAGCAGGTAGGAGGCGAGACCGACGCCCTCCCAGCCGACGTACAGCAGCAGGTAGTTGTCGGCGAGGACGAGCAGCAGCATCGCCGCGAGGAACAGGTTCAGATAGCCGAAGAAGCGGCGGCGCCGCTCGTCGTGCTCCATGTACCCGACCGAGTACAGGTGGATCAGCGAGCCGACGCCGGTGATCAGCAGCACGAACGTGATCGACAGTTGGTCGAGGCGGAAGGCGACGTCCGCCTGGAAGCCCTCGACCGGGATCCAGCTGTACAGGTGCTGGGTGAGGGTCCGGCTCTCGGCGTCCTTGCCCAGCAGATCGGCGAAGAGGATCACGCCGAAGACGAAGGAGACGAACGACAGGAGCGTGCCGATCCACTGTCCGACGGCGTCGAGACGCCGGCCGCCGCACAACAGGAGGGCCGCTCCGAGCAATGGCGCCGCGATCAGCAGCGCAATCAGGTTCTCCACGATTCTTCCGACCCCTTAGAGCTTCATCAGGCTGGCGTCGTCGACCGAGGCCGAGTGGCGGGAACGGAACAGCGACACGATGATCGCGAGCCCGACGACGACCTCCGCGGCGGCGACGACCATCGTGAAGAAGGCGATGATCTGGCCGTCGAGATTGCCGTGCATCCGTGAGAAGGCCACGAGCGTGAGGTTGCACGCGTTGAGCATGAGCTCGATGCACATGAAGACGACGATCGCGTTGCGCCTGATCAGCACGCCGGTGGCGCCGATCGTGAACAACAGGGCGGCGAGGTAGAGGTAGTTGACGGGGTTCACTTCGACGCCTCCTCGGGCCGCTTGAAGGTCGACGGCTCGATCGCGGTCCGCTCCAGCCGCTCCTCCGCGCGCTGTTCAAGGGCCCGCAGGTCGTTCAGCGCCTCGGTGGACACGTCACGGATCTGGCCGCGCTCGCGCAGCGTCTTGCTGACCGTGAGGTCGGACGGGGTGCCGTCGGGCAGGAGGCCCGCGATGTCGACCGCGTTGTGGCGGGCGTACACGCCGGGGGCCGGCAGCGGCGGGACGTGCTTGCCTTCGCGCACGCGCTCTTCGGACATCTCGCGCTGGGTCTTGGCGCGCTCGGTGCGCTCGCGGTGCGTGAGCACCATGGCGCCGATGGCGGCCGTGATCAGCAGGGCGCCGGTGATCTCGAAGGCGAAGACGTACTTGGTGAAGATGAGGGCCGCGAGGCCCTCCACGTTGCCGTTCGCGTTCGCCTGGGCGAGGCCGTTGAAGTCCGTGATCGAGGCGTTGCCGATACCGCCGATCAGCAGGATGCCGAAGCCCAGGCCACAGAGAAGGGCCAGCCAGCGCTGGCCCTTGATGGTCTCCTTCAGGGAGTCCGCGGCCGTGACGCCGACAAGCATCACCACGAACAGGAACAGCATCATGATCGCGCCGGTATAGACGACGATCTGCACGATGCCCAGGAAGTAGGCGCCGTTGGCGAGGTAGAAGACCGCCAGGATGATCATGGTTCCGGCGAGACTGAGCGCACTGTGCACGGCCTTCTTCATGAAGACAGTGCACAGAGCGCCGATCACGGCGACGGTGCCGAGGACCCAGAACTGGAAGGCCTCTCCGGTGGAGGTGGAGTAGGCGGCGAGTTGCTCGGTCATCGCCCGATCACCTTCTCGGACGCCGGTTCGTCCTCACCGAAGGTCGAGTCCGCCTCCTGCGGGACCTCGCCCCTGGAGCGCGCGACCTGCTGGGTCGTGCCCGGCGCGGCCTCCGTCACCAGACCCCGGTAGTAGTCCTGCTCGTCCGTGCCCGGGTAGATGGCATGGGGGCTGTCGACCATGCCGTCCTCGAGGCCGGCGAGCAGCTGCTCCTTGGTGTAGATGAGGTTGGCGCGGCTGGAGTCCGCGAGCTCGAACTCGTTGGTCATCGTGAGCGCGCGCGTGGGACACGCCTCGATGCACAGACCGCAGAGGATGCAGCGGGCGTAGTTGATCTGGTAGACGCGGCCGTACCGCTCGCCCGGCGAGTAGCGCTCCTCGTCGGTGTTGTCGGCGCCCTCCACATAGATGGCGTCGGCGGGGCAGGCCCAGGCGCAAAGCTCGCAGCCGACGCACTTCTCCAGGCCGTCCGGATGGCGGTTGAGCTGGTGCCGTCCGTGGAAGCGCGGAGCGGTGGTTTTCTCCTGCTCCGGGTACTGCTCGGTCAGCCGCTTCTTGAACATGGCCTTGAAGGTCACGCCGAAGCCGGCCACGGGGTTCTGGAAACCGGGCTTGGTCTCCTTGGGCTCCTCAGCCATCGGACGCCTCCTTTCCATCCAGAGATCCGTCACTCTGAGTATCGGACCCACCACTGACAATCAGCTCCCGCTCACGGCGCGGGCGGCGCCGCGGCACCGGCGGAAGTTCCTGTCCGGGCAGTGGCGGCACGGGGAATCCGCCCGCCATCGCGTCGAAGCCGGCGGATTCCTCGACGGGTTGCTCGGCCGTCTTCGCCCGGTCGCGGAACATGTCCGCCACGAAGGAGAGCAGGAGCAGCGCGAGGACGCCGCCGCCGACGTAGAGGGCGATGTCGGCGAAGTCGTAGTTCTCGTTCCGGAGCGTTCGCACGGTCGCGACGAGCATCAGCCAGACCACGGAGACCGGGATGAGGACCTTCCAGCCGAGCTTCATCAGCTGGTCGTAGCGGACGCGGGGCAGCGTGCCGCGCAGCCAGATGAAGAAGAACAGCAGCAACTGGACCTTGATCACGAACCAGAGCAGCGGCCACCAGCCGTGGTTCGCGCCCTCCCAGAAGGTGCTGACCGGATACGGGACCCGCCAGCCGCCCAGGAAGAGCGTCACGGACACCGCCGAGACCGTCACCATGTTCACGTACTCGGCGAGCATGAACATCGCGAACTTGATCGACGAGTACTCGGTGTTGAAGCCGCCGACCAGGTCGCCCTCGGACTCCGGCATGTCGAAGGGGGCGCGGTTGGTCTCGCCGACCATCGTCACGATGTAGATCAGGAAGGACACCGGCAGCAGCACGATGTACCAGCGGTCCTGCTGCGCCTCGACGATCGCCGAGGTCGACATCGAACCGGAGTAGAGGAACACCGAGGCGAACGCCGCGCCCATCGCGATCTCGTACGAGATCATCTGCGCGCAGGAACGCAGGCCGCCGAGCAGCGGGTAGGTGGATCCGGAACTCCAACCCGCAAGGACGATGCCGTAGATGCCGACCGAGGCGACCGCGAGGATGTAGAGCATCGCGATCGGCAGGTCGGTGAGCTGCATCGTGGTGCGCTGGCCGAAGATCGAGATCTCGTTGCCGGCCGGGCCGAAGGGGATCACCGCGATCGCCATGAAGGCCGGGATGGCCGCGACGATCGGCGCGAGGACGTAGACGACCTTGTCCGCGCGTTTGACGATGACGTCTTCCTTGAGCATCAGCTTGATGCCGTCGGCGAGCGACTGGAGCATGCCCCAGGGGCCGTGCCGGTTGGGGCCGATGCGCAGCTGCATCCAGGCGACGACCTTGCGCTCCCAGACGATGGAGAACAGCACGGTCACCATCAGGAAGGCGAAGCAGAACACCGCCTTGATGACGACCAGCCACCAGGGGTCGCGGCCGAACATCGAGAGGTCTTCAGCGGCGAGGAAAGGGCTCATGCCTCCACCTCCTCGGGGGCCTCGGACGCGAGCGTCGCCGGGCCGATGCGGACGAGTGAGCCGGGCAGCGCCCCGGTGTCGGAGGCGACGCCGGCACCCACGGAGTTCAGCGGGAGCCACACCACCCGGTCGGGCATCTCCGTGATCTGCAGCGGCAGTTCGGTGACTCCGGCGGGGCCGGTCACGGCGAGGACGTCGCCGTCCTTCACGCCGGCCTCGGCGGCCGTGGCGGCCGACACACGCGCGTGGGCGGCGTGCCGCGTGCCGGCGAGCGCCTCGTCGCCCTGCTGGAGGAGGCCCTGGTCGAGCAGCAGCCGGTGCCCGGCCAGTACGGCCTCACCGGCGGCCGGCCGCGGCAGCTGGGCGGCGATCTCCAGTGGTTCGGTGGCCCGCGGTCCCTCCCAGGCGCCGAGCCGGTCGATCTCCGCGCGCGTGGTGCGCAGATCCGGCAGGCCCAGGTGCACGTCCATGGCGTCGGCCAGCATCTGAAGCACGCGCGCGTCGGTCGGAGCCAGGCGGCGGGTCATCTGGTCGGGCTTGAGCGCGGCCTCGAAGAAGCGCACCCGCCCTTCCCAGTTGAGGAAGGTACCGGCCTTCTCGGCGACGGCGGCGACCGGCAGCACGACGTCCGCCAGTTCGGTCACCTCGCCGGGCCGCAGCTCAAGCGACACCACGAAGCCGACCTCGCCGAGCGCCTCACGCGCGCGTGCCGGGTCGGGCAGGTCGGCGACCTCGACGCCCGCGACCAGCAGGGCCTGCAGTTCGCCGGTCGCGGCGGCCTCGACGATCTGGCCGGTGTCGCGGCCGTAGCGGTGCGGGAGTTCGGCGACACCCCAGACGGCGGCGACCTCCTCACGCGCGCGTGGGTCGGTCGCGGGACGTCCGCCCGGCAGCAGCGACGGCAGCGCGCCCACCTCCACGGCAGCGCGCTCCCCCGCCCGGCGCGGGATCCACACCAGCTGGGCACCGGTCGCGGACGCGGCCCGTGCGGCGGCGGTGAGTCCCCCCGTCACAGCGGCCAGACGTTCGCCGACGACGATCACCGCGCCCTCGGTGCGCAGTGCCTCGGACGCCTTCGTTCCGGCCTCGTCCAGGCCGACCCCGCCGGCGAGCGCGTCCAGCCACTCGGTCTCGGTGCCGGGGGCGGCGGGCAGCAGGGTGCCGCCGGCCTTCTCCAGCCCACGCGTGGCGTGCGTGGCGAGCGAGAAGACCTTCTGGCCGTGCTTGCGCCAGGCCTTGCGCAGCCGCAGGAAGATGCCGGGCGCCTCCTCCTCGGCCTCGAACCCGGCCAGCAGGACGGCCGGTGCCTTCTCCACCGCGCTGTACGTGACGCCCGTACCGTCGAGGTCGCGGCCGTGACCTGCGACCCGCGCGGCGAGGAAGTCGGCCTCCTCGCTGCTGTGCAAGCGCGCGCGGAAGTCGATGTCGTTGGTGTCGAGCGCCACGCGCGCGAACTTGCTGTACGCGTACGCGTCCTCGACGGTGAGACGGCCGCCTGTCAGCACGCCGGTCCGGCCGCGGGAGGCGAGCAGTCCCTGAGCCGCGATCTGCAGCGCCTCCGGCCAGGACGCCGGTTCGAGCTCACCCTCGGCGTTGCGCACCAGAGGCGTCTGGAGCCGGTCGCGCTGCTGCGCGTACCGGAATCCGAACCGCCCCTTGTCGCAGATCCACTCCTCGTTGACCTCGGGGTCGTTGGCGGCCAGTCGCCTCATGACCTTGCCGCGCCGGTGGTCGGTGCGGGTGGCGCAGCCGCCGGAGCAGTGCTCGCACACGCTCGGCGAGGACACCAGGTCGAAGGGCCGGGAGCGGAATCGGTACGCCGCCGAGGTCAGCGCGCCGACCGGGCAGATCTGGATGGTGTTGCCGGAGAAGTACGACTCGAAGGGGTCGCCCTCACCGGTACCGACCTGCTGGAGCGCACCGCGCTCGATCAGCTCGATCATCGGGTCGCCCGCGACCTGGTTGGAGAACCGGGTGCAGCGGGCACACAGCACGCACCGCTCGCGGTCGAGCAGCACCTGCGTGGAGATCGGCACGGGCTTCTCGTACGTCCGCTTCCTGCCCTCGAAACGGGACTCGGCGTGCCCGTGCGACATGGCCTGGTTCTGCAGCGGGCACTCGCCGCCCTTGTCGCAGACCGGGCAGTCCAGCGGGTGGTTGATGAGCAGGAGCTCCATCACACCCTTCTGGGCCTTCTCGGCGGCCTGCGAGGTCAGGTGCGTCTTCACGACCATGCCGTCCGTGCACGTGATCGTGCAGGACGCCATCGGCTTGCGCTGGCCCTCGACCTCGACGATGCACTGGCGGCAGGCGCCGGCCGGGTCGAGCAGGGGATGGTCGCAGAAGCGGGGGATCTCGATGCCGAGTTGCTCGGCGGCCCGGATGACCAGGGTGCCCTTCGGCACGCTGATCTCGACTCCGTCGATCGTCAGCGACACGAGATCTTCCGGCGGGACCGCCGCCTCTCCCCCTCCGGAGGGAGCGCTGGTGGTCACAGTCATGCGTTCACCTCCGTGCGGTGGTCGGCCCAGGCCGTCGACTTGGCCGGGTCGAAGGGGCAGCCGCGGCCCGTGATGTGCTGCTCGTACTCCTCACGGAAGTACTTCAGCGAGGAGAAGATCGGCGAGGCGGCACCGTCGCCGAGGGCGCAGAAGGACTTGCCGTTGATGTTGTCGGCGATGTCGTTCAGCTTGTCGAGGTCGGACATGACGCCCTTGCCGGCCTCGATGTCACGCAGCAACTGCACGAGCCAGTACGTGCCTTCGCGGCAGGGCGTGCACTTGCCGCAGGACTCGTGGGCGTAGAACTCGGTCCAGCGGGTGACGGCGCGCACCACGCAGGTCGTCTCGTCGAAGCACTGGAGAGCCTTCGTGCCGAGCATGGAACCCGCGGCGCCCACTCCCTCGTAGTCGAGAGGGACGTCGAGGTGCTCGTCGGTGAACATCGGCGTCGAGGAGCCGCCCGGCGTCCAGAACTTCAGGCGGTGCCCGGGCCGCATCCCGCCGCTCATCTCCAGCAGCTGCCGGAGTGTGATGCCGAGCGGGGCCTCGTACTGTCCGGGGTTGGCGACATGGCCGCTGAGCGAGTAGAGCGTGAAGCCCGGGGACTTGTCGCTGCCCATCGACCGGAACCAGTCCTTGCCCCGATTCACGATCGCGGGAACCGACGCGATCGACTCGACGTTGTTCACAACAGTCGGGCAGGCGTAGAGACCTGCCACCGCAGGGAAGGGGGGCCGGAGCCGCGGTTGACCACGGCGGCCTTCGAGCGAGTCGAGCAGTGCGGTCTCCTCACCGCAGATGTACGCGCCCGCGCCCGCGTGCACGGTGAGTTCGAGATCGAGGCCGCTACCGAGGATGTTCTGGCCGAGGTAGCCGGCCGCGTAGGCCTCGCTCACGGCCGAGTGCAACCGCCGCAGCACAGGGACGACTTCACCACGCAGATAGATGAAGGCATGCGACGACCTGATGGCATAGCACGCGATGATCATGCCCTCGATGAGGCTGTGCGGGTTCGCGAAGAGGAGCGGAATGTCCTTGCAGGTTCCGGGCTCCGATTCGTCGGCGTTGACAACTAGATAGTGCGGTTTTCCATCACCCTGGGGAATGAACTGCCATTTCATTCCCGTCGGGAACCCCGCGCCACCGCGCCCGCGCAGACCGGAGTCCTTGACGTACGCGATCAGGTCGTCCGGCGACATGGCGAGCGCCTTGCGAAGGCCCTCGTACCCTTCGTGCCTTCGGTAGACGTCCAGCGTCCAGGACCTGTCCTCGTCCCAGAAGGCCGACAGCACGGGTGCGAGCAGCTTCTCGGGGCTGTTTTCCTTCAGCTCGGGTGCCAACGTCATCACTCCCCCTCCTCGGCGACAGGCCCTGCCGGGTGGGCTGGGTCGGACGCGGACGAATCCTGCGGCGCGTCGTGCGAGCTGAGGTGTTCAGCCGGCGACGGTTCGTGCACTGGCCTGTCCTGCGTCTCCTGGTGCGGGCCGCCGTCCCGCGGATGGACCACGCGCGCGGGTGCGGCCTCTCCCCTGGCCAGGCGGAGGCCCACCAGCGACGCCGGTCCCGCGCTGCCGCTCTCCTCGACGGCCCCGGGCCGCTCGTCGGGGAAGCCGGCCAGGATCCGCGCGGTCTCCTTGAAGGTGCACAGCCGAGCCCCACGCGTCGGCTCGACGGGCCGTCCCGCCCGGAGGTCGTCGACCAGGCGCTTGGCGCTGGCGGGGTTCTGGTTGTCGAAGAACTCCCAGTTGACCATCACGACCGGCGCGAAGTCGCAGGCCGCGTTGCACTCGATGTGCTCCAGGGTGACCTTGCCGTCGTCGGTGGTCTCGCCGTTGCCGACGCCCAGGTGCTCCTGGAGCTCCTCGAAGATCGCGTCACCGCCCATCACCGCACACAGGGTGTTGGTGCAGACGCCCACCTGGTAGTCGCCGGAGGGCTTGCGGCGGTACATCGTGTAGAAGGTGGCGACCGCGGTGACCTCGGCCGTGGTCAGGCCGAGCACGTCCGCGCAGAACTGCATCCCGGTGCGCGTGACGTGGCCCTCCTCCGACTGCACGAGGTGCAGCAACGGCAGGAGGGCGGACCGGGAGTCCGGGTAGCGCGCGATGATCTCGCGCGCGTCGGTCTCCAGCCGAGCTCGAACGTCGTCCGGGTAGCCGGGCGCGGGCAGTTGGGGCATGCCCAGGCTGACGCCCCGCTCGGAAGAAGAGGTGGTCACCGGTCGACGCCTCCCATCACGGGGTCGATGGACGCGACGGCGACGATGACGTCGGCGACCTGGCCGCCCTCGCACATCGCCGCCATGGCCTGCAGGTTGGTGAAGGACGGGTCACGGAAGTGGACCCGGAAGGGGCGGGTGCCGCCGTCGGAGACGGCATGCACCCCGAGCTCGCCCTTGGGCGACTCGACGGCGGCGTACGCCTGTCCCGGCGGGACGCGGAAGCCCTCGGTGACCAGCTTGAAGTGGTGAATCAGGGCCTCCATGGAGGTGCCCATGATCTTCTTGATGTGGTCGAGGGAGTTGCCCAGCCCGTCGGGTCCCAGGGCGAGCTGGGCGGGCCAGGCGATCTTCTTGTCGGCGACCATGACCGGGCCCGGCTGGAGCCGGTCCAGGCACTGCTCGACGATCCCGAGGGACTGGCGCATCTCCTCCAGGCGGATCAGGAAGCGCCCGTACGAGTCGCAGGTGTCGGCGGTCGGGATCTCGAAGTCGTAGGTCTCGTAGTCGCAGTACGGCTGCGACTTGCGCAGGTCGTGCGGCAGGCCGGTGGAGCGCAGGATCGGGCCGGTGGCGCCGAGGGCCATGCAGCCGGCCAGGTCGAGATAGCCGATGTCCTGCATGCGGGCCTTGAAGATGGGGTTCCCGGTGGCGAGCTTGTCGTACTCCGGGAGGTTCTTCTTCATCTTCTTCACGAACTCGCGGATGTGGTCCACCGCGCCGGGCGGCAGGTCCTGGGCGAGTCCGCCGGGGCGGATGTACGCGTGGTTCATCCGCAGGCCCGTGATGAGCTCGTAGATGTCGAGAATCATTTCACGATCACGGAATCCGTAGATCATGATCGTGGTGGCACCGAGCTCCATGCCGCCGGTGGCGATGCACACCAGGTGGGAGGAGAGCCGGTTCAGCTCCATCAGGAGCACCCGGATGATCTTGGCGCGCTCGGTGATCTGGTCCTCGATGCCGAGGAGCTTCTCGACGGCGAGACAGTAGGCGGTCTCGTTGAAGAAGGACGTCAGGTAGTCCATGCGCGTCACGAACGTGGTGCCCTGCGTCCAGGTCCGGTACTCGAGGTTCTTCTCGATGCCGGTGTGGAGATAGCCGATGCCGCAGCGGGCCTCGGTGACCGTCTCGCCGTCGATCTCCAGGATCAGGCGGAGCACCCCGTGGGTGGAGGGGTGCTGCGGACCCATGTTGAGGACGATGCGCTCGTCGTCGGCGCGGGCCGCGGCCTGGACGACCTCGTCCCAGTCGCCACCGGTGACCGTATATACGGTGCCCTCGGTGGTCTCACGGGCAGATGCTGACTGCGTGCTCACGAGTACGACCTCCGCTGGTCCGGAGCCGGGATCTGGGCGCCCTTGTACTCGACGGGGATGCCGCCGAGGGGGTAGTCCTTGCGCTGCGGATGGCCCTGCCAGTCGTCCGGCATCATGATCCGCGTCAGGGCGGGGTGACCGTCGAAGACGATTCCGAAGAAGTCGTACGTCTCGCGCTCGTGCCAGTCGTTCGTCGGATACACGGAGACGAGCGACGGGATGTGCGGGTCGCTGTCGGGGGCGCTGACTTCGAGGCGGATCAGCCGGTTGTGGGTGATCGAGCGCAGGTGGTAGACGGCGTGCAGCTCGCGGCCCGTGTCACCGAGGTAGTGGACGCCGCTGACGCCGGTGCACAGCTCGAAGCGCAGGGCCGGGTCGTCGCGCAGGGTGCGGGCGACGCGGACCAGGTGCTCACGTTCGATGTGGAAGGTGAGTTCGCCGCGGTCGACGATCGTCTTCTCGATGGCGTTGTCGGGAAGGAGTCCCTGCTCCTCCAGTGCGCCCTCGAGTTCGTCGGCGACCTCGTCGAACCAGCCTCCGTAGGGGCGGTTCGCCGGACCCGGGAGCCGGACCGAGCGGACGAGACCGCCGTAGCCGGAGGTGTCGCCGCCGCTGTTGGCTCCGAACATGCCGCGCTGGACCCGGATCTCCTCGCCGCCCTGGCCGCGCTGACCGGGGAGGTTGGAGGCGGAGAGGTCCTTCTCGGGGTTGACCCCGTTCGACCCGTTCGCGCCGTTGGTGCCGTTCGCGTCGCTCACCGCAGCAGCCCCTTCATCTCGATCGTGGGCAGGGCCTTGAGCGCCGCTTCCTCCGCCTCGCGGGCCGCCTCCTCGGCGTTCACGCCGAGCTTGGAGGTCTGGATCTTCTGGTGGAGCTTGAGAATGGCGTCCATCAGCATCTCGGGCCGCGGCGGGCAGCCGGGGAGATAGATGTCGACCGGGACGATGTGGTCGACGCCCTGCACGATCGCGTAGTTGTTGAACATGCCGCCCGAGGAGGCGCAGACCCCCATGGAGATCACCCACTTGGGGTTCGGCATCTGGTCATAGACCTGCCTGAGCACCGGCGCCATCTTCTGGCTGACCCGGCCGGCGACGATCATCAGGTCGGCCTGGCGCGGCGAGCCGCGGAAGACCTCCATTCCGAAGCGCGCCAGGTCGTAACGGCCGGCGCCGGTGGTCATCATCTCGATGGCACAGCAGGCGAGGCCGAAGGTGGCCGGGAAGACGGACGATTTACGCACCCAGCCCGCGGCCTGCTCGACGGTGGTCAGCAGGAATCCGCTCGGCAGTTTTTCTTCGAGTCCCATGTCGTTTAAGGCCCCTCAGTCCCATTCCAGGCCGCCGCGCCGCCATACGTACGCGTACGCGACGAAGACGGTGAGCACGAAGAGCAGCATCTCCACGAGCCCGAAAATCCCCAGGGAGTCGAAGGTGACGGCCCAGGGGTAGAGGAAGACGATCTCGATATCGAAGATGATGAAGAGCATCGCCGTCAGGTAGTACTTGATCGGGAAGCGCCCGCCGCCGGCCGGCGTGGGGGTCGGCTCGATACCGCACTCGTAGGCTTCGAGCTTGGCCCGGTTGTACCGCTTCGGACCGATCAGCGTGGCCATGACCACGGAGAAGATCGCAAAGCCTGCCCCGAGGGCTCCCAGTACGAGGATGGGCGCATACGCGTTCACCGCTCCTCGCTCCTCTCAGTCGGCACTGACTGCTGGCGGTTGCACTGGGCTCACTTCCGCCTCACCGGTCCCACAAGCCCCGCTCGTCCCGGCGAAGATCGAGAACATGTGAAGCAGGTCACAAGCCCAACTGCCTCGCATCCTATGCCTGCCGCTCTGTGATCTGCGACACGGGGTATTACACAAGCTTTGTGATCTCCACCACCTGACGAAGGATCATGAAGCCGGATGAGCGGTGATCTTCGCACGAGAAGCGTCCGAGTGATCACCAGAGGTGACATTTTCGCTCGTCGCCGCAGCTCGGAGGGGGCGTCTCAATATCAAGAGACTTCTCTTGCATGCAAATTGGTGATGGACCGGATGTCTTGGTAGAGGAGCGCGTTCACACTTCAGAGGGAGCCGCGGAGGGGGATGTGGACGCGTGCACGCATTCACGAGCGTCGGCGGGCGCGATCCGGGCACAGGACGCGCACGAGGCCGTGACCGTTGCGTGACCTCTGCCACATGATGAGAGAGGCCTGAGAACCGGGCTTGGCCACCGGTCTCAACAAGTGGTAAGCGATGGGCAATTCGGACTTAATGATGAAAGACCGTGATCACGGGCTGAGTGATACGCGTCCGCAATGTCCGTTACGGCGTCAATAAAGGGCGTCGCGCCGGGAATTTGGGGCCGCCATTGAGTAACTGTGGCGCAGCACACGTTTCTTGTAGGTATGGAGGAGCCCCTGATACCGGTTGTTCTCATGTCCCACACCGCTCACATACGCAGCCACCGGAAGCCCCGCCGCAGCGCGACGACGACCATCGCGATGCGCGCCGGAGTTACCGGTGGCGTCCTCAGCATGGCAGCGGCTGGCGCTGCGGCCACGGCGAACGCCGCCGAGCCGGTGACGCAGACCATCGAACTGCCCGCCCTCACGGGCGACCTGGCGAACCAGCTCGCCCAGTCCGCGGACGCCACTCAGCTGGCGGCGGCGAACTACGAGCTCGACGCCGAGCGTGACGCGGCCGCCGCCGCGGCGGCCAAGGAAGCCAAGAAGGACCTCGCGGAGGCCAAGAAGAAGGCCGAGGCGAAGAAGAAGGCCGAGGAGGCCCGCCGGGCCGCCGCCGAGGCCGCCGCCTCGCGCAGCGCCGAGCGGACCACCCTGTCCGCCTCCGCTTCCACGAGCACGGACGTGTCCGCTCCCGCCAGTGGCAGCGTCGGGACGGTCGTCTCCTTCCTCAAGGCGCAGCTGGGCGACGCGTACGTCATGGGCGCCACCGGCCCCAGCGCGTGGGACTGCTCCAGCCTGGTCCAGGCCGCGTTCAAGCAGGTCGGCGTCGACCTGCCGCGGGTCTCGCAGGACCAGTCGATGGTCGGCACCGATGTGTCGCTGTCCAACCTTCAGGTCGGCGACATCCTGTACTGGGGCGGCAAGGGCTCCGCGTACCACGTGGGCGTCTACATCGGAGACGGCCAGTACCTGGACGCGGCCAACCCGTCCAAGGGCGTCGTCATCCAGGACCTGTCCGGGTACCCGGCGTCGGGTGCGGTGCGCGTCCTCTGAGTCGCCGCCGAGTCGAATCCGACTCGCAGAGATCAACGTAAGGGCCGCAGCCGCTCGGGGGCAGCGGCCCTTACGCCTCATCCGAGGTCGAAGGTGTTGGGCAGGCCCAGCCTGTAGCGCACCTCGTCGACCCGCTTCAGCGGCTCCAGCTCCGGAGGCCGGTAGAGCCCCCAGGTCCGGCAGCGCTCGGTGTCCGAATCGTCCGCTTCCAGGAGGGCGTTGACGGCCAGGCGGGCCGATTCGTTGGCGCCCTCCATCGACGCCAGGTCCACGTCGGTGCGGACGTAGTCGCCCGCGAGGAAGAAGTTCGGGACCTTTGTGCGGGCCGTGGGGCGGTTGTAGAGGGTTCCCGTGGGGTGGATGAGGAGCTGTTCGCGGTTCTGCGGGTTCGGGCCGCCCAGGCCCGTCACAGCCGGGTCCATGAACCAGCTGAGGCGGTCCTCGTCCCGGAGCGTGGTCTTGCCGGCGTCGTTGAGGCCGTTCTTGAGCTGAGCCCAGAGTTCGGCGACGACCTCCTCCTTGGTGCACTCCTTGGCCGTCTTGCCGTACAGGATGCCCGGCTTGTCCCACTCCGAGATGATCGCGGAGAGGCAGTCCCCGGCGCGCCCGTCGCCGTAGTCGCGAGAGAAGTCCCGGCCGTGCCAGAACTGCGCCTGGCCGACGCCGGTCACCGCCCACGGCGAGTCCAGGCAGTTGATGTGGCCGTGCACGACGGGGGTGGGCGTGCGCAGGTAGAACATCACGCCGGTCATCCAGTCCGTCTGCAGCGCGTCGCACCGGGCGAGCTGGGGGTCGGCCGCGCGCAGGGCCGGCCCCCACGTCCCGCGCGCGTGCTCGACGGGCAGCGCGGAGAGGTAGTGGTCGGCGGTGACGGTGCGTTCGTCGCCGCCGTCACGGGCCGAGACGCGGACGCCGGTCACCCGGCCGCCGGCGTAGTGGACCTCGTGGACCTGGGTGCCGAGGACGAACTCGACGCCCTGGGAGCGCAGGTGGGCCTCCCAGGGGTCGATCCAGGCCTCGCTGGTGGGTGCGTTGAGGACGCGGTCGATGTCGGCGTCGCCGTCCATGCCGCGGCCGAGCAGGCCCCACAGGAGCAGGGCTTCGATGATGACGCGGCCGACGGTTCGGGTGGACGCCACCTCCGCGCGGGTGGCGACGAGGTTGCGGGTCTGGCCGATGCCGAGGAGCGTGCGGTACTCCTCGCTCATCTCCTCGGCGCGGATGAAGTCCCACCACGCGACCTTCTCCCAGACCTGCTCGCGACGGGCGTCGCAGCTGGTGAGGTGGACCAGCAGGCGGTCGGCGAAGTAGGCCACCTCGTGGGCGGGAAGGCGGGTGCCGAGGTCCAGGACCGACAGGAGCTGGTCGCGGATCCAGCCGAGGGTGAGGTCGCCGGGGCGGGGCGGGGTGGTGACGCGACGCAGCGGGAAGTGCAGGTCGGGGCGGCCGTCGGCGCGGGCGAACAGGGCTTCGGTACCGCTGACGAGGTTGTCGTGGACGCCGTGCGCGTTGCCGGGGACGGGGATGCGGCGCATGGTGTCCGGCAGATTCCGGTAGAAACCGGGGAAGAAGCGGAAGCCGTGCTCGGCTGGCAGGTCCGCACGGCCGCCGGTCGCCGTGCCCGGGACGGGCATCGAGCGGGCCTTGCCGCCGAGGGTGTCGTAGTACTCGTAGACGGTGACGGCGTAGCCGCGTTCGGCGAGTTCGTGGGCGGCGCTCAGGCCGGAGACTCCGCCACCCAGGACGGCGACGCGTCTGCCGGAAGCAGCCTTGGCGGTGCCCGCGGGCCATAAGGCGAGGGCGCCGGCCACTCCCCCGGCACCGGCCAGAAAGCGTCTGCGGGTGTGGCCGGATCGCGTGTGACCTGTCTGCTCCCGGGGCTCCTGCGTGTGTTCTGTTGTCATGAATCCCGGAGGGTAGGGAGGGTCTGCGGAGGTCGGAAGCCTGATTCCCGGCCGACCACAGCATTCTCACAACCCGCAACAGCAGAAGGACAGAAGGGGAGAAAAGCGATGCCCAGCGTTTTTGTGCAAGGCAGGCCCGTCGACTCGTATCCGCCGCTCGCGCCCGAGGCCCGGCGTGGGGCGGTGCGCAGGATCACCGAGATGGGTGACGGGGTGTTGCACAAGCCGTGCCGGGACGTGACCGAGTTCGGGGCGGATCTCGCCGCGCTCATCGACGACATGTTCCTGACGATGTACATCGCCGACGGGGCCGGACTGGCGGCGAACCAGGTCGGTGTCGGTCTGCGGCTGTTCGTGTACGACTGCCCGGACGACGACGGGGTGCGGCACGTCGGGCACATCGTCAACCCGGTGCTGGAACCGCTCGACGCGGCGCGCAGGAGGCTCCTCGACGACAGTGAGGGGTGCCTGTCGGTGCCGGGCGCGGTGATGGACGTACCGCGCCCCGACCGGGCGGTGGTGCGCGGGCTCGACAAGGACGGCGAGCCGATCGTGGTCGAGGGCACGGGGTACTTCGCCCGTTGCCTCGCGCACGAGACCGATCACTGCAACGGGCAGGTCTATGTGGACCGGCTCTCCGAGCGGGAGCGGAAGGAGGCCCTGCGGCAGGTGGCGGACCGGCGGGACGAGGTGTTCGCGCGCCGGGCCGCCAACATCGAGGCCCTCAGCAGGGCCTAGCCGACCTCAGGCCTTCGGTGCCACCTTGCTGAGGCCGTTGATGATGCGGTCCATCGCGTCGCCGCCGGTCGGGTCCGTGAGGTTCGCGAGCAGCTTCAGCGTGAACTTCATCAGCATGGGGTGCGTCAGGCCGCGCTGGGCCGCGATCTTCATGACCTTCGGGTTGCCGATGAGCTTCACGAAGGCGCGGCCCAGCGTGTAGTAGCCGCCGTAGGTGTCCTTCAGGACACGCGGGTAGCGCTGGAGGGCCATTTCACGGCCCGCGGGCGTCGAGCGGGCGTGGGCCTGGACGATGACGTCGGCGGCGATCTGGCCGGACTCCATGGCGTAGGCGATGCCCTCGCCGTTGAAGGGGTTCACCAGGCCGCCGGCGTCGCCGACCAGCAGCAGGCCCTTGGTGTAGTGCGGCTGGCGGTTGAAGGCCATCGGGAGGGCCGCGCCGCGGATCGGGCCGGTCATGTTGTCCGGGGTGTAGCCCCACTCCTCCGGCATGGAGGCGCACCAGGCCTTCAGGACCTCGCGCCAGTCCAGTTCTTTGAAGGAGTCCGAGGTGTTGAGCACGCCCAGGCCGACGTTCGACGTGCCGTCGCCCATGCCGAAGATCCAGCCGTAGCCGGGCAGGAGGCGGTCCTCGCCGGGGCCGCGGCGGTCCCACAGCTCCAGCCAGGACTCCAGGTAGTCGTCATCGTGGCGGGGGCTTTCGAAATACGTCCGTACGGCCACGCCCATCGGGCGGTCCTCGCGGCGGTGCAGGCCCATCGCCAGCGACAGGCGCGTGGAGTTGCCGTCGGCTGCGACAACCAGCGGCGCGTGGAAGGTGACCTCGCGCTTCTCCTCGCCGAGCTTGGCGTGGACGCCGGTGATGCGGCCGGTGCGGTCGTCGATGATCGGGGCGCCGACGTTGCAGCGCTCGTAGAGGCGGGCGCCGGCCTTCTGGGCCTGGCGGGCGAGCTGCTCGTCGAAGTCGTCGCGCTTGCGGACGAGGCCGTAGTCGGGGAACGAGGCGAGATCGGGCCAGTCGAGCTGGAGGCGCACGCCGCCGCCGATGATCCGCAGGCCCTTGTTGCGCAGCCAGCCCGCTTCCTCGGAGATGTCGATGCCCATGGCCACGAGCTGTTTGGTCGCGCGCGGGGTCAGGCCGTCACCGCAGACCT
Organism: Streptomyces sp. NPDC107528; assembly: GCF_055639295.1. Lineage (NCBI taxonomy): Bacteria > Bacillati > Actinomycetota > Actinomycetes > Kitasatosporales > Streptomycetaceae > Streptomyces > Streptomyces sp. NPDC107528. The sequence continues at coordinate 135,156 of NZ_JBVKAV010000014.1, forward strand.
TCTCCCTCGGGAACTCGGTCTTCTCCAGCAACAGGACGTCAAGGCCGGACTTGGCCAGGTGGTACGCCGTCGCAGAGCCGGCCGGGCCCGCGCCCACGACGATCACATCGGCGGTGTTCTCGGAGAGGGGCGAGGAGTGGGGCTCGGGCACGACGGTCACGGCGGGATCTCCCCAAGTTCGAAATCAGTGTGCCGACCGGCACTGGACATGGGCAGTCTATTCAGCAGCATTGATCACCCGGCTGAAGGGCTGCCTCCGTGAACCGAGCTCTCCCTGTCGTACGGCTCCGTGTCCCCACCGACGAGGACGCCGTCGCCTGGCACCGGATCTTCGCGCACCCGGATGTCATGGAGTTCCACGGCGGGAGGGCCGCGGAGTTGTCCGTCTACGAGGAGCTCACCGCCCGTCAGCGCCGGCACGATGCCGAGCGCGGGTACTGCCTGTGGACCATCCTCGACGAGACCGAGCAGGTCATCGGCTTCACCGGCGCCCAGCCGTGGGAGCGGGAGTGGGGTCCCAAGGGCGAGATCGAGATCGGCTGGCGGCTCGGGCGGGAGCACTGGGGCAAGGGGTACGTCAGCGCGGCCGCGCAGCTGACGCTGGACCGGGTGCGCGCGGCCGGGGTGCCGGGTGTGGTGGCGATGGTCGACGCCCGCAACGAGCGGTCGATCGCGGTGACGCGGCGGCTGGGGATGCGCCTCGCCGAGGTGTTCGCCACGCCGGACGCACGGCAGAAGGGGCACTGCTACCGGCTCGATCTGTGACACCGGAACCGCAAAGCTCGGTTCCGGATACATCACCCTGAGTAATTGACTGTTACAGAAAGGTACTTGGCGCTTCCGGACGGTACCCCGGGAGGGTTAACCTTCCAGTACCGCTGGGGGTGACATCTGTGCGCATAACACCCAAAACGCCCGAGGTGCGAGTACCGAAACTCGTCGGACTGATGGCCATGGACGCGCGCGAGGAAGCGAAGTCGCACGGCCTCCTCATCAACGCACCGGACCGGCCGGACTTCCACCTGGTCGTCGTCGACTACGTCGTACGCCAGTACCCCCAGCCCGGTGCCGAGGTGCCGCGGGAGTCGATGGTCTACGTCTGGTTCGACCTCGGCGAAGGTGAGGGCGGCGGAGGGGTGCGCGAGCCGCGCACCCCACGGCCGCCCGGTGGCGGAATGCAGCGCGAGCTGGACGAGCCGGGGGATCCGTACCCCGTCGTCAGCTCTGCTTGAAACCCCGGTGCAGGGTCACGATCCCGCCCGTCAGGTTCCGCCAGGCGACCTTCGACCAGCCGGCCTTGCGCAGCCGCTCGGCGAGGGCGGGCTGGTCGGGCCAGGCGCGGATGGACTCGGCGAGATAGACGTAGGCGTCGGGGTTCGATGACACCGCGCGCGCGACCGGGGGCAGGGCGCGCATCAGGTACTCGGTGTAGACGGTGCGCAGGGGCGCCCAGGTCGGGTGCGAGAACTCGCAGATCACCACCCGGCCGCCGGGCCGCGTCACCCGGTACATCTCGCGCAGGGCGGTGTCGAAGTCCTGGACGTTGCGCAGCCCGAAGGAGATCGTCACGGCGTCGAAGGTGTCGTCCTTGAACGGCAGCTTCGTCGCGTCGCCCGCCGTGAACGGCAGCCAGGTGTGCTTGCGCTTGCCGACCTGGAGCATCCCGAGGGAGAAGTCGCAGGGCACGACGTACGCGCCGGTCTGCGCGAACGGCAGCGAGGAGGTGGCCGTACCGGCGGCCAGGTCCAGGATCTTCTGCGCCGGGCGGGCGTCGACGGCCCTGGCGACCTCCTTGCGCCATCTGCGGTCCTGGCCGAGCGACAGCACGTCGTTGGTCAGGTCGTACCGTTCCGCCACGTTGTCGAACATCGAAGCGACTTCGTGCGGCTGCTTGTCCAGGGATGCGCGGGTCACGGGCCCATTGTGGCAGTACGGCCGCACGCACTCGGTGGCAGTACGGCCTCAAGGGGCGAGCGTCGGCTTCTTCTTCCCGGCCACGTCCTCCACCCATCCGCACAGCAGGACGAACACCGCGATCAGGATCCAGCCGATGCCGAACATGAACCACTGGCTCTCCAGCGGCAGGTACTTCTCGAACGCGGGCACGTTCCAGAACCGGTCGATCAGCGGGACGGCGAGGATCAGGGCGATCTCGTGCCAGAGGTAGATCGTCACGGCACGGGCGTTGAAGACCGTGACGAGCCGGTCGAGGGGGCGGACGCGGGTCAGCCGGGCGAAGTCGATGCGGAAGAACTCCTTCGCGTACATCAGGAGCGTCACATAGCCCGCCGACCAGAACGCCTGGGCGAGGGGGATGTCGTCCAGATCGTACGAGCCAGTCTCGGCCTGGTGCGTGAAGGCGTACCAGCCGCCGTACGCGATCGCCGCGAGCGAGAGGACGGCGACGGCGAGCGGCTTGAGGCGGCGCAGGACGCCGTCGCGGTGGGCGAAGCCGAGGAGCCAGCAGAAGAGGAACGTGGCCAGGTCGGTGAGCGCGCTGCCGAACCGGTTGTCCGGGGGCTCCCACAGGAAGTGGACGACGAGGATCGGTGCCAGGGACAGGAGCAGGACGGGCACCGGTGCCAGGCGGAAGACACGCAGCAGGAGCGGGGAGAGCAGGACGAACCAGAGGTACGTCCGCAGGTACCAGAGGATCTCCCAGGCCTGCTCGGCCCATGCGCTGCCCGGCGGGTCGCCGAGCGGGACGATCCAGTAGACGATCTGCCGGCCCGGCATCCACCCGTGGATCAGCATCGCCGCGACCACGAAGACGCCCCAGAACCAGAAGGGCGGCAGGAGCCGGCGCAGCCGGCTGCGGACCACCTGGAGCGCGGGACGCTCCAGGGACTTCGCCATCAGGGTGCCGGCCAGGGCGAACATCACCCCCATCGAGGGGAAGACCATGCCCGCCCAGGCCCACCCGAAGGTGTGGTAGGTGACGACCCGGATGAGGGCGACGGCTCGGAGGGTGTCGAAGTAGCGGTCCCTGGCGGGGGGCTTGGGCCGCGGGTCCGGGCCGGTCCCGGTCTCCTTGTCGTCCGTCACAGCGGCAACCGGCGTGGCGGCGACTGGCGCGGCGGCGAGGGGCCGGGCAAGCGCCCCTCTCCTGTGGGCCCCCACCTCAGCTCACCCCCGCCGGAGTTCCGACCTCGCCGGTGCGCTTCAGTTTCTGCCAGCGCAGGCGGCCGCCCGTCATCGCGGTGATGCAGGAGTGGATGAGGACCAGGTACATCATCTGCCGGTAGGCGAGTTGCTGGAAAGGCATCATCAGCAGGTAGCGGTACTGCTCGCGGTCCAGGCGGAAGGCGTACGCGGCACAGACCAGCTGCACGGCGAGCACCGCCAGCCAGGCCAGCAGGGCCGCCTTGAAGTCGACGAAGATCATCGAGTAGACGGTGAAGACGTCGATGAGCGGTGCGAAGACCGGCGTGACGATCTGGAAGATGACGACGAGAGGCATGCCGACCCGGCCGAAGCGGCCCGAAGGGCCCTTGTCCGTCAGGGACTTGCGGTGCTTCCACAGCGCCTGCATGGTGCCGTAGGACCAGCGGTAGCGCTGCGACCACAGCTGCTTCAGGGAGCCCGGTGCCTCCGTCCACGCGCGCGCGTGCTCCTGGTAGACGACCCGCCAACCCGTGCGGTGCATGGCGATGGTGATGTCCGTGTCCTCGGCGAGCGTGTCCTCGCTCATGCCGCCGACCTCCAGCACCGCCTCCCGGCGGAACGCGCCGATCGCGCCGGGGATGGTGGGCATGCAGCGCAGCAGGTCGTACATACGGCGGTCCAGGTTGAAGCCCATCACGTACTCGATGTGCTGCCAGGCCCCGATGACGGTGTTGCGGTTGCCGACCTTGGCGTTCCCGGCAACGGCGCCGACCTCGGGGTCGGCGAAGGGCTGCACCAGCTGCCGTACGGTGTCCGGCTCGAAGACCGTGTCGCCGTCCATCATCACGACAATGTCGTGGCCGGCGCTGCGCACACCGTTGTTCAGCGCCGCCGGTTTGCCCGCGTTCTCCTGGCGGATGACACGGACGTTGGTCATGCCGAGTTCGCGGGCCGCGTTCCGGGCGATCTCGGAGGTGCCGTCCGTCGAGCCGTCGTCGACCACGATGATCTCGATCGGATGAGTGCTTTTCGCCAGCGACTCAAGGGTGTTGGCGATGCACTCCTTCTCGTTGTACGCCGGGACGATCACGCTCACCGGCCGATGGACCGGAGCTCCCCAGCTGAACCGGCGTCTGTTGCGCTGCCGGTAGTGGCGGCGGGCGAGGATCAGCATCATGCCGAACCGGCCCATGACGGCGACGCCGACGACGAGGAGGCCGACCGACAGCACCGGCACCGTCCATTCGGCGACGGCCACGGCCCCGATCAGGGCCTTTCCCTCGTACAGCGTCGCGCCGGTCGCCTCGCGATGGGCGGCCTGGAGGCTCGAAGCACCCGCACCGGCCTGCCCGTTCGGCTCCTGCTGCGCCGCCTGACCACCGGGCTGCTGCCCACCGGCCCCACCGGCCTGAGCGCGACCCGCCAGAACACCACCGGCCCCCGCCTGCTGACCGCCCGCCGACTCCTCCTCCTGAACGGCGCCGCTGATCGTCGTGAAGGTGTAGCCCTTGGCCTTCATCTTCTCGATGTACGTCGGCAGCGCCTTGATCGTCTGTGACCGCTCGCCGCCCGCGTCGTGGAAGAGGACGGACGCGCCCTCGCCGTCGTCCGGCGTCGCCCACTTGATGATCTTCGAGACGCCGGGCCGCTTCCAGTCGTCGCTGTCGGTGTCGACGAAGACGCTGGTGTAGCCCTGCTCGCCGAGCTTCTTGTAGACGGGCCAGCTGTAGTTGTCGATGGCGTCCGTCTCCGAGGAGTACGGCGCCCGGAACAGCGTGGTCGTGATGCCGGCCGCGCCCGCGAGGGCCAGCTGGGTCTGCTGCATCTCGCGGTTGACGCGGGCGTCGCTCTGGTAGGAGAGGTCGACGTGGGTGAAGGTGTGGATGCCCACCTCGTTGCCCTGTTCGACCAGGTCCGCGACGATCCCCGGGTAGCGCGAGACCATCGAGCCGACCAGGAAGAACGTGGCGGGGATGTCGTACTTCTTGAGGATCGCCAGGACTTGCGGCGTCCAGGTGGGGTTCGGACCGTCGTCGAAGGTGAGCGCGATCGTCTTGTCCGGGACGGAGACGGTGGTGGCCTGACCGCCCCGGAAAGTGAGGATCGGTCCGCCGTCGAGGACCTTGTCGGGGACCTGGCTGGAGCCGGCCCCGGTGCGCACGCGCTGGTCGCCGCCGACCTCGGCGCGCAGATAGCCGTCGAGCAGCATGACGCTGGTCAGCGCGAGCAGGAGCAGTCCGGCGAGGATGACGCGCGGTTTCTGCAGCGCCGCGGCCTTGCCCGCCGCCCGCTGGATCCGCGTGGGGGCGCGGCGGCGGCCGCGTGAGGAAGTCGTCGTAGTCATGGGTGTGGGTGCGTTCCGGTCAGTCGGCGGCGGCTGGGGAGGCGGACACGGTCGGGGCGGCGCTGGGCGGCTCGCCGGTCGCGGTGCCCGTCGGCGGTGTGCCGGAGGGCTTCACTGGCGGCGTGCCGGTCCCGCCCTGCGGCCGGGCGCCGTCGCCGGGACCGGAGTTCGGGGCGCCGGCAGGGCCGCCGCCCCCGAAGGGCAGCAGTTGGGACGGCGTCAGCGAGGTGCCGACGTCCATGAAGGCCATGCCCAGGACGACCGCGTACCCGAGGCAGCCGACGCCGACCAGGAGGCCGAGGCGACGCAGCAGCTTGGAGCGGCGTCCGGAGTTGTCAACGAACACGGGCCCTTCGGCGGACCCGTTGCCGCGTTTGCGGCGGCGACCGCGGGCGTCATTGCGCCGGCGGACGTCCGCGCGGTTTTCGATGGCAGGCTCGGAATGCATTCCCCGGAGATTACGGAGGCTTTATGTGCCACAAACTCGCTCTCCATGTGAGGCACATATGAGAAACGCCTTGACCTGTACGTTTCCTGAGAGTTTTCGGCAACGGCCCCTCAGTGATGAGAGGTTTCCGGCATGCAAACGTACTCAGGGAAAACGGCGGCCGGACTCACCTGTCTGCTCGCGCTGACCACGGGGTGCTCCGCGGGCTCCGGCGGTACGGCGGACGCAGCGCCACCGAGCCCCCAGCGGCCCAGCACCTCGCCCTCCGCGAGCACGTCGTACGCCCCCTACGTCAGCGCCACCGAGGCCTCCGAAAACGACTCGGTCGGCTCCCCCGCGACGTACAACCTGGCTTTCGTCATCTCGGACGGCAGTAACTGCACCCCGAAATGGAACGGCACCACCCCCATTTCCGACTCGGCCGTCAAGTCCCGTATCTCGAAACTCAAACAGGACGGCGCCACCGTCCGGGTCTCCTTCGGCGGCGCCTCCGGCAAGGAAATGGCGGCGAGTTGTGGCAGTGCGTCCGAGCTGGCGGCGGCGTACGGGAAGGCGTTGGACGCGGCGGGCTCCACCCAGGCCGACTTCGACATCGAGGGCGACGAGCTGACCGACTCCGACTCCGTGGACCTGCGTTCGGAGGCGATCGCCCTGCTCCAGCAGGAGCGCGGCGGCCTCCGCGTCTCCTTCACGCTGCCGGTGATGCCTTCCGGCCTCGACGACGACGGTGTGGCGCTGCTGGAGTCCGCCAACCAGCACGACGTACAGGTCTCCACCGTCAACCTCATGACGATGAACTACGGCGAGTCGTACACCGGCGACATGGGCGACTACGCCCTCACGTCCGCCAAGGCCGCCCACACGCAGCTCAAGGAGCTCTTCGGCACGTCCGACACGACCGCCTGGCGGGCCATCGCACTCACCTCGATGCTCGGCGTCAACGACGTCGACAACGAGACGTTCACGCTCGACGACGCGGCGCAGGTGCGGGACTTCGCCGAGGAGAAGGGGGTCGGGTGGGTGTCGATGTGGGCGACGTTCCGGGACCGGCAGTGTGCGGACGGGTCGGCCATGGATGACGCACTGACGAACTGCAGCGGGGTCGACCAGGAGGACGGGGCGTTCGCGGAGGCGTTCGCGGGCTGAGGCGGATCAGCGGCGCCGGTACACCAAGCGCCCGTCCACCACCGTCGCCACGCACGTCATCGCGCCGCGCTCCGCCAGCTCCGCCTCGTCCCGTACGTCGAACACCGCGAAGCGGGCGGCGGAGTGAGGCTCCCTCGGTTCGGCGAACTCCACCGGCAGCCCGGAGGCGTAGGGATTGAGGGCGGGGGTTCCGTCGGGGGGCCCGAGCCGGCCCACGACGCCCAGCCCGGAGCGGTGCACGGCGTCCCGTACGGCGCGGTTGCGCAGCGGCTCACAGCACGCGGCGACCGTCCCGTGGGCCAGCATCCGCTGCACGCAGCGCCGCGCGCTGGCACCCCAGCGGGCGTCGTCCATGGCCAGCGCGGCCAGCGCGTCCCCGGTCAGCGGCTCCGTGCCCAGTTCGTCGGCCTCGCGGGGATCGGGGTGATACGCCTCTTCGAGCAGCTCGTTGCCGTGCGTGTTGATCAGCCCGGCCGTCAGGATGCCGGGCCACTTGCGCACCCGCGCCCGCGCATGAGCCGCGACGAGCTCGTCCAGCGGTCCGGCACCGGCGATCCACGCGCCCTCGACGGCGAGCGCGTGGCCCCTGGAGTCGGCGTGAATCGTCAGCACGAAAGCCCCGGCCAGGCCTAGTTGGAAGCGAGGATCTTCAGCTCGGGATGCGCCGTGCCGCCCGCGATCGCCGTGGACGAGATGTGCGAGGCCACCCGCTCGTCGACGGGGTCGTTCGCCGGGTCGTCGTGCACGACGAGGTGCTCGTACGTCGTCGCCCGCTGGGCCGGCACCCGCCCCGCCTTGCGGATCAGGTCGATGATCTCCAGCCGGTTGGAGCGGTGCTTGGCGCCGGCACTGGAGACGACGTTCTCCTCCAGCATGATCGAGCCGAGGTCGTCGGCGCCGTAGTGCAGCGACAGCTGGCCGATCTCCTTGCCGGTGGTCAGCCAGGAGCCCTGGATGTGCTGGATGTTGTCCATGAACAGCCGGGCGATCGCGATCATCCGCAGGTACTCGAAGATCGTGGCCTGCGTACGGCCCTTCAGGTGGTTGTTCTCGGGCTGGTAGGTGTACGGGATGAAGGCCCGGAAGCCGCCCGTGCGGTCCTGGACGTCACGGATCATCCGCAGGTGCTCGATGCGCTCGGCGTTGGTCTCGCCCGTGCCCATCAGCATGGTCGACGTGGACTCGACGCCCAGCCGGTGCGCGGCCTCCATGATCTCCAGCCAGCGCTCGCCGCTCTCCTTCAGCGGGGCGATGGCCTTGCGCGGCCGCGCGGGCAGCAGCTCGGCACCGGCGCCGGCGAAGGAGTCGAGGCCGGCCTCGTGGATGCGGGTGATGGCCTCTTCGACGCTCACCTTGGAGATCCGGGCCATGTGCTCGACCTCGCTCGCCCCCAGGCTGTGGATGACGAGCTGCGGGAACGCGTCCTTGATGGCGCGGAAGTGCGTCTCGTAGTACTCGACGCCGTAGTCCGGGTGGTGGCCGCCCTGGAACATGATCTGCGTACCGCCGAGCTCGACGGTCTCGGCGCAGCGCCGCAGGATGTCGTCGAGGTCACGGGTCCAGCCCTTGGCCGTGTCCTTGGGGGCGGCGTAGAAGGCGCAGAACTTGCACGCCGTGACGCACACGTTCGTGTAGTTGATGTTGCGCTCGATGATGTACGTCGCGATGTGCTCGGTGCCGGCGTACCTGCGGCGGCGTACGGCGTCGGCGGCGGCGCCCAGCGCGTGCAGCGGGGCGTCGCGGTAGAGGTCGAGCGCTTCCTCTGGGGTGATCCGCCCACCCGCTGCGGCACGGTCGAGCACAGACTGGAGGTCGGCCTTCTCGGTCACCGGGGCGTCCCTTTCGTCAAGCAGTTGGACAGACCGAACCAGCCTACGCCAGGCGTTTTGGGCCAGGGACGTCAGGCCGCTCCCGGTCGGCAGTCCGCGCTCGGCGTCACGCCGCGTACGCCCCGATCAGCAGCCCCACGAGCCCCCCGCCGAGCAGGAACGGTCCGAACGGGATCGCTGTCCTGCGCCCGGCCCGCCGCAGAGCGACCAGCGCACCGCCGTACAGAGCCCCGAACAGGAACCCGGCGAAGGTGCCGAGCATGACCGTCGGCCAGCCGTACCACCCCAGCGCCGCCCCCACCCCGAGCGCGAGCTTCACATCGCCGAAGCCCATGCCGCCGGGGTTGATGAGCCACAGCACGAAGTAGCCGGCGCCGAGCGCGAGGGCGGCCCAGAGGGCGGTGGGCCAGTCGCCGGCGTGTTCGGGGACGAGGGCGGCCAGGCCGAGCAGCAGCAACGCGGCGCCCGCCAGCGGCAGGGTCAGGGCGTCGGGCAGCCGCCGCACCCGCAGGTCGACGACCGTGAGCAGCACGCCGACGGGCGCCAGCAGCAGCCAGACGCCCAGCTCGGGCCGGGTGTCGGTGGCCGCGGCGAGGGCGGCGCAGACGAGGGCGGTGACGGTGGCCATGAGAGCCGTACCGGGCCCGTACGACGGCGTGTCGGTGCAGTCCCGGCACCGGGCCCACCCGAGCCAGCCCCCGATCGGGTGCCCGCCCGGACACCGTTCCCGCCAGTCCTCCTCCTGCGCGACGGAGAACCGATGGGCGGGCCGGGGCAGCAGTGTGCCCGCCGCGGCACCCCAGAGTGCAGCCACCACGACCAGGACGAGCGTGCTCACCCCTGCTCGACCTTCGACAGCCGCGCCTCGGGCCTGCCCTCCGCGTCGCTCTCCGAGCGGAACACCAGGTCGTCGCCGGCGGGCGAGATCCGGACGGTGTGCGGTGCCGGGTTGCAGCCGCCGTGGTTGGTCTTCCTGCCCACGGACGTGACGACGAGTTCCTTCGCCGTCACCTTCTTCAGGGTCAGTACGTCGTTGCAGACGAGGCCGAGCACGTCCGTCTGCCGGAGTGTGCCCAACTCCTCGCCCACGTCGGCCTTGTGCACGGTGAGCCGGTAGGTGCCCGACGGCAGGGCGCCGTCCAGGGCGGTGGCCCGGCCCTCCCAGGTGCCGATGTAGCGGGCGGGCACGGAGCCCCCGGCCCGGGTGGGGGTGCCCTCGCCCGGCGATGCGGACGAGGCGGCGTCGGAACCCGCGTTGGTGTCCTGGTCTCCGCCGCCCGGCAGCAGGTCGAACAGGAACGCCGACCCCACCGTCACCGCGGCCAACGCCCCCGCCACCGCGAGCGCGACGGTGCAGCTCAGTCTCCGTCCACGGCCGCCCTCCCCGGGCGCCGAGGCCGCCGCGACGGAGAGGGACAGCTTGCCGGGGCGGCTGTCGGATGCGGATGCCGGGGTCGCGTCCTGCGGCGGGGCATCCCGGGGCTCGGGGACGGCCGCGGGCGGCATGGACGCGCCCGCACCCCTCACCACCGGCATGACCGGCGGCGGCCCGAACTCCCCCACCGTGGCCCGCCGGCTGAACCCCACCGGCCCCGAGGGGACATCGCCTCCCGGCCGGCCGGTCTCTCCCGGCTCCCCCGCCTCCAGGTTCAGAAGCCGCACGGCACTGCGGCTGACCTGCTCGACCAGCCCGCCCGGCAGCCACCCGCCCGTCACCAGCCGGGCCGCCCCGTCCGGAGCCAGGCGCCTGGCCACCTCACCCGGCGTGGGCCGGGCACCCGGCTCCTTGGCCAGGCAGGCCTCCACCAGCTCCCGCACCTCGCCGTCCAGCGGGCCGAGTTCGGGCTCCTCGTGCACGACCTTGTAGAGCAGCGCCGCCGACGAGTCCCCGGAGAACGGCGGCTCCCCGGTCGCCGCGTACGCCAGGACCGCGCCCAGCGAGAAGACGTCCGCCGCTCCCGTGGCGCCCTTGCCCACGATCTGTTCGGGCGACATGTATCCGGGGGAGCCGACCGAGACGCCGGTGGACGTCAGGGACGCCGTGCCGTCCATGGCCCTCGCGATGCCGAAGTCGATCAACAGGGGGCCGTCCAGTGTCAGCAGGACGTTCGACGGCTTCACGTCCCGGTGCACCAGCCCCAGTTCGTGTACGGCCGCCAACGCCTCGGCCAGCCCGGCCCCCAGCGCTCGTACCGAATGCGCGGGCAGCGCGCCCGAGTCCGCGACCGCGGCCGACAGCGACGGACCCGCCGCATAGCCGGTGGCCACCCACGGCACCGCCGCCTGCGGATCCGCGTCCAGCACGGGCGCCGTCCACGCGCCGCCCACCCGCCGGGCCGCGTCCACCTCCCGGCGGAAGCGGGCGCGGAACTCCTCGTCCAGCGCGAAGTGCGGATGCACGATCTTGACAGCGACCGTACGGCCGCCCGCGCTGCGGCCGAGATACACCCGCCCCATGCCGCCGGAGCCGAGCCGGCCGAGCAGCCGGTACGGCCCGACGACCGTGGGCTCGTCAACTCCGAGCGGCTGCATCGGCGTCCACCCCTCCCCCGTACGGCCCAGTGCGGCCGTGGAACTGCCAGCAGATTAGTGCGCCGCGGACCCCACCCTCACGGCTGAAGCAGATCCACCTTCACATCCGCCGCGAAGCCCGTCGTCGGTCCCACCCGCCGCGCGAACTCCGCGACCGCCGCCAGCTGCGGGCCGCCGAAACGGAAGTCGAGGGTCGTGAAGTACCGCTCCAGGACCTGCTCGTCGAAGGCCTCCCAGCGGGCGGCCTGCTCGGCGACCTTGCCGACCTCGTCCAGGGAGAGGTTGCGGGAGGAGAGGAAGGCCTCGTGGACCTGGCGGGTGATGGCCGGCTCGCGCTCCACGTAGTCCCGGCGCGCCGCCCAGACCGCGAAGACGAAGGGCAGGCCGGTCCACTCCTTCCAGAGCGAGCCGAGGTCGTGCACCTCAAGGCCGTAGCGCGGGCCGTCGAGGAGGTTGGCCCGCAGCGCCGCGTCCCCGATGAGTACGGCCGCCTCCGCCTCCTGCATCATCAGGCTGAGATCGGGCGGGCAGGTGTAGTAGGAGGGCTGCACGCCGTAGCGCTCGGCGAGCAGCAGCTGGGCCAGCCGCACCGAGGTGCGCGAGGTCGAGCCGAGGGCGACCCGGGCGCCGTCCAGCCGGTCCAGTGGGACCTGCGAGATGATCACGCAGGACATCACCGGGCCGTCGCAGCCGACAGCGATGTCAGGGAAGGCGACCAGGTCGTCGGCGTTGCGCAGGAACTCGACGAGGGTGATCGGCCCGATGTCGAGGTCGCCCCGCACCAGCTGCTCGCTGAGCTTCTCGGGGGTGTCCTTGGTCAGCTCGAAGTCGAGGAGCGTGCCCGTTCTCGCGAGCCCCCAGTACAGGGGCAGGCAGTTCAGGAACTGGATGTGGCCTACGCGCGGCCTGGTGCGAGAATTGTCCACATCGCGAGACTAGACCCCATGGGGTAGCGTGCACCCTTCAGGGTGGCGACTCTCCGGTGACGCTCAGATCACCAGCGCTCCCGTCAACCCCAACACGTGGGTTCAAACGTCCGGGTGACGTGATCTTGACCTCTATTGCTTTCGGCTGCCCGCGTGCTAGGCTCGCCGCAAGTTGCAGTTTGGTTTCCCTTGCAGTACAGAGCCTGCGGAGCATGTGACCGCGGGCTCTCGTCGTTTTCAGACGTATGCAGTTGTGCGGCATTTTGTTTTCACACTTGCAGGGTTCTGGAGCAGGGCAACCCTTTGGGCCCAAGGAGGGCTTATGGCTACCGGAACCGTGAAGTGGTTCAACGCCGAAAAGGGCTTTGGCTTCATCGCCCAGGAAGGCGGCGGCCCCGACGTCTTCGTTCACTACTCCGCGATCAATGCGAGCGGCTTCCGTTCGCTGGAGGAGAACCAGCAGGTCTCCTTCGACGTGACCCAGGGCCCGAAGGGCCCGCAGGCGGAGAACGTCACCCCCGTCTGATCAGTTCGATCAGTCTGATCATTCGGTCTCGGAGCCTGGTGCTTTGATCCGGAACAGATAGCAGTACCCAAGGAGCCCCGTGCCGCAAGGCAACGGGGCTCCTGCCTTTCCTCCCCCGTCGAGGGCTAGATGTGCTGCATGACCAGCACGAACGTCGTCCCGGGGGCGAGCGCCTCGTACGAGTGGGGCACATCCCCGCGATACGACATGTAGTCGCCGGGCTCCAGCTCGACCTCGTCCCCCCGCGGTCCCGCCTTCACGCGCCCCGTGCTGACGATCAGATGCTCCACCGACCCCGGAATGTGCGGCTCCGACTCCCGGGCCGGGCCGGGTTCCGCGCGCAGGTGGTAGATGTCCCGGCGAGCGCCGGGCGGACTGGCGGAGAGCAGCGTGGCCACGTAGTCCGCCCGCTCGGAGGCGACCGTGGGGCCCTCCCCCGCCCGGATCACCTGGACCGCCGGCGACGGCGGCTCCACCAGCGCACTGAACGGCACACCGAGCGCGACCCCCAGCGCCCACAGCGTCTCCACGCTGGGGTTTCCGCCGCCGGCCTCCAGCTGGGAAAGCGTGGACTTCGCGATCCCGGCCCGTTTGGCCAGCTCGGACAGGGACAACCCGGCCCGGGTGCGCTCGCGTCGCAGCGAGGCGGCGATCCAGGTCAGGGGCTCGCTCATCGGTTCACTTCCCGTCGTTCGCTGCGCCGGTCCATTCGTTCGCCTTGACGAACGGATGCCGACTGTTCATTCTGGAAAACATGCGTTCGCTACTCCGAACACCGATGATGTCACCTCTTCCGGCGCCCGAGATGACGGCCCTGGTGCGCGACAGCGCCCTCATCTGGCTGGCCGGTGGGGTCGTGGGCGTCTCCTTCGGCGCGATCGCGGTGGCCGGCGGGCTGCCGGTGTGGGTGCCGGTGGTGATGTCGCTGATCGTCTACGCGGGCTCGGCCCAGTTCAGCGCGGTCGGCGTGCTGCTGGCCGGGGGCGGGCCGTTCGCCGCGGCGGCCACCGGGCTGCTCCTCAACACCCGCACGGCCGCCTTCAGTCTGGCCGTCGCGGACGTCCTCGGCCGGGGCCGCCTCGCCCGCCTCCTCGGCGCCCACCTCGTGTCCGACGAGACGGTGGCCTTCACCCTCGCCCAACCGGATCCCGTACGCCGCCGGGTGGCGTTCTGGGTGAACGGGCTCGGCCTGTTCGTCACCTGGAACATCGGTGTCCTCGCCGGCGCGCTCGCCGGAACCGCACTGGGCGACACGGCGACGTACGGCCTGGACGCCGCCTTCCCCGCCGTACTGGTCGCACTGGTCCTGCCCACCCTGCGCAAGGACTCCGCCGTACGCCGTGCCGCGCTCCTCGGCGCCGCCCTCGCCCTGGCCGCGGTACCGGTCGTCCCGGCGGGGGTGCCGGTGCTGCTGGCGCTGGCGGGGCTCGTCGCGTACCGCCCGTCCGGCAGGAAGGACGACGCGTCATGACCGGCACGACGGGAACGGTCGCCATGATCCTGGCGCTGGCGGTGGGGACGTACACCTTCCGTCTGGTCGGCCCGACGCTGCACGGGCGGGTCGTGCTCCCCGCGCGGGTCCAGGAGCTGTTGGCGGCGGGTGCGGTGGTGCTGCTCGTGGCGCTGCTGGCGACGGGGACGTGGACGGAGGGCGGCGGCTTCGCGGGGTGGGCGCGGCCGGCCGGGGTGCTGGTGGGCGGCGTGCTGGCGTGGCGGCGGGCGCCGTTCCCGGTGGTGGTGCTGGGGGCGGCGGTGGCCACCGCGGTGCTGCGGGCGGCAGGGGTGCCATGAGCCGTCCTCGTGGGAGAATCGCCAGGTGAACGACGGGGATGAGAACAACCACGAGGAAGACGGCGGCACCGCAGCCGACAACAAGCAGGCGATGGGCCTTTCGCTCGGCCTCTCCCTCGGCACGAGCATCGGCATCGCGCTCGGCCTGACCGTCTTCGACAACCTCGGGCTCGGGCTGGCCCTGGGGATGGGGCTGGGCATCGCCGTCGGCGCCGCGGTCGGAGCCTCGAGCGGCGGTGGCCGGAAGCGGACGGGGCAGGCGAAGGACGGAGCCGAGTAGCCAACGCGTTCGCTAGGGTCCCCGCCCATGACCGACTCCGACTTCCTGACCACCACCCGCACCTTCTACGACGCCATCGCCGAGGACTACGCGGACCTCTTCCGGGACGAGCTCGCGGGCAGACCCTTGGAGCGGGCGTTGCTGGGAGTGTTCGCCGAACTCGTCGACGGGGACGGGCCGGTGGCCGACCTGGGATGCGGACCGGGTCGGACCACCGCCCGCCTCGCCTCACTCGGGCTCTCCGTGTTCGGGCTCGATCTGTCGGAGTCGATGCTGGCGATCGCGCGCCGCGAGAACCCGGGGCTGCGGTTCGAGCAGGGTTCGATGCTCGAACTGGATCTGGCGGACGGCGCGCTGGCCGGTGCCCTGTCCTTCTACTCCTCCATCCACACGCCGGTGGACCGGCTCCCGGACCTCTTCGCCGAGTTCCACCGTGTGCTGGCGGCCGGCGCGCCTCTGCTCGTCGCGTTCCAGGCCGGTGACGAACACCGGCATCACGACCGGCCCTTCGGGCACCCGGTCTCGCTGACCTTCCAGCGCCGTCGGCCGGAACACATGGCCGACCTGCTGACCGGGGCCGGGTTCACCCTCGTCTCCCGGACGCTCCGTGAGCCCGACCCGGCGCTGGACGAGACGTCCCCGCAGGCGTTCCTGATCGCCCGCAAGCCCGAGCGCTAGAGGCTCCCGGCGATGTCCCGCGCCGCGATGTACCCGAACGTCATCGCCGGGCCGATCGTCGAGCCCGCGCCCGCGTAGCTGTTGCCCATGACGGCCGAGCTCGCGTTGCCGGCGGCGTACAGTCCCTCGATCACCGAACCGTCCTCCCGCAGCACGCGGGCGCGGGCGTCGGTGAGGAGGCCGCCCTTGGTGCCGAGGTCGCCGGGGACGATGCGGAAGGCGTGGTAGGGGGGCAGCCACAGGGGCGCGAGGCAGGAGTTGGGCAGGACGGACGGGTCCGTGTAGTAGTGGTCGTAGGCGCTGTCGCCGCGTTCGAAGTCGGGGTCCCTGCCGTGCCGGGCCTGTGCGTTGAAGCGGTCGACCGTGGTCCGCAGGGCCGGCGCCGGGACGCCGATCGACCGTGCGAGCGCGTCCAGCGTCCAGGCCTTGTGCGCGGCGCCCGAGCTGTACCAGTCGGCCGGGAGGGGCAGGGCCGGGAGGACGTCCTTGAAGAGGTACCGGTTGCGGTAGTTCTGGTCGACGATCAGCCAGGCCGGGATGGCCGGGCTCGTGTCGTGGACGTCGTACATGGTGTGGACGACGTCGCTGTAGGGAGCGGCCTCGTTGACGAAGCGGGCTCCGGCGGCGTTGACCAACAGACCGCCGGGAAGGGTGCGTTCGGCGAGGCAGAAGTAGGGCTGGCCGGGGAGCGGGATCGCCGGGCCCCACCAGGCGTCGTCCATGAGGCCGAGCGCGGCGCCGAGCCGGTGTCCGGCCCGGATTCCGTCGCCGGTGTTCTCCTTCGCGCCGACCGTCCAGTCCGTGCCGATGGGCTGCCGCTGGTAGTACTCGCGCATGGCCGCGTTGTGCTCGAAGCCGCCCGAGCCGACGATCACGCCACGGCGGGCGCGCACCAGGCCGGGGGCGCCGTCCCGGGTGACGACCGCGCCGCTCACGGTGCCGTTCTCGACGTACAGGTCGGTGAGGGGCGTGCCGAGCCACACCGGGACGCCGGCCGACCGCAGTCCCAGGCGCAGGCCGGCCGCCAGCGACTGTCCCATGGTCAGCGGCTTCTCACCGCGCAGCGCCGCGGCCGTACCGCGCGCGAGACAGGCCGCGGCCACGGCGGCGCCCTTGACGTTCACCGCTGCCAGGGCCAGCCACTTGTAGTCCGCGCTGAAGACGACCATGCCGGCGGGCACGTCCATGTACGGCGGGTTCAGCCTCGCCAGCTCGGGGCCCAGGAGGTTGCCGTCGAGCTGGTCGGGCTCGATGGAGCGGCCGTTCGGGAGGCCGCCGGGCAGTTCGGGGTAGTAGTCGGCGTACCCCTCCATCCAGCGGAATCGCAGTGGGCTGTTGGCCATGACGAAGGACAGCATCGCCGGGCCGTGCGCGAGGAAGGCCCGCTGCCGCTCGACGGGAACGTCCGGCCCGACGACGGCGGCCAGATACTCGGCCGCCTTCGCCGGTGTGTCCGGCACACCGGCCGCGAGGATCACCGGGTTGTTCGGGATCCAGATCCCGGCCCCGGACCGCGCGGCGGACCCTCCGAAGGTGGGCGCCTTCTCCACCACCACACAGCTCAGCCCCTGCTTGGCCGCGGTCAGCGCGGCGGTCATGCCGGCGGCTCCGGAGCCGATGACGACGACGTCGTAGGTGCCGAGCAGGGGCGGGGCGGCTGCGTGGGCGGCGGACTGGGTTACGGCCCCGGCCCCGAGGGCCGTGCCTGCGGCGCCGGCGGCACCCGCGGCCAGTACGTGTCTTCGCGAAGGGTTCACGCTGCTGGTCATGGAGGCCGCTCCCGCCCTGGACGACGCCGCGTTTCTGAGGGTGTGTCAGAAATGCGAATGTGACGCGGATGCCGCGTGAAGTCAAGGGCGTTGCAGGGGAGCCGAATCCGCCGTCCGCTCGCGTCTTTTGGGTCGGCACCCGCTCCCTCCCCCGCCTTGGTCCGGACACCGGCGAGGGTGTGGAGCGGGTTGCCGCCCGGGCCCTTCCAGGATCGTCGTCCATCGGCCAAGGCCCAGTCAATCCTTGGGATTTGTGGCTGCCCCCAAGCATTAACTTAGAGGTCATGACCCTCGATGACCTGCGTGTGTTCGTGGCCGTGTGCCGTGCCGGGAGTCTCAGCTCGGTGGCCCGGGAACTGGGGTGCACCCAGTCCGCGGTGAGTCAGCATGTGAAGCGCCTGGAGCGGGAGACCGGGGTCGCGTTGCTGGAGCGGCAGCCCCGGGGGGTCGTGCCGACCCAGGCCGGCCGGGTGCTGGAGGCGGCCGCCGCCGAGGGGATTTCGGGGCTGGACCTCGCCGTGCGGCAGCTGCGGGATCTCGTCGACGGCGAGAGCGGGTACGTGCGGGTGGCGACAGGGGCGACGACCGTACGGCACTTCATGGCGGAGGCGGTCGTCGCGTACCGGCGGCGGCATCCCCGGGTCAATCTGGAGTTCCGCACGGTCAGTTCGGGCCGGGGCAGCTTCGACGCGCTGGCCGACGGCACGCTCGACCTGGCCTGGATCACCCTCGGACCGCAGGTGCGCGGTATCGAGCAGCGGCCGGTGGTGGAGCTGCCGTGGGTGCTGGCGGTGCGGGCCGACGATCCGCTCGCGGCACGGCCGTACGTCGATGTCGGCGCCGACCTGCGTGACGTACGGCTGATCCGGCTGCCGCCGAACTCCGCCTCGGCGGCCCATCTGGACGCCGCCTGCGCCGAGCTGGGCCTCCGGTTCGCGCACGACACGAGCGTCGCCGACTGGGACACCGCGCTGCTGCTGGCCGAGCTGGGGGTCGGACGGGCGGTCCTGCCCGCGCTGCCGGGACTGCCGGTCCCCGGTGAGGGGGAACTACGCCTGATTCCACTCCCCGGACTGCGCCCCCTGCCCGTGGGCTGGGCCGTCCGCCGCTGGGACGCACTCAGCCCGCCGGCCCGGGCGTTCGCGGACCTGGTGGAGAGTCACCGCCGGGCCACACGCGCCTGACGGCGACCGATTCGGGCCGGTCAGTTCAGGCCGATGGCCGCGCAGTCCGCCTTGTACTCAGCGGTGCAGATGTCCTTGACGGTGTAGACGCCGTCCTGGATCACCGTCTGCTTGATGTTGCTCTTGGTCAGCGGGACCACCGAGACCAGCTGGGCCGGGATGCCGTCCTGGGTCGGGCTGTCGACCGAGTCCTGGGTCAGGGCGTCGAACTGGATCGTGCGTCCCTGGGCCTTGAACACGGCCATCTTCGCGGCGTTGGTCGCCTCCAGCAGGAACGACTTGTACACCGTCATGAACTGCTCGCCCGCGACGATCCGCTGCACCGCGTCCAGGTTGGCGTCCTGCCCGGTCACCGGCGGGATCTTGCTCGCGCCGGACTCCTTGAGGGCGTCGATGACGGCGCCCGCCATGCCGTCGTTCGCCGAGTAGACGGCGGCGATGTTGTCCAGGCCGACGGCGGAGATCGCCTTCTCCATGTTCGCCTTGGCGATCTCGGGCGACCACTTGTCGGTGTCGTACCGCTTGACGATGTTCACCTCGCCCTCGAGCTCGTCGAGCGCGCCCTTCTTGAACCGGCCGGTGTTCGGGTCGGCGGGGTCGCCGTTCATCATGACGACCTTGCTGGTCGCGGCCTTCGCGCCGAGGTCCTCGACGAGGGCGCGGCCCTGCACCTCACCGACGAGCTCGTTGTCGTGGGACACGTACGCGTCGATCGGCCCCTCGGCGAGCCGGTCGTAGGCGATGACGGGAATGCCCGCGTCCTTCGCCTTCTGCACGTCCGGCGCGATGGCCTTGGAGTCCAGCGCGTCCACGAGGATGACGTCCACCGCGTCGGCGATCATCTGCTGGAACTGCTGACTCTGCTTGTCCGTGCTCGACTCGGCGTTGGCGTAGACGACCTTGCCCTTGTCGTGGGTGAGGGAGGCGACTTCCTTCTTGATCAGCGGGTGGTCGAACTTCTCGAAGCGCGCCGTGTCCGTGTCGGGCAGCAGGAGCCCCACCGTGACGTCGTCGCCCTTGTTGGGCGACTCCGAGCTGTCACCGCCCCCGATGCCGTCGACCACACCGCACGCGGCGAGCGAGAGCGCCGAGGCGGACGCGACGAGGGCTATGGAGAACCGGCGTACAGCGGACGTGTGGGGGGTACGAGCATTCACTACTGGTGCCTTCCGAGCGGATGAGCGGCTTTGCTACCCGGTGGCGGTAGCCAACGTGGCCACGGCATGTCACGTCAAGCAATTGTCGTAACGAGACGGCAACCGTTTGTCGTGATGTCGGGTCCTGGCGGGTTGCCCCGAACCGCGGCTATGTGGCGTACAGCTCCTCGACCTCCGCCGCGAAGTCCCGCATGACAGCCTCCCGTCGCAGCTTCATCGACGGCGTGAGGTGGCCGTCCAGCTCCGTGAAGTCCCTCGGCAGGATCGTGAAGCGGCGGATGGACTCCGGGCGCGAGACCAGCTTGTTGGCCTCGTCGATCGCGCGTTGCAGGATCGCCCTCAGTTCGGCGTCGTCGACGAGGAGCTCCGCGGGGACGGGGTGCTTGCCGTTCATCCGGCGCCAGTGGCTCACGCCGTCCATGTCCAGGGTCATCAGGGCGGACACGAAGGGCCGCCGATCGCCCACGACCATGCACTGGGAGATCAGGGGGTGGGAGCGCAGCCAGTTCTCCAGGGGCGCCGGGGCCACGCTCTTGCCGCCCGCCGTGATCAGGAGTTCCTTCTTGCGGCCGGTGATCGTCAGATAGCCCTCGTCGTCCAGGGCGCCGATGTCACCCGTCGGCAGCCAGCCGTCGGCGGCAGCCGGAACGACGCCGCCCGCGGACGGGTCCCAGTAGCCGCGCAGCACCTGTTCGCCGGAGATGAGGATCTCGCCGTCCGCGGCTATGCGGATGCGGGTACCGGGCAGGGGCCAGCCCACCGTCCCCAGGCGGGGCTTGGAGGGCGGAGTCACGGTCGCGGCGCCCGTCACCTCCGTCAGGCCGTAGCCCTCGTAGATCTCGATGCCGGCGCCGGAATAGAAGGCGGCCAGGCGGCGGCCGAGCGGTGAGCCGCCGCAGATCGCGTAGCGCACCCGGCCGCCCATCGCGTTGCGGATACGGCGGTAGACCAGGGGGTCGTAGAAGGCGCGGGCCGTCCTGAGCGTCGCGCCGGGGCCACCGCCCGTCCCCGAGGCCCGGGCCTCCATCGCCTCGCCGTAGCGCTCGGCCACCGAGGCCGCGCGGTCGAAGGACGACGCCCGGCCGCCCGTCTCGGCCTTGGCGCGGGCGGAGTTGAAGATCTTCTCCAGCATGTAGGGGATGGTCAGCAGACACGTGGGGCGGAAGGCCGCCAGGTCCGGCAGCAGGTCCTCCGCCTTGAGGCTCGGCGCGTGGCCCAGGCGCACCCGGGCCCGGATGCAGGCCACCGCGACCATACGGCCGAAGACGTGCGACATGGGGAGGAAGAGCAGCACCGACGCCTCTTCGCTCGTGCGCGCCTTGAAGATCGGGTAGAGCAGCTCGATCGCGTTGTCCACCTCGGCGAAGAAGTTGCCGTGCGTCAGCGCGCAGCCCTTCGGGCGGCCGGTCGTGCCCGAGGTGTAGATGAGCGTCGCCAGCGTGTCCGGCACCAGCATGCCCCGCCGTACGCCCACTTCGCCGTCCGGCTGCTGCGCGCCCAGCTCGGCCAGCCGCTCCACATGGCCCTTCTCCATCACCCACATGCGGTGCAGATCGGGCACCCGGTCCAGTTCGGGGCCGAGGGCGGCGGCCTGCGCGGCGGTCTCGGTGACCAGGGCCACCGCACCGGAGTCCTGGAGGATCCAGCGGGTCTGGAAGACGGAGGAGGTGGGGTAGACGGGGACCGTGACGAGGCCGGCCGCCCACGCGCCGAAGTCGAGGAGCGTCCACTCGTACGTCGTCCGCGCCATGATCGCGATCCGGTCCCCCGGCTCCAGTCCCTCGGCGATCAGCCCCTTCGCCACCGCCTGCACCTGCTCGGCGAACTGCGCCGCCGTCACGTCCGACCACCGCCCGTCCTCGCCCCTGCGGCTGAGGACGACCGCGTCCGGCGCCGCCGCCGCGTTGTCGAAGGGCAGGTCCCCGAGCGACCCATGGGTCACCGGCGGCGCGAACGGCGGTACGTACGCCTCCCGTACGGCACCGTCCAGTCGTCGCGTCTCGGGCTGCACCAGGGTCGGGCCCGGAGCGTCGTCGAAGGCGGCCGAGGCGGCGAAAGAGGGAAGCGGGGTGGACACGGGCGGCTCCTGCGGCGGGCGTGCAGCGAAGAAACTGCTTGCTGCATGACGTACGTGCCTCGCGCACCGTGGCGTTCACCTGCCGAGGCCTGCGGAAACGGGTTACCGCTGGTTAGGCAGGCGATCGTACGGCGCGGGCGTGTGGGGGTTGTGCGGGTTCGGGGGTGGTCCGGAGCCGGGTATGTGCAACGTCGGGGGTTATGTGAGGGACACTCAGCTTCGTCTCACCGTCCCCTTACCTTCGCTCCAGGCGGTCGGGACCGTCGAGGCCGAACACCGGCTTCAGCGCGGCCAGTTTCTCCGGCGTCGAACCGGGGCGCAGGTTCTGGTCCCTGTCCAGGCCCCGGAAGGGCACGGCCAGGTCCTCGAAGAAGCCCCGCTCGTACGCCGCCGCCAGGCGCTGGTGACTGGCCGCCGCCAACTCGTCCTGCGCCTCGCGGGAGACACCCCAGGCCCGTGCCGTGACGGGCGGCGTGCTCCCCCATCGACCGCCGGGTGCGGGGCTCGGCGTTGAGGGGGGATGTCGGGGACGAGGTGGGACGGCCGTACGCCGGACAGGGCCTTGAGCCGGCCGCCGGGCGACTTGGCCCGCCGGGCCTGAAGCACGATGCGCCGCAGCTCGTCGTTGACGCCGAGGGGCGCGTCGCTCGCGGTGTCCGCGCCGCCGGCGATCGCCGACTCGGTCTGGCCGATCGCGATCTTGTTGGCGGCGGCAATGACGGCCTGGAGACCGGTGCCGCAGGCCTGCTGGATGTCGTAGGCGGGCGTGCGGGCGTCCAGCTTCGAGCCGAGGACGGTCTCGCGGGCGAGGTTGAAGTCCCGGCTGTGCTTGAGGACTGCCCCGGCGACGAACTCTCCGACCGCGCCCGGATCGCCCAGCTCGTACCGCTCGGCCAGGCCGTCAACCACGGCCGTGAGCATGTCCTGGTTGGACGCGGTGGCGTACGGGCCGTCGGAGGGGGCGAACGGGATACGGGTGCCGCCGATGATCGCGACGCCCCGGACCGCCGGCGCCAACAGGGAGCTCATCTCCACCCACTCCTCATGTCCACCTTGGACTTACCTCGGGTAACCTTACTCTGGAGTCAGCAACGGAGCGCACTGGGAGTGGGACATGGCCGACCGCTATCTGAGCTTCACCGGCACGGCGCCCGGCCGCCTCCTCACCCGCCGACTCGGGCTGCCGCAGCCCGCCACGCTCCAACGCTGGACACCGGAGCGGCCCTCGCTGAAGGGCGCCCGGCTGCTCCTGACGGTCGGCAAGTCGGACCTCGGCCTCACCGATGCCGGTGCCCGTACCGCCCTGGGCCTCGACCTGACGACCGCCCCCTCCGAGAAGCCCGCCGCCGTCGTCCTGGACGCCACGGGCGTCCGTGACGTCGAGACGCTCGCCGAGGTGCACGCGGCCCTCCACCCGGTCGTGCGGTCGGTCGCCGACAGCGGCCGGGTCGTCGTGCTCGGCGCACCCCTCGACCCGGCCGACCACCACCAGGCCGCCGTCCAGCAGGCCCTGGAGGGCTTCACGCGCTCGCTCGGCAAGGAGATCGGGCGCGGCAGGACGGTGAACCTCGTACGGCTGACGGACGCGCACGCCGCCGGGTCGACCCTGCGCTTCCTCCTCTCCCCCAGGTCGGCGTACGTCAGCGGCCAGGTCGTCGAGGTGGGTTCGGCCCCGGCGGACGCCACCGCACCCCACGACCCACCCCACGACCCCGACCGCCCCCTCACCGGCCGCACCGCCCTGGTCACCGGCGCCGCGCGCGGCATCGGCGAGGCGGTCGCCGAGACGCTGGCGAGGGACGGCGCCCGGGTCGTCGTACTCGACGTGCCGCAGGCCGAGCAGGACGCGCGGCGCGTGGCCGACCGGCTCGGCGGCACCGCCCTCGCGCTCGACATCACCGCACCCGACGCGGGCACGCGCATCGCCGCCGCGCTGCCCGACGGCCTGGACGTCCTGGTGCACAACGCGGGGATCACACGCGACCGGCGGCTGACCAACATGCCCGCCGAGCGCTGGAGTTCGGTGCTCGACGTCAATCTCGCGAGTGTGCTGCGCACGACGGACGCGTTGCTGGAGAGCGGGACGCTGAGGCGGGGCGGGCGGGTCGTGGCGACGGCGTCGATCGCGGGGCTGGCGGGGAACGCCGGGCAGACCAACTACGGCGCGAGCAAGGCGGGCATCGTCGGACTGGTCCGGGCCCTCGCGCCACGCGCCCTCGCCGAGCACGGGGTGACGGTGAACGCGGTCGCGCCCGGGTTCGTCGAGACGAAGATGACCGCCGCGATTCCCCTGTTCATCCGGGAGGCGGGGCGCCGGATGAACTCCCTCGCGCAGGGTGGACTGCCGATCGATGTCGCCGAGACGACCGCCTGGCTGGCGGATCCGGGATCCTCGGGCGTCAACGGCCAGGTCGTCCGGGTATGCGGCCAGAGCCTGCTGGGGGCGTGATGTCCCTCGTCCTCACCGCTCCTCCTTCGCTTCCGCCCCTGCTCGCCCGGGGCGCCCTGCTGTCACCTTTCAAACGCCCCGGCCCGCAGGCGGAGTTCCCGCGCACGAGGCTCGTCCTGCCGGACCTTCGCGTCGACCTCGCCCGGCTGGCCGCGTACGAGCGGGTGTGCGGGTTTCCCACGGGGGACGACGCCCTGCCGGTGACGTATCCGCATGTGCTCGGTTTCCCACTGGCGATGCGGCTGATGAGCGGACGGGACTTCCCGCTGCCGCTGCTCGGTCTCGTCCACACGTCGATCACCGTCACCCGGCACCGGGCCCTCACCGCCACGCGTGGGTACGAACTCTCCGTGCACGTCGACGGTTTGATGCCCCACCGGCGCGGTACGGAGGCCGCCGTGGTCACCGAATTGCGGGCCGGTGACGGGGTCGTGTGGGAGTCGCGGAGCACGTATCTGGCCAGGCACCGCACCGACGGCCGTACGGCGTCCGGGCAGGTGCAGGGCGTGCGGGACGGCCAGGTGGCGCTGGACGCGCAGGAGTACAAGCCTTTGCCCGCCGTCGCCGAGTGGCGGCTCGCCGCCGACGTCGGACGCCGTTACGGCGCCGCCTCCGGTGACCGCAACCCCATCCACCTCCACCCGCTCACCGCCCGCCTGTTCGGCTTCCCCCGGGCCATCGCGCACGGCATGTGGACCGTGGCCCGCTGCCTCGCCGCGCACGGCACTGAGGAGGCGGTGCGGGTGCGGGCCGGCTTCCGGGCACCGGTGCTGCTGCCGGGGACGGTGACGTACGCCGCGCAGGGCGGGCGGTTCGAACTGCGGGGCGGCGAGGACCGCGTCCACCTTGGCGGGGAGGTCTACCCGCTCGCCCCGTGAGGGGCGTCCGGCGGTGACCAGGGCCGGCCGTCCATGAGGTTGCCGAGTCCCGACCAGGCGAAGTTCATCAGTGTCGCCGCCGCCTCCCGTGCCGTCATGGCCGGCGTGGAGTTGGCCCAGTCGGCGAGGGACTCCGCGGCGCCGACCAGGGCCTCGGCGAGACCCGCGACCTCGCTCTCGGGCAGGTCGGGGTCGCGGTGGGCCTCGCGTGCCGCGACGAGGATCAGCTGCGTCACGAACTCGACGATCTCCGCGCGCATCTTGGCGACCTCGGACGCGAACGGCTCGCCGTGCGTGCGGGCCTGGAGGTGCAGGACGGACCAGGCGTCCGGGTAGTGAGAGGTGTGGGTGAAGAACGCCCGCAGCCCTTCCCAGAGCTGGCGGTCGGCGGGCAGCTCGGTCCGCACACCGGAGCGCACTGCCACGACGAGCGCGGCGGCCTCGCGCCGGATGCAGGCGGTGAAGAGGTCTTCCTTCGAGTTCAGGTACAGATACACCAACGGCTTCGAGACACCCGCCAGTTCGGCTATCTCGTCCATCGACGCGGCCATGTACCCGCGCCTGCCGAAGGTCCGCACGGCGGCGTCCAGCATCTGCTGCTCACGGACGGCCCGCGGCATCCGTTTGGTCTTCACGGCACCCATGGCCGTTAGCGTACGGGCCGGGAGGGAGATCCCACCCGGCCCGCCGTGAACAGCTGTCCCTACTTGTCGTCGCTCAGCTCGTCGGCGAACCGTGCCACCCGGTCCGTCAGCACCTGCCCGTCGACCGCCGGCAGGGCCGTCAGCCGCGGCAGCAGCTGCGCGGTGAGCAGAGTGGACAGGGCGGAGGTGTCGGCGCTGCTGCCGTCGGTCCGTACGACCACCGGCTGCGGGGCCCGGCCGGCGAGCTTCGCGCCCACCTCCAGGCGACGCCGGGCGAGTTCGTACTGAAGGACCGCGCGGTTGTCGCGGTAGGCCTTGGCGAGGGCGCGCTGGGCGCGGGCCTCGTTCTCGGCGGCGATCAGGCCGCTGCGGCCCCGCGTCTCGATCTCGAACCGCACGCGCTGGGCGTTGGTCTCCTGCTCCTCCAGCAGCTGGGCGACCTCTTCACGTGCCCGGTTCAGCGCGGCCTTGACCTCGACGATCCTGGCGTCGCGCACCTTCTTGGCGCGCTCGATGTCCATGCCCAGCTGGTCGATCCGACGCTTGCGGATGAGCCCCCACTCCTGGTCGTACGCCGTGCGCTCCTTGGCGACCCGCTCCCGGGTGGCCAGGTGCTGCTGGTACTGCGCCGGCAGCTGCACGTCCGGGATGTTGGAGCCGGTGATGCGCACGCCGTAGCCGGACAGCTGGCGGTTGAGCAGCTCCTGCATGTCGGCCACGTCCGAGCCACGCAGGTCGTACGCCCGCTCGGTGCGCATCTTGCGCGCCCGCTGCCGGATCGCGTCCTGTACGGCGCTGGAGAGCACCAGGTCGAAGTTGCCCGCGCCGATCGTGCGGACGAACAGCACGGCGTCGGTGATGCGGAACTTCAGGAAGAACTCGATGGAGCGCAGCGGCACGTTCTCCTGCGTCGGGCAGGCCATGACCGGCGCGGAGTACGGGATCTCGGTGGCGGTGTCGACGACGAAGTCGACCCGGGACCACGGGTGCCACAGGTAGTGGCGGCCGGCGTCCAGGGTGCGGATGACGGCGCCGTAGCGGGTCAGCACGCCGTTGGTGCCCTGCTCGATCTCGACGATCGAGGAGCGCCACCACCACAGCGCGCCGATCACCAGCAGGACCGCGCCGCCGGCGTAGGAGAGGGTGGCGAGGGTGCCGTAGGCGAGGTCCCCGGCGACCGACTCGGAGTCGGCCTCCTGCAGGGACAGCATCACGCCCATGAACAGGGAGTAGACGCCGAGCCACAGCGGCAGCATCCACCACAGGCGGCGCCGGTGGCGCGGGATGATGACCGGGATCAGGGTGTCGGCCTCGCCGCCGCGCAGCAGCCGCGCGATGTCGCTCCAGGGAGCGACCTTCTCGGAGATGACCGACCGGCGGTGGGAGGAACGGGCGGTGCTCACTGGTCGGCCCCCTCGGAGACGTCAGAGCTGATGGAGCTGTCGGAACCGTCGGAGCTGTCGGGCGATCCGGGCTGGTCGGGCACCTGCGGCACCGTCGGCCGCTCGGCCGCCAGCAGCGCTCCGATCTCCGTCTCGCGCGCGGCGATCCGCTCGGACACCTCGGAGAGACGCGACCGTACGGCTGCCATGTCCTCGTCGGTGAACAGTTCCGTGCCGCGCTCGCCGACCAACTCGCGGGCCAGCTCCAGGAAGTCGATGCCGGCGCCGCCGTCCGTCGCGCCGCCGATGCGGACCAGACGCGGCAGATGGTCCGCGACCTGCTCCAGCGTGTCCAGCACCTGCTGCTGGTAGCGGTACTCCAGGATCTCCGGCGCCTCCGCCGCGGTCACCGCGCGGATGTCGAGGGCCTGCGCCTCCAGCAGGGCCGCGTTGGCCTTCGCCTCGGACTCGGCCTGGACGTAGCGCTGCCGGGCGAGCGCCTCGGCGCGGTTGGTCTCGCGTTCCACGGCGGTGTCCATCTGCGCCTGGTACTGGGCGATGTCGGCCTGGATCGCGGAGAGCGTCTCGTGGCTGGAGGCGAGTTCGCGGGTGAGGTCGCCCTCGTCCTGCTCCTTGCGGAGCTGGAGCGCGTACTCGTGCGTGTACGCCTCCTTGGCCACGCGCACCATCTCGGGCGCCGCCAGGTCCATGCGGTAGCGCTGGTCGGACGGTTCGGCGTGGGTGATGTTGGCGTTGGTCAGCTCGACGGCCGGGCGGAACTGCTGGTTGAGCAGGTCCAGCAGCCGGCCGGTGTCCTCGCCGACCATGTCGTAGATGCCGGCGGCTTCCTGTTCGTAGACGAGGGTGCGGATCGTCTCGCTCACCGCGTTGCTCAGCTTCTCCTCGAAGCCGCGCACCGCGCCCAGCGTGTAGACGAACTCGGTCGGATCGCTGATCCGGAACTGGATGAACAGGTCGATCGACGCCTTCACGCCGCCCTTGGTCGGTGCCTCGCGCACCGGAGCGTTGAAGGGGTACTCGATCGTGGTGTTGACGATGTACGACACCCGCTTCCACGGGCTCAGCAGCACGATCCGGCCCGGGCCGACGACCCTCTCCAGCTTGCCGAACCGGGTGATCATCGCCTGGCAGCCGTCCGGCACCATGACCATGCCCTGACGCCACCACACGAAGGCGACGGCGCACAGCGAGATGACCCAGTAGTGCACGCCGAACAGCGGGTTGGTCAGGACATCGGCGCCGGACGCGCCCACGATCCCCGCACCCACGGCGCCCAGTACGAGCAGCGTCAGCACGGGCAGCATGGAGACGATCGAGCGGCCCTTGGGGATCACCATCGGGCAGATGGCGTGCACCGTCTCGGTACCCTCGCGCACCTGCTCGCTGCGGCCGAGCGCCTCCCCGGCCTCGTCCAGCGGCACCGTCTTCTGCCGCATGACGGTGGCGGTGGAGCCGCCCTGTTCCCGGGCGGCCGGGAAGTCCGCCGGGTCGATGCCCTCGCCCTGGGCGTCGTATTCCTCGCCGCCGTCTCCCCGTGTCCCCCGGCCGCCGATCTGCCGCCGCAGTTCGTCCTGCGCGGCCGTCCTCGGATCGGTTCCGGAGACGACGGCGTCGGCAACGCGTCGTGCGCTCTTCTTTGCCTGCGCGCGCGCTCGTGCCACGGTTCCCCCTTACGTTCACGAATGCCGGTGCGAACAACCGTTCCACCGACGTGGATCCGGCCATCCCACACCATGGATCCGGACAAGCGTAAGGGCGGGGCCCGTGCAGTTACCGAGCGGTATCGCTGCCGGGACGCGGCAAGCTAGGAGGTCTGGCCCTGCGTCCGAGCCGTCTCGTCGACCACGTCGTCCTCCTGGCTGCGGTTCGCCTCCAGGTTGGCCTTCACACGGTCGACCTTCTGCACGATCTGCACGGAGGCGCGATCGCGCTCCTTGCGCAGCACGACGAAGCTGATGGGCGCCGAGAGCAGCAGCGCCAGCAGGACGACCCACATGCCATTGGAGTCGCCGAGGCCACGCGGGGCGAGGCCGGAGTAGACGAGGCCCCAGACGACCACGAGGCAGCCCACGAAGATCCCGAGGCGCATCAGTGTGTAGCGGAGCATCTCAATCCACTCTTCCGATTCCAAAAAGGGCCACTGTCCAGTGAAGCACGCGGGGCGGCCGATCTTGCAGGGGGGTCGGCAGGGGGTCGCCGGGGTGGGTCATTCGAGCGGCAGCAGCATGATCACGTCTTCCCGGTCGTCGCCCGGCGCGACCCGGATTGCGTCCGGGATCCGGCCGACCTCCTTGTAACCGCAGGAGCCGTAGAAGCGTTCCAGGCCGAGGCCGCCGCGGCAGGTGAGGCGGATCGCCTCGATGCCGTCGAAGCCGCGGGCGGCCTGCTCGGCGGCCGCCAGCAGGTCACGGCCGTAGCCCTTGCCCTGGTGGCGGGGGTGCACCATCACCGTGTAGAGCCAGATCCAGTGGATCATCAGCCGGTGCGAGTTGAAGGTGAGGAAAGCGGTCGCGGCGACCCGCCCGTCGTCATCGAGCCCGACCAGCAGCCGCCTGCTTCGGTCGGCCATCCCGGCGAACTGCCGCACCAGCTCCGGCCGGATCTCCTCCCGTGTCACCGGTGGCACGAAGCCCACGGCTCCGCCCGCGTTGGAGACGTCGGTCCACAGGTCGAGGATGCCGTCACGGAGGTCCGGAGTGACGGCCGGGTCGAGTGTGAAGGTAAGAGGCACGGCGCAATCGTAGCCATTACATGGAGCGCGGCGAAAGTCATCACGACAACGCCCGCGCCGCCACCTTCAGGTCCGAGACCAGCCCCGCGTACGCCGCCTCCCGGTCGGCGTCGCCCTGGGCCCGCAGCACCGACGACGGATGCACCGTCGCCACCAGCTTTTCCGGCCGGCCGTGGATCTCGCGCTCCAGCAGCGTTCCGCGCACCTCCCCGACCCGGAACGACGACCCCAGCAGGGCCTTGCCCGCGCTCGCGCCCAGCAGCACGATCAGCTCGGGCTCCACGACGGCCAGTTCGGCGGCCAGCCAGGGTCCGCACGCGGTCATCTCACGCAGGGTCGGCGCCTTGTGGATACGGCGCTTGCGGGGCTCGGCCTGCGTGAACTTGAAGTGCTTCACGGCGTTGGTGACATACGCGTCTGCCGGGTCGAGGCCCGCTTCCTCCAGCGCCCTGTCGAGGAGCCGCCCGGCCGGACCGACGAAGGGCTTGCCCTGCCGGTCCTCCTGGTCGCCGGGCTGCTCGCCGACGAGCATGACGCGGGCGTTCCGGTCGCCGACGCCGAAGACGGTCTGCGTGGCGTCCCGGTGGAGGGGACAGCCCCGGCATTCGGCGGCGGCGCGGCGCAGGGCGGGCAGGCCGCCACGGTCGGGAAGGAAGGGTTCAGCGGTGTAGGCGTCCTCGGGCGCCTTGGTGCTCACCATGGCGGACGAGTACCACGGCCCCACCCTCCGGAATCACACCCGCATCGGCTGGGGGGACTCGCGGCGCAGCGGGTCCGGGCCGTCGTACTCCCGGATGATCTCGTAGCGCGTGTTGCGCTCCACCGGGCGGAAGCCGGCGTCCCGGATGAGGTCCAGCAGGTCCTCGCGGGTGAGCTTGTTCGGCGTGCCGAAGTTGTCCGCGTCGTGGGTGATCTTGTACTCGACGACCGAGCCGTCCATGTCGTCGGCGCCGTGCTGGAGCGCCAGCTGGGCGGTCTGTACGCCGTGCATGACCCAGAAGACCTTGACGTGCGGGACGTTGTCGAACAGCAGACGGGACACCGCGAAGGTCTTCAGGGCCTCCGCGCCGGTCGCCATCTGGGTCCCGGCCTGAAGGCGGTTGCGGACCTTGCCGTCCTTCATGTCGACGAAGTCGTGCTGGTAGCGCAGAGGGATGAAGACCTGGAAGCCGCCCGTCTCGTCCTGCAGCTCACGCAGGCGCAGGACGTGGTCCACCCGGTGCCGCGGCTCCTCGATGTGGCCGTACAGCATGGTGCTCGGGGTCTTGAGACCCTTCTCGTGCGCCAGGCGGTGGATGCGGGACCAGTCCTCCCAGTGGGTGCGGTGGTCCACGATGTGCTGCCGAACCTCCCAGTCGAAGATCTCCGCGCCACCACCGGTGAGGGATTCCAGCCCGGCGTCGATGAGCTCGTCGAGGATCTCCGACGCCGACAGACCGCTGATCGTCTCGAAGTGGTGGATCTCCGTGGCCGTGAAGGCCTTCAGCGAGACGTTCGGGAGGGCGGCCTTCAACTCGCGCAGGGAGCGCGGGTAGTAGCGCCACGGGAGGTTCGGGTGCAGGCCGTTGACGATGTGCAGCTCGGTGAGGTTGTCCGACTCCATCGCCTTGGCGAGCTTGACGGCCTCCTCGATGCGCATCGTGTACGCGTCCTTCTCCCCCGGCTTGCGCTGGAAGGAGCAGTACGCGCAGGAGGCCGTACATACGTTGGTCATGTTGAGGTGGCGGTTGACGTTGAAGTGGACGACGTCGCCGTTCTTGCGCGTGCGCACCTCGTGCGCGAGGCCGCCGAGCCACGCCAGGTCGTCCGACTCGTACAGCGCGATGCCGTCCTCGCGGGACAGCCGCTCACCGGAGCGGACCTTCTCCTCCAGCTCGCGCTTGAGCCCGACGTCCATGCGTGCACCTCTCTCGGAAAGACTCCGTAAACCGTACTCCCCGCCCCCTCGGGCGGGGCGACCGCCACCGGGCGCTACACGTCCTCTTCGTCGGGCAGCTGTCCGACCCGGTTCTCCCACTTGGTGGAGAGCACGATCGTCGTACGGGTACGGGAGACGCCCTTGGTGCCGCTGAGCCGGCGGATGATCTTCTCCAGCCCGTCCACGTCGGCCGCGCGGACCTTGAGCATGTACGAGTCGTCGCCCGCGATGAACCAGCAGTCCTCGATCTCGCCCAGGTCCCGCAGGCGGCTCGCGACGTCCTCGTGGTCGGTGGCGTCGGACAGCGAGATGCCGATCAGCGCGGTGACGCCGAGGCCGAGCGAGGCGGCGTCGACCGTGGCGCGATAGCCGGTGATGACGCCGGCCGCCTCCAGCCGGTTGATGCGGTCGGTGACGCTGGGTCCCGACAGGCCGACGAGGCGTCCCAGCTCCGCGTAGGAAGCCCGGCCGTTCTCCCTCAGGGCCTGGATGAGCTGCCTGTCCACCGCGTCCATGCGATCGAAGCCTTCCGGTGAAGATGTCCCGAAGTGATGAGAGTTACTGCGACTTGCTCAGATGGCGTTCATGTCGTGCGGGTTCCGCCGCCGAGTTCGCCCTTCCAGCGGCGGTAGAGCCGGTGCTCGACGCCCGCCGCGTCGAGCACCCGTCCGGCGACGAAGTCGACCAGGTCCTGGATGTGGGTGGCCCCCGCGTAGAACGCGGGCGAGGCGGGTACGACGGTGGCGCCCGCGTCGTCCAGGGTCACCAGGTGCCTCAGCGTCTGGCCGTTCAGCGGGGTCTCCCTGACGGCCACGACCAGCTTGCGCCCCTCCTTGAGGGCCACACCCGCCGCGCGTTGGAGCAGGTCCTTCGACAGGCCCAGCGCGACGCCGGCGACACAGGCGGTGGAGGCGGGCACGATCAGCATGCCCTTCGTGGCGTACGACCCCGAGGACGGCCCGGCGGCGAGGTCCCCGGCGTTCCAGTACCGGACGCCGTCGATGTCCGGCTCGAAGGTCCCGGGCTTGCCGTCGGCACCCCGCCCGAGCCACTCGCGCAGGTCGTCCTGCCAGTGGGCGTCGCGGAAGGAGATCCCGGTCTCGTCGAGGAGCGTGAGCCGTGACGCCCTGCTGACGACCAGGTCGACGCTCTCCCCCGCGGCGAGGAGCGCGCGCAGCACCGCGGCGGCGTATGGGGTGCCGGAAGCGCCGGACACCCCTACGATCCAAGGCGTACGCGGCGTCTCTCCTGGCTTGACTGGGTTCACGACACCGAGCCTATCCGGCCTCACGGGGTGGGAACCGACCAAGGGGGGCCGGGCGTTCCCCAGGGGGACGAGTTGGGCGGTGGGGTGGCCATGGCGGGTACGTCGGGTGTGGCGGGTACATGGGGTGCGGAGCGGCGCGAGTGGTCGCGGGGTGACCGCGCGCGGACCGCGGCCAAGCTGATGCTGGTCTGGGTGGCGCTGCTGTGGCTGCTGGAAGTGGCGGACGTGCTCACCGGGCACGCGCTGGACGGCTTCGGCATCGTCCCGCGCACCCCGTCCGAGCTGGTGGACGTCGTCCCGGCCGCGTTCATCCACTTCGGCTTCGCCCACGTCGCCGCGAACACAGTGCCGTTGCTGGTCCTCGGCTTCCTGGCCGCGCTCGGCGGCATACGCCGGTTCGCCGCCGTCTGCGCCCTGATCATCGTCGCCGACGGCCTCGGCGTCTGGCTGATATCCCCGTCCGGCACCAACACCGCGGGCGCCTCCGGCCTGATCTTCGGCCTCTTCGGCTACCTCCTGGTCACCGGCTTCGTGGAGCGCCGCCCGCTCGGCATCCTGGCCGGCGTGCTGGTGGCCGCGATCTGGGGCACCTCGATCCTGGCGGGCCTCGCCCCGACCCAGTCCGGCGTCAGCTGGCAGGGGCATCTGGTGGGGCTGGTGGCGGGGGTCGCGGCGGCGTTCCTGCTGCGGCGCCGGGCGGACGGGCCGGCGCTCAGGGCTGGGAGCGCGCTTTAGGGTCGACAGGGAGACTCGCGGTGGGGATCTTCAGCTTGCCGAGCGGGGAGTCGATGGTCAGGTCGGGGCCGTAGGGGATGGTGTCGCGGCCTCGGTAGCCGTCGGGGCCGGGGTTCCACATCGTGACGCAGTGGCCCTGCTGCGGGTCGAAGATCAAGTAGTTGGCAATGCCACGTGAGGCGTACCAGCGGGGCTTGACCTCGTAGTCACGGCGGACACTCTCCGGCGACACCACTTCGGCTACGAGCTCGATCAGATGGGCGGGGTAGGAGCTGCGGTTCTCGTCCTCCGCCTCGGCCGGAATGACCGCGATGTCCGGGCAGAACTCGTTGGCATCGTCGAAGGGGAACGCCACATCGCTCACCAGTCCCCACTCCGGCGGAAGCTGCCCCTCCAGGTTCGCCGACACCCTCAGGATCGTCTTCCCGTGGAACGGCCTGACCGGATTCATCACGATACTGCCCTCGACAATCTCCGTCAGATAGCCGGGGAACATGTCCTCCAGCTTGCTGAGCTGCGAGTGCAGGCGGTCGATGCCCGAGACGGTCACGCTGGCCTCCCTGGGGGTCCTGCCCTCGATGGTAGGCCGCACGGTAACTACACGGTCAGCCCCCGAACCACAAGATCCATCAGCGCACACGCGAACAGGGCAATCCCGATGAACCCGTTGACGCTGAAGAATGCCCGGTTCAGGCGGGACAGGTCGTGCGGGCGGACGATCGAGTGCTCGTAGACGAACGCGCCGGCGACGATCAGCAGACCCAGCCAGAAGAAGGTGCCCGCGTCCGTGGCGAGGGCGTACCAGACGAACAGGGCCGTCGTCACCGTGTGGCAGGCGCGGGCGCCCCAGATCGCCGCCGGGATGCCGAAGCGGGCCGGGACCGACATGACGCCGATCTCGCGGTCGGTGTCGACGTCCTGGCAGGCGTAGATCAGGTCGAAGCCGCCGATCCAGATGCCCACCGCGAGGCCAAGGATCACGGCGTCCCAGGACCAGGTGCCGGTGACCGCCAGCCAGCCGCCGACCGGGCCCATCGCCTGGGCGAGACCCAGGATGGCCTGGGGGAAGTTCGTGAAGCGTTTGCCGTAGGGGTAGACCACCATCGGAATCACCGCGATGGGGGCGAGGGCCAGGCACAGCGGGTTCAGCAGCGCCGCCGAGCCCAGGAAGATCACCAGGGCGATCAGGGCGCCGGTCCAGGCGTGCCGGACCGACATCGCGCCCGTCACCAGCTCGCGGTGCGCGGTGCGCGGATTACGGGCGTCGATCTCGCGGTCGATGATCCGGTTCACGGCCATGGCGAAGGTCCGCAGACCCACCATGCAGACCGTCACCAGGAGCAGCCGCCCCCAGTGGATGTTCTTGTCCCACTGGAACATCGCGGTGAGCGCGGCGATGTACGCGAACGGCAGCGCGAACACCGAGTGCTCGATCATGACGAGGCGGAGGAACGCCTTCGTGCGTCCTGGCTGCGGGATCGCGGCGGAGGCGCTGCTCACAGTCCGTACTCCTTCCAGCGGCGGTCGACCTTCGCCGCCGTTTCCGGGTCGGACTCGACCATGTCGGGCCAGCCGCCGTCACGGGTGTAGCCCTCCTCGGGCCACTTCTTCGTCGCGTCGATGCCCGCCTTGCCGCCCCAGAACTGCTGGTAGGAGGCATGGTCGAGATGGTCGACGGGGCCTTCGACGACCGTGAGGTCACGGGCGTAGTCGGTGTTGCCGAGTGCCCGCCAGGCGACCTCGTGCAGGTCGTGGACGTCGCAGTCGGAGTCGACGACCACGATCAGCTTGGTCAGGGACATCATGTGCGCGCCCCAGATCGCATGCATCGTCTTCTGTGCGTGCTTCGGGTACTTCTTGTCGATCGAGACGATCGCGCAGTTGTGGAAACCGCCGGCTTCCGGCAGGTGGTAGTCCACGATGTCCGGGATGATGATCTTCAGCAGCGGGAGGAAGAAGCGTTCCGTCGCACGCCCCAGCGGTCCGTCCTCCGTCGGAGGCCTGCCCACGACGATCGACTGGAGCAACGGCCGCTTCCGCATGGTCACGCAGTCGATCTTCAGCGCCGGGAACGGCTCCTGCGGCGTGTAGAAACCGGTGTGGTCGCCGAACGGCCCCTCCGGCAGCATCTCGCCGGGCTCCAGCCACCCTTCCAGCACGACCTCGGCCTGCGCCGGCACCTGCAACGGCACCGTCTTGCAGTCCACCATCTCGATCCGCTTGCCGGAGACGAACCCGGCGAACAGGTACTCGTCGATGTCACCGGGAAGCGGGGCGGTGGACGCGTACGTCACGGCGGGCGGACACCCGAAGGCGATGGCGACCGGCAGCCGCTCGCCCCGCCGCGCCGCGACCTGGTAGTGGTTCCGGCTGTCCTTGTGGATCTGCCAGTGCATGCCGATCGTGCGCTTGTCGTGGCGCTGGAGGCGGTACAGCCCCAGATTCCGTACGCCCGACTCCGGGTCCTTGGTGTGCGTGAGCCCGAGGTTGAAGAAGGAGCCGCCGTCCTTGGGCCAGGTGAACAGGGCGGGCAGCTGCTCCAGGTCGACGTCGTCGCCGTGCAGCACGACCTCCTGCACGGGCGCGCCCGCCGACTTCACCTTCTTCGGCGGTACGTGCGTCATGGCGCCGAGCTTCCCGAAGGCCTCGCGGACCCCGACGAAGCCGTGCGGCAGTTCGGGCTTGAGCAGCCCGCCGATCTTGTCGGAGATCTCGCCGTACGACTTCAGGCCGAGGGCCTTGAGCAGTCGCCGGTCGGTCCCGAAGACATTCATCGCGAGGGGCATCGAGGAGCCCTTCACGTTCTCGAAGAGCAGCGCGGGACCGCCGGACTTCTGTACGCGGTCGACGATCTCCCCGACCTCGAGATACGGATCGACCTCAGCCTTGACGCGCTTGAGGTCGCCTTCGCGCTCCAGCGCCCTGAGCAGGGAACGAAGATCGTCGTAAGCCATGGGGTCAAGTATCCCCGAGCGGCTACCCTGGCCCTGAACCCGGGGGCCGCACCCCCGGTCCGACGACCGTTTCGCTGGAGAGGGGCCCATGCTCCGCGTGCTGATGTTTCTCGTGCCACTGGCGCTGAGCGTGTACGCA
The DNA here is from genome assembly GCF_055639295.1 of Streptomyces sp. NPDC107528. Taxonomy (NCBI): domain Bacteria; kingdom Bacillati; phylum Actinomycetota; class Actinomycetes; order Kitasatosporales; family Streptomycetaceae; genus Streptomyces; species Streptomyces sp. NPDC107528. Next base: position 172,066 of record NZ_JBVKAV010000014.1, read on the forward strand.
TTCATCGACTGCATCAGCACGAAGGAGGACGAGATCCGGCACATGCCCAAGCCGCTGTGGGCCATCCTCGTCCTGGTCTTCCCGCTGGTCGGCTCGATCTCCTGGCTCATCGCGGGCAAGAAGCGCAGCCCGGCGGCCGAGGGCTGGTCCGGGGTCCGGGACAACAGGCGCCGGCAGTGGGTCGCACCCGATGACAACCCCGACTTCCTGAAGTCGCTGGACCAGGACGACGACGGGACGAAGGACGACAAGCCGAAGCGGGACGAGCCCTGACGCGGAGCTGCGGCTCCCCCGAGGGACGCGCGGAGCGACCGGTCTACGCCCCGTACAGCTGGCGCAGCTCCCTCAGTCGTGCAAGTTCCCGTGCCGCGGCCGCGCGATTGCCGAGGTCGAGGGCCATCGTGCCGCGGCCGTAGGCGTAGAAGACGTCCTCGCGCGTCTGCGCGTCGAGTCCGCGCACCCTGCGCAGGGCGAAGAAGCAGACGTCCAGGGAGAGCTTCGTTCCCGACAGCCAGTCGCGGGCCGGGGCCGTGAGGTGGTCGCGCAGGACGTCCTTGACGTGATCGCGCGTCAGGCGGTCGGCCTCATCGGGGCGGGGGACGCCGGGATGGTGCGGGTGATCCGCGAGATCGTCCGCCCAGTCGACCAGCGTCCGTACGATCTCCCGGGCCGTATCGAGGTCGTCCGGATCCGACGCGAGCAACCGCACCGCCAGTTCCCGGGCCTCCCGGCGCCGTTCCTCGTCGTCACCGCACGCGGCCACGAAGGCGGCCAGCGCACCACCCCGCTGACGCATCTCGGCAACCCGCCAAGCCCACTCCCGACCCGCCACAGAACCCCCCCACCCCGGCGTCCCTCGTGATCACCGGGCCACGCCACACAACACCCGACGCCGCCCGCCCCGCCACCGAATTAGCGGCGTCGAGTTCGCCGCCCACCCCGCGAACGGCCTGCGTACGCCGGACACGGTGACGTGCTTCGCGCACTTCTAGGGGGAGGGCCGGGGGACGCTCCGTCGTTGCGGCGTGTGGGTAGTCATCCCAGGTCGCCCCCGCGTCTCCCGCACAGGAAGTGAGTGGCATGGAGCTCTTGGATCACGCGACGGCCCGCACCTGGCTGGCCACCGCCGTCGCGGAGGCGCGCGCCGGGTTCGCCGAGGGCGGTATCCCGATCGGTGCCGCGCTCCGTGCCCCGGACGGGGCGGTCCTCGGCCGCGGGCACAACCGCCGTGTGCAGGACGGGGACCCCTCGATGCACGCGGAGACGGCCGCGTTCCGGGCGGCGGGACGGCAGCGGTCGTATCGCGGAACGACCATGGTGACCACGCTCTCACCCTGCTGGTACTGCTCAGGACTGGTACGGCAGTTCGGGATCTCCCGCGTCGTCATCGGCGAGGCGGTCACCTTCCACGGCGGGCACGACTGGCTGGCCGAGCACGGCGTGGAGGTCGTGCTCCTCGACGACCCCGAGTGCATCGGGATGATGCGCGACTTCATCAGGAACAAGCCGGCACTGTGGAACGAGGACATCGGTGAGTGAGCCACGAATTCCCACGATCGACCTAGGGCCCTGGCTCGACGGCGACGCCAGGACGCGCGGCGCGATCGCCCGCACCGTCGACGAGGCCCTGCAGACCGCCGGCTTCCTGCTGGTCACCGGGCACGGCGTGGACCCGGCGCTGCGCGAGCGGATCCGGGAGGCGGCCCGCGCCTTCTTCGTACTCCCCGTCGAGGCGAAGCAGGCCTACGAGGCCAAGGTCGGCGGCCGTGGCTGGCTCGGCCCCGGCGCCGAGGCCAACGGCTACGCGGAAGGCACCGAGACCCCACCGGACCTGAAGGAGTCGCTGACCTTCGCGACGCACGAGCCCTTCGAGGACCCGGTCGTCAACGCCGAGTGGTACGCGCCGAACGTCTGGCCCGCCGAAGTGCCCGAACTTCAGGCGCTCTGCGAGGAGTATCTCGCGCGGATGGGCGAGCTGGAGAACCGGCTCCTCGCCCTGCTCGGCGAGGCCCTCGGCCTCCAACCCGACTTCTTCACCCGGCACATGGCCCACCCGACATACGGCTTCAACATCAACTGGTACCCGGGAGCCGAGGTGATCGGTGCGCCGGAGCCCGGCCAGTTCCGGATCGGGCCGCACACCGATTTCGGGACCGTGACGATCCTCGACCGGCAGGCCGGGAAGGGCGGGTTGCAGGTCTACACGGACGAGGGCGGCTGGGAGGACGCGCCGTTCGACCCTGAGGCCTTCACCATCAACATCGGTGATCTGATGGCCCGTTGGACCGGTGACCGGTGGCGGTCCGGCCGGCATCGCGTCCTGCCGCCGCCCGCCGACGCCCCCGCCGAGGAGCTGATGTCCCTCGTCTACTTCGGGGAGTGCACGCCCGGCACCCGCGTGGAGTCGGTGCCCGCGCCGGTGGGACGGGTGGCGTACACGCCGGTGGACTCGCATGTGTATCTGCGGGAGAAGCTGGACTCGATCACCGTCAACTGACCGCCGTCAACAGATCGCAGTCAGCTGATCGTCGTCAACCGGCCGCCGCCCGTTGATGACCGTCGGATGATCACGGTCGGGTGATCGCAACGAGCCGTTTCCGAGAAAGGGTTGCCTCGTTGGGCGGGATACCACCCTTTCGGGTGTGTCCCCCGCCGCGAATGGAGCCGCCCGTGCGAATGACTGACATCCAGCGCTGCGAGGTCCGACCCGGACGACTCGTCGAATGGACGTTCAGTCCGGCGACCGTGGCGGCGGCGGCCGACCTCCCGGAGGACTCCCGCCCACCGGCGTACATCCAGGAGTCGCACATCAGGACCGCCCGGTCCGTGCGTGAGGACGGCCTGTTCGTGCCGACCTGGCTCGGTACCGCATTCGACCTCCCGGGCCGGGCCGATCTCGACGCGCTGGAGGAGGCGCTGCGCAGCTGGACGCTGCGGCACGAGACGCTGCGCAGCGGCTTCCGCTGGTCCGGCCGGCCCGGCGACGACGTACGCCGGTTCACGCTCGACGCCGATTCCGTTTCCCTGCACCGCACGGAGGTGGGCGAGTTCACCGACCGCGCGCTGCTCGTGCAGCACCTCCAGGACCGCTTCGACGTCACCGCGGACGCACTGCGCTGGCCCAACCTCATCTACACGGCGGTCGTCCGCGACGACTCCACCAGCGTGTACCTGGCCTTCGACCACAGCAACGTCGACGCCCACTCCATCCAGCACATCCCCGCCGAGATCCACGAGCTCTACGCCGCGTGCCTTGCCGGCGAGACCGTCGAAGGGGCGCCCGCCGGCAGCTACGTCGACTTCTGCGCGATCGAGCGGACGGACGCCGACCGGATCGACGACAGCCACGACATCGTGGGCCGCTGGCGCGAGTTCATCCGGCGCTGCGACGGCAGGCTGCCCAACTTCCCCGTCGATCTGGGGCTGGACCCCGAGGGCGGGCTGCCCACCCAGAAACTGCTGCGCGAGCCGCTCACCGACGCGGACACCGCCGCCGCGTTCGAGGCGTACTGCCGTCCCTACGGTGGCAGTTCGGTCGGCATCCTGGCCGCGACCGCCCTCATCGTCCACGAGATCGGCGACGAGCCGGTCTACCGCACCGTCGTGCCGTTCCACACCCGCGTGAAGACCCGGTGGTCCGACTCAGTCGGATGGTACGTCGGCGGCGCGCCCATCGAGATCCCCATGGAGCAGGCCCACGACCTGCCCAGCGCCCTGCGCACGGTACGCGCCGCGCTGCACGCCAACCGGCATCTGGCCCGCATGCCGCTGGCCCGGGTGCTCAGCCTGCTGGGCGCCGACTTCCGCCCCACGTCACCCGACCTGTACTCGATCGTCTCCTTCGTCGACACCCGCGGCATCCCGGGGTCCGGGCACTGGGCCGAGCACAGGGCGTACGGGCTGATCAGGGTGTCGTACGGCGACCAGGTGTGCGCCTGGGTCACCCGGCTGCACGAGGGCCTGTGGTTCGCGAGCCGCTACCCGGACACCGACGTCGCGCAGAAGAACATGCGGCTGTACGTGGAGCGGCTGCGGGACGTCATCGCCTCGACCGTCTCCTAGTCCGGGCGGCCCTCAGGAGCCGCCGCCCTCCAGCACCTCGATCAGCCTCTCGAAGCGGGCCCGCCAGCGCTGCTCCGACTCCGTCTCGCCCTGGAACTCGTGCGTGAAGCGCAGGGCGGTCCCTGTCTCGCCGTCCCGTTCCAGGTGGAACCGCAGGCGTCCGCCGTCCTCCACCGTGTACTCGGCGACCCTCTCGACGTCCCATGCGGTGACCTGCCCGGATCCGACGTCCCGCAGTGCGATCGCGCCGCCGAGCCGGGGTTCCAGGACGTCGGCGGGCGTGAACCAGGACGCGAGCCCTTCGGGGGTGCCGAGCGCCGGCCAGACCGCCTCGACGGGCCGGGGAAGCCGCACCAGGAAATGCAGGATGTGCGTGTTCCCGTGGGTCTGGCTGATGCCCTGTTCTGCGGAACCGCTCATGACACCAGCCTGACCCCGCCCGGGACGATGTGCACCCGTTACGGGCGCTGACCTGCACGGTCGACGACGAGATCTTCGCGTCGAAGATCCAATCGTCCGGGTCGGGTTGTCGGGGTCGTCCCGGGTGATCGCGACACCCCGCCGTCCACTCGCCAGTGAGCCGGAGGGGCGTGGTCGTAGACGGAGCGTACGTACGCGTCAGCGAACTCACCGAAAGCGTCGTGGTCCCCCGCGCGGATGTGTTTCCGCAGATTCGTATCCACGCCTTCCACCCGTCCGTGCGACGAAGGCCGGTTCCCATGACGCAGGTCACGGGAACCGGCCTTGGCCGCAGGGGACTTACACCCCGGCGTAGGAGTGCTTGCCGGAGACGAAGATGTTCACGCCGTAGTAGTTGAACAGCCAGCAGCCGAAGGCGATCAGGGCCAGGTAGGCGGCCTTGCGGCCCTTCCAGCCGGCTGTGGCGCGGGCGTGCAGGTAGCAGGCGTAGGCGACCCAGGTGATGAAGGACCAGGTCTCCTTGGGGTCCCAGCCCCAGTAGCGGCCCCAGGCGTCGCCCGCCCAGATGGCGCCCGCGATGATCGTGAACGTCCACAGCGGGAAGACGGCGGCGTTGACGCGGTAGGAGAACTTGTCGAGGGACGCCGAGGCGGGCAGCCGGTCGAGGACGGAGTTCGCGAAGCGGCCGGGGGTGCCGCCGTTTGCGAGCTTGTTCTCGTAGCTGTCCTTGAAGAGGTAGAGCAGCGTGGACATCGCGCCGACGTAGAAGACCGCACCGCAGAAGATCGCCGTGGAGACGTGGATGTACAGCCAGTACGAGTGAAGGGCGGGAACCAACTGGTCGCTGGCGGTGTACAAGACAGTGACGGCGAGGCCGAGATCGAGGAGGACCGTGGTGATCAGGAACAGCCCGAGCCAGCGCACGTTCTTCTTCAGCGCGAGCAGCGACAGGTACACCCCGACAGCCACCGTGGAGAAGGTGATGTTGAACTCGTACATGTTGCCCCACGGCGCCCGCTCCACCGACAGAGCCCGGGTGAGCACACCACCGAACTCGATCAGGAAGGCGAGCACGGTGAGGGAGATGGCGATACGCCCGTAGAGGTCACCCTGCGCGTCCCCACCGTGCGCCCCGGGCCCGTCCGGCACGTCCCGTTGGCCGGCGGTGGCCCGCACGACGACCTTCGGCCGCTCCAGCACGGCGGTGGAGCCGTTCTTGCTCACGGTGACGGCGGGCGCGGCGGCGACCTTGGCGGCCTTCGCCGGGGTGAGCGCGGCGGCCGTGCGGCCGACCTTGCTGCGGCTGCCGAGGAGCCATTCGGCGATGTACGCGAAGAAGGCCAGCGTGTAGACGGCCATCGACGAGTAGATCAGCGTGTTGCTGATGTTCGCCAGGTTTTCGTTGGTGGCGGCGGCCAGCTCGGTCGCGGCGGCGAGAGTCACTTGGTGTCAGCCCCTTCGGCGGGTGCGACTTGGGGGTCGGGGGAAGCTTCGGAATCTGCGGGGTCGTCGGCGGCGTCGGGCGCGCCCGGCGCCTGCTCGTACAGGATCCCGGCGAGGTCGCCGAGTTCCTCGGGCACCTTGGCGGACTCGCTGCGGCCGAGGCCGGCCATCTCGACGACGGTGACTCCGTCGGGGCCGGTGGCTGCCCGCACCCAGACGCGGCGGCGTTGGATGAAGAGGGAGGCGGTGAGGCCGAAGATCGTGATGACGGAACCGGTGAGCGCCCAGCCGCTCCCTGGCTGCTGCGTCATCTGGAAGTTCGCCCACTCCTTGGTGCCCTCGTAGGTGACCGAGCCGGCGCCGTTCGGGAGCTTCATGGACTCGCCCGGCTTCAGGTTCTCCCGGACCTGCTTGCCCTTGGCGTCCTTGAACCCCGTCATGTGCGTCTTGTCGAGCTGGTACACGCTCTGCGGGATCCCCGAGTTCACGCCGAGATCGCCGTAGTACGGCGTCAGATTCAGCACCGGGTTCAGCAGTGCCGGGAATGTCGAGGCCGTCTCACTGCCCTTGACGTAGGTCGGCAGGAAGAAGGCCGAGATGCCGAGCTGTTCCCCGATGCCCTTGGCGTTCCGGTAGCCGTCGAGGACCTTGACGACACCGGTGGACGTGACGTTGCCGTCGAGCGGCAGCAGCGGGACGGCGTCGTGGAACACGACCTTGCCCTTGCCGTCCCGGACCGTGATGACGGGGGCGTAGCCGTGGGCCGTGAGGTAGACCTTCGAGTCGCCGATCTCCAGCGGGTGGTTGACCTTGACGATCGTCTTCTTGTCCTTGCCGTAGGCACCCTCGGAGTAGGTGAGGGAGGCCTGGTAGGTGCGAGGAGTGCCCTTGTTGGGGCCGGAGGCCGCGTAGGTGCCGGTGAAGTCGCCCAGGCTGAAGCTGTACGGCGTCAGGTCGTCGGTGCTGAAGAGGCTGCCCGACTTGAAGTCGTCGTAGGAGATCAGGGTGTTGGAGAACCCGGCGCTGCCCTCGACGAGGAGCTTGTTGCCCTCGGACTTGAAGAGCTGTCCCCAGGCGAACGCGACCAGCATCACGATGAGGGCGATATGGAAGGCGAGGTTGCCGACCTCGCGCAGGTACCCCTTCTCGGCGGCGACGGCGTCACCGGCCAGGTGAGCGCGAAAGCGCCGCCGCTTCAGCAGCGCCAGCGCCGTCTCACGCACCTGCTCCGGCTCGGCATCGGTACGCCACGTGGTGTACGCGGGCAGCCGGTTCAGCCGCTTGGGGGCGCCCGGCGGACGACCGCGCAGCTGCCCCACGAACTGCCAGGTGCGCGGCACGATGCAGCCGACGAGGGAGACGAACAGCAGGATGTAGATCGCGGAGAACCACACCGAGCTGTAGACGTTGAAGAGACCCAGCTTGTCGTAGATCGGCGCGAGGGTGGGGTGGTTCTTCTCGAAGTCGGCGACCTTGGTGATGTCCTGGCCACTCTGCGGAATCAGCGAGCCGGGGATGGCTCCGAGCGCCAGCAGCAGCAGAAGCAGCAGGGCCACCCGCATGGAGGTGAGCTGCCGCCAGAACCAACGGAGCCAGCCGATGACGCCCAGCGCGGGCGCATGGGACAGAGTCTCCACGGGCGCCGTCGACAGCTGGGATCCGGCGGCACCGAGCTCCTGGCTGTCGGCGCCGGCGGCCCGCGTCTCGCCGGGGTCGGCGCCCACGGTGTTCTTGCTCATGGATCAGATCCCCACAGTGAATCCGGCGGACCAGGACTGCATGTCCCGGACGATGCTGTCCCAGATACCCGTCAGCAGCAGCAGACCGGTCACGATCATCATCGTGCCGCCGATCCGCATCACCCAGGCATAGTGCCGCTTGACCCAGCCGAACGCGCCGAGCGCCTTGCGGAAGGCAACCGCGGCGACGACGAACGGGACGCCGAGGCCGAGGCAGTAGGCGACCGTCAGTATGGCGCCGCGGCCTGCGCTCGCCTCGTTGTAGGAAAGCGCGATCACGGAGGTCAGGGTCGGACCGATGCAGGGCGTCCAGCCGATGCCGAACAACGCGCCGAGGAAGGGCGCGCCGACCAGCCCGGTCATGGGCCGCGTGTGGATGCGGAATTCGCGCTGGGTCATCCAGGGCATCAGGCCCATGAAGAAGACGCCCATGACGATCATGAGTACGCCCAGCACCTTGGACAGGACGTCCTTGTGCTCCTGCAGGCTGTCACCGAAGTAGCCGAACAGCGCCCCGCTGGAGACGAACACGGCGGTGAAGCCGAGCACGAACAGGGAGGCACCCGCGACCATCCGTCCGCGCCTGGCCTCGGCAAGGTCCGTGCCGGTGACCCCGGTCACATAGGAGAGGTAGCCGGGGACCAGCGGGAGGACGCAGGGGGAGAAGAAGGACACGAGGCCGCCGAGCAGCGCCACGGGCAGAGCGACCAGCAGTGCGCCGCTCAGAACGGTCTGGTTCGGGTCCGTGGCGGTGGCGAGCGTAATGACTGTGCTCACGTCACTTCTCCGCGAGGACCGGGGTGATCATGGCGCGCAGCTTCTCCTCGCTGAGCGCGGCCAGCGAGCGGGCCGCGATCTTCCCGTCCCGGTCGAGGACCAGGGTGGAGGGAATCGCCTGCGGGTTGAGCGTGCCCTTCCCGAAGCGGAGCATCAGCTTGCTGCTCGGGTCGTACAGGCTGGGGTAGGTGACGCCGAACTCCTCCTCGAAGGCGCGGGCGTTGTTGACCTGCGGGTCGGCGACGTTGAGGCCGACGAACTGCACGCCCTGCGCCTTGAGGTCGTTGTGGACCTTCTCGAAGTTGGGTGCCTCGGCGCGGCAGGGGGCACACCAGGACCCCCACACGTTCAGGACGACGACCTTGCCCTTGAAGGAAGAGACCGCGAGCTGCTTGTCGTCGATGGTCTTGCCGGACAGATCCGGAGCCGGATGCCGCTTGTCCTTCTCGACGGTGGAGATGCCGTTCTTGCCCATGATGAAGTTGGTGTCACCGCCACCACCGGAAACGCCCCCCGAACTGCATGCGGAGACGAGCAGCGCGGCGACGGCGGCACCGGCGGCGATCAGGGCGGCACGACGCGAGCTGGTCCAGTTGTTTGTGCGCAAGGGGGCGCGGCTGGCGGCACTCATGTGAAAAGTTTCGCATGTCCGTTCCGGGGATCTTGCGCACCCCCCTCCCGGACGTAAACCCGCATATCAGGCGGCGTTCGAGGTGCCCGGCGAGGAGCTCTCGGAGCCGCCCTTCATGAACGACTTCCAGCCCCCGGCAGGCTCCTGCCCGACTTCCAATGGGCGCAACTTGTCCAGAACATCCGGCTTCTGCACATCCATCCAGTCCACGAACTGCCGGAAGGAGACAAGCCGGACATCGCCGCCCTTCTCCTTCTCCCGCGCGATGTGCTTGAGGGCCTCCTCGACGGCGTCCATGTAGATGCCGCCGTTCCACTGCTCGAAGTGGTTGCCCACGAAGAAGGGGGCACGGTTTGTCTCGTATGCCCGCTTGAATCCCTGGATGTACGCCTGCGCGGACTGCTCGCGCCAGCCCGGGTAGTTGTGGCTGGGCGCGTTCGTGGAGTTGATCGACTGGTTGGCGAGCATGTTGTAGTCCATGGAGAGGACCTCGAACGAACGGCCGGGGAAAGGTATCTGCTGCAACGGCAGATCCCACATCCCCTGCTTCTTCGTCGGCCACACCTGCCGGCCGCCGGGCGAGGAGGCGTCGTAGCGCCAGCCGAGTTCGCGGGCGGTGGGCAGCAGGTTGTCCTGGCCGAGGAGACAGGGCGTGCGGCCGCCGACGAGTTCCTTGTCGTAGTCGAAGGGCAGGGAGGGCAGATCGGTCCACCCGGAGTTCGTACGCCACTCCTTGACGAAGGACTTGGCCTGGTCGATCTCGCTGCGCCACTGCTGCGGCGTCCAGTTGCCGACGGTGCCGTTGCCGGCGCAGAAGTGGCCGTTGAAGTGAGTGCCTATCTCGTGGCCGTCGAGCCAGGCCTGGCGCACGTTCTTCAGCGTGGCCTTGATGTGGTCGTCGGTGAGGTAGCCGATGTCGGAGGCGCCGCGCGGGTTGTTCGGCGGCTCGTAGAGCCGCTTCTTCGACTCGGGCAGCAGATAGAGCCCCGAGAGGAAGAAGGTCATGTGCGCGTCGTGCTGCTTGGCGAGTTCGAGGAAGCGCGGGAAGAGACCGTTGCCGACCTCAGCGGCACCGTCCCAGGAGAAGACGACGAACTGCGGCGGCTCCTGACCGGGCTCCAACGGCTCGGGCTTGCCGGGCTGGTGCGGCTGCTTGCCGGTGTACGAGGTGGAGCCGTCGCCTATGGGCTTGGCGCGCTGGGTCTGGGTGCCGGGCCGGTTCTCCCGGCCGTCGCCGGAACCTCCACCCTGGTTCGACCCGTCTGACTGCGTGAAGGTGCCGCATCCCGCGAGTCCGAGCGCGGCAGCGGCTCCGGCACCGAGCCCGAGAACTCCCCTTCGGTTGAAGTCGCCCATTGCATTCCCGTCCGTCGCGTCCTCTGGTGGTCACCCAGTCAGAGGGCGCGACGAACGGGGAGGTTCCTCCAGATCACGGAGGATTCGCAACAAATGTCACAAACGTGTCTTAGGCGCCGAAGGCCTTGTCCTTCCCCTTCACCGGCTTGGCGCCGGCGCGGAGATGGGCGGGGACGAGATCGATGGCCGGCTCGCTGTAGCCGACGGACACGATCTTGTCGCCCTGGTACGTGAAGCTCGTCAGGGACGCGAGCGTGCACTGCCGCTTGCGCGGGTCGTGCCACAGCCGCCGCTTCTCGACGTAGGAACGCACGATCCAGATCGGCAGCTGATGACTGACCAGCACGGCCTCGTGCCCGCGCGCGGCGTCCTTGGCGGCGTCCAGCGCGCCCATCATGCGGATGACCTGCTCGACGTACGGCTCACCCCAGGACGGCTTGAAGGGGTTGACGAGGTGCTTCCAGTTCTCCGGCTTCTTCAGTGCGCCGTCCCCCACCCCGAACGTCTTGCCCTGGAAGACGTTGCCGGCCTCGATGAGCCGCGCGTCGGTCGTGAGGTCCAGGCCGTGCGCCTTGGCGATCGGCGTCGCGGTCTCCTGCGCCCGCTCCAGCGGGGAGGCGCAGACGTACGTGACGTCCCGGGAGGCGAGGTGCTCGGCGACCCGGTCGGCCATCTGCCGCCCGAGGTCGGACAGGTGATACCCCGCGAGACGGCCGTAGAGAATCCCGTCCGGGTTGGCCACCTCGCCGTGCCGCATGAGGTGTACGACGGTGATGTCGCTGTCGCCGGTGGGGCTGTCGTTGGTCATGGGGGTGTCGCTGGTCACGGGGGTCTCGCTGGTGATCGGGGTGTCGCTCATGCTGCCGTGGCCTCCGCCGCCGCTCGGGCCGCCGCCGGGAGGGCGTCGGCGATCCGCTGGACGGCCTGCTCGTCGTGTGCCGTGGAAACGAACCAGGACTCGAAGGACGAGGGCGGCAGATAGACGCCCTGCGCCAGCATCGACTGGAAGAAGGCGGTGAAGCGGAAGGACTCCTGGCGCTTGGCGTCCTCGTAGTTGCGCACGTCCCGGTCCGTGAAGAACACGGAGAACATGTTGGAGGCGGTCTGCAGCCGGTGCGTGACGCCTTCCTTGGTGAGGGCGTCGGTGACGAGGGACTGGATCGTCCCCGACACGGCGTCGACCTTCGCGTACGCCGCCTCGTCGAGGAGCCGCAGCTGGGCGAGCCCGGCGGCGGTGGCGATCGGGTTCCCGGAGAGGGTGCCGGCCTGGTAGACGGGCCCGGCGGGCGCGAGGTGGGCCATCACATCGGCACGTCCACCGAAGGCGGCGGCCGGGAAGCCGCCGCCCATGACCTTGCCGAAGGTCATGAGGTCGGGCTTGACCCCGTCGACGCCGTACCACCCGGCGCGGCTGGTCCGGAAGCCTGTCATGACCTCGTCGGAGATATAGAGGGCGCCGTTCTTCCCACAGGCGTCCTTCAGCCCCTGGTTGAAGCCGGGCAGCGGCGGGACGACGCCCATGTTGCCGGGCGAGGCCTCGGTGATCACGCAGGCGATCTCACCGGGGAAGCGGTGGAAGGCCTCGTGGACGGACTCGAGGTCGTTGTAAGGCAGGACGATCGTGTCGCCGGCCTGGGCGCCGGTGACGCCGGGGGTGTCGGGGAGGGCGAAGGTCGCGACCCCGGACCCGGCGGCGGCGAGCAGCGAGTCGACGTGCCCGTGGTAGCACCCGGCGAACTTGATCACCTTGGACCGCTGGGTGAACCCGCGGGCGAGCCGGATGGCGGACATGGTGGCCTCGGTGCCACTGGACACGAGCCGGACCTGCTCCAGCGGCTCGATCCGGTCGACCATCTCCTCGGCGAGCGCGACCTCGCCCTCACCGGGCGTACCGAACGAGGTACCGCGGGACACGGCGTCCTGGACGGCGGCGATCACGTCCGGGTGGGAGTGCCCGAGGATCATGGGACCCCAGGAGCAGACGAGGTCGACGTACTCACGTCCGTCGGCGTCGGTCAGGTACGGACCGCTGCCGGACACCATGAACCGGGGCGTTCCGCCCACGGCGCGGAAGGCACGGACCGGGGAGTTCACGCCGCCGGGTGTGACGGCGGCCGCACGGTCGAACAGGGCCTGCGAGGCCGGTGCATCGTATGGGTAGGGCGATTCGCTCATGGCCTGCGACTTCTCCGACCTTCTCGGGCTCCGATTGCCAGTGACCTCCTCAGGGTAGGCCAGCGGGAGGTGACGGCAGCGGGGCCACCGCTGACCGGGCAACCGGTCTGCGCTCGCCCGCGATCTGCGAGACTGGGCGTGATACACACAGCTCATGCCGGGCGTGATGGCCGGGGACTGAAGAGATCCCGCGGACAGGTGTTTCAAGGCACGTTTCGGCGGGCGGCCGTGGGGGAGGTCACTGACACGATGATCGGGTTGCGCGGCCGGGGCCACGCGTCCTAGAAAAGCAGTCGGGTGGAGATATGCATCGCGGTGGCGGACTGGGCGAGGGGACTGATGACCTGGGTCCTCGACGTGCCCGGCGGGGAAAGCACCGGCGCGAGGCGGAGGATTCGAACGAAGCACGTCAGGGACACGTAGTACCGGATATGCCGAGTGTTCCGAACGAATCAGAGCGGGCCGACCGACGCAGTGATCGGCTGAGGGTGAGCAGGAATGGTGGTCGGGTGGGGGTGACGTACAAGTACTTCGGCGCGCCGGACGGTGCGACCGCGGCCCGCGTCCCGATCTCGATGCGCCCCGAGGAACTCGGCGGCGACGAGCTCGGCATGAACGGCATGTTCACCAAGATCAAGCCGGAGACCATGGCCGCGATGGTCCTCACGGGCATCGAGGGCGTCCCCCTGCACAAGGTGCCGCCACTGGAGCTGGTCGTCCTCCACCCCGACTACGCCGTGGTCAAGCTGCCGATGACGGTCGTGGACCCGCTCCGGGGTATAGGAGAGGAAGCCGTCGGCGCGGCGGCGTTCATCTGGTCGACGGTGCCGGACCGGGGTGGGCCCCGGGATGCGTTCAACGTGTACCAGCTGCTGCACGAGTGGCAGGACTTCTCGCATCGCCTGCATGAGGCGGGGCATCAGCCATATTGCCTGGTGTGGCCCTGACCTGGGATTTCACGGTGTTCGGGCGGGGCTTCGGGCTCCGCCCTCGTCATGTGCGGGGAGCTGAGGGCGCTGCCCTCGCGGGCCCCGGCGTGACCTCGGCCTGCCCCCTCGCGCGCCTTCCCGGCCAGGGAGCCGATTCCACCCCGAACACCCCCGGCGAGACGCGCTAAGCGCGCGCTCATCGTCCATGGCTTGCCCTGTTAATGTCTACGCCCGTTGGTACAGTCGGCCACAGGGGGAGTAAGGATGCGTGAACATTACCCTGACCAGGGTGAACACGCCGGATCTGAGAGCGATTCGGTCGACCTCTACCATCTGATGGTCCGTCAGGATGGAATGGACCTTTCCATGGCGGCGGACCTGCTGGGCTGGAGCGAGGAACGCACCGAGGCGGCCGCCCGACAACTCGGCCAGTACGAGCTGCTGGTCCCTCTGCTCGGTGAGGGCAATTCCTTCGCCGTCGCCACCCCTCGCAGCGCGGCCTCCCGGCTGCTCGCCCCGCTGGACCAGCAGATCGAGCACCTCGAGCGCGAGGCAGAACGACTTCGCGCAGACTTAGGGCGCTATCAGAGCACATACGCAAAGGCCGTCCACGGCCCCGACGACGGCACGGAGCTCAGCATGCTCGTCGGGCTCGCCGCCATCAACTCCGAGCTGGAGGTCGCGGCGGCCCGCTGTACGGAGGAGGTGCTCACCGTGCAGCCCGGCGGGGGCCGCAGGGCCGAGAGCCTCGCCGCGGCCTGGGAGCCCACCCGCACCATGTTGGAGCGGGGCGTCCAGATGCGCACGATCTACCAGCACTCCGCACGCTTCCATTCCGCCACCCGGCAGTACGTCAAGCAGGTCACCAGTCACGGCGGAGACGTACGCAGCATCGATACATGCACCGACCGGATGATCATCTTCGACCGCAAGATCGCCTTCATACCGGCCCGCAGCGACCGGCAGATCGCACTCGCCATCCACCAGCCGGCGATCGTCGAGTTCCTGGTCGAGGTCTTCGAGCGGTTCTGGGGTCTCGCGACCCCCTTCTCCACCCGCAACCGGGCGCCGGAGGTGAAGACCCTGCTGTCCGACGTCCGGATGTCCATCATCAAACTGCTCGCCGAGGGCGAGACCGACGACACCATCGCCCGCCGCCTGGGCGTGAGCGTGCGCACCTGCCGAGGCCACATCTCCAAGATCTACGAGGACTTCGGCGCCCGCAGCCGCTGCCAGCTCGGGGTGCTGATCGCCACCTCGGGCATCCTGGACGCAGAAGACGTTCAGGAGGGCCCGAGCGCCGCCGCGGACTGACCCGGGCGCCTCAGACCGCGCCTCAGACCGGCACGTCGGCGGGCAGGCCGAGGCGCGCGGCCAGCCCCGCAGTGTCATGGACCACGTACGCCGCCCGGCTCAGCCGGTCGGCCGGGGTGAGCGCCGCGAAGCCGATGCCGGTCATGCCCGCGGCCGCCGCCGCGTCGACCCCGGGAACGCTGTCCTCGACGACCACCGCGGCGGCCGGGTCGACGCCCATGCGCACGGCGGCGTGCAGGAACAGGTCCGGAGCGGGCTTTCCGCGCAGCACCTCCTCCGCCGAGTACACCCGGTGCCCGAGTCGGGGAGCGAGCCCGGTGACCCTGAGGGCGAGTTCGAGCCGGTCCCGGGGCGAACTCGACGCGACACAGAACGGGGTGCCGCGCTCGGCCAAGGCGTCCAGAACGTCCGTGATTCCGGGAACGGGTCGCAACTCCCGCTCGAACACGTCCTTCAGGCACTCCCGGTAGCGCTGCGCGAAGTCGGCCGGCAGCTCACGTCCGGTGTCCGCGCGGAGCATGTCCCGCACGCGGTCCAGGGTGCCGCCCATGTAGCGGCGGATGCTCTCCTCGACAGTGGTGGGGAATCCCGACTCGGTGAGCAGGGCGGCCAGCACTCGGTTGGCGAGGGGCTCGGAGTCGACCAGCACTCCGTCGTTGTCGAAGATCACCAGACCGGCATCGGCGGGACTCCGCGGCGGCGCAGCCGGTGCGGTGCGCGCTGCCGGTGCCCAGCCGGGATAAGGGTTCCCGTGCAGCCTTGCGTTGTCGAAGCGGAGATCCGTGGTTACCTCCGCCACGATCCACGGGGGGAGGTCAGTGACGAACTCGGCCTCCTCGGAGTCGAGTTCGGCAAGGACGAGCCCCGCGTTGGAGCCGTAGAACTCGTCCACGGTCCAGCCGTCGTACGGTGCGCCGAGGTAGTGCCGCACCTTCTCCACGAGCGGCTGCGGGCACAGCCGCGCGAGGATCTCGGTCGCGTCGGCGAGTGGTACGGGGTACTCGAACTCGGGCCTGCGTGCCCCTTCCCGGTGGCCCTTGACGGTGAGGGCCCCGGACCGCCCGTCGGTGATCCGCACCCGTACGGCCCGCGCGGGGTCCTCGGACAGATAGCCCTGGCGGACCTCCAGGGTCCGGACCACCGTCTCGCGCCAGCCGGGGCGCACCAGGAACTTGCGTTCCGTCTCCACTCCCATCACGCGATCCCGGTGAGCGCGGTGTCGAAGACCTCGGCGAACACGTCGAGTTCGCTGTGCTGGACGACCAGGGGCGGATGCACGTTGATGACGTCGGGCGCCATGCCGGTCGTCGCGACGAGGACTCCCGCTTCCGGGTGCGCGGTGCGGAAGAGGTGGCGCAGCCGTCCGGCGTGCGGACCGTTGAGGACGATACGCGCAGTGCCGCCCATCGCGTCGACGCTGTGCACCAGGGCCGGGTGACGGGTCGCGACGGCGGACAGCCGTTCCCGCAGCGCCTGCTCCAGCAACAGGATGTCCTTGTCCACCGTCGTCCAGCGCTCCCAGCGGTCCAGCACCGTGTCGACGACGGCGAGTGCGTGCGGGATGCCGATGTATGTGGAGGAGTGGCTCCCGGGCCGGTACCTCTCCGGATGCCCCAGGGGCTCGCGCGACCACACCATGCTCAGCGCTGCACCGCCGTTGGTCAGACCCTTGCTGGTCACCACGACGTCCGGGACGACGCCGGCCCGCTCGAAGCCCCAGCGCGGTCCGACCCGGTGCATCCCCGTGAAGATCTCGTCCGCGATGACGAGCGCGCCCTGCTCCCGCGCGTGGTCCACCGCGCTACGCAGCAGCTCGTGATCGGGCTCCACCATGCCACCGACGTTCTGGACGGACTCGAACACGAACGCCGAGACCTTGCGGCCGAAACCGCTGCCGCCGACACCGCTCAGCTCGGACCCCCAGCGGGCGACAGCCTTGCGGCAGCCGACCGCGCACCAGCCGCCCACCGGGGAGTGCGGACACTGCCGGCAGTCCGGGCTGGGCAGCCGGACCACCTCCAGGCCCCACGCAGCGAGCAGTTCGCGGTATCGGGGGCTCGAACTGAGCATGCTCGTCACTCCCGAGCGGCCGTGGAAGGCCCCCTCGAAGACGACGACCGTGCCGGGCCCGTTGGCCGCGAAGGCGATGCGCAGCGCGGTCTCCATCGCCTGGGCGCCGCCGAGGTCCAGTTCCACCCGCCCGGGTGTGCCCAGGGCCTGCGACACCAACAGCTCCAGCCGGGACAGCACTTTCAGCCGCAGTTCGGACTCGCAGAAGGAAGGCAGGGCCGGCAGTCCCTCGCAGCGCGCCAGCGCCTCGCGCAGCAGCTCGCTGTCGTACCCCCAGGCGACGGTGCCGTTGGCGGCCTCCGCGTCGAGGTACCGGCGCCCGTCGGCGGCGGTCAGCCAGCAGCCCTCCGCCGAAACGAAGCGGGGAACCTCGGGCTCGCGGTAGACGAGGTTGCCCGCCCCCGCGAAGGCGGGAATGCGAGCCTCGTTCTCGGGTCCGGTCATGCGGATGCCTCCTCGGTCAGCCGTCGGCCGCCCAGTGGTGTCGGCCGTCCGTCCACCAGCACGACGCGGCTGCCGTCGGGGTGTGTTCCGTCGCCGAGCGCGAGCCGGTCGGCCGCGAACGCCCGCACGACCCAGCGCAGGCAGGGGCGGTCGCTGCGACTCTTCTGTTCCAGTTCCTGCTGCCAGGCGTCCTTGGGGGTCGGCCGCCGTCCGCCCACCGGAACCTCCGGTCCCATGGCGAGCACGGCGCCCCCGTCCTGGGTCTCGTCGACCAGGAAGCAGGAGGTTCGGGTGGCGGGGCGGCCCGCGGCCATCGCCAGCCGTACGGGGTCCTTGCCGATGAAGGCGCGTCCGCCCGTCTCGGACAGGACCGAGAGGTCGGCCGGGTGCTGGTTGATCATGCGGCCCCGGTAGCGTTCGAGGAGCCGGCCCTCGACCCAGCGGTGGTAAGCGAGGACGATCAGATCGAGTTCGCCGTTGCGGCGCTCCCAGTCGGCCAGCCGTGCGTCCAGGCCGTCGTGCCACTCCCGGGCCCGGGTCCGGTACCGTGCTCGGGCACGCTGGTCGCGCGCAGCCGACGCGGTGCCGCAGTAGCGGTCGAAGTCGCCCGTCCACGCCTCGACTCCGGCTCCACGTGCCACGTCCAGGGCCTTGACCCGCTCCCCGTGCGAGGCGACGAGGCAGACCTCGAACTCCCCTGGGTGTGCCTCCCGCATGCCGAGCAGCGTGTTGAGATTGGCGCCGGTGGCGGATACCAGGACACCGATGCGCAGCGGCCCGGAAACCGAACGGCGGCGCAACGGGACCGGGGTACCGGTGACGGGCGGGGGTAGGGACAAGATCGGTCTCTTCTCTCGGATCCACTGCACGGCCTCGAAGCCGTGGGCGACAGCCGGTTCGACGTTCCACTGTGGGGTGCGCCGGGGTGCCGGTCCATGCCGGTCCGGCCCACATTGCTGCAATGCAGGAAGCTGAAGGGCCGCTTTCCTTACCAGCCGTACACCTTTGGCAGAACTCATGATCATGCAATGCATGGACATGATGTCCGCAGAGGTGGAGATCAGTGCAGGCCGTGAGCGAGTGTGGATCAGCCGCAACAAGCGGCATTGACCACAGACGTTGAACGCAAAACGTTGAACACAAAACGGTGGGAGAACTCGGATGGCTTCGCACTCGCTTATACAGTCTCGTTTCGCGCCTTTCGCGGCTGCTGACGACATTCGCTGGGATCTGATCCTCGGCCTGCGTGCTGTCCGGCCCGTCTCCGGCTGACAGCGGCGCGTTGACCGGCATCGCGGGTTACACGGCGCTGGCCGCCCTGGTGGTGGTCGTACCCGGAGCCGACACCCTGGTCGTGGTGCGCAACACCCTCAGTGGCGGCCACCGGAGCGCCATCCGGACCACGACCGGCGTGTGTGCCGGACTGGCGGCGTGGGCCCTGCTGTCCTCGGCGGGCCTCGCGGCGGCCGTCGCCGCCTCTCCGACGCTCTTCGCCGTTCTCAGGGCGGCCGGTGCCGCGTATCTCGTCTACCTCGGGACGCAGGCGCTGGTCGCGGCGTCCCGAGCGGCGACGGAGCCCGAGCTGCCCGCCGGCCGCGACTGGCGGCAGGGTGCGCTGACGAGTCTGGGGAATCCCAAGGTCGGCGTCTTCTACACCGCGCTGCTCCCGCAATTCCTGCCCGCCCACGGATCAGCGCTCGCACCCGCCGCGCTCCTGGCGTCCATTCACATCGCCCTGAGTTTCCTGTCCTTGCTCGCCTATGGCGTTCTCGTGGCGCGCATGGGCGACATCCTCCGCGAGCGGAGATGGCGGAAGGTCCTGGAAAGGACCGCGGGCGTCGCCCTGTGCGCCATCGGGCTCTGGCTGATGGTGGCCGCCGTAACAGAGATTTGACAAGCCTGGAGAAGTCGCATGAAGTCGCCGCTGGACGGCTGGTACGAAAAGGCCGGGGTGCGGACGGATCCGCGACGGGTCATCGGAGACGAACTGGACGCGGGAAGGACCCTCTTTCCCGAGAAATTGATCCCCTACCTGGACCATCCGCTCGTGCAGGATCTGGAACCGGGTCGGCGGTTCGGGCTCGTGGCCCGGCACCTCTACCAGTACATGCAGTTCACCATGCACTTCGAGACGAACGTGGTGAACCGCGCCGCGGCACGCATCGCGGACGGCACCTCGGGGCTGGATCTGCCGTCCTCGGTACGCCTGGACGCGTACAAGATCTACTGCGACGAGGCCTATCACGCGCTGTACAGCCTGGACGTGGTGGAACAGGTCAGTGACGCCACGGGCATCGCGACGCCCGACTACGACTTCACGCCGTTCCTCGGTCGCCTCGACGGCATCGGTGCCGACGTCATGCCCGGCGAACCCGTCCTGGTGCAGCTGCTCCAGGTGGTCGTCTTCGAGACCCTGGTCACCTCGATCCTCAAGGACATACCGAAGGACCCCCTCGTGGTCGGCACGATCCGCGAGGTGGTCCGCGACCACGCCGAGGACGAGGGGCGCCACCACGCCTACTTCGCGGCCTTCTTCAAAGAGCTCTGGCACGGCATGAGCCCGGCGCTGCGCGAGCGGGCCGCGCGCTGTCTGCCCGAGCTGGTCAGCCGCAGCCTCACGCCCGACCTGGTGCCGGTACGCGCCTCGCTCGCCGCGGCGGGGCTGGGCGAGGCGGCCGTGGGCGAGGTCGTCGCCGACTGCTATGCCACCGAGCAACTGCGGCTCGGCGTCCGGGCGTCCGCGCGGCACACCTTTCAACTGTTCGAATCTGCCGGCGTGCTGGACGTGCCCGGGGCGCGGGACGCCTTCATGGCCGCCGGATTGTTGTGACGACGTCTACAGGAGATGTGAGACATGGTGGCAGCGGACCCAACCCTGCTGGGACTGCCTGAGCAGGCCGTGGAGACGGGGGTCTTCTCCCTGTCCGACCTCGACGACAAGGACCTCGACCAACTGGTATGCCGATCCGGTGAGTTCTTCACCGACCGCACGGACCATGACGAGCCGCTACGCGGGCGGATCGCGGGAATCCTGTTCACCAAGACCTCCACCCGCACCCGTACGGCCTTCACCACCGCCGCGCTGCGCCTCGGCGGCCAGGTCATCAGCTACGGTCCGAACGACCTCCAACTGGAGACCGGCGAGTCCCTGGAGGACACCGGGCGCGTCTTCGGACGCATGCTCGACCTCCTGGTCGCCCGCACCTCGGGGCCGGTGGCCCAGCTGAAGACCCTCTCCCGGTGCGGGGGCATCCCCGTCGTCAACGCCATGGGGCAGGAGGAGCACCCCACCCAGGGCATCTGCGATCTCGCCACCATGCGCCTGCACTTCGGCGCCCTGGAGGGCCTCAAGGTGCTGTACGTGGGTGAGGGCAACAACAGTGCCGTGGCCCTGGCACACGGCCTGGCGCACTACCCCGGCACCGAGCTGACCCTGCTCACCCCGCCCGGCTACGGCATACCCGGGGCCGAACTGGCCGGCGCCCGGGCGCGGGCCGCCGAACGCGGCGCCGTCGTCCGGCAGGTCCACACCCTCGACGAGGCCCCCGACGCCGCCGACGTGGTGTACACGACCCGCTGGCAGACCACCGGGACGTCCAAGCCGGACGCGGACTGGCGTGAGGCGTTCCGCTTCCTCTACATCGACACGACGTTCATGAGCCGCTGGCCGAACGCCGTCCTCATGCACGACCTTCCGGCCCATCGCGGTGACGAGATCTCGTCCCGGGTGCTGGAGGGCGACCGCTCGCTCGCCTGGACCCAGGCTGAGATGAAGCTCACCAGCGCCATGGCGGTGCTGGAGGCCCTGGCGCAGCCGCACCGGGGAGTGCGGTGATCAAGGACTCGGTGTGCGACCTCGTCACCGACGACGTCTTCCTGAGGTTCCCCGAAGTGGTCCCGGGCAGCGAGGTGTACCTCAAGATCGAGGGACTGAATCCGGCCGGCTCCGTGAAGCTCAAGACGGCGGTCGGACTGATCGAGGACACGGAGCGGCGCGGGCTGCTGTCGCCGGGCGGACGTGTCGTCGAGTCCTCCTCGGGCAACCTCGGCGTCGCTCTGGCGATGGTCTGCTCGGCGAAGGACTACGCGTTCACCTGCGTGACCGACGTCAACGCGTCACCGCACAACGTGGCTTTGATGCGCGCCCTCGGGGCGAGTGTCGCGGTGGTGGACCAACGGGACGCCAACGGCGGCTACCTGGGCACGCGAATCGCCCACATCCAGCGCATGCTTGCGGACGATCCCCTGCTGGTGTGGCCCAACCAGTACGCCAACCCTGCGAACCCGAAGGTCCACGAGACCCGTACGGCTGCCTCCATCCTCGCTGCGATGGAGACGGTGGACTTCCTGTTCGTCGGCGCGGGCACGACCGGCACTCTGACCGGCTGCGCCACCTACTTCCGTGAAGTCTCGCCCCGCACCAGGATCATCGCCGTCGACACACTCGGCTCGGTCACCTTCGGCACCGCCGCCGGCCCGCGCCACATTCCGGGTCTCGGCACCAGCAAGGCGCCCGAGATCTGCCGCCCCGACCTGGTCGACGAGGTGATGCTGATCGAGGAGACCGAGGCGGTGCGCACCTGCCGGATGCTCGCCCGGCGGCACGGCCTACTGGCCGGCGGCTCCACCGGCTCGGTGTTCACTGCGGTGCAGCGCGCCGCGCCCGACATCCCGCCCGGCTCACGGGTGGTGGCCCTCGCACCGGACATGGGCGAGCGCTATCTCGCGACCGTGTACGACGACGACTGGGTCGCCGCTCGTTTCGGCATCGATCCCACACCTCCCGCCGTCGAGGCGCTGACGCGCCCGCAGAGTTCCTAGAAGGAATCGCCTTGTTCGCGTTCGATGTAGTCAGCGGTACCGTGGCCCGCCAGGTCATCTCCGAGTCACGACAGGACATCTACCAGGTCGTGAAGGAGGCCTACCTGGCCCATGAATCAGGGCAGTCGGTCAACCCCAACAGCTACTTCCTGCGGTTTCCCGAGAAGCCCTCGGCACGGATCATCGCGCTGCCCGCGTATCTCGGCGGTGAGCACGACGTGGCCGGCATCAAGTGGATCGCGAGCTTCCCGGACAACGTCGCCCACAACGTCCCCCGGGCCTCCGCCGTCCTCCTGCTGAACGACTACGCCACCGGCTATCCGTTCGCCTGCCTGGAGGCATCCCAGATCAGCGCCGCCCGCACCGCGGCCTCCTGTGTGCTGGGCGCCTCGACCCTGCACGGCTCCACGCGCGCGGCCCGCGTCGCCGTCGTCGGCGCCGGCGTGATCGCGCGCAACATCCTGGAGTTCTTCGCCGCCGAGCAGTGGCAGATCGGCGAGTTCGCGGTGTACGACCAGGTGTCCGGCTACGCGGACAAGCTGGCGGCGTACTCCCGCGAGACGCTGGGGATCCCCGCGACCACGACCGACGGCCTGGACGCCGCGGTGCGGGACGCGGACGTGGTCGTCCTGGCCACGACGGCCGCCGCCCCCTACATCACCGGCACCAAGGCCTTTTCCGCCGGGCAGACGGTGCTCAACATCTCGCTGCGCGACATCGCCCCCGAGGTCATCCTGGCGTCGCACAACGTGGTCGACGACATCGACCACTGTCTGACCGCGCAGACCTCCCCGCACCTGGCCGAACAGGCCTGCGGCAACCGCGACTTCATCGACGGGACCCTGGCCGAGGCCCTGCTCGGCAAGGTCGAGTTCGGCGCCGCCAAGCCGCGCGTCTTCTCCCCCTTCGGGCTGGGAATCCTGGACCTGGCCGTCGGCTCCTTCATCCACCGGCGCGCGGTGGAGTCGGGACGTACGACCCCGATCGACAAGTTCTTCGCAGAGACCGAGCGTTGGCAGAAGTGAGCCCGGTCGACGGCGACCGGGAGGAGGAACGGACCGTGACCGTGGCGACGGTGGCGATCGTCGGCACGGGGCCGCGCGGCATCGCCGTACTGGAACGACTCACCCACCACCTCTCGCGCAGCCCCGGCGGCCCGCGCCCGCGGGTGGTGCTCATCGACGCGGTCCAGCTGGGTGCCGGGCGGGTCTGGCGCACCGATCAACCGCCGTGGCTGCTGATGAACACGGTGGTGGGTGAGCTGACGATGGCGCCCGACGGTGCCGCGCTGTGCCCCTTGCCCTCGTTCGCCGCGTGGCTGGACGCCCAGGACGGCGCGGAGTACGACGCGTTGGGCCCGAACGACTGTGCCCCTCGCCACGTCTACGGCCACTACCTGCGCCATGTCTACACCGAGGTGGTCCGGTCGCTGCGCGTCCACGCCGACGTGACGGAGACGACCGGCCGCGTCACCGCGCTGACCCGGTCCGGCAGCCGGCACCGGCTCCGGATCCAGGCCGACGGTGGGGAAGGGCACATCGAAGCCGACGCCGTCGTCCTCGCCACCGGCCACAGCCCGGCTCCGCGACAGGACACGGTGGCCGGCCTGGCCCGCGTCGCCGCCGACCACCCGTGGCTCCTGCACTTCGCGGGGGACGCGGTCGCCGAGTTCGAGCTGGACGCGATACCGGCGCAGGCCGATGTGGGCGTGCTGGGGCTCGGCCTGTCGTTCTACGACCTGCTGCTGTCGCTGACCGTCGGCCGCGGAGGCGAGTTCCGGCGCCGGGAAG
The DNA here is from genome assembly GCF_055639295.1 of Streptomyces sp. NPDC107528. NCBI lineage: Bacteria > Bacillati > Actinomycetota > Actinomycetes > Kitasatosporales > Streptomycetaceae > Streptomyces > Streptomyces sp. NPDC107528. Next base: position 196,037 of record NZ_JBVKAV010000014.1, read on the forward strand.
GCGTGCTGGAGTACCAGCCGAGCGGCAAGGAGCCGGTGCTCTACGCCGGTTCACGCAGTGGCGTTCCGATCGGGACGCGCGGTCACAACCAGAAGAGCGCGCAAGGCTGTTTCCGGCCACGGCTGTTCACCCAGCGGGCCCTGGCCCGGCTGCGTGAGGGGGCGATCCGTGAACGGGGTTCGGCGCAACTCGACTTCGCGGCGGAGGTGCTGCCGCTCCTGTGTGCGGAGATCGACCTCGTCCGGTACGAGGTGCTGGTGCGTGAGCGGCACGGTGAGGAGCGGGCCGGCCGGCTGGTAGAGGCGCTGGTGGCGGCCGGCCCGGGGCGGTCCGGCTGGCGTCCGGTGCTCGCCGCGCACGGTGTGGCGGACGAGGCACCACTGGACCTGGAGCGACTGGCCCGGCCTTTCAACGGCCGCTGCTTCGCTTCGCCGGAGGAGTACGACCAGGCGTTGCACCTGCTGCTCGCGGAGGATCTGGCGCAGGCGCGGCTGGGCAACGCCCGGGGGCCGTTGAAGTCGGCGCTGGACGTGATCCGCGACGCACGGGACCTGCTGCGGGCGGCCGTGGAGCACGACGGGCTCGTGCCGGGTTCACCGGGCGAGGACTTCTTCCAGGACATCGCACCGATGCTGTCGCTGGTGTCCACCGGTCCGCCACCGTTGCGGACCGAACAGTTCCTCGCGTTGTCCCGGGCGGGGCTGGTGCGCGTGGTCGGTCCGCGGGTGCGGTTCGGCTTCGACGCCGGTCGGGAGCTGTTCACCGTCGAGTCGCCCGCGGTCGCGGGTTCCCTGCAGCACGTGCAGGCCGTCGTCGACACGCGCGTTCCGTCACCCGGGCCGACACGGGGCGGTGACCCGCTGCTGAGCGGGCTCGTCACCGACGGTGTGGCCGCCACTTGGAGCGAGGCCGGGCGGGACGCCACGTCACTGCGGGTCGGCGCGGCCACCGGGCGGCTGCTGGACCCGACAGGTCGACCGGTTCACGGCCTGTACGCCATCGGCATCCCGACCGAAGGGCTGCGCTGGTTCACCCAGATCGGCAACGGACGCCCCGGCAGCCGTACCGCCTTCCACCGCGAGGCGGACGCTCTCGCGCTCGACGTCGTCCGCCGCCACGTCGGCCCCTGACCCGGCTGCCCACGAGGAGTCACGCAATGTCGTCCGTCCCCCCACCCGGCACCCCCGTCGCCCTGTCCGCGCACGCCGTCTTCCGGGCCGCGCGTGACGTGCTGCTGCGGCACGCCGGCGAGCCCGAACGGGCCCGCGCGGAGTTCGCCTGGCCCGTGTTCGAGTACTTCAACTGGGCCGTGGACTGGTTCGACGTGATCGCCGCGGGTAACCGCGCCACGGCGCTGCGGGTGCTGACACCCGAGGGTGAGACCCGGGTGGACTTCCGGACGTTGTCGGTCCGCTCGGACCAGGTGGCGGGTTGGCTGGCGGCGCGGGGCGTGGGCCAGGGCGAGCGCGTGCTGCTGCTGCTCGACAACGGCGTCGAGGTGTGGGAACTGCTGCTCGCGCTGATGAAGCTGCGCGCGGTCGCCGTCCCCGTCTTCACCACCCTGCCCGCAGCCGAGGTGAACGAGCGGCTGCGACGCAGCAGGGCCCGGCACGTGGTGGCCTCCGCGTCGGTCGCGGACACGCTGGAGGGCGTGGCGGTGCCCGGCGCGCGGGTGCTCGTCGGCGGCGAGAGGCCCGGCTGGCAGGCGTACGGCGATTCCGTGCGGCACAGCGGTCCACCCCCACAGACGGAGCCGACGCCCGCGAACGAGGTGATGAGCTGCTTCTTCACCTCCGGTTCCACGGCGCGGCCGAAGCTGGTCGCGCACACACATGTCAGTTACCCGGTGGGCCATCTGACGGGCATGTACTGGGCCGGGTTCCGGCCGGGTGATGTGCACCTCAACATCTCCTCGCCGGGCTGGGCGAAGCATCCGTGGAGTTCCTTCTTCGCCCCGTGGAACGCCGAGGCGACGATCGTGTCGGTGGACACCCGGCACGCCGACCCGGAGTTCGTCATCGACGCGCTGGAGCGCACCGGCGCGACGACCTTCTGTGCGCCGCCCAGCATCTGGCGGGCGTTGATCCGGGCGGGACTGGGCGGGCGGCGCGTCGCGCTGCGCGAGGCGATGAGCGTGGGCGAGCCGCTGACCCGGGACATCGTGACTGCGGTGCGCGAGGCCTGGGGCGTGACGGTGCGCAATGGCTACGGACAGTCCGAGGTGACCGCCATGGCCGGGGTCACCGCGGGCAGTGCCGACGATCCGCGCTCACTCGGGCGGGCGCTGCCCGGCTGCGAACTGGTGCTGTGCCCGGTGGACGGCGACACCCCGGGTGAGGAGGGCGAGGTCTGTCTGGACCTGTCAGGCGGGCTGCCCAGCCTGATGCACGGCTACCTCGACGACGACGGGCGGCGGATCGGCGTCGACCCGGCGTCCCTGCCTCTGTATCGCACCGGTGATCTGGCCCACCGGGCGGACGACGGCTCGCTGGCCTTCATCGGGCGGGTCAAGGACGTCTTCCGGGCCGCCGACGGCAGGCTGGTCGCGCCGGCCGCGCTGGAGGCGGTGCTGCTGGAGCATCCGGCCGTGCACGAGGTGGGGGTGGTCACCGTACCGGAGTCAGCCGGCGGGGACGGGCCGCTGGTGGCCAAGGCGCATGTGGTTCCGGCTGCCGGATGGAACGCGGGCCCGGTGACCGCACAGGCTCTGTTGCGGCACGCCCGCGGCGACGGCGAACTGGCCGCTCTCTCGGTGGTGGAGTTCGCCGACGAACTTCCGCGTACCGAGTCCGGCAAGATCTACCGTGAGGCGCTGCGCGCCCAACTGCGCTCGCATCTGGTGGAGTTCGTCGCGCCCGTCGAAGCATCGGCAGCCGAGGGCCATGACTGACCAGACCTCACAGCACAAGCCCGAGGCCGTCAGTGCCTGGCGGGCGCATCCCCTCATCCGGGTCCGGCTGGCGGTGTCATTCGTCGACCGCTTCCTGAACTTCATGCTCACTCCGCTGATGGCGATCCTGCTCGCCACCAGCTACGGGACCGCGACGGCGGGACTGATGCTGCTCGTGGTGGTCGCGGCCACCATCGTGTGCACCTTCGTCGGCGGGCATGTGTCGGACGCCCGGGGGCGGCGACCGACGTTGCTGCTGGCCGAGGGCGGGGTGGTGGTGGCGTACGCCGGTATGTTCCTCGCCAACTCGCCCTGGTGGCACAGTCCCGCGCTGACCTTCGGCTGCTTCCTGCTCAACAGTTGCATGGGCGGCCTCGGTTTCCCCGCCTCGGACGCGGTGCTCACGGACATCGCCACACCAGGCACGCGGGCCGCGCTCTACACGGTCAACTACTGGCTGATGAACGCGGCGTTCGCCCTGGGCGCGGCGGTCGGGGGATTCTTCTACGGGGCGCACTTCGACACGCTGCTGCTGGTGGGGCTGCTCCTGTCCGCCGCGGCGTGGACGGTCACCTTCACCAAGCTCAGCGAGACCCGGCCCGCGGGTACGCCGCCGAGTGCCGCCGCCGGCAAGGGGATCGGCAAGGCGGTGCGCGGATATGCGCGAGCCGCCACCGACCGTGTCTTTCTGCGTCTGGTGCTGGCCGCGATCCTCATCACCTCCGTGGGACAGCAGCTGACGTACTACCTGGGTATCCGTCTGGCCGCCGACTTCGAGCCGCAGACGCTGCTGCATCTGGACTCCTGGCGGGTGCGCCTGGACGGGGTGGGCATGCTCGGTCTCCTGCGCGCCCTGAACACCGTGCTGGTCGTGGCACTCGCTCTGGTGATCGGCCGGCTGCTGCGCCGGCTGCCGGAGACCGCACGGATGTACATCGGGATCGCCATGTACACCACCGGGTTCATGGGACTGGCCGTCACCGGCGACGCCTGGGGCCTGATCGCGCTGTCCGTCGTCCACACCGTCGGAGAGCTGATGCATGTGCCGGTCAGACAGGCGCTGATGGCCGATCTGGTCGATCCCGATCACCGGTCCAAGTACATGGCCCTGTACGGGCTGCGCACCCGCGCCGCGGGGCTGGCCGCCTCGCTCAGCGTGATCATCGGCTCGGTGGTGCCGCCCGCGGGCATGGCCTTGCTCTTCGGCGTTTTCGGCATCGCCTCCGCGCTTCTGCTGCGCGTGCCGGTCCGGGTCCGCGAGGAACGCCGGTCGGCAGCCGCGGCCGCGCCCATCAAGCCCACGTCCAGCACTCGACCGAACTGATCCGGAGTCCTCTCCCACCATGTCGATCCTCATCCTCAACCGGGGGCCACTGGCCAGGCGGCCGTATGCCGAGTGGCTGCGGGGCACGCCGCTGCCACTCGTCCTGCTCGCCTCCGCCGCATCCCTGAAGAAGACCGGCGAACCCCTGCCCGAGCCCGGCGGAAGCTATGTCCACACCGAGTCGGTCGCCGGCTACGAGGAGGGCACCGAGCTGTACGAACGGGCCCTGGAGCTGCACCAGAAGTACCGCTTCCGGTATGTCGTGGCCTCGCAGGAACGGGACCTGGAGCTGGCGGGGCGGCTGCGGGACACGCTCGGCCTGCCCGGGCAGAGCGAGGACAGCGCCCGTGCCTTCCGCGACAAGCTGGTGATGAAGCGGCACGCCGTACGCGGCGGCATCCCGGTCGCCCCGCACCGGTCGGTCGACGAGCCCGGTCAGCTCCGCGACTTCGCCACCGAACAGGGGCTGCCGGTCGTGGTCAAACCCCGCGACAGCGCCGGCTCGGTGGGCGTGCGCGTGTTGCGGACACAGGACGACGTGGAAGGGTTCATCGCCGACCCACGGGCCTGGAAGCTCAGTTCGGGGCAGCGGGGCGTGATCGCTGAGGGCTTCGTGGAGGGCACGATGTACCACGTCGACGGCATCGTCCTCGACGGGCATGTCGCCGCTGCCTGGCCGTCGGTCTACCACTTCCGGCCGGCTGAGTTCGCCGTGGACTCCGCCCCCTGCGTGGATGTCGCGCTCGACCACGACGACCCCATGAACAAGCGGGTGATGGACTTCACCGAGGACGTCATCCACGCCCTGCCCACCCCTCGCCACACCACCTTCCACGCCGAGGTGTTCCATACCCCCGACGACCGGCTCGTCCTGTGCGAGATCGCCAGCCGCAACGGCGGCGGCCTGATCTCCGTCGTCCTGCGCACCATGTTCGGCGTGCACCTGCCGGAGGCCTGGGTTCGCGCCGACTGCGAACTGCCGGTACCTCTCCCCCGCGGCGGCGAACGGCTGCGGCCGGGTCGGCTGGCCGGCGAGGTCGTCTTCCTCAAACGCCGCGGCCTGGTGCGGGCCATCCCCGACCGGGTGCCCTTCGGTTGGGTCACCGGCTACGAGACGTCACTGCGGCCAGGGATGTGGAGTCCCGGTCCGAAGGCGTCGGGAGACTTCATGGCCGCGATCGTCGCCCACGGCGACAGCCGCGCGCAGGTCGAGGAACGGCTGCGGCGGGCGAGCGACTGGTTCCTCGACGCGCTCGACCTCGACGCCGCGGCCGACGGCCCGGAGGGGAGCCTTCGATGAGCACCGACGGCCGTACGGTCCTGCTGTTCGGCGGCAAGGACGCCACCGTTGACAAGGCCCGGGCGCTCGGGCTGCGCGTGGTGCTCATCCAGCACCCCGAGCGGATGAGCGCCCACCAGGCGGACCGGGCCGACAGCGTGCTGGTCGACGACTACACCGACTGGCCGACCGCCCAGCGCCTGGCCGAGGAGGCCCTCCGCACATGGCGGCCCGACGCGATCGTCTCCCTCACCGAAGCCGGGCTGCTCCCCGCGGCCCGCCTCGCCGAACTCCACGCGCTGCCCGGAATGCCACCCGCCGAGGTCGTGGCTCGGCTCGGCGACAAGTGGCGGATGCGCCGGCACCTGGCCCGGCATCCGTCGCTGGCCCTGCCGTTCGGCGCCGTGGGCCGGGAGGAGGACCTACGTTCCTTCGGGGAGCGGGCCGGTTACCCCTTCATCGTCAAACCGCGTGCCGGGGCCGCGGGACTCGGCGTGATGCGCGTGTCCGCAGCCCGGGAGACCCAGGCTGCGTGGCGGCGGGTGCGCGAGCTGGACGGCAGCCGCAGCGACCGCAAGTCCCGCATGTTCACCCTCGACGGCTTCTTCGCGGAACCCATGGTCCCCGGGCCCGAGTTCAGCGTGGAGACCTTCAGCTTCGCGGGCCGGCACGTAGTCGTCGCCGTGACCGAGAAGACCGTCTCCGACGCGCACTTCGCCGAGCTCGGCCACGCAGTTCCCGCCCGCATCGGACCAGCGGACCACGATCGCGTCGCGGCGACTGTACGCGCCTTCCTCGACGCCGTCGGACTGGCGGACGGCCCCACCCACACCGAGCTGCGGCTGGGCCCCGACGGGCCGGTCGTCATCGAGTCGCACCCTCGCATCGGCGGCGGCTGCATCAACGAACTCGTTCTGAGCGCCTATGGCATCGACCTCGCCTCGCACACCATCGCCCGGCCGTTCCGCCTGCTGCCCGAACTGCCCGACCACCCCGCCCCGCAGGCCGCCGCCTGCACCCTGTTCATCCACCGTCGGCCCGGAGTGGTCACCGCGGTCGACGGCGTCCAACGCCTCGCCTCCCGCCCCGAGGTCCTCGCCGCGGAGGTCTCCGTCCGCCCCGGCGACCGCGTGCGCCCCCTGCGCGACAACTGGGACCGCCTGGGCCTGCTCGCGGTCACGGGTCCCGACACCGACACGGCCCTCACCCACTGCGCCCGGCTGTTGGACGAGGAACTGCTGCTTCGGACGCGACCGGAGGAGGAACCCGGGGACTGACCGGCGGGCTCAGCTTCCCGGCTCGATCTCCGTCTCCGCCAGGATGCGGGCGCCCAGGGTCCGCATCCTGAGCTCGCATTCGGCGCGGTCGGCGCCCGTGACGACCGTGGCCGTCAGGACGTCGCTGGAGGCCGTCGGCGCGGACAGCACACCGCCGACCGTCGCGTTGGTGCGGTGCCAGACGACCCCGGCCGAGTCGGCCACGCGGTGCGGCAGGCGCCGCACCCGCCCGGAACGCTTCATGGTCAGCAGCTGCCCGGCCATGGCCTGCGGCGTCAGCCTCGCGGCCGTCGGCGCCCCGCCCAGGCCGAGTTGGGCACGGACGGTGGCCTCGGCCGGGTCGAAGCCGTACATCGACCGATGCACCTGGCGCAGGGCCGCGCCCGCCGGGCGGCAGGCTGCCTCACACAGCACCAGCTCGTCCTCGGGGGTGCGGAACACTTCGATGTGGAAGGCGTGGTCACGGTGGCGCGGCAGGGCCGCCAGGACCCGCTCGGCGAAGTCCAGCAGCCTTCCGGTCAGCGGATCGGCCGGATCCAGGGAGAGGTCCAGACGCGCGCCCCGGTCCTCGCGGAAGGACGCCAGCCGGAACAGGTATGCGAACGGCCACATGGTGACGATCCGCCCGTCGAGCACCACGCCGTCGACATGGAGCATCTCCCCGGCCACGAACGTCTCCACCAGCTCCGCGGGCTCCGAGTCCGCACTGGTCGCCACCGGCTTCGACGCCTCGGCCTCGACCTGCCCGGCGTCCGTCAGCACGCGCACCCCCACCGACCCGGCGCCGCGCCGTGGCTTCACCACGACCGGCAGTCCGTGCTCGGCCACGAAGGCGCGCAACGCGTCCCCGGAGGACAGCAGCGCCTGCGCGGCCACCGGCACACCGGACCGGGCCACCACCTGCCGCATCAGCCACTTGTCGCGGTACGGCGTGACGGCCCCGGGCCGCACGCCGGGCAGGTCGAGCCGCTCACGGATCCGGGCAGCCCGTTCCTGGTCGCGTTCCGCGCACGTCACGACGTGCGTGCAGCCGAACTTGACGGCCAGCTCGACGGCCCGGCGCTCGACCTCGGGCCGGTCGTCGTAGTCGTCGAACGCCTCGGTGTGCGCGTACTTCTCGTCGTTCCAGGGCAGCCGTTCGCCGGGGGCCAAGTGCCGGGCGGAGGCGAGGAGCACGATCGGGCCGTCGTGCGCGGCCAGCCACCGGTGATAGGGGCTGTCGGCAAGGGGCCCGCGGTGCAGGACCAGCACGGTCATACGGCGGTTCCCGACGGCTCGGAGCCCGCTGCCGCGAGGCCGGCCGTGAGGTCGGCCTTGAGGTCGTGCACGCCTTCCAGGCCGACCGAGAGACGGATCAGACCTGGAGTGACGCCCGCTGCACGTTTCTGCTCGTCGGTGAGCTGGTAGTGCGTGGTGCTGGCCGGGTGCACCACCAGGGTGCGTACGTCACCGAGGTTGGCCAGATGGCTGATCAGCTCCAGCGCGTCCACGAACCGGGCACCGGCGGCCATGCCCCCGGCGAGGTCGAAAGCCACCACACCGCCCGCACCCCGCGGGGTCAGCTTCCCCGACAGTCCGTACCAGGGGCTGGAAGGCAGCCCCGGATAGTGCACCGCGCTCACCTCGGGCCGCCCCTCCAGCCAGGCGGCCAGTTCCAGCGCGGTCTCGGCGTGCCGGGCCATGCGCAGCGACAGCGTCTCCACTCCCTGGAGCACCAGGAAGCTGTTCATCGGCGCCGCGGTCGGGCCCATGTCCCGCATCAGCCGGGTGCGCAGTCGTCTGGCGAACGCGCCCGGACCGTACTGCGGCCAGAACCGCAGTCCGTGAAAGCTGGCGTCGGGCTCGTTGAACTCCGGAAAGCGCCCGGGATCGGCACCGAAGTCGAAGCTGCCGCCGTCCAGCAGGACCCCGCCGATGAGGGTGCCGTGCCCGGAGAGGTACTTGGACGTGGAGTGCACCACCAGGTCCGCACCGTGCTCCAGCGGACGCAGCAGATAGGGAGTGAGCGCCGTGTTGTCGATCATCAACGGGACCCCGGCGGCGTGCGCGACCTCGGCGATGGCCGGAATGTCCAGAAGATTGTTGCGTGGGTTTCCGACCGTCTCGCCGAACACGATCCGCGTGTGCGGACCGATCGCAGCCCGCCACGCGTCCAGGTCGTCCGGGTCGTCGACGAACGTGGTCTCGATGCCGTAGGAGGGCAGCGTGTAGCGCAGCAGGTTGTAACTGCCGCCGTGCAGGGCCGCACTGGCCACCACATGACTGCCGGTGCCGCAGATGTTGAGCAGCGAGGTCGTGATCGCGGCCTGCCCTGAGGCGAACACCACCGCTTCCAGCGCACCCTCGAGGTCGGCGAGCCGGCTCTCCAACGCCTCGCTGGTGGGGTTCTGCACACGGGAGTAGATGTAGCCGGGCTGTTCCAGGCCGAAGATCCGGGCAGCGTGGTCGACGTCGTCGAAGACGTAGGAGCCGGTCTGGTAGATCGGCACGACCCGGGCCCCCGTGGTCGGGTCCGGGGCGCTGCCTGCGTGGATCTGACGCGTCTCGAAGGACCACTCGGGCCGCGGCTGCGCGTCGGCCTGTGTACGAGCGGCGCCCTCGGATGTGGTGCTGGCCATGCGGGGTCCCTGTGTGGTGTCAGGCGAGGAGGTCGGCCAGGAAGGCCGACACCTGCTCGGTCTCGGTGAGGAAGCCGTCGTGCCCCTGCCCGGAGGAGATCACCCGGAACTGGGCACAGTCGGGCAGGGCGTCGGCGAGTTCGCGTTGCTGCCAGAGCGGGAAGAGCCGGTCAGTGGTGATGCCGGCGACCGCCGTGGGAACCCGGATGCGGGCCAGCGCCGCGCGCACCCCGTTCCGGTCGCGGCCCACGTCATGGCTGTTCATGGCCCGGGTGAGTGTCACATAGCTGCCGGCGTCGAAGCGGCGCACGAGCTTGTCCGCCTGATGGTCCAGGTACGACTCGACGGCGTATCGGCCACCGGTCAGTGGGTCCTCGCCGTGCTGGGCCCGGGCCGCGAAGCGTTCGTCGAGCTCAAGTGCGTTGCGGTAGGTGAGGTGGGCGATGCGCCGGGCGACTCCCAGGCCCCGGTGCGGGCCCCTCCCGTCGGGCGCGTCGTAGTAGTCGCCGCCGTGCCAGCCCGGATCGGCGGTGATGGCATGCACCTGAGCCGAGGAGAAAGCGATCTGGTCGGCCGAGGCCGCCGCCGAGCAGGCCAGCAGACCGAGCCGCGCCACCCGCTGCGGATGCACGGCCGCCCACTCGAGCGCCCGCATCCCACCCATCGAGCCACCGATCACCGCAGCCCATCGCGGAATGCCGAGCGCGTCCGCGAGAGCGGCCTCCGCCGCCGCCAGATCCCGCAGCGTCACCGCCGGGAACCGGCTGCCCCACGCTCGGCCGTCCGGGGCGGGAGACGACGGCCCCGTACTGCCCTGACAGCCCCCCAGAGCGTTCGGCACCACCAGGAACCAGCGCGCCGGATCCAGCGCCCGGCCGGCCCCGACGCACGCATCCCACCAGCCCGGCGTCGGATGACCGGGTCCGGCCCGGCCTGCCGCGTGACTGTCCCCCGTCAGCGCGTGCAGCAGCAGCACCGCGTTGGAGCCGTCCGGCGCCGGCGTGCCCCACGTCTCATAGGCGAGGACCACGTCGGGCAGGGTCTCCCCCGACTCAAGCTTCAGCGGCTCGGGCAGCACGCACCACGAACGCCGCCCCTCCGGCTGCCCGGGCAGCCACGCACCGGTGACCGGCGCCTGCCCGGAGTCGGGCCGGGTACGGTCAGAGCAGGCCGTGGACACGGAACTCCTCCTTCGTCCGGGGGTCGTCGAGGACGTCCAAGGCGGTGAAGTAGTGCAGGGTCCGCTTGGCTGTCGCCCGGGTGTGCGCGGCCACGGTCGCTTCGTCGTAGACCTCCGCGACAACCTGTTCGGCGTCGTCCCGCGGGAGCCCGTACTCCAGCAGCTCCGCACGAATGGCATCGCGGTCGGGCTGCAGGAACGCGGTGATCAGGCGTGGCACCAGCAGGGCCGCAGCGCGTCGGTCCGCCGGGTCGAGGGCTGCCCACAGATACCGCAGAAACGTCGCGAAGTACGCGTGGTGACGGCCCTCGTCGGCGGCGTGGTCGCGGATCGACTCGCGCACGGCGGGCAGCACGCCGTCGTCGACCGGCAGTTCGGCGAGGCTCGCCGAGATCAGGGTCTCCGAGACGGTCACGAAGAGCAGTTCCGCCAGGGGCCGGAGCTCGGGCGTCAGGGACTGCTGGATCTCGTCCAGCCGTCGCAGGAAGTAGGGCTGTTCGGGCAGCAGTGGACGGATCCCGGTGGCTTCGCGCACCTGCCGCATGAGGTCCACGGAGAACAGGGCGTGATAGGCCTCGTCACAGTAGATCTTGTACGCGTCGAAGCGCATCGCTTCGGGCAGGCCGACTCCGACCGATCCCGTGGCGATGCCCAGCACGGTGCGGTTGACGACCAGCGTCTCCAGCTTGGCGGTGAAGTCGAGGTAGCGATAGAGGTGCTGGACGAGGACCTCGTCGAACAGCTCCGGCCGCAGGCCGGTGACCAGCCGGTGACGGGCCACGGGGACCAGGTCGGGAGAGAAGTAACGGGCAGCCCCCGAGGGGGAGTCGTCGAGCACGCGTCGCGGTGAGCGACGTACGGCGGCTCGCTCGTGCCAGCCCCGGAACGGGCTGCTGTAGGACACCTCGGCGGCCTCGCCGGTGTCCTCCGGCGGGTCCGCGCCGGTCTCGGTGGGGCCGGCCGGAGCCAGGCTCCGGCGGGGGCAGTAGGTGAGGGCGGAGCAGCCAGTGAAGAGCCCGACGATCCCGCACATCGAGTGGTTCCCCTTATTTCGAGACAGTGGTGGTTGCGGGCGGGCGCCCTCAGTGGCTCAGGAGCCGGACCGGTTGCTCAGGGGCTCTCCAGCCCGAGGATCCCGGATTCGACCAGGTCGGCGACGAGTTCCAGGGTGTCCGCTCGCGCCTCGTCGACGTCGATGTCGTACTCCTCGGCGAGCAGCGTCGCGAGCTGCGTCACCGGGCGCTGTCCATCGACGCGTGCGAGGAGGAAGGCCGCCGTCTCGGACAGTTCCAGTGCGGTCGGCCCGGACGCCACCATCGTCCTGCCCCGGAACTTCCTGAACCGCGCCTCCGGCCGGAGCACGGGCACACTGTCGGCTGTCGGACTGCTCGTCATCTCTCAGACCTCTATTTCCAGGGAAAGGCTCTTGCACAGGGCGACCACGTCCCGCACCCACACGTCCGGGGCGGCGGCGTCGAAGTCGGTCATGGTCTCCACCGCCCAGTACCGCTCGAACGGGAGGGCCTTCGGGCAGGCGGCGAGCATGCGCCGGGCCCGCCACTTGACCAGGCGGTTGCACTCGCCATGGGAGGCGAGCAGTCCGTCCACGGCGTGCCCGAACGCCTGCCGGGCCGACAGGACCGCGCTCATGGTGTCCCCCTCGGCCAGCTGGCCCAGCGCGTCGTCCACGAAGTCGTCGGCGTTGGTGAGGCAGTACGACACCACGGACGCGCCGAACGCCGACGCACGGATCAGCTTCCGCTGTTCCTCGACCCAGTGCTCGCCGTCCAGCGGGCGGCAGAACAACAGCCGCTCCAGCAGCTGTTCTTCGTCGCGGCCGAGCAACTGACCTATGGGCAGAGCGGTTTCGAAGCTGTCCCAGGAGACCTTGTCGAGGACCTCGGCGAGCTGGCCGGTGGTCCAGTACTTCAGCTCCCAGCGCCGGTCGTCGGTGTACCAGCTGTCGGTGGGCACCTCGGGGTGGCCGAGCGAGACCCGGAACGCGGCGGACGCCGGGCCGCTCCACGGGGTGTCGCCGACGACGTAGATGTCCACGTCGCTCGCCGCGTTGGCCCACCCCCGGGCCAGCGAGCCCACCACGAAGGCGGAACGGTACGAGGCGGGCAGCAGGCCGCGGCCGGCCAGTTCGGGCAGGCAGCGGGAGAAGTCGAAGGTCATGGCAGGTTTGCCCTTCCGGAGCGGGCGCACTGGATCTGGAGTACGGCGGACGGGACGTTGTTGATCAGGTGCGCCAGCAGCGCCGGGTAGACGGACTGAGAGAGCATGGTCAGGGTCAGCAGCGAGGCGGCGGCGCTCACCTCCACGGCCATGGCCCGTGTGGAGTCCCGGCCGTTGGCGCCCGGGGAGATGTGGTGGCGGGCGACGAACCCGGCCGCGGCCAGCAGCCCCAGCGGCAGGGCTGCGGTCGTGGTCGACGCGGCGGCCAGCACGGTGCCCCGGTAGAGGGCCTCTTCACCGAACGGGCCGGCGAGGGTCGCGGTGGCCCGGGCGTATCCGTGCCCGGGGCGGGTAGGGCCGGCGACGAAGGCGAGTTCGCCGGTGGCGAGTGCCCGTAGGTTCATGCCGCCGAGCCACATCAGCACCCCGCCGAGCACGGCACCGGCGACATACCATCCGGGTGCTCCCGGCTCCCGCAGCCAGGGAGCGTCGGCCCAGCAGGCGACCGCGATCGCGCCCAGGGGGGCGAGAAGGCCGCAGAGGGTCTCCGCCCAGAACCCGGCGACGGAACGTCCGGTCCTGGGCAGCCGCCATGGCAGGAGCAGCACGAGCGTCTCCACCAGGACGAGAGCGCCCGCGGCCCAGAGGGAGCCCAAGTCCACGCACAGGGCCACCGCGAACGCGGCCGAGCAGGCGGCCGCGGCCAGCCGCCCCGGCGAAAGCGGCCAGCGCGGCCAGTCGAAGACCGCGGCGAGCGGTCCCGCGCCGACGGGGGTCCGCTCCCGGCGCACTGCCGTCCTCACGGCTACGCGGCGGCCGGCGCCGGCTCGGCGAGGGTGAGCACGCCGAGCTCCACGGACTGCACCAGCAATTCCTCCACCTCGGCGAGCTCACAGCCGGCCGCAGCCAGCAGCTGAGCGAGGTCCCGCTGTCCGTCCACGGCGTCGAGCAGCCGCTGCCAGCCCGGGGTCTCCTCGCCGTCGATGACGTACTCGATCTCTCCGTCGACGATCACGTACCGCAGCAGGGGGTCGCGTGGATCGGAGAGGAGCATGACCGACTCGTCAAGCGCGGGGACGAGGGTGCCGCGCAGTTCGGGACGCAGCAGGACGCGCGCCTCGATGGCGGCGATCTCGCTCTCCCAGTCGGCGATCGGCAGCTCGGCCGGGACCGGGCCCCACTTCGCCTCCACCGGCGGCCGGGGCGGCTGCTGGGCCATCTGCTCCAGCAGACCGAGGTTGACCACCCGCAGCAGGAACTCCACATGTCCGGAGGACGGGTCGTCCTGAAGCCTGCGGAGGGTGGCCCTCGCGTTGTCGGCGTCGAGGTACTCCTTGGCGCGGGGGCCGGAGAGTGCCTCGTCGAGGAGCGCGTCCCCGTCCGCGGCGAGCATGGCCGCGAAGGTGCGGTAGGTGTGGCGGACGCCGTCGCCGTAGAAGAAGGGAACCTTGGGGCGGTGGGCGAACTCGTGGGCGAGGACACCGTCCAGACCGTCGCGCAGCATCCGCTTGTCCCAGACCAGCCGCTCGCGCAACGCGTGCGGGACCCGCGCGGACAGCTCCACCAGGCGGTGGTCGAGGAACGGCACCCGAGCTTCGATGCCACTGCCCGCCGCGGTGCGGTCCTCGTGCCAGCAGTTGTACTGCTGGACGTCACGGTACTTCCAGCGCAGGAACCGCTCGTAGGAGTCCTCGGGTGCCGCCCCGCGGCGAGGCACCTCCGGCCGTACCAAGGGGAGTTCGGACTGCTCCCACCAGGCGGCGACCCCGCGGCTGCGATGGAGGTGGTCGCGCAGTGCCATCTCGTCGACGTTGGCCTGGAACTGCGTCCAGCCGCCACCGCCCGACATGGGCACCGAGTAGCCGCCGTTGAACTCGTCGGCCCCGCCGCCCAGGAGCATGCCCTTGATCTCGGGGAACCGGGCCTTCACAAAGCGGTAGAGCTCCCGCTTGTAGAAGATCTCGGGGCCGCACTGCGGGCTCTCGAGCAGCCAGAGCAGGCTCTTCCACTCCTCGGCGGAGGGCACCTGACCGACGTCGAAAAGCACTTGGTGGTTGGCGAGCCCGAAGGCGTCCGCGACCCGTCGCCCGTATTCGGCGTCCTGGTTGGCCAGCGTGCTGCCGTTCAGCGCGGTGAACGTACGAGGGCGGACCGTGCTGAGCGCGGCGATCGCGGCAGAGTCGACCCCGCCGCTGAGAAACAGGCCCAACTCGGCATCCGAGGTCTCGCATTCGGCCACTGACGCGGCGAACAGCGCCGAGTATTCCTCGATGAATTCCTCGGCGGACAGGTCGTCACGGGGCTGCCCCGGGTCCGGAAAGGTCCAGTAGACGTGTTCGTCGGTGGCGCCGTCGCTCAGGTCGATGCCGAGAATCGTCCCGGCCCGCACCAGGCCGATGCCCCGGAACCAGGTCTTGGGACTTTCCTCGGTGAATTCCACCGCTCCGTGCATCGCCTGGTCTTCCAGCGCGCCGTCCCAGTCGAGTTCGCGCGGGCAGGACGGATCCTCGAAAAGCGCCTTCATCTCCGAGCCGAACACGACGCGTTCGCGATTGCGGTGGAAGAAGAGCGGCTTGACGCCGAACCGGTCGCGAGCGAAGAGCAGGCGGTTGAGCCTTCTGTCCCACAGGACGATCGCGAACATGCCGCGGACGTCGTCGAGAAAGCGAAGCCCCTTTTCCTGGTAGAGGTGGACGAG
This sequence comes from Streptomyces sp. NPDC107528, assembly GCF_055639295.1. Classification (NCBI taxonomy): domain Bacteria; kingdom Bacillati; phylum Actinomycetota; class Actinomycetes; order Kitasatosporales; family Streptomycetaceae; genus Streptomyces; species Streptomyces sp. NPDC107528. The sequence continues at coordinate 211,481 of NZ_JBVKAV010000014.1, forward strand.
CACCTCGCAGTCGGAGCCGTTGCGCGGCCGGGAGCCGGCGGGCAGGGTGGCAGCCAGCTCGCGGTGGTTGTAGACCTCGCCGTTGGCGATGAGGACCACGCTGCCGTCCGGGCTGTACAGCGGCTGGCTACCCGCGGTCGGGTCCACCAGCGACAACCGTGTGAACGCCAGACCGACGGGGCCGGAGCGCAGCAGTTCCCGCTCATCAGGGCCACGGTGGGTCACGGCGTGCGCCATGCGCCCCAGCAGGCCGTCCGCGTCCGGGGAGAGCGCCCCGCCATCAGTGCGGGCCAGACCGGCCAAGCCGCACATGTTCACCTCACTCGAAGCTGTTCGGAACAGCAATCCGGAACGAATAGCCAGGGAAAAGAAAGCCGGGGCGCCAGGCTTCAACAGAGCAAGGCACCCCGGCTGCCGCATTACGCGACGACGGCCAGAACCGTGCCGTGCGCGACCTTCTTGGCGGCGGGCTTCGTGTACTTCTTCATGTGGAATCACCTCTCTTTCAAAGGGAATTAAGCGAGCACTCCGCCCCCATGTCCGGGGGCACTGCCTCGCTGCGACAACCGTAGAAGACGTCGACCGGATTGCACACCTTCAGCATGGTGCAGTGCAGGATCCTGACCTCGGTTCGGGCTGGCTGTCGCAGGAGTGCCTGAATCACACTCGAGAGAGTGCGACTGATTGGATTGGGAGTGTTCTCGTGAAATCCCCTGAAGAAAGCCGGCTGCGGCCGCCATTGGAAGACCTTCCCGAGCTGCCGCCGGTGGAGGTCCACTGCCACGGGTTCGGCGACGTCGACTTCTCGGACTTCACGAAGGTCGACCTGGACCGGCTCGACGCGTGGTGCGCCCGTGAGGGCGTTCTGAGCCTGCCCACGATGTACCTCCACCGGCAGCAGCTGACGGAGTTCGAGGCGTTCGTCCGCGAGTACCACCGCATGCGGAACGACGGCCGCCTGCCGCATGTCGCCGGCATTGCGCTGGAAGGCCCGCTGCTGGCCAGCCACGGCGGCACCCCCGCCGCCACCGTCTGGGCGCCCACCCGGCACGAGTGGGAGCGCATCGCGGCGCTCGGGCAGTACGGCCTCACCTACTCGGTACTCTCGCCGGACGCGTTTACGCCGGCCTCGGAGCTGCACGACGAGCCCGGCGCCCGGGAGACCGGCTTCGCCTGGATCATCCCCCTCCTGATGGCCCACGGAATCCGCCCGGCGCTCGGGCACTTCACCCGGGCCGACCCGCGGGCCAGCGCCGAGTTCGTCGACGAAATCGTCGAGCTGGCCTGGCAGTCCGCGTGGACCGCCAGCGGCGTCCGGGTCATCACGGACCATCTCTTCAACGACATGCCGCTCAACATCCGGCACGCTTTCCGCAGTTCAGGGGCGCGCGCCGAGCGGGACACGGTCATCGCCTCCTACGACCTGCCCTCCTGGACGCTCGACACGATGGGGGAGATCGCCGGTCCGGTCCCGGCGGCGATCATGCGCCAGGCGGCGGCCGGGCGGATCGGTGCCTGCATCAACTTCGACGGCGAACACGTGGATCTGGCCATTGCGGCCCGCGCCGTACAGCTGATGGGCGCCGAGAACTCGATGATGATGACGGATCGCTGTGACTCGGCCCGGCTCGGTGGCCAGGACCTCCACCACGTAGTGGACAACGGCCTCTGGTATCAGGAGGAAGGCATCGTCGCGGCCGGCTCCGTCCCCCTCGCCCGCCAGCGCGCCAACGCCCTGTCCCAGGGCCTCACCCCCGCCGAGGTCCACGCCCTCGTGGCCGGCACCGCGCACCGGGTGTTCGGCCTGTCCGCTCGCGCGGACCTGCGCCTGCCCACAGCATAAGAACCGAAGGAGCCAAGCATGCTGGAAGACCTCGACCGGCTGGTCGTCGACTGGTCTGACCTGCCCAAGGCCCGTGCACAGACCAGGGAGATCCTCACCGCCCTGGCCGAGGACAAGGCCACGCTGACCCAGCTGTTGGAGCGCGCACGGGAGGAGGAGGACCTGTTCGACAAGTGCGAGCACCATCGGCTGCTCGACAAGCTGGTCATCTACGACGCCCTGGACCGCGGGTTCCGTATCCGCGTGCATGTCTCGACCGAGGACCATCGGGACCGGCCGCACGACCACCGGTTCACCTTCACCTCGCTGATCGTGCGCGGGCAGTACAAGCATGTCCGCCACGAACTGGTCGGGCGGCTCCCCGAGGAGGACGTCCCGCACAACGTGCAGGACGATTTCGACGCGGTCCCCACCGACCTGCGTGTCGTACCGCGGTTCGTCACCAACGAGCAGGCGGGCAACTGCTACACGCTCCACCACAGCGAGATCCACACCACGTACACCACCCCCGACACGGTGTCGCTCTTTCTGCGCGGTCCGGCCGAGAAGGAGCGCTCGATCATCACCGAGCGCGAGACCGGCCGGGTGTGGTGGCGCTTCGGCGAGGACAAGGAAAAGGCCGAACGCAAGGGCAGCAAGCGCATCGGCAAGGACTACTTCGACGAGCTCACCGGCCGCCTGCGTGCCATGGAGGTGTTGTGATGGCTACCCGTCCCGGCGACGACGTGCTGGATCTGAACCCGGCGATCCTTCTCACCCCGCCCTCCGAGGCCACGGTGGCCAAAGCCGAGGCGCTGATGGCCTCGCTTCCCGGCGTCCGCTGGGACGAACTCGAGCGGGCGGCGGAGATCACCGATGCGATCGCCCGCCGCCTGGGCGAAGATCGCGCACTGCTGCGCACCCTGGTGGCCCGCGCCATCCGGACGCCCGAGCTGCGGGAGAAGTTCGAGTGCCACGCACTGGATGACAAGATCGTCATCTGGGACGACCAGGACAAGGGCCTGCGCATCCGGCTCCGGCTCGCCAACACCGATCAGTACGAGCGGGTGCACAACCACCGCTACAGCTTCACCGCGTACATCCTGCACGGCGCCTACCAGCACACCCTCTACGCGACGGACCAGCCGCTCGACGAGAGCGCCGATGTCACCCGGTTCTGGCCCTACTTCGTGCGCGAGGAGCCGGCCGGCCGGGTCATCACCCTCGATCATGAGCAACTGCACACCACCATCACCGAGCCCGAGACCATCTCGCTGATGATCCAGAGCCCGGCCCGCAAGCGCCGCGCCTTCATGATCCGCAAGGACAACGGCGACGTCTGGTACCGCTACGGCGCCACCGACGAGTCCGTGGAGCGTCGCGCCGAGGTGCGGATGTCCGACGAGCGGCTGCACCACTGGCTCTCCCGTCTGGAAGCGTTCGGCCTGCTGTGAGCGTGTCCTACGGCCGTCTCGACTACGGCGCCTCGCCCTGGCAGCGGATCGATCTGTACGGGCCCGCGGAGGAGGAGACCGAAGCGGAGACGGCAGCGGCAGCGGAGCCGGGGCCGGGCTTCGCCGTCCCGGTGGTGCTGGTGCACGGCGGCTTCTGGCGGCACGATCGCACCGCGCAGGACATGGAACCGCTGGCCTCCGCTCTGGTCGCGCGCGGTCACCGGGTCGCCGCGGTGGAGTACCGGCCGAGCTGGGACGGCGGTGCCTGGCCGGCCGCCGCCGACGACTGCCGGGCGGCGCTGCGGGCGCTGGAGCACCGGGACGCCGGCTGGGCCGGCGCCACGCTCGTCGGGCACTCCGTCGGCGGTCATCTCGTGCTCGCCTCGATCTCCGGGAACGCCGAGGGGGCCAACGTGGTGCTGCTCGCCCCGGTGGCCGACATCGCCGAGGCAGCCCGTCTCGGGGTGGGCGGCGGGGCCGTGCGGGACTTCCTCGCCGCCCATCTGACGGCCGGGGGCAGCCACGATCAGGCGACGCCCGACCCGGACCCGGCGGATCTGCGCTCGCTCACCGTCGTCGCGGCGGAACACGATCAGGCGGTGCCCCACGGCTTGACGGCTCATCAGCTAGAGCGGTGGGCCGAGCGAGGTCTGCCGCTGACGTCCGTGACGGTGCCGGACGCCCGCCACATGCACCTGGTGAACCCCGAGCGCCAGGCCTGCCGCACCGTCGTCCTGCCGCTGCTGGCCGGGGGCACCTCGAACACGGAGGAATGAGAGACCGATGACGACGACCACCGCCGCGGCAGGTCCAGTCACGCATCCGGCACCGACGGCGGCCACGTCCGCCGTCAACCACCGGGCGTTCGACTCGCTGACCGCCGACCCGCGCAAGCGGGCCGCGTACCGACTGGACCCCTACGCCCGTGAGGGCCTGGACCTGTTCCCCTCACCCAGCGACCGCGCCTGGCTGTACACGACTACCTTCGTGGTCCTGAAGCCGGACGCGGTCGCGGGCCGGCGCGGCGGGCTGGTGCTGGACATCCTGGAGGAGGAGGGCTGGATGCCGCTGGCGGCCCGGCCGTTCACCTTCGACCCGGTACTGACCAGGGAGATCTGGCGCTACCAGTTCAACGCCGCCTCCCGGCAGCGGATCGCGGTGGTGGACCATCTGCTGGGATCCGGCCCCTCGTTGCTGGTCCTGCTGCGTGACACGCGCCGCACGGAAGGGCTGCCCGCCAGTGTCCGGCTGACCGCGGCCAAGGGGGCCGCCGACCCGCATTCGGCCCACGCGCGCGATCTGCGCACCCGGTTCGGCCGGGTCAACGGCCTGTTCAACTTCGTTCACACGGCCGACGAACCGGCCGACCTGGTGCGCGAGTTGCGGCTGTTCTCCTACCGGACCGGCACCGCCTGGTTGCGCACCGCCCTGGCAGGCGCCCCGCCCCGCACCGGTGAGGAGTGCCCGGCCCGAAGCCGGCTCGCCGATCTGGAGGCCGACGTCCCGGCCCACGACCTGGACTGCGCCCAGAGCCTGACGCGGCTGGCCGCCCGCTCCGACCCGTGGGGGGACCTCGCCCGCACGTACCCCACCCCTGCCGGCGTACGGCAGTGGCTGTCGGCTCTCGCAGAGGTCGCGCTCCCGTCGGGCTCCGCCCGTTGGGACGTCCTGTCGGTCCTGACAAGCTGGATCGAGTGCAACGAACCTGGGGTAGCACCCCTGTTGGCGACCGTGTCAGCGACCGACTGGAGGAAACAAGCGTGATGTCCCTTCCCCTCGCCCCACAAGCCGTCGTCTTCGACTGCGACGGTCTGCTGGTCGACACCGAGGTCTGCTGGACCAGGGCGGAGACCAAGATCTTCGCCGCGCACGGTCACGACTTCGGACCCGAGCAGAAGGCGCTGGTGATCGGCCGTACGCTGGCGGGAGCGGGCGAGGCGATGGCCGACTACTTCGGCCGGCCAGGCGCCGGTGCCGAACTCGCCGCGGAACTCCTCGACCTCGTACGGCAGGAACTGGCCGGCGGCGCCGAAGCCCTCCCCGGGGCGGTCGAACTGGTCAAGGCGTGCGCCCGGGCCGTCCCTGTGGCGGTCGCCAGCAACAGCCCCCGCGAACTCCTCGACACCGCCCTCGGCTCGGCCGGACTCGCCGATTTCTTCCCGGTCTCCTTCGCGGCCGACGAGGTGACTGCCGCCAAGCCCGCACCCGACCTCTATCTGGAGGCGTGCGCGGCACTCGGCGCGCTCCCGGGCCGTTCGGTCGCCTTCGAGGACTCCGCCACCGGCATCGCGGCCGCCCGTCGCGCGGGGCTGTACGTGGTGGTCGTACCGTCCTTGCCCGGGACCGGCCTCGACCACGACCATCTCGCGTCGTCCCTCGGCGACGACGCGCTGGTCGACTGGGCGGAAGGACTCTCTCAGGGTGCCTGACACCGACGACCCCCTGATCTGCCTGTGCCGTGGGGTGCGAGAGAGCGAGATCCTGGCGGCCGCCGACAGGGGCAGTCGCACCCTGGCCGAGGTGCGTGCCAGCACCGATGCCAACTCCGGCTGCGGGGACTGCGCCGCCGATATCGAGGAGATCCTGGCCGATTTCGGCGACGGAGCCCTGGTCGGCTCCCAGATACGACGACCAGTACGGCACCGAAGAGATTGAGAACCATGACGGACACACCGGTCGAGGATCAGCGGCCCGCACGCCGCCGCGGCTCCGGCACCTTCTGGCGGTACTGGGCGGGTTCCACCGCCAGTGGTCTCGGTGACGCGGTGACCACGGTCGCGCTTCCGCTGGTGGCACTGCAGGTGCTGGGGGCGAGCAGTTTCGAGGTGAGCCTCATCACCGCGGCCAACTACGCCGCCTGGCTCCTGATCGGCCTTCCGGCGGGAGTGCTCGTGCAGCGGCTGCCGCTGCGCGGCACTCAGGTGGCCATGGACGTCCTGCGGGCGCTGGTGCTGCTGTCCGTGCCGGTGGCGGCTGCGCTGGGGCAGCTGCACCTGGTCCATCTCGTGCTGGTCGCGCTGGTCATCGGGCTGGCCACGGTCATCTTCGACGTCGGCAACTCCACCTTCCTGCCGTCGATCGTCAGCAAGGACGAACTCACCGCACGCAACAGTCTGACCTCCGCCTCGTCGGCCGCCACCCAATTGGGCGGCCCCTCCCTGGGCGGCGTCCTGGTGCAGACGGTGGGTGCCGCGACCAGTCTTCTGGTGGACGTGGTGAGCTACCTCGTGTCCGCCTTCCTGCTCCAGAGCCTGCCGCGGCCCGCGCGCGAGGAACGTCCGCCCGCGGGCGCATCGGTCGGCTCGCTGATCCGGGACGGTTGGCGCTTCGTGGTGCGGCACCGGGTCATCGGCCCGTGCCTGGCCGCCGCGACGTTGGCCAACTTCGCCTGCGGCGCGCTCATGGCGCTGACCCCGACCTTCCTGGTCCGCACGCTGGGTCTCCCGGTCGGTGCGGTCGGACTGCTGATGGCCGCCGAGGGCGCGGGCACCCTGCTCGGGGCAGCGGTGACTCCTTTGCTGGCCGCACGGCTCGGCGGCGCCCGTGCCGTGGTGGTCGCGACCTCGGCGGGCGCACTGCTCGCGGCGCTCATCCCGCTGACGTTCGGCGGCTGGGGCGTGCTGTCGTTCGTGGTGGGCGCCACCGGATTCTCGGTGGGCGTGGTGGTGCTGAGCATCCTCACCCGCACCCATCGCATGACCGTCACCCCGGCGGAGCTGTTGCCCCGTGTGATGGCCACCGTCCGCTTCGTCTCCTGGGGTGCGGTACCGGTGGGGGCCCTGACCGCCGGCCTGCTCGCCGGCACCACCGGCCCTCGGGGCGCCCTGTGGCTGGTGTTCGCGGCGGGCACGGGGGCGGCTGCGGTACTCATCGTGAGCCCGGTCCGCCGCTTGCGCGACCTGGTCTGAACCCGGCGGACGCACGGCCGCATCCGGCGGTTGCCCACCGGCTCGGCCACGACGGATCGCCCGCAGCCGCTTGGCCGTGCCCTGAGCTACGACGAAATGCGGGCCGTCAGGCAGGGATTCGGTACGCGATGCGCCGCCGAGGCCGTCAGCCGCAGCGTCGCGGGCCGGTCACCCGCGCCCCTCGTCGCCGCCGGCCTGCTGCTCGTCCTGGGCCCGGAACACGGGCGCCGTGGTGGCCCGCGGCATCACATGCGTCGGCAGCACGACGTGCCGCTGGTGCTCGTCCTCGGAGTCCTCGATGAGCCGCAGGGCCAGCTCGCCGGCCTCGCGGCCGATGTCCGCCGCGGACTGGGCCACCGTGGACAGGTCGAACCAGTCGGCGAGCGGCTGGTCGTCGAAGCCGAGGACGGAGATCCGTTCCGGAACGGCGATCTGTGTCCTGCGCAGGATCCGGACGGACGCGACCGCGACCTCGTCCTGCTCGGCGAAGATCGCCGTGGGCGGCTCGCGCAGGCTGAGCAGCGTGCCGAGCGCCTCGGCGATACCGCGCCTGTCCGCGACCTGCACCGCGGTCACCAGGTCGTCGTCGAGCGGGACGCCCGCTTCGGTCAGTGCCTGCTGGTAGCCGAGCAGCCGTTCGTTGGAGCTGAAGGAGAAGCCGCTGGCGCCCTGCGTCGCCAGGAAGGCGATCCGACGGTGGCCGAGGTTGAGCAGGTGCCGGGTGCCGTGCAGGGCGCCGGCCACGTCGTCGACGTAGACGCTGGGCCGTCCTTCGACGTGCTGGCTGACGTAGATGACGGGGATGCCGAGGCTGTCCAGCCGCGCGGTCTCCTCGTCGGTGAGGTCGAAGGAGAACACCAGCAGGGCGTCCGCGTTGCGCCGGGCCGGGAGGCGTTCGAAGAACGAGGTGCGCTCGGCCAGGTCGGGGATCACATAGACGTTGAGCTCCATGCCGGCCGCCCGCAGCAGCGGGGCCAGGCTGGACAGGGCGGCTCCCATGAACCATGCGTCGAGCGTGGGCACGAGCACGGCGACGTTCCCGGTGCGGCCCGTGACAAGGCTTGCAGCCTGTCGTGACACGGCGAAGTTCAGCTCGCGTGCGGCCTTCTCGACGCGTGCGCGCACGTCGGGCGAGACGGTGGACAGTCCGCGCAGGGTGCGGGAGACGGTGGATGTGGAGACCCCGGCCCGTTCGGCCACGTCGGCCATCGTCGGGTGCCGCTGAGCTGGTGGCATGAGCGGACGGTAGCACAGGGGACACAGCTTCCCCGGGTCCGGATGACAGCGCTTTCAGCATGCACTTCGCAGTACTACCGCCAAGTAGCACATTGACTTCCGATTAGGCCGCCCCTAGCTTGCAAGCGTTGTCCCGACGAGACCGAATCACCATCGGACCATCCCCAGAACCATTGCTGTCATTGCTTTGACCTGCCTAATCATTTGATCAGGGCGATGACAACGCAGTCTCAAGAGGATCCGCACGCCCAGGAGAGACAGTGACGACGACCAAGACCTCCCCCACGTCCAGGACCACCACCAGAGCGCTCCGGTGTTCAGCCGCGCTCGCCGCCGGCGGGCTGCTCATCACCGCCTGCTCCGCGTCCGCCGGCAGCGACTCCGGGCAGCCCGGAGCGCCGTCGTTCGAGGGGCGCGGCCCCATCACGTACGTGGCCGGCAAGGACACCACCGGCTCCGTCCAGCCGATGATCGACCGCTGGAACAAGCAGCACCCGAAGGAGAAGGTCACCTTCATCCAGCTGCCGACGGACCCGGACGCCCAGCGCCGGCAGATGATCCAGAACGCGGAGACGAAGTCCGACGCCTACACGGTGTTGTCCCTCGACGTCGTGTGGACGTCGGAGTTCGCCGCCCACCAGTGGATCGACAGGCTGCCGCAGGAGCGGTTCCCGCTGAGCAGGATGCTGAAGCCGGTGGTCGAGACGGCCAAGTACCGCGGCGGCCTCTACGCGGTTCCCGGCAGCTCCGACGGCGGAATGCTGTACTACCGGACCGACTTGCTGAGGAAGGCCGGGATCAGTCAACCCCCGGTCACCTGGGCCGAGTTGAAGGCAGCCTGTGCCAAGGTGAAGAGGCTGCCCGAGGCGAAGGACATCTCCTGCTACGCCGGCCAGTTCCAGAAGTACGAGGGCCTGACCGTGAACTTCGCCGAGGCCGTGAACTCGGCGGGCGGCACCGTCACCGACGCGAAGGGCACGCCCGACGTCGACACCCCCGAGGCCAGGAAGGGTCTGGACTTCCTCGTCGGCGCCGCGAAGGACGGCACGATCCCGGCGGAGGGCGTCACCTACCAGGAGGAGGACGGCCGCCAGGCGTTCCAGTCCGGCAAGCTCGTCTTCCTGCGCAACTGGCCCTACATGTACGGCCTGGCCGCCAACAGCGGCATCAAGGGGAAGTACGCGGTCGCCCCGCTGCCCGGCCTGAACGGGCCCGGCGCCTCCAGCCTGGGCGGCCACAACATGGCCCTGTCCTCCTTCGCGAAGAACAAGGCCACGGCCCTGGACTTCATCAAGTTCATCACCAGCGAGGAGAACACGGCCACCCAGCTCAAGAAGGCCTCCGCCGCCCCGCCGTACGCATCCCAGTACGACGACAAGGCGCTGATCGCGCAGTACCCGTACCTGCCCGTGCTCAAGGAGTCCATCCTGCGGGCCGTGCCGCGTCCGCGCGTCGTGCAGTACGGCGATGTGACCGCGGCGGTCCAGCAGCACGCGTATGCCGCCCTGACCGGTGACAAGAGCAGCGCGCAGGCGCTGAAGGACCTGCAGGCGGCGCTGCGGAAGTCCGTCGCGCGGTGAGGGGCGGGGCCATGACCAAGACCGAGATCCCGCCCGGTGTCGACGCCGGGCCGTCGCGCGAACCCGTGGCCCGCCGTCGGCTCACGGGGAAGCCTGCGCGCGCGACCGCCGGATCGGGGCGGCTGGCGGCCCTGCTGGTGTCCCCGACCCTGCTGGTGCTGTCGATCGTCGTCATCTACCCGACGCTCATGGCGCTGAAGGAGTCGCTGTACGGGCCGAGGGGCCTGGACCCGGCGACCGGATTCATCAGCGACACCGAGCCGTTCGTCGCCCTGAAGAACTACGCCGACATCTTCGGCGCGGCCGGGGAGCGGTTCTGGAACGCCTTCTGGAACACCACCTTCTTCACCGTCGTCACGGTCGGTCTGGAGACGGTGATCGGGGTGGCCATGGCCCTGATCATGCACAAGGCGTTCCGGGGCCGCGGTTTCGTGCGCGCCGGGATCCTGATCCCCTGGGCGGTGCCCACGGCGATCTCCGGTCTGCTGTGGCGGTGGATCTTCAACAGCGACGGCATCGCCAACGCCCTGATCTGGCACCAGATCCTGTGGACCACCGAGGGCTTCCACGCCAAGGTCGCGGTCATCGTCGCCGAGGTGTGGAAGACGGCCCCCTTCATCGGTCTGCTCGTCCTGGCCGGTCTGCAGGTGATCCCGAAGGAGGTCTACGAGGCGGCACGCCTCGACGGCGCCCGTCCGCCCCGCCAGTTCTGGCACATCACACTGCCCCTGGTGAAGCCCGCGCTGCTGGTGGCGGTGCTGTTCCGCTGCATGGACGCGCTGCGGATGTTCGACCTGCCGTACATCCTCGTCGGCGCTCAGAAGCACTCGGTGGAAACCCTGTCCATGCTCGCGCAGAACGAGGCGTCCAACGTCCGCTTCGGACCGGCCTCCGCCTACGCCGTGCTCCTCTTCCTCTACGTCTTCCTCATCGCCCTGGCCTTCGTACGGCTGCTCGGCGCGGACCTCGTCGGCGAGGGCACCGCCCGCCGCCGGAAGAAGGCAGGACGCCGCCGCATGGAGGTGACGGCATGACGACCACCCTCACCGCGAAGTGGCGTGGCGGACTGCTCTATGCCTCAGTCGTCGCCGTCGTCGCCTGCTGTCTGGCGCCCTTCTACTGGATGCTGGTCTCCAGCCTGCGCCGCGCCTCGGACATCTTCGACACCTCGCTCGTGCCGTCCCCGGTGTCCTTCGAGAACTACCGGGCGGTCTTCGACCCGGCGCAGGGCTTCGGTCGGGCGCTGCTGAACAGCCTGGTCGTCGCCGGTGTCACCACGGTCCTGGCGCTGGTGCTGGCCACGTTCACCGCCTATGCGATGGCCCGGCTGGAGTTCCGCGGCAAGCGGCTCATCCTGACCCTCGTGATCGCGACCTCGATGTTCCCGGTGGTGTCGATCGTGGTCCCGCTGCTGAAGCTGTTCACCGACGTCGGCTGGATCAACACCTACCAGGCGATGATCGTGCCGAGCATGTCCTTCGCGCTGCCGCTGGCCGTGTGGAACCTGACCACGTTCTTCCGGCAGATGCCGGACGAGCTGGAGCACGCGGCGATGGTCGACGGCTGCACACGCGGCCAGGCGTTCCGCAAGGTCATCATCCCGCTGGCCGCGCCCGGCATCTTCACCACGGCGATCATCACCTTCATCGCCGCCTGGAACGAGTTCCTCATCGCCCTGTCGATGACCAACAAGCCCGACATGCAGACCGCGCCGGTCGCCATCGCCAAGTTCACCGGCGCCACGACCTACGAGACGCCGTTCGGCAGCCAGATGGCCGCCGGCGTCCTCGTCACGGTCCCGCTGGTGGTCATGGTGCTGCTCTTCCAGCGCCGCATCGTCGCCGGCCTCACGGCGGGCGCGGCGAAGTAGCCGCCCCCTTCCGCAACTCCCCGAAGCCAAGTCAACGTCCGAAGAAGAGAACGACCGAGGAGACACCACCTTGTCCCCCACCTCCGCACCCTGGTGGCGCAGCGCCGTCATCTACCAGGTCTACATCCGCAGCTTCGCCGACGGGAACGGCGACGGCGTCGGCGACATCGCCGGCATCCGCTCCCGGCTGCCGTATCTGAAGTCGCTGGGCGTGGACGCCATCTGGATCAACCCCTGGTACAAGTCCCCGATGGCGGACCACGGTTACGACGTGGCCGACTTCCGTGAGATCGACCCGGTGTTCGGCACGGTCGCCGAGGCCGAGCAGCTCATCGAGGAGGCGCACGCGCACGGGATCCGCGTCATCCCCGACATCGTGCCCAACCACACCTCCGACCGGCACGCCTGGTTCCAGGAGGCGCTGGCGGCAGGCCCCGGCAGCCCGGAGCGGGAACGCTACGTCTTCCGTGCCGGCCGGGGCGACGACGGCTCCCTTCCGCCGAACGACTGGGTCTCCTGCTTCGGGGGCCCCGCGTGGACCCGGCTGCCCGACGGCCAGTGGTACCTGCACCTCTTCGCCCCCGAACAGCCGGATCTCAACTGGGAACACCCCGAGGTGCGCGCCGAGTTCGAGTCGGTCCTGCGCTTCTGGTTCGGCCGCGGCGTGGACGGCTTCCGCATCGATGTCGCCCACGGCCTGATCAAGCACCCGGAGCTCCCGGACCTGCCGCCCCGGCGGGACCCGGTCGACGGGCAGGCCTGGCAGCACGTCGACCATCCGCACTGGGACCGCGACGAGGTCCACGACATCTACCGCGCCTGGCGCAGGGTGGCCGACGAGTTCCCCGGCGACCGGTCCTTCGTCGCCGAGGCCTGGGCGGACACCCCCGAGCGCCTCGCCGCGTACGTCCGCCGGGACGGCCTGCACACCGCGTTCAACTTCGACTTCCTGATGTCGAGTTGGCACCCGAAGGACCTGCGCGCGGTCATCGACGGCTCCCTGGAAATGCTCGGCGCGGTGGGCGCGCCCGCCACCTGGGTGCTGTCCAACCACGACGTCGTACGCCACCCCAGCCGCTACGGCCGCAAGGCAACCAAGCGCTGGGTGGCGAACACCTCGTACGAACCCGAGGGCCCCCTCGACCTGGAACTGGGCACCCGCCGTGCCCGCGCCGCCGCCCTGCTGATGCTGTCCCTGCCCGGCGGTGCCTACGTCTACCAGGGCGAGGAACTCGGCCTGCCCGAGGTCGAGGACCTGCCCGAGGCCGTGCTCCAGGACCCCGTCTGGGAACGCTCCGGCCACACCGACCGCGGCCGCGACGGCTGCCGGGTCCCGATCCCCTGGTCCGGCCGCGGCGCCCCGTACGGCTTCAGCCCCGACGGCGCCACCGGCGAGCCCTGGCTGCCGCAGCCCGGCGACTGGGCGCCGCACACCGTGGCGGCCCAGTCCGGGGACCCGGACTCCATGCTGGAGCTGTACCGCACCGCACTGCGCCTGCGCCGCGAGCACCCCGCCCTCGGCGACGGCACGATGACCTGGCTGGAGACCTCCGAAGGTGTGCTCGCCTTCAGCCGCGAGCCCGGTTTCGTGTGCGTGGTCAACCTCTCGGCCGAGCCATGTCCGCTGCCCGACCACACCTCGGTGCTGCTGGCGAGCGGTCCCGTGCAGGGTGCGGTGCTGGGGCCGGACCAGGCGGCCTGGCTGACGGTGTAACTCAAGGGCGTGGTCGAGCCCGCATCGCGTCAGGGCGGGTCTCCGGGTGGCTACCGGGTCCCGCCCCGACCCTGATGTCCCCCACCGGACGGCCAGCACCCGCCGGATCCTTTCGAGCGAAGATCGACTGGCGGCACGCGTCCGCCCGGAGAGCCCCGTTCAGAGAGAAGCGATCTCGCGCCACTCGGCCACCAGCTCGTTCGCACTTCCTCAGGAGGCGACGCCGTGCCCGTCCCCCGCTCGACCACCGCGCCACCGGCTACAACCTCGCCCACGCCTACTGGCTCGCCCGCGCCTCCGACCTGGCCTACAAGGACGAGGCCACCATCGAGCGGCAGTTGCGGGAGTGGGGCTTCGACCGGATCCGGCCCACCGCAGCGCCTTCACGCCGCCGTTCCCGCTGCGGGACACGCAGGCGTACACCGCGACCAACGAGCACATGATCATCACCGCGTTCCGCGGCACCGAGCCGGACAACATCCGCGACTGGCTCACCGACACCACCACGCCGGCCCGCCCCGGGCCCGCGGGCACCGGACATGTCCACCACGGCTCGCCGAGGCCCTCGGCCCGGTCTTCCCGAAGGTCAAGGAGACGCTCGCCGGGTTCCACGACAACGGCAGACCCTGTGGCTCACCGGCCACAGCCTCGGCGGCGCGCCGGCATGCTCGCCGGCTGCCGCCTCTACCTGGAGGACCCCGAGCTGCTGGCGGACGGCGTCCACACCTACGGGCAGCCGCGCACCTGCGACCGGCTGCCGGCGGCCTCCTCGCTGCTCGGCGGCCTGAGCGACCGGGCCCGGGGCCTGACCGCGGACGCCTTCGCCCCCGCCGGGGACGGCATCCGCGACCACTTCATGGCTGGCCATGTCACCGCCCTGGAGCGCAACCTCGTCTGACCGCATGCCGAACTGCCGGCGCCGAACTCTCGTCGCAGTGGACGACCGTGAAGTGGCGGATGCGGCGGACAGGGATGCTGTGGCGCTCGGGGCCGGAGGACTCCAGTTCGTCGAGCACCGCGACCGCCAGGTCCTCCGCGCTGATCCACGAACGGCCGTCCGCGCCGGTGAGCAGGGTGTCGGTGCCCCGCCGGTAGCGGCCGGTCCGGTCGCCGGGTTCCAGCAGGGCGGGTGGGCTCAGACAGACCCAGTCGGCGTCGGGGTGGGCTTCGCAGGTCCGCAACTGGGCCGTTCCGGCCGCCGCCACGGCCCGCCACTCGGCCGGCACGTACGCGGGGTCGTCGGCCACCAGCAGGTCGGGGTCGTCCGGGCTGCGCAACGCGCCGGCGCCGCCGACGACGAGGACGCGGATGCCGAGTCGGGCGGCGACGTCCAGCACCGTGCGGGTGACGCCGACCAGGAACTCCTGGTCGACCGGAAGCGTGCGGACGGTGAGCACGACGGCGTCCGCCGCGGCGCCGGTGAGCGCCGCACGTAAGGCGGAGGGGTCGTTCGCGTCGACCGCGATCGGAGTCACCTTCGGGCCCTGGCTCGGGGGTTTCCGGGAGAGGGCGAGCACCTGGTGCCCGCGTGCGGCCGCCTCGTCGATCACCCTGCTGCCGACCATCCCGGTGGCCCCGAGTACGGCGATCGTCATGCCTGCCTTCATCGACCTCGTCGTCATCGAACCCGTCCTCATCGAATCCGTACTCATCGAACCCGTACTCCTCTCATCAGCGCCTTCGGCGAATTGAGCTGTGCCGCCAGCAATGCGGCCAGGGCGAGCGCGAAGCCGGCGCTCTGCGGCAGGCTCAGCGACTCGCCCAGGGCGAGGCCGACGACGGTCGCGACCAGCGGGGACAGCAGCACCAGCGGTGCGGACGCGCCGACCGGCAGCCTGCCGATGCCGCGGAACCAGAGCGTGTACGCGATCAGGCCGCCCATGCTGCCGAGCCACAGGTAGCCGCCGGCCGCCCCGGCGTCGATCCGCTGCGGCACGCCCTCGATCGCGAGGGTGAGGGGGAGCAACAGCAGTCCGCCGGCGGTGAGTTGCCAGCCGGCCAGGGTCAGTGGGCCGACGCCCTCGGGACGGCCCCAGCGCTTGGTGAGGACGACCCCGCCGGCCATGGCTGCCGTACCGCCGAGGCCGGCGAGCACGCCGACGGCGTCCAGGTGGGCGTCCGGCCCGAGCACGACGAGTCCGACGCCGGCGACGCCGATCACGCCCCAGGTCCATCGCCAGACCGTCGGCCGGTCGTGGAGCGCGGCGATGGCGAGCCCGGCGACGAGCAGTGGCTGGGTGGCGCCGAGGGTGGCGGCGACACCGCCGGGGAGCCGTTCGGCGGCCAGGAACAACAGGGGGAACATGACGCCGATGTTGAGCGCGCCGAGGACGGCGGCCCGCCACCACCAGCCCCCGCGCGGCAGCACGCGCGTGATCGCCAGCCCGAGCAGCCCGGCGGGCAGGGCGCGCATCAGCGCGGCGAACATCGGGTGCCCGGGCGGCAGGAGTTCCGTGGTCACGGCGTATGTGGTGCCCCACGTCGCGGGGGCGATCGCGGTGAGGGCGACGGTTGCGGCGGTCGCGGCGGTGGTCAGCGGCAGCGCGTACGAAGGCCGTATCGGGCCCGGTGACCGTTCGGTCAAGGAATGCATGTGACGCAGTCTCCGCAGTCGCCCTCCATGACTCCAAAGCATGGTTGTCATCACAGCCATGAACCAGAACGATGGAAGCGTGGACCTCCAGCAGATGCGTTACGTCGTCGCCGTCGCCGAAACCCGCAACTTCACCCGGGCCGCAGAGCACTGCGACGTGGTGCAGTCGTCGCTCAGTCACCGGATCGCCGGACTGGAACGGGAGCTCGGGCTCCGGCTGTTCGCCCGCTCCAGCCGCCGTGTGGAGCTGACCAGCGCCGGGGAGGCGTTCGTCGCCGCCGCGCGCGAGTGTCTGGCCGCGACCGACCGCGCGGTCGCCGATGCCGCCGCGGCGACCGGAGTCGTACGGGGCCGGCTCGCCGTCGGTGTGATCGTGACGACGGCTGCCGTGGACGTACCGGAACTGCTCCAGCGCTACCGCGCCCGGTACCCGGACGTCCATGTGGTCCTGCGCTCCAGACGCAGCGACGAACTGGCGACGGCCATCCGCGACGGCGACCTGGACATCGCCTTCCTGGGGCTGCCGGAGGGCGAGGCTCCGTCCGGCGTCGAATCAGTCGTCCTCGATCACGACGAGCACGCTCTCGTCGTGCCGGCCGGGCACCGGCTCGCGGGTGCTTCCCGGGTCGCGCTGGCGGAGATCGCCGACGAGACGTTCGTGGACTTCGCGGCCGGGACACCGGCCCGCGCCCAGTCCGACCGGGCCTTCGCCGCGGCCGGTCTGGTCCGGGACGTCGCGTACGAGGCCGGCGTCGTCGAGCTGATCTCCCGGCTGGTCGCCCGTGGACTCGGCATCGCGCTGCTGCCGTCGGCGTACATCGGCCCGCTGGCCGCCGACGACCCCGAACTGGCCCTGGTCCGGGTGCTCGACGGACCGCATCGCCTGGAGTACCTGGCGTGGAGTCGCTTCAACCCCAGCCCGGCGACGCGGGCGATGCTCGACGTCCTCGGGGTCGGACGTTCCTCAGGGAACTGACGGCGGCAGGGCGTACGGGGGAATGGTCACCGCAGGTCACGCCCCGTCGATCACCGCCAGATCCATCGGCACCAGCGTCGTCGACGTCAGCAGGGCGCGGATCAGGTGGTCGTTGAGGGCGTTGCCGACCGGTTCGCCGACCTCTTCCCGGGTCAGGCCGGGTACGCCGTCGCGGGACAGGCGCAGGCGTACGGCGTTGACGAGGTGCTCGACGCGTTTGTCGGTCCAGCCCTCGCCCGGGCGTACGTCGGCGAGTTGGGCGGCCGTCTGGCGCCAGGTCAGGGGCTGGGGGCGGGGTTCGTGCAGCAGGTAGCGCCGGCCCAGGGCGACCAGGGCGAGCCGCTCGGCGTCGGTCAGGGTCCAGACCCGGGGTGGCCGGGTGACGTCGCCGTGCCGTGGTGGCCGGTGGCCGCCCTCGGCGTCGGTGACGTAGACCTCCAGCAGGTGCTCGCGGCCCCGCGAACCGCCTGCGAACAGGGGGGTGTAGCCGGTGTCGAGGGGCAGCGGTTCCTCGTCCCGGAAGAGCAGGCGGCCTGCGGGGCAGCGGATCGGCAGGCGGCCGGTGTTGCCGACCCACCAGTGCCCGTCGCGATGGGTGAGCGTGCCCTGGTGGCGGCTGACCTGGGGGTCGTCCTCGCCCAGACAGACGTGCACCTCGGGCCGGTTGCGCCCGAACAGCACCTCGCGACCCGCCCCGGGGCCCAGCATCATGCCGCCGCCGATGGCGAGGGCGAAGAGCGTGCCGGGTACGGGCGCAAAGGCGCCGCGGGCGAGGCTGCCGTGGGTGGGAGGGAGGGCACGGCCGCCGCCGGGGGCGGGCCGGGTGCGGGCGTGGTCGAGGGAGCGGTGGGGTCGGTGGCCTGCGATCATTTCGCCTCCGGCAGCTGGTCGGCGATGTTCTTCAGCGCGGTGGCCGTCAGCGCCTCGGCCGTGGCGCACTCCTGCTCGGCCGGCCGCTGCCCGAGTACGGTCAGCCGGATCAGCTCGGTCGTGCGGTCGCCGACGGAGTTGGTGTAGGTGCGGTGCGGTGCGTACACGACGCAACTGCCCTCGCCCTCCTCCTCCGGGGAGACGTAAGCCGTCGTCCCGGCGAGGGACCTGGGCCGTCCGTCGTCCTCCGGCTGGTTGTCCCGGGTGAAGGACAACTCCACGAAGGCCTTGTCGCCGTCCGCGCTCGACCATTCGCAGTCCCAGTCGGCGAAACCGTGGTCCGACGGCCGGGTCCGCAGGTCCGGTACGCGGTCGAGCGCGGCGGTGTCGAGCAGCTTGCAGGCGTCGAGGCGGGCGAGCGAGGTGGCCGGCCAGGACTCCGCGCGCCGGGGCACCGGGCCCCGGTCCAGCACCGTGACCGCGTAGTCGGTGGCGGCGTCGGCCAGGGCACAGGGATCGGGGGCGCCGGCCGCCCGCCGCTCCCCGCGGATGATGATCCCCCGGCGGTCGGAGGTCCGGATGTACCGCTCGCAGTGGTCGGCGACGCGCGTCAAGGCGGTGACGTGGATGTTGCCGACCCTCCGGACCTGCACGCCGTCGTCGAACTCCCGTGCCTCACTGAGGAAGTTGGCCTCGACACCGGCGATCTCGTCCCCGTCGTCGCCGAGTACGAGCACGTCACAGCGGTCCAACTCGCCGTAGTCCGGGTCGAGTTCGGTGTCTCCGAAGCGGCTCAGGGAGGCGGCGTCGAGCAGCCCGCACGGGTTGGCCGTACGGATTCCGCCGATGGCGCCGGCCTGCGCGGGGGCCGCGGCGGAGCGCTTCGCGTCAGGGGCGCGGGGGGTGTCGTCCGGGTCGCCGCCCGACGTGGCGACGAGGATCCCCGCCGTGACCGCGGCCGCCACGGCCAGTGCCCCCGCAGAGATCGCCAGGGGGCGCCGCCGACGCCGTACGGCACGCGGCAGCCGCAGGGTGAGCGAGGCGAGGCGCAGGGTGTGGGCGTCGGCCAGTCTGCCCTGGACCTCCGGGGGCGGCGGGGCGGCCCGGGTCAGCAGCCGGTGCGCCTCGGCGGCGTCGGGGCGGCGCCGGGGGTCCGGTACCAGCAGCGCGGCCAGCGGGGCGGTCAGCCGGCCGGCCCGCTCGGCGGGTTCGAGGTGCCCCTCGATGGCCCGGGCGACGTAGGCCATCGGGTGGTCGGCCACGCCGTACGGCGACTGCCCCTCGACCGCCGCGAACACGCTGGCGCCGAGGGAGAACACGTCGGCCTTCTCGTCCGCCGGCCGTCCCCTGGCCAACTCGGGTGCGAGGTACTTGGGCTTGCCCCGTACCACACCCGTCGTGACCGTGTGCGTCTGCGTGACGTCGCTCCACAGGGCGCGGGCGATGCCGAAGTCGGTCAGCCGGGCGACCCCGTCCTCGGTCACCAGGATGTTCTCCGGCGTGACATCGCCGTGCACGACGCCCAGGGCATGCGACTTCGCCAGCGCGGCGGCGATCTGGGAGCCGACGGACCCGGCGTCCTCGGGCGGGAGCGGGCCGCTGTCGGCCACGATCTGGGCGAGGCTGCGGGAGGGGACGTACTCCATGACGATCCAGCAGGTGGCCTCGCCGGATCCCGCGTCCGCCTCCTCGACGAAGTCGAAGACCGGAACGACGTTCGGATGGTGCAGCCGCGCGGCGTACTGCGCCTCCTTCCTGAGCCTTCTGGCGGCATGCTCGTCGTCCGGGCGCGCGCACTTGACCGCGACGATCCGCTTCAGCGTCTCGTCCCAGGCCTGCCAGACGACGCCCATCCCGCCGCTGCCGATGGGTTCACGGAGGAGGTAGCGGCCGGCGACTTCGTGCCCGGCCTTCAACGTCAACACGGTCACGGAGTGTACGTAGCCATGGCCCAACAGTGACTGTTTTCACGGGACTTCATGCGGACGAGCACAGGACCCTCTCGAGGCGTCGGCCTGCCGCCCCGGCCTCAGGGCGTCGGCCGCCCGCTCGGCCTACTTCGTGCCGACCGTCCGCAGCACCGTCACCGCCAACGTCCGTGCCGCCTGCACCACTTCGGCGAGCGACACCCGCTCCCGCTCACTGTGCGCCACCCGGATGTCCCCCGGCCCGAACTGCAACGTCGGGATCCCCGCCCCGGCGTACAGCCGCAGATCGCTCCCGTACGGCGCCCCGCACTCCCGCAGCCCCGCGGCTCCCCCGGCGTCGGCATGGGCGCCCCGGATCACCTCCGGCAAGGGATGCCCCTCCGGCAGCCGCCCGCCGGCGAACTGCCCGCCCGGCCAGGTCACGGTCGCCGGATGCTCGCGCAGCCAGGGGTCCGCGGCGCACGCCCGCGCCACGCACTGCTCGAACGCGGCCCGCGCCTGCGCCGGGTCCTCCCCCAGCCGCACCCCCAGCCGCCCCTGGGCGACCAGCAGATCGGGCACGCTGCTCGCCCAGTCCCCGGCGCGCAGGGTCCCCACCGACAGGGCGTAGGGGATCGGATGCTCGGCCATCAGGGGATGCACGTCCCGGTTGCGCTCGGTCTCCAGCCGGGCGAGCGCCCGGTGCAGCGGCAGATACGCGTCGACCGCGCTCGTGCCCTGGTCCCGCGCACTGCCGTGGGCCGCCTTGCCGGGCACCGCGATACGGAAGGTCAGCGCGCCGGCGTTGGCGGTCACGAGTGCGCCGCCCGTCGGCTCGGCGATGACGCAGACGTCACCCCGGTGCCCGCGCCGCAGCGTGCCGAACGCGCCGAGGCCGCCGTCCTCCTCGCCCACGACGAAGTGCACGCCGACCCGCCCGCGCAGCCGCGCCCCGGCGGCCCGTATCGCCGTGAGCGCGGCGAGGTGGGCCACCAAACCGGCCTTCATGTCGCAGGCGCCCCGGCCGTGGACGACATCCCCGACCACCCTGGGCACGAACGGATCGCCGGCCCAGGCGTCCGGGTCCCCCGGCGGTACGACGTCCACGTGGCCCTGGAGGACGAAGGTGGGCCCGTCGCCGCCGTCCTCCGTCACCCCGACCAGGCCCCAGGCCTCCTCGCGTTCGGCCTCCGCCCCCGGGAACCCGGGGTCCGCGCGCAGCGCGTCCAGGTCCATGGACCACAGGTCGACATCGAGGCCGAGCCGCTCCAGCCGCCCCGCCAGCAGATGCTGAAGCTCCGACTCGGCCGCGCTCCCGGTCACGCTGGGCACGGAGATCAGCTCCAGCAGCGTCCGTCCGATCCCGGCCTCGTCGATGACCGCCAGTACAGCGCTCTCCACGTCGCTCAGCACGATGACGCTCCTCCCCTCGGCCGGCGGGCACGACGCACGCCCCGCCCGAACAGATAGTGGCCCACGCCCTCAGCCGGAGCCGCCCACCGTGAACCCGATCGCCGTCCCGCCCCCGTCCCGCCGGAACGCGAACGGCGCTCCGCCGTGCGACGACGCCACCTCCCGCACGATCGACAGCCCCAGCCCGGATCCCGGCAGCGACCGTGCGTCGGCGGCCCGGTAGAAGCGGTCGAAGACCCGGATCAGGTCGTCCTCGGCGATACCGGGCCCCCGGTCGAGGACCTCGACGCGCACCGTCCCGGGCCGGGCGGGCCCGGCGACGTTGATCTCGATAGGCGCGGTCCCCTCGCGGTCGAACTTCGCCGCGTTCTCGACGAGGTTGGTCACCGCGCGCTGGAGCATCGCCGGCCGCCCCTGTGTCGTCGTCTCCCCGCACGCGCGGACCACGATCCGCCGTCCCGTACGCCGCCGGGCGAGCCCCGCGACGTCCTCGGCGATGTCGGCGAGGTCCACCCGCTGGGCCGGCTCGGCGTCGGACTGCCCGGCCGCCAGGTCGACCAGCTCATTGACGAGGTCGGTCAGTTCACGCGCCTCCTGGCCCAGGTCCGCGACCAGTTCGTCACGGGTGTCGGGAGGCAGTTCGTCGATACGGCGCAGCAGGGAGATGTTCGTACGGAGTGAGGTGAGCGGGGTGCGCAGCTCGTGGCCCGCGTCCTGCACCAGCCGCCGCTGGTCCTCCTCCGACTGGGCGAGGCGCCCCAGCATGCGGTCGAAGGCGCGGCCCAGCCGGCCGACCTCGTCGTAGCCGGCGACCGGCACCTGGATGCCGAGCCGCCGGGTGCGGGCGACGTCCTCGGCGGCGGAGGTGAGGACGACCAGGCGGCGCGTGATACGCCGGGCCAGCCACCAGCCGAAGAGCCCCGCAAGGGTCACCACCGCCGCCATCAGCAGCAGTGTCCGTTGCTGGAGTGCCCGCAGCAGGTCCTCGGTGTCGCTGAACTCCTGGGCGATCTGCACCGCGCCCCGTCCGCCGCCGAGCGCGACGGTCGCGACCCTGTAGACGTCGCTGCCGACGTCGACGTCCTTGTGCTGGACCATCCGCCCGGCCGTCCCGTCGGCCGCGATCCGCCGGTCGGCCGGCGTGACCGGCAGTCCCGGTCGCCCGGGGTCGACGACGGCCCCGTCCGGGCCCAGCACCTGCACATCGGTACGGGCGGGCCGTACGAGATCGTGGCCCGGCGCGGAGGAGGAGAAGTCGTCCGGGGTCATCGGCCGCTGCCGGACCTCGCCCCGCAGGTCCTGTACGACCTCGTCGAACACGGACTCCTGGTCGACCCGCACCAGCCGGGCGGCGGCGGTGTACGACAGCAGGCCGACCAGAACGGTGACCACGGCGGTCACGGCGGCGAAGGACAGGGCGAAGGTGGTGCCCAGTCCTGTGCTGCGTCGCGCTGTCAGCAGCTTCCCGAGCCGCCGGCGGGCCGTGCCCACTCAGTCCTCCCGCAGCACGTAACCCACCCCGCGCACCGTGTGGATCAGCTGCGGCGCGCCCGGCTCGTCGAGCTTGCGGCGCAGGTAGCCGACGTAGACGGCGAGGTTCTTGGAGCCGGGGCCGAAGTCGTAGCCCCAGATACGGTCGTAGATGGTGGAGTGGTCGAGGACGATGCCGGCGTTGCGGACCAGCAGCTCAAGGAGCTCGAACTCGGTCCGTGTCAGCTCCAGCTCCCGCCCGCCCCGCCACGCCCGCCGCGCCTGCGGGTCCATCCGCAGCCCGGCCGCCTCGATCAGCCGGCCGGACGGCTCGGGGGCGGGGGGCTGCGGCTGCCTCGGTACGTCGACGGGGGCGCCGTTCGCCTCGCTGGTGCGGCGCAGCAGGGCGCGCAGCCGGGCGAACACCTCCTCGACGTCGAAGGGCTTCACCACGTAGTCGTCGGCGCCCGCGTCCAGGCCGGCGATGCGGTCCTGGGTCTCCACGAGCGCCGTCAGCATCAGGATCGGGGTGCGGTCGCCCTCGGCGCGCAGTACCCGGCAGACCTGGAGGCCGTCGATGCCGGGCATCATCACGTCCAGCACCAGCACGTCCGGCGGCGTGCGATGGGCCTGCGCCAGCGCCTCGACGCCGTCGGCGACCGCGGTGACCTGGTAGCCCTCCAGGGTCAGCGCGCGCTCCAGCGCGTGGCGGATGGCGCGGTCGTCTTCGGCGAGGAGAACAGTCTGGGACACGGGTTCAGTCTGCCAAGGCCTCCGGCGGTTCGGCCGTTTCGGGTGCGCTGCAGTTGCCCTTCTTACTGGGATCTCACCGTCACACGGCCGTCTCCGGGGGCTCCGCCCCCGGACCCCCGTTTCGGCCTGAACGGCCTCGTCCTCAAGCGCCGGACGGGCTGGAAATGGCCGCCAGCTGCTCGGCGAAGGGCACCACCTCGAGCTCGGCCCTTCTCTGAGCGGGCCGTCCGGCCATCAGGCTGACCAGTTCCCCCGCCGCCCGCTCCACGCGCCCGTTCAGCCCTTCGGCGCCCCAGTCCTCCGAGGCGGCGTACACGCCGGTCGGGACGACCACGGCCCTCAGGTGGGCGAAGAGCGGACGCAGGGCGTGCTCCAGGACCAGGGAGTGCCGGGCCGTGCCGCCGGTCGCGGCGATCAGCACCGGGATGCCGGCCAGCGCGTCCTTCTCGATCACGTCGAAGAAGGACTTGAACAGGCCGCTGTACGAGGCCGAGAACACCGGCGTGACGACGATCAGGCCGTCGGCCGAGGTCACCGCGTCGATCGCGGCGGCGAGCTGCCGGCCGGGGAAGCCGCTGGTGAAGTTGTGCGCGATCTCCACGGCGAGGTCGCGCAGCTCGACCACCTCGATGTCCACCGGGTCGGCGGCCTGTCGGACCGTCGCCGCCGCCAGCCGGTCGCCGAGCAGCCGGGTGGAGGACGGGACGCTCAGCCCCGCGGACACGACGACGAGCTTCATACGACGG
Organism: Streptomyces sp. NPDC107528; assembly: GCF_055639295.1. NCBI lineage: Bacteria > Bacillati > Actinomycetota > Actinomycetes > Kitasatosporales > Streptomycetaceae > Streptomyces > Streptomyces sp. NPDC107528. Next base: position 235,793 of record NZ_JBVKAV010000014.1, read on the forward strand.
TCACCTCTTCCGAACCCTTCTTCGCCAGCAGGGACGCGTGCGTGGGCGCCTGAGGCACCTCGGCCGGCCGCCCGGCGGCGAACTCCTTGCGCAGCACCGGCACGACCTCTTCGCCGAGCATGTCGAGCTGCTCCAGGACCGTCTTCAGCGGCAGCCCGGCGTGGTCCATCAGGAACAGCTGGCGCTGGTAGTCGCCCGCGTACTCGCGGAAGGAGAGCGTCTTCTCGATCACCTGCTGCGGGGAGCCGACCGTCAGCGGCGTCTGGTCCGTGAAGTCCTCCAGCGACGGGCCGTGCCCGTACACCGGCGCGACATCGAAGTACGGCCGGAACTCACGGATCGCGTCCTGCGAGTTCTTCCGCATGAAGACCTGACCGCCGAGCCCGACGATCGCCTGCTCGGGGGTGCCGTGCCCGTAGTGGGCGTACCTGTTCCGGTACAGCTCGACCATCTGCTTGGTGTGGTCGGCCGGCCAGAAGATGTTGTTGTGGAAGAAGCCGTCGCCGTAGTACGCGGCCTGCTCGGCGATCTCCGGCGAGCGGATCGAGCCGTGCCAGACGAAGGGCGCCACACCGTCCAGCGGGCGGGGCGTGGACGTGAAGCCCTGGAGGGGCGTACGGAACTTGCCCTCCCAGTTCACGACGTCCTCGCGCCACAGCCGGTGCAGCAGGGCGTAGTTCTCGATGGCGAGGTTGATGCCCTGCCGGATGTCCTTGCCGAACCAGGGATAGACCGGGCCGGTGTTGCCCCGGCCCATCATCAGGTCCACCCGGCCGTCGGCCAGGTGCTGGAGCATCGCGAAGTCCTCGGCGATCTTCACCGGGTCGTTGGTGGTGATGAGGGTGGTGGAGGTGGAGAGGACCAGCCGCTCCGTCCGCGCCGCGATGTAGCCGAGCATCGTCGTCGGGGACGACGGCACGAACGGCGGGTTGTGGTGCTCGCCGGTCGCGAAGACGTCGAGCCCGACCTCCTCGGCCTTCAGCGCGATGGCGACCATGGCCTTGATGCGGTCGCGCTCGGTCGGCGTACGGCCCGTGGTGGGGTCCGGCGTGACATCGCCGACGCTGAAGATCCCGAACTGCATGGTCGCTCACCCTCCAGGTTGTTGACGGTTCAACTATACCTGGAGAACGGAGACCCGTCAGCGACTATTCCCGCCCCGCCGAAACCACTGCCGACCTGCCCGGACGACTCCGGTCCGCCGTGATCACCGCCAGCGCGGATCCCTGCCGGTTCGCGCGAGCAGGCGCTCGAACCGCGACGCGCCCTCCGGCTCCGCGGCCGGCTCCCCGAACACCCCCATCTTCCTGGCCGTCGGTGCCAGCGTGTCCACCGCGCCGGCGAGCTCCGCCACGACCGCCTCGTCGGCGCCCGGGTACTCCTGGCCGGTCGCCCGGGCCAGGTCCCACACATGCACCGTCAGATCGAGCAGCGCCATCGAGCCGACCAGCCGCGCGGGCATGTCCATTCCGCCGGTCGTCCCCTCCTCGGCGCCGGGGACGGACCAGGCCGCCACCAGCCGGTCCGCCTCCAGCGCGAGCCCCTCGCGCCACTCGGCGTTCCCGGTGACCCGGTCCGGGGTGTCGCCGAAGTCCGACGCCTCCTTCGCGGCCAGCCGCTGGAACTGCACGATCACCTGGTAGAGGTGATTGACCAGGGCTTTCACGTCGTACTCCGCGCAGGGCGTGGGTGCGACGAGCGCCTCGTCGGAGATGCCCCGCACCACCACGACCGCCCGCTCGCGCGCCATCGCCAGCAGCTCGCCGATGCCGTACGTCTTCACACTGTTCGTGTCCATGCCTCGACGGTAGGGACATCGGCGGCTGCCCTTCTTGAAGAAACGCGACGTACGATCCCGCCATGGAGGCACCCCGCCACGACACCCGCGGGATCGTCGACCCGGCCGCGCTGCTGAACCGCGTCCGGTTCCGCCGCCACGAGCCCGCCGAGCCGCTGCGCCGGTACGTCGAGTGGTACTGGCTCATCGACTGGGACCTGCCCGCGCCCTACGCCTCCCACATCGTCCCGCACCCGGCCGTGAACCTCACCTTCCAGTGGGACGAGGACGAGGGGCCGCCGTATGCCGAGGTCACCGGCGTCGCGCTCGGCCTGTACACCCGGAAGCTGACCGGCCGGGGCCGGGTCTGCGGGGCGAAGTTCCGGCCCGGCGGCTTCCGGCCCTACGCCCCCGAGGCGCCGGTGTCGCGGTGGACGGGCCGCGCGCTGCCCGCCCACGAGGTGTTCGCGCAGGCCACGGGCGACGCCGCCCACGGGATCGTCACCCCTGCCGACGACGCCGCCCGCGTGGCCGCCCTCGACGCCTTCCTGCTCGCCCTGCCCTGCACCCCGGACCCGCAGGCCGACCTCGCCATGGACCTCGTCCGGCACATCCGCGCCGACCGCACGGTGCGCCGCGTCGGCGACTTCGCCGAGGAACAGGGCCTGTCGGTGCGGGCGCTGCAGCGCCTGTTCTCGACGTACGTCGGCGTCAGCCCCAAGTGGTGCGTCCTGCGCTACCGCATCCACGAGGCCCTGGACCTCGCCAGCACCCGCACCGACGTCGACTGGGCCACCCTGGCAGGCGAACTCGGCTACGCCGACCAGGCCCACCTCGTCCGGGACTTCACGGCCACGGTGGGGGTGCCGCCGACGGCGTACGCGGCGGACGCCCGGTCCGGCGGCACCGACGGTTGAAAACACCGACGGTCAGGGAACCAGGACCAACCGGCCCCGCACCCCGCCCTCCGCCAGCCGGGCGTGCGCCTTGGCCGCGTCGTCCAGCGCGAAGGTCTCGGCCACCCGGAGGGTCAGCACCCCGTCGTCCACCAGCCGGACCAGTTCGGCGAGCCGCGCCCCGTCCGCGCTCACCTCGACCGCACCGGTCCGCACTCCGCGCACGGACCCGGGCTGGGTGCCCGGAATGACGCCGATGTAGGCGCCCCCGTCCCGCACCCACGCAAGCGCCGCCTCGCCGAGGATCGCGGCGTCCAGCACGGCGTCGAAGCCGCCCGCCTCGACGGCACCCGCCGTGAAGCGGGTGGCCCCGAAGGACCGTACGAGCTCCTCGTCGGCCTCGCGGGCCAGTGCGGTCACGGACATCCCCCGGTGAGCGGCGAGTTGGACGGCGTATCCGCCGACCGCGCCCGCCGCGCCCGTCACCAGCAGCGAGTGATCCGGCCCCAACTCCAGCCGGTCCAGGGCCTGCGCGGCGGTCAGGGCGTTCAGCGGCAGCGTCGCCGCGTGGACGGCGTCGGCCGTCGCCGGGGCCTTGGCGACGGCGTCCGCGGGGACGACGACGTACTCGGCATGCGTACCGAGCGGCCTGAGCATGCCGTGGTGCAGCGCCACCACCTCGTCCCCGACACTCCAGGAAGCGGCCGGCCCCACCGCGTCCACCGTCCCGGCCACGTCCCAGCCGAGCCCGACATCAGCGCCGGCACCGCCGAAGACACCGGCCGCCAGCCCCGCGTCGACCGGGTTCAGCGCGGCAGCCGCGACCTTGATCCGCACCTGCCCCGCACCCGGCTCGGGCACCTCCCGCTCCAAGACCTCCACGGCGTCCGGTCCGCCGAACGTCCTCACCACAGCAGCACGCATGGCAACTCTCCTGGTATGTGCAATCAGTGCATCTCATGAATGTCGATGCATGTCGGGGAGGGTTTCCCCGCTGTTGCAACAACCCTAGGAAGAGTTACTATCTATTCGTAAGTAGTTACCTGGGAGTGCGTACGTACCCGCGAGGTGAGCCATGCCGACCATGACAGCGGCCCAGCGGCGCGAAGAGGCCCGGATCGCCTACGACGCGTTCCTCAAGAGCTGCCCCACCAACCAGCTCCTGGACCGCCTCAGCGACAAGTGGGTCAGCCTCGTCGTCGCCGCCCTCTCCGCGGGCCCCATGCGCTACAGCGACCTCGGCCGCAAGATCGCCGGCGTCAGCCCCAAGATGCTGACCCAGACCCTGCGCTCACTGGAGCGGGACGGCCTCCTCACGCGCACCGTCACCCCGTCGGTCCCCGTCCGCGTCGACTACGAGCTCACGCCACTCGGACACGGCCTGGCCCTGCTGCTGACCGCGGTGAAGGACTGGGCGGAGACCCACTTCGACGAGGTCCGCCAGGCACGCGAGCGCTACGACAGCGACACCCCGGACGAGTAGGACGGGACCGAAGCGTCAGAAGTGGTACGAGTCCCCCGTGTCCAGTACCAGCACCCGCTGCTGGTCGTTCCCGCGGTCCGCGCCCGCAGCGCCACCGGTGCGCACGGTGTCGAACTCCACCAGCACCTCCGACGGCGCGCCCCGCAGCCGTACCCGCAGACCGACCGGCTCCCCCACCCCGTCCGCGTCCAGCGCCCCGACCCGGCACATCACGATCCGCTCCCCCGCCCGCGCACACCTCTCGGGCAGCGCCTGCCGGTCCGCCAGCGCCTCGGACAAGCGCAGCCGCACCAGCGCCAACGAGTCCGGCACAACGCCCGTCCCGAGCCGGTACGGCGTGAACCGTACGGCCACCCGGCCACCCGACATGGCGGCGGAGCCGTGAAAGGCGAGAGCCGCATCCGGCGCGCTCACCGCCCCGGCGGCCGGCGCCACGGCCATCCCGCCGACCGCCGCCATCACGGCCGCACCGCACACCGCAGCAACCCTCATCCGCCGCATCCGCCCACTCCTCACTCCAGCGTGGTCGTACGGATGTATCCCACGCGGAGCGCGCCGCAGGCGCCGTCCAACAGGTGACGTGCGCCGCCCGGCACCGCGGAACGGACACGCTGCGGCCCCATGGCATGCTGCCCGCATGCTCATCGTGCGTTCCGCGGCCCTGTTCGTCGTCGCCGCCCTCTTCGAGATCGGCGGCGCCTGGCTGGTCTGGCAGGGCGTTCGTGAACACCGCGGCCTGCTGTGGATCGGCGCGGGCGTGATGGCCCTCGGCGCCTACGGCTTCATCGCCACACTCCAGCCCGACGCCGAGTTCGGCCGCATCCTCGCCGCGTACGGCGGTGTCTTCGTCGCCGGTTCACTGGCCTGGGGCATGGTCGCCGACGGCTACCGCCCGGACCGCTGGGACGTCACGGGCGCACTGATCTGCCTCGCGGGCATGGCGGTGATCATGTACGCGCCGCGAGGCGACTGACCGACGCGCTCAGGCCGGCGGCAGCAGCCCCAACTGCCCGAGGAACTCCATCTCGTCGAAGTAGAGCCGGTAGTCGACGATGTGTCCGCTGTCGTCGACGGTGGCGAAGTCGACCCCGCGGATCCTGATCTCCTTCTGCGTCGCGGGCAGCGTCTCTCCCGTGGGCAGCTGGATCGGTCCCGTGTTCCGGCCGGTGAAGACGCCCTCGTCGATGGCCGTGTTGCCGACCTCGTAGGAGTGCACCGACTCGTACCGGCCGTCGGGAATCATCTCCGCCATCTGGCGCCAGTACGCCGTGATGTCGTCACGCCCGTGCAGTTCTCCGCCATCCGGGGTGACGGCGACCGCGTCCTGTGCGTACAACTCGGCTATGCCCTTCGGGTCCGCCGTGGTGATCGCTGCGGTGAGCCGGTCCATGACGTCACGTGCCTGTCCCATGATCCACCTCCTGCTCGGGGATCACCCGTCTCATTGTCCCACCACTCCGCGCGCCTATCCTGGCCGGACAGTCCCTGGACTCGACCGAGCAAGAGGAGCAGCCATGCCCGCCGCAGCCCCGTCCACCGCCTCCCGCATCGCCGTCGTCACCGGTGCGAGCAGCGGAATCGGCGCCGCCACGGCACGGCAGCTGGCCGAGGCCGGCTACCGCGTGGTCCTCACCGCCCGCCGCAAGGACCGCATCGAGGCACTGGCCGAGGAGATCAACGCGGCCGACCACTCGGCCGCGGCCTACCAGCTGGACGTGACCGACCGCGCGGCGGTCGACGAGTTCGCCCTGGCCTTCAAGACGATCGGCGTCCTGGTGAACAATGCCGGCGGCGCACTGGGCGCCGACCCGGTGGCCACCGGCGACCCGGCCGACTGGCGCACGATGTACGAGACGAACGTCCTCGGCACCCTGAACCTCACCCAGGCCCTGCTCCCGAAGCTGGAGGCGAGCGGCGACGGCACCGTGGTCGTCGTCTCCTCCACCGCCGGCCACGGCACCTACGAGGGCGGCGGGGGCTACGTCGCCGCCAAGCACGGCGCCCACGTCCTCGCCGAGACCCTGCGTCTGGAGATCGTCGGCCGCCCGGTCCGCGTCATCGAGGTCGCGCCCGGCATGGTCAAGACGGACGAGTTCGCCCTGACCCGCTTCTCCGGCGACACCGCCAAGGCGTCGAAGGTCTACGAGGGCGTGGCCGCCCCGCTGACGGCCGACGACGTCGCCGACACCATCACCTGGGCCATCACCCGCCCCAGCCACGTCAACATCGACCTCCTGGTGGTCCGGCCCCGCGCCCAGGCGTCCAACACGAAGGTCCACAGGGAGAAGTAGGGTCACGCAGCGTGGACAGACACATACGTTTCGAAGCGCTGCACAACTTCCGCGACCTGGGCGGCTACCCGACGACCGACGGCCACCGCGTCCGCGCCGGCCGTCTCTACCGCGCGGACTCCCTCGGCAAGTTGAGCGAGGGCACCGCGGACTGGACCCGCTTCCGCGCCCTGGGCATCGGCACGGTCATCGACCTGCGCTACCCGTGGGAGATCGAGAACAGCGGCCGTATCCCGGACCACCCGTCGTTCACGTACCACAACCTCAGCATCGAGCACCGCCCGTACAACCAGGCGGCCTTGACGCCCGGCGTGGACCCCGGCGCGTATCTGGCAGAGCGCTACAGGGAGGTGGCGCAGGACGGCACGAAGGAAATCCGCGGCGCGCTGGAACTCGTGGCGAAGGCAGCGGAGTCGGACACGCCCCTGGCCTTCCACTGCGCCTCGGGCAAGGACCGCACGGGCCTGCTGGCGGCGCTGATCCTGGGCCTGCTCGGAGTGCCGGAGCGCACGATCATCGAGGACTTCACCCTCACGGAACTGGCCGCCCCCGCCCTGCTGGCCGACTGGAAGGCCCGCAACGAAGGCCGCGCCCCGACCTGGCCGGGCTTCGGCCGAGCCCCCGAAGCGGTCATGCGCCTGTTCCTGGCGGAACTGGCGAGCCGTTACGGCTCCATCGAGGGCTACGTCTCCGAGGCGCTCTCCCTGGACCCACGGCCGTTGAGCGAGACGCTCCGGGACGCACTGCTGGAGCGGTGACGCTCCCCCGGCTCCCCCGGCATGAGGCGGGCCCCCGGTGCACACCGGGGGCCTGCCTCGTTCAGCCCTTCACGCAGACGACCTGCTTCAGCTTCGCCACGACCTCCACCAGGTCCCGCTGCTGATCGATGACCTGCTCGATCGGCTTGTATGCACCCGGGATCTCGTCCACGACGCCGGAGTCCTTACGGCACTCCACACCCCGCGTCTGCTCCTCCAGGTCCTTCGTCGAGAACCGCCGCTTCGCCGCATTACGGCTCATGCGCCGGCCCGCGCCGTGTGAGGCGGAGTTGAAGGACATCGGGTTCCCGAGGCCCTTGACGATGTACGAACCCGTGCCCATCGAGCCCGGGATGATCCCGAACTCGCCGGAGCCGGCCCGGATCGCGCCCTTGCGGGTCACGAGCAGGTCCATGCCGTCGTAGCGCTCCTCGGCGACGTAGTTGTGGTGCGCGCTGATCTCGGCCTCGAAGGTCGGCTTCGCCTTCTTGAACTCCTTGCGGACCACGTCCTTCAGGAGCGCCATCATGATCGTGCGGTTGTACTTGGCGTACTCCTGCGCCCAGAACAGGTCGTTCCGGTACGCCGCCATCTGCGGAGTGTCCGCCACGAAGACGGCGAGGTCGCGGTCGACCAGGCCCTGGTTGTGCGGGAGCTTCTGGGCCACGCCGATGTGGAACTCGGCCAGTTCCTTGCCGATGTTCCGGGAACCGGAGTGCAGCATCAGCCAGACAGAACCGTCCGTATCCGTACAGACTTCGACAAAGTGGTTGCCGCCGCCCAGCGTCCCCATCTGCTTGCCGGCACGCTCCTGACGGAACTTGACCGCATCCGCGATCCCGTCGAACCGCCCCCAGAAGTCGTCCCACCCGGCCGTACCGAAGCCGTGCAGCCGCCCGGGGTCGACGAGATCGTCGTGCATCCCGCGCCCCACCGGAATCGCCTGCTCGACCTTCGACCGCAGCCGCGACAGGTCCCCCGGCAGGTCATTGGCCGTCAGCGACGTCTTCACCGCCGACATCCCGCACCCGATGTCCACGCCCACCGCAGCCGGACACACGGCGCCCCGCATCGCGATGACGGACCCGACCGTCGCCCCCTTGCCGAAGTGCACGTCCGGCATCACGGCGAGGCCCTTGATCCACGGCAGGGTCGCGACGTTGCGCAGCTGCTGCAGCGCCACGTCCTCGACCGTCGCCGGGTCGGTCCACATACGGATGGGAACCTTCGCGCCCGGCATCTCCACGTACGACATAACGTCCCCAATCCCCCGGAAAACAAATACAAGTCTGAAATCGCAAAACCGGCACCAAGGTCGATGAAAGGGACAGCGGACCGGCGCCCACGGCAGTGCGTGCGATACACATTGTCTCCAGTGGGCGCCCCCGTGCGGCAAGCGAATAACCAGCGGGGACACTGAAAGACCGGCAACGGACCGACCACGAAGCCACCGTCGAGAGGAGCCTGACCGTGCAGCGGAAGGCCTACGTATCCGGCGTCGCCGCCCTCCTCGCGGCGCTGCTGGCCGGCTGCACCGGCAGCTCCGACGACGGCGGCACGACCGACGGATCCAACCCCGGCGATTCCGGCACGGCGACCGCGGCGGCCGAGCCCGGCCGCTACGACACGCTCCCCGAACCGTGCGGCGTGGTCGAAGAGGACACGCTCGACTCGCTCCTGCCGGGCATCCGGCAGATCACGGACGAGGACCAGCGCGAGAAGGCGTACGAGGGCGCCCCGACGCTCACCTACGACACCGACCGCAAGGTCGGCTGCCGTTGGAAGGTCGAGTCGAGCGACGCCACGGACCATCTCTTCGTCGACTTCGAGCGTGTGGTGTCGTACGACACGTCGGTCAGCGACGACAGCGAGGCGGAGCAGCTCTTCGCGGCCCTGCTGGAAGCGGCCGATCTCCCCGAGCCGACGAGCACCGAGTCCGGCGGTACCGCGACCGGTGAGGGCACCCCCTCCGCCGACCCGAGCGGCTCGTCCTCCCCCCCGTCCCCGGCCTCACCGTCGGCGTCCGCGTCCTCCTCGCCCTCCGCCTCCGCCTCCACCTCCCCGTCCGCCTCGGCCTCGACCTCGGCCGAGCTCCAGCCCCGTGTGCTCGACGACCTCGGCGACGAGGCCTTCCTCGACGACAAGCTCAGCAGCTCCGGTTCGACGGCCCAGCAGCGCAAGGTGACTGTGGCGTTCCGCACGTCCAACGTGATCGTGACGATCGAGTACGAGGAGCAGCCGGCCACCGTCGGCACGGTCCCGGACAGCGAGGAAATGCAGGACAGGGCCCAGAAACTGGCGGCACAACTGGCCGACGAACTGGCGGAGTAGCGCCCCTCGCGCACCCTCGTGCGCCCTAGTGCGACGTAACCGAAACGAGACCACACACCTTCTTCACCGCGTACGGTGGCCCCTCGGACCCGATCCGACCGCAGGGACCACGAGTGTCAGTCATGAGTGAAGGAACCATGCAGCGAGTAGCAGAGCGAGAACAGCGTGACGGGCGCGAGCAGCGCGAGCAGCGGGGGAAGGGCCTTCACGGCCTGCAGCGTGCCCTTGTCTGCGCGGCCGTCGTCCCCACGGTGCTGATCGCCGCGGGCTGTTCCTCGGACTCCGGTTCGGACGACAAGGCCGCCGGGGACACGAAGGCCTCGGCGTCGGCGTCCGAGTCCGCGAGTCCGTCGCCGACGGTGCAGGCGGCGGCGTACAAGGCGCTTCCGCAGGCGTGCAAGGCGCTGTCGAAGAAGACGCTGGAGGAGCTCGCCCCCAAGGCCAAGTCCGGCAAGGAGGGCTCGTCGGACGACGCGTCGACGCGTGGCTCCTGCTCCTGGAGCAGCCTCGACAACAACGGCGTGAAGGGCTCGCAGTTCCGCTGGCTCAACGTCTCCCTGCTGCGCTTCGAGTCGGACGCCTCGCGCGGCTCGGGCGACAAGCGGGCGCAGGAGTACTACGAGACGCAGGCTCAGGACGCGAAGTCGGTGTCGGGCGCGAAGAACACCAAGTCGGAGCCGGTCGCCGGGGTGGGCGAGCAGGCGACGTCGGTGCGCTACGACCTGAAGAAGAAGGAGGGCTCCTTCCGGCAGGAGACGATCGTGGCCCGGGTCGAGAACGTCGTCGTGACGCTCGACTACAACGGCGCCGGCCTGGCCGGTGAGAAGACCCCGAGCGCGGAGTCCATGGACAAGCTCGCGCGCAAGGCCGCCAAGGAGGCGGTCGCCGCGGTGAAGGACGCGAACGGCAGCGGCAGCGCGGGCACGCCGAGCAGCGCCCCGTCGAAGTCGGCTTCGAAGTCTCCCTCGAAGTCGCCTTCCGGGAGCTCCTCGAAGGCGGCCGGCTCCCCGTCCAAGTCAGCGTCGAAGAAGAGCTGACCGTCACACCTGCCCCACCGCTGAGTCACAACACGCAGCTCAGCCATGCCTGTTGCACGAGCCTGGCCCTCTGAAGGGACCGGGCTCGTGCCGTACCGGCAATCCGCACGCCGCACAGATGTGCCACCCTGTTGCGCGCAACAACATGCACTGGGAGGGGAGTACGAGTGGCCGCGCCACTGCAGCTGACTCGGACGCATCGCATTCTCATCGGTGTGGTCGTGTTCGGCGCCGTCATCATCGCCGGCATCGGCTTCGCCGGTTCGTACGCGGCCGTCCGCGAGCTGGCCATCCAGAAGGGCTTCGGGAACTTCAGTTATGTCTTCCCGATAGGCATCGACGCAGGTATCTGCGTCCTGCTCGCCCTCGACCTGCTCCTGACGTGGATCCGCATCCCGTTCCCGCTCCTGCGCCAGACGGCGTGGCTGCTGACGGCGGCGACGATCGCCTTCAACGGCGCGGCGGCCTGGCCGGACCCGCTGGGCGTCGGCATGCACGGCGTGATCCCGATCCTGTTCGTGGTCTCGGTCGAGGCGGCCCGCCACGCGATCGGGCGCATAGCGGACATCACGGCCGACAAGCACATGGAGGGCGTCCGCCTCACCCGCTGGCTCCTTTCCCCGCTGCCGACGTTCCTCCTGTGGCGCCGCATGAAGCTGTGGGAGCTGCGCTCCTACGAGCAGGTCATCAAGCTGGAGCAGGAGCGGCTGGTGTACCAGGCCCGTCTGCGCTCCCGCTTCGGCCGGGCATGGCGGCGCAAGGCGCCGGTGGAGTCCTTGATGCCGCTGCGTCTGGCGCGGTACGGCGTTCCGCTCGCGCAGACGGCTCCGGCGGGGCTGGCGGCGGCGGGCATCGAGCCGGCCCTGCTGCCGCCGGCGCCGAAGCAGGCCCTGGACGCCACCGCGCCGCCCGCCGGCATGGCCGGTACGACACCGGGCAACGCCGTCGGCCCTCGCGCGGCCACGGCGGCGCCGGTCCCCCGGCAGGCGGCACCCGCCGGCGAGCAGCGCCCCGAGCTGGCCGGCCCCGAGCCGGTGGGCCCGCCCGGAGTCGAGCAGCCGGAGTACGTGCAGGACTGGTTCAACACCCCCCGGAACGTCGAGTACCAGGGCGGCTACGACGCCCAGTACGACCCCCAGGGCCACTACGAGGAGTGGTACGAGGAACAGCTCCGGGCCGAGCAGTACCAGGACCAGTACCAGCAGGAACCGCCCGTCCAGGAACCCTCGCCCGAGGACACCGGCACCTTCCCGATCCCGGTGACCGGCAACCGCACCCGCCAGCTCGGCGAGGGCGGCGGTCCTCCGGAGCCCGCGGAGCCGAACGACGACGACTACTACCAGATCTTCCGTCAGTCGATCGACGGCAGTTACCCCACGCCCCGTGTCCTGGGCGACAACATCCAGGCGACATACGGCACGTCGCTGAGCCCCAGCGCCCTGAAGACCCTCACGGAACGCTTCCAGAAGCGTCATTCGGCGGAGCTGGAAGAGGACCACATCGCCTGACCTTGAGCACAGAATCCTGAGCCCAAGACCTGAGCCCAAGACCTGAGCCAAAAAAAGGGGGCCCTCCGCAGAGGGCCCCCTGTTCCCGTACCGCCTACTCCCCGAGCAGGGCCCGCACCCGCTCCTGCCCCACCGCAAGCAGCAGCGTGGGCAGCCGCGGCCCGGTGTCCCGCCCGACCAGCAGGTGGTACAGCAGCGCGAAGAACGACCGCTGGGCGGTCTTGATCTCGGCCGGCAGCTCCTTGGGCGTCGCGTCCGCGGAGAACCCGGCCTGCACCTTGGGCACGCCGTAGACCAGGTGGGTCAGCCCGTCCAGCGACCAGTGCGACTCCAGTCCGTCGAGGAGCAGCCGCAGCGACTGCTGGGACGCCTCGTCGAGGGACTTCAGCAGCTCGACGTCGGGCTCGTGGCGCACGATGGTCCGCTGGTCGGCGGGCACCTGGGTGTTGATCCAGGCCTCGGCCTTGTCGTACCGGGGACGCGCCTCGTCGAGCGAGCCCAGCGGGTTCTCCGGGTCCAGCTCGGAGAGGATCCGCAGCGCCTGGTCCTGGTGCCCGGCGGTGATGTCGGCGACGGACGCGAGCGTCCGGTACGGCAGCGGGCGCTGCGTACGCGGCAGCTCACCGGCGGCCGTGCGCACGGCACGCGAGTGCGCGGCGACGTCGGCGGGCAGCGCGGACCCGTCCGCGACCTTCCCGTCGAGCTTGTCCCACTCGTCGTAGAGCCGCTGGATCTCCTGGTCGAAGGCGATCTTGAAGGACTGGTTGGGCCTGCGGCGGGCGTACAGCCAGCGCAGCAGCTGCGGCTCCATGATCTTCAGCGCGTCGGACGGGGTGGGCACCCCACCGCGCGAGGAGGACATCTTCGCCATGCCGCTGATGCCGACGAAGGCGTACATCGGGCCGATCGGCTGCTTGCCGCCGAAGATCCCGACGATCTGGCCGCCCACCTGGAAGCTCGACCCCGGCGACGAGTGGTCGACACCGCTCGGCTCGAACACGACGCCCTCGTACGCCCACCGCATGGGCCAGTCGACCTTCCAGACCAGCTTGCCGCGGTTGAACTCGTTGAGCCGGACGGTCTCGGAGAACCCGCACTCGTTGCAGGTGTACGTCAGCTCGGTGGTGTCGTCGACGTACGAGGTGACGGTGGTGAAGTCCTTCTCGCAGTTGCCGCAGTAGGGCTTGTACGGGAAGTACCCGGCGGAGCCGGAGCTGCCGTCGTCCTCGCCGGCCGCGCCGGAGCCCTCGGCGGCCTCCAGCTCGGCCTCGTCGACCGGCTTCTGCGACTTCTTGGCGCCGCCCTTGGGCTTGGTGCGGTACTGCGCGAGGACGGCGTCGATGTCACCGCGGTGCTTCATCGCGTGCAGGATCTGCTCGCGGTACACCCCGGAGGTGTACTGCGCGGTCTGGCTGATCCCGTCGAACTCCACGCCCATCTCGGCGAGCGCCTCGACCATCGCCGCCTTGAAGTGCTCGGCCCAGTTCGGGTACGCCGAGCCCTTCGGCGCCGGGACGGAGGTCAGCGGCTTGCCGATGTGCGCGGCCCAGGTCTCGTCGACCCCGGCGACACCGGCCGGCACCTTGCGGTAGCGGTCGTAGTCGTCCCAGGAGATCAGATGCCGGACCTGGTGCCCGCGCCGCCGGACCTCGTCGGCGACGAGGTGCGGGGTCATGACCTCGCGGAGGTTGCCGAGGTGGATGGGTCCGGAGGGGGAGAGTCCCGACGCGACGACGACCGGTTTGCCCGGGGCCCGACGCTCCGACTCCTCGATGACGTCATCCGCGAAACGGGAGACCCAGTCGGTGGTCTCGGTGCTCTGAGCCACGATCGGCACGTCCTTCTTTCTCCAGGGCAGCCGTACGGTCAACGGCTGGCGCCCTCATTGTCCCAGCAAGGACGGCAACAACGAAAACGCCTTTGCGAGCAGCGCCCTGAAGGGGCGCGGGGAACTGCGCGACAAGCCCCCACCGGCCCGCGGCCGCAATAACCGCTTTACCCCCCATGGGATACTGACCGTGTCTATCCATCCCCACGAGGAGAACGGCACTCACTCCTATGGCCCCGGTCACGCCCCTCAGCGACTCCGTCAACCAGCACCTCGTCGCCGCCCTCACGGCCACCCTCCCGGGAACCGTCGGAGACGCCCTGCTGCGACGTAGCGACAGGGCCGACTACCAGGCGAACGGCATCCTCGCCCTCGCCAAGAAGGCCAAGGCCAACCCCCGGGAGCTGGCCACTCAGGTCGTCGAGAAGATCACCGCCCCCGACCTGTTCAAGGACGTCGAGGTCTCCGGCCCCGGCTTCCTCAACATCACGGTCTCCGACAAGGCGATCACGGAGAACCTCGCGGCGCGCTACGCGGACACCGAGCGCCTCGGCGTCCCCCGCAAGGACACCCCCGGCATCACCGTCGTCGACTACGCCCAGCCGAACGTGGCGAAGGAGATGCACGTCGGCCACCTCCGCTCCGCCGTGATCGGCGACGCCCTGCGCGGCATGCTCGACTTCACCGGCGAGAAGACGATCGGCCGGCACCACATCGGCGACTGGGGCACCCAGTTCGGCATGCTCATCCAGTACCTGTTCGAGAACCCCGGCGAGCTGGCCCCCGCGGCCGACGTCGACGGCGAGCAGGCGATGAGCAACCTGAACCGGGTGTACAAGGCGTCACGTGCGGTCTTCGACTCGGACGAGGAGTTCAAGGAGCGGGCCCGCAAGCGGGTCGTCGCCCTGCAGTCCGGCGACAAGGAAACCCTGGAGCTGTGGCAGCAGTTCGTGGACGAGTCGAAGGTCTACTTCTACTCGGTCTTCGAGAAGCTGGACATGGAGATCCGCGACGAGGAGATCGTCGGCGAGTCCGCGTACAACGAGGGCATGCCCGAGACCGCCCGCCTCCTGGAGGAGATGGGTGTCGCGGTGCGCTCCGAGGGCGCGCTCGTGGTGTTCTTCGACGAGATCCGCGGCAAGGACGACCAGCCGGTCCCGCTGATCGTGCAGAAGGCCGACGGCGGCTTCGGCTACGCGGCCTCCGACCTGACCGCGATCCGCAACCGTGTCACGGACCTGCACGCGACGTCGCTGCTCTACGTCGTGGACGTACGCCAGTCCCTGCACTTCAAGATGGTCTTCGAGACGGCCCGGCGGGCCGGCTGGCTGAGCGACGGCGTCACCGCGCACAACATGGGCTACGGCACGGTGCTGGGCGCGGACGGCAAGCCGTTCAAGACGCGTGAGGGCGAGACCGTACGGCTTGAGGACCTGCTGGACGAGGCGGTCGAGCGGGCGACGGTGGTCGTCCGCGAGAAGGCCGAGAAGGTGGGCCTGACCGAGGAGGAGATCGTCGAGAACGGTCGGTACGTCGGGATCGGCGCCGTGAAGTACGCGGACCTGTCGACGTCGCCGAACCGTGACTACAAGTTCGACCTGGACCAGATGGTCTCGCTGAACGGCGACACGTCGGTCTACCTCCAGTACGCGTACGCCCGTATCAAGTCGATCCTGCGCAAGGCCGAGGGAGCCGCCCCGGTCGCGCACCCGGAGCTCGAACTCGCCCCGGCGGAGCGGACGCTGGGCCTGCACCTCGACGCGTTCGGCGACACAGTCTTCGACGCCGCCGCGGAGTACGCCCCGCACAAGCTGGCCGCGTACCTGTACCAGCTGGCGTCGCACCTGACGACCTTCTACGACCAGTGCCCGGTCCTCAAGGCCGGGACCCCGGAGCAGACGGAGAACCGGCTGTTCCTGGTCGAGCTGACGGCCCGGACCCTCCACCAGGGCATGGCCCTGCTGGGCATCCGGACGCCTGAGCGCCTCTGAGCGTCCGAGGACACGCGCGCGGCCCGTCGTCTCCCCGAGGGAGAGGACGGGCCGCTGTCTTGGTGCGGAACGGCTGTGCGCCCGACTGTGCGCCTAGCTGTGCACCTAGCGACTGTTGGCGAAGTTCTTGAACGCGGCCTTGGTGCCCGAGCCGGCGATCCCGTCGATCGCTCCGGTGTAGCCGTAGTGCTGGAGCAGCCGCTGCAGTGCCTTGATGGTTCCCGAGCCGACGATGCCGTCGATGGCTCCGGTGTAGCCCCAGTACTCCTTGAGGCAGCGCTGGAACGCCTTCCAGCTGTTGGTGCCGAGCTGCCCGTCGATCGCGCCGGTGTAGCCCCAGTACTGCTTCAGCCAGCCCTGGACCTTCTTGGCTTCGGCGGCGCTCAAACCGAGGTTGTTCACCGCGAGGACGGAGACCTCGGAGCTCACGGCCGGCTGTGTGTCCGGTGCCGCGAAGCTGGTGCCCGCGGTGGCGAGGCTTCCGGCGGCAAGGCCGATCACGGCGCTGACGCTGACGAGGGTCCTCGTCCAGACATTCGGTCGCATGCGTTTCCCTCTCGCTCTGTCTCGGGTGGCGGCTCCTGCCGCCGGGCTGGCGAAACGAGCGTGCGGGGCGGGCGGCCAGGCCTGCCACAGTTGCCGCCGAAGTGACGTCACCGCGGGACGTCCCACCCGCTGACCTGCGGGTATCTGAAGCGGTGTGACGGCAGGACGGGACGCCCGTGGCGGGCGGTTGGCCGATTTCGTACCGGTACGCGCACCCACTCCCGGTGCGGGCCGTGGATGCTGATGCAGAATGCGACGGGGCATGGGGGCCGCTGACCACGGACCGCGTGCCGGACCGTGAACGCGAGTGGGGGGAACATGTCGCGTTGGGCAGTGCTGCCCGCGGAACTCGATCCGCGCGTACGGCAGTTGGTGGTGCGGTTGCGCCGGCTGAAGGACCACAGCGGGCTGAGCCTGCGGCAGCTGGCCGCGAGGACGGAGTACAGCCCGAAGTCATGGGAGCGGTATCTGGGCGGCCGTTCGTTGCCGCCGCCGCAGGCCGTCGAGGCGCTGGCCCGGATCGGGGGTGAGGATCCGGCCCGGTGGCTGGCCCTGCGCGAGGTCGCGGCGGAGGCGTGGGGGAGCAGACGCGGTGAGGCGCCCGCGGTGGACACGCCCGGCCCGGAAGCGGCGACGCCGGAAGCAACGACGCCGGAGCCGGAGATCCTGACGGCCGGGTCGGATACCGCAGGCGAGTCCCGGGCCGACGGGACACGTTCGCCGACGCGTTCGCTGCGGGTCGCCCTGGTCGCGGGGACCGTGGCCCTGGTGCTGGCCGTCTCGTCGACCGTCCTCCTCGCCGTACGGCTCCTTGGCGGCGCGGGAGAAACAGCAGCTCCCCTCGCCGCGTCCGCCGCGTCGGCGCCGGCATCGTCCTCGCAGTCGGCGCCCGCGTACGCCTGCCGTGTCGAGCGGGTCGACGGCCGCTGGTACGCCGGCATCAGCCCCACCCGGGGCGCCGTCCTCGCGAACGGCCACGCGGGGCCGGAGGTGGCCGAGGCGCAGTGTCTGCTGCGCCGGGCGGGCATCTCGCCGGGCGGCATCGACGGGATCTTCGGTCCGCTGACGGAGGCCGCGGTCCGGCGTGCGCAGCAGCGGGCGGGGCTGGTGGTGGACGGCATCGTCGGCCCGCACACCTGGAAGGCCCTGCGGCGATGACGACCCCGTCACCGGAACGGGCCCGACTGGCCTGCGTGCTCAGGGAGTTGAAGGTCCGCACCGGCCTGAGCCTGGTCGGCCTCGCGGCGAAGACGGCGTTCAGCAAGTCCTCCTGGGACCGTTACCTCAACGGCCGCACTCTGCCCCCGCGCGACGCGGTACAGGACCTGTGCCGTCTCGCGGGCGAGCCGGAGGGGCGCTGTCTGGCCCTGTGGGAGATCGCCGAGTCGGAAAGCAGCGGGCGGTCGCGGGAGGGCCCACGGTCTCCGTGTCCTGAGCAGGTCACGGGTGCCGGGAGTCCCGCGGACGGCCGTGCCGCCCACCGCAGTGCGACAGCCCTGGCGGTGCTCGCGTCGGTGTGCGCCGTGGTCCTCGGGGGCGTCGCGGCGGCGGTCCTGCTGCTGCCGTACCCGGAGGGGGAGCCGGGGTCGGCCCTGGCCCCGCCGCCGTCCGCGGCCGGGCCCCACTGCCGGGGGGCGGCCTGCGAGGGCAGGAGCCCGATGCACATGAAGTGCGCTGCAACGCCGGTCACCCTCGCCACGCACCGCACCACCACCGGCGCCTGGCTGGAGCTGCGGTACAGCGAGGAGTGCGGGACGAGCTGGGCCCGGATGTGGGGGACGCGCGTGGGCGACCGGCTGGAGATGTCGGCGGCCGACCGCAGCGGCGCTGACGTCACTGACGGTCCCGTCCGCGGCGCCGAGGTCCAGGACGCCATCGACGCGGACGCCTACATCTACACCCCGATGACCGCTGCTCGGCCCGGCACCGCAGTCCGCGCCTGCTTCCGACCGGCGGCGGGCGACGGGAAGGAGTGCTTCGACAGCCGAGTGGCCGGATGAGTTGTCAGTGCCGGCCTCTACAGTCACCGGCATGGCGACTCTTCCGAACCCGCTGCCGAAGCTCGCAACCGACCCGACGGGCGCCGCGCTCGGTCTCCAACTCCCGCCCGGCAGGCTCCTCGACGCGACCTGCGAGGACGAATCGCACGGGCCGCTGCTGTGGCTCGCCGACCAGCCGGCGGTGCCGGGCGCCTGGGCCGCGCTGGCCCCGGCCCGGCGGACCGCCGGCCTGCTGCCGGTCGTCCTGGACGCGGGCGGCCGCCATGGCGGCCCGCAGATGTGGGAGCTGACGCCCGAGGCGATGTCGTACCCGGGAGATCACGACGCCGACGAGGTGCTGGCGGACCTCTGGGACGAGTACGCGGCCGGGGAGACGGAAGAGGAGTGGCCCGGCATGGCCGACGCGCCCGCCTCCGCCGGAGCCGTCGCCGCCGACGACCCTGACGCGGTCGCCGTCGACATCGCGGACTCCCTGCTTGACGGCGGCGGCCTGCTGGAGGACCCCCGCCTCGCCCTCGTCCCGGCCCGGCGCAGCGCGGACGTTCCGGCGGCGATCGGCTGGACGGGGCCGGTGAACCACGAGGGCGACACCGCTCGCCTCTGCGCGGTGCTCCGCTCCTGGGAGGACCGCTTCGGCATACGGGTCGTGGCGCTCGGCTTCGACCACCTGCTCGTCTCCGTCGCGTTTCCGCCGACCACCGCGGCCGAGGCGGAGGCCGTCGCCGCCGAGCACTTCGCGTTCTGCCCGGACAACATCCTGCAGAGCGGTGACAGCACCGTGCAGGCGTACGCCGAGAAGCGGCTCCTCAACCAGCCCGCCTGGCACTTCTGGTGGGACTGACCGCCGCGCCCTCCGCCGTCACTCCGGCAGCACCCGCATCCCGTCCGGCACCTCGATGCCGAACTCCTCGTCCAGCAACCGCCGCGCCTGCTCCTCCTGCGTCACCTCCCGCTCGACGACCGCCCCGTCCACCGGCGTCCGCGTGAGCAGCCGGCCGCTGAGCAGGAGGTGACGTTCGGCGGTGACGCTCTGGACGTAGACACGCTGGGTGAAAGGCGAGCGCGGATTGGTGCCGATGTGCCAGTTGATGACCTCGAAGTCGGGCTTCTCGAACGGCTCCAGCGTGAACGCGTACTGATCCGCCCAGTCGCCCTTCGCCCGGTCGTGGGCCTGGAGCACCCACAGCTCCAGCGGCCCGTGGTGCGGGGCGTGGACGAGCCGGTGCCGGCGTTCCTCGTCCCGGAACTCGACACCGGCCGTCAGCGGCACCGGCTCCAGCAGCGCGCCGATCGCGCCGAAGCCGACGTCCGCGAGATACGGCTGCGGGTCGCCGGGCTCCTCGACGAGCAGCGCCATGTGGGTGCGCGGGCGGCTCTCGACACGGTCCGCCCCCACGACCACGCGCGCGGCCAGCCGGGTCACGCCGAAGCCCAGCGCCTCCAGCGCGCACGCGAGCAGCGTGTTGTGCTCGTAGCAGTAGCCGCCGCGCCGGCTGTGGACCAGCTTGGCCATCAGGTCGGCCGGATCGAGGGAGGGTGCCGTGAGCCGCAGGGCGTCCAGGTTCTCGAAGGGGATGCCCCTCATGTGCGCGAGGTGCACGCCCCGAAGCGTCGCCACGTCGGCCCGCCGCTCGCCCTCCCAACCGATCCGTCGGAGGTAAGCGTCGAGGTCGAACCCCGCCTGAACCGTCTGCGCTGTGTCGGCCATGCCCTAAGCCTGACGCAAACCCTCCCCGAGCCGCCTCAGCCCCTCTCCGATCTCCGCGGGCGTCTGCGTCACGAAGCACAGCCGCAGGGTCGACCGGTCGGGCTCGCCGGCGTAGAAGGGTGCGCCGGGGACGTACGCCACGTCCTGCCGCACCACCTTCGGCAGCAGAGCCGTCGTGTCGTACGACTCCGGCAGCCGGGCCCACAGGAACATGCCGCCCTCGGGACGGGCCCAGGCCGAACCCTCCGGGAGGGCCCCGGGCAGGCCGGCGAGCATGGCGTCGCGGCGTTCGCGGTAGACGTCCCTGACGTGGGCGACGTGTGCGTCGAGGCCGGTCAGGTAGCGGGCGGCGGCGAGCTGGTTGAGGGTCGGCGTGTGCAGGTCGGCCGCCTGCTTGGCGACCACGCAGGCCCGGCGCAGGGCTGCCGGGGCGCGCAGCCAGCCCAGCCGCAGGCCCGGTGCCATCACCTTGGAGAAGGAACCGAGCAGCACCGTACGGTCCTGGGCCCCGGGGTAGGACGCGATCCAGGGCACGCGTTCGCCCTCGTAGCGGAGTTCGCCGTAAGGGTCGTCCTCGACGATCCACACCCCGCTCCGGGCAGCGGCCTCGGCGACGGCCGCTCTGCGCTCGGCGGGCAGGGTCCTGCCGGTCGGGTTCTGGAAGGTGGGCACGGTGTAGAAGAGCTTCGGCCGCTCCCGCGCCACCAGCTCCTCCAGCGCCTGCGCGTCCACCCCGTCCGCGTCCCCCGGCACCGCCACGACCCGGGCTCCAGCGAGGCCGAAGACCTGAAGTGCCGCCAGATAACAGGGGTCTTCGACAAGGACCGTGTCCCCGGGATCCAGCAGCGCGGTGGCCAGGAGCGACAGACCCTGCTGGGAGCCGGTGGTGATGAGAAGGTCGTCGGCGTCGGTCGCCAGGCCTCCGGCCGATATGCGCGCGGCGAGCCCGGTGCGCAGGCTCGGTTCGCCCTCCGTCGTGGAGTACTGCAACGCCCGCTCCGGCGTCTCGGCGAGCACATCACGGAAGGCGGCCGCGATGCCCTCCCGGTCGAACAGCTCCGGCGCCGGCAGCCCGCCCGCGAAGTTGATGACCTCGGGCCGCGCGGTGACGGCGAGAATGTCCCGCACGGGCGACCCGCCGACCGCCCCGGCCCGCGCCGCGAGCGGCGGCACGGCGGCCGGGGTGTGGCGGGGTGCGGGAGGCGCGGGCTCGGTGACGGTCATGACACGGCTCCTTCGGCTCGACGACGAGCGTGACGGCTCGTGCCGGGCAGCCTAGGGAATTACGTGTCACCTACAAGCAGCTTTTCGGTATCCGGACTCCGCCGCCGCACGGCGGGGTCTTTCAGCACTCCGGACGTCCCACACCAGGCTGTTGGGACATGACGTTCCCGCAGCTCAACCCGTATACCGCCGCTCGGGCGTCCCGAAATCGCGGGGAACCCTGGCGGCAGCGAGGGATGATCACGGAGGCTGGGGGCCGACCCCAACCCCCACCCAAGGAGAGGGCCCAGCACATGTCCGCGTCCGCACCCCCCGCACGTCGCCCGTACGCCCGGCTCCTCGCCGCCACGCTGGTGACGATCGCCGCGCTCACGCTGACGGCGTGCGAGGACGGCGAGGGACTGCGCGACGAGGGCCCGGCCGCCCTCCATGACCCGGGGACGACGAAAGGCCACCCGGACGACATCCGGGCGGCCTTCAGGCCTTGAGGCCCACATCACCGGCTCATGGCATCACGCGTGCGCCGGGATCTCCTTGGGGCTCGGGCCGTACTTGTTCGCGCCCGGCTGGGTGTCCGAGCACAGGAAGACCAGCATGACGATGAAGCCGACGAGCGGGACGATCCCGATGAGGATCCACCAGCCCGTGCGATCGGTGTCGTGCAGTCGGCGCACCGTGACGGCCAGGGTGGGCAGCAGGAGCGCGACCACGAAGACGCCCACGAGGGCCGGGAAGTCGATCGCGTAGCCGACGGCCATGACCACGATCTCGAAGATCAGGTAGAACAGCGTGAACATCCAGTATTCCTTGCGGCGCGCACGGCCGCTGAACACCGCGTACTTCTTGAGCACCTCGATGAACCAGTTCACTGCATCCCCCCAGGGATCGACATATGACTGACCGTCCGAAACGGATCAGGCCAGGCGCAGAAGCTACGAACACTGACGGGAACCCGTCAATTCGGTTTGTCTGCGCAGCTCATGGCGCCGAACCTTGATCACCCGCCCTATCCCGCCCGTCAGCGACCGGCGAATTCAGGACAGATCCATCGAAGATCACCGAGTATCCCCGCGCGCGTCCCGCGGGGATGCGGCGCCGCAACCGGAACTGCCCCGATCCGAGTTCCAGTCGTGGCCGAAATGAATGCGTTCCGATGCCGGACCGATCCGGAACCGTTGCCGTGCCGTCGGCCGTTTCGTCGGCGAAGTCTTCGTCGCCGACGTCTTCGTCAGCGAAGTCCCCGTGCCGCCTCGACGGCCCAGTAGGTCAGAATGTTGCGGGCTCCGGCCCTCTTGATGCCGGTCAGCGCCTCCAGGATGGCCCGGTCCCGGTCGATCCAGCCCTTCTCGGCGGCGGCCTCGATCATCGAGTACTCGCCGGAGATCTGATAGGCGGCGACCGGCACGTCCACCGCGTCGGCGACCCGCGCCAGGATGTCGAGGTAGGGCCCGGCCGGCTTGACCATCACCATGTCGGCGCCCTCCTCCAGGTCGAGGGCGAGCTCCCGCAGCGACTCCCGCGCGTTCGCGGGGTCCTGCTGATACGTCTTCCGGTCACCCTGCAACGACGAGCCGACGGCCTCCCGGAACGGCCCGTAGAAGGCGGAGGCGTACTTGGCGGTGTAGGCGAGGACGGCGACGTCCTCCCGCCCGATCTGGTCGAGCGCGTCCCGGACGACGCCGATCTGCCCGTCCATCATCCCGCTGGGCCCGACCACGTGGGCACCGGCGTCGGCCTGTACCTGCGCCATCTCGGCGTACCGCTCCAGGGTCGCGTCGTTGTCGACACGCCCTTCCGCGTCCAGCACCCCGCAGTGCCCGTGATCGGTGGTCTCGTCGAGACACAGGTCGGACATGACGAGCAGATCGTCCCCCACTTCGGCCCGCACATCCCGGATGGCGACCTGGAGAATCCCGTCCGGATCGGTCCCAGGAGTCCCGAGGGCGTCCTTCTTCGCCCCCTCGGGCACCCCGAAGAGCATGATCCCGGAGATGCCGGCCTCCACCGCCTCGGCGGCGGCCTTCTTCAGGCTGTCCCGCGTGTGCTGGACGACCCCCGGCATGGCCGCGATCGGCACCGGCTCGCTGACGCCCTCGCGCACGAAGGCCGGGAGGATGAAGTCGGCGGGGTGCAGCCTGGTCTCGGCGACCATCCGCCGCATGGCCGGGGTGGTCCGCAGACGCCGCGGCCGCGTACCGGGGAAGGATCCGTACGTCGTCATGCCACCTACGCTACGCCCGCGTCGGAGCCGCCTTTGCCGACGCGACGTCGGACGGAACACGGCCCCGGCGGCCCGCATGCGACCCCCCACCCACCGGGTCCATCCTGAAGTA
The DNA here is from genome assembly GCF_055639295.1 of Streptomyces sp. NPDC107528. NCBI lineage: Bacteria > Bacillati > Actinomycetota > Actinomycetes > Kitasatosporales > Streptomycetaceae > Streptomyces > Streptomyces sp. NPDC107528. The sequence goes on from NZ_JBVKAV010000014.1 coordinate 259,504, forward strand.
GAGACCTCCCAGGCCCCGCAGGCCCCCGGACACAAGGACCCCGACGGCCCCGCCCCACCCGCCTCGCCGCCGCCGTCCCTCCGTACGTACGCACTCCACGGAGGACGCGATGACCGCCACCCACCACCTCAACACCCCCGACCTCTTCGCCCTGTCCGAGATCCACGGCCCGGTCCTTCGCCCCGGCGACGACGGCTACGCCGACGAGGTCACCGGCTTCAACCTGGCCGCGCTGCACACGCCCGACGTGGTCGTGGGTGCGACGGACGCCGACGACATCGTGACGGCGCTGCGCTGGGCGTCGGCCACCGGCACCCCGGTCGCCGTGCAGGCGACGGGCCACGGCGCGAACTTCCCGATCGACCACGGCCTGCTGATCAGCACGGCCCGCATGACGGACGTACGCATCGACCCGGACCGGCGCCTCGCCACCATCGCGGCCGGCGCGAAGTGGCGCCACGTCCTGGAGGCCACCGCACCGCACGGCCTCGCCGCGCTCTCCGGCACGTCCACGGACGCCGGCGCGGTCGGCTACACCCTGGGCGGCGGCCTGCCGGTCCTCGGCCGGGCCTACGGCTACGCGACCGACCTGGTCCGCTCGTTCCAGGTGGCCACACCCGACGGCACCCTGTACGAGTCCGACCCCGACCACGAGCCGGAACTGTTCTGGGCGCTGCGCGGCGGCAAGGGCAATGTGGGCGTGGTGACGTCGATGGTCTGCGAGTTGCTGCCCCTGCCCACGATCCTCGGCGGCGGCATCTACGCCTCCGGCGAGCACACAGAGGCACTGCTGCACGCCTGGGCGGACTGGACCAGGACGGTCCCGGACGAGATGTGCAGCACCTTCTCCCTCCTCCGGCTCCCACCCATCCCGGAGATCCCCGAACCCCTGCGCGGCGGCTTCTGGGCCCGCGTCGCGATCGCCTGGCCCGGCGACCCGGCCGAGGGCGAGCGCCTGCTGGCCCCGATCCGCGCGGCGGCGCCGGTGGCGGTCGACATGGTGGAGGAGATGCCGTACGCGGCCCTCGACCGCATCCACATGGAACCGCAGGACCCGCTGCCGGCCCGCGAGGCTTGCGCCCTGCTGCGCGACCTGACCCCCGACGCGATCGGCACGTTCCTGTCCGAGGCGGGCCCGGACGTCCCCGACTTCCCCCTGCTCGTGGTGGAGATCCGCCACATGGGCGGCGCCCTCGCCCGCCCCGCCCGCCTGGAGGACGCGATCTGCTCCCGGGACGCGAACTACCTGCTGGAATCGGTGGGCGTCCTGGCAGCGCCACCGGCGGCAGAGGCCATAGAGATGGCCACAAGGTCCCTGTACACGGCGATGACCCCCTACGGCACGGGCCACACAATGATCAACATCCACGGCACCCCCGGCGACTCCGAGGACCGCGCCCGAGCCTGGACGCCCGAGACCTGCACCCGCCTGACCCAGGACAAATCAACCTACGACCCGTCGAACCTGCTCCGCTTCGGCCACACGGTGCCGCTGTAGCCCGTCCGGCGTTCGAGACGAGGCCGTTCAGGCCGATCAGAGTCCAGGGGGCGCAGCCCCCTGGACCCGCACACCTACGTCGTGGACCGCCGCCGCCGGGCCCCCGGCCGCCGCTCACTCGGCCGAGTAACGGGATCCCCCGCCTCGACCGCCGCAGCCCGCCGCCGCAACCCGAACTCGGCCAACGCCTCAGCCAGCTTGTGCACGGACGGCTCCGGAGCCATCACATCCACCCGAAGCCCATGCTCCTCGGCAGTCTTCGCGGTAGCCGGCCCGATACAGGCGATCACAGTCACGTTGTGCGGCTTGCCGGCAATCCCCACCAGATTCCGCACAGTCGAGGACGACGTGAAGAGAACGGCATCAAAGCCACCGCCCTTGATCGCCTCCCGCGTCTCGGCCGGCGGCGGCGAAGCCCGCACGGTCCGATAGGCCGTGACGTCGTCGACCTCCCAGCCCAGCTCGATGAGCCCGGCGACCAGCGTCTCCGTAGCGATATCGGCCCGAGGCAGGAACACCCGGTCGATCGGATCGAAAACGGGGTCGTACGGGGGCCAGTCCTCCAGCAGCCCCGCAGCCGACTGCTCGCCACTGGGCACGAGATCCGGCTTCACACCGAACGCGATCAGCGCCTTCGCGGTCTGCTCCCCCACCGCGGCGACCTTGATCCCGGCGAACGCCCGGGCATCGAGCCCGTACTCCTCGAACTTCTCCCGCACGGCCTTGACCGCGTTCACCGAGGTGAAGGCGATCCACTCGTACCGCCCGGTCACGAGCCCCTTGACCGCCCGCTCCATCTGCTGAGGCGTCCGCGGCGGCTCGACGGCGATCGTCGGCACCTCGTGCGGCACGGCCCCGTACGACCGCAGCTGGTCGGAGAGCGAAGCCGCCTGCTCCTTCGTACGCGGCACGAGCACCCGCCACCCGAAGAGCGGCTTGGACTCGAACCACGACAGCTGGTCGCGCTGGGCGGCGGCGGAACGCTCACCGACCACGGCTATCACCGGCCGCCCGCCTTCGGGCGAGGGCAGCACCTTGGCCTGCTTCAGCGTCTGGGCGATGGTCCCGAGGGTCGCGCTCCAGGTCCGCTGCCGCGTGGTCGTACCGGCGACGGTCACCGTCATCGGCGTATCGGGCTTGCGCCCCGCCGACACCAGCTCACCGGCGGCCGCGCCCACGGAATCCAGCGTCGTCGACACGACGACCGTCCCGTCCGACGCCCCGACCTCGGTCCAGCACCGGTCCGAAGCCGTCCGCGCGTCCACGAATCGCACGTCCGCGCCCTGCGCGTCCCGCAGCGGCACGCCGGCATACGCGGGCACGCCCACGGCAGCGGCGACACCCGGCACGACCTCGAACGGCACGCCGGCCGCGGCACACGCCAGCATCTCCTCGGCGGCGTACGTGTCGAGCCCGGGATCCCCGGACACCGCACGCACGACCCGCCTGCCGCCCCGTGCGGCCTCCATGACAAGATGTGCGGCATCCCGCACTGCGGGTAGCCCAGCGGCTGTTGACGCGCCGTCAACAACCGCTAGCTGAGGCGTGCCTGTGCCCACGGCGGCGTCCGAATCGGGACCCGTGTCCGTGTGCACTTCGGCGACGCCCTGCCTGGCGTGCTGACGTACGACGTCGAGCACCTCGTGCTCGGCGACCAGTACGTCCGCGTTCGCCAGCGCTTCGACGGCGCGCAGAGTCAGCAGCCCCGGATCCCCGGGTCCGGCACCGAGGAAGGTGACGTGCCCGTGTTCAAGGCCGGCGGGAAGAGTGGTGGGGCTCACTGTGCTCGCTCCCCCATCAGACCGGCCGCGCCCTGGGCAAGCATCTCGGAAGCGAGTTCGCGACCGAGCGCCAGCGCTTGGTCGTGCGTCTCGGGCACGGGACCGGTGGTGGACAGCTGCACCATGCGAGTGCCGTCGGTCGTGCCGACGACGCCCCGCAGGCGCATTTCCTTGACAATCTGCCCGTCGGCCAGAAGGTCGGCCAGCGCACCCACAGGTGCACTGCAACCGGCCTCCAGGGCGGCGAGCAGTGAGCGCTCGGCGGTCACGGCGACCCGCGTGAACGGGTCGTCGAGTTCCCCGAGCGCGGCGATCAGGTCCGCGTTGTCCGCGGTGCACTCGATCGCCAGTGCCCCCTGGCCGGGGGCGGGCAAAACAGTGTCGACCGACAGGAAGTCGGTCACTTCGTCGATGCGGCCGATGCGCTGCAGACCCGCCGCAGCGAGCACCACCGCATCCAGCTCGCCGTCGCGCACGTACCCGATGCGCGTATCCACGTTCCCGCGGATCGCGACCGTCTCGATGTCCAGCCCGTGGCTGCGCGCATACGCGTTGAGCTGCGCCATGCGGCGCGGCGAACCCGTACCGATGCGCGCCCCGCGCGGCAGGTCGGTGAACTTCAGGGAGTCCTGCGCGACGATCACATCGCGCGGGTCCTCCCGCTCGGGAACGGCCGCGAGGGTCAGTTCCTCGGGCTGCGTGGTCGGCAGGTCCTTGAGGGAGTGCACCGCGAAGTCGACCTCGCCCTTGAGGAGCGCGTCGCGCAGGGCGGTGACGAAGACGCCGGTGCCGCCGATCTGCGCGAGCGCCTCGCGCGAGACATCGCCGTACGTGGTGATCTCGACCAGCTCGACGGGCCGTCCGGTCACCTGGCTCACGGCGTCCGCGACCTGCCCGGACTGGGCCATGGCGAGCCTGCTGCGCCTGGTGCCGAGCCGTAGTGCCTGCTGAGTCATCGTGGGCCTCGGTCCTTCTCGGTGCTGTCCTCGGCGCGCGAGACGGAGGCCACCGTCTCCTGGTCGAGGTCGAACAGGGTCCTCAGGGCATCCGCGTACCCCGCGCCGCCCGGCTCTGCCGCGAGCTGCTTGACCCGCACGGTCGGCGCGTGCAGCAGCTTGTCGACCACCCGCTTGACGGTCTGCGTGATCTCGCCGCGGTGCTTGTCGTCGAGCCCGGGCAGCCGCCCCTCCAGACGGGCGATCTCGCTCGCCACGACGTCGGCGGCCATCGCGCGCAGCGCGACGACGGTGGGCGTGATGTGAGCGGCCCGCTGAGCCGCTCCGAAGGCCGCCACCTCGTCGGAGACGATACGGCGGACCTGGTCGACGTCGGCCGCCATCGGGGCGTCGGCGGAGGCGTCCGCCAGCGACTCGATGTCGACCAGCCGCACCCCGGCCAGCCGGTGCACGGCGGCGTCGATGTCGCGCGGCATGGCGAGGTCCAGCAGGGCGAGCACCGGCGCGGGGCGGGACGCCTCGACCGGCTCGGGCTTGCGGCGCTCGGGGATCCGGCCGACGGTGGCCACGGTCGCGGCGAGCGCGGTGATCAGCTCGGCGTCGGCCTCGGGGCTGCGCCGGGCGGCTTCACGGCGGTCGACGGCTCCGCCCGCGGCCCAGGCCGCGTGCTGCTCCAGGGTGGCCGCGTCCATACCGGCGACGGCGGCCTCCCCCATGACAGAGAAACCTCCCTGCACGGAGCCGAGATCCAGCGGGCAGTCCTCGTCGGTGCCGACGCTGGTGGGCGGCAGCGGGGTCTGGCGTACGTCGCCGGCGTCGGCGGCGCTCCTGGCGGCCGGCGCCTTGGCAGCCGTACGGCCGCTGTCGCCGGCTTCCTCGAAGGCGACCCGCTGACCGGTACGGCCCTCCACGCCCGCGGCGATCTCCTCGGCCGTGAGGACGAGTCCGGTCGCGCCGGTGCAGGACACGACGACATCGGCACGTGTCAGCTCGACCGGCACCGACTCCATCGGTACCGCGCGGGCCGGCACGTCCGTACCGTCGCTCTCACCGAGGCCCTGTCCGTACTGCTCTCCGAGCAGGACCGCGAGGCGCTCGGCGCGGTCGTACGTGCGGTTGGCGACGACGATCTCGGCGACACCGGCACGCGCGAGCGTGGCGGCGGCCAGCGAGGACATCGAGCCGGCCCCGATGACCAGGGCCTTCCTGCCGCGGGCCCACGCCGTGACGTCCGCCCCGGCGGCGAGCTGCTCCAGGCCGAAGGTGACCAGGGACTGCCCGGCGCGGTCGATGCCGGTCTCGGAGTGGGCGCGCTTGCCGACGCGCAGGGCCTGCTGGAACAGGTCGTTCAGCAGCCGTCCGGCGCTGTGCAGCTCCTGCGCCTTGGCGAGGGAGTCCTTGATCTGCCCGAGGATCTGCCCCTCCCCGACGACCATGGAGTCGAGCCCGCAGGCCACCGAGAACAGGTGGTGGACGGCCCGGTCCTCGTAGTGGACGTAGAGGTAGGGCGTGAGCTCGTCGAGCCCCACCCCGCTGTGCTGGGCGAGCAGCGTGGACAGCTCGGCGACACCGGCGTGGAACTTGTCCACGTCGGCGTACAGCTCGATGCGGTTGCAGGTGGCCAGCAGGGAGGCCTCGGTCGCCGGCTCGGCGGCGACGGTGTCCTGCAGCAGCTTGATCTGGGCGTCCGCGCTCAGCGCGGCGCGCTCCAGGACGCTGACCGGGGCGCTGCGGTGGCTCAGCCCTACGACGAGGAGACTCATGCCGGCATCACGGCGGGTACGTCCCCGTCGGGCCCCTGGTCGGTGGATCGGTCGGACTCGCGGGTGACGGCGGCCGGTCCGGCACCGTCGGAGTGGGCGTGGGCCTCCTCGCCGGCCTTGCGCTGCTCGTGGAAGGCGAGGATCTGCAGCTCGATGGAGAGGTCGACCTTGCGCACGTCGACGCCGTCCGGGACGGTCAGCACGGTCGGCGCGAAGTTCAGGATGGAGGTGACCCCGGCGGCCACGAGCCGGTCGCAGACCGGCTGGGCGGCACCGGCGGGGGTGGCGATGACGCCGATCGACACGCCGTTGTCCTGGATGATCTTCTCCAGGTCGTCGGAGTGCTGCACCGGGATCCCGGCGACGGGCTTGCCGGCCATGGCCGGGTCGGCGTCGATGAGCGCGGCGACCCGGAAGCCACGGGAGGCGAAGCCGCCGTAGTTGGCGAGCGCGGCGCCGAGGTTACCGATACCGACGATCACAACCGGCCAGTCCTGGGTCAGCCCCAGTTCGCGGGAGATCTGGTAGACGAGATACTCGACGTCGTAGCCGACACCGCGCGTTCCGTACGACCCGAGGTACGAGAAGTCCTTGCGCAGCTTGGCGGAGTTGACCCCCGCCGCGGCCGCGAGTTCCTCGGAGGAGACCGTGGGTACCGAGCGCTCCGACAGTGCGGTCAGGGCGCGGAGGTACAGCGGAAGCCTGGCGACGGTGGCCTCGGGAATCCCTCGGCTACGGGTCGCCGGTCGGTGAGTTCGGCCAGTTGCCACGGTGCTCCTGCGGGTAGAGCGTGGGGGCAGGCGGTCACACGTACCTAGACCGCCCCGTCGAATGCAGGCTATGTCTTTGTGAACGCGTGCACAAAGATGGTGTCCGATTTGCCCGCCCAACGTGACCGGGCTCACGCACGCCCGGCGCACTGGTGTGGAACCGGCGCATACGCACCACCGTTCCTCAACTCTTGGGGGCAAAACCGCACACTCTCCTCAACGATGCCCGCCCCCGAGACCAAGTCGCCGTCGATCCTAAGCCGTTTTCGGAGTAGTTGGACTACCCGGTCAGTGCTTTGCGGAGGCGATTCTCGTTCACACGCCAGAACGTGTGCTGGGCTCCGTCGACGAGGACGACGGGGATCTGTTCCCAGTACTGGTCGTGGAGTTGGGGGTCCTGGTCGATGTCCTTCAGCTCCCACGGAACCCCCAGTTCGTCACACACCTTCTCGACGACGATCTGTGCGTCATCACACAGATGACAATCGGGCTTGCCGATCAGGGTGACGAGCCGGTTCTGCGGGGATTTGGCTGCGGCGCGACGAAAGAGGGGGCTCATGTCAGCCATTCTCGCGCGCCGGCGCGCGTGTGCGGAGCTGACGCCGAACGGGTGCTGACGGGACGCATCACCACGCTGTTTAACTAGGCGGTCGCGGAGAGTTCACAACCTCCAAACCTCTCGACTCCGGAAGCACCGAACAAACTGGCTATGCTCACGGTCATGGCCGCTCTTGGATGGCTCACTCCCCGTAGGCGCTCCGCCACGGCGCGGAGCGTGTTGGCTGGCGAGGCTTCGGCGGAGGCAGCGCGCAAGTCGTCGCAGGAAGCGACAGCGACGGAGATCTCCGACGTCGAGCCGGAGTTCCCGGTACTCGGCGACGAGCAGGCTGCCGCCTTCTTCGACCTGGACAACACCGTCATGCAAGGTGCTGCCCTCTTCCACTTCGGCCGCGGCCTGTACAAGCGGAAATTCTTCGAGACGCGCGACCTCGCCCGGTTCGCCTGGCAGCAGGCGTGGTTCCGGCTGGCGGGGGTCGAGGATCCGGAGCACATGCAGGACGCCCGCGACTCGGCACTGTCGATCGTGAAGGGCCACCGGGTCGCCGAGCTGACGTCGATCGGCGAGGAGATCTACGACGAGTACATGGCCGAGCGCATCTGGCCGGGTACGCGCGCCCTCGCCCAGGCGCACCTGGACGCCGGCCAGAAGGTGTGGCTGGTCACGGCCGCCCCGGTCGAGATCGCCCAGGTGATCTCCCGCCGCCTCGGCCTGACGGGTGCCCTCGGCACGGTGGCGGAGTCGGTGGACGGCGTCTACACCGGCAAACTGGTCGGCGAACCGCTGCACGGCCCGGCCAAGGCGGAGGCCGTCCGCGCCCTGGCCGCCGCGGAGGGCCTGCACCTCTCCCGCTGCGCGGCCTACAGCGACTCCCACAACGACATCCCGATGCTCTCCCTCGTCGGCCACCCCTACGCCATCAACCCCGACACCAAGCTCCGCAAACACGCCCGCAAACTGGACTGGCGCCTACGCGACTACCGCACCGGCCGAAAGGCCGCGAAGGTCGGCATCCCGGCGGCGGCAGGAGTGGGCGCGGTGGCCGGCGGCACGGCAGCGGCGATCGCATTGCACAGGCGGCGGCGCTAGCGGGGACTTCGGCTGCGGGCCGATGCCCGTCCGGCATCCGAGGGTGAGGGCTACACCATCCCTAACCCCGCGCGCCGAGGGTGTGGGGCTACGCACGGCTGCAGACGGTACTTCTCGGCGCCGGTCCGCCATTTCAGCCCGTCCGGCGTTTGAGGACGAGGCCCGTTCAGGGCCAACAGCGGGGGTCTGGGGGCGGCAGCCCCCAGGGGCCGGGGTCGAAGGGGCAGAGTGCCTGCAGGACGGGACAGGTAGGGGCGGCGGGGGCGAGGAACGCTCGGAGGCGCCGAGTTGACCACGCCCGGGCGGCGAGCCAATCCGCACCCCCTACCCCCACAACCCCCTGTCCAGTCCCCTTGGCTGCACACGGCCACAACACGCCCCGGAGTAAGCCGGAACACGGACGACTTCGATCAACAACCTGTCACTCTCCGGCACTTGATAGGACGTCAATCGGTTACAGAAGAGACGCAATCGATGATTTGAGCAACTGGGCGTAGCAGTGCCTGCACGAAGCGTTATTCTCCTCAGACGCAATCCGGTACCCCCTCCGTCGCTACGACGGGTGAACGGTCCCGCACTGCACGTGATGGAAGCTCTGCCTCTGGGAGTCCCGTGTACCCACACGTCGGGGTTGACGCCTCGGGCCTGGCTACGCTGCGCGCAACGGTCCACAACCTGTTGCGCGGCTTCGTCCCCACCGCGTACGCCGTCCCCGCCCTCGCCGTAACCACCGTGCCCGTAGGCCCGTGCTACGCGCTCGCCGACGGCAGCGCCGCCGTCAGCAGACGCGGACGCTCGACCGGCGCGGCAACCGCCCGCCGGCCGGCCGCGGACAGCGACAGCGCTCGAATGATGGATCTCGTGGAACGCGCGCAGGCCGGCGAGGCCGACGCGTTCGGCCGGCTCTACGACCAGTACAGCGACACCGTCTATCGCTACATCTATTACCGGGTGGGAGGTAAGGCCACCGCCGAGGACCTCACGAGCGAGACCTTTCTGCGCGCACTCCGCCGGATCGGCACCTTCACCTGGCAGGGCCGGGACTTCGGCGCCTGGCTCGTCACCATCGCCCGCAACCTCGTCGCCGACCACTTCAAGTCCAGCCGCTTCCGGTTGGAGGTGACCACCGGCGAGATGCTCGACGCCAACGAGGTCGAGCGCTCCCCGGAGGACTCCGTCCTGGAGTCCCTTTCCAACGCCGCCCTCCTCGAGGCCGTACGACGCCTCAACCCGCAACAGCAGGAGTGCGTCACCCTCCGATTCCTCCAGGGCCTCTCGGTCGCCGAGACCGCCCGTGTCATGGGCAAGAACGAGGGCGCCATCAAGACCCTCCAGTACCGCGCCGTACGCACCCTCGCCAGGCTGCTCCCGGAAGACGCCCGCTGAGCGGCCCCCTACCGAACCAACACACTCCGCAACCTTCAACTCACCCTCGGTGAAAGTCCGTTGACTTCGCGGCTCGTTCATCCTCCGTCCGTAACCCAAGTGCCAAGCCGCTCGTTGTGCGGGATGCAGGCTCCCTGTGGTCACTCTCTGGCCGACTCTGATCACTCGATCGTGTGGATTCGGTCAGGGCGTGCAACCCTCAGGACCCCCTGGGGAGTCGACCGTCATGACGAGAGGAGGTGCCGCCAGTGATCGCGAACGTATCGGCGCACCGGCGGGCGAGCGCCTTCGCCCAGGCCCTGGAGGAGCTGACCGACCGGGTCTCGGCGGCCGAACAGGCCGAGCAGCCCGATGGATCGGCACCGGCACCGGCAGCTGCGGAACAGACTGAGCAGGGGCGCTTGCTGGCCCTCACCACAAGTCTGGACGAGCTGCCCAAGCCTGTGCTCGACCCGGAGGTCAAGGTCGTCCAGCGGGCCCAGCTCGTGGCCGCGATGGAGGCCATGCTGCAGGAGGGCACCGCGGAGGGCGGGGCGAGTCCCGCCCTGCCCGAGCAGCGTTCGCATCGGGCACGGGGCGCGCACCGGGCGTCCCCGCTGGGCAAGCTCCGGCCACGTTCCCGGCTGGCCAAGGGCCTGACCGCGGGCGGGCTGAGTGTGGGAGTCGCCGCGGGGGCCTTCGGCGGAGTCGCGGCCGCGAGTTCCGAGGCCCTGCCCGGTGACTCTCTCTACGGCCTCAAGCGCGGCATGGAGGACTTCAAGCTCAATGTCCTGGCCGACGGCGACGACGAGCGCGGGCGAACATATCTCGACCAGGCCTCCACGCGGCTGAGCGAGGCACGTCGGCTGATGGAGCGTGGCCGTGGCGGACACCTCGACCACGAGTCGGTCGGCGAGGTCCGTCGCGCCCTGTCCGGCATGCGCCACGACGCCTCGGAGGGGCACCGCCTGCTCCGTGAGGCGTACGAGCGCGACCCTGGCTCCCTGGGGCCCATCCAGGCCCTGTCCGCCTTCTCCCGCTCGCACCGAGCGGCGTGGGGCGTCCTGCGCGAGCGGCTTCCCCTCCAGCTCGGGGACGTCAGTGACCAGGTGTCGTCGGTCTTCGACGCCATAGACGAAGAGGTCGCCCCGCTGCAGTCCCTCCTCCCGCCGGCTCCAACACAAGGCGGCGACGGAAAGCGGCAGGACGGCTCCGGATCGGCATCCACCGGCACGTCCGGCTCCGACCGGTCGGCCCGCCCCAGCGCGGGCGGCGGCGGTTCCTCCGACGGCAACCGGTCCAGCGGCCCCAGCAAGTCGGCCGATGGCTCCACCGGCGAGGGCGAAGGCCTGCTCGGCGGAAACACCGGCGGCCTGCTCGACCCGCCGAAGGACACCGGCAGCGCCGGCGCCTCGCCGTCCACGTCCACCCCGAGCACCGAGCCCGCCGTCACGCTCCCGCCCCTGCTCCCGGGCCTCCTGCCCGGCCTGGGCATCGACAGCGAGGACGCGAACTAGCAGCCGTAGAGCCACGTCGTACGTCGATGGGGGCGCCCCTTCTCACAAGGGGCGCCCCCATCGACGTATCAGAACACCGACGTATCCGACGTAACTGACGTATCAGAAGAACACCGACCGCCGCTGCACCAGCAACTTGTACAGCGTGTGCTGGATCTGCTCCCTGACCTGGTCCGTCAGGTTGAACATCAGCATCGGGTCCTCGGCCGCCTCCGGCGGGTAGCCGTCCGTGAGGATCGGCTCGCCGAACTGGATCGTCCACTTGGTCGGCAACGGGACCGCGCCCAGCGGGCCCAACCACGGGAACGTCGGCGTCAACGGGAAGTACGGGAAGCCCAGCAGACGGGCGAGCGTCTTCGCGTTGCCGATCATCGGGTAGATCTCCTCGGCCCCGACGATCGAGCACGGGATGATCGGGGTGCCCTGGCGCAGGGCCGTGGAGACGAAACCGCCACGGCCGAAGCGCTGCAGCTTGTAGCGCTCGCTGAAGGGCTTGCCGATGCCCTTGAAGCCCTCCGGCATCACGCCGACCAACTCGCCCTGGCCCAGCAGCCGCTCGGCGTCCTCGGCGCAGGCGAGGGTGTGGCCGAGCTTGCGGGCGAGTTCGTTGACCACCGGCAGCATGAACACCAGGTCGGCCGCGAGCAGGCGCAGGTGCCGGCCCGCGGGGTGGTGGTCGTGCACGGCGACCTGCATCATCAGGCCGTCCAGCGGCAGCGTGCCGGAGTGGTTGGCGACGATCAGCGCGCCGCCCTCGGACGGGATGTTCTCGACGCCCTTCACCTCGACCCGGAAGTAGTTCTCGTACACCGGGCGCAGCAGGGACATCAGGACCTGGTCGGTGAGCTCCTCGTCGTACCCGAAGTCGTCGACCTCGTAGTCCCCGGTGAGGCGGCGGCGCAGGAAGGCCAGGCCGCTGGCGATCCGCCGCTCCAGGCCGCCGTCGTCCTGGGCCTTGCGGGGCGGCTGTTCCTCACGTGTCACAGGAACATCATCCTGCGCGAGGGGCCTTCTCGGGAGGGGCTGGACCTCGCGTACCAGCGCGGATTCACCGTTCTTGCGCCGGTTCCCCGCGCTCCGGCGCCGCGGCGGCCGCTGCACGGCGCTCCCGCGGGACCGGTCGTCGTCGAACGGAATGACCTTGGCGTCCGCCATTGTTGATGCGCTCCTCAGTTGGCGCTCTGCGTCGGGGGGTTTCCGCCGCCCAGGACGGGCAGTGCGGCGATCCGGTCGACGGCCCCCGCAAGGGCCTCCGGCGGCAGCAGGCCCGGCGCGCGGCTGCGCGCGAAGTCCGCGAAGGTCTCCGCCGTCGTGTACTTCGGCTTGAATCCGAGCGTCTCTCGCATCTGGTCCGTCGCCACCACCCGGCCGTGCGTGAGCAGCCGGATCTGCTCCGGTGAGAAGTCCGACATACCCAGCGTACGCACCAGGGAGCCCGCCCATGTCACCGCGGGAAGCAGCAGCGGCACGGTGGGGCAGCCCAGGCGCCGGGAGCACTGCGAGAGCAGCAGGACACCGTCGCCGGCGATGTTGAAGGTGCCGCTGTTGAGTGTGCCCCGCGCCGGCTCGTGCGAGGCGATGCGCAGCACCTCGATCACGTCGTCCTCGTGGACGAACTGCAGCCGCGGGTCGTAACCGAACACCGTCGGCAGGACCGGCAGCGAGAAGTACGAGGCGAGCGGCGTGTCCGCGGTCGGGCCGAGGATGTTGGCGAACCGCAGCACGCAGACGGCCACGTCCGGGCGGCGCCGCGCGAACCCGCGGACATAGCCCTCCACCTCGACGGCGTCCTTTGCGAAACCGCCGCTGGGCAGCGACTTGGGCGGCGTCGTCTCGGTGAAGACGGCCGGGTCACGGGGCGCGGACCCATAGACGTTCGTGCTGGACTTGACCACCAGCCGCTTGATGTTGGGGGACTTCTGGCAGGCGCCGAGCAGCTGCATCGTCCCGATGACGTTGGTCTCCTTGACCATGGTCCGGCTGCCGCTGCCGAGCGCGGTTCCGGTCACGTCCATGTGTACGACGGTGTCCGCGCCGCTCTCGGCCAGCACCCGCGCGATGGTGGGCTGCCGGATGTCGGCCTGGATGAAGTCGGCGCCGCCCAGATGATGCTCGGGCGGTACCGCATCCACGGCAACCACCCGGTCCACCTGTGGGTCACGCTGGATCCGTCGTACGAACCTGCCCCCCAGTTGACGGGCCACTCCGGTCACGAGCACGACCTTGCCCAAGATCAGCGCCTTCCTTCCAGCACTCGTACCCTGCCGAGTTCCCCGAGTTCCCCGTGTGCGGCCAACTTAGCGGGTCGATGTTGCGCTGTGATGACCGCCCAATGCATGAAGTGACGGGAATTCCTTGCGTACGACCAGACGGGCCAGCCCTGCGTACAGGCATACGCACGAAGTTCGGCTCATCGCACACATCCTGCTCCACGATCTGGCCCGCGGACCCCAAAAGCGTGTGGCCCCCCACCAGATCCGGTGGGGGGCCACAAACACGCCGCTTTCGCAGCGCGCCGCTTACTTCTTGTTGCGACGCTGAACGCGCGTGCGCTTGAGCAGCTTGCGGTGCTTCTTCTTAGCCATCCGCTTGCGCCGCTTCTTGATAACAGAGCCCACGACTACCCTCGCTCACTTCTCATCACTCGGCGTTGGGCGCCATGGGCCCATACGACCTACGAGGGGCTAGCCTACCCGCCCGAGCGCTGAGGTCGTAATCGAGGGGACGAGGGGGAATCCTGCAAAGCCCTGAGGAGTCCCCCTCACCCGTCGCCGTCAGGCGGTTTCCACCCCCACGTAACTCTCGCGGAGGTACTCGTGAACCGCTTGCTCGGGGACGCGGAAGGACCGCCCCACCCGGATCGCGGGCAGATGACCACTGTGCACCAGCCGGTACACGGTCATCTTCGACACTCGCATCACCGAGGCGACTTCCGCCACGGTAAGGAACTGAACCTCGTTCAGAGGCCTCTCGCCAGCTGCAGCCATGACACACCTGAACCTTCCGCACTCGACGGCCACCGGCTTCCCCTTCCGGTGACTCTTCGTCGTTGCGTGCTCACTCCCCAGGGTAGGGGCGGGTGATGCGAGTGGGGAAGAGGTGCAGCCATCGGCGACCTACTGTGACAGACACGCTCGATTGAGTACGTAGCGGGTAAGCGGCCGGTAGTAATCAGACCGCACAGCGTCATCAAGTGGAACGACGGCGGACACGACCCCTTCGGCCTCCCCCACGAAGAGCGCGGGATCATCGGTATCGGCCAGCCCAATCGCCTCAAACCCCAGCTGACCTGCCCCGCAGACCCACCCGTGATCCCCGATCACCAGCTCCGGCAACGGCCCGCCGGCCTCCGCCGCGGCAGCCAGCGCGGTACGAACTGGGAGCGGTGAGTGCGTGTGTGCGCCGGGCTCACAACCGGGGCGAGAGAGGTCGGGTTCGCGCACCAACGCGACTCCTTGTACGTAGGCAAGGTTGTACGTGCGTAGGCCGAACCGGGTCGTTATGTCGACACAACGACCATGCGCCGGGGTGAGGACGGCACATCCCGCCGCCGACAACGCGTCCGCCAAGGCGGCGTAGAACCCGAGCAGTCGATGCGGGTGCCCGGTACCGAGCAGCACGGGCGCGCCGCGCTGGGCGGCAGCCGCGATCCGATCAGCGAACGCATCCAGTGCTGTCAAAGTCCGCTCCGGATCGATCACATCCAGTCCAGATACGCATGCCGGATCGGCCGAAACCCCACATCTGTCCGCCATCAACGCAATCAAATCCCGCTGCCGCCAACTCCCCGCAGGATCTAGCCCAATGACCACACGCGGATCACGAGCCGCGAACAGCCGATAACTCCTCAGACTCACCTCCCGAGAAGTAGCCACGACCCCGGCAAGCCGAGCATCCAGAAGATGGGCACGAAGCGCTCCGCGACTCACCACGAGAGCGATGGTGACGGACGGAACGGGAGAGAGACGGAGGAACGGGGAAAGGCCGCACAGTTGGGCTAACGGGGACGGCGCTTCTCGAGCCGTTCAGGCCTTCCAGCCCGTCCGGCGTTCGAGGACGAGGCCGTTCAGGCCGAAGCTGCGGTCTGGGGGCGGCAGCCCACAAAGAACCGGGGTCGAAGGGGCAGCGCCCCTTCAAGGACGGGAAAGGTAGGGGCAGCGGGGGCGAAAACTCACCCCCACCTACGGCAACAACCCCCGCAGCGGAAACACCGCCCGCCGAGTAGCCAGCACCGCCTGATCCAGCCGATCCGCAGGGTCGTACCCCGCCTCCCACTCCCCCCAGGAAATAGGCCACCGCCCATCAGTCATCCGCGCCGGCCCCAACTGCCGAGTTCGCGCGAAGACTCCCTGCCGCCACCCCTCCGGAATCATCGCCTCAGGCTCAATCGCCCGCCCCGCAGCAATCCCCACCAGATGAGTCCACGACCGCGGTACGACCTCCACCACGGCATATCCGCCCCCACCCAGCGCAACCCACTTCCCATCCGCGTACTCGTGCGCCAGCTCGTGACAGGCCACCTGCACAGCCCGCTGCGCATCCAGCGACACGGCAAGGTGCGCCAGCGGATCCTCGAAGTGCGTGTCGGCCCCATGCTGGGTCACCAGCACCTGGGGCCGAAAGTCACGGATCAGCTCCGGCACGACAGCATGGAACGCCCGCAGCCACCCCGCGTCCCCGGTCCCGGCCGGCAACGCCACATTCACGGCAGACCCCTCGGCCGCCCCCGCACCCGTCTCCTCCGGCCACCCGGTCTGCGGAAACAACGTACGAGGATGCTCGTGCAGCGAAATCGTCAGCACCCGCGGATCTTCCCAGAACGCCGCCTGCACCCCATCCCCGTGATGCACGTCGACGTCGATGTACGCGACCCGCTCGGCCCCCAACTCCAGCAGCCGGGCAATGGCCAGCGAGGCGTCGTTGTAGATGCAGAAACCCGAGGCACCCCCCGGCATCGCGTGGTGCAGCCCACCCGCGAAGTTCACTGCATGCAGGGCCTCGCCCCGCCACACGGCCTCCGCCGCCCCCACGGACTGCCCGGCGATGAGCGCCGACACCTCATGCATCCCCGCGAACGCGGGATCATCCATCGTCCCGAGCCCGTACGACTGATCCGCCGCCGCCGGATCCGCCGAGGCCGCCTTCACGGCCTCGATGTAGTCCTGCCTGTGCACCAGCCGCAGGGTCGACTCCCCGGCCGGTTGCGCCGAGACGACGTCCATGTCCTTGTCCAGCCCGAAGGCATCGACGAGTCTCCTGGTCAGCGCGAGCCGGACCGGGTCCATCGGATGGTCCCGGCCGAAGTCATAGCCCGTTACTGCCTCGTCCCACATCAGCTGTGCTCGGCCGCTCATGCCCGCCACCGTATCGGTCCGGTTGAGCGGCGAACGAACGGGCGTACACGAGCGTCACCAGCACCAACACCATCGGCACAAGCATCGCCCCGCGATAGCTCCACGCATCCCCCAGCGCCCCCACCAAAGGCGAACCGATCAAAAACCCCACGTAATTGAACACATTGAGTCGCGCAATGGCCGTATCGGAAGCCCCCGGGAACAGCCGCCCGGCTGCCGCGAACGTCTGCGGCACCAGCACGCACAACCCCAGCCCGAGCAGGGTGAACCCCAGCATCCCCACCCACGCCCCCGGCGCCCCGGCCACCACCGCGAACCCGACGGCCGCCACCACGGCCCCCATCCGCACGACCGCGACAGCCCCGAACCGCCGCACCCCGAAGTCCCCGATGGCCCGCCCCAGCAGCGTGGTGACCATATAGACGTTGTACGGCACGGTCGCCATCTGCTCCGAGCTCCCCAGCACGTCCTGGAGATACTTCGCGCTCCAGTTGGAGACGGTCGAGTCGCCGATATACGCGAAGGTCATCACCAGACACAACGGCAGCAGCATCCTGAACACGACGGGCCCACCCTCACCCGCTTGCTCCGCCACGACGACGCCCCTGCCACCCCCGCCGTCGACGTACCACCGACTCCCCACCAAGGCGGCCGGCAACAGCACCACGACTACCGGCAGATACGACACGACCAGCGCCAGATCCCAGTGCGCCCCCACCCAGGCCAACGAGGCCCCGACGATCCCGCCCAGGCTGTACACGGCATGGAAGCTGAGCATGATGCTGCGCCCGTACGACCGCTGCAGGCTCACCCCGAGCATGTTCATCGAGGCGTCGAGCGCACCCACGGCCAGTCCGAACGCGGCCAGGGCGAGCCCCAGCTCGACCATCCGCTCCCCCGCCCCGACCCCGAGCAGCGCCAGAAGCACGACGGGCTGGGACCACCGCAACACCCGGCTCGGCGGTATTCGTTTCACCAGCCGCTCGGTGGCCACACTCCCGACGCCGGCCAGGATCGGTACGGCGGCCAGAAAGGCGGGCAGCAGCGCGTCGGAGACCCCGTACCGGTCCTGGATGGCCGGAATCCGGGTCACGAGCAGGGCAAAAGCGACTCCCTGAGCGAAGAAGCCGAACGCCAACGAGGCCCTACCGCGCCGCAGCACATCAGTCATGGCGGCGAGCGTAGGGCCCCGGGGTACTGGTGGGTAGATCCAGCCAAAGATGAATTTCCCTCAAGTTCGCGGGTCGTCACGCCGATCACATGACACCAGCAGGTCGACCAACTCCCCCATGTCGGCGAAGAGTCGACTGGCCCGGCCCAGCTTCGCGGCGGGCGTCATCGCGGTGAACCCGTACACGTCCATCCCCGCCGCCACGGCAGCCTCCACCCCAAGCGGACTGTCCTCGACAACGACACACCGCTCCGGCGCGACCCCCATCCGCTCAGCCGCGTACAGAAACAGATCCGGCGCCGGCTTCCCCCGACCCACATCCTGCGAGCTGAAGATCCGCCGCTCATCGAAGAACCGCTCAAGCCCCGCCGCCCGATGCCCCACCCGAATCCGCTCATGACTCCCGGACGACGCCACGCAGTACGCCACACCGTCCCCACGAAGCTTCTCGAGCACGTCGGCCGCGCCGGCCACCGCCTTCAACTCCCGCTCGAACGCGGCGAACACACGCGCATGGAAGACGTCATCAAAGTCTCCGGGAAGCCGCTGCCCTGTCCGCTCCAGCACCAACTCATGAATCCGATGCATCGCCGAGCCCATGTAGTCCCGAATGGACTCCTCGTACGAGGTCGGGTGCCCCAGCTCGGTGAGGTACGCGGCAAGGAGCCGGTTGGAAATGGGCTCGCTGTCGACGAGTACACCGTCGTTGTCGAAGATGACGAGGTCATAGCGCATGCGTTTGACCTTAAACGCAGAAAGGCCCACACCATAAGGTGTGGGCCTTTCTCACAATTTGTTCGGCGGCGTCCTACTCTCCCACAGGGTCCCCCCTGCAGTACCATCGGCGCTGTAAGGCTTAGCTTCCGG
>NZ_JBVKAV010000015.1:0-65242 GCF_055639295.1 Streptomyces sp. NPDC107528
ATGGCGTCGGCCGGTAAGACCCTGGTCGAGCTGTTCGGTCTCGCCCGCGAGCTGAACATCGACGCCGAGGGCATCGACATGGGCCCGTCCCCGACAGACGCCGCCCTTGCCGCCGACCTGGCGCTGCCGATCGAGGAGCTGGAGCTCACGGTCCGCTCCTACAACTGCCTCAAGCGCGAGGGCATCCACTCGGTGGGTGAGCTCGTGGCGCGTTCCGAGGCCGACCTCCTGGACATCCGTAACTTCGGTGCGAAGTCCATCGACGAGGTCAAGGCGAAGCTTGCGGGTATGGGCCTTGCGCTCAAGGACTCGCCTCCCGGGTTCGACCCGACCGCCGCCGCGGATGCCTTCGGCGCGGACGACGATTCAGACGCCGGATTCGTCGAGACCGAGCAGTACTAAGAGCTCGGGACCGACTGCCGGTTCTTGGCTGCGGGATCGTTGTGGCTGATCGCGCAGTTCCCCGCGCCCCTCAGGGGGCGCGGACCTTTCCGGAGTTGAAAGGCTCCGGATCTCCGACAGGCGACCGCCTGCTCGGATACTGACCCCGGTACCTGATACGGCCGGGGCAGAGACACAGGAGATGGAAAATGCCGAAGCCCACCAAGGGTGCCCGTCTGGGCGGCAGTGCCGCGCACGAGAAGCTGCTCCTCGCGAACCTTGCGAAGGCGCTCTTCGAGCACGGCCGTATCACCACCACCGAGGCGAAGGCCCGCCGTCTGCGGCCGTACGCCGAGCGTCTGGTCACCAAGGCGAAGAAGGGCGACCTTCACAACCGCCGCCAGGTGCTGCAGGTCATCACGGACAAGAGCATCGTGCACACGCTCTTCACCGAGATCGGCCCGCGCTACGAGAACCGTCCGGGTGGCTACACCCGTATCACCAAGATCGGTAACCGTCGTGGCGACAACGCGCCCATGGCTGTCATCGAGCTGGTCGAGGCCCTGACGGTTGCTCAGGAGGCCACTGGCGAGGCCGAGGCCGCGACGAAGCGCGCTGCCAAGGACGCCGAGGTCAAGGTCGACACGACCAAGGCCGACGAGGCTGCCGAGGCTCAGGCCGATGAGGCTGCCGAGGAGTCGAAGGACGCGTAAGCGTCTGCCGGGGGCTGTTCGGTTTGCGGCTGCGGCGCCGTCGTGGCTTGTCGCGCAGTTCCCCGCGCCCCTTTGGGCGATTGCGGGCCCGTTCCTTTCGAGGAGCGGGCCCGCTCTTGTGTTCCTGAGAGGATCTCCGTGTGAGTGACGAAGTAGAGCCCGGGTATGTGCGTGTGCGCCTCGATCTGTCGTACGACGGGACCGAGTTCTCCGGCTGGGCCAAGCAGGCCGGTGGGCGGCGGACCGTGCAGGGGGAGATCGAGGACGCACTGCGGACCGTCACGCGGTCGGGCGGGACGACGTACGAGCTGACCGTCGCCGGGCGTACCGACGCCGGTGTGCACGCTCGCGGGCAGGTGGCGCACGTCGATCTGCCGGAGGCGGTCTGGCGGGAGCATCACGAGAAGCTGCTCAAGCGGCTTGCCGGGCGGCTGTCCAAGGACGTGCGGGTGTGGGCGCTGCGGGAGGCGCCCAGTGGGTTCAATGCTCGGTTCTCGGCGGTCTGGCGGCGGTACGCCTATCGCGTCACCGACAATCCCGGGGGTGTCGACCCGCTGCTGCGCAGCCACGTCCTCTGGCACGACTGGCCTCTCGACGTCGACGCCATGAACGAGGCCGCCGGGCGGCTTCTCGGGGAGCACGACTTCGCCGCCTACTGCAAGAAGCGGGAGGGGGCGACCACCATTCGTACGCTGCAGGAGCTGAGCCTCGTGCGGGGGGACGACGGGATCGTCACCGCCACCGTGCGTGCTGATGCCTTCTGCCACAACATGGTGCGGTCGCTGATCGGGGCGCTGCTGTTCGTGGGGGACGGGCACCGGCCCGCCGACTGGCCCGGCAAGGTGCTCGCCGCCGGTGTCAGGGACTCCGCCGTGCATGTCGTACGGCCGCACGGGCTGACCCTCGAAGAGGTGGGGTATCCGGCGGACGAGTTGCTCGCGGCGCGCAGCAAGGAGGCGCGGAACAAGCGGTCGTTGCCCGGTCGGGCCGGGTGCTGCTGAGCCTCAGTCGGCCGACCAGGTGCTGAGGAGATCGCGCAGGGCGTCCTCGGTCTCGTCGGCGTCGCGGCCGTCCTCGCGGGCGGCGGGCGCCAGTTCCACGTGCAGGAAGGGGGCGTGGCGGCGTTCGGCCGACCTGCCCTGGACGTTCTCGGTGCCCTCCAGCGGGCAGCGTGCCGACCAGCCGCGGCAGACCCGCAGACCGTCCGACTCCAGACGGTCGGCCAGCGCCGAGGCCTCGCCGGACGCGCTCTGGGCCACGCCGCCGGAGACGATGGCCTCGTAGGGGCGCTCGGACGTCCGGGCGAAGCCGTGCAGTTGGAGGCCGGGCACCCCGCGCTTCTGGAGTTCCACGACGATGGCGTGGAACGCGCTGTCCTCGCGGTGGGCCACGTCCGCGGCGTCCGTGCGGCCGGCGCGGCGATGGGCCCCGGCAACGACCAGTGCGCCCGAGGGAGTGTTCTCCAGTAGCCGGACGCCGAGTGACTCGGTGTCACGGTCGGACACC
Organism: Streptomyces sp. NPDC107528; assembly: GCF_055639295.1. Classification (NCBI taxonomy): domain Bacteria; kingdom Bacillati; phylum Actinomycetota; class Actinomycetes; order Kitasatosporales; family Streptomycetaceae; genus Streptomyces; species Streptomyces sp. NPDC107528. The sequence continues at coordinate 2,601 of NZ_JBVKAV010000015.1, forward strand.
GGGTGCGGTACCTGGACGTTCCAGCGCAGGTCGGAGTCGGCGGTCAGGTAGAGGCGGCCCCAGCGTGCGGCCTCGCCGCTCTGCCGGACGGCGGCGATCTCGTCGTAGCGCCGGCCGGAGTCGGTGTCGGTGAGGCGGATCACGCCGAGGCCGAGGGGTGCGAGCGCGCGCTCCGCCTCCGCCGCGTCGCCGTCCAGCAGGCGCCCGACTCCGCGCGCCAGTTGGGCGCGTTCGTCGCCGGTGGGCGGGGTGTAGGTGTCGTCGGGTTCGAGGCCGGCCGTGTACGTCAGGATCCGGCTGCGGAGGTCCACGAGCTCCCGGGCCTGCGGAACGGACTGTTCCGTCGCATGGGGTGATGTCGCCTCACAACCGGCCAACGCCAGGATCAAAGCCGTTTGGGCAAAAATGCGAGCGAACCGTGACTGTCTTGTGACGGTAGAGACAGGTTGAGTTGTGTGGCGCGTGTGAATATGTCGCGGTGACATTCCGTAAGTCTCTCCGTATAGGTCGCTCGCTGACGGTTCTGGTGGCTTTGGGCGGCCTGATGGCCGCCTGTACCTCAGGGTCCCCCGGGGCGCAGGTGAAGCCGGGCGGACGGTCGTTCACCGTCGCCGCCGCGGGGGATGTGCTCATCCACCCCGAACTGGTCGAACAGGCGGCCAAGGACGCCGAGAAGACCGGTGAGGGGCAGGCAGGGCTGGACTTCGGACCGCTCATGGCCGGGGTGAAGCCGGTGATCAGCAAGGCAGATCTGGCCATCTGTCACATGGAGACGCCGGTCGGGACACCCAAGGGCCCCTTCGAGGGTTACCCGGAGTTCCTGGTTCCACCGCAGATCCTCACAACCCTCAAGGACGTGGGCTACGACACCTGCTCGACGGCCTCCAACCACACGTACGACCACGGCCTCAAGGCCGTCAAGCGCACCCTGGACGCGATGGACAAGGTGAGTCTCGGGCACACCGGGTCCGCGCGGACGCCGCAGGAAGCAGAGCAGATCAACATCCGGGACGTCAACGGCGTCAAGGTTGCCCATCTCTCCTTCTCCTGGGAGTCCTTTCTCAACCCCACGCCCGAGAAGGAGCGCTGGGCCTTCAACCGGATGAGCACCGACGAGATCAAGAAGGCCGAGGCACGGGCCCGCAAGAAGGGCGCCGAGGTGGTGATCCTCTCGGTCCACTGGGGCCTGGAGCACTACAACGAGCCGAGCCTCCCGCAGCTGGAGCTGGCGGAGCGGATCACCAAGGAGACCGGGATCGACCTGGTGATCGGTCACCACGCGCACGTCGTGCAGCCCATCCAGAAGCTCAACGGCAAGTGGGTCGCCTACAGCCTCGGCAACCAGGTGGCCCGCCACTCCTCGCCGACCGGTCTCACCGAGGAGGGTGCGATCGGCTGGTTCGAGTTCAGGGAGACGGCCGACGGCTGGGACGTCGACGCCCGCTACCGGACCACACTGGTCGACATCCCGCCGGAGGTGGAAGCCGGCGACAAGGCGCCCGCGGGCGCGGTCGAGGAACACCGGGTGATGGACGTGCAGCAGGTGCTCGACAGCCCGGGCGACCTGTCGGAGGACCGGCTGGCCCGCTACCGGCTGGCCGCCGACCGTACCCGCGGCTTCCTCCACAACCGTGGCGCCCCGCGCGGCGACGGTCTTGAGCAGCTCTCGCTGGGGAAGTGACGAGCGACACGTCGACTGTTGCCTGCCGGAGCCCAACCCCGGCGCGTGTCGACTGTCTTTTAAAGTGACGGCGTCTCATGCCCGCGTCAGCGGTGGCTCCTGCGAGCGCCTGAGTAGTGAAGAGGCGAAGGAAACCACCGGTGACTTCAACCAAAGGTGCGCCACGTCCCGCACGGGGCGGACGGCGACGCCTGCGCAGACGGGCGGACATGCCGCTCCTGGGCGGCATACGGCCGCCGATCGCGCTGCTGTGCCTGCTGATCCTCGCCCTGGCCGGGCTGACCGCCAAGGTGCTGGGCCCCGCGGGTGAGCCGGCCGTGCCGAAGGCGGTGCTGGGCTCCCAGGAGCACTTCGCGCAGGACGGCGCGATCGCCCTACGCGCGTCGATCGACGAGCGGGTCACCGACCTGAACCGCATGGCGGCCGCGCTGAACGCCGGCAAGCCCGCGGATCCGGAGCGGGTGCTGTCGGATCTGAGCAGGACGTACCAGAAGTGGACCGGCACCACGGTGCTGGATCTGGAGAGCGGGAAGGTGCTCGCGGCTCGGGGCGAAACGATTCCCCTTGCCTGGCTGGACAAGGACGTCCTCACCGGCGAGCACGCCCTGACGCCCCGCATGGTGCGGCTGAAGACCGGTGACGTACGGCTCATGACCATGGCCCTCCTCGACCGGAAGGACCGTCCGCAGCAGCTGTTGATCGCCTCCAACAGCCTCTCCGTGCCCGCCATCAACCTGGGCCCGTTCCGCTCCATGGCGGTCGTTGCCCGCGGCGGCGAGGTCCTCGCCACGGAGGGCTTCGAACAGGCCGAGGCGCTCAACTCGGACGCGGAGCGCGACGAGCTGACCTTCCTCCACAAGCAGATCACGCGGCTGTCGGAGCGGGCGGCGAAGGAGACCGAACAGGACCCCGTCAGCGCCAGGGAGCCCGGCTCCCGCGGCTACCCGGGCGTCAGCGGAACCCTGCTGGGCGACGCCTACAACGGCCGTATCGCCACCGCCGGCTACGCCTCCCTCGCCTCCGCCGACCCGGAGCAGCGCAAGAGCGTGGGCGCCGGTCTCGGGCTGACCGTCGTGGCCATGCTGCCCGTGGTGCAGGAACAGGCCGTCGGGCAGGAGCGGGAGCTGTACGGGCTGGTGGCGGCCGGAGTCCTGGTGGTGTTCGGGCTGCTGGCGGCGACCGTGCTGTGGATGGCGGTGCAGCGGCCCCTGCTGGGGCTCTTCCTGGAGTCGCGCAGGCTGGCCCGCGGTGATCTGACCCGCCCCGTCGCCGTGCCCCGCTGGGGCGAGACCGCCCGTGTCGGCGCCGCGCTGGAGCGGCTGCGCGGGCAGTTGTCCGACGGGGGCGGCGATGCCCCCCAGGGTTCCGGTGCGAGCAAGGGCCGTGGGGGACGGCTCGGTCTGCGGGTGCCGCTGGCGCTGACAGCCGTCCTGCTGTTGCTGTGGTGCGTGCCGGTCGGTCTGCTCCTCAACCGCACGGACGCCTCGGTGAGTGTGCCGAGCACCATGGTCAACGACCAGCGCGACCGCACCGACCTCGTCGCCGACCGGGTGCGCCGGGCCCTCAACGAGGCCCAGGCCGACCTCGTCTCCATCTCCCGTCTGATCGACGCGGACGACCCCGACCGCAGCACGGGCGTGCTCGACGACGCCTTGCGCAAGCACACGCGGTACGGCTCCCTGTACGTCATCGACGAGGGCGGCGAGGTCGTCGCCCGCGCCGGGGCCGAGCCGAACGCGGACTGGGAGCGCGACACGTCCGACGACAAGACCGACGCGTCCGGCGACACGTCCGACGACCAGGACCAGTCGCTGGTCCGCGTGTCGGGCGAGGGCGGCAAGAAGCCGGTGATCCAGGCCGGGGCCGCGCTGCCGGATGAGAAGGGCATGACCCTGGTCGGCGAAATCCGGGTGGAGTTCCTGAACTCGCTGCTGAACCGGCCCGGCCTCGGGGAGGTCCGCGTGGTCGACGCCGAGGCGCGAACCATCGCCGCCAGTGACGGCTTCCTCGCCTTCGAGGGCCTGCCGCGCGAGTCGCTCACCGACCTCGTGCGAGCGGGCGGCGTCAAGGTCGGCGCGGGGCCCGTGGAGAACGGGCTGCTGATCCGCGAGGGCCGTTCGGTCACCGTCGCCGCCGCGGCGCCCTTCTCCGGCGGCGGTGTGGCGGCCGACGTCGGCTGGACCGTCGTCAGCTGGCAGAACGCCAAGCACTTCGAGATCGCCCCGTACGAGCGCGAGGACCGCAGTGTGCTCGCCGGGATGCTCGGGCTCGCGTTGATCGTGGTCTGCCTGGGCTGGATCCACCTGGTCGTGGTCCGGCCGCTGCGCGCCCTCGCGGGCAGCGCCGAGAAGCTGGCCGACGGCGACCTCAAGACCGTGCTGTACCCCCGCTATCACGACGAGGTGGGGGCCGTCGTCCGCAGCCTCGAACTGGTCCGCCAGCAGTTGCAGGCCCGCAGGCAGAACCAGGCACGCCGGAGTGCCGAGCCCAGGCTCGGCGCCGGAGGAAGGTGACCGGCCCGTGCTCTACCTCTACTTCGTCCTGCTGATCGGCTCGGTGTTCCTGCTGATCGCGGGCATCATCGAGCAGCGCAGGCACTACGCCGCCCTGCACACCATCCCCTCCCGGGTGCTCGTCAACGGCATCCGCGGCAAGTCCTCCATCACCCGGTTGTGCGCGGGAGCCCTGCGCGGCGGTGACCTGGTCACCGTGGCCAAGACAACGGGCACCGCGGCGCGCTTCATCCACCCGGACGCCACCGAGGAGCCGGTCTACCGGAAGTTCGGCATCGCCAACGTGGTGGAACAGATCGGCATCGTCCGCCGGGCCGCCACCTACCGTCCCGACGCCCTCGTCATCGAGTGCATGGCGGTCATGCCGGCCCTCCAGGAGGTCAACCAGAGCAAGCTGATCCGCTCGACGATCGGCGTGCTGTGCAACGTCCGTGAGGACCACCTCGCCGAGATGGGGCCCACGCTCGACGACGTGGCCCGCTCGCTGTGCCGCTCGATGCCGGAGGACGGCATCTGCGTCACCGCCGAGAAGGAGCGCTTCCACATCCTCCAGGAGGAGGCGGACGCCCGTAACTGCCGGCTGATCTACGCCGATCCGGAGACGGTCACCGACGAGGAGCTGCGCGGCTTCAGCTGGTTCACCTTCAAGGAGAACGTCGCGATCGCGCTGGTCGTGGCGGACCTGCTCGGCATCGAGCGCAAGGTCGCGTTGCAGGGCATGTACGACGCCCCGCCGGACCCGGGTGTGCTGTCGGTGGAGAAGTACGTCGCTCCCGACGGCAAGCGGCTCGCCTTCGCCAACGTGTTCGCGGCCAACGACCCCGAGTCGACGCTGATGAACATCAATCAGCTGCTCGACCTCGGCGCGATCCGCCGCCCCTTGAACGTCGTGATCAACTGCCGCCCGGACCGGGTGGAGCGCAACGGGCAGATGGGCGAGATCATCCCCGACCTCCAGCCGGACAACGTCTTCGTCATCGGCCACCCGTCCAAGAGCGCCATCGACGCCATCCCCGCCGACTGGCGCGACCGGGCCGTCGACCTGGGCGGAGAGCGTCGCGCGGCGGACGAGTTCATGCCGACCCTGCTCGGCCGGATGTCCGACGGCTCCTCCCTCGTCGCCATCGGCAACATCCACGGACAGGGCGAGGAACTGCTCGAATACCTGGCCGAGCTCCCGGCGGACGAGAGCGGCACGGATGAGGCGGGGGACGCGGCTGTTGCCGCCGCGCCGCACCAGCAGCAGCGCCTGGACCCGTACGCCTCGTACCCCACGGCCCACGAGGAGCGCTACCAGGCTTCCCAGACCCAGGAGATCCCGGTGATCACCATCCCCGCCCCGCCGCGGGAGCGGTACGCCGAGGCCCCCTACGGACCGGGACAGGCCTACGGCCACGGTGAGCAGTACGGCCAGGGCCGGCCGCAGTACCCCGGGCACGGGCACCACGTGCAGGAGCAGGTGCCGTACGCGGCCGGGCAGGCCGAGGTCTCGCAGTGGTTCCGGTCCGCGCGGCAGCCGTCGCACGGGGACGGCCAAGAGGTGCCGTACGGCGACGACCCCTTCGGTCGGTCGGCCCGGCGGCCGGCGGACGACGACGGAGGTGCACCGCCATCGCGCGCCTGACAGCCGCTTCGCCCCCGAACCCGCACCCCTCTGCCCGGAGACCCCGTTGACCACCGCCGCCCTGACTCCCGAGATGGCTGCCCTGGGCATCGCCATTGGCCTGTTCTTCTCGCTGCTCTGCTATCTCACGACCAACCTGTCGCCCGGCGGCATGATCACACCCGGCTGGCTCGCGCTCACCCTCATCGAGGATCTCCAGCGCGCGGCCATGGTGGTGGGCGTGACCGCCCTGACCTACGGCGGCACCAAGATCATGCAACGGCTCGTGATCCTGTACGGCAAGCGGCTGTTCGCCGCCGTGGTGCTGCTGGGCGTGCTGTTGCAGGCCACGGTGATGATCGTGCTGTCGATCGAGTTCCCGCTGCTGTACGGCAACCAGACGCTCGGCTTCATCGTGCCGGGCCTGATCGCCTACCAGATGGTGCGCCAGCCCAAGGGGGCCACGCTGCTGGCCACGGGCACCGTCTCCCTCATGGCCTACATCGTGGTCGCCGCCGGCCTGCTGCTCGGCGTCATGCCGACCGTCTGAGAACCGAGGAGCACACAACGATGGCAGGGAAGAAGAAGTCGAGGCCCGTCGTCACGGGCCTGGTGCTGCTGGCGCTCGTCGGCACCTCCGGCTACCTCACGGTGGAGCTGCGCAAGCAGGAGGAGCCGGGCGTCACCGAGGTGCGCAACGTCGGGGTCCTGGAAGGCGGCCGCAGCACCGAGGCCTCGACGGACACCGGCAAGGAGGCCTGGTCCCGGCTGGAGAACCCGGCGCGGTCCGTGCTGCGCGGCGCCGACGGCCAGATCAAGGCCGTGTTCACGGACGGCGCGCGCATCGCGACGCTGAGCGGGCCCGCCCGCACCTTCCAGGAGCCCACCTCGACCGCGTCGAAGGTCAGCACCACGGACTGGGTGCGGCTGATGCCCGAGAAGTGGTCCAAGGGGGCGGAGAAGGAGAAGTGGTTCAAGGAGTGGTACGCCGAGTACCGGACCAGCAAGGAGGACGACATCTTCGCCTTCGCCTTCCAGTACGTCGCGGGCGCGCCGCAGAAGAAGGACGGGCAGGGCACGGTCATCGCCGGTGACGCCAACTTCGGGCCGCTGAACACGTCCGGGGCGGAGGGCGGCGACCTGCGCCTGGAGCAGTCCGACTTCTACGACTACCTCGGGGTGCCGTACCCGTTCCGGGACGGCGTCGTCGGTCAGCCGGAGAGCATGCGGGCCCGCTCGATCGACTGCTCGGGCTTCATCCGCATGGTGCTGGGCTACCGGGCCCGCTACCCCCTGATGTCCTCGGACACCTCGGGCGACGGCCTGCCCCGCACCGCCAACGGCATGGCCCGCTCCAAGCAGGGCGTCGACATCCTGCCGCTGGCCGGCATCACCGCGCAGGACCGCCCGTCCGCCATCGACCAGCTCCAGCCGGGCGATCTCGTCTTCTTCAAGCTCGACACCCGCACCGGCCAGCGGCTCGACCACGTCGGCCTGGTCCTCGGGCACGACACCGAGGGTCACCTGATCTTCGTGTCGAGCCGCGAGGAGGTCAACGGGCCCACCATCGGCGACGTCGGCGGTGTGTCCCGCCTCGACGGAAACGGCTACTACGCGAAGACGCTGCGCAGCGCCAAGCGCTTGTGAGCCCAGGGCCGGCCGCGGCGGTCGACAGTACGTCGGCCGCCGCGCGCCGCTTCCGGCTCGCCGCTACTCGCCCGCCGCCGCCGAAGCCTGGGCCTCACCGCGCCGGCGGATCTGGCGGAACGTGAACTCCTCCAGGTTGTCGCCGGTCTGGAAGCCCGCCGTGTCCTTGTCCGTCATGTCCTTGCCGTTGGTGAAGCCCGTGATGGTGAAGTAGGCGTAACGGCCGTAGGAGTTGGACTTGGAGTAGCAGACGGCGGAGGCGCAGAAGTCCTTGATGCCCTTGCCGGAGAGCGGCCGGACGATGTCCTTCTTCGTGTTCACCTGGCTCTTGACCTTGGTGGCCTTGGCCTCGGTGTCGAAGACCGCCACGCCCACCGTCACCGCGAGGCCGTCCTTGACGTAGGAGACTCGCATGAAGCGGGTGCAGCCGTTGGCGGAGAGGATCTTCGGGAGTCCGCCCTCGGTGACCGCGGAGCAGTTCTTCGTGTCGTCCGTCGCGCCCTTCTTGTAGACCGTCTCACCCATGGTCAGCTGCGTGCCGGGGAAGAGGATCTGCGCGCCGAGCGGAGCGGTGTCCTTGGCCTTGCTGGCGATGAAGTCCTTCGGGTCCAGCGGCGGCGGGGCGCTCGTCGGCTCGAACGACGGGGCGGTGGACTGGTTCGGCAGGTCCGCGGTCGCCGGAAGCTCGGAAGACGGCTTGTTCGAGGCCGAGTTGCCGTCGTTCGACGACACCACGGCCACGGCGACGGCGGCGCCGATCGCGACGGTGGCCAGCGCGCCGCCGCCGATGAACAGCAGCCGGCGCCGTTTGTTACGGGTCTCGGATGCCTCGGCGAGCGCGGCCCAGTCCGGGGTCTGGTCGTCGGCGCCGCTGTTCCACGGCTGCTGGGATTGCGGTGTCCAGGGATCCCACTGGGACTGGGGTCCCCCCTGCTGCCCGTAGCTCATGGGGCGCATCTTAGACGGACCGAAGGTGTGCCGGTCCGCCCCAAGCGGCCCACAGGCACCTAGCGTTCAGCCGATGAGCGAGCACAAAAGCGACATCTCCGGGTGGTTGGTACGACGTGCGACCTGGCATCTGTGGGCGGTGCTCGGGGTCTTGCTGGGGGCCCTCGTGATGCGTACGGCCCGGGTGACCTCGGACGGAGGGATGGACAACGCGATCGTCGTGCGGGCGGCGCGGGTCTGGCTGGGTGGGGGTTCGCCGTATGACGACCCCCACTTTCTCTATTTGCCGAGTGCGGTGCTTGCGGCGGCTCCTCAGGCCCTGATTCCGCGGGGTGTGCTGGGGGTGCTCGTGCCGGTGGTCGTGACCGGGTGTCTGGTGGGGGGCTGGGTCTGTGCGCTGCGGGTGCACGGGGTTCCGCTGCGCAGCCGGTTCGCCGCCCTCGGGCTGATCGGGCTCGCGGTCGGGTTCGCCCCGTTCGCGCACCTTGTTCTGCTGGGGAACTGGACCGCTACGGCGGTGCTCGCCCTGCCGCTGGGCCTGTTGCTGGCGACGCGGGGGCGGTGGGTGGCGGCGGGGGCGGTGACCGGGGCGGCGATCGCCCTGAAGCCGCTGCTGGCGCCGGTGGGGTTGCTGTTCGTGTTCGCGGGGCGGTGGCGGGGGCTGGGGGTGATGGTCGGGGTGCCGGTGGCCGCGTCCTTGGGGGCGGCGTTGCTGCTGCCGGATCCTGCGGGGTTCTTCACCCGGACTCTGCCGTTCCTTCTGGGCGGGGACGACGGCTTTGTGCGGCTGTATGAGGCGTCGCTGGTTGCCGTGCTTTCGAGGGTGGGGGTGCCGGGGGCGGTGGCCGGGGGGATCGGGCTGGTGGCGGCTGGGGTGGGGGTGGGGTGTGCGTATGGGCGCTGGCGTCGTGGGGACGAGGGGGCGCGGCGCCTTGTCGAGACTGCGGCGGGCCTGATGCTCTCGGCGTTCCTCGTCTCGCGGCCGTCGTACGACCACTATCTGCTGGTTGTCGTGCCGCTGCTGGTGGCTGGGGTGCTGGGTGAGGGGGCGGTTGCCCGGGGGGTGTGGTTCTGGGTCTCGCTCGTGCCGCAGCTTCCCGGGGTGACGTGGCCCTATCTGGAGGCGGTTCAGCGGCGGGCCTTTCGGGATGCCGTGACGCTGTGTGGTCTGGCGGTGACTGTGGCGGTCCGCGGCGTTCGGTCCGGGCGGGGTGTCTCGCCCCCGCCGCCCCTGCCCGTCCCGTCCTCCAGGGGCTCCGCCCCTTCGACCCCGCCAGGGGCTCCGCCCCTGGACCCCACCGGGCACGCGGCTTCGCCCGTCGAGGGGCGGACCCGGTGGGGGAGGGGTGAGCCTCGGCGTGCCAGGGGCGGGGGGCGTGGCGTGGCGTGAGCCCCAGGGGCTCGGGGCGCTGGGCGTGGGCGTCCGGCTTGGGTGTCCGGCGGTTGGGGGTCGGGGATTTCGTCGCCGGGAGGTCGCTCGGGTGAGGCTGTGGGCCCGTCTCGGCGGGTTGATGGTCACGCCGGGGTGGAGCGTCGGCTGTCGGTGGCGGTGGCGGTGGCGGTGGTGGGCCCGGTGTTTGGGGGTGAGGGCCGGGCACGGGCGGCACAGCAGAGCCTGGTGCTCGCTTACGCTGGTCAATGGACAGCAGGGTGCAGTGGCCGGCCACCCGTTTTGACCCGGCCGTGGCGCCGCAGGTATCCTGCGTGTTCGTTGTGTATTGGCTCGCTCATTCTCACGGGAGTGGCCTCTACCTAGGTTCCCTGGAGCAGTTACCAGTGGACGGCATACGGGCAGCGTCCCCGGCATTGTCGTCCCCAGCTGCACGATCGCTTCAGTGATGCCATGTGTCAGCACCCATCCACTGAAGAAGAAGGCTGCGAAGTGCGTACGTACAGCCCCAAGCCCGGCGATGTGACTCGCCAGTGGCACGTCATTGACGCTCAGGACATCGTCCTGGGCCGTCTCGCCACCACCGCCGCGTCCCTTCTCCGCGGCAAGCACAAGCCGATCTACGCGCCCCACGTCGACACCGGTGACTTCGTCATCATCATCAACGCCGACAAGGTGCACCTCTCCGGCAACAAGCGGACCCAGAAGATGGCGTACCGCCACTCCGGCTACCCGGGTGGTCTGCGCTCCGTCCGTTACGACGAGCTCCTCGACAAGAACCCCGAGAAGGCCATCGAGAAGGCCGTCAAGGGCATGCTCCCCAAGAACACTCTGGGCCGTCAGATGCTCTCGAAGCTGAAGGTCTACAAGGGTGACCAGCACCCGCACGGCGCGCAGCAGCCGCAGCCGTACGAGATCACCCAGGTCGCGCAGTAAGTCCGGCCACCCCCTAAGACTGAAGAGAATCTGAGGAGAATCGTGGCCGAGACCACTGCCGAGCAGCCGCTCGACGAGAACGTCGAGAACATCGACATCGACAGCTACACCACCGAGTCCGAGGTTCCGGTGGAGGGTGAGTACACCTCCGAGTCCCTCGCCTCGCGCTTCGGTGAGCCCCAGCCGGCCGCCGGCCTGGGCCGTCGCAAGAACGCCATCGCCCGCGTCCGGATCGTTCCGGGCACCGGCAAGTGGAAGATCAACGGTCGCACCCTTGAGGACTACTTCCCCAACAAGGTGCACCAGCAGGAAGTCAACGAGCCCTTCAAGGTGCTCGAGCTCGAGGGTCGCTACGACGTCATCGCCCGCATCGCCGGTGGCGGTGTCTCCGGCCAGGCCGGTGCGCTGCGTCTCGGTGTCGCCCGCGCCCTGAACGAGGCCGACGTCGACAACAACCGCGGCCCGCTGAAGAAGGCCGGCTTCCTCAAGCGCGACGACCGTGCGGTCGAGCGCAAGAAGGCCGGTCTGAAGAAGGCCCGCAAGGCCCCGCAGTACAGCAAGCGCTAAGCGCAAGCTGCCTCTGCTCGTACTCCGGTACTCCGAACGCCCCGGCGGCACGCCACAGTGCCGCCGGGGCGTTCGTCTTATCACCGGGCGCGGGCGTATAACGGCACAAGACGTTCAAAGGCTTGTGTGATCCGATGCCCCAGGCATGGAATGCCTGGTAGCGGGAGCCCCCGGTGGCCCGGTGGCGTATCGAGCGCCGGCTCCGCTTTCGGAACTGATGTTTCCTCAGGAGGACAAGTGGGACGACTCTTCGGCACGGACGGCGTGCGTGGTGTCGCCAACGCGGATCTGACGGCCGAGATGGCCCTCGGTCTGTCCGTGGCGGCAGCGCACGTACTCGCCGAGGCGGGCACCTTCGAGGGCCACCGGCCGACAGCGGTGGTCGGGCGGGATCCGCGCGCGTCCGGGGAGTTCCTGGAGGCCGCCGTCGTCGCGGGCCTCGCGAGTGCGGGTGTCGACGTGATGCGGGTCGGCGTGCTGCCCACGCCCGCGGTCGCGCACCTCACCGGCTCGCTCGGTGCCGACCTCGGTGTCATGCTCTCCGCCAGCCACAACGCCATGCCGGACAACGGCATCAAGTTCTTCGCCCGCGGTGGCCACAAGCTCGCCGACGATCTGGAGGACCGTATCGAGTCCGTCTACGACGAGCACCGGCACGGTGAGCCGTGGCAGCGGCCGACGGGTGCGTCAGTCGGACGGGTGCGGTCGTACGACCAGGGGTTCGACGAGTATGTCGCCCACCTCCTCGGCGTGCTGCCGAACCGGCTGGACGGGCTGAAGATCGTCCTCGACGAGGCGCACGGCGCCGCGGCGGGCGTCTCTCCGGAGGCGTTCCGGCAGGCCGGGGCCGACGTCGTCACCATCGGTGCCGAGCCGGACGGGCTCAACATCAACGACGGCTGCGGGTCCACGCATCTGGACAAGCTGAAGGCCGCCGTCCTCGACCACGGGGCCGCGCTGGGGATCGCGCACGACGGGGACGCCGACCGGTGCCTCGCCGTGGACCACACCGGCGACGAGGTGGACGGCGACCAGATCCTCGCCGTGCTCGCGCTGGCGATGCGGGAACGCTCCGCTCTGCGCGCCGACACCGTCGTTGCGACCGTGATGTCGAACCTCGGCTTCAAGCTGGCGCTGGAGCGCGAGGGTCTGAAGCTCGTGCAGACCGCCGTCGGCGACCGGTATGTGCTGGAGGAGATGAAGGAGCACGGCTACGCCCTCGGCGGCGAGCAGTCCGGGCACGTCATCATCCTCGACCACGCCACGACCGGTGACGGCACGCTGACCGGGCTGCTGCTGGCGGCTCGGGTCGCCGAGACCGGGCGTACGCTGCGGGATCTCGCTGCTGTGATGGAGCGGCTGCCGCAGGTTCTGATCAATGTCCCGGACGTGGACCGGACCCGGGTCGGGAGCTCGGCCGAGCTGGCTGCCGCCGTCACCGAGGCGGAGCGGGAACTCGGTTCCACGGGGCGGGTGTTGCTGCGGCCGTCCGGTACCGAGCCGTTGGTGCGGGTGATGGTCGAGGCCGCGGACATCGAGCAGGCTCGGTCCGTGGCGGGGCGGCTGGCCGATGTGGTGAAGTCCGCGCTGGGGTAGTCGGTCGTGCCGGGTCGGGGCGGGGGGTTTCTGTTCGTCGCGGGCTGACCGTTGTCTGTGGCTGCTCGCGCAGTTCCCCGTGCCCCTTACGGGGTGGTGCTCCGCCGGCGTTGTACGGACCAGAGCCACTTCTGGGTCAGCAGGGTGAGGGTGCCTGCCAGGATGATGCCCAGGAGGTTCAGGAGCAGCTGCCCGGTCGAGAGCCAGGTCTGCTTGGCGTCGCCGTAGATCAGCGCCACCGACGCGTTGGCGGCGGCCGGGACCGTCGTCACCGAGATGGCGACGCCGACCAGAGCACCGGACTTGGCGGACGTCAGAGAGAGGGTGCCGGCGGCGCCGGCCAGTACCGCCACGACGAAGGAGAACCAGTCGGGGGCGTAGATGAAGCCCGTGTTGGGCCGGTCCGCCTCCAGTTTGGCCTCGGTGAACAGGCCGACGGCGTCCATGAGGTAGCTGAAGCCCACCGTCACCGCCATCGCCACTGCGAAGCCCACCAGCAGAGCGATCAGTGAGCGCAGCGCCAGGCGTGGCGCCCGCTGCACCACGGCCGTGCAGATGCCCGCGAGCGGGCCGAACTCCGGGCCGACCGCCATCGCGCCCACGATCAGGATCGCGTTGTCGAGAACGACGCCGCAGGCCGCGATCATCGTTGCGAGGGTGATGAAGGCGAGGTACGTGACCGAGAGAGTCGACTCCTCGTGTGTCGCCTCCGTGAGGTGCTCCCACAGCACCGCGTCCGCGCCCTCGCCCGGTGCCTCCTTCTCGGCCTTGTCGGCGCGCTTGGACAGCGACAGGTCGATGTTCTCGACGGCGATGGACCCGGACTCCTCGATGCCCAACTGCTGGAGATCGGTGAGGAGTCCGTCACCCGCCTCGCGCGCCACGTCACACATGACCAGGTCCCCGGAGGGGTTGCGGGCGGCGCCCGGCAGGACGGCGAGGTGGGTCGTCCCCACCGTCCCCTCGATCAGGCGTACCACGTCGTCGGTCCGGTCGGCCGGCGTGATCAGGCGCAGATGCAGCATGACGCCTTTTTAACAGGCCCGTGTGACAGCCTCACAGCCTGCGCAGCCTCACAGCCTGCGCAGCCTCACAGCCTGCGCAACCTCACAGCTTGCGCAGGCTCAGCCGTTGCACCTTGTGGTCCGGGCCCTTGCGGACGACCAGGGTGGCCCGGCCGCGCGTAGGGGCGATGTTCTCCACCAGATTGGGCTTGTTGATGGTGCGCCACATCGTGCCGGCGTAGTCGAGGGCCTCCTCCTCGGACACCTGGGTGTACTTGCGGAAGTACGAGGAGGGGTTCTGGAAGGCGGTCTCGCGCAGCCGCTTGAAGCGGTTGAGGTACCAGCGCTCGATGTCCTCGGTGCGGGCGTCGACATACACGCTGAAGTCGAAGTAGTCGGCGAGGCCGACCCGGGTGCGTCCGTCCTTGCCCGGGAGGGCGGGCTGGAGGACGTTCAGTCCCTCGACGATCAGGATGTCGGGGCGGCGGACCGTGAGCTTCTGGTCCGGGACGATGTCGTAGATCAGGTGGGAGTAGACGGGTGCCGTGACCTCGTCCTTGCCCGCCTTGATGTCGGCGACGAAGCGGGTGAGAGCGCGGCGGTCGAAGGACTCGGGGAATCCTTTCCGCGACATCAGGCCGCGGGCCTGGAGCTCCTTGGTGGGCAGCAGGAAGCCGTCCGTGGTGACCAGCTCCACGCGCGGGTGCTCGGGCCAGCGGGAGAGCAGGGCCTGCAGCAGGCGGGCGACCGTGGACTTGCCCACGGCGACCGAACCGGCGACCCCTATGACGAACGGGGTGCCGGACTGGGAGCCCTGTTCGCCCAGGAAGGTGTTCAGCGCCCCTCTGAGGCCGTCCGTGGCGCCGACGTAGAGGTTGAGGAGGCGGGAGAGCGGGAGGTAGATGTCGCGGACCTCGTCGAGGTCGATGACATCGCCCAGACCGCGCAGCTTCTCGACCTCCTCCGCCGTGAGCGGCAGCGGGGTCTTGTCGCGCAGCGCGCTCCACTCCGAGCGGGTGAGGTCGACGTAGGGAGTCGCCTCCGGCTTGGGCCGGTGGGCGCTCCGGGGCACCGAGGAGACCGGAGAGATCACAGTCCATTGTTACGGGAGTACGAACGGACGGTGAGGTGGGATCCGTCACGCCGCCGCGTTTTCGGGAGGAAACGGCTGTCATCGTCCGGTACCCGGGCGAAGTGGGGAATGTCAGTGGCGTGCGTCACAGTTGTGGGAGAGGTGGGCCCAGCCCGGGGTCCACCGACCCCGAGGGGGTGACCCATGACGTATGCGATCGAGGCGGAAGGCCTGGTCAAGCGGTTCAAGGACACCGAGGCGCTGGCCGGGGTCGACCTGGGGGCCCGGCGAGGCACGGTGCTCGGGCTGCTGGGCCCCAACGGCGCGGGGAAGACCACCGCGGTGCGGATCTTCGCGACGCTGCTCCGGCCCGACGGGGGCCGGGCGCAGGTGGCCGGGCACGACGTGGTCCGGGAGGCCGGGGTCGTACGCGCCATGGTCGGGCTGACCGGTCAGTACGCGGCGGTGGACGAGAACCTGACCGGCACGGAGAACCTGCTGATGATCGGCAGACTGCTCGGTCTGCCGCGCCGGGAGGCGAAGGCGCGCGCGGCCGAGCTGCTGGAGCGCTTTCAGCTGGCGGACGCGGCCGGGCGGGCCACGAAGACCTACTCCGGCGGTATGCGCAGGCGACTGGACCTCGCGGCCAGTCTCGTCGGCCGGCCCAGCATCCTCTTTCTCGACGAGCCGACGACCGGCCTGGATCCACACAGCCGCGGTGAGCTGTGGGACCTGTTGCGGGGCCTGGTCGCGGACGGGGCGACGGCCCTGCTGACCACGCAGTATCTGAACGAGGCCGATGTGCTCGCCGACGACATCGTGGTGATCGACAAGGGCCGGGTGATCGCCGAGGGCACGCCCGACCGGCTGAAGTCGCAGGTCGGGGGCCAGGTGCTGCAGCTGCGGCCGGTGGCGGCGGAGGATCTTGTACGGGCGCACCTGCTGGTCACCGAGGCGGCCGGGCCGCAGACCCAGATCGAGGGCGAGACGATCACCGCCCCGGTGAAGGATCCCGAGCTGATGCCCGCGGTCGTGCGCACGCTGGACCGGGAGGGGATCGCGGTGGGCGAGCTTGCGCTGCGGCGCTCGTCGCTGGACGAGGTGTTCCTGGCCCTGACCGGACACCGTGCCGAGCCGGGCGAGCCGGAGAAGAACGGCGGGGCGGCCGTACGGGACGAGGACGAGAGTGAGCGGGAGAAGGCGGTGAGCCGGTCATGACCGCCGCCACCACGACCATCACGGCCCCGATCACCAAGTCGGGCCGGGTGCGACCGCTCGACGGGATGCGGCAGACCTTCACCATGGCCTGGCGGAGCCTGGTGGCGGTGAAGCACAACCCCCTCGAACTGGTCGACTACAGCATCACGCCGATCATGTTCGTGTTCCTGTTCACGTACGTGCTGGGCGGGCAGATGGCCGGGTCGCCCGAGGCGTATCTGAAGTACGCGCTGCCGGGGATCATCGTCCAGAACACCCTGTTCATGACCATGTACACGGCCATGGCGCTCAACACCGACCTCACCAAGGGCGTCTTCGACCGGCTGCGCAGCCTGCCGATCGCCCGCTCGGCGCCGCTCATCGGCCGTATCACCGCCGACCTCGCCAAGCATGTCTGGGCGCTGCTGCTGATGATCGGCCTCGGCCTGCTGCTCGGCTTCCGGATCACCGGGGGACTGGGCGGCTTCCTGCTCGGGACGCTGCTGGTGGTCGTGTTCGCGGCGGCGGTGTCGTGGGGCGCGGTGCTGATCGGGATGCTGGCGGGGGATGCGGAGAAGGTGCAGGCCTTCGCGTTCACGATCATTTTTCCGATCACGTTCACCAGCAGCGCGTTCGTCATGGTGGACACCATGCCGGGGTGGCTGCAGGCGTGGAGCGACGTGAATCCGGTGACGCATCTGTCGGACGCGTTCCGGGGGCTGCTGCTGGGCGGGCCGGTGGCGGAGCCGGTGCTGTGGTCGCTGGTGTGGGCGGCCGGGATCGCGTTGGTGTTCTATCCGCTGGCCATGCGGTCCTATCGGGCGAAGACCTGACGGAGGTCGGTGATCCGTCGCGGAGGCCGCCTGTGATCCTGGCTTCGTACCCCCGTGGGAATTTCCGAATTCGGGCAGGCGGCGCGGAGTTCGGGGGCGATTTCCGTGACGATCGGACCGTAGGCTGCCGCGCATGTGCGGAATCGTGGGATACGTGGGGTCGCAGTCGGCGCTCGAGATCGTGATGGCCGGACTGAAGCGGCTGGAGTACCGGGGTTACGACTCGGCCGGGGTCGCCGTGCTGGCGGACGGAGGGCTGGCCGGGGCCAAGAAGGCCGGGAAGCTGGCGAATCTGGAGAAGGAGCTCGCCGAGCGGCCGTTGCCGACCGGGACCACGGGGCTCGGGCACACGCGGTGGGCCACGCATGGTGGGCCCACGGACGCGAATGCGCATCCGCATCTCGACAACGCGGGGCGCGTCGCGGTCGTGCACAACGGGATCATCGAGAACTTCGCCGCTCTGCGAGCCGAGTTGGAGGAGCGGGAGCACGAGCTGACCTCGGAGACCGACACCGAGGTGGTCGCGCATCTGCTCGCCGAGGAGTTCTCGGTCTGCGCCGACCTGGCCGAGGCCATGCGGCTGGTGTGCCGGCGGTTGGAGGGGGCGTTCACGCTGGTCGCCGCGCATGCCGATGAGCCCGATGTGGTGGTCGGGGCGCGGCGGAACTCGCCGCTGGTGGTGGGCGTTGGGGAGGGTGAGGCTTTTCTCGCCTCGGATGTCGCCGCGTTCATCGCCCACACGCGGTCGGCGATCGAGCTGGGTCAGGACCAGGTGGTGGAGCTGCGGCGGGACGGGGTGACCGTCACCGGGTTCGACGGGCGGCCGGCGGAGGTGCGGCCGTATCACGTCGACTGGGACGCCTCGGCCGCGGAGAAGGGCGGCTATGACTACTTCATGCTCAAGGAGATCGCCGAGCAGCCCAAGGCGGTCGCCGATACGTTGCTGGGGCGTATCGACGCGTCCGGTTCGCTGACGCTGGACGAGGTGCGGATCAGCGCCTCCGAGCTGCGCGAAGTCGACAAGGTCGTCATCGTCGCCTGCGGCACGGCCTTTCACGCCGGAATGATCGCCAAGTACGCCATCGAGCACTGGACGCGGGTGCCGTGCGAGGTCGAACTGGCCAGTGAGTTCCGGTACCGGGATCCGATCCTCGATCAGCAGACCCTCGTCATCGCCATCTCGCAGTCCGGCGAGACCATGGACACCCTCATGGCGCTGCGGCACGCCCGTGAGCAGGGGGCCAGGGTGCTGGCGATCTGCAACACCAACGGGTCGACGATTCCGCGTGAGTCGGATGCGGTGCTGTACACGCATGCCGGGCCGGAGGTCGCGGTCGCCTCGACTAAGGCGTTTCTGACGCAGTTGGTGGCGTGTTACCTCGTCGCGCTGTATCTCGGGCAGGTGCGGGGCACCAAGTGGGGCGACGAGATCGGGGCCGTCATCCGGGACCTCTCCCAGATCTCCGGTGAGGTCGAGCGGGTGCTGGAGACCATGGAGCCGGTGCGGGAGCTGGCGCGGTCGCTGGCCGCGAAGAAGACGGTGCTGTTCCTGGGACGGCACGTGGGATATCCGGTCGCCCTTGAGGGCGCGCTGAAGCTGAAGGAACTCGCCTATATGCACGCCGAAGGCTTTGCGGCGGGGGAGTTGAAGCATGGGCCGATCGCTCTGATCGAGGACGACCTGCCGGTGGTCGTGGTCGTGCCTTCGCCCCGGGGCCGGTCGATCCTGCACGACAAGATCGTGTCCAACATCCAGGAGATCCGGGCCCGGGGTGCGCGGACGATCGTCATCGCGGAGGAAGGGGACGAGGCGGTGGTGCCGTACGCGGACCACCTGATCCGGATCCCGGCCACGCCGACCCTGCTTCAGCCGCTGGTGGCGACGGTCCCCTTGCAGGTTTTCGCCTGCGAGCTGGCGACGGCCCGGGGCAACGAGGTGGACCAGCCTCGGAACCTGGCGAAGTCGGTCACGGTGGAGTGAGGGGGAGGGGGCGGCCTTGGGCCGGCGGGCCGTTCAGCTGTCCGGCTCGTCGCCCCGGCCGTCCGCCCGCCACGCAGCCGCCTGCGGCATGAACCTGTTCTCGGCTGCGTGTGCCGCCATGCGGGCGTTTCTCGACCCGGCCTCGGGGCCGTCCGGTAAGTGGAAGTCTCTGCCTGCCTGGGTCGAGGCGGCCTGTGTGGCGGTGGCGGTCGGCAGGCGGCGGGCGGTGTAGCGGGCGAGTGCGGCGGGGACTTCGGTGGGCGTCGCGTCCGCGAGGGCGTCGGTCAGGGCGGACGCGTCCAGGATCGCCTGGGCCGCCCCTTGCGCCTGGAACGGGACCATCGCGTGGGCGCTGTCGCCGAGGAGGGCCACCCGGCCGACGTTCCAGCGGGTGAGCGGCGTGCGGGTGTGGATGCCGTAGCGGAGCACCCGGCCCGCGCGTTCGAGGATCGTCAGGACCCGGGCGTCCCAGCCCGCGAACTCGCGTAGTTGCTCGCCGGGTTCTGCCTGAGCGGTCCATGACTCCCGCGTCGGCTCCTGCGTGCTGAAGACGGCCACGACGTTGAGGAGTTCACCGCGGCGCACCCAGTAGTGGACGAAGTGGCGGTCCGGGCCGAGCCAGACGGCGAGTGGGGGGAGGCCCAGGTCGGCCACCGCGGCGGACGGAAGAAGGGCCCGGTAGGCGGTGGTTCCCGAGAACACGGCCTCGTCCTTGCCGAAGAGCCACTGGCGGGCGGCGGAGCGGATGCCGTCAGCGGCCACCACCAGGTCCGCGTGCAGGCGCTCGCCCGTCGCCGTCGTGATGCGGGCGGAGTCGCCGTCCTGGGTGATGTCCACGACTGTCGTGTTCAGGCGCACCGGCCCCGCCGGCACCGCGGCGACCAGGGCATCGTGCAGATCGGCGCGGTGCAGCAGCAAGTACGGTGCCCCGAACTCCTCCTCGACCTCGCGGCCCGTCGCGTAACGGCAGATCTCCGCCCCGTCGGACCATCTGCGGAAGCTCAGGTGAGAGGGGCGGGAGGCCGGCGCGGCGACCGCGTCGAGGACGTCCAGCCGGCGCAGCACCCGCGTGGCGTTGGGCGCGAGCTGGATTCCGGCACCGACCTCGGTGAAGCGGGCCGCCTGCTCGACGAGCGTGACGTCCCAACCTGCCCGGCGCAGGCTCAGTGTCGCAGCCAGCCCTCCGATGCCCGCCCCGACGACGATCGCCGTTCGCCGCCGTCCTGACGCGGTCCCCTCAACTTCGTACGTCCCGCCAGGCATCCGGAATCCCCTCAGCCACGTCATGCGCCCCGACCGGCGCCCCGTCCGCCGCGAACCTCGCCGACAGGCCGTGGAGATACGCCGCCGCGCTCGCAGCATCCAACGCGGGGAGCCCCGTCGCCAGCAGTGATCCCGCCAAACCGGACAGCACATCCCCGCTGCCGGCCGTGGCCAGCCATGACGTTCCCGTCGGGTTCACCCGGACCGGGCCGGCCCCCCCGGCGTCCGCCACCAGCGTCGTCGACCCCTTCAACAGCACCGTCGCCGCATACCGCCCCGCCAACTCCCGTACCGAAGCCAGCCGAGCCCCCTCGACCTGCTCCCGGGAGACACCCAGCAGCGCCGCCGCCTCCCCGGCGTGCGGGGTCATCAGGGTCGGTGCCGTACGGCCCCGTACCGCATCCGCGTCCGCCAGCCGCAGCCCGTCGGCGTCGAGGAGCACCGGCACGTCCGTCGCCAGGACCTCCGCCACCGTCGCCGCGTCGTCCCCGGCGCCGGGGCCGACGACCCAGGACTGCACACGCCCGGCCTTCTTCGGGCCCCGGTCCGACACCAGCGTCTCGGGGAACCGGGCGATCACCGCGTCCCCGGCCGGACCGACGTACCGTACGGCCCCCGCCCCGCCCCGCAGCGCCCCCGCCACCGCCAGTACGGCCGCACCCGGATAGCGGGCCGAGCCGGCCGCGATGCCCACCACTCCTCGCCGGTACTTGTCCGTCTCCGCAGCAGGCGACGGCAACAGCAGGTCCACGTCCGCGTGTTGCAGCGCCTCCAGCTCCACCGCGTCGTTCGGCAGCGCCAGGCCGATGTCGACCAGGCGCACCACACCGGCGTAGTCCCGCGCCGGATCGATCAGCAGGCCCGGCTTGTGCGTGCCGAACGTGACGGTGAGGTCGGCCCGCAGTGCCGTGCCGCTCACCTCGCCCGTGTCCGCGTCCACGCCGCTCGGCAGGTCCACGGCGACCACCGCGGCCCGGGACCGCTGGGCGGCGGCGGCCAGCGGGGCCGCCTGAGGACGCAGCCCGCCCTTGCCGCCGATCCCGACGATTCCGTCCACGACCAGGTCCGCGCGCTCGATCAACTCCTCGGCGGCATCGACACCGGCCGCCCGGCCGCCGGCCCGCCGCAGCGCCGCCAGGCCCCCGGCGTGCGCCCGCTCGGGAGTCAGCAGCACCGCCGTAACTCCCGCTCCGCGCCTGGCCAGTCGGGCCCCGGCATACAGGGCGTCGCCGCCGTTGTCGCCGCTGCCGACCAGCAGCACGACCCGGCTGCCGTACACCCGGCCCAGCAGATCTGCGCAGGCCACGGCCAGCCCGGCCGCCGCCCGCTGCATCAGCGCACCGTCCGGAAGCCGTGCCATCAGCTCCCGTTCGGCCGCCCTTACCGTCTCCACGCTGTACGCAGTCCGCATACGACCGAGTCTTCCGTACGCGGCGCGGCCCGTCGCATCCATGGACGCATTGGCGTGCCTTCGGCCGGCCCCGGCCGGCCGGGCGGGAGGCGCGGCGGGAGGCGGGCGGTGCTCAGCCCTCCGCCACCACCACCGCCGACGCCACACCGGCGTCATGGCTCAGCGACACATGCCAGGACCGCACGCCCAGTTCGGCCGCCCGTGCCGCGACCGTCCCCGTCACCCGCAGCCGCGGCCGGCCGCTGTCCTCGACGTAGACCTCGGCGTCCGTCCAGAGCAGGCCCGCCGGTGCGCCCAGCGCCTTCGCGAGGGCCTCCTTCGCCGCGAAACGCGCCGCGAGCGAGGCGACGCCCCGGCGTTCACCGCTCGGCAGCAGCAACTCGCCCTCCACGAACAGCCGTTCGGCCAGTCCGGGTGTGCGTTCCAGTGCCGCGGCGAACCTGTCGATCTCGGCCACGTCGATGCCGACCCCGATGATGCTCATGCCGAGCACCCTACGGTCGGTCGCCCGTTCCCAAGCCGGGCCTCCCGCGCCTCGTTAGGGTGACCCAGCCGCGCGGCGCCTCCCGCCGGGCAGGCCCTCACGCTTCTCTGAGCGCATGATCAGCGGACGTATCGCAAGCCGGAGCATCGCTGTGTTGCTCGCCGGCGCCACCCTGCTGCCCGTCGGCAGCGCCTCGGCCGACCCCGAACCCCCGGCTTCCGGGCCGGAGGCCGAACTCGTGCCGGGAGTACCCCACCTGCTCCAGCTCTGGCCGACCGACACGCCCGACCAGGCACTGCCCCCGGAGGTGTACACGCCCACCCCCGAGGAGAACGCCGTCGAGCCGAAGGACGCGCCCGACGAGACGAACGACCTCGTGGAGTACATCCCTCCGATGGACGCCCTCGAGGGCGTGAAGTGCAGCCAGGAGACGGGACCGCGTCAGCGGCAGGTCGAGCGGTGGCTGAAGCTGGAGGTGGACGGGGAGCAGTCGCCCGCCGACTGCCGGGCCATCCGCGCCTTCCAGATCAAGAACAAGATCAAGCCCGCCATCGGGTTCGCCGGACCCGTGACGTGGGCCACCATGCAGCTGGTCGCCGCCCGCAAGAACCCCAACGCCGCCAAGAAGTGCCCGGTACGGACGTACCGGATCGCCTGTGTCGACCTCGACCGGCAGCTGGCCTGGGTGCAGAAGGGCAAGAAGGTCGTGTTCGGGCCCGTGCCCGTCAGGAGCGGGCGCAAGGGGTACGAGACGCGGGTCGGGTCGCACCGCATCTACTGGCGGCACAAGAACCACGTGTCGAGCCTCTACAACAGCCCCATGCCCTACTCCCAGTTCTTCAGCGGCGGCCAGGCCTTCCACGGCGTCTACGGCAACATCTTCACCGCCGTCGGCTCCATGGGCTGCGTCAATCTGCGCCTGGAAGAGGCCAGGAAACTGTGGGGCGTGCTGAAGAACAACGACCAGGTGTACGTGTGGGGGCACCGGCAGGAGGCGTAGCCCGCGGACGCGGGACAAGTGGCCAGGGGCGCGGGTCCCGGCTCGGCGGCGTTGTCGTACCCCTCTGAGACACTGGGGGCGCCATGACAGAAACAGCAGCCCTGCGGACCGCCCCCCTGCGCGCCCGCGCCGAGATCGATCTGGCCGCCCTGCGGGCCAACGTGCAAGCTCTGCGCGCCCACGCGCCGGGCGCGGCCCTGATGGCCGTCGTGAAGTCGGACGCATACGGCCACGGGGCCGTACGGTGCGCCCGCGAGGCCGTGGCGGCGGGCGCCGGCTGGCTGGGCACGGCCACGCCCGAGGAGGCCCTCGTGCTGCGGGCCGCCGGGGTGACCGGCGTACGGATGATGTGCTGGCTGTGGACACCGGGCGGCCCCTGGCGCGAGGCCATCGAGGCCGACCTGGACGTCTCCGTCAGCGGGATGTGGGCCCTGCGCGAGGTCACCGCCGCCGCCCGGCAGGCCGGCGCACCCGCGCGCGTGCAGCTCAAGGCCGACACCGGGCTCGGACGGGGCGGCTGCCAGCCCGGTGACGACTGGACCGAGCTGGTGCGACAGGCCCTGCGGGCCGAGGCCGACGGGCTGATCCGGATCACCGGGCTCTGGTCGCACTTCGCCTGCGCCGACGAGCCCGGGCATCCGTCCATCGCCGCCCAGCTCTCCCTCTTCCGCGAGATGGTGGCGTACGCGGAAGCACAGGGCGCGCGGCCCGAGGTGCGGCACATCGCCAACTCGCCCGCCACGCTCACCCTCCCCGAGAGCCACTTCGACCTGGTGCGCACCGGGATCGCCACCTACGGCATCTCGCCCAGCCCCGAGCTGGGCAGCCCCGCCGACTTCGGGCTGCGGCCCGTGATGACCCTCTCGGCGTCCCTGGCCCTGGTGAAACACGTCCCGGGCGGTCACGGCGTCAGCTACGGCCATCACTACGTCACCCCGGGCGAGACCACCCTCGGCCTCGTCCCCCTCGGCTACGCCGACGGCATCCCGCGGCACGCCTCCGGCGCCGGGCCCGTCCTGGTCGGCGGCAAGTGGCGGACGGTGGCGGGGCGGATCGCGATGGACCAGTTCGTCGTCGACCTGGGCGGGGACGAGCCGACGGCGGGCGCGCAAGCAGTGCTGTTCGGGCCGGGTGACCGCGGTGAACCCACCGCCGAGGACTGGGCGCAGGCCGCGGGGACCATCGCCTACGAAATCGTCACGCGGATCGGAGCGCGCGTTCCACGCGTCTATAGGAATGCGTCCATGTGATGCGTCTTCGTGATGCGGCTATGTGACGCGGGCAATGTGATGCGTCCATCCGAATGCGGTTATGTGAATGAGGAACGAGGCGGGTAACCCGTAGCGGTACACCCGCACCACTCGGCACCCACGTCACAACGACACACGGGGCACGACCCAGCGAAGAGGAGCGGTACGTGAGCGAGAGCAGCGCGGAGGTCGTCGCGGCCGTCGCCTCCGCCACGGGGGCGGCCGCGAACTGGCGCAGGGCGACGGGGTTCGCCGGCGCCGCGATAGGTGTGATCGCGGCCGGCGCTGCCGCCGGCGTCGCCATAGAGCGGATGACCGTGGGCCGCGGCATGCGCCAGAAGGCCCGGCTCGCCCTCGACTCGGCGGGACCGTACGGCTCGCTGCGCGGCATGCCCGGCAAGGCGTACGCCGACGACGGCACCGAGCTGTACTACGAGGTCGACGACGTCGACCCCGAGGCCGCACCCGCCCTCACCCCGCGCCGGCGACGGCTCTTCGGGCGCAAGGCACCCGCCCCCGTCACCGTCGTCTTCAGCCATGGCTACTGCCTCAGCCAGGACTCCTGGCACTTCCAGCGCGCCGCGCTCAGGGGCGTCGTGCGCACCGTGCACTGGGACCAGCGCAGCCACGGCCGGTCCGGGCGCGGCGTCGCCCAGACGGAGGAGGGCAAGCACGTCGACATCGAGCAGCTGGGGCGCGACCTCAAGGCCGTCATCGACGCGGCCGCGCCCGAGGGGCCGCTCGTGCTGGTCGGACACTCCATGGGCGGGATGACGGTCATGGCGCTGGCCGACCAGTTCCCGGAGCTGATCCGGGACCGGGTCGTCGCCACCGCCTTCGTGGGCACGTCCTCCGGGCGGCTCGGCGAGGTCAACTTCGGGCTGCCCGTCGCCGGAGTGAATGCGGTCCGCCGGATCCTGCCGGGCGTGCTCAAGGCGCTGGGGCAGCGGGCCGAGCTGGTGGAGAAGGGGCGCCGGGCCACGGCCGACCTGTTCGCGGGGATCATCAAGCGGTACTCGTTCTCGTCCCGGGACGTCGACCCGGCCGTCGCCCGGTTCGCCGAGCGGATGATCGAGGGGACGCCGATCGACGTGGTCGCGGAGTTCTACCCGGCTTTCGCCGACCACGACAAGACCGAGGCGATCGGGCTGTTCACGGAGATGCCGGTGCTGGTCCTGGCCGGCGTGGGCGACCTCGTCACGCCCAGCGAGCACAGCGAGGCGATCGCCGACCTGCTGCCGGAAGCCGAACTGGTCCTCGTGCCGGACGCCGGGCACCTGGTGATGCTGGAGCACCCGGAAGTGGTCACCGACCGTATGGCCGACCTGCTCACCCGCGCGGGTGCCGTGCCCGCAGGGGCTACCGTAAGTGGCTATGGAAGCACCAGCAGCACCGCACAACGCGGGTGACCTCGACCTGACCGTCACTTCTCCCGAGCAGATGCGGGAGCTGGGACGGCGGCTCGCCAAACTGCTGCGCGCCGGTGATCTCGTGATGCTCAGCGGGGAGCTCGGCGCAGGCAAGACGACGTTGACCCGGGGGCTCGGCGAGGGGCTGGGGGTCAGGGGCGCGGTCACGTCGCCGACTTTCGTGATCGCCCGCGTCCATCCCTCGCTCGGCGAGGGCCCGCCCCTCGTCCACGTCGACGCCTACCGGCTGTCCGGCGGCCTGGACGACATGGAGGACCTCGACCTCGACGTCTCGCTGCCCGAGTCGGTGATCGTCGTGGAGTGGGGCGAGGGCAAGGTCGAGGAGCTGACCGAGGAACGGCTGCAGCTCGTGATTCACCGGGCCGTCGGCGACACGACGGACGAGGTACGGCACGTCACGGTGACGGGGCTGGGCGAGCGCTGGGCTCAGGTGGATCTGAGCGTGCTGTCGGCCTGAGCGTGCCGTGGGCCTGAGCGTGCCGTGGGCCTCAGCGGGACCGGGGCCGCTCGGGCCTGATGAACATTCCGACAAGACGTCGGCAAGATATTGCGTTTGCGGTCTTGTGCGTGGTCACATGGTATCCAGTCCGTGGTTAGGTCTACCTAACCACGTCCGCCCCCGGCCCCAGGAGGCGTCCATGTCGGCATCCGAGCACAAGGCGCAGAGCGAGGCGCGGCCCTGGCCGTCCGTGCCGGTCGCCGGGGTGTCCATGCGCGATCTGCTGGCGGCCGGTGCCGCTGCGAACGTGATCTCCACCCCGCCGCGTCTCCCCGACCCGGAGACGACCCGCGAGCGGGCCGGGCACGGGCACCTCGACGCCGCTTAGCCGATCACGGCGACGGACACGGCCTAGCGGATCACGACGACCGTACGGCCGATCGTCGCGAAGTCCCACATCGCGTTGCCGTCGGCCCGGGACTCGCGGATGCCGCCCGTCTTCAGCGTCGGGGCGGGCTGCGGTGTCGGGCTGTCGACGACGGTGCTGAAGCCGATCGTGACGTCGTCCACGCTGGCGAAGCGGACGACGTGCTGCACGGGGAGGCCGTCGGTGCCGGTGACCGCGTTGGAGCGGGAGGTGACGGTGTAGGCGCCCGGAGCCGGGTCGACCGATCCGGGGGTCACGCGGAACGTGCGCTTGACCTTCTCCGCCGCGTCGACCAGCCACACCCGGTCGTCGTCCACGGAGTACACGACCCGTTGCCCCGCACCGGATCCGGCGGGCAGCGCCCGGGGGTCCTTCCCGTCGCGCGGCGCCTTGGAGGTACTCACCCTGGGCATGCTGTCGGCGACCGGTCTGCCCAGGTCGGCCGGGACGTTCGAGTAGGCCTGGAAGGCGAGGAAGCCGACGGTCGTGAGGGCAGCCGCGGTCAGCCCCGCCACGATTGAGGAGCTGCTGCCTGCCACTCGCCACCTCAGCGTTCGCTTCGTACCCGGTGATCGATCCCGACCGTAGCAGTCGTCAAGCGGCCGACCGGGACGGCGCTTCCCGGGGCGCGGGCGCCGTAGGCTGTTTGCGTGCTCTTGCTCGCTCTGGATACCGCCACCCCCGCCGTCACCGTCGCGCTGCACGACGGTACGGACGTCATCGCCTCGTCGAGCCAGGTGGACGCGCGCCGACACGGTGAGCTGCTGCTGCCGGCCGTCGACCGGGTCCTCGCCGAGGCCGGTGTGAAGCTCGACGCCGTCACCGGTGTCGTCGTAGGCATCGGACCCGGCCCGTACACCGGGCTGCGCGTCGGCCTGATGACCGCCGACACCTTCGGGCTCGTCCTCGGCGTCCCCGTGCACGGTGTGTGCACGCTGGACGGCCTCGCGTACGCCGCCGACATCGAGAAGGGCCCCTTCGTCGTCGCGACGGACGCCCGGCGCAAGGAGGTCTACTGGGCGCGGTACGCCGACTCCCGCACGCGGCTGACCGACCCGGCCGTGGACCGGCCCGCCGACATCGCCGACCAGGTCGCCGGGCTGCCCGCCGTCGGCGCGGGCGCGCTGCTGTACCCCGACACGTTCCCCAGCGCCCACGAGCCCGAGCATGTGTCGGCGGCGGCCCTCGCGGCGCTGGCCGCCGAGAGGCTGGCGGCGGGCGAGGAACTTCCCGCTCCCCGGCCGCTGTACCTGCGCCGGCCCGATGCCCAGGTCCCCAAGAACTACAAGGTGGTCACCCCCAAGTGACCGAACCCGTGACGCCAACTCCCGCCGCTTCCGCCGGCTCCGCGATGCGCGAGATGCGCTGGTGGGACATCGACGCCGTACTGGGCCTTGAGAAGGAGCTGTTCCCCGAGGACGCCTGGTCCCGGGGCATGTTCTGGTCCGAGCTGGCCCACTCGCGCGGGCCCGGGGCGACACGGCGTTACGTCGTCGCCGAGAACGGCGAGCGGCTCGTCGGATACGCCGGCCTCGCCTCCGCCGGAGAACTGGCCGACGTCCAGACCATCGCCGTCGCCCGCGACCACTGGGGGACGGGGCTCGGCGGCCGTCTCCTCACGGAACTGCTGCGGGCCGCGAGCGACTTCGAATGCGCCGAAGTGATGCTGGAGTGCCGCGTGGACAACGTCCGCGCGCAGAAGCTCTACGAGCGCTACGGCTTCGAGGCCATCGGCTTCAGGCGCGGCTACTACCAGCCGGGAAACGTGGACGCCCTGGTGATGAAACTGACCGACCCTGCAAACTCCGTACAAGGAACCGAGATCAATGGCTGACTCGCGGGACGAACCCCTAGTCCTCGGCATCGAGACCTCCTGCGACGAGACCGGCGTCGGCATCGTCCGCGGTACCACCCTGCTCGCCGACGCCATCGCCTCCAGCGTCGACGAGCACGCCCGCTTCGGTGGCGTCGTGCCGGAGGTCGCCTCCCGGGCGCACCTGGAGGCGATGGTCCCGACCATCGACCGCGCGTTGAAGGAGGCGGGCGTGAGCGCCCGTGACCTGGACGGCATTGCGGTGACGGCCGGTCCGGGCCTGGCGGGCGCGCTGCTGGTCGGCGTATCGGCGGCGAAGGCGTACGCCTACGCGCTGGGCAAGCCGCTCTACGGCGTCAACCACCTCGCCTCCCACATCTGCGTGGACCAGCTGGAGCACGGGGCGCTGCCGGAGCCGACGATGGCGCTGCTGGTGAGCGGCGGCCATTCGTCGCTCCTGCTGTCGTCGGACATCACCTCCGACGTCCGCCCGATGGGCGCCACGATCGACGACGCGGCGGGTGAGGCCTTCGACAAGATCGCCCGTGTGCTGAACCTGGGCTTCCCGGGCGGCCCGGTCATCGACCGGTACGCGCGCGAGGGCGACCCGGAGGCGATCGCGTTCCCGCGCGGTCTGACCGGGCCGCGCGACGCGGCGTACGACTTCTCCTTCTCCGGCCTCAAGACGGCGGTGGCCCGCTGGATCGAGGCCAAGCGGGCGGCGGGCGAGGAGGTGCCGGTGCGCGACGTCGCGGCCTCCTTCCAGGAGGCGGTCGTCGACGTGCTGACCCGCAAGGCCGTCCGCGCCTGCAAGGACGAGGGCGTCGACCACCTGATGATCGGCGGCGGCGTCGCGGCCAACTCCCGTCTGCGGGCCCTCGCCCAGGAGCGCTGCGAGCGGGCCGGCCTCCGGCTACGGGTGCCCCGGCCGAAGCTGTGCACGGACAACGGGGCGATGGTGGCGGCCCTGGGTGCGGAGATGGTGGCCCGCAACCGGCCGGCGTCCAGCTGGGACCTGTCGGCGGACTCCTCTCTGCCGGTGACGGACCCTCATGTGCCGGGCACCGGCCACTCTCACGCCCATGTGCACGAGGTCAGCAAGGAGAACCTGTACTCGTGACGGTCGCCCTGATGTGGGAGGCGCGAGCGGTTCCGGGGCGGGGCGAGGAACTGCTCGCGTGGGCCCGTGCGCACGAGTCGGCCGTACGGCCGCTGCGCCGGGAGGTCTTCCGGGCGCCGCAGGATCGAGTGCTCGTCATCACGTGGTGGGACGCGGCGTACGACGCGGAGCTTCCCGAACTGCCTGAGCCGGATGGGGAGTTGGTGACCCGGGCGGTGCATCGGTGGCGGTTCGATTCGGTGGACACCTGGCCCGGCCCGCTGTGAGTCCGGCGGGGGCCCGGCGCCCCGCCCGCGTCACCCCGGTCCCGACACCTCCGCCTCGCACCGCAGCCGCCGCCCCGCCCCGAGCTCCCGTACAGGCCCGGTCAGGTGCACTCGCGCCGTACGCCGTACGTCCGCGCTCGACGCGGCCAACCGCAGTTCGAGAACCCCCGGTTCGACGATCCGGCGCCCCGAACGGTCCGTGAAGGACGACAGGTCCGCGTGGAAGCGGAAGGTCACCCGGCTCGCCTCACCCACCCCCAGTTCGACGCGCTGGTAGCCGATCAGCCGCACATCCGGCCGAGTCACCGACGCCACCGGATCGTGCAGATACAGCTGGACCACCTCCGCGCCCGCCCGGTCGCCGGTGTTGCGGACCGTCACCGACACCTCATGGGAACCGTTCGTGCCGATCTCCGCCGCGTCGTCCCCGCCCGTGAAGTCGCCCCATGTGAACGACGTGTACGACCCCCCGTGCCCGAACGCATACAGCGGCGTCGGATCCAGATTGCTCACCTCTCCCGCCAGCCCCAACGGCGGCTGGAGGTAGGTCCACGGCTGCCCGCCCGGCGCCCGCGGCACGCTCACCGGCAACCGCCCCGATGGATTTACCCGCCCCGACAGCACCCCCGCCACCGCCGGCCCGCCCTCCTCCCCGGGGAAGAACGCCTGGACGACCGCCGCCAACCGCCCCTGCCAACGCCCCAGCGCATAAGGGCGGCCCGTCAGCAGGACCAGTACCACCGGGACGCCCGTCGCCACCAGCGCGTCCAGCAGCTCGCCCTGCGCCCCCGGCAGCCGCAGGTCCGTCGCGTCGCAGCCCTCGCCGGACGTGCCCCGGCCGAACAGGCCGGCCCGGTCGCCCAGCACCGCCAGGCAGACGTCCGCCTCCGCCGCCCGCGCCACCGCCTCCTCGAAGCCCGCCGTGTCCGGGTCGGAGACCCCGCACCCTTGCGCGAACGTCACTTTGGCGTCGGGGAGTTCGGCGCGCAGGGCCTCCAGGACGGTCGGGATCTCGATGCCCATCGGCACCTCGGGGTGGTGCGTGAGGACGTGGGACGGGAAGGAATAGCAGCCCAGCATCGCCAGCGCGTCGGCCGCGCGAGGGCCCACGACCGCGATACGGGCGTCGGGGGAGAGGGGAAGGGTGCCGTCCGGGTTGTCCAGGAGTACCACCGACTCCTCGGCCACGCGCCGGGCCAGGGCGCGGTTCCTGGGTGAGTCCAGGTCCAGGCGCGCCGACGTCGGCTCCGGCGTCCAGTCCTCGTCCAGCAGGCCCAACTCGCACTTCTGGAGCAGGACGCGGCGGGTCGCCCGGTCCACCAGTTCCTCCGGGATCCCGCCCGACCGGACGGCCTCCAGAAGGGGTTTCCCGTAGCACTTCACGGTGGGCAGTTCCACGTCGATGCCCGCCGCCAGCGCCGCGTGCGCCGCCTCCGCCGCACTGCCCGCCACCCGGTGCAACGTCTCCAGGAAACCGATGCCGAAGTAGTCGGCGACCACCGTGCCCGTGAAACCCCATTCCTCGCGGAGGAGTTCGGTCAGCAAGGCCGGGTCCGCCGACGCCGGCACCCCGTCCGTCTCGTTGTAGGCCGCCATCACCGACCGCGCGCCGCCCTCGCGCAGCGCCATCTCGAAGGGCGGGAGTGTCACGTCCGCGAACTCGCGGATACCCGCCCGTACGGGTGCGAGGTTGCGGGCACCCGCCGAGGACGCGTACCCGGCGAAGTGCTTGAGCGTCGCGATCACGCCGGCCGACTCCAGGCCCCGGACGTAGGCCGTGCCGATCGTGCCGGTCAGGTACGGGTCCTCGCCGATGGTCTCCTCGACGCGGCCCCAGCGCGGATCGCGTACGACGTCCAGGACGGGTGCCAGCCCCTGGTGGACGCCGGCCGAGCGCAGGTCCTGGCCGATGCGGGCGGCCATCTTCTCGATGAGCGGGGGGTCGAAGGTGGCTCCCCAGGCGAGCGGTACCGGGTAGGCCGTGGCCTGCCAGGCCGTGAAGCCCGCGAGGCACTCCTCGTGGGCCACCGCCGGAATGCCGAAGCGGCCCGCCCCGGCGATACGGCGCTGGGCGCGGGCCAGTGCCTGCGCGGCCGGCGCCGGGTCCACGGGGGCGGTGCCGAAGGAGCGGGTGAGCTGGCCGAGGCCGTGGGTGATCAGCTCGGCCCAGTCGTAGTCGGCGGTCATGTCGTGCTGGTGCGGGGCGACTCCCTCGGTCCGAGCCTCGCCGTCCGTGGCGGCGCCCACCCACACGCCGTACAGCTGGGCGGTCTTCTCCTCCAGGGTCATCCGGGAGAGAAGGTCGTCGACGCGGGCGGCGGCGGGCAGGGCGGGGTCGCGCCAGGGGGCGGTGGTCATGAAACTCCTGTCCGGGCGGTGGTCATGAAACTCCTGGCCGGGCGGCGGCTGGGAGGCCCCTCTCATGAGCCTCGCACGAATGTTTCGTTGTTCACCTCGAATGTTACGGGAACCTAGGCGCGGTGAGAAGGGTTCGTCAAGACGTCGCGCAGGGATACGATCGCCGCCATGACACCCTCGGAGCCCGCCGAAACCCGGACCACAACGCGTGAAACCCGGACGACACCACCGTCGACCGGCCGGTCCACGCAGACCGCGACGCTCGCCGAGATCGCCCGCGAGGCCGGCGTCTCCGCACCGACAGTTTCGAAGGTCCTCAACGGACGCGCCGACGTCGCCCCGGCCACCCGCACCCGCGTCGAGGAACTCCTGCGCGCCCACGGCTACCGCCGACGGCGGGCGGAGGCGAGCCGATCGCCCCTGATCGACCTGGTCTTCCACGAGTTGGAGAGCGCGTGGGCGATGGAGGTCATCCGGGGGGTGGAGAACGTCGCCCGCGATGCGGGACTGAGTGTCGTCCTGAGCGAGAGCGCCGGGCGGCTGACCCCGGGCAGGACGTGGGCCGACCAGGTCGCCGCCCGGCGCCCGCACGGCGTGATCCTCGTGCTGTCCGGGCTCGACGAGTCCCAGCGCGCCCTGCTGACCAGCCGTTCGATCCCGTTCGTGGTGATGGACCCGGCGGGCGACCCGGGCGCGGACGTGCCGTCCATCGGGGCGACCAACTGGCAGGGCGGGCTTGCCGCCACCCGGCATCTGGTCGAGCTCGGGCACCGCAGGATCGGCGCGATCACCGGGCCGTCCCGCATGATGTGCAGCCGTGCCCGCATCGACGGCTACCGCGCCGCACTGGAGACGGCCGGGCTCCCGGTCGAGCCGGACCTGATCCGGCCCGGCGACTTCCACCACGAGACCGGCTACCGGCAGGGCCTGGAGCTGCTGCGCCGCCCGGACCGGCCGACCGCCGTGTTCGCCGGCAACGACCTCCAGGCGCTCGGGCTGTACGAGGCCGCGCGGGAGCTGGGGCTGCGGATTCCGGAGGACCTCAGCGTGGTCGGCTTCGACGATCTGCCGATCGCACGCTGGGTGGGGCCGCCGCTGACGACCGTACGGCAGCCGCTCACGGAGATGGCGGAGGCGGCGGCGAAGCTGGTCCTCGACCTCGCGCGCGAGGAGGGGGCGCCGGCGGCGACCCGGGTGGAGCTGGCGACGAGCCTGGTGGTGCGCAGCAGCACGGGGGAGCCGCCGGCGGCTTAGCCCTCGTCGCGTCGAAGTCAGTCGGTTGGTCGACCGAAACTTTCGGAAGGGTCTGGACGAGGCTCCTGGAAGTCTGAGAATTTCCGAAGAAAAGGCGCTCTGCCGCTCCTGCCCGTAATAATTCGGACGTACGTTCCTGGCTGTGACGGGACTTGGGGCGAACGGGCGTGCAGCGGACGGGGACTTCGGCGGAAGGGCGGGCCGGCGGGCGACGGCGCTGAAGGCGGCGGGACTCGTCTTCGCGGGCGCCCTGGCGCTGGGCGCGGCTGCCGTGGGTTGGGCCTACTGGCACCTGAACCACAACATCAAGAGCGTCGACATCGACAGCGCCCTCGGCGACGACCGCCCCCTGAGCGGCCGGACCACTCCGGTCCCGTCGGCCTCCGCCTCCGCGCTGCCCACCGGCTCCCTGAACATCCTCGTTCTGGGCTCCGACTCGCGCACCGGCGAGGAGAACCGGAAGCTGGGCGGCGGCAGCAGCACCGGCGCCCGCTCGGACACGGCGATGGTGGTGCACATCGACGCCGGCCGCACCGGGGCGACCGTCGTCAGTATCCCGCGCGACACCCTGGTCACCCGCCCGTCCTGCCCGCTGTCGTCGGGCGGTTCGACGGAGGTGGCGTACGGCGCGATGTTCAACAGCGCGTACGCGCTCGGCGGCCCCGTCTGCGCGGTCAAGACCGTCGAGTCGCTCACGAACGTCCGCATGGACCACTACATCGAGATCGACTTCTCGGGCTTCGCGAAGCTGGTCGACGCGCTGGGCGGCGTCACCGTCACGACGGACGAGGACATCGACGACGAGGACAGCCACCTGACCCTCGAGGCGGGCACGCATCACCTGGACGGCACCCGGGCGTTGGCCCTCGCCCGCACCCGGCACGGCATAGGCGACGGCAGCGACCTCGGCCGCATAGGGCTGCAACAGAAGCTGGTGACGGCCCTGCTGGACCAGATCTCCGCCACCGACGTCCTCACCGACCCGGCCCGCCTCTACCGGGTCGCCGACGCGGTGACGGGCAGCCTGACGACCGACACGGGCCTGGACTCGCTGGGCGAGCTGACGGGTCTGGGACAGAGCCTGCAGGGCCTGGCGTCGGACACCGTGCGGACCGAGACGATGCCGGTGGTGCCGGCGCCGTCGGACCCCAACCGGGTGGTGGCTCAGGAGCCGGCGGCGGGGGAGCTGTGGGAGTCGTTGCGGTGACGAGAAAAATCTTCGAAGAAATCCGGGGAGCGTGTCGATCCCGGGGTCTCCCGTTCGACGCAGGGGTGAGAGGCCGGGAACAGCCCGGTCGCCGAAGCACCGAACCGAACCCCCCGAGGAGCCACCATGCCGCGCTACCTGTCGCTCGTCCGGATCGACGAGTCCACCGCCCCCGCCGAGGGCCCGAGCCCCGAGATGATGCAGCGCATGGGGGAGCTGCTGGAGGAGATCACCAAGGCCGGCGTCATGCTCGACACCGCCGGTCTCACCCCGGCGGCGCAGGGCACCCGCGTGCACTGGGACGGCGCGAACGTATCCGTCACCGACGGGCCCTTCACCGAGTCCAAGGAGGTCATCGGCGGCTACGCGATCACACAGTGCAAGGACAAGGCCGAGGCGCTGGAGTGGGCCTCGCGGTTCGTGAAGGTCCACGGCGAGGGCTGGCAGGTCACCTGCGAGGTGCGGGAGATCGCCGAGGGCTGATCGGCCTTCCTTGGATACCCGGCCGTACGGGTGTTGCATGGTGGGCTGTGACCCCGCAGCCCACCGCAGACCCGCACGGCACCATCGAGACCGTCTTCCGCATCGAGTCTCCTCGCGTGATCGCCGCCGTCGCCCGGATGGTCCGCGACGTCGGGATCGCCGAGGAACTCGCGCAGGACGCCCTGGTCGCCGCGCTGGAGCAGTGGCCCCGCGACGGCGTCCCCGACAACCCCGGCGCCTGGCTCATGGCCGCTGCCAGGCACCGCGCGGTGGACCTGATCCGCCGCCGCGAGAACTACGCCCGCAAGCTCGCGGAGATCGGCCGCGACCTGGAGACGACGGCACCGCCCGAGGAGCCGTCCGCCCTCCATGACCCCGACGACATCGACGACGACCTGCTGCGGCTGGTTTTCACCACCTGCCACCCGGTGCTGTCGCCGGAGGCTCGCATCGCCCTCACCCTGCGTCTCCTCGGCGGCCTGACGACGCCGGAGATCGCCCGGGCGTTCCTGGTCCCGGAGGCCACGGTCGCCCAGCGGATCGTGCGGGCCAAGCGCACCCTGGCGACCCGGAACGTCGCCTTCGAGGTGCCGTACGGCCCCGACCGCGCGGCGCGCCTCGGCTCGGTCCTGGACGTCATCTACCTGATCTTCAACGAGGGCTACGCCGCCACGGCCGGCGACGACTGGCTGCGTCCGGCGCTGTGCGAGGACGCGCTGCGGCTGGCCCGCGTGCTGTCGGGGCTGATGCCGAAGGAGCCCGAGGTGCACGGCCTGACCTCGCTCCTGGAGTTCCAGGCGTCCCGCGCGGCGGCCCGCACCGGCCCGTCCGGCGAGCCGATCCTCCTCAAGGAGCAGAACCGCAGCCGCTGGAACCGCATGCTCATCGCCCGCGGCATCGCCGCGCTGGACCGCGCGGGCGCCACCGCCACGGGAGCGCCGGGTCCTTACGCCCTCCAGGCCGCGATCGCCGCCTGCCACGCGCACGCGTACACCTACGAGGAGACCGACTGGCAGACCATCGCCACCCTGTACGCCCTGCTGTCCGCCGCTCCCCGTCCCCCGTGGTCGAGTTGAACCGCGCGGTCGCCGTGTCGATGGCGCAGGGGCCGGAGCCCGCTCTGGAGATCGTCGACGCGATCGCCGCCGAACCGGCGCTGCGGGACTACCACTTGCTGCCGAGCGTGCGCGGCGATCTGCTGCTGAGACTCGGCCGTACGGACGAGGCGCGGGCGGAGTTCGGGCGGGCGGCGCGGCTGACGCGCAACGAGCGGGAGCGGGCGATGCTGCTGAAGCGGGCGGCTGCCGACGGGGCCTGACTACGCGGGCCGCCCGACCAGCATCGTCGGCGCCCCCGCCACCCGGGTCAGGAACACGGTCGCCGCGTTCGGCCCCTGAGGCTTGACCTTCTTGCGCAGTTCCTCCGGCTCGACGGCCGACCCGCGCTTCTTCACGGTCAGGATGCCGACCTCGCGCTCCCGCAGCAGAGCCTTCAACTTCTTGACGTTGAAGGGGAGTTGGTCGGTGATCTCGTACGCCGTGGCGTACGGCGTCGGCCGCAGCTCGTCCGCCGTGACGTACGCGATGGTCGCGTCGATCAGTCCGCCGTCCAGCTGCTGGGCGACCTCGGCGACCAGGTGGGCGCGGATGGCGGCGCCGTCCGGCTCGTACAAGTACCGCCCCACCGGCCGGACTCCGGGGTCGGGGAGGCGTCGGGAGAGCAGCGAGCGCGGCCCGGGCAGCAGGGTGGCCCGCACGGCCCCGGGCTCGGTCCCGAACCACAGCACGGCTTCCTTCACGTCGCCGCCGTCCGAGATCCACTCCGCCTCGGCCTCCGCCGGGATCGCCTCGTGCGGGATTCCGGGCGCGATCTTCAGCGCGGCTCGGGGCGCCTTGCGGGCGGTCTCGGCGGCCCAGGACAGCGGTGGCGAGTACGCCTCGGGGTCAAAGATCCTCCCGCGGCCGCCCCGGCGGGCGGGGTCGACGAACACGGCGTCGTAGCCGGCGACGTCCACCTCGGTGACATCCGCCTCGCGGACCTCGACCAGGCCGGTGAGGCCGAGGGCCTCCGCATTCTCGCGCGCCACGGCCGCCGTCACCGGATCGCGGTCCACCGCGAGCACCCGTATCCCGGCCCGCGCCAACGCGATCGCGTCGCCCCCGATCCCGCAGCACAGGTCGGCGACCGAGCCCACCCCCAGCTCCTTCATCCGGTCGGCCCGGTACGCCGCGACACTCGCCCGCGTCGACTGCTCGACGCCGTTCGGCGTGAAGAACATCCGCCCCGCGTCCGCCGCCCCGAACTTCGCCACCGCCCGCTGCCGCAGCCGGGCCTGTCCGAGCGCCGCCGACACCAGCTCGGCGGGGTGCTCGCGGCGCAGCCGGGTGGCGACGGCGAGTTCGTCGGCGGGGTCGGTGTCGCGTACGGCGTCGAGGAGGGCGCGGCCCTCGGGGGTGAGGAGGGAGAAGAAGGCGGCGAGGTCGTTCACCGGGTCATTGTCCGCCGGCGGGCGCACCGGCCGCTCACTGTGGGCCAGTCGGTGGATGGTCCGTCTCCCGGCGGCGGTGTCGGCCCGGCTTCGGGCCGGGCGCCTGCGAAGATCCCGCACCATGCGACTAGTAGTACAAAATGACAAAAGTAGCCCCAATGGGGCAGCTGTGGGGTGGCGTGGCCGGGCAGCGGGAGGTTCACGGGTCCGCGGCGCAGTCGCCGTGCTCGCCGTCGCCGCCATCGCCGCGGGCTGTGCACCCGCGGGCGCAGGCGCATCCGGGCCCGCACATCCCACCCCGAGCCGGCAGCCCCTCAAGGCGCCGCCCCCGGCCACCACCGCGGGCCCGCCCGCCGGGAACGCCCCCGACTCGCACGCCAAGAAGTTCAAGTCGGCGCAGTCCGCGCTCGCCGCCCGAGCCGCCGCCGCGAAACGCTGGGGCCTGTCGAGAATCCCGCTCACGCCCCCGCCCCCACCCGCCACGAAACCGAGGATCGCCACCCGCGAGGGCTTCGAAGTCGACGGACACGAGGAGCTCGGTCTCCCGCCGGTCTTCACGACCGTCCCCACCAAGCAGCGGGTCGTCTTCCTCACCATCGACGACGGCGCCGAGAAGGACCCCGTCTTCCTGCGGATGATGGACGACCTGCAGGTGCCGTACACCGCCTTCCTCAGCGACTACGTGATCAAGGACGACTACGGCTACTTCAAGCGGATGCAGCGCAGTGGCGTCACCCTGAACAACCACACCCTCCACCACCCCTACCTCCCCGCCCTCTCCTACCGCCGTCAGCAGTACGAGATCTGCGGCATGCAGGAGGTCATCGAGGAGCGCTTCGGCAAGCCCGCGCTGCTCTTCCGCCCGCCCTTCGGGAACTACGACAGGGACAGCCTGCGCGCCGCGAAGTCGTGCGGCATCAAGTACGTCCCGCTGTGGAACGAGGAGGTCTTCGTCGACCACTGGGAGTACCGCGAGTGGGACCAGAAGATCCGATCGGGTGACATCGTCCTCACTCACTTCCGGGGCCGCGAGGACTGGAAGGGCACAATGCCCGACATGATCCGCCGGTTCCTGAACAAGGTGACGGCCGAGGGCTACGCGGTGGCCAGGCTGGAGGACTACCTGTGAGGCGGGCGCCCGGGCCGCGGGCCGTGGCGGTCGCGGTCCTGGCTTCCGTCATGCTCGCCGGCTGTGCGCCGTCGGCCGGTCCGGCCGGCCCCGGCGGCGGTAAGCCGGGCGACAGGGCGGCCCACAGCTCACGGCCGACGGACGGCCCGACGCAGACGGCACAGCCGTACCGGCGCTGGGGCCTGACCGCCCCACTCGCCTCGCCACCGCCCCCGCCCGACCGTCGGCTGCGGCTCGGACCGCCCGGCGGCCACCCCCTGCCCGTCGTGCACCGCGCGCCCACCCGCGACAAGGTCGTCTTCCTCACCTACGACGACGGCGCCGAGAAGGACCCGCGCTTCGTCGACATGGTCCGTGAACTACGGCTGCCCGTCAGCATGTTCCTCACGGACAGTGTGGTCGGCCCGGGCTACGGCCACTTCGCGCGCCTGCGCTCGGTGGGCGCGTCGATCCAGAACCACACCCTCGACCACGCCGCCCTGAGCGGCCTGCCGTATGCCGGCCAGCGTGCCGAGATCTGCGGCCAGCAGAACAAGCTCCGCGCCCGCTTCGGCATCCGCCCCCGCCTCTTCCGCCCGCCCTACGGCACGTACGACACCACCACACTCCGTGCCGCGGCCCACTGCGGGGTGACGGCGGTCGTGCTGTGGCGGGCGGCGATGGAGGGCGACGGCGAACTGACGTACGCGCACGGCCCCCGCCGCCTGCGCGCCGGGGACATCGTGTCGGTCCCCTCGGGCGAGCCGGCGGG
Source organism: Streptomyces sp. NPDC107528 (assembly GCF_055639295.1). NCBI lineage: Bacteria > Bacillati > Actinomycetota > Actinomycetes > Kitasatosporales > Streptomycetaceae > Streptomyces > Streptomyces sp. NPDC107528. The sequence continues at coordinate 42,142 of NZ_JBVKAV010000015.1, forward strand.
GCTGACGCTGAGAGAGCGGACGACGAGGCTGCTCCGGGAGATCCAGGGGCGAGGGCTGACGGTGGGCCGGTTGGAGGACTACATCTGAGGGCCCGGCGTCCGAGGGATCCTTTCGGCGCCGGGCCAGGCACTCAGCCCCAGGCGGCCATGGCAACACCGCTCACCGCCGGCGCCCGTCACCCGAACGCGGCTCAGCCGGGGCAGCGAATTAGCAGTCCGCTTGACCGAGTGCTAATCGCGGTCATAGTCTCGGGTCTGGCACTCCCCACTGGAGAGTGCCAACTACGCGACGGGCAGGTCCGGCACCCGCGACGACGGATCCACCTGGTCGCCACCTCAGACAGTTAACCCCGTGAGATCTCCGAAGGGGGAGGTCGGATCGTGACGACCACCAGCTCCAAGGTTGCCATCAAGCCGCTCGAGGACCGCATTGTGGTCCAGCCGCTCGACGCCGAGCAGACCACCGCCTCTGGCCTGGTCATCCCGGACACCGCCAAGGAGAAGCCCCAGGAGGGCGTCGTCCTGGCCGTGGGCCCGGGCCGCTTCGAGAACGGCGAGCGCCTGCCGCTCGACGTCAAGACCGGCGACATCGTGCTGTACAGCAAGTACGGCGGCACCGAGGTGAAGTACAACGGCGAGGAGTACCTCGTCCTCTCGGCTCGCGACGTGCTCGCGATCATCGAGAAGTAATTCACTTCAAGCACTTTTGCTTGTGAGCTGCGCCCCGGGCCCCCGCGACCTTATGAAGCCGGGCGTCCGGGGCGCAGTTCGTTTCACCCACGTTTTCCGAGAGGGCTGAACCGCTCCCATGGCGAAGATCCTGAAGTTCGACGAGGACGCCCGTCGCGCCCTCGAGCGCGGCGTCAACAAGCTGGCCGACACCGTCAAGGTGACCATCGGCCCCAAGGGCCGCAACGTCGTCATCGACAAGAAGTTCGGCGCGCCCACCATCACCAACGACGGCGTGACCATCGCCCGTGAGGTCGAGGTCGAGGACCCGTACGAGAACCTCGGTGCCCAGCTGGTGAAGGAGGTGGCGACCAAGACCAACGACATCGCGGGTGACGGTACGACCACCGCCACCGTGCTCGCCCAGGCGCTCGTGCGCGAGGGCCTGAAGAACGTCGCCGCGGGTGCTTCCCCGGCGCTGCTGAAGAAGGGCATCGACGCGGCCGTGGCCGCGGTCTCCGAGGAGCTCCTCGCGACCGCCCGCCCGATCGACGAGAAGTCCGACATCGCCGCCGTCGCCGGTCTGTCCGCCCAGGACACGCAGGTCGGCGAGCTCATCGCCGAGGCGATGGACAAGGTCGGCAAGGACGGTGTCATCACCGTCGAGGAGTCCAACACCTTCGGTCTGGAGCTGGACTTCACCGAGGGCATGGCCTTCGACAAGGGTTACCTGTCGCCGTACTTCGTGACGGACCAGGAGCGCATGGAGGCCGTCCTCGAGGACCCGTACATCCTCATCAACCAGGGCAAGATCTCCTCCATCGCGGACCTGCTGCCGCTGCTGGAGAAGGTCATCCAGGCCGGTGCCTCCAAGCCGCTGCTGATCATCGCCGAGGACGTCGACGGCGAGGCCCTGTCGACCCTGGTCGTCAACAAGATCCGCGGCACCTTCAACGCGGTCGCGGTCAAGGCCCCCGGCTTCGGTGACCGCCGCAAGGCGATGCTGCAGGACCTGGCGGTCCTCACCGGTGCCACGGTCATCTCCGAGGAGGTCGGCCTCAAGCTCGACCAGGTCGGCCTGGAGGTGCTCGGTTCCGCTCGCCGGATCACCGTCACGAAGGACGACACCACGGTCGTCGACGGCGCCGGCAAGTCCGAGGACGTCACGGGCCGCGTCGCCCAGATCAAGGCCGAGATCGAGAACACCGACTCCGACTGGGACCGCGAGAAGCTCCAGGAGCGCCTCGCGAAGCTGGCCGGCGGCGTGTGCGTGATCAAGGTCGGCGCCGCCACCGAGGTGGAGCTGAAGGAGAAGAAGCACCGTCTGGAGGACGCCATCTCCGCGACCCGCGCCGCGGTCGAGGAGGGCATCGTCTCCGGTGGTGGCTCCGCTCTGGTCCACGCCGTGAAGGTCCTCGACGGCAACCTCGACAAGACCGGCGACGAGGCCACCGGTGTCGCGGTCGTCCGCAAGGCCGCCGTCGAGCCGCTGCGCTGGATCGCCGAGAACGCCGGCCTCGAGGGCTACGTCATCACCTCCAAGGTCGCCGAGCTCGACAAGGGCCAGGGCTTCAACGCCGCGACCGGCGAGTACGGCGACCTGGTCAAGGCCGGCGTCATCGACCCGGTCAAGGTCACCCGCTCCGCCCTGGAGAACGCCGCCTCCATCGCCTCCCTGCTTCTCACGACCGAGACCCTGGTCGTCGAGAAGAAGGAAGAGGAGGAGCCGGCGGCCGGTGGTCACGGCCACGGGCACTCCCACTGAGCCCAGCAGCTCACGCGCGCTGAGCCCAGCGGCTCATGCGCACGCAGAAGGCCCCGGTCCCGCACTCTCGTGCGGGACCGGGGCCTTCCCCTTCGCGGGCTTCACTCGCCGAGTACCCCCAGTTGCTCCAGCAGACCCGCCCGGTCGTAGAGCCAGCGGGTCTCGCAGATCCTGCCGCCCCGGAACCGCTGCCAGGCCATGCCCTGCATCGTCACGTCCTGGCCGGTCGCCGGAATCCCCAGGAACTCGCCCTTGTGCCGCGCGGCCCACGTCCACCGGGTGCACACCTGGTCGTCCTGGGCCAGCTGGTCGTCGATCCGGAAGGTGAAGTCGAAGGCGGCGTACCAGCCCGCGTACACCTCGCGCATGCCGTCGACGCCCTGCACGGGCTGCGCATGCGACGGATCGTGATCCACGTAGTCGTCCGTGAGGTGCTCGCCGATCTGCTCCGGCGCCATCCTGCCCATGGCCTCGAAGAAGGTCCGCGCGGCCACGACGTTCAGCTGCTCGTCGCGCACCACGTCCAGATCGGTGAAGGTGGGCGCCTGGTCACAGAGCGCCACCATCTCCTGGAAGATCCGGTCGGTCTCGGGCAGATTCGAGTTCCGCATCGCCTCGTCGTACGACGGGAACTCCACAATCTCGATGAAGTGCGACGCGTCGGACCGGTCCTTCCCGATGATGTCGTGCGTCGCCGTCCGCTTCCCCTTGGTCTGCTCGACCCACCTGTCCATCAGCCGGTTCATCTCGTCGAAACGGCTGGTCCTACAGTCGATGAGCTGTACGAAGGTCATGGCGTCGGCCTCCCGGTCATGCTGGGTACGGCTGGACACCACCATTTTCCCACCGCGGCGGCCCAGGCGCCCAGCTCTTCCAACGCGCCTACTGCGGCCCGTACTTCCGCCCCGTCCGCGAGCTGATCCCCCCGAGCACCCCCCGCGGCACCAGCTTCGCCGCGCCCAGCAGAACCTTGTAGCGAGGGTCCGGAATCGACACCGCCTTGCCCTTCGCCAGATCGTGGAGTGCCGCCGCCACCAGCTTGTCCGCGTCGAGCCACATCCAGCCCGGGATGTTGTCCGTCCCCATCCCGGCCCGCTCATGGAACTCGGTCCGCACGAACCCGGGGCACAGCGCCATCAGCCGCACGCCGCTCCCGGCCAGATCCCGTGCCGCTCCCTGCGTGAACTGCACGACCCACGCCTTGGAGGCGCCGTATGTGCCGCGCGGTACGAAGGCCGCCACGGAGGCGACGTTCACGACACCGCCCCGCCCCCGCTCACGCATCGCCTCCGACGCCGCCGACGTCAGGCGCAGTACGGCCTCGCAGTGCACCTTGAGCATCTTCAGCTCGTCGGCCATGGAGACGTCGAGATAGCGGCCCTTGTTGCCGAAGCCGGCGTTGTTGATCAGCAGGTCGACCGGGTTCCTGCGGTCGCCGAGGCGGGCGGCGACCGTCTCGATGCCGGTGTCCTCGGCCAGGTCGGCCGTCAGGACCTCCGCCTCGATGCCGTGCCGGTCGTGCAGTTCGGTCGCCTGCTCCCGCAGCCGCTTGGTGTCCCGGGCCACGAGCACCAGGTTGTGTCCGTCGGCGGCCAGCCGCCGTGCGAAGGCCGCGCCGATGCCCGCGGTCGATCCCGTGATGAGAGCCGTTGTCATGGCGCAAGGTTAATGACCCGGAGTCTGCGCGTCCGCTCCCTGCACAGGGCCTCCCTGTCGGTGAAGCCCCGGCGAACACCCGGCAGGTGAGCCGCGGTCAGACCCCGTGCTGGGACACGTACTTCCGGGCCGTCGCCAACGACTCCGGATGCAGCGCCGCACCGGCCGCCAGCAGCCGCGGCAGCAGCTTCCGCTCCGTCGTGACCGCCCGGAACTGCAGTGCCACCGTCACGTCGTGATCCGGGCGGTGGATGATCTCCATCGCGTCGCCCGCCCTTATCTCACCCGGCTCGATCACCCGCAGATACGCGCCCGGCGCGGCCTTCGCCGTGAACCGCTTCACCCACTGCGTCTCACCCAGATGCCCCTGAAAGGTACGACAGGGAATCCGGCCGCACGTCACCTCCAGCACCACCTCGGGCCCGATCCGCCAGCGCTCGCCGATCAGCGCGCCGGACACGTCCAGGCCGGACGTCGTGAGGTTCTCCCCGAACACGCCGTTCGCCAGCGACCGCCCCAGCTCGCGCTCCCAGTCGTCGAGGTCCTCGCGCGCGACCGCGTACACGGCCTGGTCGTCGCCGCCGTGGTGCCGCTTCTCGCACACGGCGTCCCCGGCCAGCCCGCTCCCCCCGACGCCCTTCGGCCCGGGCGCCGCGACCCGGACCGGCCCCGCCGCCGGCTGTTTGTCGATGCCGGTCACACCGTCGGCGTGATCCGTGTACGGCACCGCCTTCGCACGGCCCAGATTCACAGACAGAAGCTTCATGACGGCACGGTAGGCGACGTAGGCCCAAAGTGTCGACGCACTATTCGGCATCTACTCCAAGGTTCGCTTATGCTCGAATCGTGCTCGAAGCCCGTCACCTCCGCGTCCTGCGCGCCGTCGCCACCACCGGTTCCTTCTCCGCGGCCGGGCGTGAACTGGGCTGCACCCAGCCCGCTGTCAGCCAGCAGATGAAGGCCCTGGAGGCCTCCGTCGGCACGCCCCTGCTGATCCGCACCGGACGCGAGATGCGGCTGACCCAGGCCGGCGAGGCACTGGTGCGGCACGCCGCCGGGATCCTGGCGGGACTCACCGCCGCGGAGGAGGAGGTCGCCGCCATCGCCGGGCTGCGGGCCGGCCGGGTGCGGCTCGTCTCCTTCCCCAGCGGCAGCTCCACCCTCGTCCCGACCGCCCTCGCCGCCCTGCGCGCCGCGCACCCCGGCACCCGCGTCTCCCTGGAGGAGGCCGAGCCGCCGAAGTCCGTCGAGCTGTTGCGCGAGGGCGACTGCGACGTGGCCCTCGCCTTCCGCTACGAGGGCGCGGCCCAGGAAGGGGAGTGGGACGACCTCGTCGTACGCCCGCTGCTGACGGACCGTCTCGTAGGCCTCGTACCCGAACGGCACCGGCTCGCGCGCACCGCGTCCGCCGGACCGGTCGCCATCGGGGAGCTCGCGGCCGAGCCCTGGATCGCCGGATGCCCGCGCTGCCGGGGGCAGTTGATCGAGGTGTGCGAGAGCGCCGGCTTCACGCCCCGCATCGACTTCGCCACCGACGACTATCCCGCGGTCGTGGGTCTGGTCGGCGCCGGCCTGGGCGTGGCCGTCCTGCCCCAGCTCGCCGTGGAGTCCGTACGGCCGCGGGGGGCGCGCATGGTGACGCTGGAACCGGCGGTCCGGCGGGAGATCGTCGCGCTCACCCTGCCCGACCTGGCGCAGGTGCCGGCCGTCGCGGCGACGCTGGAACAGCTGACGCGGGCCGCCGCCCGCTAGCGACGAGAAGAAGGGCACGCATGCGCGTGCCCTTAGGTGGAGAAACGTTCCTTCAATGATGCGAGCCGGCCTCCCCGCCGGTCGTCGAGGCCGACACCAGCCGGTTGCGCGCCCGCCCCATGAGCTCCTCGCGCTCGTCCTCGGTCAAGCCGCCCCAGACGCCGTACGGTTCCCGCACCGCCAGCGCGTGTGCCGCGCACTGCGCACGCACCGGGCACCTCATGCAGACCTCCTTGGCCGAGTTCTCTCGAGCGCTCCGAGCCGCACCGCGCTCGCCCTCCGGGTGAAAGAAAAGCGAACTGTCCACCCCGCGACATGCAGCCAGCAGCTGCCAGTCCCACAGGTCCGCGTTCGGTCCGGGAAGGCGGGAGAAATCTGCCATTGCGTGACCCCTTGTAGCCGTTCTGGGCGGATACGGTGTCTACGACCGTACATCTACGATCTAAGAAGATGAAAATATGACTCATTGCGAATCTAGCCCCAAACGCCGTGAAACGGGAAGAAAAAGGGCTGAATGGGGCATGGGTTGTGATGAATCATTGAGGGTCCGTCGTGCATGTCTGCCCCGTGTCCGCCCCCTCACGTAGAGTGCCGAAGACGGCACATGCCCCCGTAACTCTTTCGAGTGACCGTCGTTGAGAGGGCGGAGGCGGTTGAAGGAACAAGCGCTCGGGCACGCGTCCGAGGCGGTCGACCGCACAGGTGACGATTTCGTACCAGCCTGGAGGCTCAAGGTGACGTGCATCAGCTGCGGAGGGCGGCCATGACATCCGTCCTCGTCTGCGACGACTCCCCGCTTGCCCGAGAGGCGCTTCGCCGCGCGGTCGCGACCGTGCCCGGCGTCGAGCGCGTGACGACGGCGGCCAACGGCGAGGAAGTCCTCCGCCGCTGGGGCGCCGACCGCTCGGACCTGATCCTGATGGACGTACGCATGCCCGGTCTGGGCGGCGTCGAGACCGTGCGGCGGCTGCTGTCCGCCGACCCCGGTGCGCGCATCATCATGCTCACGGTCGCCGAGGACCTGGACGGCGTGGCGCTCGCCGTCGCCGCCGGTGCCCGCGGCTATCTGCACAAGGACGCCTCGCGCGCCGAGTTGCGCGCCACGGTGACGCAGGCGCTGGCCGACCCCACGTGGCGGCTTGCCCCGCGGCGGCTGCGGTCCGCCGAGATGGGTGCGGCGCCGACGCTCACGGCGCGTGAGATCCAGGTGCTCGAGGGTATGAGCCATGGTCGTTCCAACGCGGAGATCGGTCGGGAGCTGTTCCTGTCCGAGGACACCGTGAAGACGCACGCCCGGCGGCTGTTCAAGAAGCTCGGTGCGTCGGACCGGGCGCACGCCGTGGCGCTCGGATTCCGGTGGGGTCTGGTTCGCTGAGAACTCGGTCCTGCGGGCCGTTGCTGTGTGCGGGTCGTTTGAGGCTGGCCGCGCCCACGCGGCGGAGCCGCATGATGTCGCGGCCCGCGCCCCTTTTGGGGCGCGGTTGCGAGGCCGGTCAAGGGGTCCTGTCGGCGCCCGGTGCTCGTTTCGCCGCGGATGCCGCATCCTTGAGAATGTGGAGTCTCTCGGGGACGAGTCGGTCGAGCGGAAGGGGAGGGCGCAGGGGATGAGTTCTGCCGCACCTGCTCATAACGCTTCGGTGCACAACGTCGGACACGATGCCACGGACCAAACGGCCGCAAGGCACCATGGACCGATGCGTGAGGACGAGGCGGCTTATGCCCACGGGGCGATCGGAGCACTCGTCCATCGCGCCGTGGACGGGGACGAGCAGGCCACGCACGATCTGCTCGCGCACGTCCACCCCCTGGCCCTGCGCTACTGCCGCACCAGGCTGTCCCGTCTCCCTGGCGACGCCCGTCACTTTGTCGAGGACCTCGCCCAGGAGGTCTGCGTCGCCGTCCTCCTGGCGCTGCCGCGCTACAAGGACACCGGCCGCCCCTTCGAGGCGTTCGTCTTCGCCATCGCCGCGCACAAGGTCGCCGACCTGCAGCGGGCGGCGATGCGGCACCCGGGTTCCACGGCGGTCCCGTCCGACGAGATGCCGGAACGCCCGGACGACTCCCTCGGCCCGGAGGAGCGGGCGCTGCTCAGCAGCGACGCCGAGTGGGCCAAGAAACTGCTGGCCAACCTGCCCGAGAACCAGCGGGAGCTGTTGCTGCTGAGGATCGCGGTGGGGTTGACCGCGGAAGAGACGGGTCAGATGTTGGGAATGTCACCCGGCGCCGTCCGGGTGGCCCAGCACAGGGCGCTGAGCAGGTTGCGCGCGCTGGCCGAGCAGTAGTGCTCCGTCAGTGCTCCCTTGAGTGCGCCCCCAAATGAACAGGCCTCACTCCGGTTCCGTACGAACATACGAAGCCCGGGGTCGGCCGCAACCGTGGAATTTGCGCCCCATGCTTCCCGTTAGCATGGACATCCGCACCGATCAAGGCCATTTGGGGAAGGTGTCATGACTGCCAACGTCGACGGAGTGCCCGGTAAATTCGCAACCCTCGGGCTGACCTACGACGACGTGCTGCTGCTGCCGGGTGCATCCGAGGTGCTCCCCAACGCGGTCGACACCTCGTCCCGTATCTCCCGCAATGTCCGTGTGAACATCCCGCTGCTCTCGGCGGCCATGGACAAGGTGACCGAGTCCCGCATGGCGATCGCCATGGCCCGCCTGGGCGGGGTCGGCGTGCTGCACCGCAACCTGTCCGTCGAGGACCAGGTCAACCAGGTCGACCTGGTGAAGCGGTCCGAGTCCGGCATGGTCACCGACCCCATCACGGTGCACCCCGAGGCGACCCTCGCCGAGGCCGACGCCCTGTGCGCCAAGTTCCGCATCAGCGGTGTCCCGGTCACCGACCCGGCCGGCAAGCTGCTCGGCATCGTCACCAACCGCGACATGGCCTTCGAGACGGAGCGCGGTCGTCAGGTGCGCGAGGTCATGACGCCGATGCCGCTGGTCACGGGCCATGTCGGCATCTCCGGCAGCGACGCGATGGAGCTGCTGCGCCGCCACAAGATCGAGAAGCTTCCCCTGATCGACGAGGCGGGCGTTCTCAAGGGCCTCATCACGGTCAAGGACTTCGTCAAGGCCGAGAAGTACCCCAACGCCGCCAAGGACGCCGAGGGCCGACTCCTCGTCGGTGCCGCCGTCGGCGCCAGCCCCGAGGCACTGGAGCGCGCCCAGGCACTCGCCGGGGCCGGTGTGGACTTCCTGGTCGTCGACACCTCGCACGGTCACAGCAGCAACGCCCTCAGCTGGATGTCGAAGATCAAGTCGAGCGTGGACATCGACGTGATCGGCGGCAACGTCGCCACCCGCGACGGCGCGCAGGCGCTGATCGACGCCGGTGTCGACGGCATCAAGGTCGGCGTCGGACCGGGCTCCATCTGCACCACCCGCGTGGTCGCCGGCATCGGCGTCCCGCAGGTCACCGCCATCTACGAGGCCTCCCTGGCCGCGCGCGCCGCGGGTATCCCGCTGATCGGCGACGGTGGCCTGCAGTACTCCGGTGACATCGGCAAGGCGCTCGCCGCCGGCGCCGACACCGTGATGCTGGGCTCGCTGCTGGCGGGCTGCGAGGAGTCCCCGGGCGAGCTGCTGTTCATCAACGGCAAGCAGTTCAAGTCGTACCGCGGCATGGGCTCCCTGGGTGCCATGCAGTCCCGTGGCCAGGGCAGGTCGTACTCCAAGGACCGCTACTTCCAGGCCGAGGTGGCCTCCGACGACAAGCTCGTGCCCGAGGGCATCGAGGGCCAGGTGCCCTACCGCGGTCCACTGGCCAACGTGCTGCACCAGCTCGTCGGCGGTCTGCGCCAGACCATGGGCTATGTGGGCGCCGCCACCATCGAGGAGATGGAGTCCAAGGGCCGGTTCGTGCGGATCACCTCCGCCGGCCTCAAGGAGAGCCACCCGCACGACATCCAGATGACGGTCGAGGCGCCGAACTACAGCCGCAGCAAGTAGTCGGCAGACTTCTTCGAGGGCGGTCCCGGGTGCACCGGGGCCGCCCTTGTCGTACCCGTCGGCGATACTGGAAGACGCTGAACGCAACAGGGAAAGGCCACAGACGTGACTGAGATCGAGATCGGGCGCGGCAAGCGCGGGCGCAGGGCGTACGCCTTCGACGACATCGCCGTCGTCCCCAGCCGCCGTACGCGGGACCCGAAGGAGGTCTCGATCGCCTGGCAGATCGACGCCTACCGCTTCGAGCTGCCCTTCCTGGCCGCCCCGATGGACTCGGTCGTCTCCCCGGCCACCGCGATCCGCATCGGTGAGCTCGGCGGCCTCGGCGTACTGAACCTCGAAGGCCTGTGGACGCGGTACGAGGACCCGCAGCCGCTGCTCGACGAGATCGCCGGGCTGCCCACCGAGGCCGCCACGCGCCGCCTCCAGGAGATCTACGCCGCTCCCATCAAGGAGGAGCTGATCGGGCAGCGCATCAAGGAGGTGCGCGACGCGGGCGTGGTCACGGCCGCCGCGCTCTCCCCGCAGCGCACCGCCCAGTTCTCCAAGGCGGTCGTCGACGCGGGCGTGGACATCTTCGTCATCCGCGGCACGACGGTCTCGGCGGAGCACGTCTCCGGTTCGCACGAGCCGCTCAACCTGAAGCAGTTCATCTACGAGCTCGACGTCCCGGTGATCGTCGGCGGCTGTGCCACGTACACCGCGGCCCTGCACCTCATGCGCACCGGCGCGGCGGGCGTCCTGGTCGGCTTCGGCGGCGGTGCCGCGCACACCACGCGCAGTGTCCTGGGCATCCGGGTGCCGATGGCGACGGCGGTCGCGGACGTGGCGGCGGCCCGCCGTGACTACATGGACGAGTCCGGAGGCCGGTATGTGCACGTGATCGCGGACGGCGGCGTCGGCTGGTCAGGCGACCTGCCCAAGGCAGTCGCCTGCGGCGCGGACGCCGTGATGATGGGCTCCCCGCTCGCCCGCGCGACCGACGCGCCGGGCAGGGGCCACCACTGGGGCATGGAGGCGGTGAACGAGGAACTGCCGCGTGGCAAGAAGGTGGACCTCGGCACGGTCGGCACGATCGAGGAGGTCCTGACCGGGCCGTCCCACACTCCGGACGGTTCGATGAACTTCTTCGGTGCGCTGCGGCGGGCGATGGCCACGACCGGTTACAGCGAGCTGAAGGAGTTCCAGCGGGTCGAGGTCACGGTCGCGGACTCGCAGCACCAGCGCTAGCCGCCGCGCGGTTACGCCCAGGTCAGGGAAGGGCCGGTCACTCCGAGTGGGGTGACCGGCCCTTCTTACAGTCGGTGTGCCGCCCCCGTGGGTGCCGCGCCCCGCGTGTCCAGCAGCAGCTGTGCCTTCACCGACAGGCCCTGCAAGTCGTACGTCCGATGCTGCTGGAGCAAGATCGTCAGGTCGGCGTCCGCGACCGCCTCGTACAGGGCGTCCGCGCGCGGGACCGGGCGGTCCAGGACGTTCCAGGACGGGATGTGCGGGTCGTGGTAGCTGACGCAGGCGCCCAGCTCCATCAGGCGGATGGCGACCTCCTGGGCGGGCGTGGACTGCTGGTCGGCCAGGTCGGGCTTGTAGGTGACGCCGAGCAGGAGGACGCGGGCGCCGCGCGCGGACTTGCCGTGTTCGTTGAGGAGGGTGGCGGCGCGCTGGACGACGTAGCGGGGCATCTGGCTGTTGACCTGCTGGGCCAGTTCGACCATGCGCAGGGGGCGGCCGGCGGGGCCGGTGAGGTCCTGGGGTACGGCGTGGCCGCCGACGCCGGGGCCGGGGCGGAAGGCGTGGAAGCCGAACGGTTTGGTCTCCGCACAGCGGATGACGTCCCACAGGTCGACGCCCAAGTCGTGGCAGAGGACGGCCATTTCGTTGACCAGGGCGATGTTGACATGTCGGAAGTTGGTCTCCAGCACCTGCACGGTCTCGGCCTCGCGCAGTCCACGCGCGCGTACCACCTTGTCGGTGAGACGGCCGTAGAAGGCCGCGGCCGACTCGGTGCACGCGGGCGTGAGGCCGCCGATCACCTTGGGGGTGTTGGCGGGCGTGAAGTCACGGTTGCCGGGATCGACGCGGCTGGGTGAGTAGGCCAGGTGGAAGTCGCGGCCGGCGCGCAGTCCGGAGACCTCTTCCAGGAGTGGACGCAGGACGCTCTCGGTGGTGCCCGGCGGTACGGGCGACTCCAGGATGACGGTGGTGTGCGGGCGCAGCTGCGCGGCCAGGGTGCGGGCGGCCCCCTCCACCTGGCTCAGGTCCAGCCCGCCGTCCGCGCCGCGCGGAGTCGGCGCGCAGATGACGGCGGTGCGCACGCGGCCGAGCTCGGCGGCGCTGGTGGCGTGCCGGAAGCCCCCCGAGAGCATCCGGCGCAGTTCGGCGGGGCTGAGGGAGCCGGCCTCGGGCCCGGTCCGGTAACCGAGCGTGGGGATGCCGGCCGCGACGGCGGCCTTCGCCAGGGGCAGGCCGTGCAGGCCGAGTCCGATGACGGCGAGATCTGAGGGCATGGCGTGGGCCGTCCTTCCCAGTAACCGAAGCGGGGCAGGTGCGCAAGCCCTGTGGACAGATCGAGGGAGCGCAATGTCAGACTAGGAGTAAATATGACCGATTTGCGGCATTGAGTGATCGCGTTTCCGTGAGTGTTGTCCACAGGCTGAGGGTGCGTGGTGGCTGAAGCCGGGCAACCCGGTCAGAATTTGGGCATGGGGGGTACGAAGCGGGCTTCGCCCGACGGGTGCGGCCTACGCGACCGATGAGCGGGAGGCAGCGGTGAGGACAGCGACACTGGGGCCGGCGGAGCGCGCCGAGTCACTCGCATCAATGGCCGAGCACGAGCTGGACCTACTGGTCGTGGGCGCCGGCGTCGTGGGTGCCGGCACTGCCCTCGACGCGGCGACCCGCGGACTGTCCACCGGCCTGGTCGAGGCACGTGACTGGGCGTCGGGCACCTCCAGCAGGTCCAGCAAACTTATCCACGGCGGCCTGCGCTATCTGGAGATGCTCGACTTCGCGCTCGTGCGCGAGGCACTGAAGGAGCGCGGCCTGCTGCTGGAGCGGTTGGCGCCGCACCTGGTCAAGCCGGTGCCGTTCCTGTACCCGCTGCAGTACAAGGGCTGGGAGCGCCTGTACGCAGGCTGCGGCGTCCTGCTCTACGACGTCATGTCGATGGCCCGCACCCATGGCCGGGGCCTGCCCATGCACCGCCACCTCAGCCGCGGCAACGCTCTGCGCGTCGCCCCCGCCCTGAAGAAGGACGCGCTGGTCGGCGCGCTGCAGTACTACGACGCGCAGATGGACGACGCCCGCTATGTCGCCACCCTGGTGCGCACGGCGGCGGCCTACGGCGCGCAGGTCGCCAACCGCGCGCGCGTGGCCGGGTTTCTGCGCGAGGGGGAACGCGTCGTCGGGGCCCGGGTGCAGGACGTCGAAGGGGGCGGCGAGTACGAGATCCGTGCCAAGCAGATCGTCAACGCGACCGGTGTGTGGACCGACGACACCCAGTCGATGGTGGGTGAGCGGGGGCAGTTCCACGTACGCGCCTCCAAGGGCATCCACCTGGTCGTGCCCAAGGACCGCATCCACTCCTCGACGGGCCTGATCCTGCGCACCGAGAAGTCCGTGCTGTTCGTCATCCCCTGGGGCCGGCACTGGATCGTCGGCACCACCGACACCGACTGGGACCTCGACAAGGCCCATCCTGCCGCGTCCAGCGCGGACATCGACTACCTGCTGGAACACGTGAACTCGGTGCTGGCGGTGCCGCTGACCCGGGACGACGTGGAGGGCGTGTACGCGGGACTGCGGCCCCTGCTCGCCGGAGAGTCGGACGCCACCAGCAAGCTCTCGCGCGAGCACACAGTGGCCCACCCCGTGCCCGGACTCGTCGTCGTGGCCGGCGGCAAGTACACGACGTACCGGGTGATGGCCAAGGACGCAGTGGACGCGGCTGTGCACGGGCTCGACATGCGGGTCGCCGAGTGCGTCACCGAAGACATTCCGCTGCTGGGCGCGGAGGGATACCGGGCGATGTGGAACGCGCGTGCGCGGATCGCGGCACGCACGGGGATCCATGTGGTGCGGGTGGAGCACCTGTTGAACCGGTACGGGTCGCTGGCCGAGGAGGTACTCGCACTCATCGCTGCCGATCCCGCACTGGGGGAGCCCCTGCAGTCCGCCGACGACTATCTGCGCGCCGAGATCATGTATGCCGCCTCGCACGAGGGGGCACGGCATCTGGACGACGTGCTGACGCGGCGGACGCGCATCTCGATCGAGACGTTCGACCGGGGGACGCGGTGCGCGCGCGAGGCGGCCGAGCTGATGGCGCCGGTGCTGGGCTGGGACAAGGACCACATCGAGCGCGAGGTCCAGCACTACGAGAAGCGGGTGGAGGCCGAGCGCGAATCGCAGCGGCAGCCGGACGACCTGACGGCGGACGCGGCGCGGTTGGGGGCGCCGGACATCGTGCCGCTGTAGCACTGCGGGGTAGGGCAGTACGTCACCCGAACGGGCTACGGAAGCCGGGATCTCTGCTCGAACCTCGGCCGTTCTATCAGGTGCGAGGGCAGAATTCGGCGGCGAGCAGCCGGGGTTCGAGGCCGGGATCTGCAATCGCCGTCGTGTTCACCCGGAAAGTCAGGACCCGACGACCGCCGACGGTGGCCGCGGAGCGCACGTAGCTGCCGGAGATGCGCCCGTTGTGCCCCCATACGACGGTGCCGCACGGCAGCTTCACCGGGAAGAGTCCCATGCCGTACGAGCCATGTGCGGCACGGGTGTCGAGCATCTCGCGCAACTGGCGCGGGGGCAGCAGGCGGCCGTCGAGCAGCGCGGAGTAGTAGCGGTCGAGGTCGGCGAGCGTGGTCACCAGCTCGCCCGCCGCGCCGGCCACCCGCGGGTCGAGTGCGGTGACATCGGTCCCGTCGGCGGCGTAGGCGCGGCCGTGCGGGGAGGGGAGCGAGGTGCGGGAGCCCGGGAAGGAGGTGCCGGTCAGACCCAGCGGAGCGATGATGCGGCGTTCGGCCTCGGCGGCGTAGGAGCGGCCGGTGACCTGCTTGATGACCAGGCCGAGCAGGACGTAGTTGGTGTTCGAGTAGGCGTAACTGCCGGGGTGGGCAGGGGGGCGGGTGAGCGCGATGCGGACGGCCTGAAGCGGGGTGAGGGGGACGGTGCCCCCGGAGGCGGCGGCGAAGTCGTACAGGCCGCTGGTGTGGGTCAGCAGGTCACGAAGGGTCAGCGCGCGCCCGTCGTTGCCCGCCCCGCGCACCAGGCCCGGCAGATGCTGCTCGACCGTGTCGGAGAGGGACAGGTGTCGCTCGGCGGCCAGTTGGAGGACGACCGTTGCGATGAAGGTCTTCGTGATGCTGCCGGCGCGGAAGTGGTCGGTGCGGGCGATGTCCTGGCCGGCCCGGGCAAAGCGGGCGCCGCTATCGCGTGCCAGCAGGGCCGCGGCGGGTGCCTTGCCCCGGGTGACCAGCAGGGACAGCAGGGCGTTCGTCGCCGGTGCAGCGGAGGTCGGCGAGGCGGTGCGTGCCGACGAGGAGGTCGGGGAGGTCGAGGACAGACCGAGAAGGGCCGGGGACACGAGGCAGAGGACGGTCAGGCACACAGGTATGGCCAGTAGTGTCCGAAGCAGTGGCATCGCCGTTCGCGCCATGCGGGGTCCTTCCCTTGTCGCGGGTCATCATGCCGGGCAAGCGGAACCTGTGATTCACCGGGCTTCGGGTCTGCCGTGCACGGGCGGTTCGTGCCGTGTGGTCGGGTGGCGACGCGTGAGGCACCCTGGGCGTCGGGCACTTGTCGGGTGAGAGACAATGGAGGCTCTGTCAGGGCGGGTTGTATGAGGGGACGCATGTCGGAGGCGGAGCGGGCGGGGACATCCCGTCAGGACACTCGTCAGGACGACCGTGAGCGTCTCCTCGCGGGGCGGTACCGGCTGGGAGGAGTGCTCGGCCGGGGCGGCATGGGCACGGTGTGGCGTGCCGTGGACGAGACTCTGGGGCGGACAGTCGCCGTCAAGGAGTTGCGGTTCCCGTCGAGCATCGACGAGGAGGAGAAGCGGCGGCTGATCACGCGCACCCTGCGTGAGGCCAAGGCGATCGCCCGGATCCGCAACAACAGCGCGGTCACGGTGTTCGACGTGGTCGACGAGGACGACCGGCCCTGGATCGTGATGGAACTCGTCGAGGGCAAGTCGCTCGCCGAGGTCATCCGCGAGGACGGACTCCTGGAGCCCAAGCGGGCGGCCGAGGTCGGCCTGGCCGTCCTCGACGTGCTGCGCTCCGCGCACCGCGAGGGCATCCTGCACCGCGACGTGAAGCCGTCGAACGTCCTGCTGGAGAGCGACACCGAGCGGGTCGTGCTCACCGACTTCGGTATCGCCCAGGTCGAGGGCGACCCCTCCATCACCTCGACCGGCATGCTCGTCGGCGCGCCGTCCTACATCTCCCCGGAGCGGGCCCGCGGCCACAAGCCCGGCCCCGCGGCCGACCTGTGGTCGCTCGGCGGGCTGCTGTACGCGTCGGTCGAGGGAGCGCCGCCGTACGACAAGGGCTCTGCGATCGCGACGCTCACGGCGGTGATGACGGAGCCGCTGGAGGAGCCGAAGAACGCGGGACCGCTGAAGGACGTCATCTACGGCCTGCTCACCAAGGACCCCGCCAAGCGGCTCGACGACGCCGGTGCGCGGGCCATGCTCAACGCCGTCATCCATGCGCCGGCGGCCAAGTCCGAGCCGGAGCCGGCGGACGCGACGAAGGTCGTGCCGCTGCCGCCGCAGCCCGGCGCGCCGGAGAGCAAGGGCCGTTCGGGTGCCGGTAAGCGGGGCGAGGAGGCCGGGGAGCGGTTGCGCGGGGCGCTGCGTTCCGTGCGCAAGGCCGCGGTGGGTGCGGGAGCGGCCGGGGCGGCTGCCGCTCGTACCAAGTCCGGGAGCGAGACGGCGGGGGCCGACGGGGCAGCGGCCGGTGGGTCGTCCACGGGAGTGGGCGGGGCCGGGGCATCGTCGAGGGCGTCGTCGAAGGCCGGGAGTTCCGGCCGGACCTCCGGTGCCGGGGCTTCCGCTGCCGGGGCCGCCAGTGTGGGTGCCGGTCCGGATGCCGGTGACCGGGCCGGTGCTGACGCCGGTGACCGGGCCGGTGCCGGTGAGCGGGACGGGCAGGCGGCGAACGGGCAGGGTGCGGGGAGCAGTTCGGGGTGGCCCAAGATGACGCCGCCGGATCTGCCGTCGCGTCCCGTGCCGAGGGCGCCGCTCACCGATGTGGTGCCGAAGCGGACGTTGGCGATCATCGCGGTGGCCGTGGTGGTTGCCGTGATCGGCGTGGTGCTCGCCCTCACGCTCGGCGACGACGACTCGACCGGGGCGGCGAGTGGCGGCGGTGCCAAGGCCTCCGCCAAGGCGAGCACGAGCGGCGACACCAAGAAGGACGACAAGGACAAGACCCGTACGGACGGGGAGAAGTCCGCGTCGGCCGGGTCGGGGTCGGGTTCCGGGTCGGAGAGCGGGACTACGCCGAGTGCCGGGACGGGTGCGACCGGCGGGAGCGGTGCCGAGGCGGGGTCCGGCAGCGAGAGCGGGGCCGCGTCGACGCACAAGGGGAACCAGGGGTACTCGCTCGGGCTGCCCGACGGATGGAAGTTCCAGTCCACGGGGTCGGCGGGCGACCGGTTCACCGGGCCCGACGGGCAGAAGCTGCTGGTCGCCTGGACGTCCACACCGAAGGGTGACCCGGTGGCGGACTGGAAGGACCAGGAGCAGTACATGCAGCGCTCCGAGTACAAGAAGATCCGGATAGAGGAGGTGGACTACCGCGGTTGGAACACGGCCGACTGGGAGTTCACCTATTCCGAGGGCGGGACGAAGTACCGGACGATCGACCGAGGGTTCGTGGTGAACGAGCAACTCGGATATGCGCTGATGTACACCGCGAAAGCCGCCAACTGGGACAGCGAGCTGCGTAAGGACACGTGGCAAACGCTGACGGACTCGTTCAAGCCGAAGTCGTGAAGTGAGCGAAATTCGGTTTGGGCTCGCCAAGGGCGCGATTGGGCCGTGAGATCCGGCAACCGCTCTTTGCGAGTTGCCTCCGGCACGTATCGTGAGTGCTTGCGAACCGTACGCATCCAGTCGTGCGTCCGGAACGGGACGCAAGTCGAGCGGAATTGACCAACCGGGCGGCCGGGGGAGGCAACGTGGACGACTATGCGGGTCGGGTACTGGCCGACCGCTACCGCCTGCCGCTGCCGCCGTCCGACGAGTACGAACTCACCGAGTCGCGCGCCTTCGACACCTACAGCGGTCAGGAGGTCCTGGTCCGGCAGGTGCCGTTGCCGGAGGTCGTCGAGGCGGAGGTGCTCGACGCCGAGGGGTTGCCCGACGGTTTCACGGCTCGTGACGCGCGCGAGCGCGGCTCGGGGCGACGGCCCTCGGCGCGTTCGAGTACGCGGCGGCCCAGCGATCCCGCCGTGCGGCGGGCCGTCGAGGCGGCGCAGGCCGCGGCCCGGATCCCCGACCATCCGCGGCTGGACCAGGTCTTCGACGTGTTCGCCGAGGGCGGCTCGCTGTGGATAGTGAGTGAGTTGGTGGGCGCGCGCCCGCTGGCCGCGCTGCTCGCCGAGAAGCCGCTGACGCCGTACCGGGCGGCCGAGGTCGCCTCCGACGTGCTCATGGCGCTGCGGGTACTGCACGCGCACGGCTGGGTCCACCGGAACATCACCGCCCGCACGGTGCTCGTCTGCGACGACGGCCGGGTGATGCTGACCGGGCTCGCGGTCGGGGCCGCGGAGGAGGCGCTGTGCGGCTATGACCCGGTGCCGGTCGAGGACGGTGCCGGGGACGGCGGGGGCGGGACATTCGGCGGCGGGGCGGCTTCGGGCGGAGAGTTCGGCGGCCCGGGTGATCTCGGGGCACCCGGCCGACACGCCGGCGGGACCGGGACCGGGACCGGGGCCGGCGCTGCCGGCGTGGACCCCGAGGCGGCCCGGCGTGCCGCCATAGAGGCGCGTGCC
This sequence comes from Streptomyces sp. NPDC107528, assembly GCF_055639295.1. Lineage (NCBI taxonomy): Bacteria > Bacillati > Actinomycetota > Actinomycetes > Kitasatosporales > Streptomycetaceae > Streptomyces > Streptomyces sp. NPDC107528. The sequence goes on from NZ_JBVKAV010000015.1 coordinate 60,937, forward strand.
ACCGAAGGGCTGCCGCTGCCGGCGGCCGAGACGGGCCCCGGGACGGGAGCCTCGGGCGCGGCGCCAGGTGGCGCTCTCGAAGCCGGTGGGGACATCAGGGCTGCGCGAGCCGGAGCCATCGCCGCGTATCGGGCGGGCGCCCGTGCGGCGGCCCGGGTGCAGGAGGCGCAGAACGGACGGGCGGCGTTGCCCGCGGGGCGCCCGGCGTCCGAAGACGACCGCGTCGCCCAGGCCAACGGCTCGGCGCAGCAGCCGTACCACTCCGGCAACGGCATCACCACGCCTCCGGGCCAGATCGCCGACCCGTACGGCACGCAGGCCACGCCCTGGCACGGGGCCGCACCACGGACCGGGGCCGGTGCAGCCGCGCCGGACGAGGGCCGGGGCCGTACGGCACTTCCGCCGGCCGGGCCGGGCGCGCAGCCCGGGGCCCCTGACGCCCCGTACGGCACGGGCGTGCCCGCGCCGGGCGTCGGAGGGTACGCCACGGGTGGCGGGCCGGCTCCGGGGCGTGAGGCGCCCCCTGCCGCGGGTGCCACCGCTCCGGCTCTCGGCGGCAACGGCCATCCCGCGCGGGGCGTGCCCACGCCCGGCGTCGGCGGGTTTCCCGCACAGGGCGCTCCTGCTCCCGGCACCCCGGCCTCGGCTGCGCGCGGCGTGCCCGTCACCCCCGGCGCCTCCACCGCGCCCCCCGGCGGCGACTCCGCCCACCCCGCGACCCGCTGGGGCGACCTCGTGGCCGGTACTCCCGCCCACCGAGGACCCACCACTGCGCTCGCTGCCGAGCGGGCACGGCAGGCGCGGATGGCTGTGGTCGGGCCCGTGACCGAGCGCTGGGCGCCGGAGCAGGCCGGGCCCGTGCACGAGAACTGGCAGCTGGCGGCGCCGATCGGGCCCGCGACCGACCTGTGGGCGCTGGGGGCGCTGCTCTTCCGGGCCGTACAGGGGCACGCGCCGTATCCGGAGGAGTCGACGGCCGAGTTGGTGCAGATGGTGTGCGCGGAGCCGCCCGCCTTTGCCGAGGAGTGCGGGCCGCTCAGGCCGGTCGTGGAGTCGTTGCTGCGTCAGGACCCCACCGAGCGCCTCGACTTCGAGGAGGTGCGCGGCTGGCTGCGCTCGCTCGTGCGGTCCGCGCCCGAGCCGGAGGCCGGCGCGCATGTCGTCGCCGCCCCGCCGGCCGACCCGAACCGGCTGCCGATCGTGCGGCGCCGGGGCGAGCTCGTGCGCAGGCGGCGGGCCGGGCTGCCCGCGCATCACGGGCGGCACAAGCGGGCCAAGCAGGAGCCGGCGTCCTCGCCGCGCAAGCTCGGACGTACGTTGCTGGTGCTCGTCCTGCTCGGCATGGCCGCGGCGATCGCGTACGCCATGCTGTTCATGCCGAAGGCCGACCAGGGCGACGGCGCCACGGCGGACGCCGATCGCACCCGCGCGGCGGGGCAGGCGAGCGAGGCACCCGACCAGTCCGCCGACGCGAGCAGCGAGCCGCGGCCCGACCAGACCTCCCCGGCGACCGACAACAGCCCTTCGGAGTCGGCCGGTTCGACCGAGACGCAGACCAACGGGCCCGAGGTCCCTGACGGCTTCACCCTGCGCAAGGACACGGCCGGGTTCCAGATCGCCGTGGCCAACGGCTGGGACCGCACGCCGGAGAACGGACGTGGGCAGGTGGTGTACGCGCACGGTGACTTCGACCTCATCGTCGTACCGGGGCGGGACACCACGGCGCAGTACGGCAGCGACCCCATGGTTTACCAGCGGGAGCACGAGCGGGAGTTGCAGCCGTACCGCGACTCCAGCTGGGCTTCCTCCAGTGGCCTGAAGACCATTCAGGTCGGGGAACGGACCATGGCCGAGGGGCAGTTCACCTGGACCAACGACCAGGGGCGCGAGATTTTCGTGCGCAATGTCGCGATCCTGATCGACGGGAAGTACCACGTCGTGCAGGTCCGCGGGCCGGAGGCCGAGCGGGACGAGGTGACGCGGTTGTTCGAGCAGGCGTCGGAGACCTATCAGGTCACCGGCTGATTTCTCGCGCAAACCCTGTGTGACAAAGGCTTGATGGTTGCTTCGCCGCGGCGAAAGCGACAACCATCACAGTGGGGTCTCCTTGGCACCCCCGTGGTTCCGGTCGAGTCGACCTGTCCTTAACCTGACCCTGTCAAGAGCATTGCGGGGCAACGTGAATCAGATGCAGGGCCAGCTCATTTCGGGCCGCTACCGGCTCGCCGACGCGATCGGCAGCGGCGGTATGGGCCGGGTGTGGCGTGCGCATGACGAGGTGCTGCATCGGGCTGTCGCGATCAAGGAGCTGACCGCCGCGCTCTACGTCTCCGAGAGCGACCAGGAGCGGCTGCTCGCCCGCACGCGCGCCGAGGCGCGCGCCGCCGCGCGCATCAACCACTCCGCCGTCGTCACCGTGCACGACGTGCTGGAGCACGACGGCCGTCCGTGGATCGTGATGGAACTGGTCGAGGGGCACTCCCTGGCCGACGCGGTCAAGGAGAACGGACGCGTCGAGCCGGCCGAGGCCGCCCGCATCGGCCTGTGGGTGCTGCGGGCGCTGCGCGCCGCGCACTCCGCCGGTGTCCTGCACCGCGACGTCAAGCCCGGCAATGTCCTGCTCTCCGAGGACGGCCGAGTCCTGCTGACCGACTTCGGCATCGCCCAGATCGAGGGCGACTCCACCATCACGCGCACCGGAGAGGTCGTCGGCTCCGTCGACTACCTCGCCCCCGAGCGGGTCCGCGGCCACGACCCGGGCCCCTCCTCCGACCTGTGGGCGCTCGCCGCGACGCTCTACACGGCCGTGGAGGGCCGCTCGCCCTTCCGCCGTACCTCGCCGCTGGGCACCATGCAGGCGGTGGTCGAGGAGGAAGCCGCCGATCCGCAGCACGCAGGCGCGCTCGCACCCGTGATCAGCGCCCTGCTGCGCAAGGATCCGGCCACCCGGCCCGGCGCCGCCGAGGCGGAGCAGATGCTGGCCGAGGCGGCGGAGGGACGACGGCCGAGCGCGGCGCAGGTGTACGTCCCCACGCAGCACACGCGGTACGAGCCGGAGGCGCGCACGGGGTCCGGACACGCCGGGGCGCCCGTGCCCACCGGGGCACAGACGGCGGCGACCGGTACGCCGTACCCGCCGATGACCGGGCCCACGACGAGCGGCCCGCTGTACGACATCTCAGGCCCCGGCACGGGGGCCGGCCCCGCCCGGCCGCCGCGCAGACGCCGTCGGTTGCGCACGCTCGCCCTCGTCATCGCGATCGCCGCGATCATCGGCGGGGGCACCGCTGTGGTGCTGCACAAGTGGGGCCCGGGGAGCGGTGGCACGCCCGCTGCTACCTCGCCCGGCTCCACGTCGAGCGAGTCCCAGCGCCCGGAGGCCGGCGTTCCGTCGTCCTGGAAGCGCTACGAGGATCCCCTCGGCTTCAGCCTCTATCTGCCCGCCGGTTGGGAGCGGGAGGTGGTCGGCAAGGAGGTCGACGGCCTCCAGCAGGTCGACTACACGCCCGACGGCGGCGAGCACTTCGTCCGCATCGCCGTCGACACCTCGCCCGACTTCGCGAACGCCTACGACCACATGGTCGACCTGGATCAGCAGGTGTCGCAGCGGTTGGTGGCGTACGAGAAGGAGTTCCTGAAGAGGAACCTCTACCGCGACCGTGACGGATCCCTCTGGGAGTACACGTGGGAAGCGCAGGCCAAGGACACGCCCTTCCCCGGCCCGCGCCGCGCCATCGACCAGGCGTACATCGACCGGGACGGCACGGAGTACGCGATCTACATGTCCTCGCCCGAGCCGGACTGGGCAACCGCACGCAAGCAGTTCACGGCGGTGCTGCAGGGCTGGCAGGCGAGCGGTGCCGGAGGCTCCTGAGCCGCCGAGGCCATGACGGCGGACGGCTGCCGAGGCCGTAAGCGGCAGAGGGCTCCCTGCGGTGTGCGGGCCTCAGAGGGCTGACCAAGCCGGCTACCGAGGCCGCGATGGCTTGGTGCGCCACAGCGTTGACGGGGCTGGCGGCTTGGCGTGCGGGGGCCCGAGGTCGGTGCGCGGGGCCCCGAGGTCCTCGCGGCGCCCCGCTCCTGAGGTTCCTCGCAACGTGTGGCTCCCGAAGCGCCGTCGCCGCGGCTCCCGCGGCCCGACACGGCAACCGGCCCTGAGGGCTTGGCGGCACCAGGTCCCGAGGCCCACCCGGCACCCGTCCCCGAAGCCCTCCCGGCACATATCCCGAAGCCCTCCCCGGCCCCGGCTCCCGAAGCCCTCCGGCGCCCCGCGGTGCACCCGCCTCCATGGCCGGGCGGCCAGGCC
>NZ_JBVKAV010000015.1:65341-268074 GCF_055639295.1 Streptomyces sp. NPDC107528
CTCCCGGTGCGCTGGGGTGCACCCGCCTCCATGGCCGGGCGGCCAGGCCTCCCGGTGCGCTGGGGTGCACCCGCCTCCATGGCCGGGCGGCCAGGCCTCCCGGTGCGCTGGGGTGCACCCGCCTCCATGGCCGGGCGGCCAGGCCTCCCGGTGCGCTGGGGTGCACCCGCCTCCATGGCCGGGCGGCCAGGCTTCCCGGTGCGCTGCGGTGCACCCGCCCCACGGCCCGGCAGCCAAGCCTCCCCGCGCCCCGCGGCGCCCCCCACGGCCCGGCAGCCAAGCCTCCCAGTGCCTCGCGGCGAGCGTCCGGCGGCGAGCGTCCCGCGGCTTTTGAAACCCTTTGCTGCTTTGCATAGTTGGCCGATCGCCGCCCCGGAGTCGATCCGTCCGGTGCTGCATGATGGGGCGCATGGGGACCGAGGGAGCCAACTTCCGTGTGATCGCGGGGCGTTACCGTCTCGAGGACAGGCTCGGTCGCGGCGGCATGGGTGTCGTATGGCAGGCGACCGATCAGTTGCTCGGACGAAGGGTGGCCGTGAAAGAGCTCCCCCTCGACGAGACGCTCTCCGCGGCCGAGGCCCGGCGAGCGCGTGAGCGCACATTGCGCGAGGCTCAGGCGGTGGCGCAGCTGAGCCACCCGCACGTCATCGTCGTCCACGACATCCTGGAGGACGACGAACGCCCGTACATCGTGATGGAGTTGGTGGACGGCGACTCCCTCGCCGACCGAATGGCGGCGCACGGCCCCGTGGACGCGCCGGAGGCCGCCCGGATCGGCGCCGATCTGCTGAGCGCCTTGCAGACGGCCCACGCGGCCGGCGTCCTGCATCGCGACATCACCCCGGCCAACGTGCTCATCGAGAACGGCACCGACCGCGTCGTTCTCACCGACTTCGGCATCGCTCAGGTGGCCGGCGCGACCACGCTCACCGAGTCCGGGTCCTTCGTCGGCTCGCCGGAGTACACCGCACCGGAGCGGATGTCCGACTCCAGGACCGGCCCCGCATCCGACCTGTGGTCGGTGGGCGCGCTGCTGTGCGCGGCCCTGAGCGGTGAATCGCCCTTCCGGCGCGACTCGTTGAGCGGCATCGTGCTCGCCGTCGTGTCCGACGAGATCTGCCCGCCCGCGCAGGCGGCACCGATCCTGCCGGTCGTTCAGGGGCTGTTGGAGCGGGACCCGGCCCTGCGGCTGGACGCGGAGGCTGCCGAGCGGATGCTGAGGGAGTTCCTGGACACGGGGCGCGTGCCTGCGGAGAAACGGTTCGGCAGGTCCGCCGTGCGCACGGTCGGCGGTGGGGAAGGCCCGTACTCGACGCGCAGCAAACTGGCCACCGTCGTGTTGGTCGCCGCCATGGCGGTCGCAGGGGTGTCGGCGGCGGCCCTGCTGGTGAGTCGCGGCGGGGACGGGGGTGTGGTGCCGCCCAGCTCGACGCCGGGGACGTCGGCCGGGCCGACCGGTACCGCGAGCGCCTCCAGCCGCCCCGGTACGCCGAGTGCCTCCGGCAGACCCGGCACGGCGAGCCCGTCCGGCAGGCCCAGTACGGCAAGCCCCGCCACCAGGCCCGGCACGGTCACCCCCTCCAGCACCCCCACTGCCCCCCTCTCGCCCAGCGCCACCTCCACCTCCACCCCGTGACCCCTCGCGCCGACCAACCTCGGATAAAGCGGAGATAAGTTGCGAGCTGAGTCACGGCTCTGTGACCGGAAAGCATTCCCGCTGGATACGTGGGCGCTTACCGCGATATGGATGGAAGCATGAGCAGCAACGGGGGAGCCCCTTACCGGTCCGACGAGCCGACGAGTTTTGAACTGCAACCGCCGCAGCCGAACCCGCCGGGCCCCGTTCCGCACCCGGACAACCCGTATGCGTCGCCCACTCAGGCCGTACCGCAGTCGGCCGTACCGCAGTCGGCCGTACCGCAGTCGGCCGTACCGCCGCAGGCTGCGCCCCACCAGCCAGGGCCCCACCAGCCCGCGCCCGCAGGGCCCGCCCCGGACCCTGGCACCGGACGTCTGATAGCCGGCCGCTACCGGCTGCTCGCCAAGCTCGGGCACGGCGGGATGGGTACCGTCTGGCGGGCCAAGGACGAGACGGTGGACCGCGAAGTCGCCGTCAAGGAACCCCGCGTACCGGATCACCTTCCCGATCGCGAACGTGCCAACGCCTTCGAGCGGATGCGGCGCGAGGCCCGCGCCGCAGCCCGGCTCGATCATCCGGCGGTCGTGAACGTGCATGACGTCGCGGTCGTGGACGGCCAGCCTTGGATCGTGATGGAGCTGGTGCAGGGCCGTACGCTGGGCGACGCGCTGCAGGAAGGCACGCTCGGTGCCCGGGACGCGGCGAGAATCGGCCTCGAAGTGCTCGGCGCGCTGGAGGCCGCGCACGCGGCGGGCATCCTGCACCGCGACGTGAAGCCGGACAACGTCCTCCTCGGCCGCCATGACCGCGTCGTCCTCACCGACTTCGGAATCGCCCAGATCGAGGGCGAGACCAACCTGACCGACACCGGCGGCTTCGTCGGCTCGCCCGAGTACATCGCGCCGGAGCGGGTGCTGGGCCAGCGGCCGGGACCCGCGAGCGACCTGTGGTCCCTGGGTGTCGTCCTGTACGCGGCGACGGAGGGCGTCTCGCCGTTCCGCCGCAGCAACACCCCGGCGACCCTCCAGTCGGTCCTCAACGCCACGCCCGCGCCGCCCGCCTCCGCGCAGGGCCCCCTCGCCGAGGCCATCAACGGCCTCCTCCAGAAGGACCCGGCCCGCCGCCCGAACGCGGCGCAGACGCGTGCGCTGCTGGAGCAGACGGCGAACCCGCCGGCGCCGGCCCCGACGACGCAGATCGTTCGGGTCGCGGAGGGCGCCAAGGGAGGCATCCTGCTCGGGCGCAAGGCGCTGCTCGGAATCGGGGCGGCGGCCGTCGCCGGTGCGCTGGCGGCGTATCTGGTGATCGCGGATCCGTTCGCGGGGTCCACGCCGGACGGCTGGACGCAGCGGGCGCACCCGAAGCTGGGTGTGACCCTGAAGGTGCCCGCGGCCTACCAGCTCACCAAGCCGGACGCCGACGACACGGACAAGAACTGGATCACCTACTCCGACTGGAGCGGCAGCATCTGGGTCGGCGTGAGGCTGGCCCGGAAGTCCGAGGACACCTCGAACCAGATCAAGAACTCCGCGGCGGCCGAGATGTACGCCGACAACGAGCAGTACAAGGAGCAGGGCAACTACGAACTCTCCATGCCCGACGGTCCTCAGACCGACACGAGGCAGACCACGTACCAGGGCAAACAGTCCGCCGAGAACACGGTCAAGTACACGACTGACGACACCCAGAACCCCCGCCCCCGCGAACTGAAGATCTTCTACTACAAGACCACGGCGGGCGACATGTACAAGGTGACGATCAGCTATCCGGGCAAGGGCGACTTCACGGACCGTGGACGCGAGGTGGCGCAGGCGACCATCGCGAACCTGGACATCGGCAAGCTCTGAACTGGCCAACGGCCCGCCCCGCAGGGTAGGCATTGTGCATGAGTAGCGACGGGGGCGGCACCGGCCCCAAGGGGCGTGTGATCGGCGGGCGTTACCGCCTCGTCGAGCGCATCGGCTCCGGCGGGATGGGCACCGTCTGGCGGGCGCTGGACGAGCTCGTGGACCGCGAAGTCGCCGTCAAGCAGCCGAGGTTGCCCGGCGACCAGGAGGACGCGGCTCATCAGCGGGCCGCCCACCGCCTCTACCGCGAGGCCCGCGCCGCCGCCCGGGTCGACCATCCGGCCGCCGTCTCCATCCATGACGTCGTCGTGGAGGAGGACGGACTGCCGTGGATCGTCATGGAGCTGGTCCACGGCGAGTCCCTGCACGAGGCCCTCAAGCGGGGGCCGGTTGAGGCGCCGGAGGCGGCCCGCATCGGCGTCGCCGTCCTCGGCGCCCTGCGCGCCGCGCACGCCGTCGGCATCGTCCACCGCGACGTCAAGCCGGCCAACGTGCTGCTCGGCGCCCACCGCCGTGTGGTCCTCACCGACTTCGGCATCGCCCACATCCAGGGCGAGGAATCCCTCACCGTCAGCGGCGAGTTCGTCGGCTCCCTGGAGTTCATCGCGCCCGAGCGGATGTCCGGCCGCGGCGCCGGCCCGGCCTCCGACCTGTGGTCGCTGGGCGTGCTCCTGTACGCCGCCGTGGAGGGCTGGTCGCCCTTCCGCCGTACGACCCTGGAGTCCACGCTCGCCGCGATCCTCGCCGCCGATCCGCCCGAGCCGAAACAGGCGGGGCCGCTGGGGTCGCTGATCGTGCGGCTGCTGGTGAAGGATCCCGAGCTGCGCCCCGACGCGGAGGATGTCGGGGCAGTGCTGGAGGCGGTCGCACAGGGGTGGCCGGTGCCGGAGCCCGCCGTGGGCTCGGCGGGGGCGGGGCCTCAGGACGCCTCGGCGCTGCGGGAGTTCACGGAGGACGCGGGGACGATACGGCTTTCGGGCGCGACGGCTGCTGAAAGGGCAGCCCCCGAAAGGGCGACGGCTGCCGAAAGGGCGACCTCCGAAAGAGCAGCTTTTGAACGGGCAGCGCCCGAAACGGCGGCCTCCGAAACGGCCGGTGACCAGGGGGCGCCAGGCCCTGAAGCGGCGCCCGGAGCAACCCCGGACGCGCCTCCGGAAGCGCTGCCCGAACCGGCGACCGCAGCCATGACCCCGAACCCGGCCCCCTCCGGCCCCAAGGGCCGATCCTGGCTGCGCCCCCTTCCCGTCGCCGTTCTGGGCGTCCTCCTCGTGGCCGGCACCTGGTTCACCACCTCCTCCTTCCTCGTCGACACCGACGAAGGCCCCAAGGAGATGGACCCCGTCCACACCTCGGCCCCCCTGGTGCCGGGCGAGACCACCCCCAGCTCCACCCCCAGCGCCAGCTCCACCTCCAGCCCCGCCGCCGGTGCCTGGATCGCGCACCGGGAGAAGGAGATGGACGCCGTGCTGTCCCTCCCGGCCGAGTACAAGGAGATGGCGCGGGAAGGCAGCACCACCGACCAGCCCCGCCTCGTCGTCTACGACATCGGCCTCGTCCAGGTCCGCCTCACCCTGTGGGACAGGTCGCCCCGCCCGTTGCTGGACCAGGCGCAGAACGCGCTCGACACCTGGGACAGCTACGACCACGACGCCAGTGGCCAGTCCACCCGCACCACCTTCAAGGGCTTCGACGCCGTCCAGTCCGACATCACCTACAACAAGGAAGAATCGCCGACCCGCGTCATGCAGCTGTTCGTGGTCACCGGTGACGACCGCATGTACGAGCTGCGCGTCGACATGCCCAAGGGCACACCCACGGAGAAGAAGGGCACCGCGGTCTTCAAGGGTGCCCGTGACCGACTTGAGATCGGACCGGACCGAGCGCCACCTCCTCGTCCTCGCGCAACGCCCTGATCAGCGCGTTTACTGCCAGTGGACACTGGCAGCATGTGAGCACTCGGTGAATCCCCGTTACCGACGGGTACACAAAGCCTCCGTCGCGGCATACTCTGCGGCTCATGACGGACGCGCAGGCCCCGGCCAAGACCGGCACGAACCCCCTCGCCCCCGCCCCGGAGGGCGCCCGTACCGCCGCCGACGTGGTCACCCCCGAGCTGGTCGCCCAGCTCACCAAGGGCGTGGCCGGCTCCGGCCGTACCGCGAACCACACGCCGTTCACCGGCGAGAAGCTGGCCGACCTGCCCGAATCCACGCCCGAGGACGTGCAGAAGGCGTTCGAGGCGGCCCGGAAGGCCCAGGCGGTCTGGGCACAGGTCCCGGTACGGCAGCGGGCCGCCGTCCTGCTCCGCTTCCACGACCTGGTGCTCGAACGCCAGGCCGAGGTCCTCGACCTCATCCAGCTTGAGACCGGCAAGGCTCGCCTGCACGCCCACGAAGAGGTGCAGGCCGTAGCCGTCGCGGCCCGCCATTACGGCCGTAAGGCACCCGCCTATCTGAAGCCGAAGCGGCACGCGGGGGCCATGCCCACGCTGACCAAGGTCACCGAACTACGCCACCCGCGCGGTGTCGTCGGCCAGATCGCGCCCTGGAACTACCCGCTGGAGCTGTCGGTCGGCGACGCGCTCCCGGGGTTCGTCGCGGGCAACGCGGTCGTGATGAAGCCCGACACCGAGACCTGCCTGACCGCCCTGTGGGCCCGTGACCTGCTCATCGAGGCGGGACTGCCCGCCGACGTCTTCCAGGTCGTCCTCGGCGAGGGCCCGGTCATCGGCCCCGAGGTCGTCAAGCACGCCGACTACGTCTCGTTCACCGGCTCCACCCGCACCGGCCGCGAGGTCGCCCAGGGCGCCGCCGCCCGCCTGGTCGGCGTCTCGCTCGAACTCGGGGGCAAGAACGCGATGCTGGTCCTTGAGGACGCCGACGTGGAGAAGGCCGCCGCCGGCGCCGTCCGCGCCTGCTTCTCCTCCGCCGGCCAACTGTGCATCTCCATCGAGCGCCTGTACGTCCACGAGTCCGTTGCCGACGCCTTCGTGGAGCGCTTCGCCGCGCGCACCAAGGCGATGCGGCTCGGCAAGTCCCTCGCGTACGGCGCCGACATGGGCTCCCTGGTCGGCGAACGCCAGCTGGAGACGGTCACCCGGCACGTGGAGGAGGCCGTCGCCAAGGGCGCGAAGCTCGTCGCCGGCGGCACCGCCCGCCCCGACATCGGCCCGTACTTCTTCGAGCCGACCATCCTCGACGGCGTCGAGGCGCCGATGGCCGTCTGCTCCGAGGAGACCTTCGGCCCGGTCGTCTCCATCTACCGTTTCAAGACCGAGGAGGAGGCGATCGAGCTCGCCAACTCCACGCCGTACGGCCTCAACTCGTCGGTCTGGACCAAGGACGGCAGCCGCGGCCGCGCGGTCGCCGCCCGCCTGCGCACCGGCACGGTCAACGTCAACGAGGGCTACGCCCCCGCATACGGCAGCGTCCAGTCGCCCATGGGCGGCATGAAGGACTCCGGCCTCGGCCGCCGCCACGGCTCCGAGGGCATCCTCAAGTACACCGAGGCCCAGACGGTCGCCCAGCAGCGGCTGCTGCCGATGGCGCCCTCGCTGGGGATGGACGACGAGAAGTACGCCCAGTTCATGAGCCGCAGCCTGCGGCTCATGAAGGCGTTCCGCTTCCGCTAGATCCCGCTCGACCGCACCGCCGCTTCACGCCCTCAATGAGGAGAGCAAGTGTCACAGGAGAACTCTGCCCAGAAACAGGACGACGGCTCCGGATACGACTATGACGTCATCGTCGTCGGGTCGGGGTTCGGCGGGTCCGTAACAGCGCTGCGCCTGACGGAGAAGGGCTACCGCGTCGGTGTCCTCGAAGCCGGCCGCCGCTGGACCCGCGAGACCCTCCCCAAGAACTCCTGGGACCTGAAGAACTACCTGTGGGCCCCCAAGCTCGGCATGTACGGCATCCAGCGCATCCACCTGCTGGGCAACGTCATGGTGCTCGCGGGAGCGGGTGTCGGCGGCGGCTCCCTGAACTACGCCAACACCCTCTACGTACCGCCGAAGGCCTTCTTCGACGACCCCCAGTGGCGTGACATCACCGACTGGCAGGAGGAGTTGAAGCCGTACTACGACCAGGCGCAGCGCATGCTCGGCGTACGGATCAACCCGACGATGACCCCGTCGGACGTCCACCTGAAGGCGGCCGCCGAGCGGATGGGCGTCGGCGACAGCTTCCACATGGCGCCGGTCGGCGTGTTCTTCGGCGACGGCAAGGACGCCGCGGGGGAGTCGCAGGCCGAGCCCGGCCAGGAGGTGTCCGACCCGTACTTCGGCGGGGCGGGCCCGGCGCGCAAGGCGTGCACCGAGTGCGGTGAGTGCATGACCGGCTGCCGGCACGGCGCGAAGAACACCCTCAACGAGAACTACCTCTACCTGGCCGAGAAGGCGGGCGCGGTGGTCCACCCCCTGACGACGGTCGTCTCGGTCACGGACGACTCACAGGGCGGCTTCGCGGTGGCGACCCTGCCGACCGACCGTGGGAAGAAGGGCGAGGGGAGGCTGTTCAAGGCCCGCAAGGTGGTCATCGCCGCCGGTACCTACGGCACCCAGACCCTGCTGCACCGCATGAAGGCGGGCGGCCAACTGCCGCACCTCTCGCCGAAGCTGGGCGAGCTGACCCGCACCAACTCGGAGGCCCTGGTCGGCGCGCAGACCGACAACCGGCGCTACCGCAAGGCGACGGGGCAGCCGAAGGTCGACTTCACGCGCGGAGTCGCCATCACGTCCTCGATCCACCCCGACGAGAACACCCACATCGAGCCGGTCCGCTACGGCAGGGGCTCCAACTCGATGGGCGGCCTGTCGATCCTTCAGGTGCCCTACGTGGACGGCCGTTCGCGGGCCGGCGCCTGGCTGGCGAACGCGGCCCGCCACCCCCTCCTCATGCTGCGCTCCCTGTCCAACCGCCGCTGGTCGGAACGGACCATCATCGGCCTGGTGATGCAGTCGCTGGACAACTCGCTGACGACGTACCTGAAGCCGGACGGCGTGGGCAAGGGCCTGCTGACCGCCCGCCAGGGCCACGGCGCCCCCAACCCCAAGCAGATCAAGGCCGCCTCGGAGGCCGCCTCGGTGCTCGCGGCCGACATCAACGGCTTCGCCGGTTCCAACGTCGGCGAGCTGATGGGCACCCCGCTCACCGCCCACTTCCTCGGCGGCTGCCCGATCGGCGACTCGCCCGAGACCGGCGTACTAGACCCGTACCACCGTCTGTACGGCCACCCCGGCATCTCGGTCGTCGACGGGGCGGCGGTGTCCGCCAACCTCGGCGTCAACCCCTCCCTGACGATCACCGCGCAGGCCGAGCGGGCGATGTCGTACTGGCCCAACAACGGCGAGGCGGATCAGCGCCCGGTGCAGGGAGCGGCGTACGAACGCCTCAAGCCCGTCGAGCCGCAGTTCCCGGTGGTCCCGGCGGAGGCCTTCGGGGCCCTGAAGCTGCCGTTCCTCGGGATGCCGGCGGTGCCGCCGAAGAAGTAGCGGCCGGCGACGCGACAGCGGACAACAGAGAAGGACCTGCGCCCCCCTCCGAGCGCAGGTCCTTCTCCGTCTTGCGTAGAGCTTCGGTGAGGCTTAGGCCTCCGCACCGACCTTGCGGCGCTTCATCGCGAACACGACGCCGGCACCGGCGAGGATGGCGACGCCGCCGATCGTCCCGATGACCGGGAGGTTGGAGTCGGCACCGGTCTCGGCGAGGTTGCCGCTGACCTCCTGGACCTCGCCCTGCGGCTTCTTGCCGTCGATGCCCGAGGGCTTCTCGCCGGTCGGGTCGGCCGGGTCGACGTCGCCCGGGTTGCTGCCCGCGGCGAGCACGGTGAACTCGTAGAACTCACCGTTGCCGTAGCACGCGGCGTCGTCACCCGCGTAGATCGCCTGGCTCAGCGCGAAGGACGAACCGGCCGGGGCGGACGACTTCACGCGCACACGCAGGTCCAGCGTGGAGGAGGAGTTCGCCTCCAGCTTGTCCAGGGAGGCGACGAAGCTGCCGGTGAAGACGACCTCGCCGTTCTCGTCCTTGTAGAAGTCCTGGTAGCTGCTGGTCCACTTGCCGTCCTGCTTGACCTGGATCTCGGCCATGTCCAGGTACAGCGACTCGTCGGCGTTCTCCTCCGCGTACTCGGTGAACGCCTCGATCCAGACGTTCTCCAGGTCCTTGTCGGAGTTGTTCGTGGCGACGAACTCGAAGTTGTGCCAGCCCGAACCCGCGACGATCTTGCTCGGCAGGCCCGAGATCTCGGCCTTGAGGTTGTCGTCGAGGTCGAAGGTCTCGCAGTCCTCGTACGGGTTCCAGGACGGGTCGTCCTCGGGGGTGCTCTCCTCCGGGGCCGGCGTGCTCTCCTCGGCGGCCGGGGTCGACTCCTCGGCGGCCGGCGTGCTCTCCTCCGCGGCGGGGGTGCTCTCCTCCGCGGCGGGCGTGCTCTCCTCGGCGGCCGGGGTCGACTCCTCGGCGGCCGGCGTGCTCTCCTCGGCCGCGGGGGTGCTCTCCTCGGCGGCCGGCGTGCTCTCCGACGCCGTAGGCGTCGCAGTGTCGTCCGTGGCAAACGCAGCCGGCGCGGACAGCAGTGCGATCGGCGCTATGACTGCCGTCGCGGCCGCAGCGGCCAGGGCACGGCGAAGCTTCATGAAGACCTCGAAAGTCCGGAGTGCTGCGATGTCGCAGCACGCGCATACAGGGAGGCCTCCGCGTGTGGGGCGCGGGAGTGGCCCTTGGTACGCACGGTTTGATCAGTGACGGCTGTGAATGGTTGCACCGTCACTAACAAATTTTTTATGTGGCCTGCGTCACGTGGCGGCCATGAGACGGGCATGAGAAGGGCCCCGCGGGACGGAGCCGCGGGGCCCTTCTTTCGTCAGCACCGACGTCAGGGCAGCGTCGGTGCCTGGGGAGCGGCGCCGGGGGGTTGCGCCGCTGGTCCTGGGGGCCGCAGCCGCTGGCAGTGCGTCAGCGCACGGCAGGGCCGAGGGAATTGCAGGTGTCCTACGGAGGGGCTTGGAGCTTTCTACGCATCGTGCTGGACGGGTGGGGCCACCGCAACCGCTCGATCCCGGCGTTACTCCGTCCTGCCCGTTCCGCCGGCCGGCCCCGGGCGTCCCCGGAGCCGACCGTTCTCTTGGGTGACCGGGCTGCTGTCCCCTGCCGTCCGGTCACTTTCCTGGAGCGAGGTCCCACGACGCACGGGACGATCCGTACGCCACATCGCTCCAGCGAGCCACGCGTGGTTCTTTCGGGCCCGCCCCTGGCTGGCACGGACACCGGTACCAACGAAGGGGCCGGAAAGGTGTCACGCTCCGGACGGGTGAGAGCGGATGCGGACGTCTGTCCCCGGAACGTGGATTCAGATCCGGCCGCGGCACAGCTCCAGAAGCGTCATCGCCAGCGAGGTGCCCTGCTTGCCCAGCGCCTCGCTGTAGTGGTTGAGGATCTCCATCTCGCGGGAGAGGTTCACGCGCCGGCCGCCCGAGGTGATCCGCGCCTCCTGGATCACCGCGGAGACGGCCATGCGTTCCTGGATCAGACCGATGATCCGGTCGTCGAGCGCGTCGATGCGTTCACGGGCACCGGTGATCACGCCGGCGGCCTCGGGGGTGCGGGCGCCGGTCTTTTCGGCGGCGGTGGCAGTCATTCGGGGCTCCTGTGGAGGCTGGGGTCGCCCCGGGGCGGCAGGACCCGGAAACGCCAGACGCCCCGGGCCTTGTCGGCCCGGGGCGCCTGGGAAGTCGCTTGTCAGTTGCTCAAGCAGCACGACCATGGCAGCCGGTGGGCCGGTTGCCATAGGTAAAGAGGAAAGTCGGGTGCGTGAGCATGGGCCCAGTATGCCGTGCCGCGCGGGGGAGTCCAAAGGGGTTCGCATCCTGAGACGGGGCTTGCCCCGGGAGGGGCCCCGCGGACCCCGGTAGACTCGGGCTCACACACACCTCGCTCACCGCCGGAAGGCAACCCGTGTCATCAGCGAACCCCGCAGCCGCCCCCGACACCGTCCTGGTCGTCGACTTCGGTGCGCAGTACGCCCAGCTCATCGCCCGTCGCGTCCGCGAGGCCCGGGTCTACAGCGAGATCGTGCCGAGCACCACGCCGGTCGCCGAGATGCTCGCCAAGAACCCGGCGGCGATCATCCTCTCCGGCGGCCCCTCGTCCGTGTACGAGGAGGGCGCCCCCCGCCTCGACCGCGCGCTCTTCGAGGCCGGCATCCCCGTCTTCGGCATGTGCTACGGCTTCCAGCTGATGGCGCAGAGCCTGGGCGGGACGGTCGACAACACCGGTGCGCGCGAGTACGGCCGTACCGATCTCCACGTGTCGAAGTCGTCCTCCACCCTCTTCGAGGGCACCCCCGCCGAGCAGGCCGTCTGGATGTCGCACGGCGACGCCTGCTCCGCCGCCCCCGAGGGCTTCTCGGTGACGGCCTCGACGGACGTGGTCCCGGTCGCCGCCTTCGAGAACGACGAGCTGAAGCTGTACGGCGTCCAGTACCACCCCGAGGTCATGCACTCGACGCACGGCCAGCAGGTGCTGGAGCACTTCCTGTACCGCGGCGCGGGCCTGAAGCCGGACTGGACCACCGGCAATGTCATCGAGGAGCAGGTCGCGGCCATCCGCGAGCAGGTCGGCGACCGGCGCGCCATCTGCGGGCTGTCCGGCGGCGTGGACTCCGCCGTCGCGGCGGCGCTGGTCCAGAAGGCCATCGGCGCCCAGCTGACCTGTGTGTATGTCGACCACGGCCTGATGCGCAAGGGCGAGACCGAGCAGGTCGAGAAGGACTTCGTGGCCGCGACCGGCGTACAGCTGAAGGTCGTGGACGCGGAGGAGCGGTTCCTGAAGGCGCTCGCCGGGGTGTCCGACCCCGAGGAGAAGCGGAAGATCATCGGCCGCGAGTTCATCCGGGTCTTCGAGCAGGCGCAGGCCGAGATCATCGCGGACGAGGGCCCGGCGGTGGAGTTCCTCGTCCAGGGCACCCTGTACCCGGACGTGGTCGAGTCCGGTGGCGGCACCGGCACCGCCAACATCAAGTCCCACCACAACGTCGGCGGCCTCCCCGAGGACCTCGAGTTCCAGCTGATCGAGCCGCTGCGCAAGCTGTTCAAGGACGAGGTCCGGATGGTCGGCCAGGAGCTCGGCCTGCCGGACGAGATCGTCCAGCGCCAGCCGTTCCCCGGCCCGGGCCTGGGCATCCGCATCGTCGGCGAGGTGACCAAGGAGCGTCTCGACCTCCTGCGCGAGGCCGACGCCATCGCCCGCGAGGAGCTCACCGCCGCCGGTCTCGACCGTGACATCTGGCAGTGCCCGGTGGTCCTGCTCGCGGACGTCCGCAGCGTGGGCGTGCAGGGTGACGGCCGGACCTACGGCCACCCGATCGTCCTGCGGCCGGTGTCGAGCGAGGACGCCATGACCGCCGACTGGTCGAGGCTGCCGTACGACGTGCTGGCGAAGATCTCGACGCGGATCACCAACGAGGTGCGGGACGTCAACCGCGTCGTCCTCGACGTGACCTCGAAGCCGCCGGGCACCATCGAGTGGGAGTAGGCCCCTTTTGCTGAGTGGGGCAGGCCCTAGGTGCGCTTGATCGTGCGCAGGGGCCGGCCGGGCTGCCAGATCTTGACGACGAGGTACTTGTCGTCCTCGATGTAGGTCCTCACGACCTCGGTGAGCTCGGTACGGAAGAGGTGGAACGGCTCCGGCGGTTCCACCTCTTCGCCGTATGCGGCCTTCGTCCCGGGGTCCTCGACCTCGATCGCCCGCCCGGCGATCCGTACGTCGCCCCCGCCCATGGACTGCCCCTCCCCGGGGTTCGCCTGGAGCGCGAACCGCGGGTCGCGGCGCAGATCGAGGGCCTTGAGCGAGTCCGGCATCATGCCGAGCCACAGCTCGCCGTTCAGGAAACGGACCTCCAGGCCGGTGGTGCGCGGGGAGCCGTCCTTGCGGAGGGTGGCCAGGACGTGGTGCGTGAAGGCGCCGAAGCGCTCCTCCGCGATGCGGGCGAGGTCCGGCTCGGCCGCGGTGAAGGTTGCCCAGTTCGCTGTCATACGGCGAGTGTGGCGCCGATACCTGACATCTGCTGTCGGGTATGCGCCCAACCGGCTCCCGCGAGCGTTGCGTGCGTCATCTTTACAGAACAACTCTGTTTTCCTGCGCTGACCGACGGTAACTTCCGCCCCGTAAGCAACCCAGTGCTGGAGGACAGATGCACGGGACGCCCCTCGGGTCCACCCCGCCCTCGCCCCTGCCGACCGACCGCCTGCAGTTCGCGATGCCGCCCATGCACGAGTCGGTCGAGGACGAGCGCCGGCACCGCAAGGAGCGGCTCGCGGGCGCGCTGCGGATCTTCGGGCGGCTCGGGTTCGAGGACGGAGTCTCCGGGCACATCACCGCGCGCGATCCGGAGTTCAGCGACTGTTTCTGGGTCAACCCCTTCGGAATGCCGTTCAGGCATGTCACCGTCAGCGACCTGGTCCTCGCGAACTCCGAGGGGCAGGTGATCGAGGGCCGCTACCACGTCAACCAGGCGGCGTTCACCGTCCACTCCCAGGTCCACGCCGCTCGCCCGGACGTCGTCGCGGTCGCGCACTGCCACTCGGTGCACGGGCGGGCCCTCGCGGCGCTCGGCGAGCTCCTCGACCCGATCACCCAGGAGAGCTGCGCCTTCTACGAGGACCACGCCCTCTACGACGCCTACTCGGGCGTGGCCGTCGACGCCCTGGAGGGCCGGCGCATCGCGACCGCGCTGGGCTCGCGCAAGGCCCTCGTCCTGCGCAACCACGGCCTCCTGACCGTCGGCGACTCGGTGGACGCGGCGGCCTGGTGGTTCCTGTCGATGGAACGCTCCAGCCAGGTGCAGCTGACGGCACGAGCGGCGGGGCGTCCCGTCCTCATCGAGCATCGGCAGGCCGTGGCCACGCGGGAGCAGCTGGGTGGGGATCTGGTGGCATGGATCAACTATCAGCCGCTGTGGCAGGACATCAGCCGCAGTGAGCCGGACCTGTTGAGCTGAGGGTTCCAGGTGCTTCCGGCTCGGGGGAGGGCTCCCGGCTTGCGGGGGCGCTGTGCGCGGGGCCCAGGCGGGCCGGCCGGCTGCGCGGGCCGTCAGAAGCCCCGCAGGACGACCGCCTTCGTCATCGCGAACTCCTCGTCGGTGAGCACGCCGTCGCGGTGCAGCTCGCCCAACTCCCGCAATCTGCGCAGGAGTACGTCGTGGTGGTCGGCTCGGGGCGGGACGGCGGCCGCGAGCTGCCGGCGGTCGGTGGGGTCCTCGACGCCGGGTCGGGTGGACGGGTGCGGCAGGCGGGCGGTGACCGCGGTGGCGACCAGGGCCGTGAGCAGGTCGCGGCGGGCGCTGCCCCACAGGTCAAGGGCGTACGGGTCCTTCTCCGGCGGCAGTTTGGAGAACACCGTCTCCCTGGTCACGAAGCGCAGGAAGCCGTCCTCGTAGCCGGAGTTGGGCAGCCATTCGACCTGGACGAGGTCGCCGACGTCGATGATGCGCGGGCCGGTCGCCCGCTTGACCCGCTCCGAGGTGTCCGACCAGTCGATCCGCACCTGCACGCCGTCGAAGGAGACCGTGCCGTCCGAGGAACGGACCGAGACCGGGACCGGTGGGCCGGGGAGCAGGTAGGCCTTGGTCGGCTCCTTGGGGATCTGGTCCAGCAGCAGCGCGCGGCGGATCTCCTCGGCGACGTACTCCGCGACCCCGGCACGGTCGACGTCCACCGTCAGCCGATAGGGGTCGGCGGGGTCGGGGAGCCGGCCGCCGGTCGCCTGGAGGAGCGGGTCGGCGCCCTCGCGCAGCCGCATGCGCAGCCGTCCGCGCTTGCGCTCGGGCTCGAACACGATGCCCGCGACGGCTTCCAGGGGTACGGCGATCTCTCCGTACGTCTGCCGGAACAGCGGCACGGAGCGGTGGAGTCCCGGCGTGATCCGGACCGTTGTGCCGTCGAAGGCCCAGGTCCCGTCGCGCTGGATGATCTCGGCCATGGAGAAATTCTCGCAGCCGGGTCAACACGGTGGCCCTGTCTTCACCCGCGCCGACCGGACCTGCCGGGTGGGGAGCGGGCGGGGTGCGGGACAATTCGTCGTCGTCGTGCGGGAGTTGTCGGTGGTGCGGAGACGCGGAGATGGCCGAAGACAGCGATGTGCGGAGACGGCGATGGCCGGTATCTGAGATCGGGCTGCCGATCGGTGTGCCATGGGGCTATAAGGCCATGAGGGTTGTCGGCGCCTGCGAAGGGCGTAGGGCCCTGAGAGTCGCGAGTCCGTGGGTTCGTGTTTGTGAGTTCGCAGGTTCGTGAGTTCGTAGGTTCGTGAGGGTTGTCGGGAAGGCGGGGCGTCGGGCGTGGCGGTGCAGGAGGCTGGGCAGGGGGCGGGCGCGGTGCTGGGCGCGCATGGGGGTGGCTGCACCTGCGGGGACTGTCCACACGGGGCGCGGGCGGGGCATCGGCGTGCGGTCGCCGAGTTCCTGCTGAAACGGGACGAGTTCGCGGCCGGGCAGGGACTGCCTGCGGCCGTGGCCCACTCGGTCTCCGCCTCCCGGCAGTGGGTCTCCGAGGAGTTGACGCAGTCCGCGGAACTCGTCGCCCAGCGGGGGCGGGCCGAGGGGGAGGCGTGGCTGGCGCGGCTGTGGTCGCGTACGGCGTGTGTGGTCTGGGCGCTGGTCGTGGCGTTGCTCCTGGGGCAGGCGTTCACGGCGATCGGCGCGGGGTGGACGGCCGCGCGTACGGCCGGCCTGCTGGCCGCGCTGGTGACGGCCGGGGCGCTCACCGCCGCGTCGTGGTTCCACCGGGGGCGGGGTGGGGCGCTGGCGCCCGTCATCGGTGAGGACAATCGGCTGTCCACGTCGCGTGCGGTGGCCGGGGCGTGGGTGCTCTTCGTCGCGTACGCCGTGCTCGTGCTGGTGGGGCAACTGGCGGTGGCGTCCGGGCACGCGGAGCGCGATGCGCTGATCGCCGGTCTTGACCTGGGGCGGGGCGCGGGTGTCGTGACCGTGCTCGCCGTGGTGTGTGCGATCGCGGTGCTCGTGCGGCGGGTCGTCGGGGTACGGGTGCTCGGACAGCGGCTGCAGAAGCTGCGGGCGGAACGGCCTCGGGCGGCGGATCTGCTGACGGATGACGCCGGGCGGGGGACGTTCGCCGACATCCAGTACGTCGTGATCGGTGGGGTTGCGCTGCTGTTCGCGGCGGTGCGGTTGGGGCGGCGGCCGGATCAGTTGCCCGATCTGCCATGGGGACTGGCGGTGGTGGTGCTGATCTCGGCGGCCACCTATGTGGCCGGGAAGTACGCGGAAGGGGGGCGGCCGGTGATCCTTTCCGTGGTGCGGGCGCGGGAGGCGGGGGATCTGGACGCGCCTATCCGTACCGGCGACGACATCGAGATTCGGGGGGCTGGGTTCGTGCCGCCGGGGGCTCAGGGGGCGGAACGGCTGTCGCGGATGGTTGTGCGGGTCGGGGCGGTGCATGTCCATGTGCCGTTGGTGCCGGTGAGCGGGGGGTTCAGCAACCCGACGGATGCGGTGCTCACTGTGCCTGTGCCGGTGGAGGTGGAGCCTGGGCGGGTGGACGTGCAGGTGGTTACCGCGGCGGGGGTGGAGACCAATCGGTATGCGATCGATGTGACTGATTGACGGTTGCCTGCGGCGGTTGGGCGGCGCGATGCCTGCGGCGGCCTGTGGCTGTTTCGGTCGGGTGCGCGTAGCGCCTGCGGGTGCGTGGTGGGTCGGGGCCGTGCCGGGGGGTGTCCGTCCTCGGACCGGCGGTTGGGGTTGGGGTTGGGCAGGGAGGGTGCCGCGTGTTGACGCCGGCCGCCGCGGGCGGACACCCCCCGGCACGTCCCCTTGCCGCCGTGGGCGACTGCGGCGACGCGGGGGTGCGCCCTCGACGCCGGTAGGGGGCGACGCAGGGTTTTCTTCGGGCGGGGGAGGTCCCAGAATTCGGGTTGAGCGGCGCAGCCACTGCGTACGTATCGTTTTTTGAGGGGTCACGGCACGGCGGGCGAGAGGCGGCTACGGGCGATGACTCACGGTATGCATTCGGACACGCACCCCCCTTACCTCGATGGCGACCGGAACTGGCGGGACTCCGCCACCCGGTATGCACTGCTTCCGCTCCGCGTCTTCCTGGGCGTCACCTTCATCTATGCCGGCCTGGACAAGCTCACCGACAGCGCCTTCATGAAGGACTCCGGAGCGGGCTCGATCGGCGACATGATGCGGGCCGTTCGGGACTCCTCCGCGATTCCGGCCATGGTCGACCTGGCTCTGGACAGTCCCGTTGCCTTCGGCTACGCCATCGCCTGCGGTGAGCTGGCCGTCGGGATCGGCACGCTGATCGGACTGTTCGCCCGTTTGGCGGCGCTCGGTGGGGCGCTTATCTCGCTGAGTCTGTGGCTGACGGTGAGCTGGGCCTCCGATCCTTACTACTACGGCAATGACCTGGCCTACTTGATGGCCTGGCTGCCTCTCGTGCTGGCAGGCGCCCCCATGTTCTCGGTGGATGCCGCATTTCACAGGCGGCGACGGCAGCGGACCGGGGGCTATCGGTAGCTCGCGGGTGGCGTCAGTGGGGTGTGTCCGGGCCCGAGTTCGGGGCCATGTCCGGGGATGGGGGGTGGGCTTCGGGCTTGGTGAGGGAGCTGCGGCGTCTGCGTATTCCCCGGGTCGTCAGCGCTACCGCGGCTGCCAGGCAGAGGCCGCCGATCACTATGGGGATCACCACGAACCATGGGGTCTCCCAGGCGTCGCCCGCGTCGCCGATGTAGATGACGCCCGCGAGGGTCAGGAAGGTGCCGGCGACCAGTCGGCCGGGCTGGAACTCATGACGTAGCACGGGTCACCTCCGCCTGTCCCACGCCGACGCTCAGGTCGAGGTCCAGCGTGCCCGCCTTCTTGGTGCCCTTGGCCGGTGTCAGGGTGAGCTCCTTGTGCTTGCCCGGTGCCACGTCCACGTCCTGCTTGTCGTCACCCGGCAGCTGGATGTCGCCCACCCCCACGTCGATACTCACCTCCACGGTCACGTCCTTGGGGACGATCACCTTGAGTTGGCCCACACCCACGTCTGCTCTTGTCGTCACCGTCTGGTTGTCGGTGAGGTTCAGGCGGGTCAGGTCGAGGGTGCCGACGCCGGTGCCCAGGTCGTACTGCTGCCGGACGTCGGTCACGGCCGCCGGGCGCCAACTTCTCTCGATCCAGTGGGTGCTGATGTCCTTGGGCAGTGCTGCCGAGGCGGCCAGCATGCCCGCGGTCATGATCGCCAGGAATATGGAGCCCGCTCCCGTGCGGCCCAGGAACGCGCTCACGGCTATGCCCAGACCGAGGACGAGCAGAGCGCAGGCCAGGCCGGTCTGCAGGCTGGTGCCGAGTGCCCGGTCCGACCAGGTCGCGCTGGTGCCGAGGGCGCCCGCGAGCAGGGCCAGCAGGAACACCCAGCCGCCGATCCAGCGGGGGCCGCGTTGCTTCGGCTGCTGGGGATGACGGGTGCGTATGTCCTGGCGGCTGCTCCAGGTGCTGCCGAGGCTGATGTTGACCGCTGCCGCGATGTCGCGGTCGCGGGAGTCGCGGGGGCCCCAGAGATAGCCCGTGCCGCCCTCGTGCGTGCCGTCCTTGACGATGGGTTCGCGCCACCACGAGGAGAGGGCGGCGGGGACGGGCGGGGCCTGGGCCTCCGGTGGAGCGTCGGCGACGGCCTGGGCGGCGAGCGGGTCGGGGTCGGGGGTGCTGCGGTGCCGCGACCAGTAGCCGGCGCCCGCGAGGAGGAGGGAGAGGACCACGGCGAAGACCAGCACACCGCCGTTTCTCAGCAGGGTCAGCAGGACGCCGCAGCCGACCAGCGCGAACAGCACGGCCGTCAGCGCCTGGCCGTCCACCCGGCCGGTCAGCAGCTTGCGCACCTCGTTCTCGTCCTCGTCGTCGTACGGGACGAGGAGCCAGGCGAAGCCGTAGAAGACAAGGCCGATGCCGCCGGTCGCGGAGAGGACGGCGAGGGTGATCCGGAAGATCACCGGGTCCATGTCGCACTGCCGTCCGAGCCCGGCGCAGACACCGGCCAGCATCTTGTGCCGGCGGTCGCGCCGGAACCGGTGCGGCGAGTCGAGTGTGCCCGCTTCCTCGGACGGGGCTGCTTCTCCGCTTTCTCCGCCCGGGCGCCCGCGGGGTTCCTCACCCGCGGCGCTCGCGGGTGCCGCGTCGGACGCGGTGCCCGCGGTGGGCACGGCGTCCGGCTCGGGCACGGAGTCCGCGGCGTGCTGGTGATCTGTCATGTGTCCATGGTGACGGGCGGGTCGGCGTGACGGGAGTCGGAATGACCCTGGTCGGACCCTGATATCGGCCCTGAGGTGGCTGCGGGGAAGCGTTCGAGGCCGTGAATGTCGAAGATCAGGGGAGTATCGGGGGTCGACCCTGATGCTCCGGTGCTCCGACCGTGTGAACATCGATGGCATGCCGGAAGCCGCAGCAGCGCCACTCGTCGAACCGCGGCCGCCGCGCAAGCTCTACCGCAGCAGCGACGGACGCTGGCTCGGGGGCGTGGCGCGGGGGCTCGCCGGGCATCTCGGCCTGCCCGTCATCTGGGTGCGCCTCGTCTTCGTCGGCCTGTTCATGGCGGACGGACTGGGGGCGTTGCTGTATGCCGCGTTCTGGTTCTTCGTGCCGCTCGGCGTCGGCGGCGTCGACGCCCAGAAGCCGTCGACGTTCACCACCGAGACCGCGACAGACGGCCGCCGCAGACTCGTCGCCCGCAAGCCGGACAAGGGGCAGATCGTCGCCCTGCTCCTCATGGTCGTCGTGGCGATGGTCTTCGTCGGCAGCGTGGACCTCGGAAGCGGTGCCAAGGCCTATCTTCTGCCCGCCGTGCTCGTCGGCGCGGGCGTCGCCCTGGTCTGGCGCCAGGCGGACAACGCCCGCCGGGCCCGGTGGATGGAGGTCGGACGGCGCCGGCACACCCTCACGCTGCTGCGTGCCGCGGGCGGCGTCGTGCTGGTCACGGCCGGCGTCTCCGGCATCTTGGTCCTACAGGGCTCCGCCGCCCACCTCGGCTCGGTCCTGCAGGCGGCGCTGGCGGTCCTTGTCGGCATAACACTCCTCGCGGGCCCGTACCTGGTCCGGATGACCCAGGACCTCTCCGAAGAGCGCCTGATGCGCATCCGCGCCCAGGAGCGGGCCGAGGTCGCCGCGCACGTCCACGACTCGGTGCTGCACACCCTGACGCTGATCCAGCGCAACGCGGAGAACGCGAACGAGGTCCGCCGCCTCGCCCGCGCCCAGGAGCGCGACCTGCGCACCTGGCTCTACAAACCCGAGGGCACCGGCAAGGACGAGGCCGACGAACCCACCAACCTCGCCGACGCGGTCCGGCGCAATGCCGCGGAGATCGAGGACAAGCACGGCGTTCCCATAGAGGTCGTGGTCGTCGGTGACTGCCCGCTGGACGAGAAAATCGCCGCACAGATGCAGGCCGCACGCGAGGCTATGGTGAACGCCGCGAAGTACGGTGGCGAGGGCGGCGCCGTGCAGGTCTTCGCCGAGGTGGAGGGCAAGACCGTCTTCGTGTCCGTCCGGGACCGCGGTCCGGGCTTCGACCTCGACTCGATACCCGCCGACCGCATGGGCGTCAGAGAATCGATCATCGGCCGCATGGAGCGCAACGGCGGTACGGCCCGGCTGCGGGCGGTACCCGGCGGTGGCACGGAGGTCGAGCTGGAGATGGAGAGGGCGGAGAAGACGTCATGAGCGACCCGACCGAGGGGAACGAGCCCGTGGAGTCGACCGGCGGGAGCGCGGGCGAGCGACATGTGCGCGTGGTCCTCGTCGACGACCACCGCATGTTCCGTACGGGAGTCCAGGCCGAGATCGGCCGGACCGAGCAGACCGGCGTCGAAGTCGTCGGAGAGGCCGCGGACGTCGACCAGGCGGTCACGGTCATCACCGCGACCCGCCCCGAGGTCGTCCTCCTCGACGTGCACCTCCCGGGCGGCGGCGGGGTCGAAGTCCTGCGCCGTTGTGCCCCGTTGATGGCGGACGCCGAGCAGCCCGTCCGCTTCCTCGCACTCTCCGTCTCGGACGCGGCGGAGGATGTGATCGGGGTGATCCGGGGCGGTGCGCGCGGGTACGTGACGAAGACGATCACCGGCACCGACCTGGTCGACTCCATCTTCCGGGTCCAGGACGGCGACGCGGTCTTCTCGCCTCGCCTCGCCGGGTTCGTACTGGACGCCTTCGCTTCGACGGACGCGCCGCCGGTCGACGAGGACCTCGACCGGCTCACTCAGCGCGAGCGGGAGGTGCTGCGGCTGATTGCGCGGGGGTACGCGTACAAGGAGATCGCCAAGCAGCTGTTCATCTCCGTCAAGACGGTCGAGTCCCATGTGTCGGCGGTTCTGAGAAAGCTTCAGCTGTCCAATCGGCACGAGCTGACGCGGTGGGCCACGGCGCGACGGCTGGTGTGATGCCGGGCTCCGGTTCGGCGGGCCGAGGTCCGCGGCGGGCCGGGGTATGGCCGGGCCGGGCCGGGCCGGTTCACACCACGCGCGTGGCCCCTGCGAACGGCATCTCGTCGAGTGGGGCCACCCGGACCGGGGCCGAGGGGTTCGGGGCGTGGATCATCCGGCCGTTGCCGATGTAGAGGCCGACGTGGCTGATGCCGGAGTAGAAGAACACCAGGTCGCCCGGGAGCAGTTCCGAGCGGGAGACGCGGCGGCCGGCGTCGATCTGGGCGTAGGTCGTGCGGGGGAGGGAGAGGCCCGCAGAGCGGTACGCGGCCTGGGTGAGGCCGGAGCAGTCGAAGGCGTTGGGGCCGGTCGCGCCCCAGACGTAGGGGCTGCCCAGTTTTGAGTACGCGTACGAAATGGCTGACGCGGCACGGGCGTTGGGTGCCTGTGCCGTGGCCGAGCCGGGAGCGGTCAGGGCGTCTCGGGAGCCTGTCGAGGAGCGGGCCGCGCGGTCGGTGGAGCCGCTCCCGCTCTGGAGGCGGGCGCGCTCCTCGGCGGTCAGTTGGGTGAGCAGAGTGCGGGCGGCGTCCAGCTTGTCGGTGATCGTTTTCCGGTGCCCTTGCAGTTCCGCCTGGCGGGACTGCAAGGAGGTCAGCTCGACGCGCGCGGCGCCGCGTAGCTGCTCGATCTCGCGTAGTTGCCTGCGGACGCTCGCGACGGATGCCGCCTGACGATTGCCGGCGCGTTCGGCGAACTCCGCGCCGTCGAGGTAGCGGTCGGGATCGTTGGAGAGCGCGAGTTGGAGTGCAGGGTCGACGCCGCCGTCGCGGTACTGCGCCGCGGCCATCGAACCAAGCGCTTCGCGCGCCGAGTTGAGCTTCTCGGTCTTGCGGGCTGCCTCGTCCTGGAGCGACCTGATCCGCCGCTCGGCGGCATCCGCCTTCTCCTTCGCGCCGTTGTACTTCTCGGTCGCGACCTCCGCCTCGTGGTACAGCTTGTCCACCTTCGCCTTGACCTGGGCCGGTGTCAGCTGCGGTTCGGCGTGACCGGTCCCGTCGAAGCCCGTCGCCGTCGCCGCGCCCGCCAGGGCGATCGTCCAGGCCGTGCGGGCCGTACTGCCGCCGACCGAGCGCTGACGGGGCTTTCGGTGCGCTGCCACGTGGACTGCACGTCCTTTCGTACGACCGCCTCGTCCCGCACGTCCGCCACGACAGCCTGGGGAGCGGACGGACGACTGCCCGCGGGCGGATGACGCGTCCGGCGACGGCCCACACAGGGGGAGCGGGCCGCCGCCGGACCTTTCTCGGCGGTGGTGTCCGACTGCCGCCCCTGGCCCGGGCGGCGGTGGGGAGCCGGTCACCTGGTGGAGGACGCTAAACCTGCGTGTGTCGGGGTGGTAACGCGTTGTGCGGAAGTGCCGGGAGCGGATCGTTGGGTGACCGTAAGTGAGCGTGATCGCAGGATGAGGGCGTCTTGTTCACGCTGTGTGCTGACCGATGTGGCGGAATGGGAGGCGGGTGGGGGCTGCGGAGTGCTATGGGGCGCATATATGCAAGGCCGGGGCGGTGGTGGGTGCCTTGACGGGGCTGATTAGGCTCCGGCCCCATGGACGTACTCATCCACCTTTTCGTCGGTCTGCACATCATCGGTATCGCCGCGTTGCTGGGTGGTTTCTTCACCCAGATGAAGGCGATGGGCCAGGGCACCGCCCGGTTCGTGCCCGCGATGCTGCACGGCGCGCTGACCATGCTGGTCACCGGCGTCATCCTCGTCGGCCTCAACCAGGCGGACGATCAGTCCGTCAACAACATCAAGATCGGCGTGAAGCTGGCGCTGCTGATCGTGATCCTCGGGCTGGTGTATGTGAAGCGGGACGAGGAGACGGTGGACAAGCGGCTCTTCGGGTTGGTGGGGCTGCTGACCACGGTGAACGTCTTCATCGCCGTTCTGTGGACATGACCGCGGTGTAGCTCAGTACTGCGCCTGCCGTGACCGCCAGCCAAGCCGCGACGGCGATCCACAGCAGCGCCTCGCCGGGGGTCTTGAGCCACGACACGTCCACTGCGGTGGCGACGGAGAGGGCCGCCGCGGCCGTCATGCCCATGGGGAACACGGTTGCCCAGCGGCGTACGTCGTAGCGCGGCCGTGGCCAGGCGATCTCGGCGAGAAGCAGGACGGCGTACCAGGCCAGGTCCAGGACGAGCAGGGCGACGGTCACCGTGCGCAGGACGTCGGTGTCGTCCTCGTTCCAGAGGTACAGGCCGGGGCTGTCGGCCGACATGAGCTTCGAGCCGGCGAGCGCGGAGATGGCGAGGGCGCCGCCCGCCACCCAGTGGTCGCCGGCGCCCCTGGCCACCTGCCGCAGGTCGAAGCGGGTCAGCGCCATGACGTAGAGCACCAGGCCGAGCCAGAACAGGACGAGGGCCGTGTGGGCGAGCCATGCCGTGGACTCGGTCGCGGCGAGGGTTGCGGCCAGGACGGCGAGGCCCTGCGTGGCCACGCAGCCGAGGAAGACCGCGCCGGGCATGCGGGGGTGCCAGCGCAGTACCACGGCGATGAGGAGGCCCGGCCAGAGCAGGGCCGCCAGGGCCAGTAGGGCCTTGGCGAGGGGTTGCCAGCCGAGGGTGGCGAAGCGGGTGCCGAGAACCGTCGTCGCGGCGATGGCGGTGAGGGCGGCGGGGGTGGCTGCCTCTTTCAGCCACCTGGCGCGGTCCCAGAGGAGCCTTGCGGTGAAGCCGCCCGCGAGAGCCAGCCAGGCTACGCAGGCGAGGGCCAGGGCGATTCGGGACAGGGTTTCGTAGCCGGTCTGGTGAAGGGCGACCGACAGGATGCCGGTTGCCATGACGGCGGCGCCGGCTGTGGGGGGACTCTGCGACCACCAGGTGTGGAGGGGGGATGCGGGGGTGGTCGTGGGGGCGGGCATGGGGTCGATGCTAGGGAGTGGGGGGTGCGGGGCGGGTGGGGGCACGCGCGCGTGTGGGGTGAAATGCACGTCTGCCGCGCGACGGTTGAGCGACGGGTCCCTGTGGCGGCCCGCTCGGGTGAGTGGCGTTCGGGAAGCGCCTTCGGGTGTGGGGTGGGTCGGGGCCGTGCCGCCGTGCGCGGGTGCGTTTGCCGCACCACTACGCGCGCGTGGCGGAGGATGTGCGCCACGCGCGCGTGTGTTCGTCAGGCCGGGCGGACCACGCTGTGGATCGACGACTCTCCGTCGTAGTAGATCGACTCCTCGCGGACGTACGCGCCGGGCTTCGGGGCGTGGATCATCATGCCGTTGCCGATGTAGAGGCCTACGTGCGTGATGTCGTCGTAGAAGAAGACCAGGTCGCCGGGCTTGGCGCTGGAGAGGGAGACCGTGGTGCCGGCGTTGACCTGGTCGTAGGTGACGCGGGGGATGTCCACGCCTGCGGCCTTCCAGGCGCCCTGGGTGAGGCCGGAGCAGTCGTAGGAGTCGGGGCCGGTGGCGCCCCAGACGTACGGCTTGCCCACCTGGGAGCGGGCGAAGGCCAGGGCCTTCTCGGCCTTGGTGGCGTACGAGGAGTCCGACGCTGACGAGTCGGAGGAGGACGAGTCGGACGAGGAGTCGTCGCTCTCCTGCTGCTGCGCCGCCTCCTGGCGCCGACGCTCGGCCGCCTCTTGCTGCCGGGCCAGTTCCGCCGCCTTGCGGGCTGCCTCCTCCTGCTTGCGCTTCTCGATCGCGGCGAGGCGGGCCTTCTCCTCCGCCGTCAGCTTCGAGAGCAGTTCGCGTGCGTCGGCGAGCTTCTTCTGGACGGTGGACTTGGCCGTCTGGAGGTCGTTCTGCGACTCGGTGAGCGTTTCGAGGCTCTGGGTGGCCTCCTTGCGCTTTTTCATCGTCGCGGACTGCTGGGTGAAGTAGTCGTCGACCGATTCCTTCTGACGGCCCGTCATGCGGTCCATCAGCTGGGTCTGGTCGAAGTAGTCCTGCGGGGTGTCCGCCAGGAGGAAGGTCGCCGTGTCGGGGGCCGAGGTGCCCGTGCGGTACTGGGCGGCTGCGTTGCGGCCGAGTTCCTCGCGCGCGTCGTTGAGCTTCTGGGTGCGCTGGGCGACGTCGTCGAGGAGGGTGTCGACGCGCTTGCGCTGCTTTGCGGTCTTCTCTTTGGCCGCGTTGTACTTCTCGGTCGCCGACTCCGCCTGGCGGTAGAGGTCGTCGACCTTCTTCTCGACCTCCTCGAGGCTCGGTTTGTCGTCCGTCGAGGGGCTCGCGTTGGCCGTCTGGGACAGCAGGGCGACGGAGGTGAGGGCCGCCGTGGCGAGGGCGGGGGTCCGTATGCCTGCTACGCGCGTTCCAGCGGGACGCGACTTGCGGTGCGACGCCAAGGGAGGCGACTCCTTCCATGCTCCGCCTACCGAGTTAGCTGTCGGGTTCGGGCGGATGGTTCGGAAGGGTTGCCCTACGGCCGCTCCCCGGGCGGGAGTCGGGCCGATTCACCCCAAGTTCGGTGGGTCCCCGGCTCCGGGTGCACGGCGGCGCTCCGGACTCGGCGGAGGCCGTGCGGCCCGGCGTCGTTCGCCGGTGGGGGTCGTACGGCCTGTCCGGCACGGTAGCCAACTCGTGTGGCCCCTGTGAAGGTTGATGTTCGATATGCCCGATACATTTTCGTGACCTTGGCGATGTGTGTCGGGGATCGCGGTCGATGCGTATGGGTTGGTGGTCAGTTGCATGCGTTTTGGGCTTTGGGGGCATATCGGCTGACTTGGATCGGTTGGCTTCGGGGCGTTGCGGATCGTAATGGGGTGGTTGTGGAGGGTGAGGGGGGTGTCCGGGGTGCGTGGGTTCTGAAGATCGGTGAGTGCTGAAACAGGTGATGTTCTCGGGGCGGCGGCGGGCTGTCAGTGGGGCGCCCTAGACTCGGAGAGCGATGAGCAGCCTCTTTGACGACAGCTTCCTGGCGGACCTCCAGGCCCCGCGGGCCCATGCGGACGAGCATCCGCCGCCGCCCGAGGACGAACACGCTCCGGAGCCGGTTCCGGACGATCTGTTCGGCGGGAAGTTCGACGTGCCGCCGGACCGGGACGACTACTACCGCGACGGCGCCCCGCGCCCGGCCCTGGATGCGGCAGCGCTGCTGGAGGGGCTGAACGAGAACCAGCGTGCGGCCGTCGTCCACTCCGGCGGCCCGCTGCTCATCGTGGCCGGTGCCGGGTCGGGCAAGACGCGTGTGCTCACCCATCGCATCGCGTACCTGCTGGCCGAGCGGAATGTGCATCCGGGGCAGATCCTCGCGATCACCTTCACCAACAAGGCCGCGGGTGAGATGAAGGAGCGCGTCGAGCAGCTCGTCGGCCCGCGCGCGAACGCGATGTGGGTGATGACCTTCCACAGCGCGTGCGTGCGCATCCTGCGGCGTGAGAGCAAGAAGCTCGGGTTCACTTCGTCCTTCTCGATCTACGACGCCGCCGACAGCAAGCGGCTGATGGCGCTCGTGTGTCGTGATCTGGATCTCGACCCCAAGCGGTTTCCGCCCAAGTCGTTCAGCGCCAAGATCAGCAATCTGAAGAACGAGCTGATCGACGAGGAGGACTTCGCCGCCCAGGCGACGGACGGCTTCGAGAAGACCCTCGCGCAGGCGTATGCCTTGTACCAGTCGCGGTTGCGGGAGGCCAACGCCCTCGACTTCGACGACCTGATCATGACGACGGTCAATCTGCTGCGCGCCTTCCCGGACGTCGCCGAGCACTACCGCCGGCGGTTCCGGCATGTACTGGTCGATGAGTACCAGGACACCAACCACGCGCAGTACGCGCTGGTGCGCGAGCTCGTCGGTACCAGTGAGCACCCCGTCGACGTGCCGCCGAGCGAGGCCGACATCCCGCCCGCCGAGCTGTGCGTGGTGGGTGACGCCGACCAGTCGATCTACGCCTTCCGGGGCGCCACCATCCGCAACATCCTCCAGTTCGAGGAGGACTACCCGGACGCGACGACCATCCTGCTGGAGCAGAACTACCGTTCCAGCCAGACGATCCTGACCGCCGCCAACGCGGTCATCGAGCGCAACGAGTCCCGGCGCCCCAAGAACCTGTGGACCAACGCGGGCGCGGGCGCGCGCATCACCGGCTACGTCGCGGACACCGAGCACGACGAGGCGCAGTTCGTCGCCGAGGAGATAGACCGACTGACGGACGCGGGCGATGCGAAGGCCGGTGACGTCGCCGTCTTCTACCGGACGAACGCCCAGTCCCGTGTCTTCGAAGAGATCTTCATCCGCGTCGGCCTGCCCTACAAGGTCGTCGGCGGGGTTCGGTTCTACGAGCGCAAGGAGGTCCGGGACGTCCTGGCCTACCTGCGCGTGCTGGCCAACCCCGAGGACTCGGTACCGCTGCGGCGGATCCTTAACGTCCCCAAGCGGGGCATCGGCGATCGTGCCGAGGCGATGATCGACGCGCTTGCACAGCGGGAGAAGATCAGCTTCCCGCAGGCGCTGCGCCGGGTCGACGAGGCGTACGGCATGGCCGCGCGGTCGACCAACGCCGTCAGGCGCTTCAACACGCTGATGGAGGACCTCCGTACGATCGTCGAGTCCGGCGTGGGGCCGGCGACCGTCCTGGAAGCGATCCTCGAACGGACCGGGTATCTGGCCGAGTTGCAGGCCTCCACCGACCCTCAGGACGAGACCCGCATCGAGAACCTTCAGGAACTCGCGGCCGTGGCCCTGGAGTTCGAGCAGGAGTCGGCTGAGGATGAGGCCTCCGGTGGACTCGCGGCCTTCCTGGAGCGGGTCGCGCTCGTCGCCGACTCGGACCAGATCCCGGACGAGGACGAGGACGGCTCCGGCGTCATCACCTTGATGACCCTGCACACCGCCAAGGGCCTGGAGTTCCCGGTCGTCTTCCTCACCGGCATGGAGGACGGCGTGTTCCCGCACATGCGCGCCCTCGGCCAGACCAAGGAGCTGGAGGAGGAACGGCGGCTCGCCTACGTCGGCATCACGCGCGCGCGTGAGCGGCTGTATCTGACGCGCTCGTCGATGCGAAGTGCGTGGGGGCAGCCCTCGTACAACCCGCCGTCCCGCTTCCTGGAGGAGATCCCGGCGGCGCACGTGGACTGGAAGCGGACGGGGGCGACCTCGCCCGTGTCCTCCGGTCCGGCGGCCGGCGTGGCGGCCTCGCTGTCCTCGTCCCGCTCGCGCTCCTCGGCGTCGGGGGCGTCCGGGTTCGCCACCCGGCGGACCTCGGAGAAGCCGGTCGTCCAGCTGGCGGTCGGGGACCGGGTCACGCACGACCAGTTCGGGCTCGGCACCGTGACGGCGGTCAAGGGCACGGGTGGGAACGCCGAGGCGACGATCGACTTCGGGGACACCAAGCCGAAGCGGCTGCTGCTGCGGTATGCGCCGGTGGAGAAGCTGTAGCGCTCACAGGTGTGCGCCCTCGCTGAGCTGTTGAGGAGCGGGGGCGCCTGAGCGCACAAGGCAGTTGGCGGGTTGCCGGGGAAGTCGGCCGGTCGCCTACGACGGATCCAGGCCGTGGCTGCGCAGCCAGGACAGTGGGTCTATCGCCGAGCCGCCGCCCGGTCGCACCTCGAAGTGCAGGTGCGGGCCGGTCGAGTTGCCGGAGTTGCCGGAGTACGCGATGGGGTCGCCGGCCTTCACCGTCGTACCGGAGGCGACACGGTAGCTGGAGAGGTGGCAGTACCACGTCTCCGTGCCGTCCTTCGCGGTCACGATCATCATGTTGCCGTAGGCGCTGTTCCACTGCGTGCGGACGGTGCCGTCGGTCGCGGCCATGACCGTCGTGCCGTACGAGACGGGGAAGTCGATGCCGCTGTGGATGGACATCCAGTTGATGCCGGACTGGCCGAAATAGGCGCTGAGGCCGTGCTGTGCGACCGGCACCGCGAACTTCGGGCGCAGCCGCTCCTTGCGGGCCGCCTCCTCGGCGGCCTTCTTCTTCTCGGCCACCTGCTGGGCCTTGAGGTCGATGCGCTCCTGCGTGCGGCTGGCCCGGTCGGCGAAGTCGTCGGCGCCGGCGGAGAGGCTCTCGAGCTGGGTGTCCAGCTTGTTGTTCGCGGTGGACGGCTTCACGGCCTCGCCGTCCGAGGCCAGCGTGGAGGACGCTTCCTTGTCGCCGGTCAGGCTGCCGACGGAGGCGGCGGCGATTCCCGCGACACCCATCACGCACGCCGAGGGCACAGCCACGGTCAGGAGCGCGGAGCGCTTGGGGGGCGTGCGGCGGCGGGAGCGGGACCCGCTGCGGGAGGCGGCGCGCGGGGCGGGAGCCGGAGCGGTCTCCTCCTGGCCGTCGAGGAGGGGCGTCACGGCGGGGAGTTCGCCGGTCGCGGTCAACTCGGCGTCGCCCTGGACGGGGGCGTCGTACGCCGTGGGGTCCAGGTGCTCGAAGTGCGCGGTCGCCTGCTGATCGAAGGATTCTGCTGAGTGCTCGTACTCGTCGATCGTCTGCGAGGTGGCCTCTACGCCGCCGTCGGAGTTCCACTGCGTGGCGTCGTACGCGCCCGTGTCGAAGGCCTGCGTACCCCATTCCCAGTGCTGGGTCTGGTCGGCCGGGGCGCCGGACTGGTCGGGCTGGAGCCAGGCGTTCGCGTCCCACTGGCCCGAGGTGTCGTGGCCGACTGCCTGCTGCGGGACGAAGGCGAGCCGCTCGTGGTCGGTCGTCCAGGCGGTGGTGTCGTACGCGCCGGTGTCGTAGGCGGCGTGGTGCTGGGCCGCGTAGGCGTCGTAGTTCACGGTGTGGTGGCTGCCCGTCGACCACTGCGTGGTGTCGTACGCGCCCGTGCTCTCGCCGGGAAGGCTGCCGAACAGGGGGTCCGCGTCGAAGGTCGTGGTGGCGTGCCCGGTGGCGCCGAATCCGGTGGCGTCGTAGGTGCCGTACGTGGTGGAGTCACCGTACTGGGCTTCCTGGGCGCCGTACGACGCGTAGTGCGCCGAGGCGGCATCGGAAGCCGAAGTCGGAGAGGTCATGGTCCCCGACGGGTGACGATCGTTCACCAACTTCTCTCTCGCCTCGACAACAGGGGCTGCCAGAGCAGTGCGGCGACTGTACCCGGCGGTATGCGGGCACGACAATCTTCGGCAGGTTTCGCGCGCGCAGGAAACGGGCATTCGGCCGTGTTTTGGCGGACTGCGGGCGTGAGTTTGGCCTTGTGTTCGAAGATTGTTCGACGTTTGGTCAGCTGTCCTGAGGCCGTGCGGCGAGTGCGATCAGGTCGTCGGGCGACTGTCGGGCAGCTCTCGGGCGCGGCCGGCGGGATGGTGCGGGATGGCTACGCCACTGTCAGGCCGCCGGTCTGTGCGGTGGCCTCGGCTCCGGTTCGTGCGGAGTCGAGGGCCTGCCGGATCCCGGTTGCCACGGCGGGGTGCACGGGCAGGGCGAGGTGTCCGATGCCGGTGACGCGGACGTTCTGCGCCATCAGGTCCGGGTGGTCGATGCAGGCCGTCTCCAGCGGGTCCATCAAGTGGTCGAGGTCGCTCCAGAAGCTCACGAAATGGGTACGGCAGCCGGGCGCGGGAGCCGCCAGTTTCTCCAGGACCGGTGAGCCGGGGCGCATCTGACGCACGATCGGGTGCGCGTTCGCCAGCGGGACGACGCGGGTGCCGGAGTGCGGCGTGCCGAGCGTGACGAGGGTGCGGACCCTGACGTCGCCGCCGAGACACTGCACGTAGTAGCGCGCTATCAGCCCCCCGAGGCTGTGCCCGACGACGTCCACCTGCCTGCTGCCGGTCCGCTCGCAGATCCCCTCTATGTGCCGGCCGAGCAGTTCGGCGGCGGTGCGGATGTCGCAGGTCAGCGGGGAGTAGTTGAGCGACTCGACCTGGTGCCTGCCGTGCTGGGCGAGGCTGCGGCGCAGCAGGACGAAGACGGAGCGGTTGTCGATGAAGCCGTGCAGCAGGACGACGGGGGGATTGGTCTCCGTCGGCAGCTGGGCCGTGTCCTGCGTGGGGAGCTGTGGGGTGGTCCGGCGCTCCTGTGCGATGCCCGAGGGGTAGAGCAGCACGTGGCCGGCGAGGATCGCGAGCTCGAGGGCGGTCGCCTTCAGCAGGGCCAGGGAGAGGCCGGCGAGACTGCTCGGAAGCAGGCGTCGGCAGAGTGGGAGAAAGGGGATTACTGCCCCGGTGACCTTCATGGCCGACCTCCTTGCGGCACGCAGGAGGACGGCTCCGGCCCCCGTGTGCCCTCATGGGAAGTCGCGGTGGAGGTGGCCGGCGAGGCACGAGGAAGGCGCGTGGGGTGAGCGAGGCGCGTGAAGTGAGTCGGTCGGGTCGGCCACGGTGCACCGATGACCTGACGGGGCTCCCTGCCGGTGTGGCGACGAGGCTCCCCGCTGTCGTGCCTTACCTGCCCTACGTGCCCTTCGTGCCACCGTCGGTGCACCGCACCGCCACGTCGCGCGGCCTGCGGCGCGGTGGTGCGGCGACCTCGTTGCGGCTCCCGTTGCGCTTGGTCCCGCTGCGACGCTTGTACCGCAGACCGCTGCGGCGCGTGTGCCGCAGAGATATGGAACGGTGCGCGGCGAACGTGTCCCACCGTGTGATTTCCCCCTCGCTCTGCACCGCGAAACTGCCGGTTGCGGGATGCTGGAGATAACGTTCGTTTACTTGCCCGGGCGGTGTGGCCCGGGACGTCCGTGCCGTGCGGGTGCGTCCGGTGCTGTGAGCGGCGGAAAAGTGCGATACGCACACCATGTATGACATGTGCGGCGAGTGCGGCATAACTCATATGTGAGCGGTGCTTGTCGGTACGGATGGATGTAGTCGCTTCATGGAGGCAGTGATGGGTGTGGCAGCCGGTCCGATCCGCGTGGTGGTGGCCAAGCCTGGGCTCGACGGCCATGATCGAGGGGCCAAGGTGATCGCGCGGGCGCTGCGCGACGCCGGTATGGAGGTCATCTACACCGGGCTCCACCAGACTCCCGAGCAGATCGTCGACACCGCGATCCAGGAGGACGCCGACGCGATCGGCCTGTCCATCCTCTCCGGCGCCCACAACACCCTCTTCGCCGCAGTGATCGACCTCCTCAAGGAGCGCGACGCGGAGGACATCCTGATCTTCGGCGGCGGGATCATCCCCGAGGCGGACATCCCCCCGCTGAAGGAGAAGGGTGTCGCGGAGATCTTCACGCCGGGGGCGACGACTCAGGCGATCGTGGACTGGGTGCGGGCGAACGTGCGTCAGCCGGCGGGAGCGTAGGGCGCTGCTCGGCGCGGGTGCGCGGGTTCGCGGGTTCGTCGGGGTGGCCGCTGGCTGGGGGTTCCGCCCCCAGGCGTCCTTTCGGCCTGAACGGCCTCGTCCTCAAACGCCGGCCGGGCTGGATTCGGCCGGGCTGGACGGCGTCAGCTCGTCGATCATGGCCGCCCGCAACCGCAACGTCGTGACCAGCCGCTGGAACGCTTCCGCCCAATAACCCCCTGCCCCCGGAGACGCGTCCTCCGGCTCGTCCGGTACCGCCAGCAGGCCGTCGAGGCGGTTTGCCTCGGCCGGGTCGAGGCAGCGCTCGGCCAGGCCCATCACTCCGCTGAAACTCCATGGATAACTCCCCGCGTCCCGCGCGATGTTGAGCGCGTCGACCACCGCCCGCCCGAGCGGCTCCGCCCAGGGCACGGCGCAGACTCCGAGCAGCTGAAAGGCCTCGGACAGGCCGTGCGTCGCGATGAACCCGCCGACCCATTCGGCCCGTTCGGCGGGACTCAATGTGCCGAGAAGCTTTGCGCGCTCGGCCAGGGATACCGCACCCGGACCGCCGGCTTCCGGGGCCGAGGGCGACCCGAGAAGTGCCCTGGCCCACGCGCTGTCCCGCTGGCGCACCGCCGCCCGGCACCATGCCGCGTGCAGCTCGCCCTGCCAGTCGTCCGCCACCGGCAACGCCACGATCTCCCGAGGCGTGCGTCCGCCGAGCCGTCCCGGCCAGGTGCCGAGCGGCGTGGCCTCCACCAACTGGCCGAACCACCACGACCGTTCACCCCGCCCCGCCGGGGCCTTGGCCACGACACCGTCGCGCTCCATGCCCGCGTCGCACTCGTGCGGTGCCTCCACGGTGATCGCCGGGGCCTCGCCGGCGTGATCGAGGGCGACGCATGTCCCGGCCCGCACCGCCATCCGCGCCGCGAGTGCCGAACCCGGCAGCGCCGACAGCAATTCCGCTGCCGTCGCGCGGACATTGCGGCTCCGGTCGGCCAGCGCCTGCTCCAGGAACTGCTCGTCCTGGGGGCCCAGACCACTGCGCAGCGAGTCGAGGAACATCAGCCGGTCCTCGGCCCGCTCGGTCGCCCACGTCGTGGCCAGCAGCTCGCGCGCGGCAGCGGGATCACCCGCGCGTATCGCGGAGAGCAGGGCGACCCGCTCGGCGAACAGCCCCTCCTGCCAGAGCTGCTGGACTTCGGCCGGGTTGTCCAGGTGGGGCAGTGACGCGCCGCCGCCAGGGGTCGCGCGCAGGGCGAACCGCCAGTCCGGGTTCAGTCGGGCGAGCCACACCGCCCGCGGGCCGGCGAACGTCAGCGCCGCCGGGCGCAGGTCCGTCCGGCCCCGCGCCGCGTCCAGCAGCGCGGGCAGCAACTGCGGGGGCGGTGCGAAGCCGCGGTCGTTCGCCGTCGCGAGCCATTGGGGCAGCAGCTCCATGAGGTCCGGCGCCGTGCCCCTACGGCCGCCGCCCGCGCCGGGGCGGTCGGTCAGCAGCATCGCCAGCCTGCGGGTCGCCGCCGTGGGCAGTGCGGGGCGAGGGTCCTCGGGAGCCGGCCGCGGCCGCCGCGCCGCCCGGGCCGGCCGCAGCCCGGCACGCCGCCGTACGGTCTGCAAGGCCGCCGTGTCGAGCAGCGCCAGCGGTGCTTCCTGGCCCGGTGCGCAGCCGGGAGGCGTACGCCGGTCCGTCCCGAGCAGCGCCGCGGTGACGAGTTCCTCCCAGGCGCTGGGCGGCGAGTCCACGGGAACCGAGGGGCTGTTCATCAGGGTCGTTCCTCTCTGCCTTCGTGCTGGGTGCTGTGGGGTGGGGCAGGGGCATTGGAGGAGTCGGGTGGCGCTGGGGGAGGGGCGGGTGCGCGGAGCCGGGTGGCCCGGAGGGAAGGGCGAGTGCGCGGAGCCGGATGGCCCGGAGGGAAGGGTGAGTGAGGGGGCCCGGGTGGCCCCGCGGGAGGGGCGGGTGCGCGGAGCCGGTGGTGCTCAGCACAGCTGGAGCGCGCGGAGCCGGTGGCGCTCAGCACAGCTGCACCACTTCTCCCTGTCCCTCTGGCCAGGCCGTCAGCGGGGTGAAGCCGCGGTGGCCGCACTCGCCGAACACCTTGACCGGCGCGCCGCCCGACAGCGCGACCAGGCGCCACAGGCCCGGGCGGGCACGGTAGGCCGGGGTCAGTGGCAGAGCCGAGTCCGAGTCGGCGTCTGCCAGTTGCCACGAGTCGCCGTCCGGGGTCGGTACGACCCGGTCCAAGGTCACCGGGACGGAGTCCAGCCACGGGTCGTCACGGAGCGCCTCGCCGTATCGTGCGGTCGCCTCGGTCGTCGTCACACCCGGCGGCCGTATGACCGCGGGCGACGGCGGTGCGAACTGCTCGCCCAGGGCCGCCCGCAGCTGCCCGGCACCCGGGTACGCCGACACCTCCGCCTCCAGGGCCAGCCCCACCGGCAGCGCGAGCTCCGGGGCGCGGCCGGCGGCGCCATAGGAGAGGAGCAGCGCGGTGCGGCCCGACTCGGCGCCGTACAGCCATATCCGGCGCGTCGTCAGCTTCGTGTCCGCCGTGTCGTACTGGGCGAGGACCAGCCAGCGGTCCCGGACCGGCGGGCCGTCCGCCGAGGCGGGCAGACCGATGCGGGAGCGGACCGTGTCCCCCAGGGCGCCGGGCAGGCCCTCTCGACGCAGCCAGCCCTGGTCCAGGAGGTGGAGAAGCGCGCACTCCTCCAGCAGACGCACCGGCCAGCCGGGGCCGGACGCCGGGATCGCGCCCAGCTCCCGCACCCGCGCGGCCAGTCCGGGCGCCTGGGCGTCGACCATGCGGGCCGCCGTCTCCTCCCACAGCCCGTACCCCGCCTGTTCCGCGCCGGCCAGGCCACCGCGCAGCAGGTCCGCCAGGCGCTGCTCCAGCTCCGTCGCCCCCGCCGTGACGCGCACGGCCCGGCGCTCCGCACGACGCCGCGCCGCCTCCGGATCAGCGGACGCCGTCGAGGAACCGGAGGCACCCGCCGTCCGCTTCTCGTCAGCGCGCTGCCTTCTCCCCTTTATCCACTCCTCCGCCCAGTCCGGCGGCTGCTGCGCCGGCGGCACCGCACCTTCGCCACCCGCCCAGAGCAGCAGCAGCCCGAGCGCGTGCTTGCACGGGAACTTCCGGCTCGGGCAACTGCACTTGTACGCGGGCCCGGACGCGTCCGCGATATCGATGACCGTCTGATACGGCTTGCTGCCACTGCCCTTGCACAGCCCCCACACCGTCCCCTCGTCGGAACTCCCCGCCTCGGACCACGGCCCTGCCGCGCCGAGTTTGCTTCCCGCTTTGCGTGATGCGGCGTCAGGTGCCAGTGCCAGCACCTGGTCCGCGGTCCAGCGCACCCCCTGCTGAGTCATGCCATCGAAGGTAGATCCCACCACTGACAATCGGCCCGGGCGGCCAGCCCGCGAACGGCCCCGCCAGGGTGTTTGCGCAGGTCGGAACGCATTGTCAGTGGCGTGGTGCAACGTGGGTGCCAGATCCGAAACGGCTGAACCGGCCGAGCTGGAGGGGGACTTTGCCATGTCTGTTTCCGTAGCACCGAAATCCGTCGAAGCGGGGGAGACGGAAGCGGCCGAGGTGTTGCGACCGCACGCCGAGAACGCCTTCGCCCATGAACTCGCCGCGCTCGCCGAACAGGATGACCGCCCGCGCCCGACCCGCTGGAAACTGTCGCCGTGGGCGGTGGCCACGTACCTGCTCGGCGGCACGCTGCCGGACGGCACGGTGATCACACCGAAGTACGTGGGCCCGCGCCGCATCGTCGAGGTCGCCGTCACCACGCTCGCCACGGATCGCGCTCTGCTCCTGCTCGGCGTGCCCGGCACCGCGAAGACGTGGGTCTCCGAGCACCTCGCCGCGGCGGTCAGCGGCGACTCGACGCTGCTGGTACAGGGCACGGCGGGCACGCCGGAGGAGGCGATCCGGTACGGCTGGAACTATGCGCAGCTGCTCGCACACGGGCCGAGCCGTGACGCCCTGGTACCCAGCCCCGTCATGCGGGCGATGGCGGAGGGGATGACCGCGCGGGTCGAGGAGCTGACCCGTATCCCGGCTGATGTGCAGGACACGCTGATCACGATCCTGTCGGAGAAGACGCTGCCGATACCGGAGTTGGGGCAGGAGGTGCAGGCGGTCCGCGGCTTCAACCTCATCGCCACGGCAAACGACCGCGACCGCGGGGTCAACGACCTCTCCAGCGCCCTGCGCCGCCGCTTCAACACGGTCGTGCTGCCGCTGCCGGCGAGCGTCGAGGCCGAGGTGGACATCGTCTCCCGGCGCGTCGACCAGATCGGCCGCTCCCTCGATCTGCCGGCCGCTCCCGACGGCATCGACGAGATCCGCCGCGTCGTGACCGTCTTCCGCGAGCTGCGCGACGGGGTGACCGCCGACGGCCGCACGAAGCTGAAGTCGCCGAGCGGCACGCTGTCGACGGCCGAGGCGATCTCCGTCGTCACCAACGGCCTCGCCCTGGCGGCCCACTTCGGCGACGGGGTGCTGCGCTCCGGCGACGTCGCCGCGGGCATCCTCGGCGCCGTGGTCCGCGATCCGGCGGCCGACCGGGTCGTCTGGCAGGAGTACCTGGAGGCGGTCGTGCGTGAGCGGGACGGCTGGACCGACTTCTACCGGGCGTGCCGGGAAGTGAGCGTGTGAACGAGGACGACCTTGGGTGGGGTCGCCCGGGCGGTGGGTCGAAGTCGGGTGGCTCCGTGGCGGCGGATTAGGGGTCGGGATGGTCGGGGGTGGTCGGGGTGGCGTCAGGTCGTGGTCCGGCGGGTGGGGTGGGCGGCGTCGTCCGGCGGCCGTGGGCGGGCGGGGGAGGTTCCTGTGAGGGGTGACGAGATGCGTCGGGAGCTGGGCGCGGAGGTGCGGTCGGCGTACGCGGCCGTGTGGGCGGCGGCAGTGTCGGACTGTCGGGGATCGAGGGGGACGGTGTGACTGGCGTGGACAGGTCCGGCGGCGAGAGGCGGGGTGTCGGACCGCTACTGCTCGGCGTACGGCATCACGGGCCCGGGTCGGCGCGGACGGTGCGGGCGGCGTTGGACGCGGCGCAGCCTCGGGTCGTGCTGATCGAAGGGCCACCGGAGGCCGATGCCTTGATCGCGCTCGCCGGTGACGAGGACATGCGACCGCCGGTCGCCCTCCTTGCCCACGCCGTTGACGAGCCCGGCCGCTCGGCCTTCTGGCCGATGGCTGAGTTCTCCCCGGAGTGGGTGGCCATCCGCTGGGCCCTGGAGCACGGGGTCCCGGCTCGCTTCATTGACTTGCCGGCCACGCACACGTTGGCGTGGGAGAGGGATGAGGAGTCGGCGTCCGTTGATGAGGGCGGGGGGCCGGCGCCCGCTGACAAGGACGCGGGGCCGGCCCCCGCCGACAGGGGAGCCGATGAGCCTGACGGGGAGCGGGCAGACGGGAGCGGCCCCGGTCTCGCCGTTGACCCTGGCTCCGACGGCCCCGGCCCCGGCGCAGACGTCCGGGTCGACCCCCTTGCCGTACTCGCCGATGCCGCTGGTTACGACGATCCCGAGCGGTGGTGGGAGGACGTCGTCGAGCACCGGGGGCTGGGAGACGGGGACGCGTTCGCGCCGTTTCTCGGGCTCGAAGAGGCCATGGGGGCGTTGCGGGAGGCGTACGGGAGCGGGGGGCATGAGCGGGATCTCGTGCGGGAGGCGTATATGCGGCTCCAAATTCGGGCCGCACAGCGGGAGTTCGCGGATGACGTGGCCGTGGTGTGCGGGGCGTGGCATGTGCCCGCGCTGCGGCAGAGGAGCACCGTGGCCGCCGACAAGGCGCTGCTGAAGGGGCTGGCCAAGGTCAAGGCCGACATGACCTGGGTGCCGTGGACGAACCGGCGGCTGGCCCGGGCCAGCGGGTACGGGGCCGGGATCGACTCGCCGGGGTGGTACGGGCACCTCTTCGGCGCACCGGACCGGCCGGTCGAGCGGTGGATGACCAAGGTGGCCGGGTTGCTGCGGGACGAGGACCAAATCGTGTCCTCGGCGCACGTCATCGAGGCCGTGCGGCTG
Source organism: Streptomyces sp. NPDC107528 (assembly GCF_055639295.1). NCBI lineage: Bacteria > Bacillati > Actinomycetota > Actinomycetes > Kitasatosporales > Streptomycetaceae > Streptomyces > Streptomyces sp. NPDC107528. The sequence goes on from NZ_JBVKAV010000015.1 coordinate 104,420, forward strand.
GCGGAGACGCTGGCGGCGATGCGCGGACGCCCGTTGCCGGGGCTGGGCGAGATGACCGACGCGGTGCGGGCGGTGATGTGCGAGGGCTCGGACGTGCCGCTTGCGTTGGTGCGCGATCGGCTGGTCGTGGGGGACGTGCTCGGGGAGGTGCCGCGGTCGGCGCCGACGGTGCCGTTGCAGCGGGACCTCGACCGGATCCAGCGCCGGTTGCGGCTCAAACCGGAGGCGCTGGAACGGGAGTTGGAGCTCGACCTGCGCAAGGAGAACGACGCCGAGCGCAGCAGGCTGCTGCACCGGCTGCGGCTGCTCGGCGTGGAGTGGGGTGAGCCGGTCGCGTCGCGGGGGAGTACGGGGACGTTCCGGGAGACGTGGCGGCTGCGGTGGGAGCCCGAGCTGTCCGTGCGGATCGCGGAAGCCGGGGTGTGGGGGACCACCGTGTTCGCGGCGGCCACCGCCAAGGCGGAGGCGGATGCCGTAGCGGCGCAGGGACTCGCCGATGTCACCGCACTCGCCGAGCGCTGTCTGCTGGCCGAACTGTCGGACGCACTGCCTGCGGTGATGCGGATCCTGGCAGACCGGGCGGCTCTCGACGCCGACGTCGGCCATCTCGCCCAGGCGCTGCCCGCGCTGGTGCGGTCCCTGCGGTACGGCGATGTGCGAGGCACGGACACCAGGGCGCTCACAGAGGTCGCCGCGGGGCTCGCCGAACGCATCTTCGTCGGACTGCCCCCGGCCTGTGCCGCGCTGGACGCGGACGCCGCCGAGGAGATGCGGCGCCATGTGGACGCGGTGCATGGGGCGTTGGGGTTGCTGGGAGACGCAGTGGCGTCGGCGCGGGGCGGGGGCGAGGACGCCGTGGAAGGCCCCGGTACTGCTCCGGGCGACTCGACCGCGCTCGGGCATGGCGACCTGCGCAACCGTTGGCACGGGGTGCTTCGGGTGCTGTCCGTGCGGGACACCGTGCCCGGTGTCATCAGGGGGCGTGCGGTGCGGTTGCTCCTGGACGACGGGGAGTTGGTGCAGGAGGAGGCGGCCCGGCTGATGGGGCTTGCCTTGTCGCCGGGGACGCCGCCGGGGGACGCGGCTGCGTGGATCGAGGGGTTCGTCGGCGGTGGTTCCGGCGGCGGAATGCTGCTGGTGCACGACGAGCGGCTGCTCGGGTTGGTCGATGCGTGGCTGACCGGCGTGTCGGCGGAGGCGTTCACGGATGTGTTGCCGCTGCTCAGGCGGACGTTCTCGGCCTATGAGGCCGGGGTGCGGCGGACCTTGGGCGAACTGGTCCGTCGTGGTCCGGGGCAACGGGGGAGCAGGGAGGCCGGCGGATCCGGCATACCCGGCTTCGGCGCCGAGCTCGATGTTGAGCGAGCGGATGCCGTGGTGCCGGTGGTGCGGTTGCTGCTGGGACTGGACCGGGTGGAAGAGGACGCCGAGAGCGACGTCGGCGCGAACAGGCTGGTGGGGGCTACAGGATGACGACTGGCGGAGTGACGGAGCCGAGGGAGCGCGCCGGAGTGGTGAGGGCCGGCGGGCCCTCGCGCGGGTACGTGGCGCAAGGTCGGCGGACGACCACGAGCGTGCCGGTGATGCCGCTGTGGGAGCGGCCTCGTGAAGGAGCATGCCGATGACGACCGAGGCGATGGATCCGGCCCGGGAGCGGCTGCGGCGGTGGCGGATGGTGCTGGGCGGGGACAACGCCGACGGCACCGGGTGCGCGCTCTCCGGGAAGGACGCGGCGATGGACGGGGCGCTCACTGCTCTCTATGGCAAGGGGGACAAGTCTCAGACCGGGAAGGACCGTTCGGCGGGACTCGGGGCGTCGGCGCCATCCGTGGCGCGGTGGCTCGGGGACATCCGGACGTACTTCCCCTCCTCGGTCGTGCAGGTCATGCAGCGGGACGCCATCGACCGGCTCGGGCTGTCCACGCTGCTGCTGGAGCCGGAGATGCTGGAGGCGGTGGAGGCGGACGTGCACCTCGTGGGCACGCTGCTCTCGCTCAACAGGGCGATGCCGGAGACCACGAAGGAGACGGCACGCGCTGTCGTGCGCAAGGTCGTCGAGGACCTGGAGAAGCGGCTCGCCACCCGCACGCGGGCCACTCTCACCGGGGCTCTCGACCGCAGTGCCCGTATCAACCGGCCGCGCCACCACGACATCGACTGGAACCGCACGATCGCGGCCAACCTCAAGCACTACCTCCCGGAGTACCGGACGATCGTGCCGGAGCGGCTCATGGGGTACGGGCGGGCGTCGCAGTCCGTGAAGAAGGAGGTCGTTCTCTGCATCGACCAGTCGGGGTCGATGGCGGCGTCGGTGGTGTACGCGTCGGTGTTCGGGGCGGTCCTGGCGTCCATGCGGTCCATCAACACGCGGCTCGTCGTCTTCGACACCTCCGTCGTCGACCTCACCGATCAGCTCGACGACCCCGTCGACGTCCTGTTCGGCACGCAGCTCGGTGGCGGCACGGACATCAACCGGGCGCTCGCGTACTGCCAGTCCCAGATCACCCGGCCCGCGGAGACGGTGGTCGTGCTGATCAGCGACCTCTATGAGGGCGGTATCCGGGACGAGATGCTCAAGCGGGTCGCCGCGATGAAGGCGTCGGGGGTGCAGTTCGTGGCGCTGCTGGCGCTGTCGGACGAGGGGGCGCCGGCGTACGACCGGGAGCACGCATCCGCGCTCGCCGCACTGGGCGCACCGGCCTTCGCCTGCACGCCCGACCTGTTCCCGGAGGTGATGGCGGCGGCCATCGAGAAGCGGCCGATACCGGTCCCGGACACGGTGTGAGGGGGCGGGAAGGGGGACGAGGGGAGGGCCAAGAGGGCGAGAGGAGGGCGCCGGGAAGGCGAGGGGAGGATCAAGGGGGGCCACGAGAAGGGCACCGAGAAGGGGGCAGGGAAGGCGGCCGAGAAGGGGCGGGAAGGCGGCTGGGAGGGTCGAATAGCCCGGAATGACTGGCGATTTGTCGACCTGGTGACGCCCGACTTGGGCCGGCAAAACGGACATGAGGTGCATCGGTAGCGGAGGACTTGCGCACCATCGGGAGGGCCGTGCGAGTATCGGACGCCTGTTCAGCGGTGCGTCGCGCTCCGCTCGTCCGTACCGCGTCGCATCGACTCGCTGCTCATCACGCGTACTTCGTTCCGCCGCACGGGAGGACCCCCGTCTTGACTTGGCCGGCCACGTTGCCCGGTGCCGCTCTGCGTGTCCTGCGCGGTGCGGCTGGGTGGCGTGCGCTGCAGCTGGTCCTGCTGGTGGGCGGCGTCCTCGCGGTCGGGCTCCTCTGCGGAGAGCGGGCGTATGCGGCCGACGGGCTGTCGGTGGGGACGGCCGCGTCGTCGTCCTCGGGCTCGGCACCCTCCGCTGTCGTCGGGGCCACGGCTTCGGCGCCGGAAGATGAGCGGATCGGGACGTCGACGAGTGGCGCGGTCGGGCGGTTGGTGAGCGACCTGGCGGAGGCGGGAGCGCGCGCTGCGGCCGGCCCGGCAACGCCGGAGCCTCCGGCGAGTCCGCAGTCCCCGGCGACTTCGCCGTTCTCCCCGACTGCCCAGCCCCCGACTGTCCAGCCCCCGACTGTCCAGCCCCCGACTGCACAGCTCCCGGCTGCCAGTGGCCCGGGGCCCCAGGCTCCGCCTCCAGTTCCGGCTCACGGTGCCCCCGCTCCAAATGCGCCGGATCCCGGCGCCCAGCTGCCCCCCGGCCACGCTCCCGGCGGCCAGGGCAGTGTCGGCCAGGTTCGCGGTCAGGTCAGTGCCGGCCAGGCCAACACCGGCCGCGCCACCCCCGCCATCCCGCCCCCCACCGGCGACCAGGTCCTCCGTCCCGTGACCGAGCGTGTCATCCAGGGCGTGGGTCATCGCGTCGGCGAACCGGTCGTGGACGTGGTCGAGTCGGTGACCGGCGGATTGGCCGAGGTGCGGGCTAAGGTGCCGCCGTTGGCGTCGCTCCCCGGAGTGCCTGCGCTCCCGGCGCTGCCCGCTCTGCCGACGGCGCCCGCTCTGCCGACGGCGCCCGACTCGTCGGCGTGGCCGAGCTGGCCCAGCTGGCCCAGCTGGCCGGGACTGGAGTTCCCTGAATTCCCGCGTCCAGAGCTTCCCGGCGCCTTCCTTCCCGGCCTCCCCGACGCCCCGGGGCTCCCCGGTTTTCCCGCCGTGCCCGGGCAGACGTTGCCCGCGCCCGGCGCCGAGACACCCCACCCAGTCGCGGAGGTGCCCGGGTCCGTTGACGGGCGGGGTGCTGTGGGGCGTACCGGCAAGGAGACCGGCAAGGGCGTGGTCGTCGACCACGGCCCCCGGTCCGTCGCTGATGTCGCTGCGGCCCACTTCTCGGCGTCCAGCGGTGGTGCACGCGCGACCGCGCCTTCCCGTTATGCCCCCGTTCCTCATGCGCCGGTCGATCACCCGGGTGGTGTGCTGGGGAACCGTTCGGCGGGGGACAACAACTCGTCGCGGCACGGGGACGCGCACGCCGTCTCGCTGAACGAGCGGGCGCCGCTGCGGTTGGTGCCCGGCGCCGCCGCCCGCGTCGAGGCGGACGAGATCCAGGACAGGCACCGGGACATTCCGGTTTCCCCCGCTTAGGGCAGTGGCCCGGCCCGTCCGTCCGGAGACCCCTCCAATTCGCTGATGTTCCTTTGGACATCGGGACATCGGGACATCGCTGGACCTTCCCGGACGGAAGCCGCCGGAGCCGTACTCGGTACCGCTGGTTCGCAACTCCCCGGAACTCCCCGGACTGCGATCGGAGCCGGTGCCGCTATGTCCCCATTCCGTCCGAAGTCCCGGAGTTCCTTGGATCTCCGATCCTCCGGGGCCTTCGGAGCCCAAGATCTAGGGATCCGACGTACGTATGAACAAGAACATTCGCCGTTCGATCGTCATAGCCGCCGGTGTCACCGGCGCGTGGGCGCTCGGTTCGGCCGCCGCCGGCGCGGACGAGCTGCACGCTTCCACTCTCTCCGTACCGGACACGACCACCGACGCGACCGACGCGACCGACGCGACCGACGCGGCTGAGGCCGCCGGCGGTGCCGACGCCCCCGGGCTGCTCAGCGCGGTCACCGGCACCGTCGACGGCGTCGTCTCCGACGTGACGAACACCGTCACCGCCGTCACCAACGCCACTGACGGCGCCACCAGCGCGGTCGCCGAAACCGCCAGGACCGCGCCCGCGAACACGGGCGGCGCCGAGAAGGCCGCCAGGGGCACCACTGCCACCGCCACCAACGCCACGAAGGCCAAGGCAAGGACCGCCACCGAGGTCATCCAGGGTGCCAAGGCCGCCCGCGCGGACAAGGCGGCGGTACGGGCCGCCGCGCAGGCCGAGGCCAACGTCTCCGCGACCGCCGCCGCTGCCGTCACCGACCTCAGGAACGCACCCGAGGACACCCCGCAGCTCCCCGGCACCCCCGGCGCCCCTGGCACGATCGACTACCTCTTCGGCCCCCTCGCCGCCTTCGCCCCCGAGCTGGAGCAGGCGCTCGCCGCCACCCAGACGAAGCTGCAGGGCGCGGGCCGCACAGGGGTGGGCGCGCGAGACGTCGCCCGGGCCGCCGCAGCCGAAGTCCAGGGCAGGGTCACGGGGACGGCAACGGCCACGCAGGCCACCGCCACCGGCCGGGCCACCGCCGTCGAGGGCGCCGTCGAGGCCTCCGTCGCCGCCGTTCCGAGCCACGTCACCGGGACGGTCGACGGCACGGTCGGCGGCGTCGAGCAGCGGGTCGTCGGGACGGTCAGTGCCGTCCCCGGCACGGTCACCCCGGTCGTCACGCAGACCGTCCACGCGGTCGTTCCGCCGATCGCGACGCAGGCCGTGAACGGTGTGCTGCCCGTCGCCGGCCAGGCGGTCGAAGGCGTCGTCCCGACCGCCGAGCACGCCGTCTTCGGCGTCGTCCCCACCGCCACCCGCGCCGCGGCCGGGGTGACTCCGGTCGCCACGAACGCCGTGGACAGCGTCCAGTCGGTGGCCGGCGGTGCGGTGACCCGCGTGCGCCCGGTCGTCGGGCAGGCCGTGGACGGCGTCGTCCCCGTCGCCCGCGGCGCCGTGGCCGGGGTCAACCGGACCGCCGGGCACACCGTCGACGCCGCGACCGCGCTGGCGTACGGCGTCGTCGCCGACGTGCAGCCCGTGGCCGGGCAGACCGTCCGCGGCGTCCAGCCGGTCGCCGCCGATGCCGTGCAGGGGGTCCGGCCGGTCGCCGACGGGGTGGTCCAGGGCGTGCAGCCGACGGCCCACGGCGTGCTCGGCGACGTCCAGCACCTTGCCCACGGCACGGTCGGCGACGTCCGGCCCATCGCCTCCGGCGCCGTCGCCGACGTGCAGCCGGTCGTGCGGGGTGCCGCCACGGACGTAGCCGCGAACGCCACCGGTCTCGTCGGCCAGGTCACCGCGGACGTCACCGGTGCTGTCCTGCCGCCCGTCGCCGGCACCGCCGTGGACGGCGTCGTGCCGGTCGCCGGGCAGGCCGTCGCGGATGCCGGCGGGCTGGCCTACGGCGTGGTCGGCGATGTCCGGCCGTTCGCAGGCGGTGTCGTCGGGGAGGTCGACCCGCTCGTGCACGGGGTGGTGGCCGGGCAGGCCCTGCCCCTCGCTGAGGGCGTCACGGAGGAGGTGCCGCCGTTCGCGTACGGCGTCACCGGTGCCGTGCGTCCCGTCGTCGACACCGTCGTGGACACCGCCCGGCCGGTCGTGCGGGGCGTCGGCGGCAGCGCCACGACGCTGGCGTACGGCGTGGCCGGCGACGTCCACCCCTTCGCGGGCGGTGTCGTCGGCGAGGTCGACCCCTTCGTGCACGGCGTCGCCGGGCAGGCCGCGCCCTTCGCCGAGGACCTGACCGGCACGGTCCGCGACTCGGCGGGCCCGCTGGCCGGCAACGCCGCGGCCGGTGTGCAGCAGGTCGGCCGGTCGGTCACGCCGGACTACGCGCAGGACCTCCAGCGCGATCTGCGCAACGACGTCCGGCACGACCTCCCCCAGGGCGGCGCGTCCCGCATCTGACGCGCCGCTCCCCACCGACTCCGCGGGGCAGACGGCCCGGACGGCCGAAAGCCGTCGGCTGTACCGACCGGAACCCCGCGGACGGGCCGGGTGATCCCCATTGGGGTGGGGATCACCTGCCCAGAGCCCACCGGGGCGGCCCATTCGTGCCCCTACGGGCGGTTCAAGGGACCTCACCGGGTCAACCCCAACCCGGTGAGGTCCTTCCGTCTCGCCTTCGAGTGCCTCACAGTCGGCACGCCGTGCCAGTGATCCCCGCTGATCGCGGCATCATGTGACAGGTATCACCGCTCAGGTGTGACCCTCGATTTAGGGGCCTCCTTCAAGCAGAGATAACCTGCGAGACGGACATGCCGCGCGCTCGGACACCGTGTGCGCCTCCCTTGTGACAGCGGACGTCACGTTGCCCTTCGCGGCACGCCCACGCATCCAACGAACCGCGAGATCACTGATAGGGACGGAAGCGCGTGGACCTGTTCGAGTACCAGGCGAGGGACCTCTTCGCCAAGCACGATGTACCGGTGCTGGCCGGTGAAGTCATCGACACGCCTGAGGCGGCCCGCGCAGCCACCGAGCGTCTCGGTGGCAAGTCCGTCGTCAAGGCCCAGGTGAAGGTCGGCGGCCGTGGCAAGGCCGGTGGCGTGAAGCTCGCCGCCACCCCGGACGAGGCCGTCGCCCGCGCGACGGACATCCTCGGCATGGACATCAAGGGCCACACGGTCCACAAGGTGATGATCGCCGAGACGGCCCCGGAGATCCTGGAGGAGTACTACGTCTCCTTCCTCCTCGACCGTGCCAACCGCACCTTCCTCTCCATCGCCTCCGTCGAAGGCGGCATGGAGATCGAGGAGGTGGCGGCCACCCGCCCGGAGGCCGTCGCCAAGATCGCGATCGACGCCATCGACGGCGTGGACGAGGCCAAGGCCCGCGAGATCGTCGAGGCCGCGAAGTTCCCGGCCGAGGTCGCCGACAAGGTCGTGAACGTCCTCATCACGCTGTGGGACACCTTCATCAAGTCGGACGCCCTCCTCGTCGAGGTCAACCCGCTTGCGAAGGTCGCCTCCGGTGACGTTCTCGCCCTGGACGGCAAGGTGTCGCTCGACGACAACGCCGAGTTCCGCCACGACTGGGACGAGCTGCACGACAAGGCCGCGGCCAACCCGCTCGAGGCCGCCGCCAAGGAGAAGAACCTCAACTACGTCAAGCTCGACGGTGAGGTCGGCATCATCGGCAACGGCGCGGGTCTCGTCATGAGCACCCTGGACGTCGTCGCGTACGCCGGTGAGAACCACGGCAACGTCAAGCCGGCCAACTTCCTGGACATCGGCGGTGGCGCCTCCGCCCAGGTCATGGCCAACGGGCTGGAGATCATCCTCGGCGACCCGGACGTCAAGTCCGTCTTCGTCAACGTCTTCGGTGGCATCACCGCCTGTGACGAGGTCGCCAACGGCATCGTCCAGGCCCTGAAGCTCCTCGAGGACCGCGGCGAGAACGTCTCCAAGCCGCTCGTCGTCCGTCTCGACGGCAACAACGCCGAGCTCGGCCGACAGATCCTCACCGACGCCAACCACCCGCTGGTCCAGCGCGTCGACACCATGGACGGCGCGGCCGACAAGGCCGCCGAGCTGGCCCACGCCGCCAAGTAAGCACTCAGGACGAGGACACAACACACCATGGCTATCTGGCTCAACAAGGACAGCAAGGTCATCGTCCAGGGCATGACGGGCGCCACCGGCATGAAGCACACCAAGCTCATGCTCGGTGACGGCACCAACGTCGTGGGCGGCGTGAACCCGCGCAAGGCGGGTCAGACCGTGGACTTCGACGGCACCGAGGTACCCGTCTTCGGGTCGGTCGCCGAGGCCATCGAGAAGACCGGCGCCAACGTCTCCGTCATCTTCGTGCCGGAGAAGTTCACCAAGGACGCCGTCGTCGAGGCCATCGACGCCGAGATCGGCCTTGCCGTCGTCATCACCGAGGGCATCGCCGTGCACGACTCGGCGTCCTTCTGGGCGTACGCCGGCAAGAAGGGCAACAAGACCCGGATCATCGGCCCGAACTGCCCCGGCATCATCACCCCGGGTCAGTCGAACGTCGGCATCATCCCGGGCGACATCACCAAGCCGGGCCGCATCGGCCTGGTCTCGAAGTCCGGCACGCTGACGTACCAGATGATGTACGAGCTGCGTGACATCGGCTTCTCGACCGCCGTCGGCATCGGTGGCGACCCGATCATCGGCACCACGCACATCGACGCGCTCGCCGCGTTCGAGGCCGACGCCGACACCGACCTGATCGTCATGATCGGCGAGATCGGCGGCGACGCCGAGGAGCGGGCCGCGGACTTCATCGCGAAGAACGTGACCAAGCCGGTCGTCGGCTACGTCGCGGGCTTCACCGCCCCCGAGGGCAAGACCATGGGTCACGCCGGCGCGATCGTCTCCGGTTCGTCCGGTACGGCGCAGGCGAAGAAGGAGGCCCTGGAGGCCGCGGGCGTCAAGGTCGGCAAGACGCCGACCGAGACGGCGAAGCTGGCTCGCGAGATCCTCGGCGGCTGACCTTCACAGGCGCCCAGCGCATCATCCGGTGGGCCCGTCCCCTGCTTGGGGGGCGGGCCCACCTGCGTTTTCGGCAGCTCACTGCGGCTGCGGTGCGAGTCTTTCCGGGCCGTGCTGCATCTTTGCCCTGAGCTTCGCGCGCAGCTTCTGCTCCTTCTCCGACAGCGGACCCGGCGCCACCCTCGGCGGTACGCCGAGCACCGTCTCCCCGGGCGGCACCGGCGGCTCGTACTGGGTCGGGGCGGTGCGCAGGGTCAGGGCCGTCGTGCCGATGAGGGCCACGGTGAACGCGATCGCCGCACGGGTCCAGAAGCGGGCCCGGCGTTCGCTGCCGTCGCGTACCACCGCCGGTTTGGCCGCGCGCAGACGCTCCGTGGAGGCGAGTTCGACCAGGCGGTGGTGGAGCTCGGTGGGGTCGGACAGGTCCGGGAGGCGGGCGGCCACCGCGGCGCGGGCGTTGAGGAGACGGTTCGCGGTCGCCGGTGTGGTCGCCTCCGTCTCCGCCGCCGTCTCGGGCAGGTCGAGGCCGACACCGTCGTACAGGAGCAGCGCGCGGCGCTGGGGCGGCGTGAGTTCGAGGAGCACGTTCAGCAGGGCGCGGTCGGACGCGTCCGACGGTGGGGGTTCGGGGTGCCGGTAGCGCGGGCGGAACCGGTGCCAGGGGGAGAGCGCGAAGTCGTACGCCGTCGCCCGCACCCAGCCCGCCGGGTCCGGGTCGCAGGCCACCTCGGGCCAGCGCTGCCAGGCGAGTTCGAAGGCCCGCTCGACCGACTCGCGCGCGAGTTCCCGGCGCCCGGTGAGCAGGTAGGTCTGCCGTACGAGGGCCGGGGCGCAGAAGGCGTAGAGCGCGTCGAAGGCCTGGGCAGGGGAGAGAGGGCGTTCCGGCCGGGCTTCGGGGGGCGGTGCCGGATCCTCGACGGGGACTGCTGCCGGTACGGCAGTCCGTACGGCTGCCTCGGCGCGCTCGCGGGCACCCTGACCTACCGTCATGTCGCGCCCTCCCGATGCTTCCTGAGGCTCTGTCTCTTCCGGTGACTTCTTCGCCGCGATCTCTGCCGCGATCTCCGCCGTGATCTCCGCTGGCATCTGTGCCGTCTGCTCCGCGAGCGAGACGAGCAGGTGCGCGTACGCCTCCCTCCTGCGGCCGCGTGGTGTCGTACGGCCGTTCTCCCAATCGCGTACTGTCTCGCGGCTGACGCCGACCCGTGCCGCGACCTGAGCCTGCGTCAATGAAGTGGCCTCGCGCAGGCGTCGGCGTTCCTTGGGCGGGGGAAGCGGGGGAGCGGGGCTCTGCGTCACAGTACGCCCCTTCGTGCGAAAAAGTACATAAACGTATATTGAGCGACACTTCGGAGCTTCGCCTGTTACGACGGGAAAGCGCGTGTCGTTGGGAGCATGGCGGGCGTGAACGAGATGACCCCTCGGCGAACGCCCCTGGCGTCCCTGCTCACTCGGCTGCGCTACCGCACGCCCGGACTCGGCGCGAGCCTTCTCGGCGGCGCGGTCGCGGCGGGGCTGGGGCTCGGTGTGATCTCCGTGGTGGTGATGGTGCTGTGGGTCAGTTCGCCGTATCCGGACAAGGGGCCGGGGGGCGCGTTGCAGGTCGCCGCCCTGCTGTGGCTGCTGGCGCACGGTGCCGAACTGGTCCGTACCGACACCCTCTCCGGTCTCCCCGCGCCGGTCGGTGTCACGCCCTTGCTGATGCTCATGCTCCCGGCGTGGCTGGTGTACCGGGCGGCGCGGGACTCGGCGGCGGACGGCGGTGACGGGGCGCCGCTCGTGTCGGGGCGTACGGCGTGGGCGGGTGTCGTGCTCGGGTACCTCGGGGTCGGGCTGGCGGCCGCGGTGTACGCGGCGGGCGGTGAGCTGCGGCCCTCGTGGTGGTGGACCGGGGTGTGCGTGCCCCTTCTCGCGATGGCGGCGGCGGGGGTGGGCGTGTGGACGGCGTGCGAACGGCGGCCCGAGGCGGCCGACGGTGTGCTGGGTGTGATGCCGACCCGGGTACGGCGGCTGGTTCCCGACGCGGAGGCGCCTGCCCGTCTCGGCGCGGCGGCCCGGGCGGCCGGGGCCGGTGCGGGGGCGCTCGTCGCGGGTGGGGCGTTGCTCGTGGGCGGCTCGCTGGTGTGGCACGGCGCCGCGGCGCGGGGGTCGTTTCTGCAGTTGACGGAGGGCTGGTCGGGGCGGTTCGCGGTGCTGTTGCTGTGCGCGGCGCTGGTGCCGAACGCGGCGGTGTGGGCGGCAGCGTATGCCCTCGGGCCGGGGTTCGTGCTCGGGACGGGGCATGTGGTGGGGCCGCTGTCCGCGGCGCCGGCGCCGTTGCTGCCGCCGCTTCCGCTGCTGGCGGCGGTGCCGGACCCGGGGGTCGGGGGGCCCGTGCAGTGGGGGGTCGGGGTGGTGCCGGTTGTGGCCGGGGTGGTCGTGGGGTGGTTCGCGGCGGGGTGGGGTGGCGGGCTTGCGGCGCGGTCGGAGAGCGGGCACTTGCCCGCCGTGGCCTGGGCCCCCGGGCGGACCGCCGGCGTTGCCCTGCTGGCGGCCGTGTTCTGCGCGATCGTGGTAGCCGAGCTGGCCGAGCTGTCGGGTGGGCCGCTGGGGCGGGGGGCGCTTGCGGAGTTCGGGCCGGTGTGGTGGCAGGTGGGGGCTGCGGCGTTGGGGTGGGTGTCGGTGGTGGCGGTTCCGGTGGCTGTGGTGGTGCGGGGGTGGCGGTGCCACATGGGACGGCGGGCGGAGCGGCGGCTTGGCGAGACGGAGGGGGCTTGGATCGGTCGGCCTCGTGCGGAGGCGGCGACGGGGGAGGCCGTGGGGCGGTCGGCCTTCGTGCAGGAAGGGCCGTTCACGGCGTTGGGGCAGGACCAGGAGGGGCGGGGGGTTGGGCCTGACGAGGACGGGGGGTACGGGGGTGATGGGGAGGGGGTTCCGTACGGGGCGTACGACCATGACACGACGTTCGAGCCGGAGGACTATTCGCCTGCCGAGGTGCCGTCCGCGGAGGGGGCGGAGCCTGAGCCTGATCTGGAGTCCGGGGCGGAATCGGCGCCCTCGCCCTGGGGTGAGGATGACTCGCGTGAGGCTCGTTGGGCGGCGATGAAGGAAGTGGCGGATTCGCCGGACGCCCCCGAGGGGCCGCCATCGCAGTGAACGCCGAGCGGGTTCTCGCCCCCGCCGCCCCTACCCTTCCCGTCCTTCAAGGGGCGCCGCCCCTTCGCCCCCGGACCTGGGGGCCTGCGGCCCCAGACCCCCGCTGTCGGCCTGAACGGCCTCGTCCTCAAACACCGGACGGGCTGGATGTGCCGGGACCGGCGCCGACAGGCACCGAGGGCGTGCGCGCACAGCCCTCGTCCTCACGCGCCGGACGGGTCGGGGTGCCTGGACCGGCGTCAAGGAGCAGCATCCGCGGTCCTCAGTCCCCTGTCCCCAAAATCCCCCGCAGCTCCTCCGGCAAATGCTCGTTGCACGACTGCTTCGCCGCGGTCGTCAGGGCGTCGTTCGTGCAGGTGTAGTAGTCGCTGTAGACCATCTGGGCCGTGAAGCCGGCGGCGACCACCGCGATGGCGAGGGAGGCTGTGACCAGGCCGCTTACCGCTGCTGTGGTCTGGGGGCGGCCGGTGGGGCGAGGGGGCGCCGGGGTGTTCGGGTCGGGGGTGCGGGGTTTGGCTCGGAGGCTGCTGATGCCCCAGTAGAGGGCCAGGGCGCCCAGGAGCAGGGCGACGTACGGCCAGCTGAAGAGGGCGAAGAAGAAGGCCCACATGCCGGACAGCAGTGCGAAGCGAGCGCGGCGCTGGACGGGGTCGGTCGGGTCCCAGCGCAGGTTGGGGCCGGGCCCGGGGCCGCCGGGGCCGTCCTGGCCGCGTCGCGAGTTGTCGCCGAAGCCGTCGGGGGAGCGGCCCGGCTGGCGGTCGCTCCACTGGTTGCCCCAGGGGGAGCGGCCTCTGCCCTCGTCGGAGTCCTGGGAGTCGTCCTCGCCCGACGGGCGGCGGCGCGGCTGCCACGGGCGGTCCGGGGTGCCCTCCGGCGGCGGAGCGAAGGGGTTGTCGTCCTTCCCCTGGCCGCTGCCCCGCTCGTCGCCGTTCTGCCCGCCCGAAGGCGCGTCGGGCGGTGAGGCGGGGCGCTCCCGCAGCAGCACGCCGCTGTGCTCCCCTCCCTGCACCGGGTGCGGGGGGAACGTGAGGAGTCGCAGACTGCGGTCCGGCATCAAGTGAGCGTCTTCCCCTAGGTGATAAGGCTTGCTGTTCTGAGCTGTCACACGAGGAACGCACCGCACGACGACCGCGTTCCCGAGCCCGCTCGCCCCAGACGCTACCTTCCGGCCACGCCCCCGTCCCGTGGGGGCCTTCCGGTGTGCCGGTATCGTTGCTGACGGTCGGCTGCTTCGTAGACTTCCCCGTATCCCGGGGCGCGATGCATTCGTATGAACGTACAGGTGAGAGACGTACGGGCGCGAACGTACATGCCGTCGGCCGCCGAAGAACGCACCCCCGAGAAAGGGCCCCGCCGTGGCCGCCAAGCCCGTGGCCAAGCGCCTCGTCGTGCTGGTCTCCGGATCAGGCACCAATCTGCAGGCGCTGCTCGACGAGATCGCCGCCGTCGGTTCCGAGGCGTACGGCGCGCAGATCGTGGCCGTGGGCGCCGACCGCGACAACATCGAGGGGCTCGCCCGGGCCGAGCGCGCGGGGCTGCCCACCTTCGTGCGGAGGGTCAAGGACCACGGCAGCCGGGAGGAGTGGGACGCGGCGCTCGCCGAGGCCGTATCCGCCCACGAGCCCGATCTCGTCGTCTCCGCCGGGTTCATGAAGATCGTGGGGAAGGAGTTCCTCGCGCGCTTCGGCGGGCGGTTCGTCAACACCCACCCCGCGCTCCTGCCCAGTTTTCCCGGCGCCCACGGCGTTCGCGACGCCCTCGCGTACGGCGCCCGGGTCACCGGCTGCACCGTCCACTTCGTCGACGACGGCGTCGACACCGGGCCGATCATCGCTCAGGGCGTGGTCGAGATCCGGGACGAGGACGACGAGAGCGCTCTGCACGAGCGCATCAAGGAAGTCGAGCGAAGGCTGCTCGTCGAGGTCGTGGGGCGCCTCGCCCGCAACGGCTATCGCATTGAGGGACGAAAGGTAGTTATCCAGTGACCGCCGAGAGCAACAAGCGGGCCATTCGACGGGCGCTCGTCAGCGTCTACGACAAGACCGGTCTGGAAGACCTCGCGCGCGGCCTGCACGAGGCGGGCGTCGAACTCGTCTCCACCGGCTCCACGGCCGCGAAGATCGCCGCGGCCGGAGTCCCCGTCACCAAGGTCGAGGAGCTCACCGGCTTCCCCGAGTGCCTGGACGGCCGCGTCAAGACGCTGCACCCGCGCGTGCATGCCGGCATCCTCGCCGACCTGCGGCTGGAGAGCCACCGGCAGCAGCTCGACGAGCTGGGCGTGGCGCCGTTCGACCTCGTCGTCGTCAACCTCTACCCGTTCCGCGAGACCGTCGCCTCCGGGGCCACGCCCGACGAGTGCGTCGAGCAGATCGACATCGGCGGCCCGTCGATGGTGCGCGCCGCCGCCAAGAACCACCCGTCCGTCGCGGTCGTCACCAGCCCCGCCCGTTACGCCGACGTCCTCGCGGCCGTCCGCGACGGCGGCTTCGACCTCACCACGCGCAAGCGGCTCGCGGCCGAGGCCTTCCAGCACACGGCGGCGTACGACGTGGCGGTGGCTTCGTGGTTCGCCTCCTCCTACGCCCCCGTCGACGACTCTCGGTTCCCCGACTTCCTCGGCGCCACCTGGGAGCGCGAGAACACCCTGCGCTACGGCGAGAACCCGCACCAGCCGGCGGCCCTGTACGTCGACGGCAGCGGGAGCGGTCTCGCGCAGGCCGAGCAGCTGCACGGCAAGGAGATGTCGTACAACAACTACACGGACACGGACGCCGCCCGCCGTGCCGCGTACGACCACGCCGAGCCCTGCGTCGCGATCATCAAGCACGCCAACCCGTGCGGCATCGCGGTCGGCGCGGACGTCGCCGAGGCGCACCGCAAGGCACACGCGTGTGACCCGCTGTCGGCGTTCGGCGGTGTGATCGCCGTCAACCGTCCGGTCAGCAAGGAGATGGCGGAGCAGGTCGCCGAGATCTTCACCGAGGTCATCGTCGCGCCGGACTACGAGGAGGGGGCCCTTGAGGCCCTCGCCAAGAAGAAGAACATCCGGGTGCTGCGCGCCCCCGACGGTCCGACGAACGAGGTCGAGGTCAAGGCCGTCGACGGCGGCGTCCTCCTCCAGGTCACCGACCGCCTCCAGGCCAGCGGCGACGACCCCGCCAACTGGACCCTCGCGACCGGTGAGGCGCTCGGCGCCGAGGAGCTGTCGGACCTCGCCTTCGCCTGGAAGGCCTGCCGGGCCGTGAAGTCCAACGCCATCCTGCTCGCCAAGGACGGCGCGTCCGTGGGCGTGGGCATGGGGCAGGTCAACCGCGTCGACTCCGCGAAGCTGGCCGTCGAGCGTGCCGGCGCCGAGCGCGCGCAGGGGGCCTACGCCGCGTCCGACGCGTTCTTCCCGTTCCCCGACGGCCTGGAGATCCTGACCGAGGCCGGCGTGAAGGCCGTGGTCCAGCCCGGCGGGTCCGTCCGTGACGAGCTGGTCGTCGAGGCCGCGCAGAAGGCCGGCATCACGATGTACTTCACGGGGACGCGGCACTTCTTCCACTGAGCCGGTATGAGTGAGGGGCGGGCCGTATCTGCGGCCCGCCCCTCACCCGCGTCGATCGCCATCACGTCGAAATCACGTCGAACTGCGCAGCGCCGCCCAGGTGTTGGGCCCCACCTCGCCGTCGACCTCCAGCCCCTTGTCGCTCTGGAACAGCCTGACCGCGGACTCCGTGTCCGCGCCGAACTCTCCGTCCACGCCCGAGCCGCCGACGCTGTAGCCGCGCTTGCTGAGCATGCACTGCACCTGGACGACGCGCGGGCCCTTGTCGCCCCGGTCGGTGATTTCGGTGCCGGCGTAGTGGGTGCAGTCGGAGATCCAGGGCGGGGTGGCGGGCGTCGTGGCCGTCTTGGTGGGGGCGGCGGTCGGGGCGCCGCCCCCGCCATTGCCGCTGCTGGGCGTGGCCTGCGTTTCGCCCGCGGCGCTGTCGGAGGCGCTCGGGCCCGCGGACTCGGCTGCCGCGGCGGACGCCTTCGCGTCGGTGCCTTTCCCCGTCCCCTCCCTCTCCTTCTCCCTTTCCTCCTGCTCCTTGTCACGGGAAGGCGACGAGGAGGAGCCGGGGAGGGAAGCGTCCTGAGCGTCGTCGTCGTCGGCGGCGCGGCCGGCCGCCGTGGCCGAGGCCGCCGCCGTGGCCGTTTCGTCGACGGACGGGCCGGTGACGAAGAAGGCGCCCGCGGCGACCGCGCACACGGCGAGACCCGCGGCGACGGCGAGGTATGCCCTCCGCGCGCGCCGCTTGCCGTCGTCCTCGGGGGCGGGGACAGCCGTACGTTCCCCCGGCAGCCGCAACTGCACCGTCTCCTGGGAGGTCCGAGAGGTCCGCGAACTAAGGGGTGCCGGGGCGGTCTCCTGGACGGCGACACCTTCCAGTACCTCGCAGGCCTGTCCTCGGGCCAGCAGCCGGGCGCTCAGCGGCTCGTGCCAGACGGCTGCGCCGCCGTGACCGGCTGCCGTGGCGGCGTCGGTGAGCTGACGCGGGGTGGGGCGTCCGGCGGGATCCTTGGCGAGGCAGGCGGCCAGCACGGCGGCCAACGCGGGGTCCACGGCGGAGAGTTCGGCCATGATGTCCTGCTTGGGCTCCTCGAACGCGACCCGGTGCATCACGTCGACGCCCGTTCCGTCCCCGAACGGGGCGTGCCCGGTGGCGGCGTAGATCAGGCTTCCCGCGAGCGAGAAGACGTCGGAGGCGGTGTCGCAGCGGCCCTCGCGCAGATACTCGGGCGCCATGAAGGCGGGCGTGCCGACCCGGCTCCCGGTCGAGGTGATCGCGCTGCTGTCGGCGGCCTGGGCGATGCCGAAGTCGATGACGTGGGCGCCCTGCAGGGACAGGATCACGTTGGACGGCTTGAGATCCCGGTGTACGACGTCGGCGGCGGCCAGCGCCGACAGGGCCTGCCCCATGTCCCCGACCAGCCGCCACACCCCGGCGCGCCCCAGCCGGCCTGCACTCGCGGACCGCCTCGGCGAGGTCCAGGCCCGGCAGGTACTGCGTCGCCGTCCACAGCAGCGAGTCGTCGAACCCGGTGCCCAGCAGCCGCGGCGTGCGCGGGGTGTGGACCCGTCCGTGCACGGCGGCCTCCCGCTCGAAACGCCGCCGGAAGCGGGGGTCTTCGGCGTACTCGGGGCGGATCACCTTGACGGCGGCGAGGCCGGGGGCGTTGTCGGCGGGGCGGGCCAGATAGACGTGGCCCATGCCGCCGCTGCCGAGCAGGCCGAGGGGGACGTAGGGGCCGATGCGGGCGGGGGCGGTCGGCTTCAGGGGGGTGGCGCCGGCCTGCGTCAGGGCGGCGTCGAGGGCCGCCGAGGTAGGTGATGGCGTGGGCTGCCGCTGGTCGGTCATGGATCCCCCGAGTGCTGCTCTGCACCAACGGCCACTCGTGTCCCGTCAGTTGGTGTGAGGCTACCGCGTGAGGCGGCACGGGGAAGCTTGGTCGCGGCTACGGGAGGGTGCCGCAGTGGCCGGTGGCGCTGCGCCACTTCAGCTTGTCGCGGGTCTTCGGGCCGTACACGCCGTCGTCCTCCAGGCGCAGCGCGGGCACGCGTCGCGGCCTCCGGCCCTCCCCCGAGGGAGCCGGAGGCCGCGGGTCAAGCGGTCAGCAGGCGCTCAGCAGGTGCGCAGCCCCGGGATCGCCCCGTAGTTCACGCCGCCGGACACCTTGTTGGCGGGGAACCAGCCCCAGCCGCCGTTGCTGACGTTGGTGTCGGCCTGGGTCCACAGCCACCAGTCGTTGCGGGCGTCGCCGACCGGCGGGTTCTCCTGGCCCGGGAACTTCTTCTGGCAGACGAACCAGTTGTCGCCCGCGTTCAGCCGGCCCGCGACGTTGCCGTTGAACATCACGTTGCCGGCCTGGTAGTTGTGGCAGTAGCGGGAGTTGTTCGGCCCGCTGCCCCAGCAGCCGTTCGGTGCCGCCGAAGCCCCCGCCGGCGTCAGGGCCACGGCGCCCGTGGCGAGTACGGCAACGGCTCCCAGCGAGGCGAGCATGCGCTTCATGGTCGGTGTCCCTCCGGAATTGCCACCCCCGTTGGTGGACAGCAACACCGTGACGCCGAGCGGCCCCGAGCGGTACCTGAGAACTCTCAGGGTCACCTCTTCGCGGGCGGCGTGTACTCCTTGAGGTAGTGGGCGACGCGGGCGGCGTAGTCGCGGTACTTCGGGGGAACTCCGCCCGCGTTGTTCACGACCTTGGTCGAGGTGCGGTAGGCGGCGGCCAGCAGCACCTGGCGGTCGCCGGACAGGCCGGTCCGGTCCAGGAGCGGCTCCATGTAGCAGAGGTAGCGGCCCACGGCGGGGATGGACTGGGCCGGCGTGAGGGGAGGCTTGGGGGTCGCCGTCGCGGGCACGCCGTCCGCGCGGATCCACCAGCGCAGCAGACTCGGCGTCCAGCGGGCGATGCCGTACTCGCCCTCCTCGCCCACGGACGGGTCGGAGAGGTCCGGGTCGAAGTTGCTCTCCGCCTTCAGCAGGGCGGCGATCAGCGCGGGGGTGACCTCGGGCCGGACGCAGTCGTGGGCGGAGTCGACGATGAGGCGCCGGTAGGCCACCGGGACGCCCTTGTCGGTACGGAGTTCGGAGGCGCCGTAGGTGGCGGCCGTGACCCTCGTGGTCTCGCGCCCCGGCCCGCCGGCCCCGCTCCCGCCTTTGTCGGCGCCGGTGTCGGCCCAGTTGCTGACGCCGTAGCCGAGGGCAGCCACCGCCACCACGGCGGTCGCAGCGGTCAGCATGGTCGTACGGCGGGAGCGGCGGCTGGGGAGGAGCGCCCGCGGCAGTCGCGGCGGGCGGCCCGTTCCCGCGGCGGCACCGACTCGCCGCAGCAGCGCCTGGGTGCCGATCCGGTCGCCGTGTGTTCGGGTCAGGCAGTCCCGCACGATCTCCCGCCAGACGTCCGGGAGTTCGGGCGACAGACGCAGTTCGTCGGTGCCGCGCGCGTAGGCGGCGGCAGCGTCGCGGCGGGTCGACGGGGTGGCGCCGGGCAGCGGGAAGGAGCCGGTGAGGACCAGATGGGCCAGGACGCCGAACGCCCAGACATCGGCCGACGGGCGGATACGCCGGCCACGCTCGCCGATCTCCGACCAGAGCAGCTCCGGCGGCGTGTAGTCGGGTGTGGAGAAGGCGGGCGTGTACGCGTGCGTGCCCTCCAGCTCCGCCGCCATGTTGAAGTCGGCGAGCCGGGCCGAACCGTCCCTCATCAGCAGCACGTTGGCCGGCTTCAGGTCCCCGTGCACCCAGCCCGCGTGATGCAGTTGCGCCAGCCCTTCGCAGATCTGCGCGAGCAGTACGGGACCGGCGGCGGGGCGCGGCTGAGCCGCGAGCAGCGCGGACAGGGAGCCCTCCGCCTTCTCCAGTACGAGGATCGTGGCACCGTCGAGGGCGGGACGGGCCGGGTCGTCGACGGTGAGGGTGTCGTACATCCGGATGAGCCGCGGCTGCTTCAGCCGGCGGTGCAAGTCGACCTCGCGCTCGATGAGTTCGCGCAGGTGGGTGAGCTGGCGGGGAGTACCGGTGCCGGTGGGGAGGAACTTCAGGGCGACCGTCTTCGGCAGGGCCTCGTCGTCTCCGACGCGCCTGCCCTCGTACACGCTCCCGAACGCCCCCGTGGCGATCGGCTCCCGCACCTCCCACGCACCCACCCGGTACCCCTTCGGCACCGGCACGGCGTACGGCTCGGTCACCGGGCCACCCGGCCGGACGCCGACGCCGACGAAGCCGAGAGTGACGGACCCGGCGGCGAGGACGCGCGCAGGACGACGAGATCGTCCTCGCGCACCAGGTCGAACCGGAGCGCCAGCGAGACCAGCGACTCCTTCTTTCCGTTGAGCCGCGGCCCCGTGTCGGCTGTCTCCGGGCCGGGCTTGAGCCGCAGCTTCACCGCGAGGTAGTCGATGTTCCACTGGACCGAGGTACGGGACGCGGCGGGCCAGTTGGGGCGCAGCCGGTCCACGACCTGGTCGACGGTGGGCAGCGGGGCGTGCGGTTCGCCGCGCAGCCGGGGCTCGCAGAGGGCGGCCAGGACCGCGAAGTAGCGCTTCGTGCGGTCGACCGAGAAGGCGGGTGCGGTGGTCGCGCCGTCCAGGCCGCCCTCGGAGCTGAGGTAGTCGTGGCGCGGCGCCCACACCTCGATCGGCAGCAGATCACCGGCCGCCGGCAGCACGATCCGCGAGAACTCGAAGGGGACCGGCGCGTCGAGCCGCCCCGGCCCGACCTTGATGTGCTCGCCCGCGCCCTCCGGGTTCTCCACGACGTACGTCTGCTCCCGGCTGAGGTTGCTCAGTATCCAGAAGGCGCCCTGCGCGGTGATCTCACCGGCTCTGCGGGACACGCCGTCGTGCGCGATCGTGAGGTCGTTGTCGGAGGCGGAACGGCCGAAGCCGAGCCGCTCGCCGGGCGCCAGCCGGAGCTGGGTACGGTCGGTCTCGTCCTCCGTGGTCGGCGGAGGTACCACGATGATGCTGTACAAGGTGCGTCTCCCCGTGCCTGACGGCTACCCACGTCAGAGTAGGGCGACGCAGCGAGGCCGCGCCCCCCTCGTACGAGTGAGACACGGCCATCGGCTGTGTTTGGCGTGAACTGAGTCCCGCCCCAACGGGACCCTCGGTCAGGTCAGTTCTGTACGACCATCGTGCTCGCGGCCTTGTCGTGCCAGCCCTGCTGGCGGCCCGACTTGTCCCAGAACGGGGACAGGTAGACGAGGAGCTGGCCGATGCCGCAGGCCAGGCTGCCGACGATCGGGATGATCCAGCGGATGAACGAGGAGCCCAGGCCGGGCTTCTGGCCGGTGTCGGCCTTCACGACCCGCAGGCCGACGGCCATCTTGCCGAGGGTGGCACCCACCAGGCCGACCATCAGCCACTCGTACAGCAGGCCGATCACCGCGAAGACACCGAACACGGCGCCGACGGAGGCCACGATGTCGGAGCTGGCGTCGTTCACGCAGGTGCTGTAGTCGACGGCGTTGGGGTCGCAGTCATTGGCCGCGTTGAAGGAGCCCGCGACACCGACGGCGGCGAGGATGATGTAGATGACGGTGAACGCCACACCGTCGATCAGCCGCGCACCGAAGCGGCGGCCCATGGACGCCACGCGGGGAGGGAAGCCCGGACCGCCGCCGCCGGGGTAACCCGGCTGCTGCGGATAGCCGTAACCGCCCTGCGGGGGCACGCCCTGCGGCGACTGCGGGTAGCCGTAACCGGCCCCGCCCTGCGGGTAGGGAGGCTGTCCCGGCTGGGGGTAGCCGGGCTGCTGTCCTTGCTGGGGGTACCCGTAGCCCTGATTCGGGTCCTGCGGCTGACCGTAAGGCGGGTTGGGCGAGCCGAAACTCATGGCCGGATTCCTCCGTTGCGAATGCGGGGACGATGCGGCATTGCGCGGAGGAACTTCACGATTTGAGCGGTTTTGCCCCCCGAACACGTTCCGCGAAACTGCGCCGTTCATCGTTCTAGCTAACGTGCGATTTTGTCCAGTCTGAGGCGGAACCTGTTGTGCAGATGCAATCTTCGGGATCTTGCAAGGGCGATGTGCGTCACGGGCCGGGCGTCCGATTGGAACCGGGAGGGCGTCATCCGGGAGGATGGGTGTCATGACCGCCCAGATTCTCGATGGCAAGGCCACCGCAGCCGCGATCAAGTCCGATCTGACCGCCCGCGTGGCGGCGCTGAAGGAGAAGGGCGTCACGCCCGGCCTCGGCACGATCCTGGTCGGGGAGGACCCCGGCAGCCAGAAGTACGTCGCCGGCAAGCACCGCGACTGCGCCCAGGTCGGCATCGCCTCCATCCAGCGCGAGCTGCCCGCCACGGCCACGCAGGAGGAGATCGAGGCGGCCGTCCGCGAGCTGAACGAGGACCCGGCCTGCACCGGCTACATCGTCCAGCTGCCGCTGCCCAAGGGCATCGACGAGAACCGGATCCTGGAGCTCATGGACCCGGACAAGGACGCCGACGGCCTCCACCCGATGAACCTGGGCCGGCTGGTCCTCAACGAGCCCGCTCCGCTGCCCTGCACCCCCAACGGCGTCCTCACCCTCCTTCGCCGCTACGGCGTCGAGATCAAGGGCGCCGAGGTCGTGGTCGTCGGCCGCGGCGTGACCATCGGCCGCCCGATGCCGCTGCTGCTGACCCGGCGCAGTGAGAACGCGACGGTGACCCAGTGCCACACCGGCACGCGGGACCTGTCCGCACACCTGAAGCGCGCGGACATCATCATCGCCGCCGCGGGCTCCGCCCACCTGATCCGCCCCGAGGACGTGAAGCCCGGCGCCGCCGTCCTCGACGTCGGCGTCTCGCGCAGCGCCGAGGGCAAGATCGTGGGCGACGTCCACCCCGGCGTCGCCGAGGTGGCCGGCTGGATCTCCCCCAACCCCGGTGGCGTGGGCCCGATGACGCGGGCGCAGCTGCTGGTCAACGTGGTCGAGGCGGCGGAGCGCAGTGTCGGCTGAGGGCGGCGTCGGCAAGACGCGGGACACCGAGGACGTCGAGGAGATCGAGGTCCGGGACCCGGTGAGCGCACCGGACGCGGAGGGCAGGCCCCGGCGTACCACCCGCCGCTTCCCCCTGTTCACCAGGGACACGGCACGCCCCGAGGGCGGCGGCCGCGCCGCTTCCGGTGACGCCCCGGCGCCCGCCCGGCAGTGGCCGGTCCTGCTGGTGCTGGGCCTGGTCGCGGTGGGTCTGTTGATCACCGCGCTCGACGTGTTCCGGGTCGGCACCCTGGTGATCGGCAGCGCCCTGCTGGCCGGCGCGGTGCTGCGGTGGCTCCTGCCCAGCGTCGGCATGCTGGCAGTGCGCTCCCGCTTCACGGACATAGTGACGTACGGCGTGCTGGGCCTCGTGATCGTACTGCTGGCGTTGATGGCGCAGCCCGACCCGTGGCTGAGGATCCCGTTCCTGAAGGACGCCCTGCATTTCACGGTGGACAGCTGAGGCCTCCCGGCCCCGACGGCACACGGTGCGACGGCGGCCCGTCCTCTCCCCCGAGGAAGGACGGGCCGCCGTCTGCGTCAACCCTCGGGCACGGCGAAGGGGCTGTTCAACGCCTGTCAGTGCGCTGTGGCACGGAAGTGACCGTTCCGCTACGTCGCAGCACATCGGGAACCAATGCGCCGCCCGGTGTCGTCACCCGATCGGATCTGGTTCGGAGGTGAGCGATGGGTGCGTGGCAGCCGCTGCCCGACGATCTGCCGCCGGAGGTGCGGCACTTCGTGGAGCAGTTGCGGCAGCTCAAGGACCGCACGGGCCTGAGCCTGGTCGCGCTGGGCGCGCGCACCGCGTACAGCAAGTCCTCCTGGCAGCGCTACCTCAACGCCACCCAGCCCCCGCCCCGGCAGGCGGTCATCGCGCTGTGCCGGGTGGCGGGGACCGGCAGGGACGAGGCGGAGCGCTTCGGGGTGCGGTGGGAACTGGCCGTGCAGGCATGGCCGAAGCCCGCGGTGATGCCGACGAAGGCGGAGCACGAGGTGCACGGGCCGCGTGCGGCGGGCGGGGCGCCCAGGGAGTACGAGGAGCGCGAGGAGTACGAGGACGACCCCACCCTGCCGTGGTGGGACGCGCCGCCGAAGGCGCCGGAGCCGTCGTCGAGTCGGCTGCTGGTGGCCGCCGTCGTGCTCGCCGTGGTTCTGGTGCTGACGGCGCTGATCGGGGCCCTTGCGCTGGGGTGAGCCCGGTGGGACTGTCGCGTCGGACCTGCCCGAATACAGCACATGTGACGCGCGTGATCGTTTATGTGCTTTCTGTGTGTCGATGTGTTGACAAGTTCGGCAATTTCGAGGAAGTCACTCAACAGGCGGGCTAGCGTGGTCGACCGGGACGCCCGGGGTCGTCCCACGTGTTGGCAAGGGCTTACTACCAGGGTTGCGTCGGCCGGGGAGGGTCGCCGGTGGAACACTGGACGCCACCCGATGGGCGTGTAACGGTGCATGCCCACGGTCCCAATGCTCCCGTGCGCCCCCACCCCGGGAACTGAGATCCTTACTGGGCGCATCCCTGTGGGTAGCCACATCGGGGACTCGGCAGAGGGCACCACGCGCGGGGGAACGCGAGAAACACCAGCACGAACCGGGGGGAAGAGGGGGAAGCAATGCCTCGTTGGAGGGCCTTGCCGGATGAACTCGATCCGCAGGTCAGGGAGTTCGCGAGCCAGCTGCGCCGGCTTGTGGACCGCAGCGGTCTGAGCATCGCGGCGTTGGCCGACCGCACGGGATACAGCAAGACGTCCTGGGAGCGGTATCTGAACGGGCGGCTGCT
This sequence comes from Streptomyces sp. NPDC107528, assembly GCF_055639295.1. Classification (NCBI taxonomy): domain Bacteria; kingdom Bacillati; phylum Actinomycetota; class Actinomycetes; order Kitasatosporales; family Streptomycetaceae; genus Streptomyces; species Streptomyces sp. NPDC107528. The sequence continues at coordinate 129,384 of NZ_JBVKAV010000015.1, forward strand.
CGCGCCCAAGGGCGCGATCGTGGCGCTTGCCGAGGTCACGGGTACCAATCCGGTCCACTTGACGACGATGTGGGAGCTCGCCGAACGTGCCTGGAGCCGTTCGGAGATGCGCCACGACATGACCATGGAGGCCATCCGGATCTCCCAGGCCCGCGCGGCGCTGAGCGAGTTCGGGGCACCCCCGGCGAATGCCAAGGGGGGCGCAAAGGCGGGCCGGACGGCGCGCAAGAGCGGCAGCGCGACGGCGACGCCCGGCATCGCGGGTCCGGCGGGCGTGGCACCGACGGTACCGCCGGTGCCGGCACAGCCGACGGCACCGGAGGTCCGGGATTCCGCGGTTCGCGATACGCCGGTGCGGGATTCCTCCGTCCGGGACGCGGTCCGGGATTCCCAGGTACGCGACTCCTCGGTACGGGACTCGCCGGTCCGGGACTCCGGCGGAGGTGACGTCCGCGAGGACGGGGCCGCCTCCGGGGGCAACTCGTGGGGACTGGCGGGGTATCGAGGTCCGGCGCCCGTGAGCGGCCGTACGTCGGGGGCGGTGCCGTCGGGTGTGTCCGGGGCGTCTGCGACGTCCGGGGCATCCGGCGCCTCCGAGGCGTCCGGCGCCGCGTCGATGTGGGCGCAGGGCGCGTCCCAGCCGTACGGCGAGCCCCCGCAGGGGCCCCGCCCCGGAGGCGGGTCCGCCGGGGGCGGTGGGGGCAAGCGGCGGCTGACGATGTTCCTCGCGGGGGTCGTCGGTGTGCTGGTCGTGATCGCGGCGGTGTTCTTCCTCACCGACGCCGGCCGCGGGCAGAAGGGCGACGAGGCCGCCAACTCGCCCTCGCCGTCCGCGACGACCGACCCCGACCTGCCTCCCGGCGTGAAGTGCAGCGGTGACTCCTGCACCGGCAAGGACGCGGAGAGCATGGGGTGCAGCGGCGACCTCGTGACGACCGCCAAGACGGCGACCGTCGGCACGGCCGTGGTCGAGGTGCGCTACAGCGAGGCGTGCGGCGCCGCGTGGGGCCGTATCACGCAGGCCGCGCAGGGGGACGAGGTGGTGGTGACGGTCGGCAAGAAGAAGCAGAACGGCACGATCACCGTCGTCGGCGACACGATCGCGTACACGCCGATGGTGTCCGTGAAGGACGCGGGCGAGGCCATCGCCTGCGCGACGCTGGCCGCCGGCCAGGAGGGGTGCACGCAGTAGCGAGGCACCCGAAAGGGCAACGGAGCGGCATCTCGACGCCGGTCAGGCAATCGCAGCCTGGCCGGCGTCGGGCGTTCGGAGGGGCCGGGGGATCGGGGCGACCGGGGCGGAAGGAGCGACCCGAAACAATTTCGGGCCGGACAGGAATGGCCGCCGGCAAAGTGGGCACGCGCACGGTACCCCCACGGGAGTCCGGCAACCGGTACCCCCACCCGGCGGCCGCCCGGTCCACCCTCTCCCGGACCGGGCGGCCGCCGCTTTTGCCCCAGTGGCGGCTTTCTGTGGGCCGGGCCACACGGACCCGGCCGTGCGAGATCCCGGAGGCGCGATAGCCTGACCGGTGGATCTCTCGACGCCAAGAGATCGATCATCTCTACGTCCCGTACCCCGGGGCAGGGATGCCCTCACCGCCAGCTGTCATACGGAGAACGCCATGACCCGCACTCCCGTGAACGTCACCGTCACCGGCGCGGCCGGCCAGATCGGTTACGCCCTGCTCTTCCGCATCGCCTCCGGCCAGCTGCTCGGCGCGGACGTGCCGGTCAAGCTGCGCCTCCTTGAGATCACCCCCGCGCTCAAGGCCGCCGAGGGCACCGCCATGGAGCTCGACGACTGCGCGTTCCCGCTCCTGGCGGGCATCGACATCTCGGACGACCCGAACGTCGCCTTCGACGGCGCCAACGTCGCGCTGCTCGTGGGTGCCCGCCCCCGCACCAAGGGCATGGAGCGCGGTGACCTCCTGGAGGCCAACGGCGGCATCTTCAAGCCCCAGGGCCAGGCCATCAACGCCCACGCCGCGGACGACATCAAGGTCCTGGTCGTCGGCAACCCGGCCAACACCAACGCGCTCATCGCGCAGGCCGCGGCCCCGGACGTACCGGCCGAGCGTTTCACCGCGATGACCCGCCTCGACCACAACCGCGCGCTGACCCAGCTCGCGAAGAAGACGGGCTCGACGGTCGCCGACATCAAGCGTCTGACGATCTGGGGCAACCACTCCGCGACCCAGTACCCGGACATCTTCCACGCCACGGTCGCCGGCAAGAACGCCGCCGAGGTCGTCAACGACGAGAAGTGGCTGGCCGAGGACTTCATCCCGACCGTCGCCAAGCGCGGTGCGGCGATCATCGAGGCCCGTGGCGCCTCCTCCGCGGCCTCCGCCGCCAACGCCGCCATCGACCACGTCCACACCTGGGTCAACGGCACCGCCGACGGCGACTGGGTCTCCATGGGCATCCCGTCCGACGGCTCGTACGGCGTCCCGGAGGGCCTGATCTCCTCCTTCCCGGTCACCACCAAGGACGGCAAGTACGAGATCGTCCAGGGCCTGGACATCAACGAGTTCTCGCGCGCCCGCATCGACGCCTCCGTCAAGGAGCTCGAGGAGGAGCGCGAGGCGGTCCGCTCCCTCGGCCTCATCTGACAGGCGAGAGCCGGCACTCACTCACACCGATCCCCGGGCGGCACGGCTGCCCGGGGATCGGTGCGTCCGCATCCCCGCTCCCTCTCAGTCGCCCCGTTCAGCCCCCTACGACCAACTCGGCCAGGTCCAGAAACGCGTTCAGCGTCGGCGTCCGCAGCTGCTCCAGTTCCCGGAAGCCCGGGGAGTGCAGCGCCTTGTCGAACGGGACGGCGACGACCTGGTCGGCACCGATGTCGAAGCGGCCGGGCAGATCGGCCGGTACCGGTCGGCTGGAGACCCCCTCCACCCGCGTCACCACGACGATCGCCTCGTCCGCCAGCTGACGGCGCCCGCTGCCCCGCAGCTGGTCGAGCACCCGCCAGGCGGCGTCGAGGAACCAGCCCGCACTGCCGCAGCACAGGATCAGCCGGTCGGTCAGATCGAGGACGGTGTCGGCCGACCGGTCGAGCCGCAGAGGGGCCCAGTCGGTGAGGACGAAGGAGTAGTACGGCGCCGTCCGCGCCAAGGCATGCGTGTACGCCTGGGTGTGGGCGAGGTTCGGGGGGACGTGGCCCGGCGGGTGCGCAGCGACCTCCAGGCCCGACGACAGGTGCGTGGTGCGGGCGCCGACCTCCTCGTACGAGGCCTCGGCGGGAAGGTCGGCCAGATCGCGCACGGTCGCGGGGTTCCGGCGGGTGAGGAAGGAGCCGAGCGCGCCCTCGTCGGCCGCTCCGTCGAGGGCCAGCACGGGTTCGCCCCGGACGGCGGCGAGGAGGGAGCCGAGCGCCATGGTCGTGGTGGCCCGGCCGCTGTAGTGATAGGCGCCGATCAGCGTGAGCCGCCTGGCTCGGTTCAGAGGTGTCCGCAGCCGGGCCAGCCGGGCCTCCCGCTCGCGGCGGGCGGAGCCGAACCGTGGCGGGCGGATCGGCGGAACTCCGGTGGGCGGCACGGTGGTCCGCGGCAGCGCGAGTGGTGCGTCCACCGCCGGCCTGCCTGCGGAGGGCGACCTGGGCGTGGGAGGGCGTTCGGCGCGGGACTGGGCGATGTAGTTGGCCAGGACGTCCGCGACCTCGCCCGCGGAGGGCCGCTCGGCCGGATCCGGGTCAAGGCAGCGCAGCACGACCCGCCGCAGCCGTGCCCAGGTGTCGCCCTGCCACAGATGCATGCCCTCGGGGCCGGGAACATGCCGGTGCAGCTCCCGGCCCGCCTTGCTGCTGACCAGCTGGAGCAGATCGCCCAGCGCGCGCACGTTGTCCTCGGGGGTGGGTACGGGGCCGGTACCCGCGTAGCGGCCGGCTACGGCACAGTCGGACAGGTCGCCGAGCAGCACGGTGCGCCGTAGCACGAAGATGTTCTCGGCGCTGAGGTCCGCGGGCACGATCTCGTGGAGGTGGCAGAGGGCCACGGCGCTCGCCAGATGCCAGCCGACCAGGAGTGCGGTGAGCTTGTCGAAGGGGGCGGTTCTCGTCGTGTGGGCCTGGTTGAAGATCTCCGCGAGCCGTGGCGGCGGCTGGGTCCCGGAGTCGTCCTGGATCGGTGCCGTCGCCAGCCAGAGCCGGCCGCTGCTGTTGTCGCGCCCCTGCGCGAGCATTGCGGGGGCGTACTGCCGGTTCAGCCTGACCAGCGCCTCGGCCTCCAGCGAGATCAACTCGTGTGCGCCGACCGGCAGATCGAGCCGGGCGGTGCGAACCATGGCGCGGGTGCCCTGCCGATGGACGCCGTCGTACTCCACCGTCCGGCGCAGCCGTCGTCGGCCGTGCAGCCGGTAGGGGCCCAGTTGCCGGGGATCGTCGTCGGTCAGCGGCTGCCAGCCGTCCGCCGTGGGGCCGTTCCGGCCCGGCTCTCGCTCCAGCCCGTGCACGTCCCGGTCGAACGACACCCCGAACCGGGTCAGCAGTCTGCGCTCGACATTCGTGAACGGACGGTGCGAGCCCGGCAGCTGGGCCGAGCCGTCAGGGTGGGCGAGCCAGGCAGGGAAGTCGGGGGAGACCCCGGCGAGTTGTTCCAGGCGCCGCCCGATGCTGCGGCTGGTCCTCAGGAGCTCGGACTGCGGGACCGCGTCGAGGAGCGCCGACCGTGATGAGTCGGAGAAGTCGAACACCTGGTGCTTGGCGTGCAGCGGCCCGGACACCGGCGCGGGATGCGGCCGCATGAGGCCGCCGAGGAAGACCTCCGCGAGATGGGAGGTTCGCGCCTGCCACGGGACCGCTGTCTGGACCAGCCGCATGACCGGCACGGTGAGCGGCGACACGGCCGCCAGATGGGCGGCGAGCCGGTAGGCCTCCGGCGTGGCCGCGTCCCGGAAGTGCTGCAAATCCCCTTGGCCGGCGGATGCAGCGACGGTGCCCGACCGGAGCGGCCGGGCCAGCATCGGCAGCTCGACCGTGGCGCCGGGCGAGGCGAGGAGGTGGGCCCAGTCCCGCAAGGAGGCGGCCGTCGGCTCCAGGACCGGGACCGGCACGCCGTCGAAGCGGGCGAGGTCGGACGGCAGCACAGGATCGGTGATCTCCCAGGAGGTGTTGGCACCGCCGATCCGCCGAGTCGTGGCCTGCCACCGCTCCGCGTGGATGCCGGACCCTTCCCACAGGCCGGACGGCAGGGTGTGCAGCACCGCGGCCGGGCCGCGGGAGGCCCAGAAGGAGAGCAGGTCGTGCAGGGCACCGCTGCGCCAGGAGCCGCCCATGCCGTCGCTGATGACGAGGACGAGGGTGCGGCCCGACGGGTCGCCGACCGCGCTCAGCGGCACCGGGGTGCTGTCGGGCCGGAAGGGGCGGGCGTGCAGGCGCGGCTGGGAGACGCTGCGGGAGTCGAGGCCGAGGACGCGGGTGGTGGCGAAGGCGCCCAGGCGTTCGAGCAGGGTGCGCAGTTCGGCACCCAGCCGGTGCCACAGCAGCATCGACAGGCCGTCGTCGACGAGCAGTGCCAGATGCAGCCAGCGCTCCTGCACGGGTCGCAGCACCACGTCGGGCAGCAGGGTCTCGGCGAGCTCGGCGGCGGTGCGTTCCTCGTCGATCTCCCGCCGGTGCGGACTGGCCTGCCTGCGCCGCAGCGGTCGCAGCGCTCGCCCCAGTTCGAGCTCACGGGTCAGTGCCTTGTCCTCCGGCACCCGTACGGGCAGCGCCTTGCCCGGTTCGGGGTCCTGGCGCAGTCGTATCCCGGGAAGGGGCGGCGGGGTCTGCCTGGCGGCCGCGTACAGGGAGGGGGCGGTGAGGTCGGGCAGGTCCGGGTCGTCGGGGTCGGGCTCCGGTGTGGGCCGGGGCGGCGTGGCCCCCTCCGGCTCGACGGTGGGCGGTGGTTGCGGCGCAGGCTGCTCGACGCGGGCGAGCCGGTTGAGCGGCGCGTCGTCCCCGCCCGGCATCCGCCGCGCCAGCCACAGCACGTCGAGCACCTGGTCGGCGTCCAGCTCCTCTCCGGAGGCCGCCAGCACCCGCAGAGCCGCCACGAGCCGCGCCCCGCCCCCACCCACGCTCATGACGCGCCCGTCCACACCGCCGTCACAGCGCCCCGGTCAGCTGGTGCAGCACGGCGTCCAGCAGGCCCTCCGCGTCCAGGTCGACACCGCCGGTACGCAGGAACACCGCGTTCAGGAGCTGGTCGGTGGCCAGTTCGCCGGGAGCGCGGCGGCGCAGGAAGGCCTCGATGAGTTCGTCCGCGTCGCGCAGGGCTTCCTCGCCGAGGTGGGCCGTGACGATCGCGCGCAGCCGTGCCTCGTCGGGGACCGGCAGGGCGAGGCGGACACAGCGGCGCAGGAAAGCCGGCGGGAACTCGCGCTCGCCGTTGCTGGTGATGACCACGACCGGGAACTCGGCGCACTGCATCCGGCCCTGGTGAACCGTCACCGAGCCCCGGTGGTCCGCGGTCTGCACCTCGACATCCGCCATGTCCTCGGGGAGCCGGGTCAGTTCGGGGATGTCGAAGAACCCCTCCTCGAAGACGGTGAGCAGGTCGTTGGGCAGGTCCACGTCGCCCTTGTCCATCTCGTCGATCAGCAGCGCCCGCGGTGTGGCCGACGGCACCAGGGCCGTGCCCAGCGGGCCGAGCCGGATGAACGTCCCGATCGACGGCTCGCTTTCGCCCCGGTCGCGGCTGAGCGTGGTTTCGCGCAGGCGGCCGATCGCGTCGTACTGGTAGAGCGCCTCGCGTACGGTCGACCGGCTGTTGATGGACCAGCGCAGCAGCTCGCCGAGCCGCAGCTCGTGCGAGACCGCCCGGGCCAGCGACGACTTACCGGTGCCGGCCGGCCCGGTGACCAGCAGCGGTCGGCGCAGATGCAGGGCGGCGTTGACGACGTCGGCGTGCTCCGGCTGGATCAGGTACGGCAGTTCGGGGCGCAGGGCCGGAGCCGGGCTGAACCGGCGCCACGGCGGCGCCGAGGGCAGGGTGACGGCGCGGGGGACGCCGTCACCGCGAAAGAGGCGCCAGTCGGCCTCGGAAGCGGAGGTCATGCGCTCTCCTGTGGTTCGCTCAGGTGCAGTCGGGGCACCGTACGGTCGGCGTCCGCCCAGGCCAGGACCGGGCGCCCGGGGAAATCGGGGGCGCGGGTGCCCCGGGCGTTGGCCCGGTAGACCCGTACTCCGTCGGGCAGTTCACGGGTGGCGACATCCGCCATGTGCTTGGTGACATGCGAGGGGGTGTCCCGGCCGCGGTCCCACACCACCACCGGTATGCCCACGGCGAGACAGATCTGAACGATCGCGTCGCGCGGCCCCGGGGGCACGTCGACGGACACCCGGACCGTGTCGAGCCGGCCCATCAGCTCGTAGTAGATCTGATGCGGGTCCTGCGACGCGTCCGATACGACCAGGGTCTCCCCGGAGTCGAGCTGGCTCCACCGCTCACGCCAGTCGGGTAGGAAACGCTCGTGCCGGCGCAGGAGTTCCGGACAGTGCACGACCAGCGGGAACTCCACGCCCAGCATGCCCGGCACGACTTCGCCGGGTACCTGGGCCGCCCACTCGTCGATCGGCAGGTTCAGGTCGGCACGGTCCACGAGCACCTCCACCAGCGGCCGGCCGACGTCACGGTCCGAGGGGGTGAGGGACTCCATGACACGCAGCAGTTCGCGCGCCGCCTCGGGCGCCGAGTACGAGGCGGCGCTGTCGACCGACACCTGCCGTGGGCCGGTGCCCTCGTCGCACCAGATGCGCAGCCGGTGCCGCCCCCGACCGGCTCGCGCCACCTGGACCAGGACACGCTTGCGCCGGACACTGCCGCGCAGCACGCGGGCCCAGTCCTGGGCGTCCGAGCGCCGCTCTCTGACAGCGGCGCCCGGGATACCGAGCCGGCCCGCCACGCCGTCCGACCACAGCCGGAGCTCCGCCTGCCGGGGCGCCGGGCACAGCGCGGCGACGTACTCGACGACCCGCAGCAGGGCCGGAACCCGTGTCTCGCCGTCGTCCGAGTGGCCGTCTCCGGGCAGCTTCTCCAGGTCGTCCAGCAGGACGTCCAGGGTGGCGCCGTCGGTCAGGGCGGCGACCCGCTTGGTGGCCTCGCGCACCGCCTCGGGGAACCGGTCGAGCACCGACCGGTCGACGTTGCGCAGGAGTTGGTGGAGGCGACGGTGTTCGCGCGGTGAGAGCAGCAGCGGAGTCTCCGACAGCCGGCCGGCGACCAGCACGCGGTTGGTCGCCATCGGGTCCCTGGGGCGCAGGATCTCGGTGAAGGCGGCCAGGGCGCGGCGATCGCGGAGCAGGAACGCCGCGAACTCCTCGATGGGGGGCGGGCTCACCGGGCTCCCCTGTGCGACGCCGCACGCGAGGGCCAGTTGGCGGGCGGTGTCACCGAGCGAGTACGGCGACGGCAGGGCGTTCCCGATTGCGGTCACGAGCATGCCGAAGGCGGGGTCGTCCGGATCGGCGGGCTCGGCACCCTCCTCGGAGAGGACGCCGAGGGGCCGCAGCTCGGCCTCGACCTGCTGCCAGGGAATCGCCCAGCTGCGTCGGACCATGTGCTGCGGGCTGTGCGGAAGCGGGGCCCCGCCGGGATCGCACGGCGGCATGAAATGCGCGGCGAGGAGTCCGACCACGGCTCCGTCCTCCTCGCACCACAGCGGGCCGCCGCTGTAGCCGGGGCCGACCGCCATGCCCGTGGCCTTGCCGTCGAGGTAACCGACGGAGCCGTCGAGGGCGGCGACCCGTAGATCGGCGAAGGTCGCGCTGTGCCCGCTGCCGTGCCAGGCCCGCACCTGCTGACCGGGAACCATGGCCGTACGCCGGTCGGCCGCGGGCATGCCGACGGGCGGCGCGTCGACCCGCAGTACCGCCAGATCGCCGAGCCACTCCCCGTCGCCGTCCCGCACGGCCGTGCCCTCGCGTGTGCGTGGGGCGATCCAGTGCGCCACGCGCGCGGGGTACCGCTCCGTCTTCCGCGCCCCCTGCACCTCGACGAACAGCGGGTCGAGCCCGGGCGGCCGGGTCTCGAACAGCGCTCTGCCCAGGGCGTCGTTGACGACATGCGCGCAGGTCAGCATCGCGTCACCGCCGAGTGCCACTGCCGCGCCGGCCGTCTTGCCGTCGGTCGTACGGCGCACCGACGCGACGCGGGATCTCCCCTCGGTGTCCGGCGCTGCCCCGACCTGCCTGAACCAGTCCACCATCACTCCGCGCCGGGTGACGGCTTCCAACTGGCGGTGACGGTGAGGTGCGCCTGCCCGTTGCCACCGACGATCCCGAGCTTGAGGTCCTGGCCGACCTGGACGCCGAACGTCACGCTGAGCTCGCTCGGCGGATCCGGCACGGAGGACGCCACGTCGTGCACCTCCTGCAGCAGCGGCCCGAGCGGCCTGAGCGCCCCGCGCAAGGTCGCTGCGGCGAGGTTGGCTACGGCGGCCCGCCCTCCCGCGGCGACGGGGACGGCCCGCCCCATGCCCTCGGGCAGGTCGTCGTCCTGCGCGGAGGGTTGTCCGGTGGCCGCTGCTGGAGCGAGGAGGAACCTTACGGCCGTTCCGTCGTCGAACTCTGATTCCAAGAAGGTGGACACCGCAACATTGTGGCCTGAACTCCCGTGACAGGAGGCCAAGTTCGCCACTCACCGCGGACCCACTCCCTCGGCACCGGCCTGGTGCAGGCGCTGCGCAGGAAACGTGAGCGGAAGGGGGGAGACCGCGGCTTCGGGTGACCCGTGTCACACGTGTGGCCTATGCTAGTCGATCCTGATGCGGTCAACTCCTGTGCAGGGTAAGAGAGTTGGTCGCGCCATGACAGGGCAACCTGCCATGACTGGTTCCTGAATCGGGGGACGATCCATGACCCAGCCGCAGCTCCCGCCCCAGCGGGGGCAAGAGCCGAGATCCGGGCCGCGCCGTCCGGTCGACCCGGCGCGGAGCGAGGCGTGCCGCCTGCTCTGTGCGGGGACGTATCTGCACGTCGGCTACCGGGACGCGGTGATCGACGAACTGTACGTGCACCGCGAGCGGTTCGCCGCGCCCTCCTACGGCTACGACGCGGCCCGCGTCCTCGCCCACGCCCTGCGTTCCCGCCGCCAGGAAGTGGCGTGGTCGGCAGGGATGATCGCCCTGTGGGTGGTCGTGGCGGCGCTCACCAAGTTCCACATCACCGTGGTGATCTGGCCGATCCTCCTGATCGCGCTGGGCCGCCGGCTGGGCGGCAGCCGTGACATCGACGGGAAGTTCCCGCAGTTCGCCATGTTCCGGCGGCTCCTCGCCTTCGTACTGCGCTGGTACGGGCGTCTCACCCTGCTCTTCGTCTACGTCACCCTGTTCCGGCTGCTCATCGCCGGTCCGGACGAGTACGCGTCCGACTCCTACGGTGGTTCCGGTGACAGCTTCCTCGACTCGTCGGACGGCGCCGACCTCGGCACCCCCTTGGACCTGCTGAACGCGACCCTCGCGGAACCCGGACGCTTCACCGCCGCGTGCCTGCTGGCGCTGCCGTTGCTGCTGGCCCTGCTCAGCGTGGGACAGCGGGGCCAGTTCGCACGCACGATCGCGGGCGAGCTGTCCAAGCAGCGTTTCCCGAACGTCGCCGACGACCCGGCCGAGGCGGCATCCGCACCTCGGTTCGGCGAACTGAGCCGGCGTATCCGCCAGGAGCAGCACGCGCCGCTCATCCTCTACACGAAGGCCGAGCCGTTCCGCGGCGCGGGACTGCCCTTCGAACCGTGGTCCCTGTCGATCGAACTGCGCCCCCGCACGGCCGGCGACGGGGACTCCCCCCTCGACGCGCTCAGGAAGACCGACGCCACGCCCACGCCCGCGGAGCCGCTCGACAACGCCACGGTCCTGGAGAAGATCAAGCCCCTGGTGGAGCAGTTGCGGGAGCCCTCGGCGCGCACCTCCCCGCAGGCCGCCGACGCCGTGCTGGACCGGCTGCGCGAACTCGTCGTGGACGAGTGCGTGTTCCTGCCCGCGGAGGGGCTGCCGGGGCGGATGGCCTTCCCGTACACCAAGGACACGTATCTGATGCACCGCACGGACGCGGTGGAGGAAGGCGGCGAGCAGCGGCGGCACTTCCTGCGGGTGCGCGTCGGCGGGTGGGACGAGGAGATCGTCGTCACCGTCTTCGTCCGGGTCCACACCCAGGGCGGCATGCTGATGCTCGAGGTCGCCCCGCACGTACTGCCGCCGGTCAACGCGCTGTTCGCCACCGCTGACAGGAAGGCGCACGAGCATCTGCACCGCGGCGGCTTCGGCCGCTACCTCTTTGCGTTGCTGCGCATCCCGGCCGCGACCGGCGACGCCCTGCGGGTCCTCGCCCGTGCCATCGCCCAGACGTGGCGGCAGCTCACCGACGTCCACGCGGACACGCTGCCGGACGGGCCCGGTGCCTCCGTGCGGGAACTGGGCGCGGACGACCGGGCGACCCTCTTCCAGGAGATGGACATCGCCCGCTATCTCAAGTCCATCCAGGACCGGATCGCGAGCGGGGTGGGTGAGGCGCTGTGGAACGCCGGGTACGAGGTCGCCGAGTTCGAGCAGAAGGTCACCAACGTGTTCAACAACAGCGGGACCTTCGTCGGAGGCAACGTGCAGGGCAACGGGATCGCGATCGGCAAGGACAGCAAGGTCGGCTCCCCGGCGGGCAAGCCGCCCCCGGCCTCGTCGGCCGGTGCCGGCGGCGCGTCGAAATAGCGCGTCGGAGCAGTGCGTCGAAATAGCGCGTCGAAGTAGCCCGTCGAACAGCAGCAGACAACGGAGGGACCACATGAACCAGCCGCCAGCGGCCGACGGACCCGGCTCCGGTACGTACGTCGGGGGATCCGTCACCGGCAACGGCATCGCCGTCGGTGCCGGTGCCAGTGCCGCGTACACCTCGATGTCGGCGCCGGCCGACGAGTCGCATCAGGCCTTGCTGAAGGCCGTCCGCGATCTCAGCGAGGACCTGAAGAGGTATCCCGCCACCTCCGAGACGGAGGAGCTCTCCGCGAGCCTGGACGAGACCGAGCGACAGGTGACCACCACCGGCCGCGCCCAGCCCGGCGTCCTGGAGCGGCTCCGCACCGCCCTGGAGGCGTCGAGCGGAGTCCTCGGCGCGATCACCTCCGCGACCGCCCTCGGCACGGCCGTGGCCGGCCTCATCGGGGGCTGAGCGATGCGCGGCGGGGGCGCCGGCGAGGTCCGGTGGAACAAGGACACACAGTCGTGGGAGCCGGTGGGCCCAGGCGGTCCCTCCGCCCCGCCTCCGCCGCCCGAGAGGCCGCCGACGGCCGGAGGGCCGGGGGAGTGGCCCGCCGGGGAACAGGTGGGCGGGCCGTTACCGCCTGCCCCGGGCCCCGACTGGCCGCAGCCGCCCGCCGTACCGCCCGGGGCCCCGCGTGGCCGCCGCAACAGGGTCATCGCCGGCGCGGTCGGCGCGGCGGTCGCGGTCACCGCGCTCGCGACCTGGCTCGCGGTCGACCGGGCAGGGGACGACGACAAGGCGGGCGGCGCCGCGTCGAGTACGGCCACCACGTCCCGGGACGGCCGGTCCGAACCGCCCTCGGATGCCTCGTCCGACCCGGTTCCCACCTCCGAGGACCCGTTCACCGCGGCCTCCGAGTCGCCCGAGGTGCCCGGCGGGTTCCGGGCGGTCGAGGATCCCTCGGGCTTCTCCACCGTCGTCCCCGAGGACTGGACCCGCAGCGAGCAGAAGGGCGGAGCCGTCGTCTTCTACACCTCGCCCGACGAACTCGGCCTGCTGCAGATCTTCGAGGTGGTCGAACCGGGCTACACCCCCGACGACGCCCTCGACATCGCCGTGGACAGCCTCTCCGGGCAGCCCGGCTTCACCCAGGTCAGCCGGGGAGCCGTCCCGGGCGAGACGTATGCGAGCGAACTCGTCTACGAGTACGACAGCAAGGACCTCGGCGAGCGGGTCAAGGCCGTCGACCGGGTCTTCCAGACCGACGACGGGCGCCTGTACGCGATGGTCGTGCGCGGCACGACGGAGGACTGGCCCGGGACGCAGGAGACGCTGGAGACGGTCAGGGCGGCGTTCACGCCGAGCTGAAGCCTTCAGGGGCGGTCAGCGGGTGGGGCAGCGGGCGGTCAGGGGGTGGGCAGCCGCTTCTCGAACCAGTGGCTGGCATAGATGTTGTCGTCATACGCCGGGATGTCCGTGTATCCGCAGGCCCGGTACATCGCCTGCGCCTCGGTGAGCGCGGTGTGCGTGTCCAGGCGTACCGCGGTCAGGTGCCGTGCGGAGGCCTCCTGTTCGAGGGCGGCGAGGAGACGGCGGGCGAGGCCCAGGCGGCGGGCGTCGGGGTGCACCCAGACATGGCGGATCTCGCCGAGGCCGGGTTCGAGGCGCCGTAGCGCTCCACAGCCCACGGGGCGGCGTTCCTCGTAGGCGACGAAGAAGGCGCCGGCGTCGCCGGACACCTCCTCGGGCCGTACGAGGTCGTCCTTGTCGAACCCCTCGGGGAACCGCTCGTCGAGGTCGGCCGCGTAGGCGTCCAGACAGGACCGGGCGTCCGGTGCGGCGCCGTCGACGAGGGCGACGGTGATGCCCGCGAGGCGCAGCAGCCGCTGGGCGGTGGCCATCGCCCCGGTCAGTTCGGCGCGCTGCGGTGCGCTCAGGCCGGCCAGCAGCCCGGCCGCGGCCACGCCCGCCCGCCGGTCCTGCTCCGTCACCTCCACCCGCCCCGCCGGGGTCAGCTCGATCATGCGCGACCGGTTGTCCTGCGGGTGCGCGCTCAGCCTGACCATGCCCTGGGCTTCCAGCGCCTTGGCCATCCGGCTCAGATACCCGGCGTCCAGACCGAGCCGGCTCCTGAGCTCCCGCAGGGACGCGCCGTCCCCGATCTCGAACAGCAGCCGGGCCTCGCCGAGGGGGCGGTCCTGGCCGAGGTAGTGGTCGTCCAGTACGCCGATGCGGCGCGTGAAGTAACGGTTGAAGCGGCGGAAGGCCGTCACATGGTCCGTCGTCACTGGCTCCATATTTCTTTGACTTTAGTCAAAGGTGTCGCGGGCGTCCATACCCCGGCCGGGCCGCGAACCTGCCGGTGCGCGGCGCTGGGCGGGGGTGCATCCTGAGAAGTGGTCCTTCAGCGGTCTTCTCGAACGAAGGAGCAGGTCATGCCATCCCTGCATTTCCACGTGAACTCCTCGATGAGCCCATCCGAGGTCATGGGGGTACTGACCAATTTCAGCCCCACCCGCGTCGAGGAGTGGCCCTCCATCGACGCCGAGCACTTCCAGGTCCACGAGCGGGGGGACACCTGGGCCGAGGTCACCGAGGGAAATGAAAAATCGTGGGAGCGGGCTCGCTACGAATGGGACCCGTCGACGAACCACGTCACTGTCACGACCCGCGACTCGAAGCCCTTCGGCTCGGGTGGGTGGGAGTTCCAGATGACTCCCACGGATGACGGCACGCGCATCGACGTCGACCTCGAACGGCATCCCACCTCGCTCAAGGCGAAGATGATGTCTCCGATCATTCCCTTCGCCGGGCCGGTGTTCCGCAAGTCCTTCAAGGAGCCCCTGCACACCATGTAGTCACTTGGGCGAAGGCAGCGGCTGCGGCACACGCGCCACTCAGGCCTCCTGGAGGGCCAGGCGGTGCAGCCCCTTGCGGTCGTAGTAGCGGGTCATGGCGAAGCCGAAGAGCAGAGCGACGGCGAGGCCGATGGCGATCATGGTCCAGCCTCGGGTCAGGCCGGCGTCGGCGCGGGCGTCGAAGTAGAGGATGGCGCGCACGCCGTCGGTCACCTGGCGGAACGGCTCGAACAGGGCCAGGAAGCGGTAGAAGTCGGGGACCGCCTGGAGGGGCACCGTCGCTCCCGAGGACGGGAGGGCCAGGGCGATGAACACGAACATGGACACCACCTGGCCGATGCCGCCGAAGGCCGCGTTGATGGCCTGCACGCCCAGGCCCACGGCCAGGCTGGCGCAGTACGAGAAGATCCACAGCAACGGCAGATGTGACGCGTCCATGCCCAGGATCGCGACCGTGGCGACCATGGTCAGGCTGGTGGTGAGCACGGCAATGCCGGCAGACATGATCATTTTCAGCAACAGGGTCTGCGTACGGCTGATCGGGACCGTCGGGCGTCGCGAGTGCCAGGGTCCGATCTCGTTGTCGGTGTAGCCCAGGCCCGCATCGACGCCGTTGTTGATGATGTTGCCGCCCACGAACGCGGTGAGCACCAGGAGCAGCGTGTAGTAGAAGGCGGACAGGCCCAGGCCGCTGTGGCGGCCGATCGGGTGGCCCACACGGGTGGTGACGGTGACCGGGTCGGCCAGCAGAGCGCGGAGCGTCGCGTCGGAACCGCCGGCCTTTGCCTGGTCCGTCAGCTGTCGGCCGATCTTCAGGGAGCTCTGGTGAGCGGCGCGCTGGGAGATCTGGTTGGCCAGGGACGAACCGAGGCTTCCCAGGCCGGGGTTGGTGAGGATGGTGAGGGCCGGACGTGCCGTGGCACGGGAGGTCGTCAGGGCCGCCACCGACTTGGTGAAGTCGGCCGGGACGACGAGGGCGCCGTAGATCTTGCCCGCGGCCAACTGCTCCTGCATCTGGGCCTGGTTCAGCCTGCGCCACTGCACCGCCTTCGACGGAGTCGCCGCGATGACCTCCCGGCTCAACTGTGCCCCCACGGGCTGCCGCTGTCCCGGCAGCGGCGGGCCCTCGTCCGCGTCGACCAGGCCGATCGGCAGATCACGCAGGCTGTCGTTCGGATTGACGATGCCGCCCATGTAGAGCAGCGACAGGAACAGTGCCACCAGCGCCGACAGGACGGTCGGCACAAACCAGAGCCTTCCGTGCCGCGCGACGACGACCGCGCGTGCGCGCGGCTGCTGCTGCCCGGACCCCGCTGATGTCATGGCACTCCGTCCGGCTCCGATCCGACGTCGCGCCGGCCTCGCCGTGATGTCGACGGTCGGACCGCGACGATAGCTCCGGCGCTGCCGGCCTCCCGCCCCGACACGCTGCGCCGAGCGGGGGAGGAATCCGCTGGCTTTTGTCGCTTTTGTTCGCATCTTCCGTGACGCAGCGCACTTTCGACCGCGGATCGCGCATGCATTCGAGGGTCGGGGGCAGGCGCACTCGGTCCCGTGAGTGACACGTGTGTGACACAGGGGCTCTGAACAGGAACGGAAGGCAACACCGATCATGGCGGACAGTACGGAACTCCAGGCGCGCGGCACCCTCCACATCGGAGGAGAGTGGCGGGCGGCCGTCTCCGGCGCGACGCGCGAGATCCTCGACCCCGCGGACGCCACGCCGTTCGCCGTGGTCGCCGAGGGCGACGAGAAGGACACCGATCTGGCGGTGGCGGCAGCCCACCGTGCCTTCGACGGCGGCCAGGGCGAGTGGCCGCGCACGCCCGTCGCCGAGCGCGCCGCCCTGCTGCGCCGCGTCGCCGACCTGCTGACGCGTGACCGCGAGCAACTCGGCCTGCTGGAGAGCCGCGACGCCGGCAAGACCGTCGAAGAGGGCCGGGTCGACATCGACTGCGTCGCCGACGCCTTCCGCTACTTCGCCGACCTCGTCGCCGCCGAGGCCCCGGGCCGGGTCGTCGACGCGGGCTCGCCCGACCTCCACAGCGTCGTCGTCCATGAGCCGGTCGGTGTCTGTGCGCTGATCACCCCCTGGAACTACCCCCTCCTCCAGGCGAGTTGGAAGATCGCCCCGGCCCTCGCCGCCGGTAACACCTTCGTCGTCAAGCCCAGCGAGATCACCCCCCTGACGACCATCGCCCTGATCGAGCTGCTCGTCGAGGCGGGGCTGCCGGCCGGGGTCGCCAACATCGTGACCGGGCCCGGCCACACCGTCGGCGCCCGGCTCGCCGAGCACCCCGACGTCGACCTCGTCTCCTTCACCGGCGGCCTGGTCAGCGGCACGAAGGTGGCCCAGGCCGCCGCGCCCTCCGTCAAGAAGGTCGCCCTCGAACTCGGCGGCAAGAACCCCAACGTCGTCTTCGCCGACGCCTGCGCCACCGACGAGGCCTTCGACACCGCCGTCGACCAGGCCCTCAACGCCGCCTTCATCCACAGCGGCCAGGTCTGCTCGGCCGGCGGCCGCCTCATCATCGAGGAGTCCGTCAGGGACCGCTTCGTCGCCGAACTCTCCCGCAGGGCGGGCCGGATCCGGCTCGGCCGCGGCACCGCCGACGGCGTCGAGTGCGGACCGCTCGTCTCCGAGCAGCAGCGCGCCAAGGTCGAGGCGTACGTCGACTCGGCGCTCAAGGAGGGCGCGGTGCTGCGCTCCGGCGGCAGGCGGCCCGAACCGTCGTCGGAGCGCCCGGTGAACGGCTACTTCTACGAGCCGACCGTCCTCGACCACTGCCACCGCGAGATGCGCGTCGTGCGCGAGGAGGTCTTCGGCCCGGTCCTCACCGTCGAGACCTTCCGCACGGAGGACGAGGCGATCGCCCTCGCCAACGACACCGAGTACGGCCTCGCAGGCGCCGTCTGGACCGCCGACGCGGGCCGCGCCCGGCGGGTCGCCGGCCGGCTGCGGCACGGCACCGTCTGGATCAACGACTTCCACCCCTACCTCCCGCAGGCGGAGTGGGGCGGCTTCGGCAAGAGCGGGGTCGGCCGCGAACTCGGCCCCGCCGGACTCGCCGAGTACCGCGAGAGCAAGCACGTCTACCAGAACCTCGCGCCGAAGCCGGTCCGCTGGTTCGCCGGCTGACCGGTCCGGTCCCGCCCCTCTCAACCCCGTAAGACCTCGCACGCCCCTGGAGCCACCCCCACCATGTCCCAGAGCACCCATGTCTACGACTACGTCGTGATCGGCGGCGGCACGGCCGGCTCGGTCATCGCCTCCCGCCTCACCGAGAACCCCGACGTCACGGTCGCCGTGATCGAGGGCGGACCCAGCGACGTCGGCCGCGACGACGTCCTCACGCTGCGCCGCTGGATGGGCCTGCTCGGCGGCGAGCTGGACTACGACTACCCGACCACCGAGCAGCCACGCGGCAACTCGCACATCCGGCACAGCCGGGCCCGCGTCCTCGGTGGGTGTTCCAGCCACAACACCCTCATAGCCTTCAAGCCGCTGCCGTCCGACTGGGACGAGTGGGAGGAGGCCGGCGCCACGGGCTGGGGCGCGGTGCCGATGGAGGCGTACTACGCCCGGCTGAAGAACAACGTCGTCCCGGTCGACGAGAAGGACCGCAACGCCATCGCCCGCGACTTCGTCGACGCCGCCCAGGGCGCGCTCGGCGTCCCGCGCGTCGAGGGCTTCAACAAGCAGCCCTTCACCGAGGGCGTCGGCTTCTTCGACCTCGCCTACCACCCCGAGAACAACAAGCGCTCGTCCGCGTCGGTGGCGTATCTGCACCCGGTGATGGACGAGCGCGAGAACCTGACGATCCTGCTGGAGACCTGGGCGTACAAGCTGGAGCTCGACGGCACCCGCGCCGAGGGCGTCCACGTGCGCACCAAGGACGGCGAGGAACTTCTCGTCCGCGCCCGGCGCGAGGTCGTCCTGTGCGCCGGCGCCGTCGACTCGCCGCGGCTGCTGATGCACTCCGGCATCGGGCCCAAGGAAGACCTCACCGAACTGGGCATCCCGGTGGTCCACGACCTGCCGGGCGTCGGCGAGAACCTGCTCGACCATCCCGAGTCGGTGATCGTCTGGGAGACCGACGGTCCGATCCCGGACAACTCCGCGATGGACTCCGACGCGGGCCTCTTCGTCCGCCGCGACCCCGAACACCAGGGCCCGGACCTGATGTTCCACTTCTACCAGATCCCGTTCACGGACAACCCGGAGCGACTGGGCTACGAGCGGCCGGAGTTCGGGGTGTCCATGACCCCGAACATCCCCAAGCCCAGGAGCCGCGGCCGGCTCTACCTCACGAGCGCCGACCCGTCCGTGAAGCCGGCGCTCGACTTCCGCTACTTCACCGACGAGGACGACTACGACGGCCGCACCCTCGTGGACGGCATCCGCATCGCCCGCGAGATCGCGAAGACCGAACCGCTCGCCAACTGGCTCAAGCGCGAGGTGTGCCCGGGCCCGGACGTCACCGGCGACGAGGAGCTGAGCGAGTACGCCCGCAAGGTCGCGCACACCGTGTACCACCCGGCCGGTACCTGCCGTATGGGCGCCGCCGACGACGAACTGGCCGTGGTGGACCCGCAGTTGCGGATCCGCGGCCTGGACGGAATTCGTATCGCCGACGCCTCCGTCTTCCCGACGATGACCGCCGTGAACCCGATGATCGGGGTGCTCATGGTCGGGGAGAAGGCCGTCGACCTGATGGGAAGTGAGGCGTGATGAGTACCCCTGTTTTCTCTGTCGAAGGTCTGTGGAAGGTCTTCGGTCCGAAGGCGCACCGTGTCCCCGCCGACCCGGAGCTGGCCTCGCTCGCGCCCGCCGAGCTGCGTGCGCGCACCGGCTGCACGGCGGCGGTGCGGGACGTCTCCTTCGACGTGCGCAAGGGCGAGGTCTTCGTCGTCATGGGCCTGTCCGGCTCCGGCAAGTCCACGCTGGTGCGCTGTCTGACCCGGCTCATCGAGCCGACGGCGGGCTCCATAGCCATCGACGGCGAGGACGTCCGCGCCATGGACAAGACCCGGCTGCGCGAACTGCGCCGCCACCGCGCCGCGATGGTCTTCCAGCACTTCGGACTGCTCCCGCACCGCACGGTCCTGGACAACGTGGCGTATGGCCTGGAGATCCAGGGCGTCGGCAAGGCGGAGCGCCGGGAGCGGGCCGCCGAGGTGGTCGCCAAGGTCGGCCTGGAGGGCATGGAGCACCGCAGGCCGGGCCAGCTGTCCGGCGGGCAGCGCCAGCGCGTCGGCCTCGCGCGGGCGTTGGCGGTGGACCCGGAGGTGCTGCTCTTCGACGAGCCGTTCAGCGCGCTCGACCCGCTGATCCGCCGGGACATGCAGGAGGAGGTCGTGCGCCTGCACCGCGAGGAGGGCCGCACGATGGTCTTCATCACGCATGACCTCAGCGAGGCCCTGAAGCTCGGCGACCGCATCGCCCTCATGCGCGACGGCGCTGTCGTCCAGCTGGGCACGCCCGAGGAGATCGTGGGCTCCCCGGCCGACGACTACGTCCGCGAGTTCGTCCGGGACGTCCCGCGCGAGCAGGTCATGACCGTGCGGTCGGCCATGCGGGCCGCGTCGGCGGACGAGACCGGCAACGGCCCGGCGATCGCGCCGGACGCGACGGTGTCCGAGGCGATCGAGGCCGTGGCGCGCACCGGTGCCCCGGCCCGGGTCATGGAAGGCGGACGGTGCCTGGGAGTCGTCGACCACGAGCGGCTCCTCGGCGTCGTGGCGGGGACACAGCAGGGTGCCGCGGCGGGTGCGGCGCACGGTGCCGCCGCAGCGGACGCGGAGAACAGGTCCGCAGCGGGCGCGGAGAAGAGTAAGGAGGTGGCGTGATGGCCACCGTCACTGCCGCCGCCCCTCGGGCCACCGCGCCCGGCGTCCTCAAGCACCCGGTCGTCCGCAAGCTCCTGCTGCTGGTCCTCGCCGCCGCGATCCTCGTGCCGCTGGCGAACGCCCGCTGGGCGAGCGGCACCTGGCCCTCCGCACTGACCGTCGACTTCTCCGACCAGCTCACCAAGGCCAGCGTCTGGATCATCGACAACCGGGACAGCCACCCGCTGTTCGTCTACTTCTTCGGGCACCTCAGCAACGCGGTCGTGATCTGCGTACGCGCCGTGTACCTGGTGCTGCTCGCCGCCGGCTGGGCCGGTGTCACGGCCGCCGCGTCCCTGATCGCCTGGCGCGTCGCGGGCTGGAGGCTCGCCGCCGGTACCGGTGCCGCGATCCTGGCCTGCGGGTTCCTCGGCATGTGGATCCCGACCATGCAGACCCTCGCGCTGATGGTCGTGGCGGTCCTCGCCTCCGTCGTCGTCGGCATGCTGCTTGGCCTCGCCGCCGGACTGTCCGACCGTATGGACCGGGTCCTGCGTCCCGTCCTGGACACCATGCAGGTGCTCCCGGCGTACGCCTACCTGCTCCCCGTCGTCCTGGTCTTCGGCATGGGCGTCCCCGCCGCCGTCCTGGCCACCGTCGTCTACGCCGCCCCGCCGATGGCCCGCCTCACCGCCCTCGGCCTGCGCGGCGCCGACAAGGAGGTGCTGGAGGCGGTCGAGTCGCTCGGTGCCACCGCACGGCAGCGCCTGCTGACCGCCCGCATCCCGCTGGCCCGCAAGGAACTCCTGCTCGGCCTCAACCAGACGATCATGATGGCGCTGTCGATGGCGGTCATCGCCTCCGTCATCGGCGCCGGCGGCCTCGGTGACCGCGTCTACCAGGCGCTGGCCTCGGTCGACGTCGGCGCGGCGCTCGCGGCCGGCATCCCGATCGTGCTCCTCGCCGTCGTACTGGACCGGGTGACCTGCGCGGCCGGGGAGAGCCTCGGAGACGATCCTCAGCCGAACGGCCGGGCACGCTGGCTGTACGCCCTGGGCGCCGCCGTAGCGGTAGCCGTCGCCGGACGTCTCCTGGGCCGCCTCGACTGGCCCGACGCCTGGACCCTGAACATCGCCGAGCCGGTCAACCGCGCCGTCGACTGGATGACCGCCCACCTCTACTCCGGCGTCCCCGTCATCGGCGGCACCGCCGACTGGGCGGCCCACTTCACCACCTGGGTCCTCGACCCCGTGCGCGACGGCCTGCAGTGGCTGCCCTGGTGGTCGGTTCTGCTCATCGTCGCCACCCTCGCCTGGCTGATCGGCACCTGGCGCACCGCGCTGACCGCCGTGCTCGCCATGGCCGCGATCGGCGTACTGGGCGTGTGGGGCCCGTCGCTGGACACCCTCTCCCAGGTCCTCGCGGCCGTCGCCGTCACGCTGGTCCTGGGCTTCGCGACCGGCATCGCGGCGGCCCGCAGCGACCGCGTCGAACGCCTGCTGCGGCCCGTCCTGGATGTCTTCCAGACGATGCCGCAGTTCGTGTACCTGATCCCGGTGGTTGCGCTGTTCGGCGTCGGCCGCGCACCCGCGGTCGCCGCAGCCGTCGTCTACGCCCTGCCCGCCGTGGTCCGCATCACCACCCAGGGCCTGCGCCAGGTCGACCCGGCCGCCCTGGAGTCCGCCCGCTCACTCGGCGCGACCCCCGCCCAGCAACTGCGGCAGGTCCAGATCCCGCTCGCCCGGCCGGCGTTGCTGCTCGCCGTCAACCAGGGCGTGGTCCTGGTCCTCGCCGTCGTCATCATCGGCGGCCTGGTCGGCGGTGGCGCGCTCGGCTACGAGGTCGTCGCCGGACTCGCGCAGGGCGACCTCGCGACCGGTCTGGTGGCCGGCGCCGCGATCGTCTGCCTGGGCCTGATGCTGGACCGCGTCACCCAGCCGACGGAACGCCGCGCGAAGAAGGGAGCGTGACATGCGACTTCGTATGCGTAGTACTCGTGCGTCTCGTACGACTGCCGTAGTGGCCGGCGTGTCCTCGCTGGCGCTGCTGACCGGCTGCGGCGCCGCCGACATGACCAAGCAGGCCTCGCCGTTCGCCAACGCGCAGGGCGCCAAGACCGTGACGCTGTCCGTCCAGTCCTGGGTCGGCGCGCAGGCCAACGTGGCCGTCGTGCAGTACCTGCTGGAGAAGAAGCTCGACTACCGCGTCGACACCGTCCAGATCGACGAGGTGCCCGCCTGGGACGCCCTCAGCCAGGGCCGCGTCGACGCGCTCCTGGAGGACTGGGGGCACCCGGAGGAGGAGCAGCGGTACGTCAAGGACAAGAAGACGATCGTGCCCGGCGGCGACCTCGGGGTCACCGGGCACATCGGCTGGTACGTCCCGACGTATTTCGCCAAGCAGCACCCGGACGTCACCGACTGGAAGAACCTCGACAAGTACGCCGATCAGATGCGCACCGCCGAGAGCGGCGGCAAGGGCCAGCTGATGGACGGCTCGCCCTCCTACGTCACCAACGACAAGGCACTGGTGAAGAACCTCGACCTGGACTACCAGGTCGTGTTCGCCGGTTCCGAGGCCGCGCAGATCACGCAGATCAAGCAGTTCGCCAAGGAGAAGAAGCCCTTCCTGACGTACTGGTACTCACCGCAGTGGCTGTTCAAGAAGGTCCCGATGACCGAGGTGAAGCTGCCCGCCTACAAGGAGGGCTGCGACGCGGACCCGGACAAGGTCGCCTGCGCCTATCCGCACACCCCGCTGCAGAAGTACCTCAACGCCGACTTCTCGAAGGAGGGCGGCAAGGCGGCGGCCCTGCTGAAGAAGTTCAAGTGGACGACCGAGGACCAGAACGAGGTCTCCCTGATGATCGCCGACCAGAAGATGTCGCCCGAGGAGGCGGCGAAGAAGTGGGTGGACAGCCACGAGTCCACATGGAAGGCGTGGATGTCCTGACCTTCACGTCGTGAGGTCGGCCGCGATGCCGCGCAGCGCCTGGGTGGCGGTGCGGTGAAGTCCCGGCCCGAACGTGATGCGGGTGGCCCCGAGTTCGCCGAGTTCGGCGGGCGAGGGGCCGCCGGTCACCGTGCCGTGCACATTGATCGGCCCCTGGATGCCGGACCGCAGCAGTGGCAGTACGTCCACGGGGGCGCCGATCGGATAGACGCAGTCGGCGCCGGCAGCGACGTACAGGGCGGCGCGCTCGATGGTCTGTTCGGCGGCCTTCTTGGGGTCGGCGTCCTGACGTGCCCGGATGAAGGTGTCGATCTGGGCGTTGACGAAGAGCCGGTCGGCGGCGGCGTGCCGCACCTCGGCGAGCCACTCGGCGTGCCGGCGCGGATCCTTCAGGACCCCGCCCTCGGAGTCCTCCAGGTTGCACCCCACGGCCCCGGTCTCCAGCAGCCGTTCCACCAGCTCCTTCGGCGCGATCCCGTATCCGCCCTCGATGTCCGCCGACACCGGCACGTCGACCGCCCGTACGATCCGCGCGACCGCCGCGAACATCTCGTCGGCCGGGGTCTGCCCGTCCTCGTGGCCCAGGGAGGCGGCGACACCCGCACTCGGCGTGGCGAGCGCAGGGAACCCCGCCTCGACGAAGACACGGGCGCTGGCGGCGTCCCAGGGGCCGGGCAGGACCAGCGGGTCGCCGGGGGAGCGGCGCCGGTGCAGTGCGCGTAAGGCATCGACCTTGCTCACGGTTTCCGTCCGTCGTTCGGTCACGTCGGGTATCCCCCTGGTGGAATGCGGCGGGCGACCATCACCCGGTTCCAGTTGTTGATGGCGGCGATCAGCCCGATGAGATGGGCGAGTTCGGAGTCGTCGAAGTGCACGGCGGCCCGCTCGTACACATCGTCCGGCACGAAGCCTCCCCCAGAGCCGAAAGCCTGGGAGGTGCCCCCAGTGAGGACCGTGACGGCCTCGGTCAGCGCGAGCGCGGCTCGTTCCCGCTCGTCGTAGACGTCCTCGGCCTCCTCCCAGGCGGCCAGCAGATCGAGCTGCCGCTCACTCACGCCGTACTTGCGGGCGATGGTGAGATGCATGTCCAGACAGAAGGCGCAGTGGTTGAGCTGCGAGGCCCGGATCACGACGAGCTCGGCGAGAGCGGGGTCGCCGAGCCCCTTCTTCGCGGTGGCGCTGAGGGCTGACATGGCCTGCCCGACCGTTTGGTCGAGACGCCGTGTCCGGAGCGTTTGGGCCGTTTGGGCCGTTTGGGCTGCTTGGGCTGCTTGGGCGGTCACTTGTGCCCGACCGAGCCCGCGGCTGCGTGCTGGGCGGGCTGGTGGTGCCCGGGGGCCATGCGGAAGGTCACGCCGAACCGGTTCCACGCGTTGATCACCGCGATCGCCGAGATCAGCTGAGCCAGCTCGGCCTCCTCGAAGTGCTTGGCGGCCCGCTCGTACACCTCGTCGGGCACGAAGCCGTCCGTGAGGACGGTCACCGCTTCGGTCAGCTCCAGGGCGGCGATCTCCTTCTCGGTGTAGAAGTGCCGCGACTCGTCCCAGGCGCTGAGCTGAATGACCCGCTCGACGCTCTCACCCGCCGCGATCGCGTCCTTGCTGTGCATGTCGACGCAGAACGCGCAGTGGTTGATCTGCGACGCGCGGATCTTCACCAGCTCGTACAGCCTGTGGTCCAGGCCCTGCTTGGCGGCGGTGTCGAGCCGGATCATCGCCTTGTAGACGTCGGGGGCGAGCTGGGCCCACTGCAGGCGGGCGGGGCGTTCGGGGGCGTACTCGATCGTCGAGGCCGAGGTCGAGGTCGAGGTCGAGGTCGAGGTACTGGTCGAGGTCGAGGTCAAGGTCGTGTCCGTCGTCGTCATGATCTCGACCCTAGGAGTGAAGCAGCCCAGGAGTATGGTCCACTTCCATGCCGAAACCTTGGGCCACTCTGGGCGTCGACCTCCACCTGGAACCGGCGGGAGGGGGCCTGCGCCGGGGCCTGACAGACGCCCTGCGCGAAGCCGTCCGCACCGGCCGCCTCGCCCCGGGCACCCGCCTGCCCTCCTCCCGCTCCCTCGCCGCCGACCTGGGCATCGCCCGCAACACGGTCGCCGAGGCCTACGCCGAACTGGTGGCCGAGGGCTGGCTCACCGCCCGCCAGGGCTCGGGCACGAGGGTGGCCGACCGGGAGGTGATCCCGCCGACGGGAGGGGCGACGGGAGGGGCGGGAGGGGCGACGGCTTCGGGCGGAGGGCCCGCTTCCGGCGCAAGGCCCGCACCCGGCACCGGATCCGCCCCCGGTTCCACGTCCGCCCCTGGCGGTGTCGGCACCGCACCCCGCGCGATCGCCCCACCTCACGCCCCCGCCCGATCCTTCACGACTCCCCGTCCGGAGCGCCCACGCCCCGCCTACGACCTCGTCCCCGGCACCCCCGACCTCTCCGCCTTCCCCCGCACGGAGTGGCTCAAGGCGGCCCGCCGTGCCTTCCTCGCCGCCCCGAACCACGCCCTCGGCTACGGCGACCCGCGCGGCCGCGTCGAGTTGCGCACCGCCCTCGCCGGCTACCTCTCCCGAGCCCGCGGCGTCCGCGCCGACCCCGACCACATCATCGTGTGCGCCGGTTTCGCTCACGGCCTGCATCTGCTCGCCACCGTGCTACGGGCGCGCGGCCTGAAGACGGTGGCGGTGGAGTCGTACGGCCTACCACCCCACTGGAGGCAGCTGACGAGAGCGGGCCTGTCCACCACCCCGCTGCCCTTCGACGAACTGGGCACAAACCCGGGGCAGTTGAGCGACGAGGGGGCGGCCCTCCTCACCCCCGCCCACCAGTTCCCGATGGGAGTGCCCCTGCACCGCGACCGCCGGGCCACGGTGGTCGACTGGGCGCGCCGCACCGGCGGAGTGGTCCTGGAGGACGACTACGACGGAGAGTTCCGCTACGACCGCCAGCCCGTCGGCGCACTCCAGGGCCTTGACCCCGACCGCGTCGTCTACCTCGGTACGGCCAGCAAGTCCCTCGCCCCCGGCCTGCGCCTGGGCTGGATGGTGGTGCCGCCGGCCCTGCTGGAGGAGGTGACGGAGGCGAAGGGCGGCGTGGACACCTGCGGCGCCCCGGACCAGCTGACCCTGGCGGAGTTCCTCACCTCCGGCGCCTACGACCGCCACGTCCGCGCCGCCCGCCTGCGCTACCGCCGCCGCAGAGACGCCCTTGTCCGCACCATCGCCACCCACGCCCCCCATCTCCAGGTCACCGGCATCGCCGCCGGCCTCCACGCCGTCCTCCGCCTCCCACCCGGCACGGAACAGTCCGTCACCCAGGCAGCAACCTGGCAGGGCCTGGCCCTGCACGGCCTGACCGCCTACCGCCACGAGTCGGCGACGGTGCCCCCGCTGGACGCCCTGGTCGTGGGGTACGGGACCCCGCCGGATCATGCGTGGGCGGGGGCGTTGGAGGCGTTGGGGAGGGTGTTGCCGTGAGGGGGGGAGGGTTTGCTCGGGTGCCGGGTGCCGGGTGCCGGGTGCCGGGTGCTGGGTCCGGGGTGCGGAGCACGGGGCACGGGTGCGGAGTTGCGGGGCACGGGGTGCGGGGTGCGGGCACGGAGTTGCGGGGCACGGGGTGTGGGGTGCGGAGCGTGAGCCGTGGTGTGCGGCGCCGGTACAGGCATTTCGGCCAGTCCGGCGTTTGAGGACGAGGCCCGTGCAGGGCTGACAGCTCAGTCGGCCACCCGAGCCCGCCCCTCCCCGTCCCCGTACCCGTCTCCTTCCCCGCCGGCGGCAACCGGCGCCTCCCCGAACCGCGCCAACGCCAACGCCCCCACCACCGACACCACAAACCCCAGCACCGCCAGCCAGGCCAACCCCTCCCGCGTGCGATCCCCCAACCACACCACCCCGACCAGCGCCGGCCCCACCGTCTCCCCGATCACCATCGCCGCCGTCGCAGTCGTCACAGACCCCCGCTGCAACGCCGACGTCAAGGCCAGAAACGCAGCCCCGCCCCCGAGCAACAGCGCATACGTCGCCGGATTGGCCAAGAGCTCCGGCACCGCCACCGAGTCGATCAACCGCACGGCCACCTCCACCACCCCGAACCCGAACCCCGCGGCCAACCCCAGCACCAACCCCCGCCCCCGCTCGGGCAACCGCCCACCTGCCAGCCCGACCCCCAGCACCGCCAAAGCCACCCCGAGCATCGCGAACCTGAGCGCGTCCGACCCCTCCCCATCCCCTTCCGCGCCCGAGGCGAGCCCCAGCATCGCGAGCCCGGCGCACACCACCCCCACCGCGGCCCACTCGCTGCGCCGCAACCGCACCCGCAGCAACCGCGCCGCGACGACCGCCGTCACCGCGAGACTGGACGCCAACGCCGCCCCGACGGCGTAGATGGGAAGCGACCGCAGGGCGACGACCTGCAACACGAACCCCAGCCCGTCCAGGGCCAGCCCGGCGAGATATCGCCACTGCCGAAGCGCCCGCAGCAGCACCCCCGCCTCGCCACCCCGGCCGCCCTGCGCACTCGCCGTCCGCGCGGCCATCGCCTGAAGGACGGTGGCCGTACCGAAACAGACCGCCGCACCCAGCGCACACAACATCCCAAACAGCACAAACCGACTCTAGGTGAGCGGTCGAAGGGCAGCCCCTCGACAGCCCCACACGAAACGATCTCGAGACTGTCCGCCGGACGAGTAACAACCGGATCATCGGATTGATTGGGTTCATCGGATCAGTCGGATTGTTCGGGAACGGCGGGAACAACGGGAACCTCGGGGGAGACCCACATGGCGGAAACACGACGCAGGCTGCGCTCCAGCACAGTCGTACTCGGCGGCATGGGAGTCATTGCCGCGGCCCTCACCTCATGCAGCTCGGACCCGGACCGCCGCTGCGTCGACACCGCATGTGCCTGACGGCGGCCGAGCACATCGTCGCCGAGAACCGCTTCGCCGACCTCGGCATCACCGATCCGCGCATCGTGCACGCGGTCACCGAAGCCTGGCACCGCCGCGCCGAACTGCCCTCCGTTTACGGCCGCTTTGACCTCCGCCACGACGGCACCGGCCCGGCGAAACTCCTGGAGTACAACGCCGACACCCCCACGTCCCTCGTCGAGGCCGCCGCTTCCGGCGGAAACCGGACGGCCGACGGCGCCGGTTCACATCCCGAGCACACCCCGCAACTGGGCGAGCCCCCAGTCCAGATCCTCCTTCCCGATCACCAGCGGCGGCGAGATGCGGATCGTCGCCATGGGGGCACCGCCCACGCCTTTGAGGCTGTGAGGGAGGGTGTCCTTCACCAGCACACCGCGCTCCATCAGCTGCTCCGACACCTCCCGCCCCGTGCCGTACATCCGGGCGATGTCGACCCCGGCCCACAGCCCGCGCCCCCGCACCGCGGTCACCCGCCCCGTCCCGGCCAACAGGCCCAGCTCCCGGTGCAGATGCGCGCCGAGCTGCGTCGCCCGCTCCTGGAACTCGCCCGTCCGCAGCATCGCGATCACCTCCAGCGCCACCGCACAGGCCAGCGGATTCCCGCCGAACGTCGACCCGTGCTCCCCGGGCCGGAACACCCCGAGCACAGCGGCCGACGACACGACCGCCGACACCGGCACGACCCCGCCCCCGAGCGCCTTCCCGAGCACATACACATCCGGCACCACCCCCTCGTGCTCGCACGCGAACGTCCGGCCCGTGCGCCCCAGCCCCGACTGGATCTCGTCCGCCATGAACAGCACGTTCCGCTCCCGAGTCAGCTCCCGCACCGCCGGCAGATAACCGGCCGGCGGAACGAGCACCCCCGCCTCGCCCTGGATCGGCTCCAGCAGCACCGCCACCGTGTTCTCCGTCAACGCCTCCCGCATCGCCGTCAGATCCCCGTACGGCACGATCTCGAAGCCCGGCGTGTACGGCCCGAAGTCGGCCCGCGCCTCCGGGTCGGTGGAGAAGCTGATGATCGTCGTCGTACGGCCGTGGAAGTTGTTGCCCGCGACGACGACCTTCGCCATCTCCGCAGGCACCCCCTTGACCCGGTAGCCCCACTTCCGGGCGGTCTTCACCGCCGTCTCCACCGCCTCCGCCCCGGTGTTCACCGGCAGCACCATCTCCATCCCGCACAGCTCGGCGAGCTGCTCGCAGAACGCCGCGAACCGGTCGTGATGAAACGCCCGCGACGTCAGCGTCACCCGCTCCAGCTGCGCCTTCGCAGCGTCCACGATCCGCCGGTTGCCGTGCCCGAAGTTGAGCGCCGAATACCCGGCCAGCAGATCCAGATACCGCCGCCCCTCCACGTCCGTCATCCACGCCCCCTCCGCCGTCGCCACCACGACCGGCAGCGGGTGGTAGTTGTGGGCGCTGTGCGCGTCGACCGCGGCGATCAGGGATTCGGTGGTGCTCGACGTACTCACGGGCTCTCCGTTTCCGCTGCCACGAGGGCTCGCGCTGCGCCAGTCACGAGGCTCGTGGCCACTGTCTATTTCTGGCTGTTCGAGTGCTTTGCGGCCCTTCCTATCGTTGCTCGCATGGCGGACGCGGGACCATGCCGTGTCGGCGCGCCCGGTAGTCTGATCGACGGGCCGTGACTGGCGCGCTGGGATGGGACCGACCATCGGGGAGCGGCCCACTGGGCCTCGTCGTCCAGCACCGAGTGCCGTGCGCCTGGGCCGAACCGTGAACGCTGCACACGACGTCCGGAGGTCCCCATGCCAGCCGAGCCCCTCTCCAACGAGTCCACCGCCTTCCGTTCCGCCCTCGACGTGATCCGCGCCGTCGAGCCGCGCGTGGCCGACGCCATCGGCCAGGAGGTCGCCGACCAGCGCGAGATGCTCAAACTGATCGCCTCCGAGAACTACGCCTCCCCGGCCACCCTCCTGGCGATGGGCAACTGGTTCAGCGACAAGTACGCCGAGGGCACAGTCGGCCGCCGCTTCTACGCGGGCTGTCGCAACGTCGACACCGTCGAGTCCCTCGCCGCCGAGCACGCCCGCGAGCTCTTCGGCGCCCGCCACGCCTACGTCCAGCCCCACTCCGGCATCGACGCCAACCTTGTCGCCTTCTGGGCCGTCCTCGCCGCCCGCGTCGAGGCCCCCGCCCTGGAGAAGTCCGGCGTCCGCCAGGTCAACGACCTCACCGAGGCCGACTGGGCCGAGCTCCGCCAGGCCTTCGGCAACCAGCGCATGCTCGGCATGTCCCTGGACGCCGGCGGCCATCTCACCCACGGCTTCCGCCCGAACATCTCCGGCAAGATGTTCAACCAGCGCTCCTACGGCACCGACCCCACCACGGGCCTGATCGACTACGAGGCGCTGCGTGCCTCCGCCCGCGACTTCAAGCCGCTGATCATCGTCGCCGGCTACTCCGCCTACCCCCGTCTCGTGAACTTCCGGATCATGCGCGAGATCGCCGACGAGGTCGGTGCCACGCTCATGGTCGACATGGCCCACTTCGCGGGTCTCGTCGCCGGCAAGGTCCTGACCGGCGACTTCGACCCGGTCCCGCACGCCCAGATCGTCACCACCACCACTCACAAGTCGCTGCGCGGCCCGCGCGGCGGCATGGTCCTGTGCGACGACTCCCTCAAGGACCAGGTCGACCGCGGCTGCCCGATGGTCCTGGGCGGCCCGCTCCCGCACGTCATGGCCGCCAAGGCCGTCGCCCTGGCCGAGGCCCGCCAGGAGTCCTTCCGCGACTACGCCCAGCGCATCGTCGACAACTCCCGGGCGCTGGCCGAAGGCCTGATGCGCCGCGGCGCGACCCTCGTCACCGGCGGCACCGACAACCACCTCAACCTGATCGACGTCGCCTCCTCCTACGGCCTCACCGGCCGCCAGGCCGAGGCCGCGCTCCTCGAGTCCGGCATCGTCACCAATCGCAACGCCATCCCGGCCGACCCCAACGGCGCCTGGTACACCTCCGGCATCCGCATCGGCACCCCCGCCCTGACCACGCGTGGCCTGGGCACCGCGGAGATGGACGAGGTCGCCGCCCTCATCGACCGTGTCCTGACCACGACCGAGCCGGGCACCACCAGCAAGGGCGCCCCCTCCAAGGCTCAGCACATCCTGGACCCGAAGGTCGCCGACGAGATCTCCCACCGCGCGACCGACCTCGTGGCGGGCTTCCCGCTGTACCCGGAGGTAGACCTGGGCTGACGCCTCGGGCCTCGTCCTGACGCTCTCAGAGATCCAGGTCGATCAACTCATGGCGTGGTTCCTCCCGCGGCGGTCCGGCTCCCGGCCGGGCCGCCGCGCGGCGTATCAGCAGCGTGCCGCCCACTCCGGTCGCGAACCCGAGGGCCAGCCCCGCCACCGCCCACCCGGCATCACCGATCGCCGGGCCGGGCTGATCCACGGCACCAGTGGCCTCGACGAGCTGCTCGTCGGTCTCTCCGAGGAGACCTGCCAGGTCCAGCCGCTCGAAGACGGAGCGTGGCGCCCGGTGCCAGCGGATGTCGTCGTCCTCCACATCGGGAGCGAGATCCGAGCGCACCCAGGGTGTGCCGTCCCCGGCCACGAACAGCTGGTCCTGGCGCTGGATGGCCACGTCTCCTCCCGGCGGCCGATTCGTCCGGGGCCAGCCTCCAATCCCGGTCAGTCCCCAGATCACCGTGATGCGCATCTGCGGATGACGCCCCTCGACCCAGTCCTCGGACACCCGCTCCGTCCCGACATACGTCGGCTGCAGCAGCTGCCAGAGGCGGGCGAAGGCCGACTCGCCGGAGCGCAAGGTCGTCGTCCGTCCCGTGCCGCCCGCGACGACCACCGCCACATCGGGAACGTCCCGCCCCTGCGCCGGCCCCGCCGCGGCGGCCGTCGCTGTTCCGCACAGGACCAGCGCAGCCGACAGCGGGACGAGCAGCGCGAGCCGTGCCGTGCCACACCTGCCTGGCCTCCACCATCTCCACACTCTCCGTCCTCCGACGCGTGCCCCCACAACTCCCCCTCACGTCTCATCAGCCACATCAGTCCGCACAACGGGCTCACCGGTCCTTGCCCGGCAGGGCCTCCAAGCCCCGCCCCGGTCCGTGACCCACTTCTCAGGCCGCCCTCACACGTCGCGCAGCTCCTGCCTGGGCCCCGGCTCACCCCGCAAGCGCGCCAGAGTCAGCCGTGCGGCAAAGGGCCGCAGTACCAGCGCAAGCACCGCTCCGGCTGCGGCGCCCGGCAGCGCCCACCACCAGTCGGTGCCGTCACCCGACCCGGTTGACTGGGCCGGCGGCGCCTCGGTCGCGGTGTCCATGGCGTCGGTCGCAGTGCCGGACGAGTCCTGCGCGCCCTCGCCCTCTCCGGGTGCCTTCGACTGCGGAGGGACGGCCGCTGGGCTTCCCCCCGCCGAGGTCTTGCTCATCAGGCCCAGGTCCTTGAACAGGGTGCGCAGCTGGGACGGCTGCTCGGCGCGATGCCAGGTGCCGTTCGCCGGCTGGTTGCGGCCCACAGCGGTGTGTATCCAGACGTTCCGCCCGTCGTCCATCTCGTAGACCCGGTCGAGGCGCCACGGCGTCACGTCATGGGCCATCCATGTGACGCTGACCTGGTGGGCCGCCATGAGGTCGGCCTCGGGCGGCTTGTCCCGCGTGCCCCGGCCTACGGTGCCGAGCAGCCGGTCCAGCTCGCCGTACTCCTCGTCCGAGTAGTACAGCGAAGCCGTCTTCTGGCTCTCCGGCGAGGCCAGGAAGACGCTTGTCGGCCCTCCGGCCGAGGCGGGCGCCGCACCCCACAGCAGTAGGGCGAGTGTGGCGGCCAACGCCCCCGTCATGGCCGTCAGTTCACGACACCTGCTCCTCCAGCCGCCCCCGCGACCAGGCGGCCGATCTCCCGAGCTGCCGATCTCATGTCCCCACATCCGAACCCCCAAGTCGAGCGATGCCCGTCCGGCCCGTCCCCGAGCCGCATGTCACTTCTGGTACACCGCCCGACCCGTCGGGGTTCCCACCCTCGGCCCACCATTTCCGGACCGGTTCCTTCGGGGTCGGTCCTGCCTAATTCGAGGACACCTCAGCCGGCCTTTCGAGCGATCGCGCGATCTTCACCGCTCGGTCCTTCGACGCCACACCCTCCAGCCGCAGCGTCACGATCTCGCTCCCGGCCATGTGGGTCCACAGCAATGTCGGCCCGGACGTCCGCTCCTCGTGGGCATGGCGCCGGCCGCTCGCGTCCACCAGCCAGAAAGTCAGCAGGTGCGGTCGGGCGAACCACAAGGCCGGGTCGGTCGTGCCGCCGGTCGACGTGTCGGTGCCCAGGGAGATCCATTCCGGTGGTTCGCGCACCGTCTTGGCGAAGCCGGCGTCCAGGCTCGCCCGCCGCTCGTCCAGCCGTATCGTGCGCCCGTCCTCGCGCCAGCACAGGCTCACCACGACCCCTCCCTGCGGCTCACTCGTCACCGCGATCGTGTCCGGCATGCCGAGCCCCTCCGGCACCGGCGGCTCGAACCCGGCCCGGCGCTCCGCCTCGGCGAGCGACACCGAGCGGCCGCAGCCGGGAACCTCGGCGCCGGGCGTGGGGACGGCGGACGGGTCGTACCGCACCTCGACCCCGGCGAAGTCGAACCAGTCGAACACCGCAGCCCGCACCGGGGGCGTGAGCACAAGCACCGCCAGCAGGCCGCACAGGGCCGCCGTCAGCGAACGCCACCGCATCCGCGTCCAGCGGCGCAGCGCCCGCAGCCGTTCCGCGGCGCCCGGTGGCTCGGCCACCGGAACCGGTACCTGCTCGGCGAGCAGCTGCCCCAGCACCCGCTCGACCATCGTCTCAGCGCCGTCCGCCGCGCCCGGCGCGTGCAGCGAACGCCCGAGTGCCCGCAGCTCCGCGGGAAGCCCTTCGGCGGCGTCGCGTCGGCCGCGATCACCGGTGCCCGCGCTGCCGGCTCCCCGACCGCTCCGACCGGCGCCGGTGCCGGCCCCGGCGCCGTCGCGCCCGTACGTACGCCGTCCGTCACCCTCACCCTCGGACGCCCCCGGACCGTCGCCGTCGTACGGCCTCCGTCCGTCACCCATGCTCATCACCCCCTTCCCGCGGCTGAAAATCGGGCAGCAAGCGCCCCAGCTTCCGCAGCGCGCGGTTCAGCCGGGATTTCACCGTCCCCCGGGGCCAGCCCAGGGCCTGGGCCGTCTCGGACTCGTCCATCTCCAGGAGATAGCGGTAGG
The DNA here is from genome assembly GCF_055639295.1 of Streptomyces sp. NPDC107528. Classification (NCBI taxonomy): domain Bacteria; kingdom Bacillati; phylum Actinomycetota; class Actinomycetes; order Kitasatosporales; family Streptomycetaceae; genus Streptomyces; species Streptomyces sp. NPDC107528. The sequence continues at coordinate 163,812 of NZ_JBVKAV010000015.1, forward strand.
TCACGACCAGGCGATGCTCCTCGCTCAGCTTCTCCAGGGCGGACTGCAGCGCGACACGGCGCTCTATCTCCAGCGCGGCCACCGCCGGGTCCGCCGACTCCGCTATCAGGGGCTCCGCCTCCACGAATGCCGCCTCGCGCCCGGCGAGCGAGCGCTGGCGGGCCGCCGTGCGCACTGTGTTCCTCGTCTCATTGGCCACGATCGCGAGCAGCCACGGCTTGAACGCCGAGCCGTCCTTGAACCGTCCCAGCGAGCAGTACGCCTTGACGAAGGCCTGCTGCACCACGTCCTCCGTGTCCGCACCCGCCCCGAGCGCGGCGGCCGCTCTGAGCGCGATGCCCGTATGGGCTCGCACCAGCTGCGCATACGCCTCCGGCTCTCCGGCGCGTACGCGTGCGATCACCGCGGCCTCATCGACGATGCGGCCCCCTCCCGCGTTCTCACATTCTTGGTACACCGCCCGGACCGGATCGGTTCCCACCCGTGTCGCATCTGTTTCCGTGCCGTTCCGGATCGGCCCCCGACACCTGAGAGAATGGTGAACATGGCCTCTGATCGACCCCGCGTGCTCTCCGGAATCCAGCCCACCGCAGGCTCGTTCCACCTCGGCAACTACCTCGGCGCCGTCCGCCAGTGGGTGGCCTTGCAGGAGACCCACGACGCGTTCTACATGGTCGTCGACCTGCACGCGATCACGCTCCCGCAGGACCCCGCGGACCTGCGCGCCAATACCCGGCTCGCCGCCGCCCAGCTCCTCGCCGCCGGCCTCGACCCCGAGCGCTGCACGCTCTTCGTCCAGAGCCATGTCCCCGAGCACGCCCAGCTCGCCTGGGTCATGAACTGCCTCACCGGCTTCGGCGAGGCGTCCCGCATGACCCAGTTCAAGGACAAGTCCGCCAAGCAGGGCGCGGACCGGGCGTCCGTCGGCCTGTTCACGTACCCGATCCTCCAGGTCGCGGACATCCTGCTGTACCAGGCCAACGAGGTCCCGGTCGGCGAGGACCAGCGCCAGCACATCGAGCTCACCCGCGACCTCGCCGAGCGCTTCAACGGCCGCTTCGGCCGGACCTTCACCGTCCCGAAGCCGTACATCCTCAAGGAGACGGCGAAGATCTACGACCTTCAGGACCCGTCGATCAAGATGAGCAAGTCGGCGTCCACGCCGAAGGGCCTCATCAACCTGCTCGACGAGCCCAAGGCCACCGCCAAGAAGGTCAAGAGCGCGGTCACCGACACCGACACCGTCATCCGCTACGACGTCGCGAACAAGCCGGGTGTCAGCAACCTGCTCACGATCTACTCGACCCTCACCGGGGCGGGAATCGCGGAACTGGAGCAGAAGTACGACGGCAAGGGCTACGGTGCGCTCAAGACGGACCTCGCCGAGGTCATGGTCGAGTTCGTGACGCCGTTCCGGGAGCGGACCCAGCAGTACCTGGACGACCCGGAGACGCTGGACTCGATCCTGGCCAAGGGCGCGGAGAAAGCGCGTGCCGTCGCCGCGGAGACGCTCTCCCAGGCGTACGACAGGGTGGGCTTCCTGCCCGCCAAGCACTGAGCCCGCGCCACGGCAGGCGACCGGAACACGGCCGTACCACCGCACAGCGCTGCACATCACTACGGTTGCGCCTGCCCGCAGCACTGCCGTGGCCGTACAGTCGATAGCCGAGCGACCGTATCGGCGGCCGCTCACGCTCACCAACAGGGGTATGAGCTCACAACAGGACGAGCCTCGCGATGCGCGAGCTCACCGACAGACGACAGGAGACGACGTGGGGACCGTAACGATCGGCGTGTCGATCGCGGTCCCGGAGCCTCACGGCAGCCTGCTCCAGGAGCGGCGCGCGGGCTTCGGCGACGCCGCGGCTCACGGCATCCCCACGCACGTCACACTGCTGCCGCCGACAGAGGTCGACGCCTCGCTGCTGCACGCGATCGAGGCGCACCTCGTCGAGGTCGCGGCCGCCGGCCGCCCCTTCCCGATGCGGCTGTCCGGGACCGGCACCTTCCGGCCCCTCTCGCCGGTCGTCTTCGTCCAGGTCGTCGAGGGCGCCGCGGCCTGCACCTGGCTGCAGAAGCAGATCCGCCATGCCTCCGGGCCGGTCGCCCGCGAACTGCTGTTCCCGTACCACCCGCATGTCACCGTCGCGCACGGCATCGACGAGGCGTCGATGGACCGCGCCTTCGAGGAGCTGGCCGATTACCAGGCCGCGTGGTCCTGCAACGGCTTCGCCCTCTACGAGCAGGGCGCCGACGGCGTGTGGCGCAGGCTGAGGGACTTCGCCTTCGGCGGCTCCGTGGTGCCGCCGCAGGCGGGGGCGGTGGAGCGCGGGTCCATCCCGGCGGGGTAGCTCCGCTGGTTTGGCGGGGGCGGTTGGTCGTTGGCTGCGGGTTCGTGTTCGTGGTGGTTGGTTGCGCAGTTCCCCGCGCCCCTGGGGGTTGTCGGGGCGGGGTATTGATGCGACGCCCCAGTTGGTTTCGCTGGTGGTGCTGGGTCGTTGATTGGCTGCGGGCTTGTGGTGGCTGGTTGCGCAGTTCCCCGCGCCCCTAGGGGCGTTGCCGGGCCGCGGTGTTGGTGCGGTGGCGCCATTTTGGCTTCGCTGGTGGTGCTGGGTCGTTGATTGGCTGCGGGTTCGTGTTCGTGGTGGCTGGTTGCGCAGTTCCCCGCGCCCCTAGGGGCGTTGACGGGCCGCGGTATTGGTGCGGTGGCCCCTCTTCGCCGGCGGGCTTGTGGTGGCCGGTCGCGTGGTTTCCCGCGCCCCTAGGGGGTTGCAGCGGGGCCTAGATCGGCAGGCGGCGGAACATTGCTCGGGGTACGTGTCGCAGGGCTGACATCACCAGCCTGAGTGCGCCCGGGACCCACACCGTCTCCGAGCGGCGCCGTAGGCCCACTTCGATTGCCGTCGCGACCGCCTCCGGGGTGGTCGCGAGCGGGGTTTCCTCCAGGCCGGCGGTCATCTTGGACCGTACGAATCCGGGTCGGACGATCATGACGTGGACGCCGGTGCCGTGCAGGGCGTCGCCAAGGCCCTGGGTGAAGGCGTCGAGGCCGGCCTTGCTGGAGCCGTAGATGAAGTTGGCGCGCCGGGCCCGCTCGCCGGCGACCGAGGACAGGACGACCAGGGAGCCGTGGCCCTGGTTCTGGAGGGCGCTCGCGCTGACCAGGGTCGCCGACACGGCACCCGTGTAGTTGGTCTGGGCGACCCGCACCGCGCTCAGCGGCTCGCGCTCGTCGTGGGCCTGGTCGCCGAGGATCCCGAAGGCGAGCAGCACCATGTCGATGTCGCCCTCCGCGAAGACCTTGCCGAGCGCCGTCTCGTGGGACTCGGGGTCGAGCGCGTCGAAGGCCACCGTGTGGACGTCGGCCCCCAGAGCGCGCAGATCGGCCGCGGACTGCTCCAGGGCGGGCGACGGGCGGCCGGCCAGCCAGATCGTGCGGGTACGGCGCGCGATCATGCGGCGTGCGGTGGCCAGCGCGATCTCGGACGTACCGCCGAGGACGAGCAGGGACTGGGGGAGGCCGAAGGCGTCCTTCACGACAGCTCCTAGGGATCTGAGGGTCCGGGGGATGAGGGGGTGACGGTGCGAGAGGTCCGTACGGTGCGAGAGGTCCGTTGGTCGGTGCTACAGGCTCAGGCGGCGGGCCAGGTCGGACACGAACACGCCGTGCGGGTCCACCTCCGCGCGCAGCGCGCGGAAGGCGTTCAGGCGGGGGTACATCGCGGCGAGCAACTCGGGCCGCAGCCGGGAGTCCTTGGCGAGGTACACGCGCCCGCCCGCCGCGGCCACCTCCTCGTCCAGCGCGTCGAGGAGAGTGCCGAGGCCGGGCAGACCGGCCGGGATGTCCAGGGCCAGGGTCCAGCCGGGCGCGGGGAAGGAGAGCCAGCCGGGGTCGGCCTCCCCGAAGCGTTTGAGGACGGCCAGGAAGGACGGGCAGCGGTGCTCGGAGATGCGCCGCACGATCCGGCGAAGCGTCTCCTCCTGGCCGTGTCCGACGACGAACTGGTACTGCACGAAGCCGCCCCGGCCGTAGATCCGGTTCCAGTGCGGGACGCCGTCCAGCGGGTGGAAGAAGGCGGAGAGCCGCTGCAGTTCGCCGGTACGCGCGCGTGGCGCCTTGCGGTACCAGAACTCGTTGAACCAACCCACGGTACGGCGGTTCAGCAGGCCCTCCGGCAGGAACGCGGGCGCGGCCGGCAGACGGGAGGGGCGGAAGGCGAGCGGGTCTCGCCACGCGCGTGTGCCCTCGCGCAGCGCCTCCAGGGGCGCGTGGTCGCCGCGGGTGAGCACTGCGCGCCCCGTCGTCGCGCCGCGTGCCAGCAGGTCGATCCACGCCACCGAGTAGCGGTAGTGGTCGTCGGTGGCGGCGAGGCGGGCCATGAGGTCGTCGAGGTCCAGCGCGCGTTCCGTGTCGACCGACATCAGCGAGGTCTGCACCGGCTGGAGTTGGAGCGTGGCCGTAAGGATCACGCCGGTCAGGCCCATGCCGCCGGTGGTCGCGTCGAACAGGGGCGTACCGCGCCGGACGGTGCGGATCTCGCCGTCGGCGGTGAGGAGTTCCAGTGACAGGACGTGCCGGGAGAAGGCGCCCGAGACGTGGTGGTTCTTGCCGTGGATGTCGGCCCCGATGGCGCCGCCGACCGTCACATAGCGGGTGCCGGGCGTCACCGGCACGAACCAGCCGAGCGGAAGCAGCACTTCCATGAGCCGGTGCAGGGAGACGCCCGCGTCGCAGGCCACGATGCCGCCGTCGGCGTCGATCGCGTGGATGTGGTCCAGGCCGGTCATGTCGAACACCGCGCCCCCGGCGTTCTGCGCCGCGTCCCCGTACGCCCGCCCCAGGCCCCTCGGGATGCCTCCGCGCGCCCCGCAGCCCCGGACGGCGGCCGCCGCCTCCTCGTACGTCCTGGGGCGGATCAGGCGGGCTGTCGTGGGGGCGGTGCGGCCCCATCCCGTGACGGAGACGGTGTCGGCAGGCATGTCGGCGACCGTAGCGCCCGTCTCTGAGGGATTACTTCTGAAACATCCAGCTTCTCCCCGAAATGGGTGATTAATGGGATGTCGCTCAATATTGCCGTAATTCTGGCCCTGTGGGCGTGAACAGTGAGTCCACATGGACCAGCTCGACGACATCGATCAGCGAAGCCTTCGGGGCGCGGACCGCCGAATCCTTTCCGCACTTCATGCCCGTGGCGGCGACCCACGGGTCGCCGCCGCCGCTCGTGCCCTCTCCCGGGCGGGCGAGCACGGCGCGCTGTGGCTGGCGGCAGGCGTCGCGGGGGCCGCTGTGGACGGTGCGCGACGTGGCGCATGGTTGCGCGGGACGGCGCTCACCGCGGGTGCGCACCTCGTCAGCATGGGTGTGAAACGGGTGGTGTGCCGCCCGCGTCCGGCGCATGTCGAGCCCCTGGTGCGCACACTGGGCAGGCACTCCTTCCCCAGCTCCCACGCGGCCTCCGCGGCGGCTGCCGCCGTCGCCTACGGCGCGCTCGGCGCGCACATGATCGTGCCGCTCGCCGCCGCGATGTGCGTGTCGCGCCTGGTCGTCGGGGTGCACTACCCCTCGGACGTGGCGGCAGGCGTGGCGCTCGGGGCGCTCACGGCGCGCGCCGGGGCGCGCTGGATGAGCACGGGGGACGCCCGTGCCTGAGACCGCGCACCTGACAAGCGCCGCGCGCATCAGGCAGGCGGCGCTCCACGAGCAGCGCACACCCCCGCGGCGGGCCGTACCGCCACCCCCCAGAGGCGGCCTCCACGCGCTGCTGAAAGGCCTCCTCAAGACCGCGCGCCCCAAGCAGTGGATCAAGAACATCCTGGTCATCGCCGCCCCGGCAGCCGCCGGTCGGCTCTTCTCGGCCCACGCCCTCACTCAACTCGGCCTCGTCTTCGCCCTCTTCACCGCCAGTGCCGCCGCCGTCTACCTGATCAACGATGCCCGCGACGCCGAGGCGGACCGCGCGCACCCCACCAAGCGCCACCGCCCGGTCGCCGCCGGACAGGTCCCCGTGCCGGTCGCCTACGCCGTCGGAGGCACCCTTGCCGCCCTCGCGCCGACCGCCGCGGCCTGGTTGACCTCACCGGCCGCCGCGGCCCTTCTCGCGGCGTACATCGGCATGCAACTGGCGTACTGCGTCAGCCTCAAGCACGTCCTGGTCGTCGACCTCGCCGTCGTCACGACCGGATTCCTGATGCGGGCGATGATCGGCGGGCTCGCGCTGGGCATCCCGCTGTCGCGCTGGTTCCTGATCACGACCGGGTTCGGGGCGCTGTTCATGGTGTCGGCCAAGCGGTACTCCGAAGCCGTGCAGATGGCCGGGAAAGCGGGCGCCACGCGCGCGTTGCTCACCGAGTACACCACCGGCTATCTGCGCTTCGTCTGGCAGCTGGCGGCCGGGGTCGCCGTGCTCGCCTACTGCCTGTGGGCCCTGGAGGAGGGCGGCGTCCCGCACGCGAGCGTGCTGCCCTGGCGCCAGCTGTCCATGGTCGCCTTCATCCTCGCCATCCTGCGCTACGCCGTCTTCGCCGACCGCGGTACCGCGGGCGAACCCGAGGACGTCGTCCTGCGCGACCGCGCGCTCGCCCTCATCGGCGTGGTGTGGCTGGCCATGTACGGGTTGGCGGTGGCCAATTGGTAGGCACGCGTGTGTGGAGGGGGCCGGCGCGAAGTGGCCGGCACACGTGCGTGGGAAGGCGGGGGCGAGGGGATCGGGGCGCCTGTGGCTGAGCTCGGGGGTGACGGGGATGGCCTGCGTGAGGGGGAGAGCGGGGGTGAGGGAGTCGGCACGCGTGTGGGCGAGCCCTGGGGTGAGGCGGGGAGTACGCGTGTGTGGGAGCGGGAGCGGGAGCGGGAGCGCGAGGGCGAGGGTGGCACGCGTGTGAGGGGGGACCGGCGGGAACTCCTCGGTTTCGCCGGCGCCGGCCTCCTCGCCTACACCGTCGACCTCGCCCTCTTCACCTGGCTGCGAGGCCCGGCCGCCCTCGACCCCCTCACCGCCAAGGCCCTCTCCTTCGTGGCCGCCTGCACGGTCGCCTACGCCGGGAACGCCCTCGGCACCTACCGCCACACCCACCCGAGGGGGCTACGCCCCTACGCCCTCTTCCTCGTGGTGAACGCCGCCGGAGCGGCCGTACAGCTGCTGTGTCTCACCGTGAGCCACTACGGGCTCGGCTTCACCTCCCAGCGCGCGGACACGGTCTCCGGAGCCGGAATCGGGATGGTGCTGGCTACGGTCCTGCGGTTTTGGGGCACTCGCACATTGGTCTTCCGGAGGGAGGGCAGAGTCGGATCATGGACTGGCTGAAGAAGCTCCCCGTCGTCGGGTCCGCGGTGACCCGGCTGATGACCACGCACGCGTGGCGGTCGTACGAGCGCATGGACCGGGTGCATTGGACACGGCTGGCCGCCGCGATGACGTTCACCAGTTTCGTGGCGCTGTTCCCGCTGCTCACCGTGGCCGCGGCGATCGCTGCCGCGACGCTGAGCACGGAGCAGCAGAACAAGCTCGAGGACAAGATCGCCGACCAGGTGCCGGGCATCTCCGACCAGCTCAACATCGAAGCGCTGGTGCAGAACGCCGGCACCATCGGCCTCATCGCCGGTGCTGCCCTGCTGTTCACCGGCATCGGCTGGGTCACCGCCACGCGCGAGTGCCTGCGCGCGGTGTGGGAGCTCCCCGACGACGAGGAGAACCCCATCCTGCGCAGGGCCAAGGACGCGGGCGTCCTCCTCGGCCTCGGCGGCGCCGTACTCGTGACGATCGCGGCCTCCACGGTCGCCTCCGCCCTGGTGGGCTGGATCACCCGGCAGCTGGGCATCGACGAGGGCGGCTGGGGCGGGATCCTGCTGCAGATCGCCGCGATCCTGGTCGCCGTACTCGCCAACTTCCTGCTTCTGCTCTACGTGCTGACCCTGCTGCCCGGCGTCGAACCGCCGCGCCGCCGGCTGTTGGTGGCCGCACTGATCGGCGCGATCGGGTTCGAACTGCTGAAGCTGCTGCTCAGCGGCTATATGCAGGGCGTGGCCACGAAGAGCATGTACGGCGCGTTCGGTGTGCCCGTCGCCCTGCTGCTGTGGATCAACTTCACCTCGAAGCTGGTGGTCTTCTGCGCCGCCTGGACGGCGACGCAGAGCAAGGAGGTCGAGCTCGCCGACGAGTCCGAAGACCCCGGTGAGCCCGAGACGAGTGAGCCCGGGACGGACGAACCCGGAAAGGGTCAGCCCGGGCAGCCCGAGGTCAGGAACGGCCCCGACGCCGCACCAGGTCGGGCAGCGGCCACCGGCGGTTGATCAGGAACGCGCCCGCTGCGAGCAGCACCAGCGCCCCGCCGGTGATCCCGAGCGCGACCCCGACACCGCTTGAGCCGTCCGCGGCCGAGGCACCCACCGCCGACTTCGAGGACTTCCCGGAGTCCCCGGCGCCGCCGGCCTCCCCGGAGTCGTTCGCACCCGGCTGGGCGGTGGCCTGCGCCGCGCTCTTCGGCGGCACCAGCTCACCCACCGGCTGCACCTTGCCGGCCGCCTGGAAGCCCCAGTCGAAGAGCCTCGCGGTCTCCTTGTAGACCTCGTTGTGCTCGCTCTTCTCCGGATTCATGACGGTGACGAGCAGCACCTTGCCGTCGCGCTCGGCGACGCCGGTGAAGGTGGAGCCGGCGTTCGTGGTGTTGCCGTTCTTGACACCCGCGATGCCCTGGTAGACGGAGATGTCGGAGTCGCCGCTGAGCAGCCGGTTGGTGTTCTGGATCTCGAAGGTCTCCCGGACGGACTTGCCCTTCTTGTTCTTCTTCGTCTCGCCCGGGAACTTGGCGCTGACGGTCGAGCAGTACTCCCGGAAGTCCTTCTTCTGCAGCCCCGAGCGGGCGATCAGCGTCAGGTCGTACGCCGACGAGACCTGGCCCGGAGCGTCGTAGCCGTCGGGGGACACCGCATGCGTGTCGAGGGCCTGCAGTTCCTCGGCGTGCTCGTTCATCTCCTTGACGGTGTTGTCGATTCCGCCATTCATCTTCGACAGCACGTGCACGGCGTCGTTGCCGGAGCGCAGGAAGACCCCGAGCCACAGGTCGTGGACGCTGTACGTCTCGCCCTCCTTTATCCCGACCATGCTGGAGCCGGACCCGATGTCCGCCAGGTCGGACGGGACGACCTTGTGCTCCGTGGCCTTCGGGAACTTCGGCAGCACCGTGTCGGCGAACAGCATCTTCATGGTGCTCGCGGGCGCGAGCCGCCAGTGCGCGTTGTGCGCGGCGAGCACATCGCCGGACTCGGCGTCGGCGATGACCCAGGAGCGAGCGGTCAGGTCCTTGGGCAGGACGGGGACGCCGCTCGCGAGGTTGGCCTGAGTGCCGGGCTGCCCCAGCCGCTCGCCGCCCACGGTCGACATGTTCGCCGGGGGAGTGGCCGACGGACTCGTACTCGGTGACGGCTTGGGGGCCGCGTAGGAGACGGGCGCGGTCAGCGCGAGGGACGACACGACGGCTGAAGTGACCAGCAGGGCTCGCCCGGTGGTCTTCTTGGGTGCGGACACGAGCGAGAACGTACATGCCGTTCCCATGGAAGTCCCGCTTCTGCCCCCACCCCGCTCGGAGGGCCGGACACGCGACGGCGATACTGAACGCATGAAGCTCAGCCGCCCCGTCTCCTGGTTCCTGCTCGCCTTCGGGGTGTGGAGCTGGGTCATCTGGGTCACTTTCGTCAAAAACCTGATCAAGGACAGCAGCGGGCTCGCGTTCGACGACGGTCACCCGACGGCGTACTTCTGGGTGCATCTGCTGCTCGCCGTCGTCTCCTTCGTATTGGGGACGGTCGTCGGGGTCATCGGGTTGCGTGGAGTGCGCGCACTGCGCCGGACGTCATAGGAACTCGGCCATCGCGTCGGGCGTTCACTCAGCACGCAACGGAAAGGGAACGTCCGCGTGGTCATCGTCTTCGCGCTTGTCGCACTGCTGGTGCTGTCCGTCCTGGTCACGGGCAACTGGTGGCTGTGGCGCCGTCTGTTCCGCGACACGACCCGCGGCCCCGGGTTCGTGCGCCGCGCGGGCGTCGTGGTCATCGCCGGTGGCTGGGCGCTGACGATCGGGGCCCTCGTCGCCGAGCGCTCGGGCGCGCCCTTCTGGCTCCAGCAGGTCCTGGCCTGGCCGGGCTTCCTGTGGCTGGCGCTGTCGATGTACCTGATGCTGGGTGTGCTGGCCGGTGAGGTAGTACGACCACTGCTGCGACGGTGGCTTGAGCGGCGGGCGCGCGCGGGCGAGCCCGAGCCCGAGCCGAAGCCGGTGCCGGCCGGTGTGGCGCCGGTCACGTCACCCGACACGGGCACAGCCGACCGCCAGACCCTCACCCACGCGTCCGGCCCGACGCCGATGCGTACGGCCGCTCCGGACTCGGCGCGTACGGCCGCCCCGACCGGGGAGCCTGCGACGGGCTCGGCCACGGCGCCCACGACAGTCCCGGCCACGGCGCCCGCGGCGGGCCCCGCCACGGCACCTACGACAGGTTCGACCGCGGCCCCTTCGACGAGCGCTACCGCAGCGACCAAGGCCGGCGCGGCCCCGGCGCTCACGACCGACCCGTCTCCGACCCTCACCACCAGCACGTCCTCGGCGCCCGTGACGGACCCGATGCCGGCGTCCGCGAACGGATCGGCCCCGGCGTCTGCCAACGGGGCGGCTCCGGCGTCCGCGAACGGATCGGCCCCGGCGTCTGCCAACGGGGCGGCTCCGGCGTCTGCGAACGGATCGGCCCCGACAACCGCGCCCGACTCCACCCCAGCCCTCACCCCCACCCCCGACCCCACAGCCCCTTCCCGCCCCCTGGCCGCCCCCACCCGCCGCCTCTTCGTCTCCAGAGTCCTCGCCGGTGCCGCGGCCGCGGCTGCCGTGGGGACCGTCGGTTACGGCACGTACGGAGTAGTGCGCGGCCCCAAGGTGAAGCGGGTCACCGTCCCGCTGGCCAAGCTTCCGCGAGCGGCGCACGGTTACCGCATCGCCGTCGTCAGCGACATCCATCTGGGCCCGGTACTGGGCCGTGGTTTCGCGCAGAAGGTCGTCGACACGATCAACGGCACGCAGCCCGACATGATCGCGGTGGTCGGCGACCTGGTGGACGGCAGCGTGAAGGACCTCGGCCCGGCCGCGGCCCCGCTCGCCGGGCTCCGGGCGAGACATGGCGCGTTCTTCGTCACCGGCAATCACGAGTACTTCTCGGGCGCCGAGCAGTGGGTCGAGGAGGTACGCCGCCTGGGCCTGCGCCCCCTGGAGAACGCCCGCACGGAACTGCCCCACTTCGATCTGGCCGGCGTCAACGACATCGCGGGCGAGAGCGAGGGCCAGGGCCCCGACTTCGCCAAGGCCCTCGGCGACCGGGACACGGCACGCGCGTGCGTGCTCCTCGCCCACCAGCCGATCCAGATCCACGACGCCGTCGACCACGGCGTCGACCTCCAGCTCTCGGGCCACACCCACGGCGGCCAGCTCTGGCCGGGCAATCTCGTCGCGGAGCTGGCGAACCCGACCCTGGCCGGCCTGGACCGGTACGGCGACACCCAGCTGTACGTCAGCCGGGGCGCGGGCGCCTGGGGCCCTCCGACGCGCGTGGGCGCCCCCTCGGACATCACGGTGATCGAGCTGGCGTCCCGTCAGGCCTGAAACTGAACTCGCCTTTCCCGGCCTGTGAATGAACTACGGACCACCTGTGAAACACGGCCGAAACGCCCGTAGGTAAGTTCTTTCCCATGTCACCAGAATCCTCTTCCCCCTGCTGAAACACGTGTGATTAGGTGTGCGCGCCGCCAAGGGGAGGCGGCGCAATTCACTGCTCATGCGGGGCCCGTTCAGGGCCGGGGAGAGGGCACACCCATGCGTTCGGTTCGCATGCGGATTCTCGCGACGCTGCTCGTGCTGGCGGCCGTGGGAGTGGGCGGCTGGCAGCTGTTGCCGTCGCAGCGGGACGAGAACAGGACCATCACGGTCGGCACGACGGACGCCGTCACGTCGCTCGACCCGGCCGGCGCCTATGACGCCGGCTCGTGGGCGCTGTTCAACAACGTCTTCCAGTCACTGCTGACGTTCGAGCCGGGCGGGGTCACACCCGTGCCGGACGCGGCCCAGAGCTGCGAGTTCGTCGGCAGTGACCTGAGTACATACCGCTGCGAGCTGCGCGAGGGACTCACCTTCCCGAGCGGGCGCGCCATGACCGCGCAGGACGTCAAGTACTCCTTCGACCGGGTCAAGCGGATCAAGTCGGACGTCGGCCCGTCCTCCCTGCTGGACACCCTCGGTTCGGTGAGCGCCGACGGCCGTACGGTCACCTTCCAACTGTCGTCGCCCGACGCGACGTTCCCGCTCAAGGTGGCCACCGGGGCGGGCGCGATCGTCGACCGTGAGAAGTACCCGGCCGACGCGCTGCGCACCGACAACGCTGTCGACGGCACCGGGCCGTACACCCTGACCGCGTATACGAAGGACAACAAGGCCGTCCTCGCGCCCAACTCCCTCTACAAGGGCACCCTCAAGGGAACCGGCCGCCCCGTCGAACTGCGTTACTACTCCGACGCGGACGCCCTCGACAGCGCGTGGAAGGCGAAGCGGATCGACGTCGCCACCCGCACGCTGCCGCCCGAGGTCCTGGCCGGTCTGAACTCCGCCGACCCGGACCAGCGCGTCTCCGAGGCCGACAGTTCCGAGATCCGCAATCTGTACTTCAACACCCGGGCGGGCTCGCCGTTGCACGACGTCCGGGTGCGGCAGGCCCTGGCCTGGCTGATCGACCGCGAGCGGCTTGCGGCCACGGTCTACAAGGGGACCGTGGACCCGCTGTTCTCGCTGATCCCGACGGGCATCACCGGCCACACCACGTCGTTCTTCGACAGCTACCCCAGCCTGAGCCCCACCAAGGCGCGCGCCCTGCTCGACGAGGCCGGCGTCAGCCTGCCCGTCCGCTTCACCTACGGCTACGCCACCGGGCGGGGCGCCGCGACCGCCGAGGAGGCTGCGGAGCTCAAGCGGCAGTTGGAGGCGAGCGGGCTGTTCAAGGTGACGGTCAAGGGCTATGAGTGGACCGACTTCCAGAAGCGCTGGGCGGACGGCAAGCTCGACGCGTACGCCGTCGGCTGGGTCGCCGACTTCCCCGACCCGGACACCTACGGCGGCCCGCTCGTCGGCACCAAGAGCACCATGAACACCGGTTACAGCGACAAGGCCGTGGACCGGCTGATCACGGCCAGTCAGCAGTACGCCGACCGAAGTGAGGCCACGAAGGACTTCCGCTCGTTGCAGGAGGCTGTCGCCCGCGACGTCCCCGTGATCCCGCTGTGGCAGGCCAAGGAGTACGCGGTCACCAGCGAGGACGTCGGCGGCGGCCAGTATCTGTCGGACGGCACCGGTCTCTTCCGCCTCTGGAGCCTCAACTGGATCTGATGTCTCACCTGATCTCTGATGTCCCACCCGAACCCTGACGTCCCACCCGAACCCTGCGTCCCATCCGATCCCTGATGTCCCATCCGACCCTGACGCCTCACCCGGATCTGACGCATTCTCGCGCCCTTGACATCCGCCCGGTGATGCCAGGTACCACTCGGCGCTGCACCATGTGTCGAAGGTGTGCGCGGGGTGAGGAGCAAACGTGCTGAGACGCAACGCTTTCCGGCTGCCCCGGCATCCGGCGTCGGTAGGTCTCGCCCGGCGCCGGGTCCGTGACCACCTGGCCGACTGGGGGCACGGGCAGCGGGATGCGGCGCTGGACGACGCGGTGCTGCTCGTCTCCGAACTGGCCACCAACGTCGTGCGCCACGGCCCTCTGCTGGAGCGCGAGTTCGAGGTCGCCGTGACCGCACTCGCCGACGGTTCCTGTCTGATCGAGGTGTCGGACGAGGGGCAACACGCGCCGCGCCTGCGGTCGGTGGGGGAGTCGGAGGAGGCCGGCCGCGGCCTGCACCTGGTGGAGAACCTGGCCGCGGCGTGGGGCGTGTGGAGCCGGGGGCGGCACGGCAAGACGGTGTGGGCACTCGTCCTCGCCGACGCCAACTCATGACTCACCGCGAGGGCAGTGTGACCGTCACCGCCAGCCCCTCACCCGGCGCGGTCCGCACCGCGACCTCCCCGCAGTGCGCCTCCACCACCCCCTGCACGATCGCCATCCCCAGCCCGCTGCCCGCGCCCCCGCCGGCCCGGAAGAACCGGTCGAAGACACGGGCCGCGTCCTCCTCGCACAGCCCCGGCCCCTTGTCCGCGACACACAGCCGTACGACCCGGTCCTCACGCTCCACCCCCAGCCGCACCGGCACACCGGCCGGCGTGTGCGTGCGGACGTTGCTCAGCAGGTTGCCCAGCACCTGCCGCAGCCCCGACTCGTCGGCGTGCACGAGCAGCGTGCCGTCGGCGTCGACGGCGATGGGCCGCTCCGGTTGCTGCACCCGCAGGTCCTCGGCGGCCTCGCGCACGAGGCGACTCAAGTCGACGTTGCGCAGGCGCAGTTCGGGCCGCTGGTCGAGGCGGGCCAGGGTGAGCAGCTCGTCGACGAGGCGCCCCATGCGGTCGACCTCGCCGTTCATCCGGTCCCAGGCCCGTCTGCGCTCGGCCGGGTCGGTGAGCATCCCTTTGTCATACAGCTGGAGGTAGCCGCGTATCGCGGACAGCGGGGTGCGCAGTTCGTGCGAGGCGTCGCCGACGAACCGGCGCAGCTGGGCCGTGCTGCGCTCGCGCGTGCGGTAGGCCGACTCGACCTGGTGGAGCATGGAGTTGAGGGCGACCCGGAGCTGTTCGACCTCCAGGGTCGGGTCGCGGCTGGAGGGGACGCGCCGGGTCAGATCGCCCTCGGCGATCGCCGACGACGTCTCCACCATGTCCTCCAGCGGGCGCATCCGGCGGCGCACGCTGAACATCGTCAGACAGCCGAGCAGGGCGAGCAGCAGGGCACCGACGGCGAGGTCCATCCGCAGTGCCTTGCCCATGCCCTCGTGCAGGCCCTCGGTCGGCATGGCGATCAGCACGACGGTGCCGTCCGACAGCCGTGCGCCGACCATCCGGTGCCGGTCACCCTCGACCCGTACGTCCCGTGGCTCCTCGTCGGCGGCGAACGCGACCGGGTCCTTCGCGGCGGCGGCGAGGGCCTGCTGCCGGGGCGTCGGCTGCAAGGGGCCCAGGGCCACCGGCTTCCCGCCGGAGCCGACCGCGACGTACACCATGCTCGGGCTCGGCAGCGGATCGGTGTCCGTGGCTCCGCCGCCGTTGAACCTGTCCAGCGCGATGCCCAGTTCGCTCAGCGACTCGATCTGCCGCAGGGTGAACCCGGCGTTCCGCAGGGCGGTCCGCGCCCCCTGGAGTTCGGTGTCCACCTTGTCGAGCAGGTAGAACCGCGCGGTCATCAGGCTGACCGCGGTCGCCACGACGATGCCGACGGCCAGCAGCGCGACGTTCGCCAGCGTCAGCTTGCCGCGCAGCGAGTGGATGCCGCGCCGGCGGCAGACGTCGAGGATCCCGGCGAGCCTCATGCCAGCCCGTATCCGACGCCGCGCCGGGTGGTGATCACCGGCGGTCCCAGGGTGTCCAGCTTGCGCCGCAGATAGCTGATGTAGGTCTCCACGACGGTCGACTCGGGCGGCGTGTGCTCGTACTGCCAGACGTGGCGCAGGAGTTGCTCCTTGGGCACGATCCGGCCGCCGTTGCGCACCAGGAAGCGCAGCAGGGCGTACTCGGTCGGGGTGAGTTCGACGGTGCGGCCCGCGCGGCGCACGGAGTAGGTCGTCTCGTCCAGCTCCAGGTCGCCGTACCGCAGGGGTGGGCGCTGCGGCAGGACGTCGGCCGGGCGGGTGCGGCGCAGCACCGCCGTGACGCGGGCGATGACCTCGTCGATGTTGAACGGCTTGGTGATGTAGTCGTCGCCGAAGCCGAGGGCGCCGACGATCTCGGCGGGGGAGTCGCGCGCGGTGAGGAAGACGAGCGCCAGGTCGGGGCGCCGCTCGCGCAGTTCACGCCCGAGTGCCCGGCCGTCCCCGTCCGGGAGCATGACGTCGAGCAGCGCCGCGTCGGGGCAGGTGCGCTCGACCAGCGTGAGCGCCTCGCGGACCGTGCCCGCGGTCATGACCTCGAAGCGGTGGTAGCGCAGGGCGATCGCGAGGACGTCCGCGATGCTCTCCTCGTCCTCCACGATCAGCACGGTGCCGGAAGCCGTCGTCATGCCCCCAGTATCGGCGGCCCCACTGACAGTCGGGTGGGCCGGCCGCTTTGGAGTTCCTTGAGAGTCATGGCCATTGCCTGCCACGCACGCGCGGCGCCGCCAATCCTGTTGCCCAGGACCTGGGGGACCGACCGAACCGAATAAGGAGCGTTGAGCGTGGCGGCATTGGCACGGTGGTGCTATCGGCACCGGCTGGTGGTCCTGTTGCTGTGGTTGGGGGCACTGTTCGGCCTGGGAGCGGCGAGTTCGGCCGCGGGCACGAACTACGCGAACGTCTTCTCCCTCCCGAACACGGACTCCACCACCGCGTACGACCTGATGGAGAAGGCCTTCCCGGAGCGCGCGGGCGACACCGACACAGTGGTGTGGAAGGTCGACGGGGAGGGCGGGGCGAGCGTCCGGGACGAGTCCGTACGGTCCCGGATCGAGCCCGCGCTGGAGGAGATCGGGCGGATGAAGGGGGTCGGTGAGGTCACCGACCCGTACGCGGCGCAGGGGGCCGCGCAGATCAGCCGGGACGGGCGGATCGCGTACGCACAGATCACCTTCACCGAGCAGGCGAACGCCATCCCGAAGGAGCTGATCGAGGACGTCGTCGACACGGCGCAGGCCGCCGAACGCGACGGACTCCAGGTCGAGCTGGGCGGCCAGGCGATCGCTCGCACTCAGGAACCGCCGCAGGGCACGGCGGAGGCGGTCGGCATCCTCGCCGCCTCGGTCGTGCTGTTCCTCGCGTTCGGCTCGCTCTTCGCGATGCTGCTGCCGATCGTCGTGGCGCTCGCGGGCGTCGGCACCGGCCTGATCGGGACGATGCTGCTCAGCCATGTCACGGATGTGCCCGAAGTGGCCCCGCTGCTCGGCTCGTTGATCGGCCTCGGCGTCGGCATCGACTACGCCCTGTTCATCGTCACCCGGCACCGGCGCGGCATCCTGCGCGGGATGAAGCCGGAGGAGTCGGCGGTGACGGCCCTCAACACGTCCGGCCGTGCGGTGCTGTTCGCGGGCGGCACGGTGTGCATCGCGCTCGCCGGCATGCTGGTGATGAACATGCGGTTCCTGGACGGCGTGGTCGTCGCGACCTCCCTGACAGTCGTCCTGAGCGTGCTGGCCGCGATCACCCTGCTGCCCGCCCTTCTCGGCCTGCTCGGCATGCGCGTCCTCAGCCGCCGTCAGCGGCGCATGCTCGCCGCCGCGGGACCGGAGCCGGAGGAGGCGAGCGGCCTCGCGGCGCGCTGGTCGGCGTACGTCCAAAGGCGCCCGCGTCGGCTCGCGGCGCTGGCCGTCGTGGTCATGGCGGTCCTGGCGATCCCCGTGCTGTCGCTCCGTCTCGGCGCCACCGACCAGGGCAACCACCAGGAGTCGACCACCACCCGGCAGGCCTACGACCTGCTCGCCGAGGGCTTCGGGCCCGGCGTCAACGGCCCGCTCCAGGTGGTCGTCGACGGCAACGCGCCCGCCGGCCTGGTCGACGGCATCCGGGCGACCGAGGGCGTCGCCCAGGTGGCCGCCGTCCCGCCCGCGAACGGCGTCACGGTCATCCAGGTCGTACCGACCACATCACCCCAGTCCGAGCAGACGGACCGGCTGATCGACCGCCTGCGCGACGACGTGATCCCGCAGTCCGGGGCCGAGGCCCATGTCGGCGGAGTGACCGCGGTCTTCAAGGACTTCGCCTCGGTGACCGGTGATCGCCTGCCGTACTTCGTCGCGACGATCATCGCGCTCGGCTTCCTGCTGCTGATGGTGGCCTTCCGATCGCTGGTGGTGCCGCTGACAGCCGCCCTGATGAACCTCATCGCCGCGGCGGCGTCCTTCGGCGTCCTGGTGGCGATCTTCCAGTGGGGCTGGGGCACCGAGCTGATCGGCGTCGGCAAGGAGGGCCCGATCACGTCGTTCCTGCCGGTCATCATGCTGTCCCTGCTGTTCGGTCTCTCCATGGACTACCAGGTGTTCCTGGTGAGCCGGATGCACGAGGAGTGGGTGCACACGAAGGACAACGCGCGCGCGGTCCGCGTCGGCCTCGCGGAGACCAGCCGGGTCATCAACTCGGCCGCCCTGATCATGATCTGCGTGTTCAGCGCGTTCGTGCTCAGCGGCGACATGGAGGGCGCGATGGCGGGCATCGGCCTCGCCGCCGCCGTCGCGCTGGACGCGTTCATCCTGCGTACGGCCCTGGTGCCGGCCGCGATGCACCTGCTCGGCACGTCCAACTGGTGGCTGCCGGACTGGCTGGAGAAGCGGCTGCCGCACCTGGCGGTCGAGCCGAAGGAGGAGGCGGCGGCGCCTGCGGCCGAGGAGGAGCCGGCCGCGGCGGGCCGGACCTCGGTCGTGCACGGCTACGTCCGCACCGCCGACGGTGAGCCGGTCGACGGGGCGGCGGTGACGCTGCTGACGAAGGGTGGGCGCCAGGTGGACCGGGTGACGTCGCTTGCGGACGGCTCGTACATCGTGTCCGTGCCGGCGCCGGGGGCGTATCTGCTGGCGACGACCGCCCCGTCGTACGGGTCGCGGGCGGGGCAGGTCGTCGTGACGGACGGGCCGCTCGTGCACGACGTCGAGCTGGCGGAGGGCGAGGTGGACGCCGCGCCGCGCGGGGGCGGCGTCAACTGACCGGCGCGGAAGAAGGCTTCAGGGGCGCTCGTCCTCGGCGGGCGCCTCTTCGCCCTGCGTCCTGCTCTGCGTTCTGCCCTGCGTCTTGCCCTTCGTCCTGTCCTTCGTCCTGTCCTTCGCCGGGTCCGGCAGCGCGTTCGTCATGCCGGGCAGGAAGTCCGTGAACAGCTCGTGCACGTCGCGCACCAGCGGCCGCAGCACCCGGAAGCGCGCCAGCGCCACACCCCGGGCGGTCAGCCGGGCGGACCGCTCGGCCAGCCGATAACTGCGCTCGCGCCCCTCGGTCCGGTCGAAGATCCAGTACAGGACGAGCCCCATCTGGCCGAGCCACATCATCTCGGGCAGTACGTCCCGGAGCTCCTCGGCCACCTTGGTCTTCGCCGAGCCCGCAAGCACCTGCCGGTGGAGGCCGATGGCCTCCTCGCGCGCGTGCTCCGACTCGGCGGAGAACGGGCTGAGCGGGCTGTCGGGATCGGCGGCGTTCTTGAAGAACTGCACCGCGAACTCGTGGTACGGCGTGGCGATGTCCAGCCACACCTTCAGCACGCCCGCGAGCCGCGCCTCCAGGTCGGTCTCGCGGGCCAGGACGTCCCGGACCGCCGCTCGGTGCTCGGCGGCGATCCGGTCGTAGAAGCCCTGGATCAGGTGTTCCTTGCCCGCGAAGTAGTAGTACGCGTTGCCGACGGAGACCCCGGCCTCCTGGGCGATCGCCCGCATCGTCGTCTTGTCGTAGCCGCGCTCCTGGAACAGCCGCATGGCCGTCTCCAGGATGAGCGCACGGGTCTGCTCGGACTTGCTGGGCGCATCGCCCTGTTCAGGGCTGTCGTTCTTCGAGGGCACGGAAGGAGAGCCTAACGAGTGGCGTTTCGGCCGCCGGTCAGGAGGCCTGTGCCGCCTGGTAGAGGTTCTGGGCGTCGGCGCCGAAGTGCGGGCCGTACATCCGGTTCGGCAGGAAGTTGTACTTGAAGCTGTTCACCGAGGACAGCAGGCCGGTGCCCGTGGCCTCGTTGAACTGCGTGAACCAGGGGCCGCCGCTGGAGCCGCCGGTCATGTTGCAGTTCATACCGTGGTCGTCGGACAGCAGGAAGTCCCGGTTGGTGTTGCCGCTGCAGTAGATGAACTTCTCGCCGTCGTACGGGGCGGCGGCCGGGAAGCCGAACGCGTACATGCGCAGGTTGTAGCCGGTGTTGAAGGCCAGTCCCTGTCCGCCGACGACGTCGGTGAGCAGCTTGCCGTCCAGCGGTGCGACGACCGCCGCGCCGACGTCGTAGTTAATGTCCTCGCTCGCCGTCCACTGCGGGGTGGACAGGGTCTTCGACGCGGTCCAGCGGCCATGGGGGGCCTGGCCGTCGTGGTAGCCGGGCACGAAGACCCAGTTGGTGTGCCAGGCGCCCTCCAGCTTCACGCAGTGGCCCGCCGTGATCACGGTGCTCTTGTTGGCGCTGGTGACGGCGTTGCCGGAGCAGGACGCCGTACGTCCCTGGTAGGTGAAGAACACGCGGCCCGCGGTGGATACGACCGCTCCGCCGCCGGTCCACTGGCCGCCGCCGTTCGGGAAGGCCAGGATGCCGATGTCGGAGGCGGTGCGGTCGGCCGGGGTGGTGGGCGCGATGGTCGTCGCCCTGCCCTTGCGGGGCGCCGAGCCGCCGTCTGTGTGTCCGTTCACGGTCACCAGGTCGAGCGGGGCGGCCGCGCGCATCCGTTCCGATGTCCAGTACTCACGGGCCTGCTGCTGCGCGCCTGCCGAGACCGAGCGGACGTCGGCCGGGGTGTCCGGCCTCGGCGCGGCGCCCGCGGGTGTGGCGAGGGCGCCGGCGGTGAGCAGCGCGGTGACGCCGACCAGGGCGCCGAGGAGGGGGCGGGGTATGCGGGTGACGCGGGGTATGCCTCTCACGCGTACTCCTTCTGCGATGGGGGGACCGGGCGGCCCGATGGGCGCCGCCCGGCGGACGACAGACAGTCGGTGCGAGTGCGCAGTGGTGAACCGGGACGCAGAGTGCCAACCCCGGGCCGGTTTTGGAAGGGTGCATGCCAAATCGGTGACCCAAAACGTGCCGTTCAGGACGAGTTGGGCTCGCTCGGTGCCCGCCTCATCCCGTGGCGCAGGTGCCGCTCTCGCAGCCCGGCGGCGCGTACGTCCAGCCCCGGCTCGTGTCGTACGACCACCCGTCCGTGCGCCGATAGGTACGCCCGCCCTGGCGTGTCGCGTCCCACTGCGCCCCTCGCCACTTGGCGGCGGCGAGTACGGCCCCCTTGGCGAGCCGTGCCCCCGACGGAGTGCTGAGGCGATGCGCGAGCGGCCGGTGCTCGCGCAGGGCCCACAGGGTGACGATCCAGGCGGCGCCGCCCCGGTAGACCTGCCCCGCGTCGCCGACCACGGTGATCTCGGCGAGGGTGGCGCTGTGGTCGAGCCCGGGGTAGCGCCGCCGGGCCTCGTCGGACCCGGCGGCCACGAAGTCCAGCGGCACCAGCTGGGGCTGCCGCACGAGCCAGTCGTGCAGGAAGGTGCACAGGGAGCACTGGGCGTCGTAGAGGACGGTCAGGCGGCGGACCGGAGTACCGGGCATGTCGGTCGCGACGCGGTCCGCCACCGCGTCCGTCCTGCCGGTCGCCTCGCCGGGCATCCGCTCACGCCCCGGCCGGCGGAGCGACCCAGTCCTGCGGTGCGACCGGCGGCGTCTGCTCCCGCTCCATGACCCCGCGCCGCCGGATCTTGTTGAGCACGTAGACGTTGCCCAGGTGCATCACGCCGAGCACCAGGAGCACCACGCCGAGCTTGGTCGACAGGGCCTCGAAGACCCCGCGGATGTTCACGACGGTGTCGTCGTCGCTCAGGTACAGGGCGACGAAGCCGAGGTTGACGAGGTAGAAGCCGACCACCAGCAGGTGGTTCACGGCGTCGGCGAGCTTCTCGTTCCCGCGCAGCACGTCGGCGAGGAAGATCCGTCCGTTGCGGCTGAGCGTGCGGGCCACCCAGATGGTCAGGGCGATGCTGACGACCAGGTAGATGACGTAGGCGATGACCGTGCGGTCCATGACGCCTCCCCCTCCTTGAACACGTTCAAAATGCTGACAGTGAAGACTCTAGAGCTGTCTTTGAACGTGTTCAACTCGATTGCGTGAGGCCTGCGTCACGCCCTGCGTCGCGCGCATGTGTCGCGCGCCTGTGTCACGCCGACGGCGGGCGTCCGGCAGGGAGTCCGTCGGCCCGCCGTGACGTCGGTCAGGGCCTGCGCCCGAGCATCGGCCGCTTGGTGTAGTCCGTGAACCCGACGACGTTCCCCCAGGGGTCGGCGATCTCGACGGTCCAGCCGGTGGCCACGGAGGCGGGCTCGTCGAGCAGCACCATGCCGGCCGCGGTCAGCGCCCGCCCCGCCGCACGCGCGTCCGGCACCTCCAGCCACACGCGCGTGGTGGGCCAGGTCGGCTGCCGGTATCCCAGCCCCTCCTCCGTGCGGAGCAGGATCCCGGGCGTCTCGCCTCCGACCTTCAGTCCTGCGATCCCGGCCTCGTCGAGCCGGAACCCGACGGCGAACCCGGCGCGCTCGTAGAACGCGAGGGCCTCGCCGAGGTCGCCGACCGGCAGCAGCACGTTGTCGAACCCGAGCAGTTCGTACGACTCGTCATCTGACATACCGTCAGGGTAAGGCGATGATCGGCCGGAACCGGTGATTGTCAGTGCCGGCTCGTACTGTCGGCGTCATGGGAATCGTGACGTTCGTCGACGAGACGACAAGCGGGGGCCGCAGCGACGGCTGGGGGATCGAGATCGCCGAGGAGCGGCTCACCGTGCGCGAGTTGATCCGGCGCCGGGTGTTCCAGGAGGTCGCCGAGTACAACGCGCGCACGCCGGAGGTCTTCCAGGGCCTGGTGCAGCCGCAGGACACGGAGCGCGTGCTGAACGGCTATGCGGTGCGCACCCGCCGCCGGATGGACCCCGAAGCGCAGACCGAGCAGGCGCTCAAGGCCTTCGCCGGCAATGGATTCCTTGTGCTGGTCGGCGACCGTCAGCTCACCGAGCTCGACGACGAGATCGAGCTCGGGCTCGGCACCGAGATCACGTTCCTGAAGCTCGTGGCGCTGGTGGGTGGCTGATGGCCGCTTCGACGCCGGAACACGCGGCGCTGGTCGGCGAGGCCCTCGACCTGATCGAGGCCGAGGACGCCGAGCGGCTCGTCCCCGAACTGCTCGGGCTGTTCGAGATGACCGACGGCAAGTGGCGCCGCGACGGCCACGACGTCGCCGAGGCGATCCATGCCGCGGACACCGCCTTCCAGGCGCGGCTCCTGCACGGGCTGGCCGCCCGGTACCACGAGCTGGAGCCCGGCGCGGCCGGGCGCCGCCACATCGTGGACCTGCTCAACAGCTTCCGGATGCTGCGGGCCGCCGCCGAGGGACAGCCGCCCGCCACACGCGCCGCGCTGATCGGCCTGTTCGCCGACCAGGACGTGCATCACGACTCGAGCGGGCTGATCCGGCTCGCCGATCAGGAACTCGCCGACGGGCGGGAACTGTCCGGCGAGTTCGTCGCCGTGATCCGCCGCTCGTATCTGACGGTGTGGAACGGCAAGAAGCGCCTGGGGGACCTGGTCGCACGGCTCGACGGACCGCCGGTGAATCCGGGCGAGACCTGGTCCGACCGGGCCCTCAAGGAGGTGGCCGAGCTCGGCGACGACTGGCGGCGACTGCTCGCCCACGCGGCCACGGCGACCAGCGCCCGCCCGTCCGCGAAGTGGGACCGGACCGGCCGGGCCCTGATCGCGGCACTCGACGCCGACGAGGTGCGGGAGCGGCTGCTGTCCTGGCTGCGGCTCGCGGGCAGGCCGCGCACCGGCCTCCTGCTCGAACCGCACTATGGCCCGAACCCCAACGCCACCTACGACCCGTACAACGCCGACGCCCTGCGCGGCCTCGCCTGGCTGCTCTCCCTCCTGCCCGCACACCCGGAGACCGCCCGCACCCTGGGCGCTCTCGTCGAGACCGCCCTGCGCAAGGTCGCAGGCCTCGGACCGGTGAACCCCAAGGCCGCCAACGCCGCCGTCCTCGCGCTGGGCCGCATCGACGCCGAGCCGGCCCTCGCCGAACTCGCCCGCCTGGCCGCCCGCGTCACCTTCAAGGGCACGCTCAAGGTCCTCAACACCGCTCTGGACGCGCGCGCGGAGGCGATGGGCCTGAGCCGGGAGGAGATCGAGGAACTGGCCGTACCGGGGTACGGCCTGACAGAGGTCGGCCGCGCGGAGCACCGGCTCGGCGAGGTCACGGCGCTGCTCGAAGTCCGCGGTGCCAAGGCGGTGTTGAGCTGGCACAACGCGGGCGGCAAGGCCGTCAAGAGCGTCCCCGCCGCCGTACGCCGTGACCATGCCGAGGAGCTCAAGGAGCTGAAGGCCGCGGTCAAGGACATCGACAAGATGCTGTCGGCCCAGAGCGAGCGCCTGGACCGCCAGTTCCTGTCGCGGCGCACCTGGTCGTACGCCGCCTGGCGCGAGCGCTACCTCGACCACCCTCTGGTCGGCACACTCGCCCGCCGCCTGCTCTGGACGGTCGACGGCACGACCGTCGGGTACGCCGACGGCGAGCTGCGGACCCTGGCCGACGCACCGGTGACCGAGGGCAGCCGCGTCGAGCTGTGGCACCCGGTCGGCCACGAGCCCGCCGAGATAGTCGCCTGGCGGGACTGGCTGGAGCGGCACGGCACCACCCAGCCCTTCAAGCAGGCCCACCGCGAGGTGTACCTGCTCACGGACGCCGAGCGCGCGACGGGGACGTACTCCAACCGCTTCGCCGCGCACTTCCTTCGCCAGCACCAGTTCCACTCGCTGGCGGCGATCCGTGGCTGGAACAACAAGCTGCGCCTGGCCGTCGACGACGAGGCACCGCCGGCCGTCCGGCAGCTGCCCCAATGGGGGCTGCGCGCCGAGTACTGGATCGAGGGCGACGGCGGCGAGCACTACGAGGACATCACCGACTCCGGCAGCTTCCTGCGCCTGCGCACCGACCAGGTCCGCTTCTACCCGATCGACGCCCCGCAGAACTGGGCGCACTGCGACGGCGGCGAGTACCGCATGTGGCTGCGCGACGGCGCGGACCCGGTCGACCCGCTGCCCCTGACCGACGTCCCGCCCCTGGTCCTCTCCGAAGTCCTACGCGACGTCGACCTGTTCGTCGGCGTGGCGAGCGTCGGTAACGACCCGACCTGGCAGGACGGCGGCCCCGGCGGCCGCTTCCGCGAGTACTGGACGTCTTACGGCTTCGGCGAACTGGGCGCGAGCGCCGAGACCCGCCGGGCCCTGCTGGAACGCCTGGTCCCGAGACTGGCCATCGCCGACCGCTGCACGATCGAGGGCCGCTTCCTGCACGTGAAGGGCGACCGCCCGAACGACCAATACCTCTGCATCGTCCCGAAGTCCAACCCTTCGGCGCCGCAGGGGGGTTACCTGCCGTACGAGGGCGATCGCATGCTCGGCGTCATCCTCAGCAAGGCGGTCATGCTGGCGGACGACGGGAGCATCACGGATCCGACGATCCTGAGCCAGCTGTAGGCCATTCCTTTCAGCAGCAGCGCGACCCAGCCGAAAACACCAGAGGGCCCCGTTCCCGAAGTGACGGAAACGGGGCCCTGATGTGGACCTGGGAGGGTCAGAAGCGCCGAGTGATCAGCGCCTTCTTGACCTCCGCGATCGCCTTCGTGACCTCAATGCCGCGCGGGCACGCGTCCGTGCAGTTGAACGTCGTGCGGCAGCGCCACACGCCGTCCTTGTCGTTGAGGATCTCCAGGCGCTGCTCGCCGGCCTCGTCGCGCGAGTCGAAGATGAAGCGGTGCGCGTTGACGATGGCGGCGGGGCCGAAGTACTGGCCGTCGTTCCAGAACACCGGGCACGAGGACGTGCAGGCGGCGCAGAGGATGCACTTCGTCGTGTCGTCGAAGCGTTCCCGGTCCTCCGCCGTCTGGAAGCGCTCGCGCGTCGGCTCGTTCGTGTCCTTCGTGATGAGGAAGGGCATGACGTCGCGGTACGCCTGGAAGAACGGCTCCATGTCGACCACGAGGTCCTTCAGCACCGTCAAGCCCTTGATGGGCTCGACCGTGATCGGCTTCTCGGGGTTGATGTCCTTGATCAGCGTCTTGCAGGCGAGACGGTTCTTGCCGTTGATCCGCATCGCGTCCGAGCCGCAGATGCCGTGGGCGCACGAGCGGCGGAAGGTCAGCGTGCCGTCGATTTCCCACTTGATCTTGTGGAGGCCGTCGAGGACGCGCTCCTTCGGGTCGATCTCCAGCTCGAAGTCTTCCCACACAGCCTCTGCGGAGACTTCCGGGTTGAAGCGGCGGACCCGGAACGTGACCGTGATGTACGGGGAGTCCGCGGACTCCGCCTCGACCTTGTCCATAACGGGGGTTGCCATCAGTACTTACGCTCCATCGGCTGGTAGCGGGTCTGGACGACCGGCTTGTAGTCGAGACGAATGGACTCCGTGCCGTCGTCGCCGACCTCGCGGTACGCCATGGTGTGGCGCATGAAGTTGACGTCGTCGCGGTTCGGGTAGTCCTCGCGGTAGTGACCGCCGCGGGACTCCTTGCGGGCCAGGGCCGAAACCGCCATGACCTCGGCGAGGTCCAGGAGGTTGCCGAGCTCGATGGCCTCCAGCAGGTCCGTGTTGAACCGCTTGCCCTTGTCCTGGATCGAGACGTTCTTGTAGCGCTCGCGCAGCTCCGCGATCTTCTCGACCGCCGTCTTGATCGTCTGCTCGGTCCGGAACACCATGACGTTGGCGTCCATGGTCTCCTGCAGCTCCTTGCGGAGCGTGGCCACCCGCTCGGTGCCGGTCGAGGTGCGCAGGCGCTCCACCTGGCTGACCACCAGCTCCGCCGGGTTCTCCGGCAGCTCGACGTAGTCCGCCTTCTGGCTGTACTCCGCCGCGGCGATGCCGGCCCGGCGCCCGAACACGTTGATGTCCAGGAGGCTGTTCGTGCCCAGCCGGTTCGCGCCGTGGACGGACACGCAGGCGACCTCGCCGGCCGCGTACAGACCCGGGACCACCGTCGTGTTGTCGCTCAGGACCTCACCCTCGACGTTCGTCGGGATGCCGCCCATCGCGTAGTGCGCGGTGGGCTGGATCGGGATCGGGTCCGTGTACGGCTCGATACCGAGGTACGTGCGCGCGAACTCCGTGATGTCGGGCAGCTTCGCGTCCAGCTGCTCCGGCGGGAGGTGCGTGAGGTCCAGGTAGACGTGGTCGCCCTCGGGACCACAGCCACGGCCCTCGCGGATCTCCGTGTAGATGGAGCGCGAGACGACGTCTCGGGACGCGAGGTCCTTCATGACCGGCGCGTACTTCTCCATGAAGCGCTCGCCGTCCTTGTTGCGGAGGATGCCGCCCTCACCACGGGCGCCCTCCGTCAGCAGGATGCCCATGCGCCAGATGCCGGTCGGGTGGAACTGGAAGAACTCCATGTCCTCCAGCGGGAGGCCGCGACGGTAGACCGCCGCCTGGCCGTCGCCGGTCAGCGTGTGCGCGTTCGACGTCACCTTGAAGAACTTGCCGGTGCCGCCGGACGCGTAGATCACGGCCTTCGCCTGGAAGACGTGGATCTCGCCGGTCGCCAGTTCGTAGGCGACCACACCGGCGGACCGCTTGACGCCGTCCACCTCGGTGATCAGCTGGTCGAGGACGTAGAACTCGTTGAAGAACTCCACGCCCTCCTTGACGCAGTTCTGGTACAGCGTCTGGAGGATCATGTGGCCGGTGCGGTCGGCCGCGTAGCAGGACCGGCGGACCGGGGCCTCGCCGTGGTTACGGCTGTGACCGCCGAAGCGGCGCTGGTCGATGGTGCCGTTCGGGGTGCGGTTGAACGGCAGGCCCATCTTCTCCAGGTCGAGGACCGAGTCGATGGCCTCCTTCGCCAGGATCTCGGCGGCGTCCTGGTCGACCAGGTAGTCACCGCCCTTGACCGTGTCGAAGGTGTGCCACTCCCAGTTGTCCTCCTCCACGTTGGCGAGCGCTGCGGCCATGCCGCCCTGCGCTGCGCCCGTGTGGGAGCGGGTCGGGTAGAGCTTCGTCAGCACGGCGGTACGGCTGCGCTTCGTCGACTCGATGGCCGCGCGCATACCGGCGCCACCGGCGCCGACGATGACGGTGTCGTACTTGTGGATCTTCATGGTGGTTGCCTCAGCCCCGTGCCTAGCGGATGTTCGGGTCGAAGGTGAAGATCACCAGCGTGCCCAGCAGGATGGTGAACACCGTGGCGGTGTAGAGCAGGCCCTTCAGCCACAGCCGGGTGTTCGCGCGCTCCGCGTAGTCGTTGATGACCGTGCGCAGGCCGTTGGCGCCGTGCAGCATGGCGAGCCACAGCATCAGCAGGTCCCAGACCTGCCAGAACGGGGACGCCCAGCGGCCCGCGACGAACGCGAAGCCGATCTTGGACACGCCGCCGTCCAGCACGAGCTGGATCAGCAGGTGGCCGATGACCAGGACGACCAGCACGACGCCGGACAGGCGCATGAACAGCCAGGCCGCCATCTCGAAGTTGCCCCGAGTGGACTTCGGGGTCTTCTTGGTGCGCTGGCGCGGGGCCTCGATGTAGGGGGCCGGGTTGTCGACGTTGTAGAGGGACTCGCCCTCGACCGGGCCGATACCAGTGGCGGTCTTCTCAGTGGTGGACATACGCGTCAGCTCCCGAACAGTTCACGAGCGGCGTGGCCGAGGACGGGGTAGATCGCCCCGAGCATCAGCACGACCCACAGGCCGACGACGGACCAGAGCATCTGCTTCTGGTAGCGAGCGCCCTTCGACCAGAAGTCGACGGCGATGACGCGCAGGCCATTGAGCGCGTGGAAGAGGATGGCGGCCACGAGGCCGTACTCCAGCAGCGCGACGATCGGGGTCTTGTACGTGGCTACGACCTTGTCGTAGTCCTCGGGAGAGACACGGACGAGAGCGGTGTCCAGCACGTGAACGAACAGGAAGAAGAAAATGAGGACGCCGGTGACTCGATGAGCCACCCAGGACCACATTCCTTCCCGGCCGCGGTACAGCGTTCCAGCCGGCACGGAAGTTCCTCCGGGAGCGGGGATTGGGGCCGCGCCGGCTTGTGCTGTCGGTCGGGCCCGGCCGGGTACGGTCCACCGGCCCTCAGCATCGTATCCACGTGGCGCCGCGCGGCTGAGCGGGGGGCTGGGTATGTGATCAAAGTGGCACGCGGATGGGGTATTGGCGGCCAATGGGATGGAACATTCGGTTATCGGCCGAGTGGGGGCCGTTGGCGCTGGTCGCGCGCCCGCGCGGCCCTGGCGGCACGTCGACTACAGCCCCGCGCCCCTGAGGGAATGCAGCAGCCGCCCCTTCGCCAGGCGGCGCAGTTCCTCTGCCGCGACGACCCGCTCCTCCTCCGGATCGTTCGCCAAACGTGACCGGATTCCTGCCAGGACCTGGTCCAGGGCCTCGTTCGGCGGCAGGTTGTCCACGCAGATCACGAACGCGTGGCCGAATTTCGCCTCATATGCGGCATGCGCGGCGCTGAGTGCCGTATGGGCCGCTCCGTACACACCCTCCGGCAGCACCGGCAACGTTTCTCCTGCCAGGGCCTCCGCCAGATCGCCCGGAGCCAGGTCGTAGGCCGCCTCATCGGACGCGGCCAGCAGGGAGTCGACGTCGGGGTACGGGCGGTGGTCGGCGAGGCGGTCGGCCCAACGGGGGCTGTGCAGGCAGGTCAGGAGGGTGTGCCGGACCTCGTCGGCGGGGGCAGCGTTGAACGCCACCAGCGCGTCCGCGGACGGTGGAGTGCGGGTCTGCTCGGGCAGCGACGGTATGGCGACTCGGCCAGGAAGGTGTGTGGGCGTCACGTGGTTTCGACAGGAGATTTTGGGGGAGGAGTGGCGCCACGTTACCGAGTGTGGACGTGAGGTGTCCGACGGATGCCCGAATTTCAGTCGAACGGGAGAGTTTCGGAACGCTCGCTGGACGGCCCGTCGGACGGCGGGCCGAGCCCAAAGGGCCTAGGTTGGCGATGTGAGCCAGCACAAGCACAGGCGCCGGGCACCGGCCAGGAGGGCGCTGAAGCAGACGTGGGTGCTGATCGTCGCGGTGGTCCTCGTGACGGTCGGGGCCGGGGTGGGCATCGGACTCCTGGCCACCGGCGACGACGGATCGTCGGCCCGGTCGGAGGAGCGGCGGTCGGGGCCGGGCACCGGTGAGGCCGACTCGTCGTCCACCCCGAGAGGGGCGGCTCCGACTCCTACGCCGACCCGGTCGTATCCGCTTTCGAAGGCTCCCAGCACCATCCCGTCCGTGACCTCCCACACCGCCGCACGTGG
This sequence comes from Streptomyces sp. NPDC107528, assembly GCF_055639295.1. Lineage (NCBI taxonomy): Bacteria > Bacillati > Actinomycetota > Actinomycetes > Kitasatosporales > Streptomycetaceae > Streptomyces > Streptomyces sp. NPDC107528. Next base: position 193,893 of record NZ_JBVKAV010000015.1, read on the forward strand.
ACCCGGCTGGCGTCCCGCGCAGGGTGAGCGGGTCGTCGTGAGCGACGCGGACCTGGCCGACGAGGGCCGGCTCATCGCCGGTGAGCTGGGACTGAAGTACGCCGGCGAGAAGGACGACGTGCAGGCCGGGGACGTGCGGCTGGCCCTGAACGACGACGAGGGCGCGGACCCTGAGTCGTACGCCATGACCGTGCGCGGCGGGCGGGTGACCATCAGCGGGCCCGGTGAGGCGGGGGTCTTCTACGGGACCCGGACGCTCAAGCAGGAGGTCCACGACGGGGGTACGGCGCCGGAGGGCGTCGTACGGGACGAGCCCGCCAAGCCGGTGCGCGGGTTCATGCTCGACATGGCCCGCAAGTTCTTCACCGCGGACTGGATCGAGGACCGGGTGCGGGAGCTCGGCGACCTGAAGTACAACCAGCTGGGGCTGCACTTCTCCGACGACCAGGGTTTCCGCATCGAGTCCACGTCGCATCCCGAGATCGTGTCCCAGCAGCACCTGACCAAGGCCCAGGTCCAGAAGATCGTCAAGCTGGCCCAGAGCCGGCACATCCAGATCGTGCCCGAGATCGACTCGCCGGGGCATCTGGGCGCGGTCATCGCCGCGCACCCCGATCTTCAGCTGCGCAATGTCAACGGCGTGGCGACCCGGGGCGCCATCGACATCTCCAAGCCCGAGTCCGCCGAGATCGTCGACGACCTGCTCGACGAGTACGCCGGCCTCTTCCCCGGCAACCAGTGGCACCTCGGCGGCGACGAGTACCAGGCGCTGGTCGTCTCGAACCCCGAGGCGTCCTACCCGCAGCTCGCCGCCGCCGCCCGCAAGGCCTACGGCTCCGGCGCCACCGTCGCCGACCTCGCCACGGGGTGGCTCAACGGCCGCGCCGCCACCGTCCGCGCCGACGACCGCACGCCGCGGGCGTGGAACGACGGCTTCTTCCGGGACACCTCGGTGCAACCGGACAAGGACATCCAGGTGGCGTACTGGACGGGCAAGGAGATCGGCGCCCGGGCGCCGGTCGAGTACCTGAGCACGGGCCGGAAGGTCATCAACTACAACGACGAGTTCCTCTACTACGTGCTCGGGGAGCCGCAGACCTTCGTCTATCCGACGGGGCAGCGGATCTACGAGCAGTGGACACCGCGGGTCCTGCGCGGCACGACGGCCGTGCCGGCCAAGTACGACGACCAGATCCTCGGCGGGTCCTTCGCCGTGTGGTGCGATCTGGCGAACTCGCAGACGCAGGCCCAGGTAGCGGCCGGAATCCGGATGCCGCTGCGGGCGACGGTGCAGAAGCTGTGGGACGCGAGTGCGCCGGAACTGTCCTGGACGGAGTTCAGGGCGCTCGCCGACCGGCTGGACTGAGCCGCGGATTTGGCCGATACGGCTGCGAACCCCCGTGCGACTGTGGTGTATTCGGCCCGAGCCGTACCGAACAGCCAGGGGGAGCCGAAAATGGGGTACTGGGGGTACTTCGTCGTGGGCCGCGGCGAGCGGCCGCTGGCGGAGCTGGACGCGCTGGCGGGCGCCGAGGGGATGACCCTGCGGGCCCAGGCGCCCGGCGGGTGGCAGGTGTGGGAGTACCCGAGCGGCGGCGCCGACGTCGGGAGCATGAACGCCCTTGCCCTGGAGACCGGGGCACCCGCGCTCTTCGGCTACGTCATGGACAGCGACTGCGTGGTGGTGGAGGCGGCGGCGCCGGAGAGCGGGGCGTGGACGACCTGTCTGGCGCGGGGCGCGATGGCCGGGTACCTCGGCGCCGGAAGCGAGGGGCTCACGCTGGAGGACTACTTCCTCGAACCCCCGGACGCCGCCGAGCGGGCCGTCGCCTGGGCCGCCGAGGCCGGGCACGAGGTGAACGCCGAGTCCGTCGTCGACGTACTCACCGCTGATGCGGACCCAATGGCCGAAAACCTCTTCTTCCGGTTGCTCGACCGGCTCGGCGTCGTGCCGCTGTGACACTCCCGGGCCGTTGCGCGCAGTAAGGGGAAGTGCGGGCTCCGTAAAGGACGGTGCCCGCCAGGGTTCTGTGCGGGGACCCCGACCCTCAGGAATGACCCGCTTAGGGAGGCGTGGATGAGCCTGGTGGAATTGATCGCTCAGGCCGACGAACGCGGACTGGCCGCCAGCGGGTTGGCTTGTTTGGATCGGTGCGTTCCGCTGCTCGGCGGTGACGACGAGGTGCTGCGGCCGCTGTGGGCGAACCTCGCGGACGGCGGGGACTCCGCCGCGTGGGGTGAACTGCTGGAGCAGGTACGCGGGAAGCTGGGCGTCGCCGACGTCATGGACGACGCGGACGTCGAGGACGAGGCCGCCCTGCTGGCCCGGCGGATGCTGGCCGCGGCCCCGGCCGTACGGTCCGCCGCCGAGGCACGCATCTGGGCCGACGCCTGCTCCGTCGCCTCACTGCAGATCCACCGGCTCCTCGACCCCGCGGAGGACGACGCGTCCTCGGCCGGCGCCCTTCCCGAGGCGCTCAGCTCGGCCCGCGCGGAAAGGACCACGGCCGAGGGCCGTACGCAGGGCATGTCTCCGCTCGTCGCCGCGGAACTGCGCCGCCAGATCAGCGTCCTGGAGATCCTGGCCGGGCATGGCGCGAACGGGTTGCGCCGGGCGCTGGAGGTGTCGACGGAGGGGCGGCGGGTGCTGCGGGCGGTGGTCTCCCGGCGTGCGCGGACGCTCCGCGGATAGCTCCGCGGGTGGTGCCGGGCGCCTGAGGGGGTGCCGCGGGGGGTTGTCGGGCGGGTGTGGGTGCGTGGGGGCTTGTCGCGCAGTTCCCCGCGTCCCTTGGGGGCGTTGCAGGACTCTTGCGTTCATCGCAGGAGGCACTTCACCACCGCGTCGCCGTACTTTGCGGTTCGGGTGTAGAAGGCCGTCAGGTCGCGGTGGGCCGCCGCGAGGATGGAGTGCACTTCCGGTTCGGGAGGGGCTGTGGCAGGTAGGGCGCGCCACAGTGTCTCGAAGCCGGTCGATGCGAGGTAGTCGGCCACGCGGGTGACCTGTGCCGCGGTGAGGATCAGGAACGGCGGGTGTTCCGGCACCGGGTGGGTCACCGGCCGGCCGCCCAAAACCACCTCGGCCTGCGGCCCGTCCTGGACCTGCCCCGCGTAGAGGGCATGCTGGTCGGCGTACCGCTGGTCCAGCATCTCGTCGAGGTGCCGGTCGAGCCGTCGGCGCACGGTGTCCCAGTCGTCCTCGAACAGGCGCTGGAACCAGGTCGCGCTGTTGCGCAGTGCCGGAGGCGGCACCGCTCGGAGATGGAAGTACAGGCTCATCAGTGACTGAAGCGCACGGGAGCTGCGAAGCGTCACTCCCGGGTAAACCTCGTTCCTGGGGGAGTCGTGTGACTGTCGTGGGAGCGAGCTGGGGCGGTCCTGCACCGGTCCGGGGAAGTCGCCGGATCCGGGTGACGAATCCCAGTTCAGGCACGCTTTCCAGGGTGTGACGACTCAGCAGGAAACCAGGCCCGCAGCCGCTACCAGGCCGGTGCGGTGGGCGGCGGACGCGGTGGCGACGATGCGCGAGGGGGCGCGGCTGCGACTCGACTACTCGGCGCAGAGCCTGTGGCGGGTCGACCGGATGATCGAGGAGCTGCGCCGGGAGCGGACGCCGTATCCCGCCGTGGAGAACACGCTGCGCGGTCTCGGCGCGTACGCCGGTGAGGTGATCGCCCGTCAGACCGGAGCCGAGTGGTGGGCGACGGGCGGCGACCACTGGATCCGTACGCCCGATGGGCGGCTGTGGGACCCGATCGACGAGGCGCGGCGGTGCTTCGCCGGCGACGGGTCGCTGCGGTTGCTGTGCCGGGACGCCGTACAGCTGTAGGCGAGGGAGTGTTCGGTGGCCCGGCCGGGGCTCCGTGAACGGGCTGCGCCCCGGCCGGGCCCGAGGGGGCGTCAGCTCGCCCAGACCTCCGCCTCGTCGGCCGGGACGGTGGTGGCCAGGCCCAGTTCCTTGCGGGCGGCGACCGTCTTCTTCGGGTCGATGCCGGCGAAGGCCGAGCTGTAGGCGATGTAGAACGTGTCCGTGTCGGCGGCGCTCGCGGCCTTCCTCCACTGCTCGGCCGTCTTGGTCAGGTCGGCGCGCAACTTGCCGACCTCCGCGCCGTCGATGTCCTTCATGCCCTTCACATGCGAGTCGAGAGCGGCCGCCACGGCCTTGGCCTGCGCTTTGTACCCGGCGAAGTCCGCCTCGGCGGAGTCCTTCTCGGACTGGTTGGCCCAGAACGCGTCGTATACGCCGTTCGAACCGTTCAGGTACGCGGTCTGCTCGGGCTTGAGGGACTTCGCGCTCAGCGCACCGGTGAAGGTGCCCGACTCCTTGGTGTAGCTGCAGCTCACGGCGCGGTCGCCGGTCGCCCAGCTCTCCTTGGTCGGGGTGTAGTGCATGAGGGCGACGCCCTTGGGGAGCGCCCAGGTGTCCGGGGCGAACTTCCCGGCCTCGGCCGGGCATCGCTCGTCGGCGATGGCGGCGATCGTGTCGTCGCCGGGGTACTTCGAGCCTTCGTCGATCTTGAAATCGCCGACGACCTGACCCGTGTGCGCCTCGGCGCAGGGCACGATCTCGACGAGGATCTCCGTGCCTCCGCCCTTGTTGTTCGGGTTGTAGCAGTCCCCGACGTTCAGCGAGTACACCGATCTCTGGCGGGCCACCTTCTTCGCGCCGTCCTTGGCGCTGTCGACGGCGTCCGAGACGTCCGAGCACCCCACCGCGCCGATCGCGAGCAGGGCGACGACGGAGGATATGCCGCGAAGGGAGCGAAATGGACTGCGAACTGACATGACGTTACATCCCTTTATGTGAACTTTATGTGGATCGCGCGCATCGTATGCCATCCCTGTGACGGGGCTGTGCGCAGGTCGCGGCGACTCTGACCTCCGATGCGCGGCAATGGTTGTAGCGACCAGTCATGTGGACGGCCCCTGTGACACTTCTGTGAGGCCGGGCGCTGTTGACCGTGGAGGGGCGTGGGCAAGGGTGGCCGCACCGCGGGGTGCGAATCCGCCGCGAACCGGTACGGACGAGGACAGTTCTTGGGCCAGGGAGGGGAACCCCGCCGCGGACACGCGCACGACGGGGAGTTGAGCGCGGCCGTCGCGCGGGCTCAGGAAGGTGACGAGGCCGCCTTCGCGGTCGCGTACCGGTTGGTGCAGCCGGGACTGCTCGGGTACCTGCGCGGCCTGGTCGGGGACGACGCTGAGGACGTGGCGTCCGACGCCTGGCTGGAGATCGCCCGGGACCTCGGCCGGTTCAGGGGCGACGGCGCCGGGTTCCGGGGCTGGACCGCGACCATCGGCCGGCACCGGGCGCTGGATCATCTGCGCCGGCAGAAGGTACGGCCCCGGTCGTCGGCGCTGGAGCACGACGTACTGGACCTGCCCGGTCCGCAGAACACGCACGACCAGGCCCTGGAGTCGATCTCCACCGAGCATGCCCTGCGACTGGTCCGCGGGCTGCCGAAGGACCAGGCCGAGGCCGTACTGCTCCGGGTCGTCGTCGGCCTCGACGCCCCCGCCGCCGCACGCGTCCTCGGCAAACGCCCGGGCGCGGTCCGGACGGCCGCCTACCGGGGGCTGAAGCGCCTGGCCGAGCAGCTGGGTGTCGCAGGTGTGACGGATGACGGCCCTCGGACGCTGGGGGAATCGAAATGAACAGTGCGGGTGCCGGCGGCTGACGGGCGGCGCTGCGGCGCATCGCGCATCGGTACTACGGCGACATGAGGTACGGCGCCAGGCGCCGCGGCGCTTCGATGAGGCGAGGCGGCGGGCGCGGTGAGTCGTACGGGGCGTGACAGACGTACAGGCTCTAAGGAGCTCGTAGGTCACAGCGGTCACAACACTCACGGTGGTCACAACGGTGGTCACAACAGTCACAGCGGTCACGACCGTCACGGCTGTAACAGCAGTCGGACAGGGACGGGAAGACGGACATGGGTGAACGGCAGAGCGGCGGCGGAGAACCCGGCCGTCGGCGTGCGCACCCTGACGACCGGGCCTGGGGTCACGGCTCCGGCCCGGCAGTGGCCCTCGACGACGCCGAACTGGAGGCGCTGCTCTCCGCCGCCGTACTGCGCGGGCACCGCGTGGACACCGAGGGCGAGCAGCGTGCCGTGGCCGCGTTCCGCGTCGCCCGTGCCGCGGGGGCACACCGGGCACGCACCCGGCGCCGGGACGACTGGCGGCCGTGCGAGCCGCGCCGGCTGGCGCTGTCGGTGAAGACCACGCTCTCCCTGTTCGTCGCGAGCCTCACGCTGGGCGGCGTGGCGGCCGCCGCGATCGGCTCGTCCGGCTCCTCGGAGGCCCCCGGCGAGGACAGGGCCAGGCCCACCCCGGCGGCCGGCGCCTCCGACGGGCCGCCCGCCGCGCACCGCTCCGCGGCGCCCGGAGCCACCTCCGCCAAGCCCGCCCACCCGACCACCGCCCAGGACACCGAGGCCGAGTGCCGCGCGTACGACCAGGTCGAGGACCGTGGCAACGCCCTGGACTCGACGGCCTGGCAGCGGCTCATCGCGGCGGCGGGCGGTGCGGACAGGGTGGCCGTGTACTGCGCCGAGCAGTTGTCGGGGGCGAAGAGCCGGCCGACGAACGGGCCGACGACCGGGCCGACGAGCGGGCCCAAGAACAAGGCCGACGGGGGCGGCACCACCGGCCCGGGGCAAGACCAGGACCCGGCTTCGAGTGACAAGGGCGAGGGCGGCAAGAGCGCCGAGAAGGCCGAGAAGGCCGAGAAGTCCGAGAAGGCCGAGCCAAAGGACTGAGTCCGCCCGCCGGACCTTTCAGGGACCTTTCAGCGAGCCATCTCCCGCGGCTGAGACGCGAGGGCGCGAGACGACCGGGGCCGCCACCCCCCACAGGAGAGGCCCCGGCCGTCGCGCGGTACGGGCCGCGCGGCGGCCCGTACCTTCTACAGCGTCATGACTGCGTTTTCTGTCACACCCGGGCGGACACATCGCGGATTCCGGGGTAGTTGCACGTTGTACGGACATGGACGAGCAGAGCTTTCAGGCCGTAACGTGCCTTTCGCGCCGGACGCGGAAGGTGTATGACCACCGCAACCACCTGCGGTTCCACAACCGCAACCATCAACTGAGGAACCACGACGGCGAGAACCGGTCCGCGACAGCGGCACCGGCTTAGGCGCAAAAGGGGCGCAGTGCTGGGGGACGACGCGGAGCTGACCGCCGCGGTGCTTGCGGCACAGGACGGGGACGAGAGCGCGTTCCGGACTGTGTACCGCGCTGTGCACCCGCGGCTGCTCGGGTACGTACGGACGCTGGTCGGCGACCCGGACGCCGAGGACGTCGCGTCGGAGGCGTGGCTGCAGATAGCTCGTGACCTGGAGCGCTTCAGCGGAGACGCGGACCGCTTCCGTGGCTGGGCCGCCCGGATAGCCCGTAACCGCGCGCTGGACCACATACGCATGCGCGGCCGCCGCCCCGCGATCGGCGGCGACGAGACGGAGCTGACCGGGAAGGCCGCCGAGTCCGACACGGCGGGCGAGGCCATGGAGGCCCTGGCCACCGACGGCACCCTCTCCCTCATCGCCCGGCTGCCGCAGGACCAGGCCGAGGCCGTCGTCCTGCGCGTGGTCGTGGGGCTCGACGCCAAGACGGCCGCTCAGACGCTGGGCAAGCGTCCGGGTGCCGTACGAACCGCCGCGCACCGGGGTCTGAAGCGGCTCGCCGAGCTGCTCGGCGACGATCCGGAATCGGCCGGGGTGCTCGACGCCCTGCCTCCCCAGCGAGGAACCCGCGCCCGTGCGGTGACGTCTGCGAGTGTGACGCATATGCGTGCGCGTACGCAGAAGGATGTGTGATGGCCGACGAGCAGTACAGGTGGCTGGACCGCGAAACGGCGGAGCGTTTGCTGCGCGGAGAGTCACTCGAAGCTGTCGACCAGGCCGACCGCGACCAGGCCGAACGCCTCGCCAAGACGCTTGAGGCGCTGACCGCCGAACCCCCGCTGAGCAGCGCGGAACTCCCTGGAGAGGCCGCAGCGCTGGCCGCGTTCCGCGCGGCGCGCGCGGGCCGGGTCACCGAGTCCGCGACCGTCGGCCACGGCTCCGCATCCGGTGCCTCCGAGGTTTCCGACGCCCCCGACGCCGGGCTCGTCGACGTCGGGCTGGTCCGTATCGGTGGCTCCGACAACGGTGTCCGCCGCCCCCGCCGACCTCGCTGGGCCCGCCCCGTGCGGCTCGGTCTCGCCGCCGCGCTGGCCGTCGGCATGGTCGGCGGGGTCGCGGTCGCGGCCGGAACCGGAGTCCTGACATCGCCGTTCGTCGGAGACGAAGGGGGCCGCCCGGCCGCCACGGTCTCGGCACCGGCACCGCCGGAACGCCCGCTCTTCTCGCCCTCGCCGGAGGGCGGTGTGCGGGGCGGACCCGAGCCCGACGACGACTCGCGGGCCCCCACCGACCCGGGCACCACCGAGGGCGCCGAACCCGGCGGCCCCGCCCCGGACCGCGGATCCGCCCCCGACCGTGACAAGGCCGCGCGCGGCTGGTGGAAGGTCGTCACGGCGTACTGCCGCGACATGCGCGACGGCAAGGAACTGTCGAACGACCGCCGGCGTGCCCTGGAGAACGCGGCGGGTGGCTCCGAGCGCGTGCGGAAGTACTGCAGGGGTGTCCTCAACGCCGTCGGTGACGGCACCTGGGGCAAGTCGGGCAGCGGCAAGGACAGGGACCGCGACCGGGACCGGGAACGGGAACGGGACAGGGACCGGGACAGCGACGACGACGAGGGCGACCGTGCCGATTCGCGTGGTGACGGCTGGGGCGGCCGGCACGACGACGACCGTGACCGTGACCACCACGGTGAGCGCCGTGACCGTGACGGCGGCCGTGACGGCCACCGCACGCAAGGCGCCGTAGCGGCCACGTCCACTGTGGTGGCGCGGGCGGCGGCCCTTCTGCCGGGCCGTGCCCTCACCTCCGCAACAAGTCGCTGACCTGCAGTTTTGTGATTGGTTGAATATTCTTCGCCGCTGGAGTGACACTTTCGGCCGCCATGGCGCTGATGAAAGTGAGCCGACTGGTCATCGGCCGTCGCACAGAGCCGGGGTTCCCCCCGTACCTACGGTTCGTGCATCGGCGCGGGCGGGACACGTTCCCCCGGTCCCGCCCGCGCCCCACACCCGTCTCCCGCGCCTCACCAGTGGACGACGACCTTGTCGCCGGTCCTCACCTGCGCGAACATCTCCGCGATCGCCCGCTCGTCCCGGACGTTGACACAGCCGTGCGAGGCACCGGCATAGCCCGTGGCAGCGAAGTCGGACGAGTAGTGCACCGCCTGGCCCCCGCTGAAGAACATCGCGTACGGCATCGGTGAGTCATAGAGCGTCGACACATGGTGCCGTGACTTCCAGTAGACGCTGAACACACCTTCCCGGGTCGGTGTGTACTGCGACCCGAACCGCACCGGCACCGTCAGGACCGACCGCCCGTCGATCATCCAGCGCAGGGTCCGGCTCGACTTGCTGATGCACAGCACCCGGCCGGTCAGGCACCGCGCGTCCGGCGCGTCGGCCGGCTGGCCGCCCATCAGGTACAGGTCCCACTTGCCGGGCTCCCGGGTCATCCTCAGCAGCCGCTCCCAGGTGACCTCGTCGGTCTTCCCCGTTCTCGGCAGCCCCCGCTTGCCCTGGAAGCCCCTGACCGCCTGCTCCGTCAGATCGTCGTACGCCCCGGTCGGCCCGTCGAAGAGCCAGGCGATCTGACGCAGACGGGCCTGGAGCTCCCGGATGTCACGGCCCTCGTCGCCCCGCTTCCACAGCACGGCGGCCGGTGCCGCGGGCGTGGGTTTCGTGCTCGGCTTGTCGTCGGGAGGCGCCGACTTCGGGGACGGTGTGCCGCTCGGGAGCTCTATGCGCACGGGCGAACGCCGATCCTCCTCGCCGGAGGCCTGCACGGTGCAGCCGCACAGCACGGTCAGCGCGGCACCGCAGGCCAGCACGGCGGTCCCTCGTCCCGTGCCCGTGCCCCGTGTCCGCCCCATACCCCTGTTACGCATCCCGGCCCCCGTCGTCTCACCGCGGCCACCCCCGACCGCCCGACCACCCTGGTGTCACCTGAGATGTTCCCCGCACGTGACCGGTTGCGAACTACGCGGCATGGTTGGACACAGAGGTGAAGGACACCGTCCACCGTCCGCGGTGGCGGGCTACAGCCACGGCGAGCTCGGAGGCCACACCATGGCGCGAGAGTCTGAGTCCAAAATGCCCATCGAGCCGGTGTACGGGCCGGACGCGCTGAGCGGCTGGGACCCGGCCGAGAAGCTGGGTGAGCCGGGCTCGTACCCCTTCACCCGCGGCGTGTACCCCACGATGTACACCGGCCGCCCCTGGACGATGCGTCAGTACGCCGGCTTCGGCACGGCGACGGAGTCCAACGCCCGCTACCGGCAGCTGATCGCCCACGGCACGACCGGCCTGTCGGTCGCCTTCGACCTGCCCACCCAGATGGGCCACGACTCCGACGCGCCGATCGCGCACGGCGAGGTCGGCAAGGTGGGCGTGGCCATCGACTCGGTCGACGACATGCGGGTGCTGTTCGACGGGATCCCGCTGGACAAGGTCTCGACGTCGATGACGATCAACGCGCCGGCGGCGCTGCTGCTTCTGCTCTACCAGCTGGTGGCGGAGGAGCAGGGGGTCCCGGCGGACCGCCTCACCGGCACCATCCAGAACGACGTGCTGAAGGAGTACATCGCCCGCGGGACGTACATCTTCCCGCCGAAGCCCTCGCTCCGGCTGATCGCCGACATCTTCCGGTACTGCCAGGCCGAGATCCCGCGCTGGAACACGATCTCGATCTCCGGCTACCACATGGCCGAGGCGGGCGCGTCCCCCGCGCAGGAGATCGCCTTCACGCTCGCGGACGGCATCGAGTACGTCCGCACGGCGGTGGCGGCGGGCATGGACGTGGACGACTTCGCGCCCCGTCTGTCCTTCTTCTTCGTGGCCCGTACGACGATCCTGGAGGAGGTCGCCAAGTTCCGTGCGGCGCGCAGGATCTGGGCCCGGGTGATGCGGGACGAGTTCGGCGCGGAGAACCCCAAGTCCCTGATGCTGCGCTTTCACACGCAGACGGCGGGCGTCCAGCTGACGGCCCAGCAGCCGGAGGTGAACCTGGTGCGCGTGGCGGTCCAGGGCCTCGCGGCCGTCCTCGGCGGCACCCAGTCCCTGCACACCAACTCCTTCGACGAGGCGATCGCGCTGCCCACGGACAAGAGCGCCCGCCTCGCGCTGCGCACCCAGCAGGTGCTGGCGTACGAGACGGACGTGACGGCGACCGTGGACCCCTTCGCGGGCTCGTACGCCATTGAGCGGATGACCGACGACGTCGAGGCGGCCGCGGTGGAGCTGATGCAGCGCGTCGAGGACCTCGGCGGCGCGGTGGCGGCCATCGAGGACGGCTTCCAGAAGGGCGAGATCGAGCGCAGCGCCTACCGGATCGCCCAGGAGACGGACGCCGCCGAGCGGGTCGTCGTCGGTGTCAACCGCTTCCAGCTCGACGAGGAGGAGCCGTACGAGCCGCTCCGCGTCGACCCCGCGATCGAGGCCCGGCAGGCGGAGCGCCTCGCGAAGCTGCGCGCCGTTCGCGACCGGGGCGCGGTGGACTCGGCCCTGGCCGCGCTGAGGAAGGCCGCCGCGGGGGAGGACAACGTCCTGTACCCGATGAAGGACGCGCTCCGGGCCCGGGCGACAGTGGGGGAGGTGTGCAACGCGCTGCGGGAGGTCTGGGGGACGTACGTCCCCAGCGACGCCTTCTGATCCGCGCCGTCTCGCCCGCTGAAATCCGGGATCGGATTGTCGTACCCCCGTGCCACACTCCTTTCCATGTTCGGTGTCATCGACCTCCCCACCTACCTCGCGGGCCTGATCCTGATCGTCCTGCTGCCCGGTCCCAACTCGCTGTACGTGCTGTCCGTCGCCGCGCGCCGGGGCGTCCGCCCCGGGTACACCGCCGCTGCCGGTGTCTGGTGCGGGGACACCGTGTTGATGACCCTGTCCGCCGCCGGAGTCGCCTCCCTGCTGCAGACGAACGCCGTGCTGTTCGGGATCGTGAAGTACGCGGGGGCCGGGTATCTGACCTGGCTGGCGATCGGGATGATGCGGGCGGCCTGGGGGATGTGGCGGAACCGGCGCGCGGCGGCCGTCGAGGAGAGCCCGGCCCCGGCCGCCGAGGAGCGGCCCTTCCGGCGGGCCTTCGTCGTCAGCCTGCTCAACCCCAAGGCGATCCTCTTCTTCGTCGCCTTCTTCGTACAGTTCGTCGACCCGGCGTACGCCTACCCCGCGCTGTCGTTCGTCGTGCTCGGCGTCTTCGCGCAGCTCGCGAGCTTCCTGTACCTCAGCGCGCTGATATTCGGCGGGACGAAGCTGGCGGCCGCGTTCCGCAGGCGCAAGCGGCTGTCGGCCGGGGCCACTTCGGCGGCGGGGGCGTTGTTCCTCGGGTTCGCCGTGAAGCTCTCGCTCGCCGGCAGCTGATCACTCGTAGGCAGCTGATCACTCGTCGGTGGCTGATCAGAGGCCGACGCGTGCCAGGTAGGCAGACAGGCCGTCGGCCGCCTCGCCCGCCCACCCGACATACCCGTCCGGCCGGACCAGGAGCAGGCCCTTTCCGTACGACGCCTGCTCCTGCCCGCCGACCACCCGTACCGTCTCCGGCAGTTCCGGTGCCGGCGCGCCCACCGCGATCAGCGTCCAGTGCGGTCCCCGGAACGCGTCGAACAGCCGCACGCCGCCCAGCGTCCCGTCCGGCGCGCGATCGCCCGCCCGCACCGGGCCCGGCGCCGGCCGTGTCTCCCGGGTCAGTGACGACTCCCGGTACCCCAGGCCGAGCTGGCGGGTCGCCTCGCCGCGGCGCACCTGGCCGCGGTGCACGCTCGTCGACAGGCCGAGCATGTCCGCGGCGATGGGACGCCGTTCCTCCTCGTAGGTCTCGAGGAGTGCCGCGTCGGCCCCGTCCCGCAGCACCGCGCCCAGTTTCCAGCCCAGGTTGTAGGCGTCCTGGACGCTGGTGTTGAGGCCCTGCCCGCCGGCCGGCGAGTGGATGTGCGCGGCGTCCCCCGCGAGGAACACCCGCCCGTCCCGGAACCGGTCCGCCAGCGCCGCGCGCGGCCGGAAGTCGGAGGCCCAGCGGACCTCCGTCACGTCTTCCGGCGCGAGGTGGGAACGCGCGGCGACCGCCTTGCGCACGCCGTCCGCCGAGACGTCCACCGAGGACCCCTCGGGGAACCGGGCCGCGACCTGGAAGTCCTCCGTGCCGGCGAGCGGGCAGATCGCGAGGAAGTCCTGGCCCTCCCCGCGCGGCGGGAAGATGTGCCAGTTGTCCCGGTCCAGGCCCGTGATCCTGACGTCCGCCACCAGCGTCGGGTTCGGGTCGACGGTCTCGCCGGTCATGCCGACGCCGAGGGCCCGCCGTACGGCCGAACGCCCGCCGTCGGCGGCGACGACGTACCGCGCGCGGACGCTCTCGCCCGCCGCGAAGCCGGCCGTCACGCCGTCCTCGTCCTGTGTGATCCCGACGAGCTCCCGGCCGAAGGCGACCTCTCCGCCGAGCTCCGTCAGCCGGGCGAAGAGGATCTCCTGGGTCCGCCATTGCGGGACCATCCACGGCTCGGTGTACGGCGAGTCCTCCGTGACCTCCGCCGGGTCGAACATCTGGTGCTCGCCGACCCGCTTGCCGTCCTGCCAGATCATCCCGACCGGATAGCTGCCGCCCGCCGCGCGGATCGCGTCGAGCACGCCGAGGTCGTCGAAGACCTCCATCGTGCGCGGCTGGATCCCCTTGCCGCGCGAGCCGGGGAAGAGCCGGTCGGCCCGCTCCACCACGAGCGCGTCCACGCCGCGTCGGGCGAGATCGATGCCGAGGGCGAGGCCGGTGGGACCCGCGCCGACGATCAGTACATCCGTGTCCGGTACATCCGCATGTGTGGTCATGAGTGCATCTCCTTAACGCTGTTAAGTTCCCTTGGTCACGAGCGTGCCCTTAACGGCGTTAAGCTGTCAAGCGTGAATACGGAACGCCGAGCGCCCCTCGATCGCACACGCGTCGCGGACACCGCCCTCAAGCTCCTGAACGAGGTCGGCCTCGACGGCCTGACCCTCCGGGCCATCGCCAAGGAGCTGGACGTCAAGGCGCCGGCCCTGTACTGGCACTTCAAGGACAAACAGGCGCTGCTCGACGAGATGGCGACCGAGATGTACCGGCGGATGGTCGCCGCGACGCCCCTCGACCCGGACGAGGGCTGGCGGGAGCGGCTCCTGAGGTCCAACCGCGGGCTGCGCGCGGCGCTGCTCGGCTACCGCGACGGGGCCAAGGTCTTCAGCGGCTCACGCTTCACCGGCATCGAGCACGCCGAGCAGATGGAGGACAACCTGCGCCTGTTCACGGCCGCCGGCTTCGCCCTCGCCGACGCGGTCCGCGCGACCTCGACGACGTACTTCTACACCCTCGGCTTCGTCACCGAGGAACAGGGCGTCGAGCCGCTCGCGGGTGAACGCCGTGAGGGGTACGACATAGAGCAGCGCGCCCGCCTGATGGCCGACTTTCCCCTGTCGGCTCAGGCGGGCGCGGAGATCTTCACCGACTACGACCGGCACTTCGAGGAGGGGCTGGCGGTGGTGATCGCCGGTATCGAGGCGCGGTACGGGGTCGGCTGAGCGAGGCGGCGGATCACCTCGCCCGGCGGCGGGCGTTGCGGATCGCGCGGGTGACGACCGGCGGGAGCACATCCGCGGCGAGCTTGCGGGCGCGGCTGCGGGGCGGCTTCGGACGCGCGGGGCGAGCGGCGGAGGCGGCGGCGGGCGCGGTGGGCGCGGAGGGCTCCGCGGGGATGCTGTCCGCGTGCCGGGACGCCGGGAACGGCGGGGCCTGCATGCCCTTGGCCTTGAGGCGGATGATGCGGTGTCCGGCAGCCTGCTGGACGCTGAGGTGGCAGTCCGTGCGCGCCCGCACCATCGCCAGCAGCTCCTCCTGGACCGGCTCGGGGTCGCCCCAGGTGGCGTACAGCTTCTGGGTGCTCAGACAGATCGGGCGCAGGCCGCGGTTGATCACGGCCTCCCAGGTGGCTATCGCCACTCCCGGCGTGTGCTCGGAGCGGAAGTCGTCCAGGACGACCACCCCGTCCGGCAGCAGCAGGTCGTGAGCCGCGCCGATGTCGCCGTACACGTGCTCGTACAGGTGCGAGCCGTCGACGTGGACGAACCGGCAGGAGTCCGTCGGGACCTCGTCGGGCACGATCGAGCTGGGGCCTTGCAGGACGCGCGGCAGTTCGTCGTGGAAGGAGAGGTAGTTTTCTTCGAAGGCCTGCCGGGTCAGCGCGCTGTACGACTTCGCCGACTCCGCCTTGTTGGCGTCGTCCGGCGCGTCGCCCTCGAAGAGGTCGCACACCGTGTAGCGCTCACCCGGCTGGAGGCGCTGGCCGGTGAAGATCGCGCTCTTGCCCATGAACACCCCGACCTCCAGCAGATCGCCGCGCATCCCCGCGGACTGCTGCCGGTCGAGGAGCCAGTCGAAGAGCACCTGGTCGAGCGGGGGAAACCAGCCGGGGACGTCGTCAAGGGTGCGAGGGCGTCGGACGGCGGGCGTGGACTGTGTGGCTGCCATAGGCGCGAGCACTCCGTTGTGATCCTGCGAGTCGGACGGGGTACTCCGGTGTCTGCCCCGTGCGAATACGCCAAACCAGCTGTGCGATGAACGGCAGGACAACATCGCATGGTCAACGGGGGGCTCATCGGTTTCCGTGCGGTGTACCGGATCGCCGGGCCCCGGCAGGCCGCGCTCAGTGGGGTCTCGACCAGCGGGTTTTCAGTCCGGATAGCCCCATGCGCGGGCCAATTCTGCCAGCCGTTGCGGAAGCTCGACGTCCGGGTGGGCGGTGCGGGCGGGCTGGATCCGGCCGGACTTGAGGGTGCTGGACCAGTCGCCGAGCTGGGGGCGGAGCGTGCCGTGGTCCTGTGCGCCGTAGTCGAGCATGCCGGGCTCCCACGGAAGGCCGAGATGGGCGCAGATGCCGCGGGTGACCCGCTCCGGATCCGCGGTCAGCTCCTCGTACCGGATCACATGGGCGTCGAGGTTCTGCCGCGCCTCCTCCAGCTTCTCGCTGTAGCCGAGGACCTCGGCGCGGACGGCCTCGTGGTCGGGGTCCGCCCGGCGGCTGGTCAGGGACGCGATCACGGCGGCGGGGTGGCGCAGCAGGAGGATGTGGCGTGCCTGGGGCCAACATCGGTGCAGCCGGGGCCAGATGAGGGTGTTCGGCGGGGTCTTGTCGACGATGACGTCCTTGCCGCTGCGGGTGAGCTCCAGGTGCAGGACCCGGTCCCACAGCAGGTGCTCCAGCTCGTCCTTGTCGAGCTCCAGCTCCCTCATGGCGGCCGCGGTGAACTCGCGGGACAGGTGCACGTGCAGCGTGCGCAGATGCATCTCGTGCGGGGCCCGGATCCGGCTGTGGCTGTTCAGCAGCACCCGCAGCAGCGTCGAGCCGGAACGCACCGAGGACAGGACGAAGACCGGCGACTCCACCAGGCGTGGAGCGGGCGGGGCGGTGTAGCCGGCTTCGGAGTCATCCGCGCTGCGGGGCGAGGGGACGGCGTTGAGGTTCCCGCGCGGCGGGCTCACGGCCTGCATCATCAGCCTGCCCCGACGCTTCAGTCCCTTGCTGATCGCCGTCATCCGAGGGTCTCGCACGGTGACACCTTTCTCTCGCGCTGTGCCTCCGCATCCCAGGGGCGGCAGTTGAACGGCAGATGGCGCGCAGGAGAAGCGAAGCGGGGACGTGCATGCGCACATCCCCGCTGACCAGGTGTCTTACCGCTTCCTTAATTCTTCCTGGGAATCGAGGCCAGCTTGCGACGAATCAGCGGAGTGGCCCAGTCCTCCACGTACCGGTTGAGCAGCCGGGCGAGCAGCAGCATCGCGCCGACGGTCAGCAGGACGGTGGCGTACGACGGGATGTTCAGCCCCTGGTGGAGTGCCTTGATGACGACCCAGCCCAGGTGCTCGTGCACGAGGTAGAAGGGGTACGTCAGGGCGCCCGCGACCGTCAGCCAGCGCCAGTTGGCCCAGTGCAGCCAGCCCAGCGCGATCGCGGCCACGGCGACGTAGCCCAGGGTGACCACCAGCATGATGCCGAAGGAGCTGCGGTAGGAGAAGGCGTCGACGTCGGGGGCGTGCCACAGCCGCGACACCGCGTAGTGCTGGCCGATCAGCCAGCTCACGATCACGATGCCCCAGGCGTACGCGTCCTTGCGGTCGCGGTGCACCAGGTACAGGCCGACGCCGCCGATGAAGTACGGGGCGTACTCGGGCATCAGGACGATGTCGAGGAGCGGCTGTTGCGCGCCCTCCGTGATGACAGCGGCGAGGGTCCAGACGGCGCAGAACAGGATCACGCGGCGGCGGGTCGCGCCGGGCAGTACGACGCACAGCGCGAACAGGGCGTAGAAACGGATCTCCGCCCACAGGGTCCAGCACACGCCGAGCACCCGGTCGACGCCCAGCGGCTGCTGAAGCATCGTCAGGTTCACCAGGGCGTCGCTGGGGGACACCGCCTTGTAGGTGACGACCGGCAGTGCGAAGACGAGCGTCACGATGATGATGGCCGCCCAGTAGGCCGGCAGCAGCCGGGCGGCGCGGGACGCGAAGAACGACTTCAGCGGCCTGCCCCAGCCGCTCATGCAGATCACGAACCCGCTGATCACGAAGAACACCTGGACGCCCAGGCAGCCGTACGCGAAGTAGCCGTGCAGCGTGGGGAACTGCTGCTGCGGCGAGCTTCCCCAGGCGTCGGTGACCTCGCCGCCGCGTCCGCCGTAGTGGTACGCCGCCACCATCAGCGCGGCGATCAGGCGCAGTCCGTCCAGTGCGCGCAACCGGGGCTCGCGGGGCTTGTCCGGCTTGGGTGGGCGGGACGAGGCGACCGGTGGGAGGACGGTGCGTACCACGGTGCCCGTGGAGGTCACTTTGGTGTCCTCGGGCGTGTCGATCACAGGATTCCCCTCGCTGGGATTCAGCCGGACCACAGCACACTAGTCCGAATCCAAGCGCCCACTTCGGCGAGCGGAGCAAGATTCGCCGCGCCGTCCGCGCGAGTTCACCTACGCGTCGCTTCCAACTCCGACCCCACCGGCCCCACCCGCGCGACGCCTCGCGATTGTGAAAACGCCGCATAGACGGAGTGTCGTTCCGGCGACGCGGGGGTGCCGTGTCTCGGCGGCCCAGGGTGGGTGAGGGGAGTTGAACATCTGCCCGAAGAGGAGCGCGTCGCAAACCCCGTCAAGGACGGGCTGCTGACCCCGTTGGCGCTGCCGGCGGCCGCCCCAGGGCGGATGACTGCGCCGGCCGGGGGAACCGGAAAGCAGCCCGCGCTGCTTGAGCGTCGGCCCCGGCGGGCCACGGTGTCGGCCGTGCGGCCCACCCCTGCCCGGGCTGGCGGACAGCCCGCACCGACCCGCCGGGTAGCGCCACCCTGCGGGGACGGGGCACCCATCGCGCTACGGCGCTCTTGCGTCCGGCGGCCGGAGGCTCCGCGTGCATCGCCGCCACCCTCGTCCAGTTGGACACCGCTCGTGCTCGGCGAGCCTCACGGGTGGCCCCCCTCCGCGCCGCTGCCCTGCCGCGACCGGCAGCCGGAGAGTCTCACGCCCGGCCATCAGTTGGACGCCGCCCGGCGTGCGCAGCCCTGCGCGGGGCGCCCCGCAGCGTTGCCGTCCTTCCGTGGCCGGCAGCCGGAGAGTCTCCACGCCCGGCCATCAGTTGGACGCCGCCCGGCGTGCGCAGCCCTGCGCGAGGCGTCTCGCAGCGCTGTCGTCCTTCGGCGACCGGGTAGCCGGAGAGTCTCCACGCCCGGCCATCAGTTGGACGCCGCCCGGCGTGCGCAGCCCTGCGCGAGGCGTCTCGCAGCGCTGTCGTCCTTCGGCGACCGGCAGCCGGAGAGTCTCCACGCCCGGCCATCAGTTGGACGCCGCCCGGCGTGCGCCGCCTTGCGGGGCGTCTCGCAGCGTTGCCGTCCTTCCGCGGCCGGCAGCCGAAGGCGCTCCCGTGGCCGAGGGCCCAGGGCGGGGGGTGGGGACACGCCGAGCCGCCGGCCAGGCCCTAGCGGCGTACCGCCCGCCGCAGGTTGCGCGCCTTTCGGGCCACGCGGCGGACCGTGGCGTTGCGGGGGATGAAGGACAGCTGGGCCGGGAGGCCGCCGGGCAAGGCCAGGGATGTCAGGCGCTTGCGCTTGAAGTAGCGGAGCGTCCGCTCGCTCAGGTTCTTGGACAGGTAGCGCTCCGTCTCCTCGCGCAGCCCCGGCAGGATCTTCGGCTGCATCGCGAAGCCCACCGCACGCACCAGCGCCCCCAGCGCATCGACGTCCATGCTCCGGCGCTGCTCGGTGACCGCGCTACGGTCGCCCAGCTCCGGAAGCAGCGCGTGCACGATCGTGACCGGCACCCGGTTGCTGTTCTCGTACGGCGTCAGCCGCTCCAGCAGCAGCTCGGTGCCCACCTGCGCGACCGGCAGGCCGTACAGCGCGGACGCGGTGAGCAGGGCAGTCGAGAAGCAGCCCACCACCAGCGCGGGCCGCATCCGCTGGTACAGCACCTCGGCGAGAACCGGCGTGTCGAGCACGGTGAGCTCGACGCCGAGCTTCTCCGCCTCCTTCTCCATGCTGCGGGTGAAACGGGCCGGAGCCGAGGGGTGCGGCTTGAACACCACCTTGTCGTGGCCCAGCCCGACTGCGCCCTTCAGCATCCGCACATGCAGGTCCTCCTCCTCGTCATCGCTGAGGATGCCGAGCGCGGAGAGGTACTGGCCGAGCAGCAGCGCGGGTTCCTCGATCTCCGGCAGCGCGTCACCGGAAGCGACGAGTTCCGCCAGCACCTTGGTGATGGCCGGAGTCGGCACGATCTCCGCCGGCACACCGAACTCGGTGAGCAGCAGCGGCTTCAGACCGGGCACCAGGTCGAGGTGGAGCACCCGGTCCACGCGGGTGCCGACCAGCGGGTCGATCTTGTTACGGGTGGGTCCGTAGCTCATCAGGCCGTCGGCGTAGACGGTGACCGGCGCACCGGTGAAGATCTGCGCGATGCCCAGGGACGGGTGGACCTGGATCGACTCCACCGCCAACTCGACGTCGTCCTCGCCGAGTTGCCACTCGTGGCGCAGGAACCTCTCCCACAGCGGCAGATCGTCCTGCCGCGGCGCCCAGCCAC
Organism: Streptomyces sp. NPDC107528; assembly: GCF_055639295.1. NCBI lineage: Bacteria > Bacillati > Actinomycetota > Actinomycetes > Kitasatosporales > Streptomycetaceae > Streptomyces > Streptomyces sp. NPDC107528. The sequence continues at coordinate 214,092 of NZ_JBVKAV010000015.1, forward strand.
CGGGGTGGAAGGGGAAGATCGTCTCGTTGTACGACAGCACGTCGTCGAAGCGCTCACGCAGCCGCTCGAAACCCGGCATCTCGTCGAGGCCGGGCGTCGTCTCGGGCGTGGCGGCGTTGTTGCAGACCAGCAGGATGCGCCGGTCGGCGGGGCGGAAGCAGCCGGAGTCCAGGGCCGTGGCGAGGGTGGCCACGCCGTAGAGGGTGGACGCCTGGAAGATCTGGGTGGTCACGCGGCGACCCCCGCGGGGGCGGGACGGCGACGCAGCCGGCGCAGCCGCGTGGCGCGCTGGATGTCCATGGAGTCCAGCGCCTCGTCGAGGACGTTCTGCGGCATGCGGCGCAGGGCCGCGGCACTCATGGATTTCAGCTTTTTCGCCACCGCGGGCTCGAACCTTTCGATGGATCCCAGATGATGGGAAATGATGGCGCAATAAGTACGCACGGCCTTCGGCAGGAGTTTGTCCGCATCCCGGTCCTGCGCGGTTTCCTCGATGACCTGGTCGAACGCACGAATGAAATCGAGTTGGCGCACATCACCGATCTGGGTGAGTGACGAGGCGACACCACGCCGGTAGAAGACCCCGAGCAGGCTCACCGCGGCGAAGGAATCGGCCTCCCGGTGCAGCTTCCAGATCCACGGCCGGTCCTCGGCCGTGCGGAGCCCGTCGGTGAAGTGCAGCACCCCCTTGTCGACCAGTCGGCGGTGGTAGATCCCCGCCCAGGCGTACGCATAGTCGACTGAGGTGGAACGGTCGGCGGGCAGGATCGCCTCGCGCGGAGTCATCACGACGTTCCGGCGCCCGTGCGGCACCCGGTGCACAGCGCGTGCCCGTGCCGTGCACTGGACGTGGTCGGTGCGCAGGAAGTCGCAGCCCAACTCCTCGATCGCGGCGACCAGCCGGGGGTAGTAGCCGGGGGCGAGCCAGTCGTCGCCGTCCAGGAACGTCAGGTACTCGCCGCGCGCGCGGTCGATACCGGTGTTGCGCGCGGTCGCCAGTCCCCCGTTCTTCTCGTGTCTGACATGTACCGCGCCTGGCAACTCGCGTTCCGCGCGCGCGAGGATCTCTGGCGTCCCGTCGCGCGAGCAGTCGTCGACGAGAATGAATTCGAAGTCCTCGCGTGCGTTCGCACGCAGGCTCCTCAGGGTGTCGGGCGCGTATTGCTGCACGTTGTAGAACGGCACGATGACGGAGAGCTTGACCACGCAATGGACGTTAGGACGAAGCCCGTCATTCGTCTTGACGATCGCCTTGAATCGAGGTGAACGACGTGTGGCGAAGCCGTGAACCGGGCTTTTTTACAGCCCGTTCCCGGCTCGATTCGCCGTTCGTCGATGTGCTGTTAACCGTCTGTTGCATTCTGGTTGGGCAGAACCTCGAAAAGGCTTCCTAGCGTCTTCGGTGTGCCAGCAAGTGCGACGAAGACCCGACGAGTTGCCGTCCTCGCAGATTCCGATACCCGGTGGAAATGGGGCGCGCTCACCGCGAACCGTATCTCCCAGGAGGATTCGGACATCCGTCTGGACGGATTCCTCCTGCGTGGCCGGGCCACCCCCACCGCCCGCCAGCTCCAGGAGGTGGGCGTCCACGCCGACTCCCTCCGTGAGGTGAGCGCCGTCGAGTTCCTGCGCACCATGGCGCAGGAGTCGTACGACGTCCTGGTCCTCGCCCTCGTCGGCGGGGGCGTACAGGCCATGCTGCACGGCCTCAAGCGGGTCTGGGAAGAGCAGCCCGAGCGGCCCGTGGTCGTCACCGGCTACGTCGGTGTCGTCTACGAGAAGCTCGCCGACGGCCTGCTGCTGCGGCACGGCGCGGACCTCGTCCTCGCCAACTCCCGCCAGGACGCCGAGCGTTTCCGCGCGGTGTACGACGGAGTCGCCGCCGACTCCTCCGCGGTGACCGAGGTCGCCCTGCCGTTCCTCGGCGGCGCGCCCTATCCCGGCGAGCACGACCCGTACACGGTCGTCTTCGCCGCCCAGCCCTCCGTGCCGGACAGCCGCAAGGACCGTACGTACCTGCTGAACCGGCTCATCCAGCACGCCCGCAGGCACCCCGAGCGCGAGGTGCTGCTCAAGCTGCGCTCCAAGCCGGGCGAACACACCACGCACATCGAGGAGTTGCCGTACCAGAAGCTGGTCCAGCGGCTCGACCCGCCGGCCAACTTCAAACTGGTGTACGGGAACATGGGCGAGGTCCTCGACCGCACCGACCTGCTGGTCACGATCAGCTCCACGGCGGCGCTGGAATCGCTGCACCGCCGTATCCCCACCGTCGTCCTCAGCGACCTCGGCGTGCGCGAGGTGCTCGGCAACCACCACTTCGTGGGCTCCGGCTGCCTCGCCTCCTGGGACCAGCTGGACGACGGGCACAGCCCGACGCCCGACGAGGAATGGGTCTCCCGGCAGGGCGTCTGCGCCGACGGCTCGTACGACACCGCCTTCGACGCGGCCCGCGAGCGCATCACCAAGCTGCTGGAACGTCCGGGCGGTCTGCCCGCCCTCACGCCGTACTACACACCGGCCACCGCGCCCGGCTATCTGCCCGGCATCCTCGCCCGCCACCACCTCGGCCCGGACGGCAGCCCGCTGCCCGGCGCCCCCGCCCACGACAGGGAGCCCGGCCCCGTCCGGCAGATCGTGCGCCGGGCGGCGCGCGGCGCCTACCGGCACGGCGTGCAGCGCGTGGCCCCCGTCATCCGGCGGATGGGGGAGCTGTGAGCGACCCGATGGGGGCGCCGGGACGCGCCCCGAAGCCTTTGCAAGGAGCCCAAGGAGTGGAGCCCATGTCCAACCCGGAAGCAGGTCAAGGCACCTCGGTGCCCAGGGTGCTCGCCGTGATCCCCGCGCGCGGCGGCTCCAAGGGCGTGCCCGCGAAGAACCTCATGCCCGTCGGCGGCGTACCGCTGGTGTCGCGTGCCGTGCGTGAGTGCCGGGCCTCGCGGCTGGTCACGGACGTCGTCGTCTCCACCGACGACCAGGGCATCGCGGCCGCCGCCCGCCAGGCCGGCGCCGAGGTCGTGCTGCGCCCCGCCGCCATCGCCGGCGACACCGCCACCTCCGAGGCCGCCGTCCTGCACGCCATGGACGCCCACGAGGCGCTGCACGGCTCGCCGGTGGACGTGGTCCTGCTCGTGCAGTGCACCAGCCCGTTCATCATCCGCGAGGACCTCGACGGCGTCGTCAAGGCGATCGTCGCCAACGGCGCCGACACGGCCCTGACCGTCGCGCCCTTCCACGGCTTCGTATGGCGCCACGGCGACGACGAGCCGGCCGCCCTGCGCACCGAGCGCGAGGCCGCCGAGGGCGGCACCGACACCGTCACCACCCGCACCACCACCAGCGGCGGCTACGGCGTCAACCACGACAAGTCCTTCCGCCCGCGCCGCCAGGACCGCCCCCAGGACTTCCTGGAGACCGGCGCCGCCTACGCGATGGACGCCGCCGGCTTCCGCGAGCACAAGCACCGCTTCTTCGGCCGCACCGAACTCGTGCGCACCGACCCCGCCCGGGTCCTGGAGATCGACGATCCCCACGACCTGGCCCGCGCCCGCGCGCTGGCCCCGCTGTTCGACGCGGACCGGCCCGGCGCACTCCCGACCGCCGACGACATCGACGCGGTCGTACTGGACTTCGACGGCACCCAGACAGACGACAGGGTGCTGATCGATGCCGATGGAAAGGAGTTCGTCTCCGTGCACCGCGGAGACGGCCTCGGCATCGGAGCCCTGCGCAAGAGCGGGCTCAAGATGCTCATCCTCTCCACGGAGCAGAACCCGGTCGTCGCCGCCCGCGCACGGAAGCTGCAGATTCCCGTGATGCACGGCATCGACCGGAAGGACCTCGCACTCAAGCAGTGGTGCGAGGAGCAGGGCATCGCGCCTGAGCGCGTGCTCTACGTCGGCAACGACGTCAACGACCTCCCGTGCTTCGCCCTCGTGGGCTGGCCCGTGGCGGTCGCGAGCGCCCACGACGTCGTGCGCGGCGCCGCACGCGCGGTCACCACCACCCCCGGTGGCGACGGCGCAATCCGAGAGATCGCCAGCTGGATCCTCGGCCCCTCTCTCGATTCCCTCACCAAGTAAGGACATGTCTGCCATGAGCACCTACTCCCGCCTGCGCAACTTCGGTTCGCGTGAAGTCGGCCCCGGCAAGCCCGTCTACATCTGCGGCGAGATCGGCATCAACCACAACGGTGAGCTGGAGAACGCCTTCAAGCTCATCGACGTGGCCGCCGAGGCCGGCTGTGACGCCGTGAAGTTCCAGAAGCGCACGCCGGAGATCTGCACCCCGCGCGACCAGTGGGACATCGAGCGCGACACCCCCTGGGGCCGGATGACCTACATCGACTACCGCCACCGCGTGGAGTTCGGTGAGGACGAGTACCGCCAGATCGACGAGTACTGCAAGTCCAAGAACATCGACTGGTTCGCCTCCCCGTGGGACACCGAGGCCGTCGCCTTCCTGGAGAAGTTCGACATCCCGGCCCACAAGGTCGCGTCCGCGTCCCTCACGGACGACGAGCTGCTGAAGGCGCTGCGCGCCACCGGCCGCGCCGTCATCCTCTCCACCGGCATGTCGACCCCGAAGCAGATCCGCCACGCGGTCGAGGTCCTCGGCTCCGAGAACATCGTCATGTGCCACGCCACCTCGACGTACCCGGCGAAGGCCGAGGAGCTCAACCTCCGCGTGATCAACACGCTGGAGAAGGAGTTCCCGAACGTCCCGATCGGCTACTCCGGCCACGAGACGGGCCTGCAGACCACGCTGGCCGCGGTCGCCCTCGGCGCCGTCTTCGTCGAGCGTCACATCACCCTGGACCGCGCGATGTGGGGTTCGGACCAGGCCGCCTCGGTCGAGCCGCAGGGCCTGGTGCGCCTCGTCCGCGACATCCGCACCATCGAGGCCTCCCTCGGTGACGGCGTCAAGAAGGTCTACGACTCCGAGCTCGGCCCGATGAAGAAGCTGCGCCGCGTCGCCGGTGTGGTCGCCGAGGCGGAGATCGCCGCGGCGGCGGGCGAGCCCGTTTCGGTCTGACCCGGAACGCCCCGAGTTCGAACGTGCGCCGATGTCCGAGTGCCCCGACCAGGGGCGCTCGGGCTCGGCGCCCTTCGAGCTTCCCGAACACGAGCAGCGCGAGCTGCACGAGCTGAATACGAGCGCCGCATGAGCGCCTTACGACGGGACGGTCGTACGTCGATGAGCCCCCGCGCCGGGAACACCGGCCCCCACACTCTCGCCTTCGTCGAGAGCCCGGTACAGCTCCTTAATGTGCTGGAGTGGGCGCACGCCCGCCGGCATGCCGTCGGCACGGGACTCACCCTCGTCGTCCTGTCCCCGATCGACCCCATGACCCGCGGCCAGCTGCGCCGGATGGCCGAACTGGCGCGCGAGGAGGGGCACACGGTCCGCTGGGAGGAGGCGCGGGGCGGCCCGGCGGCTCCCTTCCAGACGATCGGCGGCCTGGCGGGCCTGCTGCGCCGTGCCGACCGGATCGTCCTGGGCGACCCCTTCTCCCGCTACGTACAACTCCTGCTGACCATCACCAAGGCCCGTGACATCGTCGTCGTCGACGACGGCACGGCGACCATGGAGTTCGTCGCCCAACTCGCCCGCGGCGAGCGCCTGGTCCGCTGGCACCGCAAGGGCGGCCGCCCCGGCCCCCGCGACCTGGTCTTCGCGCCGGTGTCGTCCGCGGCCCGCAAGCGTCTGACGCCGAGCGAGCGCCGCAAGGTCGAGATCTTCTCCTCCATGCCGATGGAAGAGACCCTGGCCGGCGTGACGGTCACCGCCAACACCTTCGCGTGGACCCGCGACCGCTTCGGCCCGCCGCGCATCACCAAGGGCGCGGACATGGTGGGCACGTCGCTGGTCGAAACGGGCGTGGTCGACGGCGACCGCTACCTCGAAGCCGTCCGCTCCCTGGCCAAGGCGCACGGCGCCACGCGTTACTTCGCCCACCGCCGCGAGAGCGCGGAGAAGCTGCACCGGCTGGCGGTGGAGACGGGGTTGGAGGTCGTGCGCCCTGATTTGCCGCTGGAGCTGATCGCCCGCCGCGGGCCCATCGGCCGTACGATCCTGAGCTTCCCGTCGACGGTCGTCCACACCTTGCCGCTGGCGCTGTCCGGGACCGAGGTCCGGGTGGCGGTGTGCGACATCGACCCGGCGTGGCTGACGGAGAACGCGTCGCCTCGGGCGCAGGGGTTCTTGTCGGGGGTCACGGGGACGGCGCGGGATGTGCACCGGTTGTCGGCGGTCACGGCCGTGTGATCACGGGGTGGAGGGGGCCTTCAGGGCTTCGATGAAAGGGGCGAAGGCCTCGGCCGGGAAGGTGAGGGTGCCGGCTGTCGGGTCCTTGGAGTCGCGTATGGCTATGCGTGCGGGGGAGTGCGCGATCTCTACGCAGGAGTCTCCGTCGCCAAAACTTGAGTAGGACGACTTCCGCCAGCCATCAGAAGTGGACATCACAGTTCCTTTGCCACGCGGTTGATCAAGTCTCGTGACTTGTCGGGATCGAGCGACGCGGCTTCCAGGTTACGGAAAAGCGTTCGAAGCGTGCTGAGTTGGGCTTCAGAATCGATGTAGGCCGCGCCGTTGGGGGCGTCACGCACGACAGTGTCCAGCTTGGGTACAGCGCCGCCTGCGTGCAGCATGGCGCTCGCGGCGCCGGCGAACCCCTCCAGGGTGAAGGGGATGACCCGTACGGTGACGTGTTCCGCTTCGGAGATTTCGAGGACTTCCGCCAGCTGGGCCCGCGAGGCGGCACGGTCGCCGACCATGATGCGTAGCGCCGCCTCGTGGATGAGAGCTTCGTACGATGTGCCGTCGAGAATCACCTTGCGTTGCATGCGGTGCCGGACGCGCAACTCAAGCTCCTCTTCCGGCAGCTTCGGGATCCTGTAGGCGAAGACGGCCTGGGTGTAATCCTCCGTTTGGAGCAGGCCGGGGATGTACTGGAACTGGGCCTCCCGTACGAACGTGGCGTGGTGTTCCAGCTCGGCGAGATCGAGGAACGGTGTGGGCAGCAGCCCCCGGTAGTCCTCCCACCAACCCCGCGTGCGGCCGGTCGCCATGGCCACCAGAGCGTTGATCAGCTCGTCATCTGTGCATGAGTAGTTGGCGGCAAGGCGGCGTAGTCGCTTCTCGCTCACCCCTGCAAGGCCGGACTCGATCTGGCTGATCTGCGGAGCGCTCACTCCCAGTAGTTCTGCCGCCTCCCGCGATGTGAGACTTGCCGCGTCACGGAGTCTGCGCAACTCGACCGCCAGGCGCATCTGACGTGCCGTCGGTTCGGTTCTCTTTGCCACGGACGGGTCCTCTCAACGCGCCTACAAACGCGACTCGTTCGAAGGTCAGGTTACGTGATCCGCTTGCGGGATCTAAACAGTTACCCCTACCGTCGGTGACGCGACGCACACTTTGCGGAACCCGGGGCCCCGGAAGCGCACCACTCCGTCCTGCCACGACGGCTGCGGCACTGCCACCGCCCGCCGACCGCAACCCCCCACCACCGAACCGGAGCTGACGCATGCCCGAAACCGAGTCCGAGTCCGCGCCCTGGGAGTACTCCCTCTACATCCCGAACGACCTCAGAGCCGTCACCGTCTCCCGCCGCACCCTCCGCCTGATCCTCACCATGCACGGCCTGATCACCCTCGTCGATGTCGCCGAACTGCTCGCCACGGAGCTGGTGTCCAACGCCGTACGCCACACGAAGGGCCCCGCCGCACTGCGGGTGCGCTGGGCGGCAGGCGTGCTGCGGATCGGGGCCTGGGATGCCGATCCGGAACCGCCGGAACCGCCAGGGCCGTTGGATGACCCGGCCGAGCTGGAGGACGGGCGCGGCCTCGCCCTCGTCCGGGCCTGCTCCGACCTGTGGGGATGGCAGCCGCTGTCCCGGCACGGCAACCGGGGCAAATACGTGTGGTGCGAACTGGCCAGGTAGGTCACGACTGCTTGCGGGCCAGAACGAACGCGCGGGGGCGTACCTCCCCGTCGACCGGCTCCCGCAGCACGCGGGCCTGGGCCGGCAGGTCCGCCTTGGCCAGGTGGGCGGCGACCGCCTCCGGGGTGCGCCAGTAGTAATCGAGCGCGATCTCCTGGCCGAAGCGCTCCGCGAGGTGGAGGTGCTCCTCGTCGCCGTCGGGGCTGCCGGACTGGAACCCGAGGAGTACGTGCCCGCCGGGGACCAGAACGCGGTGGAACTCGGCGAACGTGGCCGCCAGATGCTCGGTCGGGATGTGGATGACCGAGTACAGCGCGATGATCCCGCCCAACGTGTCGGCAGGGAGGTCGAGGGACGTCATCGAGCCCACATGGAACCGGAGTTCGGGATGTGCACCACGGGCCAGGGCGACCATCCGCGGCGAGAGGTCGACTCCGAAGACCGGTATGCCGAGCCCGTCGAGGTGGGCGGTGACGTATCCGGGGCCGCTGCCGAGGTCGGCGACGGGGGCCGGGACGTGCTCGCGGGCCAGTTCGGTGAAGGCGGTGATCAGGGAGCGGTCCAGTGGATGGCTGTCGGACAGCCAGTCGGGGAAGCGGTCCGTGTAGGCGAGGGCTATCGCGTCGTACGAGGCCCGTGTGGATCGGAGGAACTCCGGTTGCGCGTCAGTCACGGACGCACCCTACGAGGGGTGCAGGGTGGGAGTCCGGGGGTTCGCCGGCATGTTGCAGGGCGTTCCCGGTCAACGGGCCGCCCAGGGCTGCCGGGCGCCGCAGTCGAGGGAGCGAACGGCCGGGCTCCACGCGCCAGGGCAAGCTACTCAGTCGTAGCGTCCGAGTACTAACCAATTGATACGGGCGATCATGGTTGGTACGCTCACGCGGTTTCGTCCCCGGAGCCTCTGACCAGAGCGGCCGGGGCACATTCGCCCAGGGGGGCGACGCCTATCGGCGGTCCGACCAGCTCCCCGAAGCGTGAACAGGCACGGGGGAGCCACATTGAGCCTGCCATCAGATAGACGCACCCAGCACGTAGGTGAAGAGGGCTGCTGCGGACTGGCCGACGCGCCTCGGTGGGTGCGCGACGCAGATCTCACACGCCTGACACCGCGTGAGTCCGACGTGCTCGTCGCCTTGGGCGAGTGCCTGACGAACGCGGACATAGCCCGTCGGTGCCATGTAACGGAGCGCACGGCCAAGAAGCATGTCGCCAGTATTTTCGTCAAGCTCGACATCGCGTCGTGTGCGGAAGCGGCCGTCATAGCGGCGCTAAGGAAACGCGAACTTCGCTCGCCAAGAGTGTCCTTTCGGACACTGGTCGGTCCAGCAGGGCGATGAAAACCTCTCCTGTGTAATCAAACCGAAAGGATGAGGTACATGCCCGTAACCGATCTGGCACCGCATACCGCTGTTTACGCACAGCAGATCACCTCGCGCGCCGTCGAATCCGCCCAGTCGAAACTCGACAAGGCGCTTGTCCGTTACGACGCCTGGTTCCTGGTCGTCGTCGCGGTAATTCTTGCCCTCGGTGCCACCGTCGCTGCCGGTCTGGCCGTCTGGTGCGTGGTCAAGCAGAACAAGTCCTTCTCCGGCCGCTGGGAATTCAAGAACTTCGGCCTGAAGGTTCGCTTCGAATGCGTGTAGCGCCTGCTGCCATTTAGTCGGCTGGCATCTCTCTCGGTAGTGCCCAGTCAGCCTCTATCCATGAACGCTCAAGGTTGCCTGGGCACTCCCGTTGGGCAGACTCAGTGAAAGAGCAAGGCAGAATGACCCTGCTGGATGTGAAGAATCTCAGCTATTCCTACGACGGCACAGTGAACGTTCTCGCCGATGTTTCCCTGTCGGTCGAGGAAGGCACGATCGTCGGTCTCGTCGGCCCCAACGGGTCCGGCAAGTCCACGTTGATCAGGAACATCTTCGATCTCGTGCATCTCCAGTCGGGTTCCCTCTGTATCGGAGGACACGAGCACACCTCCGCGAAGGCGAAGTCCCTGGGCATGTATCTGTCCAGCAACGACTATCTGCCGGAATTCCTCACCGCCCGTGAGTACATCGCCCTGATGGGGACGCTGTTCGGCGTCGAACCGGACGATGCCGAGGCTCACGACCTGTTCCGCAAGTTCTCGATGGAGGGGCGGTACGACCACCTCATCGAGGACTATTCGCACGGCATGCGCAAGAAGACCCAGCTCGTCTCCGCGCTGCTCATGCGCCGTCCCCTGACGGTGATCGACGAGACCCTCAACGGGATCGATCTCGAAGCGCTCCACCTCAGTGAGAGGGAGTTCAGGCACGTCCGCGACGAGGGCCGCTCCATCCTGCTGTGCACGCATGACTTCGCCGTCCTGGAACGACTGGCCGACCGGATCGTGTTCCTCGACCTGGGGCAGGTGGTGTACGACCTGCCCACGCGAGACCTGATCGCCGAGCACGGTTCGGTGGCAGCCATGGTCTTCGACTACCTCGGATCGGACGAGCGGTGAGCGTGAGGCTGCGGCATTCAGCCGTCCTGGCGCGCATGCTCCTCGTCTTCTTCAGGCGCAGGGTGCTCAGAGTCGGTGTTCTGCGTTCGGCTTCCGTGCGGGTGTTCGCGGTCTCGGCGGCCGTCCTGCTCCTGGGTGTCATGTGCGTCTCCGCCTATCTGTTCCTCAGGCCGGTGGGCCGAGACAGCGCTGTCTGGCGCCTGTTGTTCGACACCTCGACGGTCTCCCTCGTCCTGTGGGTGCAGATCGCATTCCTTCTCGTGAAAGTCCTCTTCATCAACGCCGAGGGAATGCTCCAGCTGAGCTATCAGCTGCCGGTCACCAACCGGGAACGCTCGGCGGCGTTCTTGATGTACGAGGCCGCGATGACAGGAGTCGTGGCCGGCGTCGGGCTCATCTCCCTCGCGGTCAGCGCGTTGCTGGTGCTCGGTCCGTCCGCCCTTCCCTTCATCACCGCATCGGTGATCCTGCCTGTCGCGCTGACGTACCTGACTCTGAGCGTCCTCTACCAGTTGCTGACACGGTTGTGGGCCCTGGTGGGACTCAGGCGTATCTCGAGCGTCCTGTCCGTCCTGGCCCTGTTCGCGTTGCTCGCGGTCTACTCCGTCCAGATGAAGACGTTCTTCGGGGCCCTGAGCACTGCCTATCTCACCAAGCGGCCCCACCACGTGTGGGTCACGTCCGTCTCATGGGCCTGGCACCGCTACGGGGCCCTGCCGACGTTCGCCGTATCGGTGCTCCTCACGGCAGTGCTCATGGCTATCGCCCTCGCGCTCGCCCCGAATCAGCACGTGCGACAGTCCCGCTACCTGACCCTGTGGGCGAGCAGATCGCCGAACCGCCTTCTGAGTCCGTACGACTGGTGTCTGCTGCGCAGTTCGCAGACCGTGGCAGGTGCGGTGATGGCCGTCGCCTTGTTCGGCTACCTGCTGCTTCGGCCCTCGGTGAGTCCGCTGTGGGGCCTCACGGTCCTGTCTCTCGGCGGCCTTTATCAGTTCACCGCCACCCAGCCCCTGCGGTTGCTGCCCGGCGCCGGCGAATCCGCCTGGCGTGTCTACGGACGCCTGCTCAAGGCGCAAGTCGTCCTGCTCGCTGTGTTCGCCGTGCCCGGACTGGGAGTGCTCTGCTTCGTCGCTCCCGACCTTGTAGCCCAGAGCGGAGAGGCGCTTTTGGGATGCCTGGGTGGGGCGGTCTTGACCACATGCATCAGCATCGTCTTTCCGGCGGAGAAGGACAATCCATTCTCCGTGTTCCTAGGCCTTTCCGTTGTGGCTGTGATTCTCGCCCTTTCGGCGATCGGCCTGGGCATGCTCAGCCTTCCGCCGTGGGCAGTGATGGGATGCTTGGTCGGCGCTACCGGTCTCTTCGTCTGGTACGCGGTAGAAGGAATCCAAGCAAGCGAGTCGAGGAGAAGAAATGAACAAGGCACTGTCGGTCGTGAAGCCCGTCGTCGTAGCCGCCCTGCTCACGCTGGTGACCGCGGTGGCCGCGCTGTTCATCCTGATGTTCTCAACGGACGGTGACAAGGAGATCCGCCGAGAGACCCTTTTCGGGTCATTGTTCTTCGAGACGCAGGAAAAGGCCGGCGGAGTACTCGGCGTTGAAGCGGGCGTAGCGAATCCGACAGCGCTGATCGTCCTCTTCTTCGTTTTCTCCGTCGTCCTGATATTCACCCAGTTCATCTACCGGGGGCTGAAGAACCGTCGTGAGTACCTCATCAAGGAGATGTCCCGAAGCTAGACCGAGGGTCTACAGCCGCAATGACCTGAGAATACGTACGGTCGCCGCAGCAGTAGTCACCCAGGTGTGGCCCCTTCTGGCATTCCTTGGCTTTCTTCTCGCCGCGGGACTTGCCTGGTTCGCACGCTCAGGCGACGAGGTGCCCGCCGAAATTGCTTGGGGGTTCTGCAAGACGGCAACACTCGGTCTGGTGGCGTCGTTCGTGCTGCATGAGTCGGCCCACGCCATCGCGCTCAAGCGCCTTCAGACCATCACGCACATCGCGGTCGATCGTAGTGCGTGGCGTACGTCGGTCGTCCCCATCGGGGCCATGACGGCACGCCAGATGGCCGGTGTGGCCCTTGTCGGGCCGTTGTCGTGTGCGGGCGTCGGCGCGTTGCTCTGGCTCTCCGGCCTGGACCGGCCCTTGGCCTGGTGGCACCTCGCGCATGTGGTTTTCCTCCTGCCGTTCTTCGGCGACGGCAGAGCCCTTTGCACCGCACTCCGGACGGCGAAGGGGACGGCCCCCACGAAAAGCTTGTCGGATTGAGCGGTGGAAGGGGTGTGCCGGAAACGCCGCAGTCGTACCGGGTTTCCGGTTCCCGCCCAGGGTCCCGTCGGCAGCCGGCGGCGGCCGCGGAACGGTGTGCTTCCGTCCAGGTGCGTTCAGGACGCCGCGGTGGCCATCCCGCCTCCGCCGGTGGCGATGCCGCCGCTCGGCTCGGACGTGGTGAAGGGGGGCGTGTCCTGCTCCCGGCACGTCGTCCCGGCCGGCGGGAGGACGCCGTCGATGAGGTAGCGGCTTTCGTGGGCCTGGATGCAGCTGCTGGGATTGAGCAGCGCGGTGTGCCCGACCCCGGTGAGGGTGAGCAGGCGGGCGTCCGCCAGTTCCCGGGCCATGGCTCGCGCGGCAGAGTCGGGGGTGGAGGGGTCGTAGGCGTTGCCGATGACCAGAAGGGGATGCGCGGTCGGTGTGTTCCACGGGCCGCGGTAGTGGTCGGGGGAGAGCGGCCAGTAGGTACAGCCCGCGGTGGCCCAGGTCCAGTGGCGTCCCGCTTCTCCCGCACGGGCGGCCGCGGCCTGCTCCAGGGCCTCGAAGGCACCGGGATCACGCGGATTCGGGCTGTCGCCGCAGAGCACAGAGGTCGCCTGCTCCTCGCCCAGGTACGGATTCGGATTCGGGACCGCCGGCGGGGGCGGGAGCGGGGACGGCTCGGGAACGCGCCCCTGCCACAGTTCCTGCAACCTGCCCGCGAGATCCGTCCACCCGGGGTGGACGACGTAGAGGCCGTTCATAATGCTGTCGACCGTGGCCGCATAGGTCCACGTGCCCACGGGATGCTTCCGCAGCCGCTGCATCAGTTGGTGGTACTTGGCCCGGGTCGCCTCGGAGCTGCCGGCGGAGAACGCGCAGCGGGCGGTGGTCGCGGCCCCGCACAGGCTGAGGAACTTGTCCAGGGTCGCCGCCCCGCTGCGGTCCGAGCCCAGGCGGTGGAAACTCGGGAGGCGGGGGTCGTCGTCGGAACCGTGGTTCGTCCACGCCTGCGGGTCCCAGTTGCCGTCGAGGACCATGGCGCGGACCTTGTCGGGGAACAGGTTGGCGTACGTGGCGGCCAGTATCGTGCCGTAGGAGATCCCCAGGTACGTGAGCTGCGCGTCACCCACGGCCTGGCGGAGCCGGTCGAGGTCGCGGGCGGTGTCGGAGGTCGACACGTGCCGCATCAGATCGGGGTCACGCTTCTCGCAACGCCTGGCCAGGTCCCTGTACGCGGCGAAAGTGGCCGTCCGTTCCTTCGCGCCGACGGGGAACCCGGCCGGTTTGCTCGCGTTCCACTCGGCGGCTTCCTCAGGACTCGCGAAGCAGTTCATGGCGGTGCTGTTGCCGATACCGCGGGGGTCCCAGCTGACGATGTCGAACCGCTCCCGCACCTCGCGCGGGAAGCTCTCGTAGTTCTGTGGCATCTGCACGGATCCAGGGCCGCCGGGGCCTCCGGGGTTGAAGAAGAGGGTGCCGATGCGCCGACCGGGGTCGGTCGCCGCACGTCTGACGACCGCCAGTTCGATCGTGCGGCCACCTGGCTTGCTGTAGTCCAGGGGCACCTTCACGGTCGCGCAGTCGAACTCGCTCCCGGGAACGCACCGGCTCCAGTCGATCCGTGTGACGGGCGCGGAAGGCGTGGGTGCGCCGCCTGCCCAGGCGGGGTTCGGCCCGCTGAGCACCGTCGAGCCCGCTACGAGGGCCGCGATGGCCGCGGTACGGCGTCGTCCGCTCGCCGTGAGCCCACCTATTCGAGGCATAGACACACTCCGTCCTACTCAGTTGGTCGGCTGAGTGCCCGGAGGCGGGAACGCCCTGCTCCACGGACACATCCGTGTCCACGACATCGCGGGACGACAGCGCGAGCGAGACAACCGCAGCCGAACGGGCGAGCCGGCTGCCGCGGCCGTAGCCGAACGGGCGAGCCGGCTGCCGCGGCCGTAGCCGAACGGGCGAGCCGGCTGCCGCGGCCGTAGCCGAACGGGCGAGCCGGTTGTCGCGGACGTCCGCCGGAACGAACTGCGTGACACGCGCCGGACCCCGCCCACCTGGTCGGTGAGGAACTCGCCGACATCATCAGCGCGTTGGGATTCGCGCGCGACAAGCCATGCAGCCCCGGTCCCGTGCCAGCTCTGGTCGCAGTGGCACGCTGGAGCGCCATGAGACACATGACGGCCGATGCACGCGACACCCTGGTCACAGCTCAGGAGGTCGCCAGGCTCCGAGATGCCGTGCAGCTCGAAGTGCGAAATATCGCGCTGGCCGTGCTGATCCTCCACGCCCTCCGCACGTCGGAAGAAGAGGACGGCTCAGGCGTGCCGTCGCACTCCCCGGAGCAGCTGCCGATGGCCGATGAGGTGCGGGAGATCATGACTTCCGGAGAAGGTGACCTCCGGAAACTTGACCTCGTCGCACTGGCGCGGCGGGAGGAAACCGGACTCTCCGATTACCTGGGTCCTGTGTGGCGGGCGATAGAGGGTCGCTGACCTCCCCGTTGTTCACGAATATCCGCCCCGTCGCCCGCGGCCGCCCTCGCCGGTACCGCCGTACGGGCAGGCCGTGACGATCTCCCGGGAGGCCGGTGCAACGCCGACGCCGGGCTCCGACAGATGAACAGAACCGACGGGACGCGGCTGAACGTGGTATCCGTGAGGGAGGGAGATCCTCACTCTCCGTCGATTTCATGATCGACTCGACGGAGTTGGGCGAGTTTACCCACCTAAATCGATACCTACGCGTCGGGCGGCCAGATTTTCTTCCCCAAACGGGTTGAACTTTTGTTGATCGAGGGTCAGTTGGCCACCTCGGCGTCCTACCCTTCAGAGGGTGAACCAACAGATGTCCCCAGAGTCCGAGGCCGATCACCCAGGGGAAGCCGCCCTCCCCGGCACCTTGCCGGAGGCGCTCCGTGCCGAACTCATCGAGTTCCGGCGCGACTTGCACATGCACCCGGAGCTCGGCAACCAGGAGTTCCGTACGACCGCCGCGATCAAGGGCCGCCTGGAGAAGGCCGGCCTGAGGCCCCGCGTACTCGACTCCGGAACCGGGCTCGTCTGTGACATCGGGGAGTGGGACGGCGAGCGCCCCATGCTGGCTTTGCGCGCCGACATCGACGGCCTGCCCATCCCGGACACGAAGAGTGAGTGCTCGTATCGCTCGACCGTGCCGGACCGGGCGCACGCCTGCGGGCACGACGTGCACACCACCGTGGTGCTGGGTACCGGCCTGGTCCTGGCCGAGCTGCACCGGCGCGGGCAGCTGCCCCGCCCCGTCCGCCTCCTCTTCCAGCCCGCCGAGGAGGTCCTCCCCGGCGGCGCCCTCGACGCCATCAAGTGCGGGGTGCTCGAAGGGGTCGGCCGGTTCCTCGCCCTGCACTGCGACCCCAAGGTGGACGCCGGGAAGCTGGGTCTGCGGGTGGGTCCCATCACCTCCGCGTGCGACCGGCTGGAAATCGCCCTGGACGGGCCCGGCGGGCACACGGCCCGCCCCCATCTGACGACCGACCTCGTCACCGCCGCCGCCCGGGTCGTCACCGACGTGCCCGCTGTCGTCACCCGGCGCACGGACGCCCGCAGCGGCCTGTCCGTGACCTGGGGCCGGATCGAGTCCGGCCACGCGCCCAACGTCATCCCGCAGCACGCCGAGCTCTCCGGGACCGTGCGCTGCCTGGACCTCGACACCTGGCGGCAGGCGCCCGATCTCGTCGTCGCCGCCATCGACGAGGTCGCCAATCTGCACCGCGCCAAGTCGGAGATCAACTACGTCCGCGGCGTCCCGCCCGTCGTCAACGACGAGGACTCGACCGAGCTGCTGCGCGCCGCCATGACCGCCCGCCGTGGCGCCGACTCCGTCGAGAGCACCGAGCAGAGCCTCGGCGGGGAGGACTTCTCCTGGTACCTGGAGCACGTTCCCGGCGCCATGGCCCGGCTGGGGGTCCGTGTCCCCGGTGACCGGATCGGGCGCGACCTGCACCAAGGCGACTTCGACGTGGACGAGTCCGCCATCAAGGTGGGCGTGGAGCTGTTCACGGCGGCAGCACTGCTCGACGCCGCGGGTTAGGCGTGACCCAGTCGCCGTAACCCTTCGCGGGGTGGCGTGCACGGCGTTGGTCACGACCCGCCGCGTTCGCCGCCGTGGGTCAAGCGGGGCCGGTCGCCGTTGGGGCTTGCAGCCGAATAGCGGCTACGGGCCTGGGCCTGTCGTGGCTGGTCGCGCCGGCGTGGCGGAGCGGCATCTCGGCACAGCCCGTGCCCTTTTGTGGCGTTGCCGTGCTCGGCGCTTTGCCCGACCCGCCGCGCTCTACGCCGTGGGTCAAGCGGGGGCCGGTCGCCGTAGAGGCTTGCAGCCGGATGGCGGCCGCGGGTCCGTCGTCGTGGCTGGTCGCGCTCGCGTGGCGGACCCGCATGTCGACACAGCCCCGCGCCCCTTTGTGGCGCGGCCGTGCGCGGCGTTGCACCCTACGCTCCGCTCCGCTTGCGGGCCGCGCCGAGCGGGGGGAGTCTTTCCCCATGGCGGGCGGTCCTGAGCGCCATCGTGGCGAAGGCACCACCGGTGCTGTCGCCCTATGCGTGCCTTTCGATCCGGTGGTTCACAAGGACGTAACCGGCCATCGGCACGAATGGATAACGGCCGGGCGAAACCCCGTTCCCAGGAGTGTCTACGCGCGTTAATGTGCGCCGAACTCAGCACCCACTGCGGGGCTTGGAGAATGGGGACTTCACGATGCGTCGGACATCCAAACTGACCCGTGTCGCGGTGGGGGTCGCGTCGATCGCGCTCGCTGCCACGGCGTGCGGTGGTACCAGCAGCGACAGCGGCGGCGACAGTGACGGCAGCGGCGACACCAAGGGTCTCGCCATCGCGTACGACATCGGCGGCAAGGGCGACCAGTCCTTCAACGACGCCGCGTACGCCGGTCTGCAGAAGGCCCAGAAGGAGTTCAAGTACAAGACGGCCGACATCGAGCCCACCGAGGGCGAGACGGACGCCGACAAGGAGCAGCGCCTGGCCTCCCTGGCCAAGCAGGGCTACAACCCGGTGATCGGCGTCGGCTTCGCCTACGGCCCCGCGATGGAGGCCGTGGCCAAGAAGTACCCGGACACCACCTTCGGCATCGTCGACTCGGTGGTCGAGGGCGACAACGTCACCTCGCTCGTGTTCGCCGAGGAGCAGGCCTCCTACCTGGCGGGCGTCGCCGCCGCCAAGGCCACCAAGACGAACACGGTCGGCTTCATCGGCGGTGTGGACATCCCGCTGATCCACAAGTTCGAGGCCGGCTACAAGCAGGGCGTCCAGGACACCAGCGGCGGCAAGGTCAAGGTCCTCTCGCAGTACCTGACGCAGACCGCGGAGGAGGGCGGCTTCTCCAGCCCCGACAAGGGCAAGGCCGCCGCCGAGGGCCAGATCGAGAAGAACGCCGACGTCCTCTACCAGGCGGCGGGTCTGTCCGGTCAGGGCGTCATCGAGGCTGCCGCGAAGGCCAAGGTCTGGGCGATCGGCGTCGACTCCGACCAGTTCGAGCAGGCCGCCCTGGCTTCGTACAAGGGCTACATCCTGACCTCCGCGCTCAAGGACGTCGGCGGCGCGGTCTACGCGCTGGCCAAGTCCGTCGAGGACGGCAAGCCGCTGACCGGCACCCAGACCTTCGACCTGAAGGTCAACGGCGTCGGCCTGTCCGAGTCCAACCCGGAGTTCGCGAAGATCCCGGGTCTCACGGAGGCCGTGGCGAAGGCCAAGGAAGGCATCATCGACGGCTCGATCAAGGTCAAGACCGAGTAGTCACGGTCGACGACGACGCTGTACGACGCTCTACAACGTCGTACAGCGTCGTACTACCTGTACGGCTGGAAGCGGGCGGGCATCCGAGGGTGCCCGCCCGCTTCGCTGTCCCCGGCCTTCGCTGTCCCCGGCCCTCCGCGTCCCCTCCCGCTTTGCTTTCGGCAAGCCCCGGGTCAAGGTCACGCGTGGACTTGGCCACGGGCGCATAACAAGGTGGACAGAAGGGGTTTTCAGGCTGGTCTACGCGCGTTAATCTGCGGCGGAAGCCAGCGCCGTTGCTGTGAAGCTGTACCGAGCTGTACCGTCCGGCGCTTGTACTAAGGAGCACCTACACATGCGCCGGATTTCCCGGATCACGGTCGCAGGCGCAGCGACCGCCTCCCTGGCCCTCGCGCTCTCCGCCTGCGGCGGCACCTCGACGTCCGCCTCGTCGGACGACAAGGGCAGCAAGGGCCTCGCCATCGCGTACGACGTCGGCGGCAAGGGCGACCAGTCCTTCAACGACGCCGCGTACGCGGGCCTGGAGCAGGCGAAGAAGGAGTTCCAGTACGACACGGCCGACGTCGAGCCCACCGAGGGTGAGACGGACGCCGACAAGGAGCAGCGCCTGGCCTCCCTGGCCAAGCAGGGCTACAACCCGGTCGTCGGTGTCGGCTACGCCTACGCGGCCGCCGTCAAGGGCGCCGCGGAGAAGTTCCCCGACACCACCTTCGGCATCGTGGACGACTCCACCGTCGAGGCGAAGAACGTCGCCGACCTGGTCTTCTCGGAGGAGGAGGCTTCGTACCTGGCGGGCGTCGCCGCGGCCAAGAGCACCAAGACGAACACGGTCGGCTTCGTGGGCGGTGTGGACATCCCGCTCATCCACAAGTTCCAGGCCGGCTTCGAGCAGGGCGTCAAGGACACCAACCCGCAGGCCAAGGTCCTGACCCAGTACCTCACGCAGACCGCGGAGGAGGGTGGCTTCTCCAGCCCCGACAAGGGCAAGTCGGCCGCCGAGGGCCAGATCGAGAAGAAGGCCGACGTCGTCTACGCGGCCGCCGGTCTGTCCGGTCAGGGCGTCATCGAGGCCGCCGCCGCCAACAAGGTGTGGGCGATCGGTGTCGACTCCGACCAGTACAAGCAGGAAGCCCTCGCCAAGTACAAGGACTCGATCCTGACCTCGGCGATGAAGGACGTCGCCAAGGCGGTGTACAACCTGGCGAAGTCGGTCGAGGACGGCAAGCCCGAGACCGGTATCGTTCGTGGCGATCTGAAGACCGGCGAGGTGAGCCTGTCGAACTCCAACCCGAAGTTCGCGGACAACACCGAGCTGCAGGACGCCATCAAGACGGCCAAGGAGAAGATCATCAGCGGCGAGATCAAGGTCAAGTCCAGCTGATTGCAGCAACACCCTGAGCAGCGGTAACCCCGGGGTTACGTCCGCTCGACGGGGTACGGGGAGGCTTTCCAAGGGCGTTCCCCGTACCCCGTTGTTCGCGGTGCGTCGGCCCCTTTCAGGCCATAGGGGCGCTACGCGCGTAGACGACCCCCGTCCCCAGGAGAGTGCGCCATCAACGCGTCCAGCAGCCCTCCGGCCGGAGCGGCGGTCAACGGTCAGGTGACCGCCGTCGAACTCGCCGGGATCACCAAGCGTTTCCCGGGCGTCGTGGCCAACCACGACATCCACCTCACCGTCCGCAAGGGCACCGTCCACGCCCTCGTCGGCGAGAACGGCGCCGGCAAGTCGACGCTGATGAAGATCCTCTACGGCATGCAGAAGCCGGACGAGGGCACCATCGCCATCGACGGCCGGCAGGTCACCTTCTCGTCGCCGGCCGACGCCATCGTCCGCGGCATCGGCATGGTGCACCAGCACTTCATGCTCGCCGACAACCTCACCGTCCTCGAGAACGTCGTGCTGGGCAGCGAGAAGCTGTACGGCATCGGCGCCAAGGCCCGCCGCAAGATCAAGGAGATCTCCGAGCGCTACGGCCTCGGCGTGCAGCCCGACCGCCTGGTCGAGGAGCTCGGCGTCGCCGCCCGCCAGCGCGTGGAGATCCTCAAGGTCCTCTACCGCGGCGCCACCACGCTGATCCTCGACGAGCCCACTGCCGTCCTGGTGCCGCAGGAGGTCGACGCGCTCTTCGACAACCTGCGCGAGCTGAAGTCCGAGGGCCTGTCGGTCATCTTCATCTCCCACAAGCTCGGCGAGGTCCTCTCCGTCGCCGACGAGATCACCGTCATCCGCCGCGGCACGACAGTCGGTACGGCCGTGCCCGCCGAGACCACTCCGAAGCAGCTGGCCGAGATGATGGTCGGCAGCGAGCTGCCGACGCCGGAGACCGCCGAGTCCACGGTCACCGACCGCCCGGTCATCACCGTCGACAAGCTGCGCCTGGAGGCGGCGGGCGGCAAGGCCCTGCTGGACGACATCACGTTCACCATCCACGCGGGCGAAATCCTGGGCATCGCAGGCGTCGAGGGCAACGGCCAGACCGAACTGGTCGACGCGCTCATCGGCCTCAAGGGCGCCGACTCCGGCACGATCACCCTCGCCGACGAGGAGATGACCGGCTGGACCACCCGCAAGCGCCGCGAGCAGGGCATCGGCTACATCCCCGAGGACCGCCACCGCCACGGCCTGCTCCTGGAGGCCCCCCTCTGGGAGAACCGCATCCTCGGCCACGTCACCGAGAAGCCCCTCGCCAAGGGTGTCTGGCTGGACCCGAAGGCGGCCCAGGAGGACACCCGGCGGATCGTGACGGAGTACGACGTCCGTACCCCCGGCATCGACGTCACCGCCGCGTCCCTGTCCGGCGGCAACCAGCAGAAGCTGATCGTCGGCCGCGAGATGAGCCACAAGCCGCGCTTCCTGATCGCCGCGCACCCCACCCGTGGTGTGGACGTCGGCGCGCAGGCCGCGATCTGGGACCACATCCGTGAGGCCCGCCGCGAGGGCCTGGCCGTGCTGCTGATCTCGGCCGACCTCGACGAGCTCATCGGCCTGTCCGACACCCTCCGCGTGATCTACAACGGCAAGCTGGTCGCCGACGCCGACCCGGCCACCATCACCCCTGAGCAGCTCGGTTCGGCGATGACCGGCGCCGCGACCGGTCATCTGGAACAGGACGAGACCCCCGAGACCCCGGCGGACACCCCCGAGATCCGCAAGTCTCCCGAGTCCGGCGAAGACGAGGCCCGCTGATGAAGAAGTTCGACAAGGAGCGCGTGCTCCTCGCGGTGGCCGGCCCGGTCATCGCGCTCGCCGTGGCCTTCGTGCTCAGCGCGATCGTGCTGGTCGCCTCCGGCAAGAGCCCGGTCGAGCCGTACACCCTGATGTTCGAGCAGCTCGGCTTCTCGGACATCCAGGTCCTGATCATCAACCAGGCCTCGATGTACTACATCGCGGCCCTCGCGGTCGCCATCGGCTTCCGGATGAACCTGTTCAACATCGGCGTCGACGGCCAGTACCAGCTCGCCGCCATGATGGCCGCGATCGTCGGCGCCCACGCGAACCTGCCGGCTGCCCTGCAGATCCCGCTGCTGCTGCTCACCGCCGTCTGCACCGGCGCCTTCTGGTCCGGAATCGCCGGTGTCCTCAAGGTCACCCGCGGTGTCAGCGAGGTCGTCGCGACGATCATGCTCAACGCGATCGCCACGTCGGTCATCGCCTACCTGTGGCTGCCGGACGTCTTCGGCGTCAAGGTCGGCAACAACAACACCACCGGCGAGATGCACGAGTCCGGCTGGGTCCCCGGCATCGGCATGGGCGACGCCGGCGAGATCTACGGCCTGGTCTTCCTCGCCGTCCTGCTCGGCATCGCCTACTGGGTCGTCCTCAACCGCACCCGCTTCGGTTTCGACCTGCGCGCCTCCGGCGCCTCGCAGACCGCCGCCGCGGCCAGTGGTGTCGACCCCAAGCGCATGGTGCTCACCGCCATGCTGCTCTCGGGCGGTCTCGCCGGCCTCGCCGGTCTGCCGATCCTGCTCGGCGACACCCACACGTACAGCCTGAACTTCCCCACCGGCATCGGCTTCCTCGGCATCGGCATCGCCCTGCTCGGCCGCAACAGCCCCGTCGGCATCGCGTTCGCCGCACTGCTGTGGGCCTGGCTCGACAAGGCCTCGCCGGAGCTCGACTTCCACGGTTACGACAAGGAGATCGCGGTCATCATGCAGGGCCTGATCGTGCTCTCGGTCGTCGTCTCCTACGAGGCCGTCCGTGAGTGGGGCCTGCGCCGCCAGCAGCGCCAGGTCGGCGCCGAACTCGCCGCCGGTCACGTCCTCGGCGCCAACAACACCACGAAGGAGGTGGCTGGCCGATGACCGCCCCGACCTCGGCGACCGACGTCAACCAGCCCACGCTGCAGCCCGCGGCACCGACCGGCCGCCGCCTCTCGTGGCCCGTCCTGCTCCTGGTCATCGCCGGAGCCCTTGCGCTGACCTCGATCGTCCGCCTCATCACCGGCGCCGACGGCATCACCAACGTCAGCCAGATGTCCACCGCGCTCCAGCTCGCCGTGCCGATCGGTCTCGCCGGCCTCGGCGGTCTGTGGGCCGAGCGGGCCGGCGTCGTCAACATCGGCCTCGAAGGCATGATGATCTTCGGCACCTGGTTCGGCGCCTGGGCCGGCTTCCAGTGGGGCCCGTGGACCGGTGTCGTCTTCGGCATCCTCGGCGGCTGCATCGGCGGCGTCCTGCACGCCATCGCCACCGTCACCTTCAGGGTCAACCACATCGTCTCCGGTGTGGCGATCAACATCCTGGCCCTCGGTATCACCCGCTACCTCGCGCCCCTCGCCTTCGAGGGCCACGCGGGTGGCTCCGCCAAGCAGTCCCCGGCGATCGACTCCCTCGGCCACTTCACGGTGCCCGGCCTGTCCGACGGGCTGCGGGACCTGAACAACCAGGGCTGGTTCTTCATCTCCGACATCGCCGGCCTGCTCGGCGGTCTGGTCACCAACGTCTCCTGGCTGACCCTGATCGCCATCGCTCTGATCCCCGGCACCTGGTGGATCCTGTGGCGCACCGCCTTCGGTCTGCGCCTGCGTTCCTGCGGTGAGAACCCGATCGCGGCCGAGTCCCTCGGCGTGAACGTCTACAAGTACAAGTACATCGCCGTGATCATCTCCGGCGGCCTGGCCGGCCTCGGTGGCGCCTTCCTCTCCATCGTCGCCAACCCCTTCTATCTGGAAGGCCAGGTCAGCGGCCGCGGTTACATCGGCCTCGCCGCGATGATCTTCGGTAACTGGATGCCGGGCGGCCTCGCCCTCGGCGCCGGCCTGTTCGGCTACACCGACAGCCTCAACCTGCGCGGCGGCTCCACGAACGTGCACGCCCTGCTGCTGCTCGGCGCGCTCCTGCTGATCATCGGTGCCATCTGGCTGGTGATCCGCAAGAAGTACGCCCCGTCGATGATCACCGCGGTGGTCGGCGCCCTGGTCTACACCTGGTACGCCACCACCAACGAGGTCCCGAACCAGGTCGTCTCCGCCACGCCGTACGTCGTCACGCTGGTCGTCCTCACGCTGTCCGCGCAACGCCTGCGGATGCCCAAGGCGGACGGCCTGCCGTACAAGAAGGGCCAGGGCAAGTGACCCCGGCCGCCTCCCACGACGTCGACTGGGACAAGCTGCGCGCTGCGGCACGGGACGCCATGTCCCGCGCCTACGCCCCGTACTCCGGATACCCGGTCGGCGTCGCGGCCCTGGTCGACGACGGCCGTACGGTCACCGGCTGCAACGTCGAGAACGCGTCGTACGGCGTCGGCCTGTGCGCCGAGTGCGGACTGGTCTCGGAGCTGCAGAACACCGGGGGCGGCCGCCTGACGCACTTCACCTGCGTCGACGGCGAGGGCGACGTCCTCGTCCCCTGTGGCCGCTGCCGCCAGCTGCTCCACGAGTTCGGCGGCCCGGAACTGCTGCTGGAGACCCCGGCGGGCATCCTGCCGCTGTCCGAGATGCTGCCGCAGGCCTTCGGGCCGGGCCACCTCAGAAAGTAACTCCCGTGCGGCCCTTCCGAGTTGCTCCAGTGAGCGGCTCGGAGGGGCCGTGTCGTTTCCACATGTTCGGCCGGAAGGAAAGTCATGGCCATGGACGCAATCTCTGTCATCCGCACCAAGCGGGACCGCGGTGAGCTCAGCGACGAGCAGATCGACTGGGTCATCGACGCGTACACCCGCGGGGAGGTCGCCGACGAGCAGATGTCCGCGCTCGCCATGGCGATCCTGATCAACGGCATGAACCGCCGCGAGATCGCCCGCTGGACGGCGGCGATGATCGCCTCCGGCGAGCGCATGGACTTCTCGTCGCTGTCCCGCCCGACCGCCGACAAGCACTCGACCGGCGGCGTCGGCGACAAGATCACGCTGCCGCTGGCCCCCCTGGTCGCGGCCTGCGGCGCGGCCGTCCCCCAGCTCTCGGGCCGGGGCCTCGGCCACACCGGCGGCACCCTGGACAAGCTGGAGTCGATCCCGGGCTGGCGCGCCCTCCTCTCGAACGAGGAGATGCTGTCGGTCCTGGACGGCACCGGCGCGGTGATCTGCGCGGCGGGCGACGGCCTGGCCCCCGCGGACAAGAAGCTGTACGCGCTGCGCGACGTCACCGGCACCGTCGAGGCGATCCCGCTGATCGCCTCGTCGATCATGTCGAAGAAGATCGCGGAGGGCACCGGCTCCCTGGTCCTGGACGTGAAGGTCGGCACGGGCGCCTTCAT
The DNA here is from genome assembly GCF_055639295.1 of Streptomyces sp. NPDC107528. Taxonomy (NCBI): domain Bacteria; kingdom Bacillati; phylum Actinomycetota; class Actinomycetes; order Kitasatosporales; family Streptomycetaceae; genus Streptomyces; species Streptomyces sp. NPDC107528. The sequence goes on from NZ_JBVKAV010000015.1 coordinate 239,247, forward strand.
GAAGACGATCGAGGACGCGCGCGAGCTGGCCTCCACGATGGTGGGCCTGGGCACGGACCACGGCGTCAAGACGGTCGCGCTCCTCACGGACATGTCCACCCCGCTCGGCCTCACCGCGGGCAACGCCCTGGAGGTCCGCGAGTCGGTGGAGGTCCTGGCAGGCGGCGGCCCGGCGGACGTGGTGGAGCTGACCATCGCCCTGGCCCGCGAAATGCTGGACGCCGCCGGGGTGAAGGACGCCGACCCGGCCAAGGCCCTGGCCGACGGCTCGGCGATGGACGTCTGGCGCCGCATGATCGCGGCCCAGGGCGGCGACCCGGACGCGACGCTGCCGGTGGCGCGCGAGCAGCACGTCATCAAGGCCCCGTCCTCCGGCGTCCTGACCCGCCTGGACGCCTACGACATCGGCGTCGCCGCCTGGCGCCTGGGCGCCGGACGCGCCCGCAAGGAGGACCCGGTCCAGGCGGGCGCGGGCGTCGAGCTCCACGCCAAGCCGGGCGACACGGTCACCGAGGGCCAGCCCCTGCTGACCCTGCACACCGACACCCCGGAGCGCTTCGAGTACGCCCTCCAGTCGGTGGAGGGCTCGTACGACATCGCGGGGGCGGGGACGGACTTCACGGCTTCGCCGGTGGTGCTGGAACGTATCGCCTGACCAGGCGGTTTCCCTTTCGGGTGAACGGGATCGGTGGACCTCCGCCGGTCCCGTTCGGCATGCTGGGATCGGTGACGACCGATTGGAGACCGCCATGAGCGCACTCACCGTCGACCACTCGACCGCCAACGGCCACGAGTGGGACGGCCTCGTCCGGATCTGGGAGGAGACGGACGCGCCTGAGGGCTGCAAGGTGGAGATCATCGAGGGGATCGTCACCGTGGCGCCACCGCCGTCCAACGCCCACAACGACATTGCCGACCTTGTGCAGCGTGAGCTGTATCAGGTGATTCCCAGGCAATGGGGCATTTACCAGACCCTGGGAACGGCCATTCCGTCTCGCGACGGGCTCTACATCCCCGACATCGCGGTGGCGCCGAAGGCCGTGCTCCGCGCCGAGGAGGGGAACTACATTCCTGCAGCTGCGGCCGAACTCGTCGTGGAGATCACCTCCAAGTCCAACGCGAGCAATGATCGGATCAAGAAGGCCGCGGGTTACGCACAGGCGGGCGTGCCGCTCTACCTCCTCATCGACACCTGGGCTCCTGGCGGACCGACGATTACGCTGTTCGGTGAACCTTCTGGAGACGTGTACCGCGTGCTCCGCGCAGGCAAGTTCGGTGATCAAATCCAGCTGCCAGAACCCTTCGACCTGAGCCTCGACACCGGCGAGTTCCCTATCGGCTGACGTACGTCAGCCCAGCAACGCCGCCACCCCCACCAGCACCGGCACCGAAATCACCGTCGACAGCAGGATCGAGTCCCGCGCCAGCCGCTCGCCCACCCCGTAACTCGACGCGTACGTATAGAGGTTCTGTGCGGCGGGCAGCGCCGACGTCACCACCACGTCCAGCAGTGGAGCGCCCCGCAGGCCGAAGACGCCCGCCGCGAGCGCCCAGGCTGCCGCGGGCTGGCCGACCGACTTGAGGGCGACCGAGAGGAACACCGGATGCCGGTCCGGTCCCCGGCCGGGCATCGTGCTGCCGCACAGGGAGATGCCGAAGGCCAGCAGGACCGCCGGGACCGACATGCCGCCGATCAGGGTCAGGGGGTCCATGACCGGGGCCGGGATGCGCAGACCCGTCGCCGACACCGCCACGCCCGCCAGCGAGCCGACCGCGATCGGGTTGCGCAGCGGGGTCAGCAGGCGGCGCCACAGCGGGCCCTTCCCGCCCCCGCCGGACAGGTCGAGGATCGTCAGCGCGACCGGGGTGACCCCGACCAGCTGGAACAGCAGCACCGGCGCCACCAGCGAGGCGTCGCCCAGGACGTACACCGCGATCGGGATACCGAGGTTGCCGGAGTTGACGTAACTGGAGCACAGCGCGCCGATCGTCGTACGGCCCACACCCCAGCGCCGTACGACACCCACCGCGACGAAGACGCCGGCCGCCGCGGCCGTGCTCAGGGCGGTCACCAGGAGGCGGCTGGAGAAGATCACCGAAAGGTCGGTCTGCGCGAGCGTGGTGAACAGCAGCGCCGGGGACGCCACGTGGAAGGCCAGCTTGGTGAGGACCTCGCGGCCGTGGTCCCCGAGGTAGCCGCGCCGGCCGATCGCATAGCCCACCCCGATGACGACCGCGATCACCGCGAAGCCCGTCAACACCCCCTGCACGGCACCTCCTTGGCGGAAAGGAAACCGCAGGGTATTCGGGGAGGTGCTGATACGTGGGGCATACAGCCAACCCTCTGGGGAAGGAGGGCACCGGGTCAATGTGATCCCGGCAGGCGGACACCCACGGCGCACGGACACCGGGCGGCGAGCGACGGACGGGGCCTCCGGCCGCGATGAGTTATCAGCCGCCGCCCGGTCTACCGATCGTGGATGCCATGACACCCGCAGTACTCGTGCTGGCCGGCCCCGTCACCCGGGATGAGGTGGCAGGGCTGTGCGCCGACGTGCGGGCCCGGCTGGAGGCCGGCAGAGCGGGAGTCGTGGTGTGCGATGTCGGAGGGCTCGGCCCCCCGGGACTGGGCACCGTCGACCTGCTGGCACGGCTCCAGCTGGCCGCCCGGCGCGCCGGCGGCCGGATACGGCTGCGGGACCCCGACCCGGCGCTACACGCCCTCCTCGACCTGGTGGGCCTCCGCTTCGAGATGGAGGGGGAGCCCGAACAGCGGGAACCAGCGCTTGGTGTCGAGGAAGCAGTGGAACCCGGTGATCCGGCCGTCTGAGACCTCCAGCACCTGCACCGCCCACGGCGTGAAGCCGCCCGCCTCCGGGTCCGGCTTGTACTGGGCGAAGCCCGGCAGCCCGTTGACCTGGACCGGCAGCAGACGCGAGCCCGCGCAGGGGGCGCCGAGCGTCGTCATGAAGCCCGTGATGTCCTTGACGCCGGTCAGCCACAGGTCGAACGGCGGCATCGTCATGATGGCGTCCTCGTGCAGCAGGGCCGTGAGCGCCGTCATGTCGTAGCCCTCGAAGGCCGCGACATACCGCTCCAGGAGCTTTTGCTGCTCCTCGTCCAGCGGATCGCACACGGCGGCCTCGGCGCCCGGCTGCTGCTGCTCGGCGAGCGTGGCGCGCGCCCGCTGCAACGCGCTGTTGACCGACGCGACCGTCGTGTCGAGCAGCTCGGCGACCTCGCTCGCCTTCCAGGCCAGCACCTCGCGCAGGATCAGCACCGCCCGCTGCTTGGCCGGCAGCTGCTGCAGGGCGGCCATGAAGGCGAGCCGCACCGTCTCCTTGGCGACCGCGGCCTCCGCCGGGTCCTCGGTGCTGGGCAGTACCCGGTTGTCCGGCATCGGCTCCAGCCAGGTGTTGTCCGGGCGGGGCGAGAGCGCCGCCTGCGCGAGCGGGGTCGACTCCGTGAGGTCCATGGGCCTGGCCCGCTTGTTGCCGGCCGTCAGCATGTCCAGGCACACGTTCGTCGCGATGCGGTACAGCCACGACCGGAGACTGGAGCGTCCCTCGAACTTGTCGTAACTCCGCCAGGCACGCACCATCGTGTCCTGCACCGCGTCCTCGGCCTCGAAGGAGGAGCCGAGCATGCGGTAGCAGTACCCGGTCAGTTCGACGCGGTGTTTCTCCAGCCTGACGTCCAGGTCCGTTGTCGTAGTCGCCGTGCCGTCGCTCATCGTCCACCCACCCCTGTGGCCGTATCCCGCAGTGCGCCTCATCGCGCCCCACCCTTCGGAAGCTACCGCAGCCCACTGACAATGGCCCCCGGAGCGGACAAAGCAGCAGTTCAGAAAGGGTCGACAACACGCCGCTGGGGCGCACCCGGTGTCCAAGGCGCGCCCCAGCGGCGTGGTGCGGGGGATGTGGCTCAGGCGAGCGGCAGGCCGTTCACGGGCAGGCCCTGGGTGGGCAGGGTCTGCAGCGGCAGACCGCCGAGCAGCCCGGTCGGGCCCGCCGCCAGCGCCTGCTCGGCGGCCGGCTGGGCGGCGGCCAGTCCGGCGCCGAGCGCCTCCTGACCCTGGGCGAGACCCGCACCGCCCTGGGCGAGACCCGCACCGGCGGCGGGCGCCGCCTGGGAGAGGTTCTCGGCCGGGAGCGTCCGGGTGACGGTGTCCAGCGCCGAACCGGCGGCGTCCGGGGCGACCGGCGCGGCGTTCGCGGCACCCGCACCGGCGGCGGCGAAGGCGGCACCGAGAGCGGCGACACCGAGGGTCTTGGCAGCAGACTGCTTCATGAAGGTAAGTCCTCGAAATTCGTTACGGGGTTGTGAGCGGTTCTCGACCGTAAACACGCCCCGCACGCCACCGCAAACATCGAAATGCGGACGGATTGTGAATGGCGTCCGCATTCCGTGTGCACGGAGAACTCCCGGTCAGCCCTCCTCGCCCTCAGAACCGCTGGTAGAGCTGGTCTGACGGAACAGCCATTCGGACTTGAGTTCGGCATATCCTGGCTTGATCACGTCATTGATCATCGCGAGTCGTTCATCGAAAGGAATGAACGATGATTTCATCGCATTGACGGAGAACCACTGCATGTCATCGAGCGTGTAGCCGAATGCCTCGACAAGGTGCTCGAATTCCCGGCTCATGCTGGTGTGGGACATCAGGCGGTTGTCGGTGTTCACAGTGGCGCGGAAGTGCAGCCGCCGCAGCAGACCGATGGGGTGTGCGGCGTACGAGTCGGCCGCGCCCGTCTGGAGGTTGGAGCTGGGGCACAGTTCCAGCGGGATGCGCTTGTCCCGGACGTACGAGGCGAGTCGGCCGAGCTTCACGGAGCCGTCGGGCTGCACCTGGATGTCGTCGATGATGCGCACCCCGTGCCCCAGCCGGTCCGCGCCGCACCACTGCAGGGCCTGCCAGATGGACGGCAGACCGAAGGCCTCGCCCGCGTGGATGGTGAAGTGGTTGTTCTCGCGCTTGAGGTACTCGAAGGCGTCGAGATGCCGGGTGGGCGGGTGGCCGGCCTCGGCGCCCGCGATGTCGAAGCCGACGACGCCCAGGTCGCGGTAGCGGTTGGCGAGTTCGGCGATCTCCAGCGCGCGGGCGGCGTGCCGCATGGCGGTCAGCAGCGCGCCCACGCGGATGCGGTGGCCGTTCTCCCGCGCGATCCGCTCGCCCTCCCGGAAGCCCTCGTTCACGGCCTCGACGACCTCTTCGAGGCTGAGCCCGCCCTCCAGGTGCTGTTCGGGCGCGTACCGCACCTCGGCGTAGACGACCCCGTCCTCGGCGAGATCCTCCGCGCACTCGCGCGCGACGCGGACGAGGGCGTCGCGGGTCTGCATCACCGCGACGGTGTGGGAGAAGGTCTCCAGGTACCGCTCCAGGGAGCCGGAGTCGGCGGCCTCGTGGAACCACACGCCGAGCTTGTCGGGGTCGGTCTCGGGGAGCTGGGTGTAGCCCGTCTCGCGGGCGAGCTCGACGATCGTGCCGGGACGGAGCCCGCCGTCGAGGTGGTCGTGCAGCAGAACCTTCGGGGCCCGGCGGATCTGGTCCGAGCTCGGGGTGTTCGCCTTCTGGGCAGTCTCGCTCGTCATTTTCGCACTCTAACGCCTACGCGCGTAGATGGCTCCTTCATCGCTGATTTCCCCGCCGCCGTCGCGTATTTCTCCCCTGGTGTACGAATCCGTCGGGTGTACGAATCCGTCGATACGTAACGGTGACCCCAAGGACGGGTGGCGTACACCCGCGCTTCTGACACTGTTCTGTCATGGCACAGCAAGTGACGCCGGTGCGCAGGGTCCGGCTGGGCAAGGTGATCGGGCCGGAGCCGACGGCGGTGAGCGGAGTGGTGCTCCTGCTGCCCGGAGGTGACGAGGTCTCACATCGCAAGCCGGCGACGTTGTTGGCGACCTCCCATGTGCGCACCCTCGGGCGTCGGCTGGCGCGGGCGGGGCGTGAGGAGGGTCTGGTCGCGCATGTCGTCCGCTACCGCTTCCGCGGGTGGAACGGCAGCGACGCGAACCACATGAGCGACGCGTTGTGGGCCGCCGACGAGGTCGTACGCCGCTACGGTGACGTCCCCGTGTGCCTGGCCGGAGTCGACATGGGTGCGCGGGCGGCGGTGCGGGCGGGCGGCCACGAGGCCGTCAACTCCGTGCTGGCGATGGCTCCTTGGCTGCCGGAGGAGGACGTCGCGGCATCCCCCGAACCGGTGAAACAGCTCGGGGGGCGGCGGGTGATGTTCGTGCACGGCACCAATGACGAGCGGACCGATCCCGAGCTGTCGTTCCGGCTGGCGGAGCGGGCGAAGAAGGCGAACCGGGACGTGTGCCGGTTCGAAGTGCACTCCGATCGGCACGGGTTGCAGCAGCACCGGGACGAAGTCCTCGCGTTGGCCGAGGACTTCGTCATGGGGGTGCTGTTCGGCCGGTCGTTCTCGCGGCCGGTCGCCGATGCGTTTGCGGCTCCGCCTCCTTTGGGGTTGCGGATGCCGTTGGCTGCCGGCTTCGGTAAGTCGTTGCGGCGCTAGCGCCGTTGGGACATCGGCTCGTTGGCGGGTGCAGCATTACCGTGGCTTGTCGCGCAGTTCCCCGCGCCCCTTGGGGCGCTGCCCTTCAGGTGGGTAGCAAGTTGCCCCGCCTCGACAGGAGGAACCTCTTGAAGGCTGCCACCGGGGGCGTGTCCGGGTGGTCGGCCATCCAGGCGACGCCGATTTCTCGTGCCGCGCGTGGGGCGGTGACCGTCAGTTCCGCGACCCCGGGGCGCGGTACGGCCGGGGGTGGCAGGAGTGCGACTCCGAGGCCCGCCGCCACCAGGCCCCTCAGCGTCTCCGCCTCCTCGCCCTCGAAGGCGATGCGCGGCTTGAAGCCGGCCTCCTGGCACAGGTCGTCGGTGATGCGGCGCAGGCCGTAGCCCGGTTCCAGGGTCACGAAGATCTCGTCGGCCGCCTCCGCCAGGCGGATGCGCTTGCGGGCGGCCAGACGGTGATCGGCGGGGACGACCAGGCGGAGTTTCTGCTCGTCCAGGCGGCGGGCGACCAGGTCGGGGGCGTCCGGGACGGGCGAGGTGAGGCAGAGGTCCAGTTCGCCGGTCCGGAGTCGTTCGAGCATGGCCTCGCCGTAGTTCTGGACCAGGCTGAAGCGGACCCGGGGGTGGTCGGCGCGGAAGGCGTGGATGAGGCCGGGGACCGTTTCGGCGCCCATGGTGTGCAGGAACCCGAAGGCGACCTTGCCGGTGGCCGGGTCGGCGTCCGCGCGGACCTCTTCGGCGGCGCGCCGGATCTCGGCGAGGGCGCGTTCGGCGGAGGCGAGGAAGGTGCGGCCGGCGGGGGTGAGGGAGACCGTACGCCCGTGACGCGCGAACAGGTCGACGCCCAGGTCCTGTTCCAGGCGGACCACGGCACGCGAGAGCGTGGACTGCGGGACCTGCATCTCCTGGGCGGCCCGGGTGACGTGCTCGGTGCGGGCCACGCCGGCGAAGTACGCGAGGCGGGGGGCGAGCAACATCGTCATGTCTTCTGTGTCACTGGATGGTGACAGTCGATGCTGTGAGCTGTACTGATGCGCCATGGGAACGATTATGACGAATCCATGCATTGGACGGATGAGTAGGGGCGTACGTAGCTTCGAAGCATGTCTCCCGCCAGTACCGGGGCGTCCATCACCGTGGGCGCCGCACCCTCAGTCCCCGTCGTCGACTCCCGAATGGCCCCGGGCGGCCCCGGCTACCGCCGGATGAGCTTCGCCCTCTTCCTCGCCGGTGTCGCGACCTTCGCGCTTCTCTACTCCACGCAGGCCCTGCTGCCGCTGATCTCCGGTGAGTTCGGGGTGGCGGCGAGCGAGGCGAGCTGGACGGTGGCGGCCGCGACGGGTGGTCTGGCGCTGTTCGTGCTGCCCATGAGCGCGCTGTCGGAGCGGTTCGGACGCCGTACGGTCATGACGGCGTCCCTGGCGGTCGCGGTGGCGGTCGGTGTGCTGGTCCCCTTCGCACCCAACCTGACCTCCCTGGTCGTGCTGCGCGCGGTCCAGGGTGCGGCGCTGGCGGGTCTGCCGGCGTCGGCGACGGCGTATCTGGCCGAGGAGGTCCGGCCGAAGGCGCTGGTGACGGCCATCGGACTGTTCGTCGCGGGCAACAGCGTCGGCGGGATGAGCGGCCGTGTGATCACCGGCTGGGTCGCCCAGGAGTGGGGCTGGCGGGTCGCGGTCGGCGTGATCGGCGTGATCGCGGTGGCATGCGCGGTGGCCTTCCGGCTGCTGCTTCCATCCCCGCGCCACTTCAAGCCGGGCTCGCTGCGTCCGCGCGTCCTTGCCCGCGCGGTCCGCGACCACCTCTCCAACCCGCTGCTGCGCCGTCTGTACGCGATCGGCGCCCTGTTCATGACGGTCTTCGGCGGCGTGTACACCGTCATCGGCTACCGCCTCACGGAGGAGCCGTTCTCGCTGCCCCAGGGCGTCATCGGCTCGATCTTCCTCGTGTACCTGGTCGGCACTGTGTCCGCGTCCACGGCGGGACGGCTGGTGGGCCGCCTGGGCCGCCGCGGCGCGCTGTACGCGGCCGGCGCCACGACGGCGGCGGGCCTGCTGCTGTCCCTGGCGGACTCGCTCCCGCTGGTCCTCCTCGGCCTGGTCCTCATCACGGGCGGCTTCTTCGCGGGGCACGCGGCCGCCTCCTCGGCCGTCAGCAAGACGGCCACCCACGGCCGCGCGCAGGCCTCGGCGCTCTACCAGTCCGCCTACTACATCGGGTCCAGCGCGGGCAGCACGGTCGGCGCGGTGGCCTTCCACGCGGGCGGCTGGGCCGGCACGGTCGGCGTCGGCCTGCTGGCGGTGCTCGGCGTCGTGACGATCACGGTGTTCGGCACGCGGGCGGCGCGGCTTGAGCAGCGGAGGCTGGCTACGGCGGCCTGAGGCGGGCGTAGCTCGTAGGCTCCGTCCCCACTGGCAGAAACGACTGCGCCCCGCCGGACATCGGCGGGGCGCAGTCGTTTCTGTGGCTATGGCTACCAGGCCTCGCGCGTCTTGTTCGCCTTGTCCTCCGAGGGGAGCAGGATCCACAGGACTATGTAGAGCAGGAACTGCGGGCCGGGGAGCAGGCAGGAGATCAGGAAGATCACGCGCATCGTCGTTGCGGAGGTGCCGAAGCGCCGTGCCAGCGCGGCGCACACTCCGCCGATCATGCGGCCGTTGGTGGGTCGGGCGAGCGCGGTCATGGTGCGGCTCCTTCGCGAGCGTCGGCCGGAGGCCCCCTTGTGGGGCCTCCCGAGGGCTTCCCTCATCTGACATCCACGCTACGGCGACGAACCGGGCAAAGCGTCACTCTATGGAGCTATCCCGACCCTTGGAATCGTCGGGGTCCGACCCTGAGAAGGCTCCTCCTGGGGGACCGGCGCCCGGTCTGTGCGCTCGGACCTGCGGCGGAGCCAGGCGCGGGACGCGGGGACGATCGCCGCGTGCGCCAGGGCCACACCCACGGTGTTCAGCAACAGCGAGTCGATGTCGACGATCTGGCCGGGCACGCCGGTCTGCAGCAGTTCGATGCCCAGCGAGATCAGGGCGCCTGCGGCGACCGCTCGGACCAGGGAGCCCAGCGGGGAGGCGTTGATCCTGCCGTGTGCCATCGGGATCAGCACGCCCAGCGGCGCGAGCAGGGCAAGACCCTCGGCGATGTGCCGGGCGCCCTGCTGCCAGCCCAGCGCCAGATCGGCTCTGATCCCCGCGAACGGCCGCAGGTTGGGCGGCATCACCCAGGGGACGTCCAGAGGGCGCAGCGTGAGCCAGGCGACGAACGCGAGGTGCGCGACCAGGAGAACACCCCCAGTCGCACGGATGCGGATCTCGGCGCTGCCGCCGATGGAGCCTTGACGCTGCACGCCCCCCTAGACGCGCCCCCCGGCAGGATCGGTTCCGGGAGGGGGCTTACCGGGGTGAGGCGTCCGCCACACGGGCCTCCGGCGGTGGGTGTGGCGCGATGCCTGCGGCGGCCTGGGCGGGGCGGGTGGGGGTGCGCGTAGCGGCCTGCGGGTGTGGTGGGGGTCGGGGCCGCGCCGGGGGGGTTTCCGTCCTCGGACGGCGGGGCCGGGCAGGGTGGTGCCGTTTCTTGACGCCGGCCACTGCGGCGGACAACCGCCCGACGCGTCCCCTTGCCGCCGGGTGCGACGGGGGGCTTTCGCCGTCAGTTCGCCGTCAGTTGTCTGTGATCTCCGTTGACGGGGGCTCGTTGCTGCCGGGGCGGGTGCGGACCTCGTCCGTGCACTCGTAGCGGCGCGGGGGGGCGGCTCCGGGGCCGCCCAGGATCACCGAGCCGTCGCCCTCGGCGGCCGTCGAGTCCGAGAACGTGCAGACGATCTGGGCGAGGGCGTACGAGGTGAGGTCGTTGAGGGGTGTGCTCAGGCGCAGGGTCTCGTCGGGGTCGCCGGGGTGCGGGCCGCTCGCTTCCATGGCGCCGCGGACGTCGGTGGTGTAGCCGGCCTCCTTCTCGGCGGCCGACGGCGTTGCCTCCAGCTCGTCGAGCAGTCCCTGTGCCACCAGCACGCGCCGCGCCGAGTCCGCCGTACCGTCCGACACCCGCACCGTTCGGTCCACGGCCACCAGTTGGGACCCGCAGAGCAGGAAGACCTGCACCGGGAGGCCTCGCGTGGCCTGCGTCGACACGTTCGGTTCGGAGAGCGAGCAGTGCACGCGCGAGGGAGCGGGGCCGAAGTTGGTCGGCACCTCCGTGGAACGGATGCCGCACCCGGTCAGCAGCGCGGCAGCCGCTGCGGAGAGGGCCAGAAGGCTGCCCGCCGGGCCGCGTACCTTCATCAGGCGTCCCCCTTCTTCGGCCCGTCGGAGGCCTTGCCGTCGGTCTCGTTGGCGTCCGTCTGTTCCGTCAGGTTCGATGCGTCCCGGGGGAGGCGCAGGGTGAACACCGCGCCGCCGTCGGGGGAGTTGGCGGCGGTGATCTCGCCGCCGTGGATGTGGGCGTTCTCCAGGGCGATGGACAGGCCGAGGCCGCTGCCCTCGGAGCGGGGGCGGGAGGCGCTGGCCTTGTAGAAGCGGTCGAAGACGTGCGGGAGGACGTCCTCGGGGATGCCGGGGCCGTGGTCCCGTACGGCGATCACGATCGAGTCGTCCGCCTCCTGGACCGCGACCCGCACCGGCGAGCCGCCGTGCTTGAGCGCGTTGCCGATGAGGTTGGCCAGGATGACGTCCAGGCGGCGCGGGTCCAGGCGGGCCATGATGCCGCGCTCGGCGTCCAGGTCGACGGCGTCCAGCCAGGCGCGGGCGTCGATGCAGGCCGTGATCTGGTCGGCGAGGTCGACCTGGTCGATGACCAGGCGGGCCGTGCCCGCGTCGAAGCGGGTGACCTCCATGAGGTTCTCGACGAGGTCGTTCAGGCGACGGGTCTCGCTGACGACCAGGCGTACGGCCGGTTCGATCATCGGGTCCATGGAGCCGGTCTCCATCTCCAGCTCCTCCTCCAGCACCTCCGTCACGGCGGTGATCGCGGTGAGGGGGGTGCGCAGTTCGTGGGACATGTCGGCCACGAAGCGGCGGGACGCGTCGTCCCGTCCGGCCATGTCGGCGACCCGTTTCTCCAGCGCCTCGGCGGCCTTGTTGAACGTCCGGGAAAGATCGGCCAGTTCGTCCGTGCCGGAGACGCGCAGGCGGGTGTCCAGCTTGCCCTCGCCGAGCCGGCGGGCGGCGGCACCGAGGCGTTGGACCGGCTTCAGTACGGTCGTGGCGGCGGCCTGCGCGAGCAGCGCGGAGCCGATCAGCGCGAGGCCGGTGGCGATGCCCAGCGACCAGGCGAGGGAGTTGAGGTCCTTGGCCTCCGGCTCCAGGGACTTGAGCATGTAACCGGTGGGGCCGCCGCCGATCACCTTCGTGCCGGCGACCAGGTAGGGGGTGTCGTCGGCGACTATCCGCTGCCAGTACAGGTGGTACTCGGCCTTGTTGGAGGAGTCGACCTGCTGTTTCTCGTTCACCGCCGTGCGCAGCGACTGGGGCACGTCCGCGAGCGTGAAGCCGTCCAGGCCGCCGGAGTTGCCGTACGCGGGCTTGCCGTCGGCGTCCTGGGCGACGAGCAGCACGCTGAAGCGCTGGCTGCTGTTGGCCATCTGCCCGGCGGTGTGCTGCAGTTCGTCCTGCGTCGGCTCCTCGGGCAGCAGGCCCGCGCGGTTCTGCATCTCCTGCTCGAAGTCGCGCAGCACCGCGTCCTGGGTGCGGGTGAGCACCGCCTCGCGGTTGAGCCAGTAGGCGATACCGGAGGCCGATACCGCGGCCGTGAGTGCCACCAGGCCGAAGACGACCACCAGTCGCAGGCGCAGGCTGGTGAAACGCAGCCTCGACCACACTCCCTTGCGAGCCGCGACCCAGCCGCGGAATCCCCCCTGCACGTCTGTCACTGAGGCGCGTCCAGGCGGTAGCCGACTCCACGGACGGTACGGATGAGCGTGGGGGACGACGGGACGTCCTCGACCTTGGCGCGCAGCCGCTGGACGCAGGCGTCCACGAGGCGGGAGTCGCCCAGGTAGTCGTGCTCCCAGACGAGGCGCAGCAGCTGCTGGCGGGACAGGGCCTGGCCCGGGCGGCGGCTCAGTTCGAGCAGCAGACGCAGCTCGGTCGGGGTGAGCTGGAGGTCCTCGCCGTTCTTCGTCACGGTCATCGCCGCACGGTCGATGACCAGGCTGCCGTAGGTCGCGGCGTCGTTCGACTCCCGCTCCCCGCGTCGCAGCACCGCCCGGATGCGGGCGTCGAGCACCCGTCCCTGCACCGGCTTGACGACATAGTCGTCCGCGCCGGACTCCAGGCCGACCACGACGTCGATGTCGTCACTGCGCGCGGTCAGCAGAATGATCGGCAGCTGGTCCGTGCGCCGGATGCGCCGGCACACCTCGAACCCGTCGATGCCGGGCAGCATCACATCCAGCACGATCAGGTCCGGCCGCTGCTCACGCAGCAGTTTCAGACCGTCCTCGCCGGTGGCAGCGGTGGCCACCCGGTGTCCCTGGCGCGTCAGTGAGAGCTCCAGGGCCGTACGGATGGCGTCGTCGTCCTCGATCAGCAACAGGGAAGGCACGGGGCTCATTCTGGCCCATGCGGGGGTCGTCTTTCGACACCTGTACGAGCTGTACGGCTACGGGCACGTAGCGCTCATGACTGTGTCGGCGCTGTCGCCCGCCTGGGGGCGACCCAGGACACAGGCCCCTGTGACACGTCTGTGACAGTCGGCGGACACGGCGATGAAGGTGCCCCGGCAAGCTTTTCGGCACAAGGCAAGACAGCAGGACGCAACACAGCAAGCCGCACCAAGCAGAACACCGGAAGTCCACGACGGGGGGCGCGAGATGAACACGCTGCACGGCACCAGCACCAGCGCAGTGATCACGCGTCTGCACGACGTGAACGGGGGCCGGGGTTCCGAGAAGTCCGGTGCCGTGAGCGGGCGGGGGTGCGCTCGCGGCACCGGGCGTCAGCACACCGCGTACATGACGGTGGTTGACGGTTTCACGGGGGAAACGCACGGGGGAGCCGCGTACAGGGAGGACTCGGGGGAGCGTCGTCGCTCGCTGTCGGAGGCGGAGTTCACCGCCTACGTCCAGGAGCGCCGCGCCTCCCTGTACGCAACCGCCTACCACCTGACCGGTGACCGCTTCGAGGCCGAGGACCTGCTGCAGAGCGCACTGTTCTCGACGTACAAGGCCTGGGACCGGATCAGTGACAAGGCCGCCGTCGGGGGTTACCTGCGGCGGACGATGACCAACCTGCACATCAGCGCGTGGCGCCGCCGCAAGCTGAACGAGTACCCGACCGAGGAACTGCCGGAGACGCCCGGCGACACGGACGCGATGCGCGGCACCGAGCTGCGCGCGGTCCTGTGGCAGGCGCTGGCCCGGCTGCCCGAACTCCAGCGGACGATGCTGGTCCTTCGTTACTACGAGGGCCGCACCGACCCGGAGATCGCGGACATCCTCGACATCAGTGTCGGCACGGTGAAGTCCAGCATCTGGCGGTCGCTCCGCCGACTGCGCGAGGACGAGGTCCTCAGCTTCGGCCGTGACGAGGAGGACGCCTTCGGGGAGCTTGTCGCCTGAAGGTCCGGGGGGACCGCATCCGGGGGGATGCAACGGGGGAGCGGTAGGAAGTGGGGGGACCCACGGGGGCCGGGGGGCCCACGGGGGACCAACGGGGGAAACACGGGGGAGTGCTCCCACGGGGGATTCGGGGGAGCACGACGAGAGCGGGGCTGGAGGGCCGGGGGGTCCGTCCAGTCCCGTTCTTTCGTGTGCGGTCAGCGGGCCTTCATGAGGATCGCTCCGGCGGGAGTGTCACCGACGGCGATGGCGACGGCCGGGTCCGTTCCCTCGACCGCGTACGCGGTGATCCGCTGCTCGCCGATGGCGTCCGGGGGATCGTTCGGGGTGTCGTCGCACGCCGGGATCGTGGCGGTGCCCAGCTTCTTCCCGACGGTGAAGTCGGTGTTCGCGACGTCCTGGTAGGAGCGGCTCGCGTACGTCACCACGTACGCGCAGGACGCCTCGGCCCCGCCGCCCGGCTCCGCGCCGCCCGTTTCCGTGCAGCCGACAGCCGGGCCGAGGAGCAGCGCGGCCATGAGCAGACGCCGGCCGGACCGGAGAGTAGTGCGCATCGGGCTTCCTTCCGCGGGGACCGCATTCCGGTCCTACGACGGACAGGGCGCCCTGTGCGTTCAGGTGGCCGGCGTCGCTGCCGGGCGGCGGCCCGCTGCTGCTGCGGTGAGGCGGCCGAGGGCCTCGTCCCTGTCGCAGGCGTGGGCGCCCAGGGACGTCTGGTGGGCGACGATCGAACGTTCCAGGCGCATCAGGCGCCAGCCGCGGCGGAGCAGGAACGGGACCGACTTGCGGCCCTCTCGCAGGTCGCGGAGGAAGCGGCGGCGGAACGTCTTCATGGGGCCGCGGCTCAGGCACAGCGCGTCGGCGAGGAGGCCGAGCTCCCGGCACCGGGTCACGATCTCGGCCGCGAAGATGCCCTCCGCGATGAAGAGGGGGGTACGGCCGATGTCGACGGTCTCCGCGCCCGTGCGGGCGCTCAGCGAGAGGTCGTACAGCGGAACGCCCGTACGGCCCGTGCGGCACAGTTCCGCGATCGCGGCGACAGCCGTGTCCGCGTCCCACGAGTCGGGGTGGTCCCAGTCGATGTCGGAGCTCCCGGGGACCTGCGGCAGGGTCGGGTCGTCACCCTCTTTGTAGAAGTCGTCGAGCCGCAGCACCGGAAGACCGGAGTGGGCGGCGAGAAGGGACTTGCCGGAGCCGGAAGGGCCGCAGAGCAGCACGACTCGCGTCGGTATGGGCGGATGGGAACTCACGGGACACCAGTCTGAGGCATCGCAGGGCCCGCGTACGACCCCGCGTACCGCAATTGCAGCGCGCGTCACACCTCACAGCCCTCGCGCGTTCACCTGACAACTCGTCGCGGCGGCAGGGCAGAGAGCCGTGCCTCCCCCGGACGGAGGGGAGGCACGGCTCTCCGGTCTGGGTGGCCGTCGTGCCGGTGATCAGTACGACGAGCCGGACGCGCCCAGCGAACCCGTCGGGTGCCAGACCGTCTTGGTCTCCAGGAACGCCGTCATGCGGTCGGTGCCGGGGGTGGCGGCCCAGTCGTCCACAGGCTGTGGACGCAGGACGCGCTTCAGGTTGTCGGCCGCCGCGATCTCCAGTTCCTTCGCCAGCACCTCGTCGGCGCCGGCCAGGTCGATCGCGTTGACGTCCTGGTGCGCGGCCAGCGGCGTCGCGATCTCCGCCGTACGGCCCGACAGCACGTTGACGATGCCGCCCGGCAGGTCGGACGTGGCCAGGACCTCGCCCAGGGACAGCGCGGGCAGCGGGGACTTCTCGGACGCCACCACGATCGCCGTGTTGCCCGTCGCGATCACCGGGGCCAGCACCGAGACCAGGCCCAGGAAGGACGACTCCTGCGGGGCCAGGACGGCCACCACGCCGGTCGGCTCGGGGGAGGAGATATTGAAGAACGGGCCCGCGACCGGGTTCCCGCCGCCGACCACCTGGGCGATCTTGTCCGTCCAGCCCGCGTACCAGACCCACCGGTCGATCGCCGCGTCGACCTGCGCCGCCGCCTTCGACTTCGACAGGCCCTCGGCGTCGGCGACTTCGCGGACGTACTGCTCGCGGCGGCCCTCCAGCATCTCCGCGATGCGGTAGAGGATCTGGCCGCGGTTGTACGCCGTCGCGCCGGACCACCCGCCGAACGCCTTGCGCGCGGCGACCACCGCGTCACGGGCGTCCTTGCGGGAGGACAGGGGGACATTCGCCAGCCAGTTGCCCTTCGAGTCCGTCACCTCGTACACCCGGCCGCTCTCGGAACGCGGGAACTTCCCGCCGACGTACAGCTTGTAGGTCTTGAAGACGGAGAGCCGCTCGGCGCGCTCGGTCTTGTCGTTCTTCTCAACTGTGCTCATTTATCGCTCGCCCTCCGGGCTCGACGGGGCGAGGTACGCCTCCAGGCCGTGGCGGCCGCCCTCGCGGCCGAAGCCCGACTCCTTGTAGCCGCCGAACGGCGAGGTCGGGTCGAACTTGTTGAACGTGTTGGACCAGATGACGCCCGCGCGGAGCTTGTTCGCGACGGCGAGGATCCGCGACCCCTTCTCCGTCCAGATGCCCGCCGACAGGCCGTACGCGCTGTTGTTGGCCTTGGCGACTGCCTCGTCCGGCGTGCGGAAGGTCAGGACCGACAGGACCGGGCCGAAGATCTCGTCGCGGGCGATCCGGTGCGCCTGGGTGACGTTCGTGAAGAGCGTCGGGGCGAACCAGTAGCCGCTCTCGGGGAGTTCGCAGGCCGGCGACCAGCGCTCGGCGCCCTCCGCCTCGCCCTGCTCGACGAGCGAGGTGATGCGGGTGAGCTGTTCCTCGGAGTTGATCGCGCCGATGTCGGTGTTCTTGTCGAGCGGGTCGCCGAGGCGGAGCGTGGAGAGGCGACGCTTCAGCGACTCCAGCAGCTCGTCCTGGATCGACTCCTGGACCAGCAGCCGGCTGCCGGCGCAGCAGACCTGGCCCTGGTTGAAGAAGATGCCGTTGACGATCCCCTCCACCGCCTGGTCGATCGGGGCGTCGTCGAAGACGATGTTGGCGCCCTTGCCGCCCAGCTCCAGGGTGACCTTCTTGTGGGTGCCGGCGACGGTCCGCGCGATCTCCTTGCCGACCGCCGTCGATCCCGTGAAGGCGACCTTGTTGACGTCCGGGTGCGCGACGAGCGCGGCGCCGCTGTCGCCGTAGCCGGGGAGGATGTTGACGACGCCCTTGGGCAGGCCCGCCTGGCGGCAGATGTCCGCGAAGAACAGGGCCGACAGCGGGGTGGTCTCGGCCGGCTTCAGCACGACCGTGTTGCCGGTCGCCAGCGCCGGGGCGATCTTCCACGCCAGCATCAGCAGCGGGAAGTTCCAGGGGATGACCTGGCCGGCCACGCCGAGGGGCGCCGGGCTCGCGCCGAAACCGGCGTGCTCCAGCTTGTCGGCCCAGCCCGCGTAGTAGAAGAAGTGCGCGGCGACCAGGGGGAGGTCGGCGTCGCGGGTCTCCTTGATCGGCTTGCCGTTGTCCAGCGTCTCCAGGACGGCCAGCTCACGGCTGCGCTCCTGGATGATCCGGGCGATGCGGAACAGGTACTTCGCGCGCTCGGAGCCGGGCAGCGCCGACCACTTCACGAAGGCCTTGCGGGCGGCCTTCACGGCGCGGTCCACGTCCGCCTCGCCGGCCTGGGCGATCTCGGCGAGGACCTCCTCGGTGGACGGGGAGACGGTCTTGAAGACCTTGCCGTCCGCTGCCTCCACGAACTCGCCGTCGATGAACAGGCCGTACGACGGCGCGATGTCGACGGTCGAGCGGGACTCGGGGGCCGGTGCGTATTCGAATACCGATGCCATGGTGATCAGTCCACCGTCACGTAGTCGGGGCCGGAGTAGCGGCCGGTGGCCAGCTTCTGACGCTGCATCAGCAGGTCGTTCAGGAGCGAGGAGGCGCCGAAGCGGAACCAGTGGTTGTCCAGCCAGTCCTCGCCGGCGGTCTCGTTGACCAGGACGAGGAACTTGACGGCGTCCTTGGTCGTCCTGATCCCGCCGGCCGGCTTCACACCCACCTGGATGCCGGTCTGGGCGCGGAAGTCGCGCACCGCTTCCAGCATAAGCAGGGTGTTCGCGGGGGTGGCGTTGACGGCGACCTTGCCGGTGGACGTCTTGATGAAGTCGGCGCCCGCCAGCATGCCGAGCCAGCTCGCGCGCCGGATGTTGTCGTACGTCGACAGCTCGCCGGTCTCGAAGATGACCTTGAGGCGGGCAGACGTCCCGCAGGCCTCCTTCACGGCGACGATCTCGTCGTACACCTTCATGTAGTTCCCCGCGAGGAACGCCCCGCGGTCGATGACCATGTCGATCTCGTCCGCACCGGCGGCGACGGCGTCCCGGACGTCAGCCAGCTTCACACCGAGGGCGGCGCGCCCGGCCGGGAAGGCGGTGGCGACCGAGGCGACCTTGACCGAGGAGCCGGCGACGGCCTCCTTGGCGGTGGCCACCATGTCGGGATAGACGCAGACGGCCGCTGTCCCCGGGGTCGTCCGGTCGCTCGGGTCGGGGTGGACCGCCTTGGCGCCGAGCGCCCGGACCTTGCCCGGGGTGTCCGCGCCTTCCAGCGTCGTCAGGTCGACCATCGAGATGGCGAGGTCGATGGCGTACGCCTTGGCGGTCGTCTTGATGGAACGGGTACCGAGGGACGCGGCGCGCGCCTCCAGGCCGACCGCGTCGACGCCGGGCAGCCCGTGAAGGAAGCGGCGCAGCGTACTGTCGGACGCGGTGACGTCCGTAAGGGCGTGAGCTGCGGTGGGTGCATTGGTGGGCATGGTCACCAGACGAGCATATCTACGCGCGTAGCGGCTGTACACCCCGAGGGACGGGCATCTGTCCGACCCAAGGGGCGCGGGGAACTGCCCGCGCAACCACCCACCACCCACCACCCACCACCCACCACCCACCACCCACCACCCGCCCCCGCCGGCCCGCCCCCACGGCGAGGAGGCGCCCCGTCAAGCCGCCGGCAGGCATACGGCAGAATCGGCCCCATGACGACCCCGGAGCACCAGCCCCCCACCCCGGCCCCCGCGTCGAAGGACCGCGTCTACCGCTCGCCCATGGGCATGATCGGCGGCGTCGCGCTGCTCGGAATCGCCCTCTGGCTGGGCATCGACGCCCTGGTCCGGGGCGAGGGCCGCACCCAGTGGGTGGCGCTCGCGGCGCTGATCCTGATCGTGCCGCTGGTGTCCGCGTTCACGCTGAGGCCCGCCGTCTACGCCAACGAGGACCGGCTGCGCGTCCGCAACCCGCTGCGCGTGATCGTGCTCCCGTGGGGCCAGATCGCCGCACTGCGGTCCGGCTACTCGAACGAGGTCGTCGACAAGTCCGGCACCAAGTTCCAGCTCTGGGCGGTACCGGTCTCGCTGCGAGCCCGCAAGAAGGCGGCACGGCGTTCGGCCCGGTCGGCGGCGGAGCGGAGCGCTGCCGCGCGGGGTGAGCGCGGTGGGCGCGGCGGCGGGGGCATGGGATTCGGCGGGCTCGGGTTCGGGGCGCCGCGAGGCGATGTCGACATGGACGGCCCGGCGCGTGCCGAGACCGACAAGGTCATGGACGAATTGCGGGAACTGCTGGAGCAGCGGGAGAAGCTGGAGTCCTCGCAGGGTGAGGTCACCGTGCGGTGGGCGTACGAGGTGGCGGGTCCGGTCATCGCCGGGGCCGTGCTGCTGGCGATTCTGCTGGCGACGGCCTGACGTGCCGGGTCCGAGCAGTGACGGGGGCGCCAACCCGCGGGAACCGGCCCGCGTTGATGCTCAGGGGGCGCCCGGATACACGAGTGCCATGTACGCCCCGCAGTAGGCGGAGCCGGTGACCGCCGCCGCGAGGACCAGCATGCGGTGGCGGCGGCAGGACCAGATGCAGGGCGAGGGGGAGCAGAAGGGGAAAAGCGGGCAGGAGGAACCGGGCGCGGGGAAAGTAGACCCCGCCGCTGCCCAGGACGATCGCCGGCAGAACGGCCGTGAAGACCAGCAGCGGCACCGGCTGCCGGTCCCGCACCGACAGCCCGAACAGCACGACCGACGCGATCAGCGTGAGCGTCACGACCACCCGGACCAGCTCCGGCATCCGGTCGTGCACCAGCAACTGCCGCATCGGACGCAGGGTCTCGCGGCCGCCGTCCAACTCGTTGCGCCACAGCCGCTGCACGGCGAAGTATCCGTCCCAGCGGCCCACGCGCAGCCCACCCAGCCGACGTATCCGCACCAGCCGAGCGGCGCGATCGCGGTGGCGGCCGCGAGGGTACGCAGACGGAAGCGGCGGCGCAGTGCGAGCAGGGCCGCCACCGTGACGGCGGCCGCCACCGCGACGCCGGTCGGGCGGGTCAGGCCCGCGAGCACCGCGAGCCAGGCGGCGGCGAGGAGGCGGCCGGTGAGCACGGGTACAGCGACCAGGCCGCGAGAGCAGTGAACAGGGACTCGGTGTAGCCCATCCACTGCACGAGCCCGACCGGCAGCGCGGCCCACAGGACCGTGAGGAGGACGCCGACCCGGCGCCCGTGCAGCCGGTCCCCGACCGCGAAGACGCCCCACGCGGCAACGAGGGAGGCGAAGACGGCGAGGGCGAGACCGGTACTGGCGAGGGTGCCCGGCGTGACCGCCGCGACCCCCTTCACCAGCACCGGGTGGAGCGGGAAGAAGGCGAGGTTGTTGGCGTTGTACGCGGTGCCGAGCCCGCGCGCGTACCCGTGCTCGGCGATCCCGAGGTGCCAGTCGGCATCCCACTGCGCCGCCAGGATCGGCCAGACTCCGTGCCGCTGCCGGTGCGCCCAGACCGTGAGCACCAGCAGGCCCGTGCCCCGTACGACGAGGTAGGCGAGGAGGGCGGGGGCCGCGTACCGCAGGGCGTGCAGGGTTCCGGGGCGCCCCCGTGGGGGCGGGGAGCCGGACCGCGCCTCGCCGTGGGCGGCGGTGGGGTCGCTCGGGGTGCCGGCCGGACGGTCGTGGACACGGCGGCGGCTCCAGGCAACTCGGTGACGCGCTTGCCCGTCCACCCTTGTCCGTGCGCCGGGGCCGGGCATGGAGCCCGGGTCAACCACCACGAGGAAATCGCCCGAAGGGGTGCCTCCGAATGGGGGCACCCCTTCGCGAACGACGAGAACGTTGCGTACTCGTACGGCTCAGATGCCGGCCGCCGCCGACAGATCCCGCTTGATCGTCGCCAGGCGCTCGGCCGCCTCGGCGCGGGCGGCCGGGAGGTCGGCGTGGGTGGCGACCGGGACGACGACCTCCAGGTAGCACTTCAGCTTGGGCTCCGTGCCGCTGGGACGGACGATGACGCGGGCGCCATCGAGCGTGTAGCGCAGACCGTCGGTGGGCGGGAGGGTGTCCGTGCCCTGGGTGAGGTCCTCGGCGCGGGTGATGGCCAGCCCGGCGAGCTCGGTCGGCGGCTGCTCGCGCAACTGCCGCATGGCGTCGGCGATGACCGACAGGTCCTGGACGCGCACCGAGAGCTGGTCGGTGGCGTGCAGGCCGTGGGTCACGGCGAGGTCGTCGAGGAGGTCGAGGAGCGTGCGGCCCTCGGCCTTCAGGACGGACGCCAGCTCGGTGATCAGCAGGGCGGCGGTGATGCCGTCCTTGTCGCGTACCCCCTCGGGGTCGACGCAGTAGCCGAGGGCCTCCTCGTAGCCGTAGCGCAGACCTTCGACGCGGGCGATCCACTTGAAGCCGGTGAGGGTCTCCTCGTACGGCAGCCCCGCCTTCTCGGCGATACGGCCGAGGAGGGAGGAGGAGACGATGGACTCCGCGAAGGTGCCGCGGGCTCCACGGCCGACGAGGTGGGCGGCGAGCAGGGCGCCGACTTCATCCCCCCGCAGCATCCGCCACTCGTCGCCTCCGTCCCCGTCCCCGGCCCGCACGGCCACGGCGCAGCGGTCGGCGTCGGGGTCGTTGGCGATGACGAGGTCGGGGGCGGTCTTGCGGGCCTTGGCGAAGGCCAGGTCCATCGCGCCGGGCTCTTCCGGGTTGGGGAAGGCGACGGTGGGGAAGTCCGGGTCGGGCTCGGCCTGCTCGGCGACGAGGGCGGGGGCGGGGAAGCCGGCCCGCTCGAAGGCGGCGAGGAGGACGTCCTTGCCGACACCGTGCATCGCCGTGTAGACGGTGCGGGCGGTGCGCGGCGAGTCGGGGGACAGGACCGCGTCCGTGCGGGCGAGGTAGGCGTCCAGGACGCTGTCGTCCAGGGTCTCCCAGCCCTCCGTGGGGCGGGGGACGACGGTGAGGGACGGCACCGCGGCGATCTCCTGCGCGATGTCGATGTCCGCGGGCGGGACGATCTGGGAGCCGTCGCCGAGATAGACCTTGTAGCCGTTGTCACGCGGCGGGTTGTGGCTGGCGGTGACCTCGACTCCGGCGACCGCGCCGAGGTGCCTTATCGCGTACGCGAGGACCGGGGTGGGGAGCGGGCGGGGCAGTACGGCGGCGCGCAGGCCCGCGCCCGTCATCACGGCGGCCGTGTCCCGGGCGAAGTCCTCCGACTTGTGGCGGGCGTCGTAGCCGATGACGACGAGACCGCCCTCGTGGCCCTGCTTCTTCAGGTACGCGGCGAGGCCGGCCGCGGCGCGGATGACGACCGTGCGGTTCATGCGCATCGGGCCGGCGCCGAGCTCGCCCCGCAGGCCCGCGGTGCCGAACTGGAGGGTGCCGCTGAAGCGCGCGGCGAGTTCCTCGACGTCCGCGGCGTCGATGAGCTTGGCGAGCTCGTCGCGGGTCTCCGGGTCCGGATCCTCGGCGAGCCACGCCTGGGCCCGGGCGATGAGATCGTCGTGCACGTCGGTCAACCTCTCGTTCTTGTGGTGGGGAGGGTGGCTGGGGGTGGGATGGTTCTCGCCCCCGCCGCCCCTGCCCGTCCCGTACCTGGGGGCTGCCGCCCCCAGACCCCCGCTTCGGCCTGAATGGCCTCGTCCTCAAACGCCGGACGGGCTGAAAAGCCAGCCCCTCCGGGACGGGACGGGTAGGGGCGGCGGGGGCGAAGAGAACGCCCTACAGACGCCCCAGCACCTGCGCCAGCAGCGACCCCATCTGCGTGGCCGAGTCCCGCCCGGCCTGCAGAACCTCCTCATGGTTCAGCGGCTCCCCCGTCATCCCCGCCGCAAGGTTCGTCACCAGCGAGATCCCCAGCACCTCTGCCCCCGCCTCACGCGCAGCGATGGCTTCGAGCACCGTCGACATACCCACCAGATCGGCCCCGATGACCCGAGCCATCCGGATCTCCGCCGGCGTCTCGTAGTGCGGCCCGGGGAACTGGGCGTAGACGCCCTCCTCCAGGGAGGGGTCGATCTCCTTGCACAGCGCCCGCAGCCGCGGCGAGTACAGGTCCGTGAGGTCGACGAAGTTCGCGCCGATGATCGGGGACGTGGCCGTGAGGTTGATGTGGTCGCTGATCAGGACCGGCTGCCCGGGACGCATGCCCTCGCGCAGACCTCCGCACCCGTTGGTGAGGACGACCGTCTTGCAGCCGGCGGCCACCGCGGTACGCACCCCGTGCGCGACGGCGGCAACCCCGCGGCCCTCGTAGTAGTGCGTACGGCCCAGGAAGACCAGCGCACGCTTGTTGCCGATCCGGTACGAGCGGATCTTGCCGCCGTGCCCTTCCACCGCCGGCGGGGGAAATCCCGGCAGCTCGGTGACCTGGAACTCGGCCTCGGGTTCGCCGAGGGCGTCCACGGCCGGAGCCCAGCCGGAGCCCATCACGAGGGCGACGTCGTGGGTCTCGGCGCCCGTGAGTTCGCGCAGGCGCGCGGCGGCGGCGTCGGCGGCGGCGTGGGGGTCGCCCTGGATGTCGTCCGGAAGAAGAGATGCGTTCACGCGACTGAGGGTAGCCGGTTTGGGCCTACGCGCGTAGATGACAGAGCTCACGGGATGGCGATCGTTGTCTTGTCGTTTCCAACGAAGACCGCACCGGCAAGCGGCACGCTCACCCGGCGCGCTCAGTCCTCGGGAATGAGAACGTCCTTGTCGTTGAAGACCTCCACGATGAAGATCAACAGCCGGCCGCGGCTGACCGTGTACTCCACGAGGACGTTCTGCGTGAGCCGGATCGTTCGGTCGTCGCCCGTGGAGCTTATGGGCCGTGACACCGAGAGGAACGGATCGCGGGCCAGCAGCGCGATGCCCTTGTCGAACGCGTTGCGCTGCCTGTCGTCGAGCCGGTCACGGGCCTCGGCGGCCTGCACCGTGTAGTAGACGTCATACGTGGTGGGGGCCATGAGTTCTCCCGATGATGGGCCGATTCACCCAGTCTAGAAGTCGCCCTCCGTCAGCAGGGGCGCTTCCGCAGCTCCATCACGTAATCGTGTGGCGCGCCGGCCGACTCCGCCGCGTCCGCGACCTCGCCGAGATACCGCGCGGACGGCAGCCCGCCCTCGTACGCGTTCAGCACGTACACCCACGCCGACTCCTCGCCCTCCAGCGTGTGCACGCGCACCCGCAGTCGGCGGTATATGCCGAGACCGACGCCCTCCCAGCGGTCCAGGGAGTCCTCGTCCATCGGGGCGACGTCGTACAGCGCGACGAAGACCTGCTCGCCGGGTTCCTCGACGAGCGTGGCCAGCGCGCCGTCCCAGCCGAGCTGCTCGCCCCCGAACGTCAGTCGCCACCCGTTCAGCCAGCCGGTGGCGCGCAGCGGCGAGTGCGGGGCGCGGCGCGTCATCAGCCGCGCGTCGAGATTGCCGGCGTACGCGGCGTAGAGCGACATGGGGAGAGGGTACGGCAGGTGAATCCTGTGCCCCTCCCGTAACGGTGGTGTCTCGGGCGGGCCCCCAGGCAGTACCACGGTGGTGCGTGCGGGACAATGGAGTACGTGACTCGGATCGTGATCATCGGTGGCGGACCCGGCGGATACGAGGCGGCCCTGGTGGCCGCCCAGCTCGGCGCGGAGGTGACCGTCGTCGACTGCGACGGTCTGGGCGGGGCGTCGGTGCTCACCGACTGCGTGCCGTCGAAGACTCTCATCGCCACGGCCGAGGTGATGACCACCTTCGACTCCTCGTACGAGGAGCTGGGGATCATCGTCGCCGACGACACCCCGCACATCGACACCCCCGCGCGTGTCGTCGGTGTGGACCTGGGCAAGGTCAACCGGCGTGTCAAGCGGCTCGCACTCGCGCAGTCCCACGACATCACCGCCTCCGTCACGCGCGCCGGCGCCCGGGTCCTGCGCGGCCGCGGCCGGCTGGAGGGCATGCAGGGCCTCGACGGCTCGCGCAAGGTCGTCGTCCGTGCCGCCGACGGCACCGAGGAGACCCTCACCGCGGACGCCGTCCTCATCGCCACCGGCGGTCACCCGCGCGAGCTGCCCGACGCCCAGCCCGACGGCGAGCGCATCCTCAACTGGACCCAGGTCTACGACCTCACCGAGCTGCCCGAGGAACTCATCGTGGTCGGCTCCGGTGTCACCGGCGCCGAGTTTGCCGGCGCCTACCAGGCGCTCGGCTCGCGGGTCACCCTCGTGTCGTCCCGGGACCGCGTGCTGCCGGGTGAGGACCCGGACGCCGCCGCCGTCCTCGAGGACGTCTTCCGGCGCCGCGGCATGAATGTCATGGCCCGCTCGCGTGCCGCCGCCGCCAAGCGGGTCGGCGACCGCGTCGAGGTCACCCTCGCCGACGGCCGCGTCATCAGCGGCAGCCACTGCCTCATGGCCGTCGGCGCCATCCCGAACTCCGAGGGCATGGGCCTGGAGGAGGCCGGCGTCAAGCTGCGCGAGTCCGGGCACATCTGGACCGACAAGGTGTCCCGGACGACGGCCCCCGGCGTGTACGCGGCCGGTGACGTGACCGGAGTCTTCGCCCTCGCGTCGGTCGCGGCGATGCAGGGACGTATCGCCATGTACCACTTCCTCGGCGACGCGGTGGCCCCGCTGAACCTGAAGACGGTCTCGTCCAACGTCTTCACCGACCCCGAGATCGCCACCGTCGGCTACACCCAGGCGGACGTCGACGGCGGCAAGATCGACGCCCGGGTCGTCAAGCTCCCCCTCCTGCGCAACCCGCGCGCGAAGATGCAGGGCATCCGGGACGGCTTCGTCAAGATCTTCTGCCGTCCGGGCACGGGCATCGTGGTCGGCGGCGTGGTCGTCTCCCCGCGCGCCTCGGAACTGATCCATCCGATCTCGATCGCGGTCGACAACAATCTGACGGTCGAACAGATCGCGAACGCCTTCACCGTGTACCCCTCTCTTTCGGGGTCGATCGCCGAGGTGGCACGACAGCTCCACACCCGGAAGTCGGGCGGCGAACTCTAGGGCGAACCCGAGCGGCCGGAACCGATTCCCCGCTGGTCACAGGGAGTTGTCGAGCATGCGTGCGGCATAGGCGCCGGGACTAGGCCCTATACCACTCCTTGCCCTCGCGTGCGAACAACTTCTGTTATTCGGCGCAAACTGCTGAAAGCAGACGGTCGTTGGGGTTACTGTCAGTTTCGTGTTCGCTGCAGAACGTCGCCAATTGATCCTCGAAATGGTGCGAGCGAACGGGGCCGTGTCGCTCCGTGAGCTCGCCCGCGTCGTCCAGACCTCCGAAGTGACCGTACGGCGGGACGTGCGCGCACTGGAGGCAGAAGGACTCCTCGACCGCCGGCACGGCGGTGCGGTATTGCCGGGCGGGTTCACGCGGGAGTCCGGCTTTCCGCAGAAGTCACATCTCGCGACCGCCGAGAAGACGGCCATCGCCGACCTCGCCGCGAATTTCGTGGAAGAGGGCGAGGCAATCGTCGTCGGGGCGGGAACCACCACACAGGAGCTGGCCCGCCGGCTCGCCCGGGTGCCCGGACTGACCGTCGTCACCAATTCCCTCCTGGTGGCGCAGGCGTTGGCCCATGCCAACCGGGTCGAGGTCGTGATGACCGGCGGGACGCTCCGCGGGTCCAACTACGCCCTGGTGGGCAGCGGTGCCGAGCAGTCCCTGCAGGGGCTGCGGGTGTCGCGGGCCTTCCTCTCCGGGAGCGGCCTGACCGCCGAGCGCGGCCTGTCCACGTCCAACATGCTCTCGGCCTCCGTCGACCGGGCCCTCGTCCAGGCGGCCGCGGAGGTCGTCGTCCTCGCCGACCACACCAAGCTCGGCACGGACACGATGTTCCAGACGGTGCCCACGGACGTCATCACCCGGCTGGTCACCGACGAGCCGCCGGCCCATGACGACCGCGCCCACACCGAGCTCCAGGCCCTGGCCGACCAGGGGGTGCAGATCGCCGTGGCCGGGGCGACCGGGAACCCGGGGGGTGACGAGGTCCCGGCGCGGCGGCGCGCCTTGCCGGGGCCACGGCGGGGTCAGGTGCCGGGCGGTGCCGCGGGGTTGCGGTCGGCCGCGGCGGTGCTGGGGGATCAGGGGGCGGAGCGGGAACGTGAGCGGGCCCGGGTCGCGGATCTGCGGCGGCGCTAGGTTCGCCTATTCGCGTAGGGGTTCGTGTAGGTGCGCGAGTGCCGGTTGTGTGTGGCTGGTCGCGCCCACGCGGCGGAGCCGCAAATCGATACAGCCGCGCCCCTTGGGTCGGCTGCCCTCAGGTGCCTTTCAAGCCGCGCAGCGTCAAGTGCAGCAATCTGTCCGCCAGGTCCGGGTCTCCCGGCGTCTCCTCCGCTGCCAGCGCGATCGCGTGGGTCAGCTGGAGCAGGTCGCTGATCGAGACGTCCGGCCTCACGGCACCCGACTCCTGAGCCCGTGCCAGCAGCGCTCCGCCCGCCTCCCTGATCGGGCCGCTGCACTGGGCCAGGGCCGAGGTGTTGTCGTACGAGACGGACATCAGGGACCTGGCCAGGCCGCGGTACTCGCCGGCGTGGGTGACCATCTCGCGCAGCCAGGTCACCAGGGCCGCGCAGGGCTCCGGGGCGTGCAGGAGTTCGCGGGACCGGGTCAGCAGGTCGCCGACGGCGTCCTCGAAGACCGCGCTCAACAGGGCGTCACGGTTGGGGAAGTGGCGGTACAACGTCCCGATCCCGACGCCCGCGCGGCGGGCCACGTCCTCCAGCGACGCGTCCGTGCCGTGGGCGGCGAAGGCGGACCTGGCCTCGGCAAGCAGGCGCTCATGGTTGCGGCGGGCATCGGCGCGCATGGCACGCGGCTGTGCCGGCGGTGTCGCCGCCGTGCCTGAGTTCCCCGCACTCTCGCGCGAGGTCGCGCCCACCATGACTCCCACCTGCCCTCTCACGCGCCCTTGGCGTGCCTCCAGGATGCCATCGCGCCCGGCTGCGACGAGGCGCCCGGCGGACTGTGCGTTCCAGTCCGCCGGGCGCCTCGGATGCCGTAAGGCTTGAGCCGGGTGTGTCAGTCCTTGATCTCGCAGATGGGCGCGCCGGACGTGAGCGACGCGCCGACCTCGGCCGACAGGCCCTTGATGGTGCCGGACCTGTGGGCGTTGAGCGGCTGTTCCATCTTCATCGCTTCGAGTACGACGATGAGGTCGCCTTCCTTGACCTCCTGGCCTTCCTCGACGGCGACCTTGACGATGGTGCCCTGCATCGGGGAGGCGAGGGTGTCGCCGGAGGCGGCGGGGCCGGACTTCTTGGCCGCGCGGCGCTTGGGCTTGGCCCCGGCGGCCAGGCCGGTGCGGGCCAGGCTCATGCCGAGCGAGGACGGGAGGGAGACCTCCAGGCGCTTGCCGCCGACCTCCACCACGACCGTCTCGCGGCCGGTTTCCTCGTCCGCCTCCGCGTCTGCGGGGGCGGCGAAGGGCTTGATCTCGTTGACGAACTCGGTCTCGATCCAGCGGGTGTGGACCGTGAACGGGTCGCTGGAGCCGGTCAGTTCCGGCGCGAAGG